>NZ_JAFMSV010000010.1:0-949 GCF_017916345.1 Rufibacter aurantiacus
CGAACCAGCCGCCGGTGGTGTCGGCGCCGGTTCCGGACCAGAGCGTGGCGGCGGGGGCGGCCTACGCCTACACCGTGCCGAGCGGGACCTTCACCGACCCGGACGGGGACGCGCTGACGCTCTCGGCCACGCAGGGCAACGGCAGCGCGCTGCCCTCCTGGCTGACCTTCAGCCCGTCGACCCGGCAGCTGAGCGGGACGGCCCCGGCCTCGGCGGTGACGCTGACCGTCCGGCTGACGGCCTCTGACGGGAAGGGCGGCAGCGCCTCCGACCAGTTCACCCTCACGGTGACCGGGGGCGGGGCGAACGGCTCGCCGGTGGTGGCCACCGCCATCCCGGACCAGAGCGCCACGGCGGGCGCGGCCTTCAGCTACGCCTTCCCGGCGGGCACCTTCACCGACCCGGACGGGGACGCGCTGAGCTACTCGGCCGCGCTGGCCGGGGGCGGGGCGCTGCCCTCCTGGCTGAGCTTCAGCGGGGCGGCCCGCTCCTTCAGCGGCACGCCGGCGGCGGCCGACGCGGGCACGCTGGCCGTGCGGGTGACGGCCTCGGACGGGAAGGGCGGCAGCGCCACGGATGACTTCAGCCTGACCGTCTCGGGCGGGACCTCCTCCGGGGAGGCCTACCGCTACAACGCCGGCGGCCCGCAGGAGACCACCTCGCGGGGCGTCTTCGCCGCGGACGCCTTCGCCTCGGGCGGGTCCAAGAAGAGCCCCACCACCGACGCCATCGCCGGGACGGGGGACGACGCCATCTACCGCTCCAACCGGTTCGGGACCGCCTTCTCCTACAACATCCCCGTCAAGGGCGGGGAGTACCAGGTGGTGCTGCACTTCGCCGACCTGTACTGGACGGCGGCCGGCAAGCGGGTGTTCGACGTGAGCATCGAGGGCAGCAAGGTGCTCAGCGCCTACGACATCGTGGCCAAGGCCGGGGCGGGCAAGGCGGC
>NZ_JAFMSV010000011.1:0-553 GCF_017916345.1 Rufibacter aurantiacus
TGCCAACGGCCGCGTGTATGCAAAGCCCGCAGCGAAGCAAGGGTTTTGTATACACTGTGTTGGCTGACGAAATTATTTATTCAGTCTACTTTCTATAAGCGAAATAACTTCAGGATTCTTGCTTTCCTTAGCGGCAGTAAGAACGGTGTTGCCATCACCATCAGTAGCATTAACGTCTGCGCCACTTGCTAATAGCAACTCTACAACTTCTTTATTCCCTTTGGATGCCGCATACATTAAGGCTGTGGTATTAAATCCGTCTTTCCAGTCTATTTGTGCTTGATTAGCAATTAAAAGCTTCACAATCTCAATATTTGAATTGTTAACTGCAGTAATCAACGGGTTTACCTTCATCCAAGGTCCTGCCTGCTTAATATAGTTCGGGTCAGCCTTTTTCTTGAGAAGCGCTTCAACCTTGGCTTTGTCATTCTTTTGGACAGCTGCATATAGTTGCTCATCCTTACTTTGAGCAACCGTTAGAAATGACGTACTTAAAGTCAGTACAATTAGGAGTAATAATTTTTTCATTTTATAGTTTTTTTGACAGCCAACG
>NZ_JAFMSV010000001.1:0-1359460 GCF_017916345.1 Rufibacter aurantiacus
TTCCAAGGCCTTTTTGCGGAAGAAGGTCCCTTTTCGCTGTTCCTTGCCGGAGCCTAGGGGTTAACCATAGTGAAGGACAGGAAGTTCCAATTAGGAAAAATTTTTCGATGGATACCTTTCGGCTATGAGCCCCTGCTGCACCCTGGGCTAGAACCACCATGAGGTACCTGGAAGTTCCCGATAGGGGTAGGTTTTTCTTTCCACTTTTGTTTGGAGAACGGCTCCCGGCCGGTGCCTGGGGAAGAACTTTGGAAGGGTGCCCGGAAGTTCCACGGTAATAATGATTTTCTGAAGCGCCTTAAGAGACATTGCCTGCCTAGCTTGCGCCTGACCTGCTTTCTTACCCCTGGTAAACAAAGAAGGCAAAGTGAGCAACACCCTGCCTTCTTTGTATAACCTTTATTCCTTTCTTTACAATCAATAAACCTTTACAGATACTTAGATTACTTGTAGTTTTTCAGCCATACCTTGAATGTAGAGCCTATGTTTAGTTGGCTTTCCACCGTTACATATCCACCTAATGCCTCGGCTTGTGTTTTGACTAAATAAAGACCTAAGCCTCTTCCAGAGACATGGAAGTGGAATCGCTTGTACAACCCAAATAGGTTTTTGCCCTCTTTTTCCAAATTTATGCCTAAACCGTTGTCGCTTACAGAAAGGCAGAGCACCTCGTCTTGTTCATGAAGTTCTGCCTTAATGCTTAGAATCAAGGACCGGTCCGGTGATTTATACTTCACAGCATTGGTTAAAAGGTTACTTAAGATGCTACTCACATAACTCCTTATAGAACCAATCTCTTCAATGCCGTTCAACTCAACCGCTACTTTTTCATAACTGTCGGCTGGCAAAAACTGGATGGCTTGGTCTACTATCTCAGGCAGAAATATGCGCTCCCGCTCTTCCATGAATCCGGCCTGGAGGCTTAGCATTTCATTCAGGTCTCTTATTATATAGTCCAGGTTCTGGGCAGTCTGTTTTAGCCTTGCAGTAATGCCTTCCTGAAATTCCTTGTTATCTGAAGTATTTAACAGCGAGGTCAGCCCAAGTATGTTGGCTACAGGAGAACGCAGGTTATGGGACACTATATAAGTAAACTGCTCTAAGTGACGGTTCCGCCGGAGAAGTTCCTCGGTAAGTTTGGCGCGCTCCTCTTCTGCTTTCTTCTGTTCAGTGATTTCTGTTTCAATAACAATGAACTTCTTCCTGCCCCCGGTAACATCATCTATGATAGGAGTGACATCCAGCTTGGACCAGTAGACCTCCCCTGTCTTACTGCGGTTCTGCACCTCCTGCACAAACGGTTTGTCATAGGCCAGCTTCTTCCTGATCATGGATACTCTCTCCGGGTTAGTTTCCGGCCCCGCCAGAAGATCACCCGGCTTGCGCCCTATTACTTCTTCCAGGGTATACCCTGTTACCCTGGTAAATCCTTCGTTCACCCATTCAATACGCCCTTCTTCATCTGTGATGTAGACCGAGTTCACGGTTTTACTGGCCACCAGCGAGAGTTTCTTCAGCTCTGCCTCTACTTTCTTGCGTGCGCTAATGCCTTTGATAAAAACAGACAAGCCTTCTTCAGAGGGGTAGGCACTAACGTCTAGCCATTTATTCAGGCCATCATAGAAAATCTCAAAGTGTACGGGGTGTTGTAGGTCAATAGCGCGCTTGAACTTAGCGTAGAACTTGCCGAACTTCTCCGGCGGATACACCTCCCTGACATCCAAACCATGCAATTCATGGCTCTTCACCCCCAGCGAACTTTCAAACTTGTTGTTCACATAGGTAAAGCACCAGTTCTTGTCCAAAGTAAAGAAAGCATCTTTGATACTCTCCAGAATACTGTTTAACCGCCTGGCAGTTTCTTTCAAAAGCCGCTGCTGCTGCTTGGTCTCAGTTACATCCTTTGCAATTCCGTGGATACCTATTAATTCACCTCCTACAATCACTGGTACTTTGGTGATGGCCAGGTTCAGCTTTTCACCCTGGGCCGTTAAGATTACCGTCTCTGAAGTGCTAGACACCCCAGCCAAGGTTTCCTCGTAATCGGCCAAGGTTTCTTCTACCCAATCTGGGTGCAGCATCTGCACAAAGTTCATTTTGAGCAGTTCCTCTTCTGAGTACCCGCTGCAGGCCACTGTAGTAGCATTCACCGATGTGAAGTTGCCTTCTTTATCAAGCGAGTAAACGCTATCTGGGTTGTTCTCAAAAAGGGCTTTATACAGTTTTTCGCTGCGCTCTAATTGATTCTGGGCTTCCAACCGATCAGTGATATCCCGGGAATTGATGATGATGCCATTGATGGCCGGATGATGGAAGCAGTTCACACCTTTGGTCTCAATCCAGCGCCACTCACCAGACTTGGCTTTGAAACGGAAAGGTTTTGTTTTAAGGTCTACCCCAGCCATGACTTGTTCAAAATCGGAAAGGATTTCGGGGATATGGTCTGGGTGGATAAAATCAAAGGCTTTGTACCCCAGCAGTTCCTCGGGCTCAAAACCAAGGACGTGCCGCACGCTGCCACTCACAAAAGTGTAGGTCCCCTCCTGGTCAAGGATACAAACCATGTCATGCCCTTCCTGAAGCAAGGACTGCAGACGGTAGTCATTTTCCCGGTCCTTCGAATCATTCAGTACCTCTTTGGTGATGTCGCGACCGATGCAGTAAACCTTGCTTTCTTCTTTTATTAATGAGGAGGACCAGGAGAAGTAAATGACTGACCCATTTTTATGAATGTACCGGTTCTTGAAGTTTAGAGTAGAGGAATTCTTAATCACCTCTTTCGCGTCATCTGCCGTCTTGGTGACATCTTCTGGGTGAATGAACTCAGTACAGTGCTTCCCTATCATTTCTGACGGGGTATATCCCAAAATTGAATGACAGGCCTGATTTACATGCAGCAAATAGCCATCCAGGGAAAAAGTACAGATAAAGTCTGCGGTTGAGTCCAGAACCAACTGAAGTTCACGAACCGTGTTTTTCAGTTCCTGCTGCTGTTTTTCAATACACTCCTGAGAATCCTTCTCGGCTCTGAGGTCGCGTACATGCACACTCACAAATTGAGCACCTTTAGAGGTGGAGAACGTTCTGGAACCCAGTTCAACAGGAATCTTTATGCCCGACTTGTGTACCAGGTTCACCTCGCCCTTATAATGCCCATGCTCCCTTCTGGCTTTGAGCGCAAATTCCCACCTGTCATCACTTAAATCAATTAATCCCTTCCGCCCGTCTTTTAAAAGAAACTCTTTTGTTTGCCCCACTAACTGGCAGATGGCAGAATTGACAAACAGGAAAGTCCCGTCTGGCTGCACCAGCATCATAGGTTCATGGCTATATTCAGCCAAAGCATACATCAACTCAAAGTCTAGTGGTGAAGAGGTAGATCTTGGCAATTCTGTTTCCTGGCTAATTTTATAATGGTCGTTCATCTTGTAGGCATCCATAAGTTAAAAATCCATTTTTACCAAAATGGATTTAACTCACACCGGCAGTACTCTCATATTACGAAAGGCACGGTTCAGACAAAAGTACGCCACATTTAGATAATTTCAATTAGCCCCGTCAACTATAAGTGAGATAGATATTTACACATTGAAAAATGCTATAAACCTACCTTTATCTACCTGATTAAAGTAAATTTTATCTTAAACCGGGAATATTTTGTTTTAGTTGGTTTAACAAGCCCTGTTTTAGCGTTATTTTTAGAAATAATGGCTAAAAACAGAAAACCCACCTTTTAAGGTGGGTTTTCTTGTACATCAAAAGTAAACAGGGCTATTTTCCGATATCTGCTTTGGTTTCTTGCTGATACTTTCCGTTGAATTTATCATACAGGTACTTCTGCTTGTCTGACAAGTTCAGCTGACGGCCCTGGATAAAGGCATGACTGATTTTGTTCGTGCGCATGTCCAGGATATCCCCTTCAGAAACCACCAGGCTGGCGTCCTTGCCTACTTCCACGGAACCCACCTGTTTGTCTACACCCAGAATTCTGGCGGCATTCAGGGTCACGGAGGAGAGTGCCTGCTCTTTAGGCAGCCCGAAGGCCACGGCCGTACCGGCAATGAACGGCAGGTTTCTGGAACCATGCAGGCTGGCGTCGTAGTCCAGGCAGAACAAAACTCCGGCCTGTTGCAGCAAACCTGGCATTTTGTAAGGCAGATACACATCATCGCCGGCACGGGACGGCAAGGCGTGCACCCCTGAGTAAATCACCGGAACGCTGTTTTCCTTCAGGAAATCGGCTACTACCAGGGCATCACCACCACCTACAATTACCAGCTGCTTCACACCTGCTTTTTGCGCGAACCGCACAGACTCCACTATCTCCTTGCCATAATCAGCGTGGATGAACAGCTTCTTGGAACCGTCAAACAGACCACCCAAAGAAGCAAGCTTCAGGTTCTGGCGGTCGTTCTTCTGGTCTTTGTAGACTTTGGCCTCGGCCAACAGAGCTTCCAGTTCCTGCAAACCGGTCTGCCGGGCCTGGCGGCGCTGGGCCACTTGCGGAGAATTGTCAGCGGATTGCTGCACCATGGCGGGCCAGCGCAGGTGGATACCGGCATCGGCTTTCACCAAGGCATCTTCCCAGTTCCAGGCATCCAGCTGCACCACCGAGGACGACCCCGAGATCATGCCGCCCACCGGAGTGATCTGCGCCATAAGCACACCGTTGGAACGGAGCGTAGGCGTGATGTCTGAATCTGTGTTGTACGCCACCACTGAACGGACATTGGGGTTGAACAAACCAACCTCCTGCTGGTCCAGCGTGGCCCTCACAGATTCCACCTCGTTCAACCCGATCTGGCTGTTGGGCAAAATCATACCTGGGTAAATGTGCTTGCCGCTGACGTTTACGGTTTCATAGGCAGTAGCACCCGCATTGAACCCGGGCGCCGGGCCGGCATAAGTGATTTTACCTTCGTTGAAAGCGACGGTTGCCCCTTCCACTACCTGGCCGTTCCCCACGTGCAGGGTGGCCCCGGTGAGCACGGTGGCTTTGGATTGCCGGCCGGCTGGCACGGGAACCTGGGCCCAGGCAGCAGAGGTGCTCACGAACAAGGCGGCCGCGAGCAAAAGACGATGTTGCATGTTTTTAGAGGTAAGGCTTACCACAGTATTTTTTAAAGTTTGCATAGCGTGGTCTCCTTATTTTTGATGATACTCGGATTCCTGATAAGTTTTCTCTCCCTCAGTGCTCAGGTCTTCGCAGTGCAGTACCTGGTCTGCGCCCCGGCGCGAGGGCGCGGCGGATTGGGTGCGCTCTCCGCGGGATTTAGCGGCCAGCATTTTGTTGATCAGACGCAAGCGCTCTTTCTCTTGCTCTACCTGCAGTTGCTTGTCTTGCTCTAGGTCAAAGTAAGCGATTCCGTCCACGAAGGTTTTCTCCGGGCGGGCGTAGATAGACAGCGGATGCTCGTTCCAGATCACCACGTCGGCGTCTTTCCCGGCTTTCAGGCTACCTACTTTGTCATCCAGGTGGAGAAGTTTGGCTGGGTTCAGGGTCACCATCTTCAAGGCATCTTCCTCAGAAACCCCGCCGTACTTCATGGTTTTGGCGGCTTCCTGGTTCAGGCGGCGGGCCATCTCGGCATCGTCTGAGTTGATGGCGGTAGTCACGCCCACGTTGTGCATGATGGCGGCGTTGTACGGAATGGCGTCTTTCACCTCCATTTTGTATGCCCACCAGTCAGAGAAGGTAGAAGCACCAATGTTGCGGGCCTTCATCTTATCGGCTACTTTATACCCTTCCAGGATGTGGGTGAAAGTGTTCACCCGGAAGCCCATCTGGTCAGCCACTTTCATGAGCATGTTGATCTCAGACTGCACATAGGAGTGGCAGGTGATGAACCGCTCGTCTTTCAGGATCTCAGACAAGGCGTCCAGTTCCAGGTCGCGGCGCGGGGCCGGGGTTTTGGCTTTCTGCGATTTGGAGAGCTTGTTGTAATCAGCTAAAGCTTTCTGGTATTCCTTGGCGCGCTGGAAGGCATCTACCATCACCTGCTCCACGCCCATACGGGTCTGCGGGAAGCGCACGTTGTACTGCGGCGAGCGGTTAGACTGCTTCACGTTCTCACCCAAAGCGAATTTGATGAACGGATCTGCGCCTTCAAACATCAGTTTCTCCGGCGCCTGGCCCCAGCGCAATTTGATGATGGCCGACTGTCCCCCAATGGGGTTGGCCGAGCCGTGCAGCAACTGGGAAGTAGTCACCCCACCGGCCAACTGGCGGTAGATATTCACCTGCTCATGGTTCACCACATCGGCCATGCGCACCTCAGAGGTAACGGCCTGGGTACCTTCGTTCACGCCATCCAGGGCGATGTGCGAGTGCTCATCAATGATACCCGGTGTTACGTGTTTGCCGGTGCCGTCAATGACCTTGGCCCCGTTAGCGGAAAGGTTTTTGCCTACTTGCGCGATCTTGCCGTTTTTCAGCAACACATCAGCGTTCTGCAATTTGCCTTCTTTCTCGTTCGTCCAGACGGTGGCGTTCTTGATGAGGACGGTCTCTGCTTTCGGCAGTTCGGTTCTCCCAAAGGCCGCAAACGGGAAGGTAAGTTTACCCAGGTTCAGGGCTTCATTGGAGCGGGAACGGGCCGTGTCGCGTTTGGCTTGCTGGGTAGCGGCTTCAGAGAGAAGGGCGGTCCATTTCACCATCTGGGCATCCGGCAACTGGGCCTCGCCCTGGAATCCTTTGCCGGTGTACCAGCCGGTGAGCCGGATGCTTTCTTTCCCGTTTTTGGCGGGCGCGAAGGTCATGGTGAGCAATTCACCGCTTAAAGAAAGAGTGCCTTTCAGGGTATCCTGGGCCACTACTTTCAGTTCTGGTTTCTCAGGCGTGCCGGAGATGAGCATGCGGCGCTCTGGCTGATTGGCTACTTTCAACGTGTACACACCCCGGAAATCGGCGGGCGTCTCGCTGATTTTGTATCCCTGGCCCTGCACCCAGTTTTCCAGGAGCAGCGTGGAGGCATCAAACAGGTTACCCGAAGCTACCACGAAGTTGGCTTGCATTCCTTCGCGCAGCGTACCCACGTACTTATCGGCTTTGAGCAGTTTGGCGGGCGTGAAGGTAAGGGCTTTCAGGGCTTCCTGCTCAGACAACCCGTAGGAAGTAGCTTTACGCAGATTAGGCAGAAACTTGCTTTTATCGCGCAGGTCAGCGGTGGTGAAGGCAATGGCGACACCTTCTTTCACCAGCATGGCCGGGTTGGCAGGGGCCATTTCCCAGTGCTTCATTTCCTCAATTCCCACGCGGCGGGCATCGTACGGGTCTTCCACGTTGTAGGCATCGGGGAAGTTCACGTTGAGGATGTAGGCCGCGTTGGTGGCTTTGACCTGGGGCAGCATCTGGTACTCATCGCCCTGGCCTTTGAAGATGTACTGGTAACCGAACTCGTCACCCACTTTGTCGGCGCGTACGGCATTGAGTTTGTTGCTTACCTCAAAGATCTGCGGCAGGCGGTTCAATTCATTGAAAGCTTTAAGCGAGATGTTCTGCTCTTTGTCCTGGTTTTTGGCATTCCACTGGGCATCAAGGTAGGTCTGGCGCAGCAGGGCGATGGAACCCATGATGGAGCTGGGGTATTCCTGGGTGGAAGAACCTTTGTCCAGCGATAAAGCACCGGCGGCTTTGTCCAGCAAAATAACCTGGTTTTCCTTTTTGTTCGCCAAAGACACCAATGACGCAGCGCCGCGGGCGATTCCGTCCTGGTGGATGGTCAAAACGGCTCCAAACCCAAGCTTGCGCAATTCTTCGGCGGCTTTGGTGTCTACTTTGAATAGTTCTACCGCATTGGTCTCGGGGCGGATGGCCTGGTTCCAGTTGAAGGCGCCTTCTTTTTTAGACTCGGCCTGGGGCGGACTGTTGAAGCTGAACGAACGGGCCGGCGGCGTGGGCACCCCGTAGCTGGTGTATGGGTCCACGAAGCCGGGGTACACGGTTTTGCCTTTCAGATCGGTGACCATGGCGCCCTGGGGCACGGCTACTTTGGTGCCTACGGCAACCACTTTGCCGTCTTTGATAACCAGGGTGGCGTTCTCCAGCCTGGTTTGGTAATCCACGAAAATGGTGGCATTGGTGAAGGCCCGCAGTCCGGAGCGCTCATCATACACCCCATTGCGCGGGAAAGTCTCCTGTGCCCGGCTCTGCAGCGACAAGGCCGCCACCGCCAGCACGGAGAGAAATACTTTTTTCATGGGAGCTTGAATAAGGGTTTGTTTGATAGATTGTGTTTGTATGGAAGAGGAAAAATAAGGAAAACAAACCCTTAAAAAAAGCTAATCAACACATATTCTATTTCTTTAATATTCTCGCAAAAACACCCCCAAAACAGAATCATATTCGCAAACAAAAAGCCCGATCCAACTATGAACCGGGCTTTTACTTAGGATGTTAAATCTTCTCTTTATTACTGAATTGTCAATCTATATCTCTAGGCTCTGTACTTACAGGCACGAAGGCCAACTACTCTGGTTACCAACCAATAAGTATCAATTTACTATTAAAGGATTGGCCATACATGTTTTAGACCTATTCTATCAAAAACGGCCTTAAAACAAAGCTCTTCTGGGGGTCCTCCGCTGTCTGAAAATGATTATCTCACCACCAGTTTCTCCACCTGTTTGCCTTTGTTCGTGTAGATCTCGGCAATGTAAAGCCCCGGGGCCAGGTTGGCGATGGACAGCTGCAATTCCATAGTTGGAGAGTACTGCTGGTTAAGAATTACTTTTCCACTTAGATCATGCAGAATCACCCTGGTGATATTGCTTTTCAGGCCTACTAGGTTCACCATACCCGCAGCAGGATTAGGGAACAAACGAACCATCTTTGGTTTAGAAGTGGATTCTCCTTCCAGTGGTGCCGATCTAATCACGCCTGGATCACGCCAGGTGGTAAATCCATAGGCGGTTTTGCCTCCGGCAAAGGTAAAGCCCCCGGCTACCCAAAGTTGGTCTTCCAAACCCAGCATGCTGTACACAGATCCGTTCACGCCGCTGCCCATGGCTTTCCATTCACCTGCCCGGTTCAGATAGGCCATCCCGTTCACCCCAGTCAAATCTCCAGCATTTTGAAAGACTCCTCCCACAAATAGAAGCCCGTTGTGCCGATACACATTGGTAACGCCTACCACGGTACCACCACTTATATTACCCACTCCCTCCCACTTTCCGTCACCGGTTCCTTTTACCAAAGCACCCGTACTTTCCCCATTCACTCCGTTGAACAAGCCTCCTACATAGAAGTTATCCTCATCCCAGATCATACTCCGAATCATATGATTGAACTGCCCTACACTGCTCCAGTTTTGACCATCCCATTTAGATAGATCGGACATTTGGGTATCATTGCCGGGCAGCCGAATGCCTCCCCCTGCATAGAGCGCCCCCTCATGGTACAACAGGCTGTAAACCCGGCCGTTCAGATCAAGTCCTGATCCCAAAGAGCTCCAGGCCCGACCATCCCATTTAGCGATATTGGCAATCTCCAAGTCGGTTCCGTTGGGGTTGCCTGCCAGCTCAAGAAGGATTCCTGCTACATAGAGGTTAGTGCCATCAGTTGCCAGGGTGTATACTTCTGAGTTCTGATAACCACCCACTCCCCTTCCTAATGCGTGCCATTTCTGGCCATCCCACCGAGCCACATGGGAACCAACCGACCAATCATCTACATCAGTCACGCTAAAAGAACCGCCCACGTACAGGTCATCGCCAATGGTTACCATGTCATTGATATTCGCGCCATTCAACCCGCCGGCAAGGGGCACCCAGTTTTTGCCGTTCCAGCGGGCAATGTTCTCTACCCGGTCATGCCCTATTTTGGTGAATGACCCGGCCACGTACAATTCCCCTTTGTGCACCAGAAACTTTCTGATGTAACCATTAGCGGCAAAGAAAGGCTTCCCTAAAAAGGTACGCCATTTCAGGTCTGAGGTGGGGTTTGCAGGATCAAAAGGCGCGCGGGCCATACCGTAAATCACGGAATCTCCCGCAAAAAGGGTGAACTCACCGTCTATTTCGCCATGCACCATTCCATTGGCAGTAACCGAACCGCCAAACGTCATTATTTCATTTTCATGGATGAGCAAGTCGTTTACTCCAGCCAGTCCAGTACCAATTGGTCTGAAACCTTTATCCTTCGTATAGACTGCCACTCCATCTGCTTTTGTGCCCACCACATTGTCAAACTGCCCGCCAATATAGATGGAACCATTTACCACCTTGATGATTTTCACCTCGCCGCGCTCTACGCCAGACTTAACCCCGATGTTCTCCCCATTAGTAAAGGCAGACCAGGTTTTGGAATCTATATCATAACGGGCTAATCCATTGAGTGTCTTCCCGTCTATGGTTACAAACATGCCTCCAGCCAATAAGGTATTACCACCTTCCTCTTCCAAAGCGAAATGGAAAATTGGGGTATCTGCGCCTTGGTCAGTGGTCCCCATCTGGTGCCACTCCCCGTTTTGGTAGTAGGCTACGTTTTTCAAGGCTTTTCTACCAACCTGGCTAAAAACCCCGCTTATGAAAAGCTTATCGTCGTGCAGGAAAGAGGCAGATATGCCTCCGTCTGAACCGCCGGCCAGACCCGCCCACTTCGTCCCATCCCAAACCGCAATGTTGCCGGTGCCTTCCACTCCGTCCACGTTGGTGAAACTACCTGATATGTACAGTTTACCGTTCTCTTCATCTGATATAAAATCTTGCACAAAACCAGAGGCAAGCCCAGGGCTCTGGGGATTGTTGCTGACCGGGTGCCACTGGTTGCCATCCCATCTGGCTATACCATATGCTTTTACTTTGCCTACCGCCTTGTAGTAACCTCCGGCATACAACTGGCCCTGGTGCCAAACCAAGGCAGCAACGGGGCCATTAAACCCGTCTCCCACTGGGTGCCATTTCTGACCATCCCACATGGCCACATTCCTGGCCCTGGCATTCCCTATGGTGGTGAACTCACCGGCTGCATATATTTTATCTCCTACCTCCAGAACGCTTATAATATTTCCATCTGTCCCGCTAAGGCCATAGTTCTCACTCCAGAACTGGTCACCCTCTACCTCAACATTCTTGGAAATTGCCGAAGAAGGCGCAATCAAAGCATCTGCAAAGGGCAAATTCTGGGGTTTAGAGAAATCCCTTTGCACTTGCAGGGAGGCTTTCCCGCTCTTTCTGAGTTTGTAGAGTTCCTGTGGGTTCCAGGTCTGCGCACTAATGTTTTCCCCGGAAAGGAAAAGCACACCTAGCATCAAAATGAATAACCCAAGCGGTCTGCGGGACTTGTAAAGTTCTTTTTTCATAGGGCTTAATGCGGGAAGAATGAGGATTGGATTTCTTGTACAGACAGAGAATAAACCTGTTTCCCCTAACACCACCCCCAAAATCAATGCTATTGCTTTTGCAGAACACCTGAAAAGCTGTTGGAATAGTTGAGGTGAGCACAAACAAAAAGCCCAGTCCATGACTGGACTGGGCTTTTGAAAGTATGAAAACGAGGCTTATTACAGGTTTTGTTCTTTCCGGATAACGCTGTTTTTCTTTCCGTAAACAAAGTAGATAATAATACCAATGGCCATCCAGCCAAGCAGACGGTACCAGGTCTCGGCAGGTAGACCTGCCATCATGCCAAGGCAAACCAGAATACCCAAAATAGGCACCAACGGCACCAACGGGGTTTTGAACGGACGCGGACGGTTAGGCTCTTTCACGCGCAGGTACCAAACGCCGGCACACACAATCACGAAGGCCAACAGCGTTCCGATGGACACCAGGTGACCCAGTTCATCCACGGAGAAAGCACCCGCTACCAAGGCACAGATAAGGCCGGTTAAGATGGTACTCACGTGCGGAGTTCTGAATTTAGGGTGCAGTTTACCAAAAATAGGAGGTAAAAGACCATCATTAGCCATGGTGTAGAAGATTCGCGGTTGAGACATCAACATCACCAACATCACCGAAGAAAGACCGGCGATTGCCCCAATTTTAATCAAGTCACGCAGGAAAGTGTAACCAGTTTTCTCAATACCAATGGCAATAGGCTCAGCTACGTTCAGCTGGCTGTAATGCACCATGGCAGTCAAAATACCAGACACCAGAATGTAAAGAATAGTACAGATAACCAGTGAACCTAAGATACCAATTGGCATGTCTTTCTGCGGGTTTTTGGCTTCCTGGGCAGTTGTAGAAACTGCATCAAACCCGATGTAGGCGAAGAAGATTACCCCGGCAGCTCTGATTACGCCGCTCCATCCGTACTCTCCAAAACCACCTTTGTTCTCAGGAAGAAAAGGAGTCCAGTTTTCTGAAGCCTCAGCTGAGTGACCAAACAGGTAGTTGGCACCGGCCAGAATGAACAGGATCACAACCCCCACTTTAATGATAACTGCAATATTGTTAACCTTGGCAGACTCACTCATGCCACGTACCAACAAAATAGTTACCAACGTGATGGCAATGGCTGCCACCAGGTTGAAGATACCGGTTGCGTGCGGCAAAGTGGCGATATCCACGCCTTCAGCAGCCAGAGAGGTGGTTAATTGCTCGGTTATTCTAACCCAGGCATTGTTCTTTTCAATAAACACCATCTCTACACCAGAAGCGCTGCTCCACTGCGGCGGTATGTTAACGCCCAAATCTCTCAGGAAAGACACCACGTAACCAGACCAACCCACCGCAACGGTGGCCGCCCCGAAGAGGTATTCCAGAATCAAATCCCAGCCAATAATCCAGGCCACGAACTCGCCCAAGGTGGCGTAGCCGTAGGTGTAGGCAGAACCGGCAATCGGAATCATGGAAGCGAATTCAGCGTAGCAAAGACCGGCGAAAGCACAGCCCAAACCAGCCAGGATAAATGCCAGCACAATGGCTGGCCCAGTGTACTGTGCAGCCGCACTACCCGTTAACACGAAGATACCCGTCCCGATGATAGCCCCCACCCCTAAGGCGATAAGGTTACCCGGACCAAGGGTTCTTTTCAGGTTGTGCGCCCCTTCACTAAAGGCGTCAGCGCTAAGCTTGTCAATTGACTTCCTAGCGAAAAGTTGGTTTGCCATAAAATGCGTAAAAGTTAGGGAATAGTTTGTTTGTTGTTCGCTTTGTAAAAGGCTTGAAGGGGCTAATATAAGTACTTTTCGCAAGAAGCCATGCAGGCGCTTCTATTTGGCGGGTGCTTTCCCCGCAAATGCCTCCAGCCCAGGCGGGCGTTTTTATAGCCGTTTTCTGAAAATCAGGTTAGAAACAGGTCTTCTTTTTCCTGTATTTCAGGGTGGCTCAGGATTTCAATTACTTTGTTTCCAAGAATATAACCACCAAAAGCAGCATTCAGGCACTTTCATTTGGCGGTCATTTATTCAAAACACTTCCGGCAAAAGCACGCGCAAGCGGTATTCACCCTCCAGGCTTCTGCGGCAAAGGCGATAAATACGGCAATCCAACTTTTGCCTAGCGCCTTGCCAGGCTGCGTCCACCCATCTTTCAGGATGAGTGGTTACGCTGGCCCGGCTTTGTGGTACAGGTTCTCACCCAAACCCTTATACGTTTATGGCCTGTTTTTCGGGAAAGGGCGGCAAAATGTATTTTAGGTTTTTCCTGTCAGCGGGGTCTTTTTAATTGTGGCCGCTTTTGTATCTTCGGGCTACCATGCAAGAGAGGAACCGCGGCAAGATGAGAGTATTACATACGGCAGACTGGCACCTGGGCCAGCGCCTGGCCAACCAGGAACGCACCGAGGAACATCGGGCTTTTCTCAACTGGCTCTGCCAGACCATCTGCGAAGAGAAGATTGACCTCCTACTTATCGCCGGCGATGTCTTTGATACAGGTTTCCCCTCCAACACGGCCCTAAAACTGTACTATGATTTCCTGCGCGAGGTAAAAGGCACCTGCTGCCGCGAGCTGGTCATCATTGGCGGAAACCATGATTCGGTTTCTACCCTCAACGCACCGGCCGAACTGCTGCGCCATTTCAACGTGCACGTGGTAGGCGGCGCCCCCGCCCAAGCCCAGGACCAGGTCATTGTGCTCACCGATGAGGAAAACCAACCCAAAGCCGTGGTCTGCGCCGTTCCTTTCCTAAGAGACAAAGATGTGCGCCTCTCGGTACCCGGCGAGACCGGCGAAGAACGGGAAGCCCGCCTCAAGCAGGGAATCTGCGACCATTACCAGAAATTGGTACCGCTCATCCAGGAATTCAAGCAGCAGGGCGTGCCGGTCTTGGCTACAGGCCATTTGTTTGCCGCCGGCGGCAGCGCCTCAGACAGCGAGAAGGAAATCCACGTGGGCAACCTGGGCCAGATCTGCGGCGACCAGTTTCCTGCCGAGTTTGACTACGTAGCCTTGGGCCACTTGCACCGTCCGCAGGTAGTGAACAAGATGCCGCACATTCGCTACAGCGGCTCGCCTATTCCGCTTAGCTTCTCCGAGATCACTGACCGCAAGCAGGTGGTAATCCTTGATTTTGAAGATGGCCAGCTCAGCGATATTCGGGAAATAGAGATTCCGTGCTGGCGCAAACTGGTTCGGTTCAAAGGCACCATTGAAGAGGTGCTGCCCAAGGTGATCGCGTATGACAACGCCGACCGTCCTTACCCAGCCTGGGCCGAGGTACAGCTCCAGTACGAGCACAACTTGCACGACCACACCGGCAAACTCCAGGAGGTCTTCGCGAAGCATTCCCAGATTCAGTTGCTCATCCATCGGCCGCTGCGCACCATTGACACCCAGACCTTGGACCAGCAGGTACAGCCCGAACAAGACCTGGCTGACCTGAAGCCCAAGGAGGTTTTCCTGAAAAAGTGCGAAGAAGCCCTGGAAGCCGACAGCTACCAGAACCTACTCTCCACTTTTGATGAACTGCTGGAGCTCATGCCCCAGATGCAGGAAGAGTCGCTGGAAACCTCGGCTTCTGAGCTCAAGGTGTTTTAGCCACCCAGCCTTTCTTAAAATAAGCAGCAAACATTTATTCTGTTTCTAGGCTGATTTCATCGAAACAGGCTTGAAACGTTATTTCCGTTCCGGTCTATTCCAATACCAGTGAGATATCTTCCTGGTGACACACCAAGGACAGCCATCGGCTTGGCAAAACCTTCAGAGTATTGTCATGCCCCACCTTTCTTTGCTCGTTTACAAGCGAACTGCTTCGCATTATAGATGCCTCCTATAAAGGAATAGCTATTATCAATTTGATAAATAAAGGCTAATCCGGGACCTTTAGACCTACAATCTTAGGTGTTTTACCTGCGGGAGGTTAGCAAAGAGGTCCCTTTTAGCAAAACTTACTCATCTGTACCGCGTTAATATTATTTATCATCCTTAATCACCAGTCATTCTATGGAAAAAGATCAAAATCAATCCAATGGTCAATCTGGAAGCAACCATGCCAGCAACGGTCAGGAGAGGCAAAACCTCACTACCCGGCAGGGGCATCCGGTTACAGACAACCAGAACCTCCGGACGATAGGTGCCCGTGGCCCTGCTACGCTGGAGAACTATCACTTCATTGAGAAAATAAGCCATTTTGACCGGGAGCGGATTCCTGAGCGTGTTGTGCACGCCCGAGGCGCCGGAGCCCACGGTGTTTTTGAAGCCTATGGTACTGTAGGCGGAGAGCCTATTGCTAAATATACCCGTGCCAAACTGTTCCAGGAAAAAGGAAAGAAAACCGATGTGTTCGTGCGTTTCTCAACAGTAGGCCACGGCGGTCACTCGCCGGAGACCCTGCGCGACCCCCGCGGTTTTGCGGTTAAATTCTACACCGAAGACGGAAACTGGGACTTGGTGGGCAACAACCTCAAGATCTTCTTCATCCGCGACGCCATGAAATTCCCGGACCTGATCCACTCCCAGAAACCAGACCCGGTAACCAACATCCAGAGCGGCGAGCGCATCTTTGACTTCATCGCCAATACCCCTGAGTCCACCCACATGGCCACGTTCCTGTTCTCGCCCTGGGGCATTCCGGCCAACTACCGGCAGATGCAGGGCTCAGGCGTGAACACCTACAAATGGGTGAACGCCAACGGAGAAGCCGTGCTGGTGAAATACCACTGGGAGCCGCTGCAAGGCATCCGGAACCTGACCCAGGCTGAGGCCCAGGAAATCCAGGGCAAAAACTTCAACCACGCCACCCAGGACCTTTTTGATGCCATCAAAGAGGGTAACTTCCCAGAGTGGGAACTGTGCGTGCAGATCATGAGCGACGATGAGCACCCAGAACTGGACTTCGATCCGCTGGATGACACCAAACTGTGGTCAATTGAGCAGTTCCCCTTCCTGCCAGTGGGCAAGATGACTTTGAACCGCAACCCCGTGGATTACTTCAACGAAGTAGAGCAGGCCGCCTTCGGGACCGGCGTGCTGGTAGACGGGCTGGAGTTCTCAGATGATAAAATGCTGCAGGGCCGTACCTTCTCCTACTCAGACACCCAGCGTTACCGCGTAGGACCAAACTACCTGCAATTGCCTATCAACGCGCCAAAAGCCAAGGTGGCCACAAACCAGCGCGGCGGCCAGATGTCTTTCCACACAGATTTTGGCGAAGGTCAGAATCCTCACATCAACTACGAGCCCTCTACTTTGGGCAACATCAAGGAGGCCCCTAAAGCCGGCAAAGATTACCAACCACGCTACGAAGCCAACCTGGTGCGCCAGAAAATTGACCGTACCAACGACTTCAAGCAGGCCGGCGAGACCTACCGCAACTTTCAGGACTGGGAGCGCGACGACCTTATCACCAACCTGGTGAACACCCTGGCTACCGCCGACAAGCGCATCCAGGACAAAATGATTGAGCACTTCACCCTCGCCGACGAAGATTACGGCCGCAGGGTACGGGAAGGCCTGGCGAAAACCACCAAGTCCCAGGATGACAAAGGCCCAATAGGGGCAATATCTCCTCAGGAAGGTATAGACCAAGCCAAACAAGTGTCACATCCGGCAGATCCGTATTAATCTGTTTTTTGAAATTCAGGTCAAAAACGGCCACCTCTTGTAGGTGGCCGTTTGTTTTTCAAGTGGAGTAAAACTCAAACCTGCCATCCCTTGGCGTGGGCCTACCCCCAAGAGGGAATTTTTCTACTAAGTAAAGAGCCAAGCTCTGCTTCATATTTATAGAGTTTTCCTCAACATCGATCTGTCCCCTGACAGACCGAAAGACAAACCAAAAGCCAGCCTCCTATAAGTTGGCCTGTCAGGGGACAGGCCAAGGATAAAATACAGAATGAGCTGTAGGAACGGTATGGAAACAAGCCTGAACATCCCCATGGCGTGGACTCCCACTCTGCCGGGATTCCCTCCTGTGAGAGGCAGGGGTGAGTTCTCAGGTCAAGCCGAACATCCTTGCCCAAAAACCTTCTCCTTTTCCCGGCTTTTGTTTCCTTTGCAGTGAGAACCAATCAGAATCCATTCTATCATTTACCCTATATGCAGAAAGAAGATCTGCTTGCCACGCAGGCCAGAATAACACCCTTCATTCACCGTACCCCGGTCCTTACTTCCCGACTGCTTAATGAAATCTCCGGCGCAGAGGTATTTTTCAAGTGTGAGAATTTCCAGCGGATGGGCGCTTTCAAAATGCGGGGCGCCGTCAATGCCGTGCTGCAGCTCTCTGAGGAACAGAAAACACGGGGCGTGGTCACCCACTCCTCCGGTAACTTTGCGCAGGCTTTAGCGCTGGCGGCGCAGAGCATTGGCGTGAAAGCCTACATTGTGATGCCAGAGAATGCCCCGCAGGTAAAAAAAGACGCAGTGCGCGGCTACGGTGGTGAGATCATTGAATGTGCCTCCAACCCCATCGCGCGGGAAGAAGTGGCTGCCCAGGTAGAAAAAGAGACCGGGTCTTATTTCATTCACCCGTCTAATGACAAAGACGTGATTCTGGGCCAGGGCACGGCGGCCATGGAACTGCTGGAAGAACAACCTGATCTCCGCTATATCTTCTCTCCGGTGGGCGGCGGCGGACTCATTGGCGGCACGGCGCTGGCGGCGCATTTCTTCGGGAGAGACTGCAAGGTGGTTGGCGGTGAGCCTTTTGAAGCCGATGATGCGTACCGGTCTCTCCTAAGCGGGCAGATAGAATCAAATGACACCACCCACACCCTGGCAGACGGCCTTAGAACACAATTGGGCGATATCAACTTCCCCATCATCCGGCAGCACGTGGAAAAGATCATCAGGGTAGAGGAAAAGGAGATCATCGCGGCCCTGAGGCTCATCTGGGAACGCCTCAAGATTGTGGTGGAGCCCTCCAGTGCCGTGGCTTTGGCTGCCCTGTTGCGCAACAAGGAAGATTATGCCGGGCAGAAAGTGGGTGTGATTTTATCCGGGGGAAACGTTGACGTAGGCAACTTACCGTTTTAGGGCCGCTTTAAGAAAAAAGGCCCAAAACGTCTGGAAACATCGGCTCACTGGTAAGTTGGTTTACTGTATAACAGCACCTGTGCAACAGGCTTTTGGCCTCTCAGGCCAGCTGAACTCAAAAAGGAACAAATCTCTGCGGCATTCTTCCCGTATCTTTAAATTCACCTCATCCATCCGTAACACAAAAAATATGATTATGATAGAAACCAAAGGTTACGCCGCTTTTGACCCTAACTCGCCGCTGGCTCCGTTTAACTTTGAGCGCCGGGACGTGGGTCCGCACGATGTTCAGATTGAAATCCTGTTCTGTGGCGTATGCCACTCTGACCTGCACACCGCCAAAGGCGAATGGGGTGGCGCCATGTACCCGGTGGTACCCGGCCACGAGATAGTGGGCCGCATTGTGAAAGTAGGCGACCACGTACAGAATTTCGCCGTGGGTGAAATGGCCGGGGTTGGCTGTATGGTAGATTCCTGCCAATCTTGCCCCAGCTGTGCCGATGGCCTGGAGCAGTACTGCGAAAAGGGCTTTACAGGCACTTACAACAGCCCGGAGCGTGGTTTAGACACCCCAACCTACGGCGGATACTCTAACCTCATTGTGGTGTCAGAGAACTTCGTCCTGAAGATTAGAGAAGATCAGAATCTGGCCCGCGTGGCGCCGCTGCTGTGCGCCGGTATCACTACTTACTCGCCGCTGCGTCACTGGAATGTAGGCCAGGGCCACCGCGTGGCCGTGGTAGGCTTGGGCGGATTGGGACACATGGCCGTAAAACTGGCTGCCTCCATGGGCGCTGAGGTGACCGTTCTAAGCACCTCTCCTTCCAAAGAAGCCGATGCCCAGTCTCTGGGAGCTCACAAGTTTGTGGTAACCAAAGACCCAGAGGCCTTGAAACAGGTGACCGGTTATTTCGATTTCATCATCAACACGGTTTCTGCTAAGGTGAGTCTTGATATGTACGCCAGCCTACTGCGCCGCGACGGCACCATGATCCTGCTGGGTGTTCCGCCAGAAGCCCCGGAACTGCACGCCGGTACCCTTATCTTCGGGCGCCGCAGAATTGCGGGTTCCCTTATTGGGGGCATCGCGGAGACCCAGGAAATGCTTGATTACTGCGCTGAGCACAACATCCTGTCAGACATTGAGGTCATCAACATCAACCAGATCAACACAGCTTATGACCGCATGCTGGCCGGCGATGTGAAATACCGGTTTGTAATTGACATGGCCAGCCTGGAGAACACCAGCGCTTAGGTTATTCCAACTTCCATATTTCTTTAAAACAGCGAAGCCGACCTTTTTGGGTCGGCTTCGCTGTTTTAGGGCTCCTTTTACAGAAACAGCCCTGAATCCATTTAGATCACAGACATCAGTTGGATAGAATTAGACGCTTTAGGCCCCAGGATCACTTTAGAATCGTCTTTGGAAATAGAGATGCGGTTAGAAGAGGTTCCTTTCAGCACCGAGGTGTCTTTCCCGTTCTCCAGGTCAAAAACCTTCACCGTGGTACTACCGGCATTGGAGTTGTACAGCAGTTTGTTGCTGTTGTTGAAGAAAGACATGCCATTGGCGAAATCGCCGGACCCGTTCTTTTTCACGGCTTTCACCAGCTTGAAATCATCGGTGTCATAGATCCGGATGATGTCATCGGCTTGCCCGAAACCCACCGCCAGGAACAGGTCATCCGGGCTGAGGGCCATATCAGTGGGGGTAGCGTAGTTCGTATTAAAGACCTTGATCAACTCCCCGTCTTTGGCGGAGAAAATGTTGATGCGGCTGGAGAACCACACATAAAACCGGTCTCCGCGGTTGCTGAACACAATCTTGGAGTCTTTGGCGGCGTAACGAGGCTTACCCACGCGTTGCCAAGTATCGGTGTTATAGACCTGAATTTCGTTGTTCTGCAACAAAGCCACCAGCCGGTTCCCCGACATAACCAACTCACGCACCTTGGCGGGCAAACCGGTAATGGTCTTCACCACGCTCAGGCCTTGCGCCTGAATTACCTTGATGGATTTTTCCTCACCGCCAGTGACAATGTATTTGCCGTCTTTGGAGTAGGCGCAGGACAGGGCTACTCCTTCGTGCACTTTCTTGAAGCTTATGGGGTAAGACTGGTTTACATCCCAGAGGTACAGCATTCCCTGGTTCCCCACTGATACGAATTGGTTTCCGTCTGGGGAAAAGACCGCATTCTGGAACATGAGATTTTCCTCATGCTTCATGAGGGCAAGGGGCTTCAGCTTGGTTTGGCTAAAGGAAAAATGGGAGGAGAAACAAAAACAACCTATTAATACCAGGGGGATACCTTTTTTCATAAGTAAAGAATAACAATATTTTATTTTACGCGAAGTACAAATATTTAATAAAATATTGCAAAACAAATTTGCTGTTTTTTCCTTTTGGAATAAACTCCTGGAACTCAGCACTCGCTTACCTCACTACAGTGGCCGAAGAGCTTATTTATATAGAGAAAATAACATATTCAATGATTTACCTTGGGAATACGGAATGGTTTTCACCTGGAATCGCTCTTTCACTTTACACATATTTCAACTCGCATAAAGTTGTTAATCAACGTAGTACAAACCAGTTCCCACTCTTCTAAAAATTCAACATGGCCGCATAAACACCACGCACCACTTCGGTCATCCGGGCGAAGTCCAGGGTGTCAATGGTATCGGTTCTCTGGTGGTAATGCGGGTTGCGCAGGAAAGAGGTGTCATTGATCATGACGGCCTGGTAGCCCTGGGCCCAGTAGTTGCGGTGGTCTGACAAGCCTACTCCGGGTAGTTCCGGTGGAGCCGCGATGGACTGCACGTCTATGCGCGAGTGCTCCTTCATGAATTGCTGCACCCGCTGTACCGTTTTCTCCTGCCCGGCTCTGCCTACTACCACAATGAAGTTCCCCGTGCTGGGATAGAGCTTCCGGAGAGACTCATGCTGATATTCCTGGGAGTTGGGCATGTCTGTGAAATACCCGATCATCTCCAGGCAGATCATCAGCTTCACATCCACTTTATCTCGCTTCATGGATTTGGCATGCACGGCACTGCCCATCTTCTCAGTGGCAAAGTAGGGTGGCTCCTCAAAGTTGAAGGCGACAAAATCAATGCGGTGCTTCACCTCGGGCTTCTCCTCGTGGAGGGCGCGGGCCAGTTCCAGCAGACCGGCCACGGCACTGGCATTGTCATCTGCTCCCGGGGTTTCGCCGCAGGCATCATAATGCGCCCCCACAATCACGCGCGGTCCTTCCTCGGGCCCGTAAGACAGAATGTAATTATGGAAGCCTTGGTGCAGGTCCTGCTTACTTACGCGCCCGCTTAGCTTGCAGAACTGGGTTTCAATGTAAGCGGCCGCTTTCTTTAAAGACTCGGGGTGTCCAATGCTGCGCGGAGGGTTAAGGGTAGTCAGGAATTGGACATCTGCGTAGAGGCGGTCACGTTGGATTGGCATAACGGCTGGTGGATAGTTTCTGCCTTTTTACTCTTCAGGGCCTTTGGGGTTGCTTTGACGCCAGGAGAATTAATACGGTTTATGGTTTGTTTTTCCAGATTTGGCCCAGAACCAGATTCGGTTTCTCAACTAAAAACCAGCCGCCGCGTACCCACAATGCATATTTAGAAAAGACTATGAAGAAAACTTTACTTATTGCATTATTCGCCCTTTGCCACTTGGGCGCCTGGGCGCAGGAATCTGACCCGGAATTTGAAACCGACCGCCCTACCCGCACCGAGGCCGCCAGCCTGGTTCCTCGCGGTTTTTTCCAACTGGAGACCGGTTTCCAGTACCTGAAGCAGAAACAGGAAGGCATTGAAAACAAACAGTGGCTTTACCCGCAGGCCCTCCTAAGGGTTGGCGTGCTCAAAGCCGCCGAGTTCAGGGTAGAAGCCACTTACCGACGCGAGGACTACCGCATGGGAGAATCTTTGGTTGCGCAGGAAAAAGGCCTGAGCACCGTGCGGGTGGGCACCAAGGTGAACGTGGTGGAGGCGCAGGGAGCCGTACCTCAGGTCACCGTCCTGGGCATGCTGGAACTGCCGCTGGGAAAGGACGCCTTTGAGCCGGAGAAAGTAGCACCAGAAGTGTTGCTCCTGTTTTCCAATGAGCTCACCGATAAAATCAAGCTCCAGTACAATGCCGGTTTTCAGCGCGAGCGCGAGGAAGACCACATGGAGAACAAGCTGGAGTACTCGGCCACGCTAAGCGGAAAACTGAGCGACAAATTCACCGTGGGCGTGGAGTTCTTCAGCGAAAAGCCCAAAGGCAGTCACGCCGAGAACCAGATAGACGGTTCTATCCAGTTCTTAGTGTTACCTAACCTACAGCTGGATGCCATCGTGGGCACCGGCGTCTCTTCCCATGCCCCGGAATTATTTGCGGGCGGCGGTCTGAGCATCAGATTACCCAGATAACAAACCCATTCAGTACCCAAAAGGCCCGACGGTTCTCCTTTAATGCAGGAAAACCGTCGGGCCTTTTTAGCTTGATTTTAGGAAATCGGGCTTAAAGGAGAAACTAACTCCAAGGCCTAGGAAAAGAAGACTTAAATGGGAGACCTCTCCTACCCTATTGCTAATGCTTAGCCTTGAGGGTGATGATGACTACGGCAGCCACCAGCAACACAGTGGCGATAAGGGTTTGCAGAGTGACCTCTTCATGCGCGATGGCCCAGCCCAGCAGAACCGCGATCACCGGATTCACATACGCATAGGTAGACACCTGCGAAGGAGGCGCCACCCTGGTAAGCCAACTATAGGCAGAGAAAGCGATCAAAGACCCGAAAACCACCAGATAGCCCAACGCCAGCCAGGACCGTTGACTTACCGATGCCCAATCTGCCGTTTGCCACTCCCCGAAGATGGTGCCGGCCAAAGTCAGCAAGGCGCCGCCGCATAGCATCTGCATGCCCGTGGTAAGCACGGGCGAAGAAGGCAGCGAGGCCCTGGAAGAAAACAAAGAGCCCCAAGCCCAGGCGCCCGCCGAAAGGAAGATAGCCGTACTGCCCAGCAAATCCACCCCGCCCTCCAGTTTCCAGGGACTCACCAGCACCACCATCCCGAGGGCACCCAGCACCAGGCCTACAATTACGCCGGCAGACGGCGCTTTCTTGGCTTTACCCAGCCATTGTAACACCACAATCCAAAGCGGCTCAGTAGTGACCAGCAAAGCGGCGATGCCGGAAGCCACGCGTTGCTCCGCCCAAACCACGGCTCCGTTCCCAATCAGGAGCAGCAAGCCCCCAATCACGGCGGTGTTGCGCCAATGCAGACCCGACGGAGCCTCAGCCCCGCGCAAGCGGGCCCAAGTGAACAGGATGGCGCCGGCGAACATAAACCGGAGGCCCGCCATCAGAAAAGGCGGCAAGGTTTCAATGGCGAAAACAATGGCCAGGTAAGTGGAACCCCAAATAATGTAAATCGCGGCAAAAGCCGCGATTTTAAGCCATCCGGCAGCCGGGGCCCCGGAAGAAGAAGTTGATTGCATACGTAATTAGTCGGCGTCTGCGTGCAGCACCAGCAGGGGCAGCTTTGCCTGGTAAGTTAGTTTTTCTGCCAGGCTCATGCCAAACAGGTTCTTAAAGAAGGAGCGGCGCTTTTTCAGGATCGCCAGCATGTTGCTGTTGGTCCGGCTAAGGTAATCTTTGAGGCCCACATCTTCCTTTTCGTGCTCTACCTCCGTGAAGTTCAGGTTAAACCCTCCAAACTCATCCCGCAACCTTTGGATAAACTCATGGGCGTTGCGCCCGGCGTCTGCCCCGGCTTTGGAGGTAATGTGCACCACCTCTACTTCGGCCTGGAATACGGAAGCCAGATCCAGCACCTGCCGCAGGGCCCTGAAATCCTCAGGCTGGTAATCTGAGGCGTACACAATGCGGTGGATGTCTGGGTAAGTGGCATTGGCCGGGATGGCCAGCACCGGGCATTTCACCTGGGAGATCACACTCTCGGTGTTGCTCCCGATGAGGATTTCCTCCAGGGTATTGCCGCCGCCGGTGGTGCCTAAAACCACAAAATCGTAGCCTTCGTCTTGCACCATCCGCTCAACGGCATCGGCTAGAAAGGCTTCAGCTACTTTGGAGTCAGACATAAAACCAGGGCCACCTGCCTGGCCAGACACGTTCTGTAGGTGCAGTGACATGGCATGGAGTTTATCACCGGCAATGCGGCGCTGCTCATCCAATACCTGGCTGGCCATCAAAGCCGACTCAGTGGTATCCATCATGGGCAGGTGAATTACGTGCAGCAACGTAAGCGAGGCACCCGTCCGCTGCGCAATCTGGGCGGCATACTCGGCGGCCTTGTTAGATGTCTTGGAAAAATCTACCGGGCAAAGAATCTTTTTCATAGTGCTGTAAGTCTAGATCAGGCGCGTTTTTGCCCGCGCCTCAAGCTTACAAAACGTGAATATAGGGTTTTGGTTATACTTTCCCGGCCCTAATGGATGTTCTACCTAGGTTTCAACTCTTCCAGCCAGGCCTGGGCATCCTGCATAGAGTCAAAGATATTGAGCGGGATTTTGCTTTCCTCGGCCATGCCAACTGAAAGTAGGTTCACGGGCTTTTTGAGATCATGCACCTCGGCTAACTGGTAAATACCGGCCGCCACCGTCAACTTCTGGGCTTCAATATGCATGAGGCGCACCGCCGGCGAGTACTCATCCAGCTTCCTGAGATCCGTTAAGATAGAGAACCCAGCTTTCACCAGGGAGAGCGCTTCTTTGAGGTGAAGGGTATAGAAAGGCACTTCCTCTGGTGTGTTCCAGCAGCCTTTAATATTTAATAAAATTCTATTCTTTTCCTGGTCTACTTTTATTTGGTAGAACGGGGTGTGGGCAATTTTTACCATAGCAGCGTCAAACATTTCTGCAGATGCACCACTACCTGGACGGGGGATACCGGAGAGAGGCAAATGAAATATTAGATAATTTTCTTTTTATAAAGTTAAAAACTGTTTCCCAAATCGCAAATAAAAACATCAAATTTTATTATTTCCTGAGTTAAACGCCTTCACTTCGGCCCAAGTCCACCGTTTTTTGGGTGTAGTTCCTGAAAATGCATTATCCAAATAATTAGTTACAGTCTCCAGAAATACATCCTGTTCAATGGTAGAGGAATAGAATTCCCGTTCCTGCGGATTGCCGTAGCGTTGGGCCTTGCTGAGTTTGCCGGCCTGCAGACGCATCAAAGGACCGGTATCAGTTATGCCATCCGCCATCCAGGTTAGGCCTGACTTTTCCAAGCTGTTCAACATTCCGGCCAATGGGCGTAAATCGGGCCGGGGCAGCGTGGGTCGGCTTCCCAGATCTACCCAGGTGGTGTACTTGCATTCTACTTCATAACGGTTCTCTGGGTAACAGGATACCACTATGTCATACCCGGCAGTGAGGCTGAACAAGGCGTAGTAATGAACCGGTGCCGGGGTCTGCACCACCACCAAGCCCAAGGCAGGGTTTTGGATTATTCTGGATGTCGGACCATACACCTGGGCGTAGCCTTCCTTGACCACGTTAAACTCTGATTCCCAAACCTGTTGAAATAGTGCAGGATTACACAACACCTCCTCAAAGGCCTCCAGGAAATAGTGAAATTTAGGGATAGACGCAATTACCTCATTCTCTTCCAAATCCTCCGCCCCGAAGGGTGGGTAGAAGCGGGCCTTTTCCTCGGCATTTATCCAGCAAACCAGTTTCAGGGCTTCTTCCGCATAAGGAGCCGCTAAATCCAACTCTCTGAAATCCCCGATGATAGCCATCTGCCGCAGGGTTTCCTCGTGCGCCAAAGCCAGCTCAGGGTTGAGCAGAGCCCAAACACCCATCAGGGCATCAATGTCAAAGTGGTTGGCGGTGACGTAGCGGTACTGCTGCAGGCCTGGATAGTTCTGCGTCAAGGCGCGCAGCACCATGCCGGCGCTGGTATCTTCCCTCAGTTCCGGGGGCGTGGGCGCCTCGCGCCAATGCGACAACACCAAACCATTGGGATGGAAACTATCCACCACCACCGCGGGCTGGGAATTAACCTGGGGAAAAGGAAGGTACGTGTAGGCGTTCATGGGCAGAGATGGCGGGGGCTTTGCGGGAAAATGGTTTACCTGGGTAATTTATCTTTTTGCGTTTAGGAGCCATTTTAGGTTAAACAGCCTTTGAACGCAAACCTATGATTTATTTCTTTTTCCCGCGGCGGTTGGTGATTTTATCCAGGCGTTTATTGCGCACCCATTTGAGGTATTTCTGCAGCCCCTCTGAAGTACGCAGGGCCGGGATGGAGTTGTAGAGCACCGCCAGTTCTTTGTTACTGTAGGTAAGGTGGACCGTACTATGGCAGGGCTGGCAAAGCGGCGCAGTGGGTCCGTGGCGGCCACCCTCCTCCCGGGGAATAAGATGGTGCAGGGTGGTGAAGCCCACCTCCCGCTCACAGAGCGCGCAAACCGGATCGGCGCTCTCTTCCTTTTTCCTAATGCGTTTTGCCATACCTACCTCACTGTTTACAACATACTGTTAAAAGCCATTTCGCTTTGGAGGAATTTAGGTAAACATCCGTAGTTTCAGGGCGTAAAGTCTTTTTCAACCTGTGCATCCGGCCCTGAAAACTATGGCATCATCTCCTGTCACTTCCCAAACCACCGCCCCTGCCCTGAGCGAGAAATGGCTCTTGTTCATTCTGGCGGCAATCCAGTTTACGCACATCATGGACTTTGTGATCATGATGCCGCTGGGGCCGCAGCTGATGCGCGTTTTCCAGATCAGTCCGCGGGAGTTTGGGTTCCTGGTCTCGGCGTATACGTTTAGCGCGGCCATCTCGGGGCTGCTGAGCGCCTTCTTTATAGACCGGTTTGACCGGAAGTACGCTCTGATGGGCTTGTACCTGGGCTTTACGCTGGGCACCTTTGCCTGCGCGCTGGCGCCCACCTTCACCTTTTTGCTCGTGGCGCGGGTTCTGGCGGGCGCCTTCGGTGGCGTGCTGGGGGCTTTAGTCCTGGCCATTATCGGGGACTCTATTCCGGAGGAACGACGGGGCGCGGCTACCGGTAAGGTTATGGCGGCTTTCTCGGTGGCTTCCATTGGGGGTATTCCTTTGGGGCTTTACCTGGCCAGCCACGCCAGTTGGCACGCTCCTTTTTACCTGCTCACCGGCCTAAGCGTGGTGGTGCTGTTCCTAACCTGGCGAATGCTCCCGCCCATGCGGCAGCATCTGCTTCACCATGTTCCCCAGCATCCGGCGCAAGTCCTGGTTTCCATTTTCAGCCGGGCCAATTGCCTCTGGGCTTTCGGGCTGATGGTGGCACTGTCTTTGGCTGGTTTTACGGTGGTGCCCTTCCTAAGCCCGTATATGGTGGCCAACGTGGGCTTTGAGGAGGCCGAACTGAGTTACATCTACCTTTTCGGGGGATTGGCGACGGTGGTGACCTCACAGCTGGCTGGCCGATTGTCTGATAAATACGGGAAGAAGAAAGTCTTCATGATCGCCGCCCTGTTGTCTATTATACCTATTGTGGTAGTCACGCACTTGCCCCCTGTGCCGCACTGGCAGGCCTTTGTGGTCACTACTTTGTTCTTTATCTTCTTCGGGGCGCGGTTTGTGCCTGCCATGTCTTTGATCACCTCCAGCATTGAACCCCGCCTGCGTGGCTCCTTCATGAGCGTGAACTCATCGGTACAGCAGCTGGCCTCCGGATTGGCAGCCTTCCTTTCTGGGCTGGTAATTTCAAATGTACCTGGCTCAAATCAATTGCTGCACTTCGGCACGGTAGGTTTCATCGCCACGGTCTTTACCCTGGTTTCTATGGGTGTAGTGATGAAGTTGAGACAGGTGAGCTAACGGGTAGTCCTGAGTTCTGAGTCTTGAGTTCTGAGTTGGGGTATGTGCAGTTATGGTGGTTGGTGGTAGCACCAGCGGGCGAACTTGGCCCTTGGGAATGTTAACCCACCCCTACCCCTCCGAGGAGGGGAATACCAGATAACGTAGTCTGGTTGAAAATTGTGAAACGTTGTGCGTCTGGAGAATGTCGGGAGAATTACTTAGGTTTCCAGCCTCTTTTCTGCAAAGTGGCCCCAAAACGTATTAACGGAATTCCCCTCCTTGGAGGGGTAGGGGTGGGTTCAAGGTCATGTGCCACCCCTTTACCGCCTGCTCAAAAGACCTCGCAGCGTCCGGAGGTCCTGCGAGCGTCTGTGCCATGGCAGGAGATCTCACAATCTGGCATTTTGGGTATCTCTTTTGGTAGCCGCTGTTACTTGCGAGGTGAACGTTGGAGACAAGGCGGTGCCTGGTCTCTACATTCTGCAAATATTAGAATGCGTTAATCAGCAGGTGTAAACATCCCCCTACCCTCTTCAAAGGAGAGAATCAATCAAAGGTTTAAAGCGCTTCTTCGGGCTGGAGGAGGAAACCGTCTTTCATGGTGAGTTTACGGTCTGCCATGTCTGCAAGGATGGGGTTGTGGGTGACCAGCACGAAGGTCTGACCCAGGTCCTGGCGCAGTTTGAAGAAGATCTGGTGCAGTTCCTCGGCGTTCTTGGAGTCCAGGTTTCCGCTGGGTTCATCGGCGAAGATGAGTTTGGGGGAGTTGATGAGGGCTCTGGCTACTGCCGTACGTTGCTGCTCTCCGCCACTCATCTCAGAGGGCTTGTGGTCCAGGCGGTGGCCCAGGCCCAGCATCTCCAGGAGTTCTTTGGCGCGCGTCTCTACCTCTTTTTCGGGCCGGTCGGCCAGGAAACCCGGTAGGCAGACGTTTTCCATGGCAGAGAACTCGGGCAGCAGGTTATGGAATTGGAAGATAAACCCGATGTTGCGGTTGCGGAAACGGGCCACCTCTTTGTTGCTCATCCCCGATATTTTCTGCCCGTGCAGGAACACATCACCGGCATCGGGCGCATCCAGCGTGCCCAGCAGGTGCAGCAGGGTGCTTTTACCCGCCCCGGAAGCGCCCACAATGGAAACGACTTCCGCCTCACCGATGGTCAGGTCAATTCCCTTTAAAACCGGCAGCTTCCCGTATGATTTAAACAGCCCGCGGGCCTCTAACAAAACTGGCTTATCTATACTCATGAACTACAAAACAATAAGGAAGGGACGGCATTTGCAAACCGTTCGCTCGTTTGCATGAAACGGAGCATTTGATTTAAAGTTAACCGTAGCATATTAAGTTAAATGTAGCGGCGTTACACCATAACGACGTGGTGGAGGTTCTCATATACTCCGGCCACTACCCTATAAACTGTTTCCTTATAAAGGTGCTGTTTAAAGACAAGAAGATGGGGAGATGGACCTGTATAGTTTCATGGCACCACGGCGTTACAGGGTAACGCCGCTACATTTAACCTGTTTCCTGAAAAATCGGATTAAAACAGGGAGGTCCTTTTTCTCCAAACTCGACTCATGACTCTGGACTCAGAACTCAGAACTAACCGCAAAGCGGTGCCTGCTTTGAAAAGTTAGCCGTATACCTTACTTTCGTGCACCTAAAAACATCAACCTAACCTCATGAATATACACGAGTACCAGGCGAAAGACATTCTGAAACGCTACGGCGTTCGCGTTCAGGAAGGCATTGTGGCGGAGACCCCAGAAGAGGCGGTAGCGGCCGCTAAGCGTTTAACCGAGGAAACCGGCACTGGCTGGCACGTGATCAAAGCCCAGATTCATGCGGGCGGTCGCGGTAAAGGCGGCGGGGTGAAATTGGCTAAAAACCTGGAGCAGGTGAAAGAAATTGCGGGCCAGATCATTGGCATGCAGTTGGTAACGCACCAAACCGGCCCCGAGGGCAAAAAAGTAAACAAAGTGCTGGTGGCGCAGGATGTATACTATCCCGGCGACTCTGAGCCTAAAGAATATTATGTTTCTATCTTGTTAGATAGAGCCAAAGGCCAAAACGTGATCATGGCGTCTACCGAGGGCGGTATGGACATTGAAGAAGTGGCTGAGCATACGCCTGAGAAAATCTTCAAGGAGTGGATTGACCCAGCGGTTGGTCTTCGTCCTTTCCAGGCCAATAAGATTGCGTTTGCTTTCGGCTTGCAAGGCGAAGCTTTCAAAGAATTCACCAAGTTCCTGACCAGCCTGTACAACGCCTACCTGGACACAGACGCTTCTATGTTTGAGATCAACCCGGTGTTGAAAACCTCAGACAACAAGATTCTGGCCGTAGACGGCAAAGTGGATCTGGACGACAACGCCCTGTTCCGTCACAAAGACCTGGCTGACCTGCGCGACTTAGCCGAGGAAGATCCTTTGGAAGTAGAAGCTAGCAAGAGCAACCTGAACTACGTGAAGCTGGATGGTAACGTAGGCTGTATGGTGAACGGTGCCGGTCTGGCCATGGCTACTATGGACATCATCAAGCTTTCTGGCGGTGAGCCGGCAAACTTCCTGGACGTAGGAGGTGGAGCCAACGCGCAGACCGTAGAAGCTGGTTTCCGCCTCATTCTGCAAGACCCTAACGTAAAAGCCATCCTGATCAACATCTTCGGGGGTATCGTGCGTTGTGACCGTGTTGCGAATGGTGTGGTAGAAGCTTACAAAAACATTGGTACTATCAACGTTCCAATCATCGTTCGTCTGCAAGGAACCAACGCTGAGGAAGGCGCTCGTATCATTGATGAGTCTGGCCTGAAAGTGTACTCTGCCGTTGCTTTGAAAGAAGCTGCCCAGAAAGTAAAAGACGTGTTAGCTGAAGTAATTTAAGCACAACGCTTTAGATAATAAAAAGGCCTTTCTGGAAACAGAAGGGCCTTTTTTTGTGGCCCCGGTGCAACCATTCGCCTTCTTTATAGCTCTTCTTCTAAACCTTATTTTACTAAACCCTACTATGAAAACACCTTTTAAACCGTCCGCGCTTCTGGCGTTGGTGGTTTCCCTTTCTTTATCAGGGTCTCTGGCGGCCCAGTCACAAACTCTGGAGGTAAAAACGATCCAATTCGCTAAGACTCCCCAGGTGAAACCCACTTTTGTAAGAAGTGCCCCGCAAGACGCTTACCTCACTCAATTGCGCACCAGATATGAGTTGGAGAAGTTGGTAGCCGGCAAGAAGACCGATTTTGAGCGCGTGAAAGCTGTCTGCAACTGGGTACGGAAACAATGGGACCACAACGGCTCCAACACCCCGCTCAAAAACGATCCTATCTCTATTCTGGAGGAAGCGGCCACGGGCAAGAAATTCCGATGTGTGGAGTACGGCATGGTTTTGAACGGTGCTCTGAATTCCCTTGGCATCCCGGCCCGCTCGCTGGCCTTAAAAATGGAGAATGCTGATACCGTGGAATTCGGGGCCGGGCACGTGGTGGCCGAGGCTTACCTACGCGATCAGAAAAAGTGGGTGATGGTAGATGGGCAGTTCGATATCATTCCTACCCTCAACGGCACTCCCATCAATGCGGTGGAACTGCAACAGGCCCTGGCTAAGAAAACGCCGGGCGTAGGTGTGGTTTCCTTCTCCGGCACCACCGCCTCAGATTACTTCCCGTGGGTAGCCCCTTACCTATTCTACTTTGACACCCGCCTGGACAATCGCTTCACAGAGGACCGCGTACCGGGCAGCCTCATGCTGGTGCCCCAGGGCGCCAAGAACCTCACCGTCTTCCAGCGCATTAGACCACTCACCGATATGACCTACACCCACTCCATCTCTGATTTCTACCCAAAGGTGAAGTAGGTTGATTAATGGGAAGAAGTAATCTGGATATCTGATTCGGAACTTGCCCTAAGAACCACGAATGACCGCGGCCGCCTATGGGCCATTCATCGACTTTTCTTAAAGCAAAACGGGAGCAACCACTTTGGCTGCTCCCGTTTTTGGTAGATATCGGCTAAAACAAGCCCAAAACAGCAGGGCTTAATTAAGCACGTTCAGGGTAACATCAATGTTTCCTTTGGTCCCTACGGAGTACGGGCATACCTCATGCGCCTGGCTCACCAGTTCCTCGGCTTTGGCTTTGTCTACGCCATCTACTTTCACGTCTAGCTGCACCGCCAGCCCGTAACGCCCGTCTTCAAACTGATCTAACCCCACGTGCGCGGTAACGGTAGACTTTTCATCTAACCTGATATGCTGCTTGCCGGCTACCAACATCAAGGCACTCTGGAAACAGGCCGAATAACCTGCCGCAAAAAGCTGTTCTGGGTTGGTGGCACCGCCCTTGCCGCCCAGCCCTTCGGGCACGCGCACGGGCATGTCAATGATTCCGTCAGTTGATTTTACCTGGCCATTTCGGCCCCCGGTGGCGGTAACCTCCGCCGTATACAATCTTTTCATAGGTTTAAGCTTTGGTAATTGAAATGGTGTTCTTGTGTAAACTGTTCTAAGGCTAAAATGTTAGAGACCTCCCCTCCTGCGCTTCCGTTTTTCGGGCCTTTTTTCCTGAAACAAGCAAAAAACGCAGAAAGCCCCTTTCTTTCTTGGCAGCCGTTTCCTACATTTGCCATCGCAATTCCGGGCCACGTAGTACAACGGATAGTATTGGAGTTTCCGAAGCTCTCGATCCAGGTTCGATTCCTGGCGTGGCCACCAAACAGAAAAGCCCTCTCAGTTTGAGCTGAGAGGGCTTTTCTGTTTTATTCCAATCTTAGTTTGTATAAAGTTTTACATATCTTGTAATGGATTAGAATAACTTTCAATCAAGTATGGTTAATTAACCAAGAAAGAAAGCATAATGATCAAAAGCATCCCTTCAATAAAGATGAAAATTTCACTTTATATTTTCAGGAGTGCATCAATAATAACAATTAAACATTAAAATCATCTTTAACCTTTAAATGAAACAATTAACTATCTCATTATTCTTATTTCTCCTTTCCACAACATCGTTATTAGCAAACCCATTTATAAAAGGTTATTACTTCACCCTTGATGGTAAGAAAGTTGAAGGTCACATAAACTTCAGAAGATCAGCTTATAATTTATTCAGAAATAGCCCCTCAGATATAAAATTCAAAGAGAACTTAGATTCTAAAGCGGTAAAGCTTACTCCTAACGATATTTCATCCTTTGTAATAGGCACTGATAGTTTTACAATTGCACATAATATAAAGATCAACAATCTTTATGCTGGGATTTTTCCAAAAGATTTTGTCCAGGTACTTATTTCAGGTCGCATGAACCTTGCGATGCATAGAAGTTCAAGCCATGACGGAAGGTATGCATATGAACATAATAATTATGTGATTTACAAAAGCGATGAAACCTGCTTAACAATCTGGAGAATAAAAAACCAAAAAGAAGATATAGCTAAATTCTTTGTTGACTTTCCAACTCTTCAGTCAAAAATTATGGAAAAAGGATTTACCTATGACAACTTACCAGCCCTAGTTCAAGAGTATAATGAGCTTTCTTCTATGAGAGAGTAAATGTTTTTTTAGGCTTGTATTGTGAGGCCCTATAAATTTTAATTATAGTATCAGACTTACTATTAACCATTTATGCAAGCATGTTTTCTCTGTCCTAAGGATAAAAACACTAATTAAGTCTTACATTTTTTTCAAAAGTTGAGTAACACTAATTAAAAGAATATACGCATGACTTGTAAAGAAAAATCTGATAAATAAACTAATATTCTTTTAACAACATTATCAATATTACTAGTTAATGTTAATGTTGGCCCTTTATTAATATTCAAAAACTTAATAATCAATGAACAAATACGGACTCCACGGAAAGCTTACTGCATCAGCCGGAAACGGTGAAAAACTTGCTGCCATTCTTCTGGAAGCGGCCCAACTAGTTTCCACCGCCAAAGGATGCCACCTATACCTGGTGAGTATAGACAAAACCTTGGAAGACGCCGTTTGGGTCACCGAGGTCTGGGATAGCCAGGAAGACCATGATAACTCTTTGCAAGTGCCTGGGGTACGGGAATTGATTTCCCAAGCCATGCCCCTGCTGGCTGGCAAACCAGAAAAAGGCCAGGTACTGGAGATTTTAGGAGGCGCGGGTATTTCTTAACCCACTACTTAAATACTCGTTTTCTCTACATTAAAGCTTTTGAAGCTGTTTTCCTGAAAAGAGCTTCAAACTCTAGCAAGCAAATCAATCATTTCCTTTCATTTCCCTTCATGGATAAGATTACCCTCTCTACCCAACTGAGTGAGCAGGACTTCATCAAAGCCAACTTTTATCTTTATTTCAAGAAGTGGAATAGCAAGTTCACTTTCGGGATAGGTATTCTTGCGCTTTTGAGCGGACTATTTCTTTTCCTGACGGGTGCATTAGAGGAGGTTCCCTGGATAGGCTTGATCTTCGGCCTTTACTTAACTTTTGGGCTTCCCGTTCAGATTTACTTTGCCGCAAAGAAAGGCTACAGAATAAACAAAAGGATGAGCGAGCCCATGTTATACCAGTTTGACCAGGATAACATCCAGATAAAGGGAGATTCTTTTGATTCGAAACTCAGCTGGGAAAAGGTCTACAGCGTCACCGAGACCAAGGCTTGGATTCTGATCTGGCTAACCCCACAGTTAGCCAACATAGTACCCAAAAGGGACTTTTCTCCAGAACAGTTGGGCTTGTTCAAAGCCCTAGTGAAGGAGCAGAAAGGCCCCAAGAACAAATTGAAGCCGGTGTAATCTGCACTGACTAAAAAGTATAAAAGAGTTTTATCACAAATCTTATTGAACACCACACATGAAAAAAGTATTACTCTCTATGGGCATGGTGCTTGCCCTCTCCTTAGCTAGCCATGCGCAACAAGCGCTGGAGCGTCCTTCTACTTCGCAAGATTCTGCCCGCATTTACACCGTGGAAGAAGTGGACCAGCCCCCTATTTTCAGTGCTCCCAAATACGAAAAGTATGGAAAAGAAGCCATTCATAGTTTTTTGGCAAACAATTTCAGAATCCCACCTGTAGCCCAGCGACATCGGGTGCAAGGCGAAACCATTTGTAGTTTTGTAATTGACGCACAAGGCAACCTGTCAAATTTTAAAGTCATAAAATCAATTGATAAAGCCGTAGATGCAGAGGTGCTGAGGGTTCTTAAACTCACCAGGGGGCACTGGAAACCAGCAATAAAAGGTGGCACAGAGGTACCTGTTTCGTATACCTATCCTTACAGAATAAGGATAATGTAAGGCCAAAATGGGCTGCTAATCATTCACTGAGACTTAAAAATAAATCCACTCCGCATTCTGCTGAAAGGCTTTTCGTCGGTGTTTAGAGAGCCTCGTTTCCGAAATTATTTTCTTAAATCTTCCCACAAAATCAAGGAACCCTGGGCTGCTTAAAACCAGCGCAGGGTTTCCTTGGTTTAATTGGGAATGAAGTTTCGCTTTAAACACCTTTCTGAAGGAGGAGAGTTGCCTCTAACCTTACTGCCTTGTATCTTAGGAGAAGGTAATTGAAACGGCCATGTCACCAAAACCTTTAAGATATTGGTACCTTGCCCCGATCTCTTCCCCAGGAACATTGCTAATATATTCAGCCAATCTATATACAAAAAGACCAATGTTGATAACAATGTTAGCAATCAATACTTATCCACGTTCCTAACGCTGCCCTAAGCACTGCCTAACCACTAACCAGCTTAGCACCCAATTACCGGATGCCAAGTTGGTTCCCCTCCTATTAGACTTACGCCCCGTTATTTTACGGTAGTTTCACCAACCCATTTTAGGCCCGTTTTACCTTAAAGGGCTTCTAAATGGTCTTTTGATCGCTTAAAGCAGTTTGCCTAGTCCTCAACCTTCATCGGGTAACCAGCATGCGCAAAAGCTTAACGAAACAAATAAAGCCCGAAAGGGATTCTCAGCGGCTGGAGCGGGTGAGCCTGTTGGCCATGCGCTGGTCGGCGAGGGTGCTGGTGACTACGGTGTGGGTTAGTGCCGCGTTGTTTGGGCTCTACATCCTGGCTTTCTACGCGGCGGCCTTGTATGAGCGCAACATGGAGCGCTGGAACAATGTGCTGCCCGGCCTGTACGAGAAAGACTCGGTGGCCACTACTTCCGGCATCGGCCTGCATTTCGCTATGGGTGGCATCATCCTGCTTCTGGGCAGCCTCCAACTTCTGGAGAAGGTGCGCACCCGGTACCCGGCCCTGCACCGCTGGGTGGGCCGTCTGTACATTGTTTCTTCCCTGCTGGCGGCCGCGGGCGGACTGGTCTTTATCTTCCTCAAAGGCACTATTGGGGGCACCGTCATGGACATCGGGTTTGCCGGGTATGGGGTATTCATGTTTATCTCCGCCATTGAAACGTACCGGCACGCGGTGGCCAGACGGCTGGAGAAACACCGGGCCTGGGCCCTCCGGCTGTTCGCGCTGGCCATCGGTTCCTGGCTTTATCGTATGGACTACGGCTTCTGGATTGGCTTCGCCGATGGCATAGGCCACACGCCCCAATTCAACGGCGCCTTTGATAAACTAATGGCTTTTTTCTTTTACCTCCCCAACCTGCTGGTAGCCGAGCTATTCATCAGGGCCCGCAAATACAGAGCTTCGGCCGCCCTCCGGCTGGCAGCCGCTTTCCTGCTTCTCTGCGCCACCGGCTTCCTGATCATAGGCACCTATTTCTTCACCCTTCACTACTGGGGACCGGCCATCCTGAACTGGGTTACGGGTTCTTAATGGTTAAGTGTTGGAGGTTTTTGGGCCAGGAAGTATTTGGTATCAACCTATTACTATCAGTCAACATCGCCAAGTGAAAGCTTTCCGCTTCCTGACATTTCAAGTCCGGTTTTCAGAAGCAACAGAGAAAACAGACACCACGGAAACTGGACACCAATTGGTAAAAAAGGAGCTTTCCTGCATGGAAAATGCCAGGAACAAAAAGAAATGGACTACATCTAAAAACTAAATTCATCTCTATGAAAACAGGTCTACTACTTCTCCTCTCTTTTCTGATTTTCTCTGGTGCCAGGGCGCAGAGAATGGATTCCATCAAGTATGCCCACGGCTATCTTTATTTCCATACCTACGGATCCGGGGAGCCCATTATTGTCTTGACGGGCGGCCCCGGGGCAAACTACCAACAGCTAGAGGAGGTGGCAGTAAACCTTGGCAAGAAACAGCACCGGGCCATCTTGCTGGAGCAAAGGGGAACCGGGCGCTCCATGCCCCAGCCTTTTGATACCTCCACTATCAACCTACGCGCCGCCCATTCAGACCTCAACCTGCTGCTGGACCATCTTAAACTCAAACAGGCCCATTTCCTGGGCCACTCCTGGGGCGCCATGCTGGCGATGAGTTTCGCTACGGCCTATCCGGCCCGGGTGAAATCCTTGATGCTAGTTGACCCAGGTCCGTTCAAGCTGGACCGGGCCGTGAACGAGACGTACAGCCATAACCGGGAAGCCAGACTAAACCCGCAGGACAGGCAAGCCCTGGCCGAGGTTTCCCGGAAGGTGCGCTCTCTCAACGCCACCCCGGCAGACCAGGAGCTGTACTACAAATGGGAGCTCATTCCGGTGCTGTATGACCGCACCCAGGTAGACACGCTCATCACCAAAATCAATAAGGGAGCCCTGGGCCCTAAGATGGGCGGACTCATGTTCCAGGACCTGTCAAAGAAAGGCTTCGACCTGAGTCGCAAACTTCCCCTGTTCACCAAGCCAATCCACATCATAACCGGCAGCCAGGACCCTGGCGCATTTGTCAGTTACGAGCTCAAGATCCTGCTGCCCAAAGCCCACCTCCACTGGATAGACAAGTCCGGGCATTTCCCTATGTATGAACAGACCCAGCAATTTTATGCCACCCTGGATAAGATCCTGAACCCTAACCCTTAAGCAACTGACCTTTAGGGTTATGCTGCCCTACTCCCTTCTTTCTATTAATAGGACAATTTGTAACATCAGTCCCGCACTGAGGAGAACTTGAATGATTTGCCCCGATTTTGCCGAAGCAATCTTTTAGAAGAATTGCCTAACCCTCAAGTTTTGTAAAGATAGGTTACTCTGATAAATGCCACCCAAACGCCTGGGAAGAAGAAAAGCCTTGACAGAAAGTGACTTTAAAGGCACTATAGGTTTAAAATAATGAGGCATAACATTGTGCTTTTCAAGAAATTGTTCTTACAATTGCGTAGTTCAACCTGGGGCTTTCTTGTTCGTAAATAAACATTACCTATTTATTTATTTCTACTTAGTGCTGGAGGTTAAACAGATTTTGATTTAATTGTACTAAAAGAGAAGATAGACAAGCTCCCTTGCGCGACATTCCTTATAGGAGCTTCAATTGAAAAGCCTAAAGGCGCTTTTAGTATAGAGAACTTAGATCAGGTTAAATAGAAGGATAGAGATTTTATGGAAATAAGGGAAGAGATTGCTCAGCAGTTACAAGACATTTTAGAGGACCTGGAAACCACAAGTGAATCTGAGGAGGCAATACCCTCCATTTTAGAATCACTCCAGGAAACCGGTCGCATCATTCAGCATCTTTCAGAAAGCACGGCAGAGGGAGAGCAGTCGCACCAGCGCATTATGTTCCTGTCCAAAATGCTGGAAAATGCGAAGCAAGAGATTGAAGCGGGTGGTGTGCAGGACGGACTCTGGTTTGGCAAGTCGGTTATTACCTTCCTGCTGAACGGCACCTCGGCGGGAGCTGTTCCGGTGGAAACCGAGGACTACGAGTAATTTGGCGAGCTAAGGAAAGGCGTTCTAAACAACGCACAAGTTCATATGCCCCATTCCTGAAGCAACTTCTGGAAGACTATCCTTCAATATATTTTCTTGCTGCCAAAGCTGTTCATCATAAATGGCCAGTTGATGTGAACTTTCATTGGTTTGAATCAACTGGCTTTTTCTTTGGCCCATGATTATCTTAACCAAGGCATTCACCGCCAGGAACGGGAAGTTATCTGTACCTTTGGCTTCGCTTTTCTGGTCTGAGCTCCTGCGCCGGCCTTCGGAAAAAGCATGTGATTCAATTTCTATATCATGAAAATAAAGCTGCTCAGTTTCTTAGGGGTTCTGTTTCTGCTTGGCTGCTCCAACGGCCAGGACTCTTCTGTGCAAATGACCTCGTTCAAGGTAGTAAACCAGAAGTCTTTTGAGATGTGTTTCTCCGGCAAAGTGGAAGGGCTTTATTCACTGGTGATCAAAACCAAACAAGGGAAAGAAATTAAAAAGGCGGGCCAATTACAGGGCGCAGACCGCAAGTGTTTCACAGAACTTAAAATGCAGCACGCCGCCACCTCTTACAACACGTCCCAAACCCGCTTCTACACAGATTCCCTGGTGACAAGTAACATCTCCTCGGTAAAATGGAACATCGCCAGGCGGTACTATGAAGAGCCATTCGCAGAGGGTGAATTCCAGGTTAAATAGCGGTATAGGCTCGGCTTGAGAATCTTCCAAACCTCTCCCCTGCTTATAGATAACTCTGGAAAAGAAAGGCTCTGTTTTTAAGGAATCTGTCTGTACAAAAGGCAAAAAAACTCAACACAGTTTTTGGCCTGTTTTGTGAAAAAGAAGCTGTAAACAGAGGGTTTCATTCAGCAAAAATACCCAGAGCAAAAGCGGCTTTCAGCCAAAGACCGGCGCCAAGGCTGTAATAAATCTAAGGTCATGCAGACTAATGCAGGTGTGCGTGAATTCCTTCTTTTCAAGGAGAGACATCACTTAAAATTCAGCCTTTATCTTTAAATAAAAGCAATAGCCATGAACGTGCTCACCCTTAACCTGTCAGACACGGTAAGAATAGAAGTAGACAACTCCTACACCGGCAAAGAGACCATCAAGTACAACGGCGAGATTGTATCAGAGAAGAAATCACTGCTGGGCGAGAACCACCGGTTTGAGCGGGAAGAGGAGGGAGAAATGGTCCAATACGAAGTAAGGATCAGCATTAAGCATCTCACCCGCGTGGGCATAGACATCTACCGCAACGACAAAGTGATTCTGCTGAGTTAACCCCAATCTTCTCTTTCCTGAAAAAGCAGGCCAGAAACAGCAGAATGCATACGGCAACTGCTGTTTCTGGCCGGTTCTCAGGAAAGGAGGACTAAACTGGCGGCTTAGGGCTTTAGGTTTTAGGTACTTCCACAAAGAAAGTGGAACCCTGGCCTTCCTGGCTTTCAAACCAGATTTTGCCTTTGTGCAGCTCTACTATGTTCTTGATGATGGACATGCCCAGGCCCACACTTTTTTCGCCGTGCAATCCTTCGCGGCGCGCCTTGGTGAACTTGTCAAACAATATGGGTTGCAGATCCTTTGGAATACCAATGCCGTCGTCAGAGATCTTGATGAGCACGGTATCGTCGCGGTCTTCCAGGGTGGTGGTAATGGTGCCTGTGTCTATGGTGAATTTAATGGCGTTTGACACCAGGTTGTTGATGGCCTGCATGAACTTCATCACATCAAGGTAGACATACACCGGTTCAGAAGGCAGTTGGGCCACGAAGTTCTTTTCCAGCAGGGCGCCACCCAGGTGTTGGTAGTTGTCCATCATGATGGCGAGTCTCTGGGTAAGGTTCACCCGCTCTTTGTGCAACACCACCTGCGAAGACTCCAGGAACTCATTGTCCACAAAGTCACGGATCATGTCTGATCCCTTCTTCGCGTTTTCCTTGATGTATTCCATGAGCTCCACCGTGGCCGGGCTGGCCGCCTCCAATTCTGTCTCCAGCATGTCCATCATGCCCTGTATATTCTGGAAGGGCGCCGCCAGGTCATGCGACAGGATCTCCAGGGTAGAATTCTTTTTTGAGTTAAATTTAAGGATGTTGTTTTGGTACTCTTTCCGTAGGGTCACATCCTCGGCATAGCCGCAGAGGAAGCGTTCCCCGGCCTCCTCCAGCACCGTAGCAGACAGGCAAACCCATTTGAGGTCTTCACCGGGCAGGGTCAACCTTACCTCTATCCCCTTCTGCGAACCCTTGGCCAACAGTTTATGGTACTGTTCCAACAAAAAGTCATGGTCGTCTGGGTGCACCTGTTGCAGCAGTTGGGAGGCGTCCAGCAGGGTATCTTCCCTGGAAATACCGAAAATGCGGCTAAAGGCCAGGTTCAGATACAACACTTGGTGGTTTCCGAGGTGGTAAATAAAATAGGCTTGGTTAAAGGTCTCGGCGGTCCGCTCCAGCAGGGCGGCATACAGGCCAGTTGATGTATTTTCCATTTCAGAGGAGACGGCTAACAAAACCGTAGTAGGTATAAAACTGCACTATAAATGTATTTATGAAGCTATATATAGGTATCTGACGGAATTTTGTTCTGGCCAATGCAAGAAATAAATAGTACCTTTATGTAGAACCCACCCAAAAGCTATTCCCCCACAGCTATGTCAGAGGCCCACCAACTTATCACCACTTACCAAGACACCGGGGAAATCCTGGTGATTGATGACGACACCTCCAGCCTTTTCCTTATTAAGGATTTGCTCACTTCCATGGGCATGGGCGCCAAAGTCACCACGGTCTCCACCGCCTTGGATGCGCTGGAGATTCTGGAGAGCCGCCGGGGCACAAACCGTTTCCCGGAACTGCTGTTGCTGGACATAAAGATGTCCGGCATAGACGGCTTTGGTTTTCTTGAAAGACTGCACCAGTTGAACCTTCCGCGCCATATTGAGCCCAAGGTGGTGGTTTTAAGCTACTATGCCAACAGAACGTACCAGGAGCGCGCCCAGGAACTTGGTGTTTCGGCTTATTTACGGAAACCGCTCACCCGCGAAAAGGTTTTAGACATTATTGGCTTGCGCAGTTACAGCAACTGATCTTTATCTCAGCAGGTAACTCTCTCCAGCTCCGCCCTCGGGATAACACTTATCAATTGGTTTACCTCAGGATAAGAATACCGTGTTTTCTTAAAAACAGGGCGTGAAAGGGCATCACCTTAACAGAGCCTTCCAGCATTCTCCAGGGCTGCCCCTGCACAGTCCTTTCTCATTCACAGAAATAAAAACGTATCTGACTTATAAAGGTAAGTTCAGCTAATGTATTGAATTTCTGCATAATTCTTTATCTTTAATCACGTACTCCAACTTAAACATTACTACTATGGCCAAAGGAAAGTCACCCTCAAAAGAGACCGGCAAAAAAGAACCTACCAAAAGCCTGAAAGAGAAAAGGGCGGAGAAACAGCAGAAGCGGGAGTCTAAATCAAGGGGAGAATAATTTCCTGTCTTTAGATTCATAAGCCTCTGGTATGGCCACTAAGGGGAATCCCCTTCCAGGCAGCCATACCAGAGGCTTTTGCTACCTTTCTCTACTTAACCCTGGCATCTATGGAGAATCTGGTTTTATCAGTGAGGGAGTTGGAGGAGCAGGATGTAGACGCGCTCATGCATTACTGGTTTAGCGCTGACAAAGCCTTTTTAGAAGGTATGGGCGTTGACTTAGCCAAAATGCCGGACAAGGCAGAATGGCGCGAAACACTCCTCCGCCAGGTGCAAACCCCGTTACATGAAAAACCCTCCTACTGCATCATCTGGCAAGCCGATGGCCAGGCCGTGGGGCATTCAAACGTGAACAAGATTGTGCCCGGGCAGGAAGCCTCCATGCACCTGCACCTCTGGTCTTCCGGACTCCGGCAAAAGGGTATGGGCACCGCCTTCGTGAAAATGACCCTTCCCTATTTCTTCCGTAACCTGGGCTTACAGAAGGTATACGCTGAGCCTTACGCCCTGAACCCCGCGCCCCACAGAACCCTGCAGAAAGCGGGTTTCCGGTTGGTAAAGGAGTACACCACCACCCCGGGCTGGATCAATTTTGAGCAACCCGTGAAAAGGTGGGAAATGACGCAGAAACGTTTCAACACCATGGTTTAAGCCTGTTTCCTACATTTCGGCCTTAAAACACCCGCATGGATACAAGAGAAGCCTACAACACCTGGGCCGCCCAGTATGACACTAACCAGAACCGCACCCGCGATCTGGAGGGCTTGGCCCTGCGCAACACGTTGAGCTCGCTTTCATTTCCAAGATGCCTGGAGATTGGCTGCGGCACCGGTAAGAACACGGTCTTCCTGGCCCAGAAAGCCCGTGACGTTACGGCCATTGATCTGTCTGAGGAAATGCTCAGTAAAGCCAGAGAAAAAGTGCAGGCGCCCCACGTGCAATTCACCCAGGCCAATATCCTGGCCGACTGGACTTTCCGGAACGGCCACTATGACCTGGTCACCTTCAGCCTGGTGCTGGAGCATATCCAATACCTGGACCACGCCTTTGAACAAGCCGCGGCCAGCCTTCTCAGGGGCGGGTACGTGTATGTGGGCGAGCTGCATCCCTTTAAACAGTACATGGGCACCAAAGCCCGCTTTGATACCCTGGATGGCAGGCAGGAAGTAGAATGCTTTGTGCACCCGGTCTCTGAGTTCACCCAGACCGCCAAACGGCACGGCCTGGGCCTGGCAGACCTGAACGAGTACTTTGACGACAATGACTCCACCAACATCCCCAGAATCCTGACCATGCTTTTTCAGAAGCGATGAGCATAGAAGTTCTTTTCAAGGAAGAAACCACCTTATTTATGGTCTGTTTTCCTGAAAACATCTTCTTTTTATGACGTCAACGGCTCTAAAAACTGGTTAAAAAATTAATAACGTAATTTTTTTGACCTAAGAATCAGAGAGAACGAATGAAGAAGCCGTAAAACATAGTCAATCCTGAATGTTTTACGTATGGACAAAAGTGAGTGTACTTCAATCAAAGCCATAACATGAACTTTACATCAACAAGAATTGAGGATATCCTGTTTGACGCCGCCCGGAAAGGAGATGTCGTGACCATTCAGGAGTTGATTGCCGAAGGGGTAGACATCAATATACAGAACGGAAGAGGCTTCACGCCCTTGATTCTGGCTTCTTATGAGGGAAACTATGAGGCAACCAAAGCACTTTTAGATGCGGGGGCAGATGTAAATGCGCAGGACCTGAGCGGCAATACCGCTTTAATGGGTCTTTGCTTCAAAGGCTACGCCGATATTGCCGAGCTGCTTATTGCACGCGGCGCCGACCTGAACATCCAGAACTATAGCGGCGGCACCGCCCTGATGTTTGCCGTGATGTTTGGCCGCCATGAACTCATGCGAATGGTCACCGAATACGGAGCAGACCAGACCATCAGAGACAGCCGCGGACTTACCGCCCTGGAAATGGCCGAGAAAATAGGTAACGATGAAGCCTTGAAAGTGCTGTACCACGGCGGTTAATCATTTCCGGCCACGAGTATTCCATTTACTTCATCAAAGAGCTCTCTCCAGTTAATAATCTGGGGAGGGCACTTTCTTTTTATGAGCGCTTGCCTCCTTTCACAATGGCTTTCTTCCCACTGCCAAAACCAGAAAGCCTGTTTTGGTGCCGTTTATATCAAAACAGCACCAAAACAGGCTTTCTGCCCAAATTCAATCTTAAATTGCTTTTAAGTTTCCAGTCATCAATTATCTCAAGTCTCACTTCGCAGGTAAGTAGCACAGCTTCCCTTATCCAGCAGAGGTATTCAAGAGTGGATTACCTATTGGCCCTGGAAGGCAGGTAAATTTGGAACCCTAAGCCCAAAGACAAGCCGGTGGTACCTGAGTCTACGTCAATGTTGGCATGGCTCCGCACCAAGTTAAGGGTGCCCTCCAGAGACACGTTGGTGGCCACAAAGTGCGCGTAGCCGGCCCGCACGCCATATACGGTAGAAAAGAAAGCATCCCCTTCATTGTCTTTAAGGTTACTTCCGGCAAAACCTACCAGTGCCTCGCCAAACCAGCGGTGGGTAGGTGCGGCGCCTTCGGGAAAGTAATACCGCACAAAAGGCGTTAAGCCATAGCTGAAGGTTTCGCCTCCGTCATAAAGCTGCAAACCCAGTTGTACCTGGGCCCCGATGGCTGCGTTATCGCTGATGAAATAACCGGCCCGGGGTTCTACATCAAGGGTAAAGGTTTCAGATCTGAAGTTATGTCCAATGGAAGCCAGATCGGCGCCAATCATCCAGTTTCCTTGTCTTATTGCCGTGGCTTGCACGGGAGCGGTGGTTTGCGGCGGAGATACGGTCTGGGCCATAGTACTACCTACTTCAGCCATCACCAGAAAAAGAGTGAGTACATAGTTTTTCATAATTTTAATAATAAGTTATATTATATCTACAACGAGTTCATTTTCATTTAGTTGAAGATTTGGACCAATACTTCTAATCGGTTTTAATAAAATAAGCCTGGAAGGATTTCCATAGAGACTACCCGGGGTTTGATTTGTACTGATTGAAGACTTACCCCAGAACCCGCGTTTGTAAAATCTAGATATTGAAGAATCTAGGTGTTTGAGAATTGGGTAGAACTGGACAATGATCAGTGGGTTCTTTGAGGGCGCAGGATGGTAGGTGGATTTAGGCATCAAAAGCCTATGCAACATAGCTAGGGCAACCACAAGGGATTGCCCCTACATTGCAGGTACGCCATGATATGCACGCAATCATCCCCTATGCTCAAGGGGTACGATATGCGTGCACCAAGAAGGGAAGGCAGTTATTAGCGAGGAAGTTAGTTTGGGTGGAGAATAATTCTGGGGTAGGCATAAAGCCTTCCTCATCTGCCTAAATAACAGCTTTGTGGGAAATGGTTTCGGTGATGGGAATGTTTTCCTGTTTTTTGCCCACAATAAGGCGGTTGCTGGAGTTGTAAGTGAAGTAATTCCAGCACCAGTTCACCATCACGGTCAAACGGTTCCGGAAACCGATGATAGACACCAGGTGGATGAACATCCAGATAAGCCACGCAACAAAGCCCTGCGACTTGATTTCCTTATTGAAAAGTTTGAGGTCTGCCACGGCCTTGTTCCGCCCGATGGTGGCCATAGAGCCCTGGTCTTTGTACACGAAGGGCTGCAGCGTTTCGCCTTTGAACAGCCGCACCAGGTTTTTGCCCAGCAACTCGCCCTGCTGCATGGCCGGTTGGGCCAGCATGGGGTGCCCCTGCGGATTCTCGGGGGTGACCATCGCCGCGATATCGCCAATGGCAAAGACGTTTTCATAGCCAATCACCCGGTTGTAAGCATCCACCTGCAGGCGGTTGCCTTTTAGGAGACTTTCCGGTTTCAGGCCGGTAACCGGGTTGCCCGTAACCCCGGCGGCCCAGATAAGGGTGCGGGTAATGAGTGTTTCGCCGTTGTCCAGGGTCACGGTGTAGCCATCGTAGGATTTTACGCGCCGGTTCAGCCAGATCTGCACGCCCATCTCTTCCAGGAACTGCTGTGATTTAAGCGAGGCTTCCTTGGACATGCCTTTGAGCAACTCGCCGCCGCTCTGGATCAGGTGGATGTCCATGGATTTGAAGTCCAGCTCCGGGTAATCTTTGGGGAACACGTGCTTGCGCAGTTCGCTCAGGGCACCCGCCAGTTCTACGCCGGTGGGGCCGCCGCCCACTATCACGTAGTCCATGAGGCTGTTGAGTTGTTCGTGGTCGTCTAGTTGCAGGGAACTCTCAAAGTTGCTCAGGATTGTATTGCGCAGGCAGTTGGCATCTTCCACGCTTTTCATGGACAGGGCATTCTGCTCCATCTGCTTATCCCCGAAATAATTGGTGGTGGCGCCGGTGGCAATGACCAGGTAATCGTACCGGATGAGCCCGATGTTGGTTTCCACGAGCTGTTCCTGGGTGTTCACGCACTGCACCTCAGCTAGCCTGAAATAAAAATTCTCCTGCTCCTCAAATACCTTCCGGAAGGGGTGAATGATGGACTCCGCATCAATGGCGGCCGTGGCCACTTGGTACATGAGCGGCTGGAAAGTATGGTAATTCTGCTTATCAATGAGGATGACCTGCACATCGGCGTGTCTCAGGGATTTCACCAGTTCCAAACCGGCAAAGCCGCCGCCTATGATGACTACCTTTGGTTTACCGGTATTTTTGATTCGTGCGTATGTTGCCATGGTCCTCTGTCAAGAGATTAACTCCCTATTGTGGTGCGGAAAGAAAGCCTTTCCCTGCCAAGGTACGGCAGATTTCTGTTCCTTCCCCTGGTACGGGTAAAGTTTACGTGTGGCAGGCGCTGCTGTTCAGTTTTACAGATCAGAAGCAAATTGCAAGACATAAAAATCCCTGCGGTTTCTTTTGCCTAAAGTAACCGCAGGGATTTCACATGCCCAACAAAAAACAGGGCCGGGGTTCATTTTAAACCTAAGCCTCAATGGTAAATCAAGGCAAAAACCTAATAGCAGACCTTGCTCTAAAGGAATCTAACTGGCTCTCCTTTTGGCTTCGGTCTGCATGACTTTCAGTTCATCCTGGGCGGCTTTGAGTCGGCTCTTGGCGGCTTTTTCCCGTTGCTTGGCATCGTTGGTATCCTGCTCGGCCCTTTTCAACTCGGCTTTGAGGCTCTCAATCTGGCGCTGCTGCTCTGCCACTATGGGGTCACTGGAGTAATTGTTTCCCGGCAAGATAGCGCAACCAGTGACCAAGGGAAAAACGAGCACCAGCACCGCCGATGCCAGCTTAGTATAAGTACATGATTTCATAGTCTTAAGAGTTGGTATTTATCCGCTTACGCCTTTATCAAGAGGTTGTTTTACAATAGGTTATAAGTTTTTATCAATTAAACTCAGCCCCACTCTACCCGGTTTTCACCCAGCGCCTTATGCTTTCAGTTAAAAGCCTTATTCCAGCAACTAGCATCACATACTGGTGGGTCGCTAAAGAGAACTCCCGTTTAAGGCCTGTTTTCCTAAGAACCGGCCCTAAACGGGAGCTGAAGTCAAGCTTTGAGAAAAACTGATCTTATAAATCTGGATGGGAACCGGCTCTTCTTCTAAGGGTTCTCACCCGCGCTGGCTCCATTTCCTCTGGTCTGGAGAGTGTGCCTACCACTAAACCCACCAAGCCCATGGTCACGAACGTGTTGCGCGCCTTGGTGTTTTGGGCAAACCCAAAGATCCAGGGGGCAGCCAGAGAGAAGACACTGGTGGCAAAGTCAATGGCCAGGTGCGCTTTGTAAGGCATCACCTGCACGGCGCCCCACTCGGCTTTGGTAACTAACGCAGAAACCAGGGTACCGCCAGCAATGGCGCGGCAAAGCGTGGTTGCGGTTTCTTCTTCGGTAAAGCCCACAGATTCTGGGGCCGAGGCCACTGCGGGAATATAGGCCACTTCAGCAATGCCGTGCATGGGCCGGGTGATGGGTTGCCACATAGAATTAAAGATTTTATAGATGAAACATGGAAGCTGTTAAACCACAGCTTTCTACTTTCCAATTTTGTACGAGGGCAAGTTGGGTTTGTTTTTAACTAATTCTCTTTTCCGCTTTTCCAGATAAACCAGATTTTTGGGAAAACAGGCTCTAAACACCCCTACCGGAACCAAACGAAGCCTAAAACAGTCTTAAAGAAAATGGGCTAAGGCGGAGGCCCAGACCCCGTTTTCCTTCTTTTCGGTTTTTAAAACTACCTTACGCTATGAATTTCCTGGTTCTTCTTTTCAGTGCGTTTCTGTCCTTCTCCTCCCCTACCTGGCTGAAGGAACTTGACCAAGCCAAAACCCTGGCGCAGAAAGAACACAAGACCATATTGCTGAACTTCTCCGGCTCAGACTGGTGCGGCCCCTGCATCAAACTGGAGAAAGACATCTTTGAGAACGAGGCTTTCCAGGCGTACGCGGCCCAGAATCTGGTGCTGGTGAACGCCGATTTCCCGCGCCTGAAGAAAAACCAGTTGGATAAGCGCCAAACGGCCCTTAATGAGGCCTTGGCCGAGAAATACAACCAAAACGGTATCTTCCCGCTTACCCTGCTTTTAGACGCCAACGGGAACGTGATCAGGAAATGGGAAGGCATTCCGGCCAAAGAAGCCAATGCCTTTATTGCCTTGTTACAGACTAAAAAATAATGAACCCAGACCTTGCGCCCAGAACCGGGGAAAAACTCTACCGCCGTGTCCAGAAACTGATGGGCAACCGCTTTGAGTTAACCATTCTGGCCGAGGACGAGCATAGGGCCGCCACTTGCCTGGACGCCGCCGTAGCGGAGATCCAGCGCATAGAGGCGGCCCTTACTACTTTTTCAGACAGCAGCCTCACAAACCAGATCAACGCCATGGCGGGCGTGGCGCCGGTGCAGACCTCGCCGGAAGTGTATGACCTCATCGTGCGGTCGCTGCGGCTTTCAGAATTAACCCAAGGCGCTTTCGATATCTCCTACGGTGGCGTGGACAAAAGCCTCTGGAACTTTGACCTGCACATGAAAGCCTTGCCCAGCCCGGCGGTAGCCAAAGCCTCCGTACGGTTGGTGAACTACAGAAACGTGGTGCTGAACCCGCAGGACCGCAGTGTTTTTCTGCGGGAGAAAGGCATGCGCATCGGGTTTGGGGGCATTGGCAAAGGCTACGCCGCGGAGCGCTCTAAGGCCGTTTTGCAGAAAATGGGCGTGAAAAGCGGCATCGTGAATGCGGCCGGTGACCTCACTGCCTGGGGTTTGCAGCCCAACGGCGAGGCCTGGACCATCGGCATCGCCGATCCTGAGGCGGCACACCAGCCTTTCTCCCGGCTCAACATCACCAACATGGCCGTGGCCACCTCGGGCAACTATGAGAAGTACGTGGTTATAGACGGAAAAAAATACAGCCACACCATCAATCCAAAGACCGGTTTACCCGTTACAGGAGTGAAAAGCGCCACTATCATTTGCCCCAACGCAGAACTCGCCGATGCCATGGCCACGCCTATGATGGTGATGGGCGTAAAAGTGGGCCTGAACCTGATCAACCAGATGAAAGGCATTGCCTGCGTGATGATAGATGACCACAACAAAGTGCATTGTTCAGACAACATAAGGTTAACCGTATGACTTTCCTTAAAAGTAAAATCCTGGTGCTGCTGGTCACGGGGGCGGGCCTGGCTTCCTGCCAATCGGTGAAGGAGTATAACAAGATGTACCTCAATGACTCTGAGATGGTGCTCTCCGCCAGGAAAGTGCAGAAGACCGAGATGAGCTTCATGCAGTACCGCGAGGGCGCATCGGGGGCCAACGGCGGTACTTCGGGCGGAGGATGTGGCTGTAACTAACCAAGCGGAGCCGCCATGCAGAAGATTTACCTCAGCGCCTCGTTCTTCTTTCTCTCCATCCTGGGTTCTTTTGCCCAGACCGCCACGCCCAAAGACACCACCACTTTCAGAAGACGCAAACTGAAGCTGGAGGAAATCAACTTTGTATCCAGTTACTACACCCAGGACGGAAATAACTCGGCGGTGACGGGCGGCATTGGTACGGAGGAACTCACCGATGTGGCCACCAACTTTGACCTGACCTTCACCCGATCTGACGCCAAAAACCGGGCGCATACGCTTAACGTGGCTGTGGGCTTTGACCATTATTCCTCGGCCTCCTCAGACCTTATTGACCCTACCACCATTTCCTCGGCCTCGGCAGCCGATAACCGCATTTACCCATCGGTGCAGTGGTCTATGCGGGACCAGGAGAAGCATTACGCCGTGGGTGCCGGTCTTTCCCTGTCTACGGAGTATGATTACTTCTCTAAAGGGGCCAACGTGAACTTCGCGAAGTTCTCCAAAGACAATAACCGCGAGTTTGGGGTGGGGTTAAGCGCTTACCTGGACACCTGGACGGTGATCTACCCCATTGAGCTGCGCACGATAGAAACCAACGGCACCCGCGTGGACAACCCCGAGGCACACGGCACCAAGCCGCGCAACACTTTTAACACTTCGCTGTCGCTGGCGCAGGTCATCAACAAACGGCTGCAGCTTTCGCTCTTACTGGACCTTACCTACCAGCAAGGCCAGTTGGGCACGCTGTATCAGCGGGTGTATTTCCAGGATAACTCTTTGGATGTGGAACGACTGCCTTCTTCCCGGTTCAAGGTTCCGGTGGGCATAAGGGCGCATTACTTTGTCACTGACAAACTGATACTGCGGTCATTCTACCGATTCTACTCAGACAACTGGGGAATAAAGGCGCATACCGCTGAGTTGGAGACCCCATTCAAGGTAACGCCTTTTATCTCATTGAGTCCCTATTACCGGTTCTACGCGCAAACCGCCGCCGACTATTTTGCCGGCTACCAGCAGCACTCGCCCGGTGAACGGCGCTACACCAGTGACTATGATCTGTCCAAGTTCACCAGCCATTACGCCGGCCTCAACTTCAGGATCACCTCAGTGGAAGGGGTTTTCGGGATTAAAAAACTGAACACGCTGGAATTACGCTATGGCCACTACAACCGCAGCAATGGCCTGGTCTCCAATACGGTTTCCTTAGCCGCTACCCTTAAGTAATACCAAACTGAACCACATCTGGGAGCCAACCTACCGCCTTTGGGCGAAGGGTTAGCTTTCTTAGTTCTAGGGGATTGTTTCAAGCCAGATATAAAGAAAACGGCTGTGAAACGCGGTGCAGGGCTTAAGCTGTATAGCCGTACCGGTTAGATTTCAACTCCAGGCGAATGAGCATGGTAATCCGCTCGCTCAAGGTGTCACTGATGACCTTAAGCTCATCCTGTGAGTACAGGTAAAAATCCAGACTATTGATGAAGTCTACAGCGTCTGAGCAAGCCACTAAATCTGCCTTGCTTATGATGTGAAGCACCGTTTCTAAAGGTATCTTTTTCTCCATATAGTTTGCTCTCTTTGCTTACACGTTCAAACCAATTTAGGAGATTTTAATTCCAAAACCAAAAGGAAAAATACTACTAATCAACCATTTACAGTAATTACCACAATACAAATAGGGTAAACCGTAGTTAAATATCATACTATTTAAAAACCAAAAAAGTATTTATTTAATACCATAAATAAGATCATTCAACAACAAGGTGTCATTTAAAGGTTTAGAGCACGTTTTTATCAAAATAGAATAAAACACAACAAAGGACACATATAATTTTTCCAATCATATATTTCATCAATTCTTCACTCCAAATTGTATTATTTAATTCAGGTTTGCGGTAATCAGCAGTAAACTAAAATGTTAACAACAGACATGAGAGTTACAGGCTTGCTCTAACATCTCTCCGGGGTGAACGTAAACTTCAATACCTTTTGTGAGCCATTGGTCATTACCAGTGTACCTTACCAGGTGGTGACCTTTAGCTGAGCAGTCTCGGTTAAGGTTGCCCAAGAAACGCAATGTCAACCCAACGGCCTAACGACCTTTAACTATGGAAAGAATAGATCAACCTGCATCAAACTATCATCTGAAAGAGTTAGGCGACAGCCGGTTCACGGTGGCCAAAGGTGATTCAGACATCAGGGGCTGGAAAGTAAGTGATTCAACTGGCAACATCCTGGGCAAAGTAAAGGACCTGCTCTGTGATCCCCAGGCCCTTAAGGTGCGCTACCTCATCGTTGATCTGGAAGGAAACGTCCTGGACCTGGAGTCCCGCGATATTCTCATCCCTATTGGGCTGGCAGAACTGCATGAAGCCGATGATGTGGTGATGGTGCCATCCATTTCCCCAGCCCAGCTGCAGGCCCTGCCTACCTATGACAAGCATAACCTTACCCAGGAGATTGAAAGGGCTGTACAGCGGATCTTTGTGGGCGACCATGTGCACGGTACTTCTCCGGCCCGGCACCCTGAAACGACTGACTTTTACAGCAACGAGCATTTCAACCAGAACAACCTCTACCGAAACCGTAAACCCAAGAACGTGATCGGGCTTTTTCCGGATGCCGTTAGTGCGCAACGGGTAACGCAGGAACTGTTTCATAGCGGCTTTCCTGAAGAGGCCATTGAGGTGGCCTATCGGCACGGAGAGGGCAATCAGCAGGGTGACTCCTCCCCCAATTTCGAGCAGTTTTTTTACTCCCTTTTCGCCAGCCCCGAGGAGGCAAGAGCACATGAGGCTAAGATGCAGAACAGCCATGCGCTGGTAGTGGTACACGCCTATTCCCAGGACGAGGCAAACCGCGCCGCCCACTTGCTAGACTCCCCACCCACCTCAGAACTGGATATACAGGTAGAGAGGGCCTCACCAGTTTCTCCCTTAATAGACGGAGCCTTAGAGCAATCCCCAGCAAGGGCGTATTCCCAGGATGCTACTACCATTCCGGTGGTAGAGGATAAATCTCACGTTGACAAACAGGAAGGAGAAACCGGCCAAACGCATAGCCAGATGGTGGAAAGACCCTTGGAGGAGAACATGCTGCAGCAGGAAGAACACATCCAGGTTGAGCGCATTCCCGTGGACCGTTCCGCCACCGAGGCAGATTTCCGCAGTTTTCAGGATGGCGTCATTGAACTGAAAGAATACGGTGAGGTGCCCATTATCTCCAAAGTAGCCCACGTGGTGGAAGAGATTACCATTGGCAAGGATGTAGAAATACGGGAAGAAATTATCCAGGACACCATCAAGAAAACCGAAATCCAGATTGAGGACCTGAGAAATGACAACCCTCGGACCAACCCGCCAGGGAACTCACATTTTTAAGGTCAATTCTTTTTACTCAGCTATGAGACAAACCTGAGCCAGAAACAACAGCTTTGTCTCATAGCTGATTTTTTTCAGAAGCAGATTAACATAATGGAGCCTATTAGTTGGCTGTAGAATTCAATAGCTTCTGAAAATTTGTTTTTGCGCTAAGTAAGCCAGTTTAGGACCGTTTTAATGAAAATCAGCCGAAAACAAGAAAGAAAGTAATCTTATTTTCAGCAACTGAAAAGCCTTGTTGACTTGCAAAAGGCCCATCCAGAAAATTGACCTTCTTTAAAAGTCATACCTAAAGCAGTAAACAAGACCAGGTTTCTCAAAACCAAGTCTCTCATAGCGTGCCCCTTCTAAGTAAAAAAACATTCTTCAGCCTTCGGTTTAAGGATCTTAAACGAATAAACATCTTGAATACGCTGCATACAGCCTACAAACCCAGAAATCGCCTTCTTACTATATTATAATTATTACATACAGCTACAAATAGATTCATATCTGGTTTTAAATTTTAATTATTTTGATTTTCAGCTTTTTACCAAAACTTTTCCCGACAACCTCTGTTTAAACACACTTCCTTGTTTTGGGCTACAGATATAAAGAATACAATTTTTTAACACATTTTCAGAAACCCCACTACCCCAGGCCCGTTTACTATAGTCCCAACCGCGGTTACTAACCAAACAGCAGACCTATGGATCAGACGAGAGACTTGAATACCGGTTCATACGACCCCAATAATCCCAGGCCGCAAGGCACGGTTAACACCCAGAGAGGAGAATCCATGACCATTCCGGTCATTGAGGAACGCGTGCACTTAGACAAGCAGGTAGTGGAGAAAGGCAGTGTGCGCATTATCAAAGTGGTTAATGAGCAGGAGGTCCCGGTGAATATTCCCCTGATCCAGGAAGAACATGACATTCAGCGGGTACCCGTGAACCAATACGTAGACACCCCACCCCCGCCCATCCGGTACGAAGGCGATACCATGATCATTCCTATTGTACAGGAGGTGATGGTGGTAGAAAAACGGCTCATGGTGGTGGAGGAATTGCACATCACCAAAAACCGGGTACAGACGCATGACGTGCAGCAAGTGAATCTCCGGAAAGAGGAAATACGCGTGGAGCGCATTTCTGCCGACCAGTCCACCCCACAGGGTCCAGCCCAGAGCTGACACCCTCCACAACACCCCTATAACCTAAAATTCAATAATTCACTAACACACATCTAAAACTATGGCACAAACAGTAATAGGAATTTTCGACAACAGAACAGAAGCTGACCGCGCAGTATCAGAATTGAAATCGCTGGGTATCAGTGATGACCGGATTGATATATCCAGAGGCAGCAACACAACCGGCTCTTCATACGGAAGCGGCACCACCACTTCCGATTCTACATATACCAGTGACACCACCAGAGACCGTGACAGTGATAAAAACGATGGTATTGGCGGATTTTTCCGGTCTCTGTTCTCTGACGATGACGACAACGCCAGTACTTACTCCAACGTGGCCCGCCACAGCGATTGCATTGTGACCGTGCATGCCCAGTCTTCTGAGGAAGCCCAACGCGCAGCCCGCATCCTGGACCAGTACGGTTCTGTTGACGTAGACCAGCGCGCAAATGAGTACGGCTACCGTTCAGGCGGCACCTTTGGCGGCGGCTCAGATGCCACCTATACCGGCTCCACTACCAACACTGCGCTTTCAGACACCGACACAGGGTATACAGACACCACGCGTTCTGATTACGCAGATACAACTCGCGCTGATTACACAGACACCACCCGTTCTGATTTTACTGACACTACCCGCGATGACCTCAACTCAGGCACCTCTATTCCCATCATTGAGGAAAACCTGGAAGTAGGCAAACGCGAAATAGAAACGGGCGGCGCCCGTCTGCGCAGCAGAATTGTGGAACGTCCCGTGGAAGAACACCTGCGGCTGCGTTCTGAGCACGTGCGCGTAGAACGCCGCTCTGTGGACCGCCCGGCCTCAGATGCAGATTTCAACAGCTTCAGAGAAGGAGACATTGAACTGACTGAGCATGCCGAAGTGCCTGTGGTAAACAAAGAAGCCCGCGTGGTAGAAGAAGTTTCCCTAGGCAAAGAGGTAGAGGAACGCGATGAAGTGGTCAGAGACACCGTACGCTCAACCGAGGTAGACGTGGATGACATGAACACCGACCGCAACCGTACCGGCACCGGCACTACTGATACTACCACCAATACCACCACAGGAACAACTGGTTCAGGTACTACTGGTACTGGCACTGGTACTGGGGTTGGTCAAGGCTATGGTGCCACGGGAACCGGCTTCACCAACACAGACCGCGACAGTGACAGCTTAACCAAAGACCCAACCCTTATCTAAGGGAAAGGTCATTATAAGATAAAAAGGCTGCTGCCCATGGGTAGCAGCCTTTTTGTTTCAAAACCAAACCCATTGCCACAACAGAAGAACATAAGGCCAACCCCGCAAAAGTTTATATCTTGGCACGTCGCACTGATCGAAAAATGACGGCGCTGCCCCGGAGGTGGCGTCTACTTTTACCGTTCAAGGCCTGGTTTTCAAAAAACGCCTTATAAACAACATGAGATTTGCCCTGCTGCTCCTAGCTCTGCTTTTAACCGGTATGGTTTCCACCGCTCAAAACCAGAAATTCACCACCCTCACCTATTACCAAGATGACACCCTGAAACTGGAACTGGACCTTTTCCTGCCCAAAAAGCCAGGCAAGCAGAAATTGCCGCTGGTATTGTTTGAACACGGCGGAGGCTTCTCTGGTGGGGAGCGCAGCAGCGGGCACAGCTTCAGCGCTTACCTGGCAGAAAAGGGCTACGCCGCGGCCACGCTCACCTACACGTTGTACATGAAGAACAAGAACTTCGGCTGCGACGGCAAACTGCCCGAGAAGATCAAAGCTTTCCAATACGGGGCCAACGACTTTTGGCTGGCCACCGCCTTCTTTCTCCAGAACGCTGACAAATACAACCTGGACGTTTCCAAAATATTCCTAGCCGGCAGCAGCGCCGGGGCCGAGGCTGCCCTCCACGCCGCCTTTTGGGATTACAAAACCATGAACCTGTACCCCAAGACCCCGCTGCCACCCAACTTCAAATACAAAGGCCTTATCTCCGGGTCCGGGGCGCTTATGGACCTGAACCTGATTACGCCCCAGAACATGGTACCGGCTCTTTTCTTCCATGGCAACGCCGATCCTGTAGTGCCCTACGGTACCGCTGCCCATCACTACTGCCCTACCAACGCCTCTAACTGGCTTTTACTGCACGGGTCCTACTCTATCTATCAGCATTTGGTGAAACTGAACGGCAGCACTCGCCTGGTTACCTATTGTGGCGGCGGTCACGAGTTCAGCGGAGAACTGTTCCACAAGAACCAGCAGATTTTAGTTGATTTTCTGGATAGTGTACTGGCCGGCCAGAAAACGCAGGAGCACTTGATTGTATCCACGGGCAAAACCAATGAACGCTCCAAAGCCTACCAATTCTGTGATTAAGCGGAGTATAGCAGGCTCTATTTTGAGGCTGTTTTAAGCAAAACGTATCTAAAAAGGAAAGGCACTTGAGTCTTCCCTAGGAACCTCTTACCTCGGGCTGGAAGAAGACTTGCTTGTACGCCGGGAATTGCGCCTGGATCTTCTCCCTCAACCTTTGGATGGTGCCGGAGACTTCGTCGCTGGAGATGTTCTCCTGGAACACCACGGGCAGCAGCAGAATATTCTCTTCCGGGGCCAGGTACATAGACATGGGTTTGTCCACCTTCCAGGTTGCCTCATCGGCTTCCACCAAAGCTACAATGGCCTGCAGGTCCTCGGCATCGGCACTCTCGCCCATCAACAGGCTCCGGCTTTCCCTGGCCAGCAGAACGGAAATGGAGATCAGGATTAGTCCGATGATGATGGAGGCGATACCGTCAAAATACGGGTTCTGGAACTCCAAAGGAACGGTGGCCCGCTACCGATTGAATTCTGCTCACCAAACCTCCCTCCCCCCTTTCCTTTAAGGCAGAAAACAAAAAACCCGTTTAAGGGCCGATTTCTGCAAAACGGACCTTAAACGGGTTTTCTTTGATGATAAGCGTGGGTGACTAGAAGACGCCCAGGAATTTCCGACGCTTGTAGATGTTCTTCAGGTCCTTCTCAAACAGGGTGTAAGGGTCTTGGTAGAACTTTAGGAAATTCTGCTCACTCACCTGTCCGGGGAAGGGGGCATAGTAGTGGGTGGGACTGCTGGTATCATTGCGCCAGACCAATACATAAGACAGACGCATGGGATACTTCTTCATGGTCGCCAGCAAAGTGTTCGTCCACCAGGTGGTGTTGGGGATAGACTCCAGGCCGGTCTCGGTGAATGCCGCCAGCTTATTCGCTTTGCGGGCGTAGTCAGACAGGATCTTGAGTTTGTAGGCTGCGGTATCAATGGCGTAGCGGTCGCGGCCCATGTCACCGTAATTATCCATGCCTACCATGTCCACATATTTGTCGCCGGGATAACGCTCCAGGAACTCGGCCTCAGAGTGGAACCTGTTATCTGGGGAGAAGGCGTAGATGAAGTTGTGCACGCCCAGGCTGTCGCGGAGGTAAGAGACGGTGAACTGCCATAATGAGATAAACTCCTCGCGGCTGGTGTGCGGCTTGCCCCACCAGAACCATCCGCCGTCAAACTCATGGAAAGGCCGGAAAATGATGGGCACCAGTTTACCGTCGGCGCCTTTGATGCTGTGCGCCCAATCGCCTATGCCGCGCAGGATCTCCTTGTACTGCTCATGGGCCTCGCCACCGGGGATAATGTACTTCACCGCCGGCAAAGAAAGAGAGTCTACCCAGTAGAATCCGCCTTTTGATATGGGGTTGGAGAAATGCCAGGCGGCCGTGGTCACGCCGCCCCGGTTGTAGGTATCAATCACGTTCTGCCGCACCTCTTCCTTCGCAGCCTGGATGGCCTCTGGCGAACGCCCCGAGAAACCGCTGAAGTCCACCCCAATCACCGCCGGATGCGATCCCGTCACCGATTTTACATCGGAGCGGTCTTTCCCGCTGAACCAGCCGTGCCCGTACTCTGTGGCGTGCTGGTGCCCGAACAAGGTGTGTTTTTTGGCCAGTTTACCTAAATTCTGATACAGAGCCCGGGTTTCTGGGGTGGCTTTCCGGTCAATGGGCCGACCGCCCACACAACCAACCAGGAACAACACCCCGGCCACTAAAATATTGGTGATTCTGTGCATAGATAAGGTTTTGGAACACAATAACCTGCAAGATAGCACGCGACCGCAGGTTATTCAATCTGGCAGGTGGTTTTAGCGGTCCCAAGCCCTTTTACCAAGGCAAAACCGCCCCTATCAATTCAAAACCCAGATTAAGATAAAATTAATTCTTCTGCGTTTTCCTGCGCGAAATTGCGCCACCAGCATGTTATAATTCATATTTTTACATACCTTGCCCCCACAGACGGCAACAATGTCATTTTGGCTTTTATTATATCACTCCCAAAACGAGGCATAAGTTACCATGCATATTGACCTACAACCAGAACTCATTCACCAGGATGACTATCTAAAGGTGGAAGTTGACGAGCGCGCCAAATACATTTATGTGGAATGGCTGCAAGCGCCGGCCACCGAGGAGTTCAGGAAATCTTTCAGGCTGGCGGGAATGATCTCCCTGGATAAAAAGTGCGAGTACTGGCTCAGTGACGCCCGTCCCATTCCGTTCCTGGATTTTGGGGACCAGAATTGGATTCTCAGGGAAATGAAGCCCCTGCTGCGTACCTCCAGCCTAAAAAAGTATGCCCGGTTATCTTCCATGGAAAGCATCAACCTGCTGGACATTCACCGCATTTACAGCTCCATTGCCGAAGATGACAAAGGTGAATTCAAAACCCAGTTTGAATCTTTCACCAGCAAACAGGCCGCGCTCGACTGGCTTTTCGCAGAATTTGACCAATAGAATTTCTGAGAGTTGCTATAGTTGAACTATAGGTTGATTCGCTGCTCAGAGACTTTCTATAATGTCCCCTTTTACAAGGGACTGCGAGCCGGATTTTGCCCCTCTAGAGAATCACTGTATAACTGCCGGTAAAGTTGCTTTTGAGGAGCGTCAACCATCCCAATAAAGCAAATTCAGAGGGAAGCTGTTTTCGGGCTTTTTTGCTGAAACAGGCTTAATACAGCTCCGCTTTGATTACTTAAAATTCTCAAAACTCAATGCGGAAACAAGCTTGCCCCAAGACTTTCGGCTCCGCTTTTGGTTTGAAGAACTTTTGCCAAAATCAGGCTGAAAACCTCCTCCTGCTCAAGGCCTTTTCGCCCTTTTAATCTTGGCTGTTAAGACCTAAAATATTTTACTTTTTCTATGTATTCGGTCTTAAACTATTTGTAAGTTTAGAGAAGAAAGACACGTCATTTCTTCTTCCCTATGCAACCCCCAAAAACCGATTCTGCCTGGTTTAGACCAATCCTTTTACTGGTGCTGGCCCTTCTGTTTCACCTCGCTGGCTGCGGCGGAAAAAGCGATGAACTAGGCCTGGAGCAAAAGAACTTTGAGGCCCAGATCGCCCAGGAACAGAACCTGGTGTTTACCTTTGACAAAGACCTGGTAACAGACTCGCTGCTGAACCAGTGGGACACCATTCCTTATCTGCAGATCACACCCAAGGTGAAGGGCAAGTTCAAGTGGACGGCCCCCAACGAACTGGTGTTTTCCCCCGATCAATCCTTCGCGCCCAGCACCGATTACCGCGCCGAGCTCACGCCTCAATTGCTGCGCCACTCTGCCACCAAATACAAGATCCCGGCCGGGCAGGACATCCGGTTCCATACGCCTTACCTTACGCTTACCTCGGCGAAGGCCTACTGGACCCAGAACGAGAACAACCCAACCCAACTGGAGGCCAACCTGCTGTTCGACTTCAACTATCCGGTTCCTTTCCAGAATCTGCGCGATAAACTCAAAGTCTACCACGGCTCCACGGAGTTGCCAGTAGAACTGGTGAGCGGAGGCCGGGAAAATGTATCGGTGAAGGTGAAAGGGCTGGAGCAGGCCACCCAGGGCGAGATTTCGGTGCGGGTGTACGTAGAGAAGGGACTTTCCACTCCCGGCAGCAACCACGCTACCCCAGAACTGGAGCAGCAAACCGTGGAAGTACCCAGCCGCGAGCAGATGCAGGTAATGGAAGTGGTGGCGCTGCAGGAAGAAGGCCAGGACAAAATTTTCGTGCTCACCTCCCAGCCCGTGGCCAACACCGATGTGACCTCGCTCGTTTCCCTGAACCCCGGTCGGGACTACACCGTGGAGCGCCTGGAGAACGGCCTGGTGTTGAGCGGCACGTTCACCCCGGAACAGACCTACCGATTGGCCATTTCCGGCGAACTGAGCGGCGTAGTGGGCAAACCTCTGGGCAAGGCCTATGAACACCCGGTTACGTTTGAATCCTCCAAGCCCACGGTGGCCTTTGTGAACCGAAAAAGCATTTACCTGAGCAGTGCCGGCGCCCGCAACATTGCCCTGAACCTCACGCAGGTGCCCCGGGTGAAAGTGAGCATCAGCAAGGTGTTTGAGAACAACATCCTGCGGTATTTGCAAGACGGCAAAACCTACGACGGCCACTACGACGAGGAAACCGAGGAGTATTACGAGACCTCTTACTATGCCATCAACGAAGATAACGGCAAAACCATTTTTGAGCGGGAATACGAGACCAGCAGCCTGCGCAAACAAGGCAAAAACCACCTCCTGAACCTGGACCTGGAAGACCTGGACTTTGACAGCCAATTCAAAGGCCTGTACGTGATCACCGTCTCCAGCACCGATAATAACTGGCTCAAAGACTCCAAGATCATCTCGGTCTCTGACATCGGGCTCATAGCGAAGCAAGGAAAGAACGAGGTGCTGGTCTTCGCCAACTCCATTCGTACCGCCGAGGTGCTGCCCGAGGTGGAGGTCCGGTTCATCAGCACGAACAACCAAGTGGTCCACAAAGCCACCACCGACAAAGATGGCGTAGCCCGCTTCCCAGACATAAACAAAACCGCCGATGGCTTCAAAATTGGTCTCATCACCGCCCGCCAAGGCGATGACTTCAACTACCTGCCCTACTCCCAGACCCAGGTGAACACCTCCCGCTTTGACGTGGGCGGCAAACGCATGGCAGACCTGCATTATGATGCCTTCCTTTACGGTGACCGTGACCTGTACCGCCCCGGCGACACCGTGCACGTGAACACCCTGGTGCGTACCCCAGCATGGCAAACCGTGGCGGGCTTACCGGTGAAAGTGAAACTGCTGCTGCCCAACGGTAAAGAGTATCGCAGCCTCAAAGGCACCCTCAACCAGGAAGGCTCCTACGAAGCCAGGTTTATTCTGAGTCCCTCGGTGGTGACCGGCACGTACACGCTGGAGGTTTACTCAGGGAACGATGTGCTCCTGAACTCCCGCAAAATTGGCGTGGAGGAATTCATGCCTGACCGGCTGAAAGTCACCACTATCCTGAACAAAACTGATTTCCGGGCCGGGGAACAGGTGAGCGTGAATCTTACGGCGCAGAACCTGTTCGGGCCGCCTGCCGCGGGTCGCAATTATGAGGTGCAACTCAGTCTGAAGAAGAAATCCTTTGAAGCACCCCGCTACCTTGACTATACCTTTGAACTGAACAACTCCGCCGAAGTGAACCTGCAGAACAGCGTGCGCCAGAGCCAGACCAACGAACAAGGGAAAGGCCAGGAGACGTTTGAACTGCACGGTTTCCAGGATGTGGGGCTGCTGGAAGGCTCTGTGTTCACCACCGTTTTTGACGAGACCGGCCGACCCGTAAACCGCCTCAACCGGTTCAACGTGAGCACGCAGTATGCCTTCTTCGGGATCAGGAAATTTGACTCTTATGTTAGTACCCGCCAGCAGATGCAGGTGCCCATCATCGCCCTGAATGCCCAAGGGCAGCCCATCGACACCAAAGTACAGGTGCAGCTGGTGCGCTACACCTATGAAACGGTGATGGAGCGCTACTCTGAGAATTACAACTACAAATCGCAGCGCCGGGCCAGCGTGTTGCTGAACACCGTTTTGCAGGTACCCAAAGAAGGGACCGCCGTGCGGTTCACCCCCGCTACTTCTGGCGAGTATGAGTTGCGCGTGATGCGGCCCGGAGCCTACAACTACGTGGCCCAGGAGTTCTACGCCTACGGCTGGGGCGATACCGAGAGCACCTCCTTTGAAGTGAACACCGAGGGCGAAGTAGAAATTGCCCTGGACAAGGAAACCTACGAAGTGGGCGATGATGCCCGCATCCTGTTCAAGTCTCCGTTCGCCGGCAAGATTCTGGTGACCGTGGAGCAGAATAAAGTCCTGAGTTACCATTACCTTAAAACCGACAAGAAAGCCGCCTCCTTGAAGTTGCCCATCCAGGACGAGCACCTGCCCACGGTCTACATCTCGGCGGTAGCGCTGCGCGAAGTCAAAGACAACCAAATGCCGCTCACCATTGCCCGGGGCTTCAAACCACTGCCCGTCACCAAAAAACAGACGAAACTGGAGGTAGCCATCACCGCTCCGGAGGCTTCCCGCTCTAACCGTTTGCAGCCCATTTCCATCAAAACGGCCCCAAACGCGGAGGTCACGCTGGCGGTGGTAGACGAAGGTATTCTGCAGCTTAAAGATTACCAGACCCCAGATCCGCACGGGTTCTTCTACCAGAAACGCGCACTAGAAGTAGAGGCCTTTGATCTGTATCCTTTCCTGTTTCCGGAGCTCTCGGGCACGCGCTCCAGCGTGGGCGGCGACGGCTATGACCTGGAGAAACGCATAAATCCGCTCACCTCTAAACGGGTGAAACTGGTATCCTTGTGGAGTGGCCGGCTTAAGACCAACGGCAGCGGGGAAGCTACGGTGACCGTGAAGATACCGGAGTTCTCCGGGGCGGTTAGAGTCATGGCGGTGGCGTACAAAGGCAATGCCTTCGGCTCTGCCGAGAAAATGATGCGCGTCGCCAATCCGGTGGTGATCAGCACAGCCCTGCCCCGATTCCTGAGTCCGAAAGACACGCTCATTGTGCCGGTCACCATCAGCAACACTACTGCTAAAAATGCCGCTTTCAGCAGCTCTATCTCCGTTACGGGGCCGCTTCGCGTGGTGGGTTCTGCCACTGCCTCCAACTCCGCCGGCGCCAACGCCGAGAAGCAGGTGCTCTACAAACTGGTGGCAGCGCCGGTGATTGGGCCAGCCTCGGTGAAAGTGGTTGTGAAAGCCTTGGGCGAGCAGTTCAGCACTACCACGGAACTCTCCGTGAGGCCAGCCGCTCCTCTGGCGCAGATCACCCAGGCGGGCACTTTGAAGAACGCGGCCAGTGTACAGATTAATTCAACGCCTGATTTTCTGCCTTCCTCGGTGTCGTCTAAACTGGTGGTGAGTACGTCGCCTCTGGTGCAGTTCAACGATGATATCACCTATCTGCTTCAGTACCCGCACGGCTGCCTGGAACAGACTACCTCCACGGCCTTCCCGCTCCTGTACTACACAGATCTGTCGCGCTCTTTGAACCAGCAGCAGAAAGGCCGCACGTACAACCCGGCGTACCTGGTGCAGGAGGCCATCACCAAGATTGAGGGCATGCAGCAATACGATGGCGGCTTCACCTACTGGCCAGGTGCCACCACCACCGACTGGTGGAGCAGCGCTTACGCCACCCACTTCCTGCTGGAGGCCCGCAAGGCCGGTTACCCGGTGAACCAACCGGTGCTGAACCGCGCCATTACCTACCTGCAACGCATGGTGAAAGGCAAAGCCACCGAGGTGTACCGTTTCTACAATACCGCCCGCCAGGTGCAGAGCAAATACATCGCGGCGCATGAAGCCTCTTACTCGCTGTACGTGCTCAGTCTGGCGGGCAAGCCCGATTGGCCCACCATGAACTACTACAAGGCCAAACCTGAGCTGCTTTCCCTGGATTCCCGGTACCTGCTGGCCAGCACCTACGCGCTCAACGGCGGACAACAGAGCTTCCGACAACTGCTGCCACGGGCGTTTGCCGGGGAAACCTCGGTGCGGGCCTTAGATGGGTCCTTCTACTCCCCGCTGCGGGACATGGCTATCTCCCTGAACAGTCTGGTGGAGGCCAACCCAGATCATCCGCAGATAGCCACGCTAGCCCGGCATGTGTCGCAGGAGCTGCGGTCCAGCCGCTGGTACAACACCCAGGAACGCGCGTTTGCCTTGCTAGCTTTGGGCAAACAGGCCCGGCGAAGCGCCGGTAACGCCACGGCTCAGGTTTTACAGAAAGGCAAAGCCGTAGGGGCGTTTACGGGCAAAGACCTTATACTCACGAATAAACTGAACAACGGAGCTTTCACCCTCCAGAGCAAAGGCCAGGGTACTTTGTTTTACTTCTGGCAGATGGAAGGCATCAGCGGTAGTGGCAGTTACAAACAGGAAGACAATTACCTGCAGGTGCGCCGCACGTACTTCAACCGCGATGGCAAAGAGATCACCAACCGAACCGTGAAACAGAACGACCTTGTGGTGGTGCGCATCGCGTTGCAGTCACTGGACGGCCGCACCATTCCGAACGTAGCCATCACCGATCTGCTGCCCGCTGGCTTCGAGATTGAGAATCCACGGCTGATGACCTCGCGGGAGTTCAGCTGGCTCCAGGCCATGGAACCCGCCACCCCTGACTACCTGGACATCCGCGACGACCGCATCAACCTGTACACCACCGCCCGGCCCAAAACCCAGTACTTCTTCTACCAGGTGCGGGCGGTTTCCAAAGGCGATTTCCAGGTGGGTCCGGTTGGGGCCGATGCCATGTACAACGCCGAATACCACTCGTATCATGGAGCCGGCATAATGAAAGTGCGATAGGCTTCTGTATTCTGATTTTGGGCTATTTCAGAGAAATCGGCCCCAAATCAAAAGAGTATACACGCATTCCGTCCCCCTTTGAAGGGGGACGAAGAAGTTAATAAAAGATTAGGCTAAAAAATATCGCCACGATTTGCGGCTCCATATATCATGACGCTTACCACCAAAGTCCACAGTTTAAAGGTCACCGGCCTTCCTGAGAGAGGAAGGCGATGGCCGCGTATGGTGTTGGGAATGCTAACTTGTTTCCTGGGCTTGTTTATTCTCCTGAATCTGCTGTTTCCGCTGAAAGTAGACATCTCCTACTCCCCCGTGATTACTGCCGCCGACGGTAGCATCCTGCACTCGTTTCTGAGCAAAGACGAAAAATGGCGGATGCAGCTGGAGCCCGATGAGGTGAGCCCCATGCTGAAGAAAGCGGTGTTGCTGAAGGAAGACAAGTATTTCTATTACCATCCGGGAGTGAACCCGTTAGCGGTGGGTCGGGCTTTTTTAAAGAACATCACGCAGGGCAAAACCACCTCGGGGGCATCTACCATCACCATGCAGGTGGCGCGTCTGCTGTACCCCAACGAGCGCACCTACTGGTACAAACTCACAGAGGTGTTCCGGGCAATGCAACTGGAATGGCGCTATTCCAAAGACGATATTCTGCACCTGTACCTCACCCTGGTGCCCTTCGGCGGCAACATCGAGGGCGTGAAAGCGGCCTCGGTGCTGTACTTCCACCAATCGCCCCGGCAGTTGAGTCTGGCGCAGGCGGTGACGCTGACGGTAATTCCCAACAAGCCTTCTTCGTTGCGCATCGGGCGGCAGAACGATAAAATTGTGGCCTTCCGGAACAAGTGGCTGCGGTATTACGCCCGGGAAGGTGCTTTCCCGAAACAGCAGATTGAGGATGCGCTGTACGAACCACTGAATGCCCATCGGTTGGAGGCTCCTAAGGTGGCGCCGCATTTTGCCCTTCGTTTGCAGAAAACACACCAAAATCAGGCGATCATTAAAACCACGCTGAACCCGGCGGCGCAGGAGAAGGTGGAGCTATTGGCGTACAATTACCTGCAGCAGCTGAAGTACCGCAACATCCACAACGCGGCGGTGCTGGTGATCAACAACCAAACCCACGCCGTGGAAGCGTACCTGGGCTCCGCTGATTTCACTGATGTGCTGCACAGCGGGCAGGTGGACGGGGTACGGGCCATCCGCTCGCCGGGCAGCACCTTGAAGCCATTCCTGTACGCCACGGCTTTTGAACGCGGCCTGATCACGCCTAAAACCATCATCTCAGACGTGCCCATTGATTACGCCGGGTACCGGCCCGAGAACTACTTCGGGACATACAGCGGCAACATCACCATTGAACGGGCCCTGGCTACCTCCCTGAACATTCCGGCGGTGAAGCTCCTGAATCAGGTGGGCGTGACGGCGTTTGTGCAGAAACTAACGCAGGCCGAGTTCTCGCAGATGAAGCAACGCGGCGACCAGTTGGGTTTATCGCTTATTTTAGGCGGATGCGGGGTAAAACTGGAAGAACTCACGGCGCTGTACTCGGCGTTTGCGAACGAGGGCACTTACACTCCTTTGCGGTGGCTTCAGGGAGACACGGTGCGGCAGGAAAAACGACTGCTATCTCCCGGCTCGGCGTTTATGGTGAACCAGATCTTAACCCAGCTCCAACGACCCGACCTGCCGCACAATGCCCTGAATAGTGTCCATTTACCTAAAATCGCGTGGAAAACGGGAACCTCTTACGGCCGCAAAGACGCCTGGAGCATCGGGTATAACCAAAAATACACGGTGGGTGTGTGGGTAGGAAATTTCTCGGGCGAGGGCGTGCCCGAGCTGAACGGCACTGATACGGCCACCCCGCTCCTGTTCTCCATTTTCAACACCATTGACTACAACAGCCCCAACGGGTGGTACAAAGCGCCCAAGAGCATCGGTACCCGCAATGTCTGCCTGGAGACCGGTTTACCCGCCAATAGTTTCTGCCAGGATCTGGTGGTGGATACGTATCTTCCCGGCATTTCCTCGGCCACTAAATGCAGCCACCTGAAACAGGTTCCCGTCTCTTTGGATGGCAAGTACGCGTATTGCACCAGTTGCCTGCCGGAGAGCGGATACCAACAGAAATGGTACCCCAATTATTTGCCGGAGATTCTGACGTATTTTGTCACGCAGCACCAGCCCTACCTGGCTTTGCCGCCACACAATCCCAGTTGTAGCCGCATTTTCCAGGAATTTGCCCCGGTGATCGCCTCGCCTACCCAAGGCATGGAATACTTGTTAGAGAAAGCTGATCACCAAAAACTGATGCTGCAATGCAACGCTCACAACGAGGTAAAGAAAGTGTACTGGTACGTTAATGACCAGCTCCTGCGAGCCGCCCCCTGCGATGAACCCGTGTTTTTTGAACCGCAGCAAGCCGGCAAGCTCAAAATCTCCTGCCTGGATGACCAGGGCCGCAATACCAATGCGTATGTGACCGTACGGTTTATGGATTGAATTACTTAGGCCTGCACTGCATTTTCCAACTCCTGGGGCTGTTCATTCTTCACCACGCAAGGCAGGAAAATAGTAAAGGTGCTGCCCTGGTTTTCTACGCTCTGCACCGTAATCTCACCGCCCAGGCTTTCCACCAATTCCTTGCAAAGCATGAGCCCCAGCCCCGTGCCTTCCTCTTTGAATGTTCCGGGCGTAGTGAACCGCTTTTCAGAAAACAGTTTGGCCAGGTTTCTCTCAGAGATTCCTTTACCGGTATCCTGCACCTTTACCACTACCCCGGCCTCGGCTTTGTACGCGCTCAGGGTAATTTCCCCGGATTCAAAACAAAACTTGATGGCGTTGCTCAGCAGGTTCCTCAGCACGAAGGCCAGGCGCTCTTTGTCGGTGAACAGCATGAGGTCTGGGCTGACCTGATTGCGCAACTTCACCTGTTTGGCCTGTGCTTGCTCATATACCACCTCCAGGCTCTGTCCCGCAAATTCATGAAGGTTCAAGGGCTGCATTTCCAGGGCAGAGCCTTTCATCTGGGCTTTGGACCAGGCCAGTAGGTTGTTCATCATGTTCACCATCACCTCCATGTTACGGGCCAGGGTTTCAAAAATGCGCTTTACTTCGTCCTCGGTCAAAGTCCGGTTCTGTACCAACTGCAGAATACCCTGGATAGAGTTGAAAGGAGCCCGAAGATCATGGGAAACGATGGAGAAAATTTTGTTCTTGAAGCTGTTGTGGCGGTCTAACTGGGCATTCTTTTGCTGCAGACTTTTTGACTGACGGCAGATTTCTTCCTTCTGTGCGGTGATCTGCTCGTTTTTAACAGTCAGCAAAGAGGTGGCTTCCCTCAACTGCCGCGAGATGTTTCTGAAATGCTGCCTGCTCAGGTATAATCCACCCATTACCAGCAACAACAGGCACAGAACGGCCCAGCCAAACATCAGGGTGATATTCTGCTGCCTTATTTCGGCTTGCTGCAGTCGTCTCTGGGCTTTCAGTTCCAGGTTCTCCAGATCCTTCTGCTTGGTTTCATAGCGGGCAATGATTTCCGCTGCCACCCGGTTTTGCCGTTCATTATCCAGAACAGAATCTTGTCGGGCAAATGCTTGCTGATAACGGTATGCCTGCTGGTAATCGCCTTTAGAAGCGTAGATTTCTGCCAGAAGCCGGGCCGAGGCCACCACCTTTTTCCCTGATTCCGTTTTCTCAGCTACTTCATAACTTTTGAGGGCATACTTCAGGGCGGCATCAAGTTGCTTAAGTCCAACATATGAGGTAGCGATTCCCCGCAGGGTCACGGTCATGTTCATGAGGTTGTTGATCTCCTCGTCTAATTCCAGCGCCTTAAACAGGAAGGGCAAGCCTTGCGCAGGTTTACCCATGGCATTGTGGAGGTTACCAATGTTCAGCAGGTTCACCGCATAGCTTTTCTTATTGCCTAACTTCTGCTGTATGGTAGCTGCCTTCTGGTAGTAGGCAAGGGCTTTGGCGAACTCGCCGCGGGTTTCAAAGATGTCGCCCTGGTTGTTGTACACCATGGCCATGCCAGACTGGTTGTTGGTTTTTAAAGCCAACTCAAAGGACTTGTTGTAATACTGGAGGGCACGTTTTTCATCTTTGGTTTTGAAACAGAGAATACCCAGGCTGTTGTAAGTGGAGACTAACAGCGCCGTGTCTTTCAACTCTTCCCCAATATTAAGCGATGTGTAATAATTGGGAAAAGCTTTGTCAAACTCGCCCAGCACCAGGTGCCCGTTGCCAATAAGGCCGATGGCTTTGGCTTCTCCCCGGGCGTAGTGCAGCTGTTTCGCTAAGGTTACAGCCACCCTGGCGTGTTCCATGCTTTTCTTCACATCAGAGAGGCGGTATTCTCTGCTGAGTTCACAGAGCAGGCCCACTTTGGCCGTGTCCTCTGGGGCAGTTGTTACCCTATGCTTCAATTGCTCAATCCTGTTCTCCTGTGCCCAGGCCAAGCTTGGCAACAAAAACATTAGCGCGTAAAGTATTCTCATATAATTAAATCAAGAACCCTGCAATCCTCCCCAGAAAAGATAGATAATGTCTGAACTTACCTTCAGACAACTCCCAAAGATAATTCATTCAGTAGTAAGCACATTTGCTCTGAATAACTTTATTTTGAGTAGCCTTAAAAAACCGGTTCAGGCCAAATATAAATTTTATTATGTTTCATAAGAATGGAGCTTAACTAAGCGCTTCGGGATTAGCGTTTTTAGATCCAGATAGTATGGGGTTGGCCCCTAAGGTTCCATCTAGTATCTTACCCGCACATATTTAAACCGTCACGTATGTTTCAGAAAAAGTATTGGGCTGCAAGCGCCTTTGCCTTCTTGTTTTCCTTCCAGATAATAGCCCAAGGAGATCCTGCCTGGCCAGGAGTTTTCCAGAAAATCAACACCGAGGTTCAAACTAACTCCAAGGCCTATAGTTCTTTGAAGACCGCCTCAGAGGCCATAGGGCACCGCATGACGGGCTCCCCTAACGGTAAGAAAGCGGAGGAATTCGCCTATAATCTGTTCAAGGCTTACGGTTTCACCGATGTGCGTTACCAGCCGTTTGAGGTGGAAAGCTGGAGCCGCGGATCTCTGACCTTGCAGGTGGGCCCCAATGCAAACCAATTACAGAACATCAAAGCAGTGTCTTTGGCGCACTCGCCGGTAAAAGCGAACCTCACAGGCCAGGTGGTGGACATGGGCAACGGTCTGGAAGCTGATTACCAGTCCCGTCCGGATGCAGTGAAAGGCAAGATTGCGCTGGTGTATTTAGGTGTGTTGCCCGGCTCGCCGGAAGGTACCCGCAGTCTGCACCGTTCAGAGAAAACAGCCTTGGCCACCAAATACGGCGCCACCGGCGTCATCATCATCAACACCGTGACGGGCGGCACTTTGCTTACCGGAACGGCCTCCGTAACCGGCAAACTTATTCCCATTCCGGCGGTGTGCATTGGTCTGGAAGACGGCCAGAACCTGAAGGCGCAACTACAGAAAGCCCCTTTGACCGCGAAGATTGACATGACCAACAACTCCGGCAAAATCAAGGCGCGCAACGTTATCGCGACGCTCAAGGGCACTTCGCTGCCCAACGAGAAAGTGGTGGTGGGCGGACACCTGGACAGCTGGGACTTAGCCTCCGGCGCCATTGACAACGGCATCGGTTCCTTCTCGGTCATTGACATGGCCCGCACTTTCCAGGCCCTGAAGCTGAAGCCCAAGCGCACTATTGAGTTTGTCATGTTCATGGGCGAAGAAGAAGGGCTGCTGGGTTCTGAGGCTTATTTAGAGGAAGCCATCAAAAACAAGAAATTGCAGCAATTGGCCTTTATGCTCAACTATGACATGACCAACGACCCCAAAGGCTACAACGCTAGCCAGGAGTCTTGCCGGGAACTTTTCCAGAGCATCGGGGCTATTGCGGCTAAGATAGACACCACCTTCAAGAACAGCTTCAGCTCGCGGGCCGGGCTGCACTCAGACCACCAGCCGTTCATGCTGCACGGCATTCCTACCGGGGGTTCCTCGGGCGGCAAACTGCCCAAGGGCGCCGGTGACTGCTACCACGCTGATTGCGATTCTTTCAAACTGGTGGATGAGCAAGGCCTGAAAAATACCGTGCGGTTCAGCAGCATGCTCCTCTACGGCATTGCCGATGCCAACACCATCCCGGCCCGGCGCCTGAATGACGAGGAAACCAAAGCTTTCCTACTGCAGAACAACCTCAAGGAGCCCCTGAAGATTGCCGGCGAGTGGCGCTGGAACGACTAGCAGGTATTTTTGAACTTACAAAATAAGGAATCCCGCTTCGGGCCTGTTTTTCAGAAAACAGGCCCGAAGCGGGATTCCTCTTTCAGGCCCTTTCTCGTTTCTATCCTACTTTCCACCTCTTTATAAATGTAACCCAAAGCTGGCTGAGAAAGAATCAGGAGAGTGCCTCTTTGAATAGTTTGGTATCTAACCCGCTGTTTTCCTTGCCTTTCCCAAATAGAGGTTTTCTGGTCAGCAGGTCTTCTTAGGAAGTAATTGCTTTTCTTTTAGCGCCTCTTTGCCCACTTTAAACCCTTTCAAACCCGCTTTGGGCGAAAATACCCGCCCCCTGTTTAGCATTTTATCAACTTCAAATATGATTTACATCATCTAAATGGAACCTTTTGATACAGATATTTATTCAACATTAAAAGCTAAGAAAATATGGGAAGATTTATATGCGCAACAGATTTTTCAGGAGCCTCTGAAAATGCAATTCAATATGCGGGTGAGATTGGGCAGCGCATAAACTCTGAGATTGTTTTATTCCATAATATCTGTGAAACCAAAGAGCCTGTTCTGGTAGCGGCTTCAGGAGAAAATCACTGCCCTATTGCCAGGGAAAAAGAGCAGAAAAAAGAGGCAAGAACCCAGATGAAGCGGCTGCAGACGTATCTTGAAAACGGTGACGAGGACTTCTCTCTGGGTTATAAATCAAAGATCAGCCACGGTGATACCTCCCAAATTATCGCTACCCTGGCCCAGGAAGAACACGCTGACCTGGTGGTGCTTGGCGCTGACCCATCGCACGGGTTACGGGAAATGGTAGACCAATCCTTAACGGCCCGTATCATAAAGCAGGTGCCTTGCCCGGTGCTGGTGGTGCCAGGTAACGTTTCTTTCAGGCCAATCCGCCGGATGGTGCTGACAATAGACTTACACGGCTTTTGCCCGGCCAACATGGCCGAGGTTCTGAAACTGGCAGGCTATTTTGGGGCGCAGTTGCAGTTGCTTTTCGTGCTTCCCAAAGAAGAACCTACGGCCCGGCAGTTTGTGGAGGAAGAACTGGAAAGAATCAGCAAACGCCTTCCTTACCAACGCATTACCCGACACATAGAAGTAAACCCATCGGTGGAAGAAGGCATCAGCCAATTCTGCTTTAACCACCGTGCCGATATGCTGGTAGTGGGTGCCCACGCTACCAATGTCTGGAAACACCTCCTGCAGCCCGGCCATCAGCAAACCCCATCTTACTATCCAAACCTGCCCTTGCTGGTGGTGCACCCCAAGAAGATCAGGCTCTAATCTTCTTTCATAAGCGGGCATTCAATGGCCTCTGTCCTTCTAAATCCAGAGGCCGCATTTTTTCTCCTCATCATTCATAGTTCAAACAAAAAGCCGGACAAACTGCCCGGCTTTTTGCGTTCTCTTAAACTTAAATGGTCTTCTCAACCTGGTATTCTTTTGGGACCTATTTCCCAAAAACAGATTAAATTCAGGAAACAACGGCGGGGCTCCAATCCTGGCTGTTGCAGTTAGGGCAGATAGTCTGGGGCTTCTGGGCCTGCTTTTCTACATGGCCACAGGTGGCGCACGCAAATATGTTGGGCTCTGTTTTCTGTTCCTGCCGCAGTTCCTCGTCTATCTCCGGGATAATGGAAAGGCCGGGCCGCTCGTCTGGGTACTGCAGGATGGTGAAGGCGCCGTTGGCTTCCATGTAGGTGCGCTGCACCTTGCCCAGGTTGTAGATATCCTCGTGGCGGAACTGGGCCAGCAGGCGTTCGCGGGTAATGCGGGTGCGTTCCATCACTCCCAACTGCAGCGCGCCGTCTTTCACCAGAATATCCATGTCATCCATCACTTTCCGCTCAAAACCGGCATCCTGGGTGCTGCGCCAGGCAATAAAGCGTTCCACGCCCACCACCACCACGGCAATGATCACAATGGGCAGCACGCCCCTGGAAGGGTCCATGAGCGCCACCCCGTTCGCGGCGGCCAGGGAAACCAGGGCGGCCATCTCGGTACGGCTCAGCATAGAGGACATCCGCTTGCCCATGGCGCGCATGGCAAACATCAGAATAAAGTAGATAATGGCAATCCTGATCACCACTTCCAAAAGGAAAATCCAAGGCACCTCGCCCAGCACTATCCGCAACCAATCGGTGATTTGTATTTCTTCTGGTCTCATGTTCGTTTACTTATTTGGCCGCCGGAATCCATTCGTCACAGGAACAGTTGGGGCATGGCTGGTCTTGCACCTGGATGGCCTGAGCTATGGTACCGCAGCGGGTACAGGCCTGGTGATTTTTATCTACATCAAGGGAATCCATTAACTCCCGGTCTTTGGCCGGATAAATAGGTAGTCCCGGTTTAGGGTCTTTGGCTTTTACCACACTAAAAAGGCCACAGGCCTCCAGATACAGCCGTTTCACCTGGCCCAGATGGTGGATATTATGAGTTCTCAGGGCCGCAAACACCTGGTCTTTTGACAAGCGTGCCTGCTCCATCTCATTGATATTCAATACGCCCTCCTTTAATACCATGGAAAGCTGTCCCTGGGTGATCTCTTCCATCCGTCGGCTCCGGAAAGCCCACAGGTTAATGCCGCGCTGGAAGAACAAGGCGCAGATGAAGATCACAATGCCCAGCAGAATACCCCGGTCGGGCAACTGCATAGGCGCCGAGGCTATTCCGCCCAGGGTAACCATCACGGCCAGTTCTGATATGGTGAGCTGCGCGTTCATGCGTTTTCCCATGAGGCGCAGGACGATGAGCAAGGCAATGTATATCACGATGGTCCGGATGAAGACCTCCAGCATGAATTCCCAGGGCGTGTTCCCGATGAGGAGCCGTTGCCAGTCTGGGAAATAGATCTCTTCTTTTTTCATAACCTTCTGCAATACGAGGTGGCAACAGAACAGAGTTACCCTGATTCTTAGGGGATTAATACGGATGCTTTCCTTAAAGAGAGATCTGCAGTCCTCTAATCAAGGTTAATTTTTCTTAAATTCTAATGTTTGTTTAGGGCCTCTTTGGGCAAAACAGGCCCTAAACTGGGAAAGCTCATATACCAAAAACCTACTCTTACACGGGGACGGTTAATACGCAGGAGAGAAAAGAAAAAAATTCAATTCTCGTTTATGGATTCTGCGCCGATACAGCATCTTACCTTCAAAGAATAGAAAAGGCCAAGACAGGTATGTTTTACTTTTAGTTATTATCCTTTTATTTATACCCGCTTACTGACCCGCTGCATGTTTCTAAAGCTATTCTCCCGCGCTAAGCCTCCGCAAGACCTGGAACTGATACAGCAGTACCGGGAAAGTGGTGACGTGGAGTTGGTGGGGCAGTTGTTTGAGCGCTACACAGAGATGGTGTACCTGATCTGCCTCAAGTACCTGAAGAACGAGGACGAGAGCAAAGACGCCACCATGCACATCTTTGAGCAGCTGATCCCCGCGCTGCGCAAACATGAGATCGGCAATTTCAAAAGCTGGCTGCACGTGCTCTCCAAGAACTACTGCCTCATGTACCTCCGGAACCAGAAAAAGCGGGGCGCCGACCTGATTGACGAAAAAACGCTACCAATGGTAGAGAAAGCAGCCAGCACCCTGGCAAACGATCCGGACCATGAACCGGAGTTGCAGCTGCTCTCAAAGGCCCTCACCACCCTGGGACCTGAGCAGCGCGCCTGCGTGGAGCTCTTCTACCTGGAGAAAAAAAGCTACAAAGAAGTGGCCGAGCTGACCGGACTGGAGATGGGCAAAGTGAAAAGCCACATCCAGAACGGCAAAAGAAACCTTAAAATCTACATGGATAAAAACTATGAGCAGGAATAACCTTCCCGAAGACTGGGACATGCAGGAGCACCCTTCCCTTGAGGTGCTGCGGCAATACCAAGCCGGGGAACTATCCGCTCCCCAAAGCCACCAACTGGAACGGCACCTGCTTTCCTGCGAGATGTGTTCTGATTTGGTGGAAGGTATGTCGCTCTCCCAGCCTTACCGCGTAAAATCGGCGGTGCGGGAAACCCGCGGGCGCCTCAAAAACTTTTTGGCCCAAAAGAAACGCAAACGCAAGGTGTTTCAGTGGCCAGCCTGGCAAACGGCGGCCGTACTGCTGGTGCTGCTCTTCGCCATTGGTGAGGTGGTGTACCACCAGTTCTTTGCCAACCACAACCACTTCCAGACCACTACCGGAGAAACGGAAAAGGCCTGGAGACTAACCGGACGCGTAGAAGACAACAACGGGCAAACTGTTTCCGGCGCCACCATCCAGGTAGTTGGAGGCAAAACCAAAACCACCACAAACCAGGGCGGCGGATTTGAACTGGAAATACAGAGCCAGAAATCAAGGATCATGGTTTCGCACCCAGACTTTAGCACCAAAGAAGTTGAAGTCAACTCCTCCAGCCCTCAGGTTAACATTACCTTAGAAAAGGCAGAATAAGTTTCTACTGCTAACATGATGGACAACTACCTCCGCCAGACGTGGCAGCAACTGGCCTCGCGCTACACCGCAGATCAGGCATTGATCACGCGATTATGGGAAGAACTGGAAAAAGCGTACTCGGGTAAGTCAAGGCATTATCATAACCTGCGGCACGTAGAAGCCATGTTGCGGTTAGCCGAGGAATACCAAACAACCCCCGGCGCACCCGACCTAGTGAAGTTCGCCATTTTCTACCACGATGCCGTGTACCGTTCCACCAGATCAGACAACGAGGAAAAAAGCGCGCAACTGGCTTGTTCCAGGCTTCAGGAACTAGGCATTTCTCTGGCAGAGGCAAACACCGCTGTAAAGATGATTCTAGCCACCAAGACACATGCTTCCGACGGCAATTCTGATGTTAGCTATTTGCTGGATTTTGACTTAGCCATCTTGGGTGCTCCCTGGAATGCTTACCTGCAGTACAGCAGACAAATCAGAAAAGAATACAGCCTCTACCCGGATTTCCTGTATAACAGTGGCCGCCAAAAGGTGCTTCGGCATTTCCTGGAAAAGGAGAGTATCTTCCAAACAGCATTCTTCAAGGCAAAACTGGAGGGACAAGCCCGTCAGAACCTGGAAAAAGAGTTGGAGTTACTAAGACCGTAGCAAATCCCCTATCTGAGTTTCAGGCCTTCTTTTCTAAAATCAGCCATGAAACCGGGTGTTCTTTACTTTCCTCTAAAAAAGTAATTCACTTTCTCTTTCCGTGGATTCTCTCCTACATTTAGGGGCCGGTTTAGAAAAAACTGGCGAAAAATGCCATGGCAGAAGAAACTACAAAAACCATCCGGTGGGGCATTATTGGGTGCGGCGATGTCACCGAGGTGAAAAGCGGTCCGGCCTTCCAGAAAGTACCCCATTCCAAACTGGTGGCCGTCATGCGACGAAATGGGGAGAAAGCTCAGGACTACGCCCGGCGTCACGGCGTGCCCAGGTGGTACGATGATGCCCAGGCCTTGATCCAGGACCCCGAGGTGGATGCCGTATACATCGCGACGCCGCCCGGCTCCCACCTGGAGTACACCCTGGCCGTGGCCGCCGCAGGCAAACCGGTGTACGTAGAAAAACCTATGGCCTTGAACCACACGCAGTGCCAGGAAATGGTAGCCGCCTGCCAGAAAGCTGGGGTGCCTTTGTATGTGGCCTATTACCGCCGGCGCCTGCCCTCGTTCCTGAAGGTGAAAGAACTGGTAGACAGTGGCGCCATTGGCGAGGTGAGATTCGTCAACATCAGGCTTTTCCATCCAGCGCAGGACAACCTGGACCAGCAGAACCTGCCCTGGCGGGTGCTGCCCGAGATCTCCGGGGGCGGCCTCTTCTTTGACCTGGCCTCCCACCAACTGGATTACCTGGATTACCTCCTGGGTCCTATCGCCAGCGCCTCGGGGCAGACCGCGAACCAGGCTGGCCTCTACCCTGCCGAGGACATTGTGACCGGGCAGTTCCGGTTCCAGAACGGTGTGCTGGGCACCGGCATCTGGTGCTTTACCGTGGCACCCGGCCAGTTTAGGGATGAGATTGAGATCATCGGGAGCCGGGGACGCATCACGTTTCCTTCTTTCGCCTTGGAGCCTATCAAACTGGAGACCGAAAAGGGAACGGAGGAGTTCTTTCTACCCCCACCGCAGCACGTGCAGCAGCCTTTCATCCAGACCATTGTAGAAGAACTCACAGGTCAGGGCCAATGCCCCAGCACCGGCGAGACTGCGGCCCGCACTGCCTGGGTCATGGACCAGATCGTGGGCCGGTAAATTCTCCTTTCCTATTGCACTTCCTTTCCGGGTGCCTGTTTAGCGCTTGTTTTCTCCATAACGGCCCTGAAACAGGCACCCGGGGTCTTTTCTGCCACCCTTCAGTTAAGCAGGCGAACCATCATCCTGTCAGAAGCACAAGAAGCTTTGGTGAACAGCAAAAGACTCCCCTGTTTTTATGAACGCCTGCTCCCAGCATTACTCCATTTCTGGCAAGTCATAAACCTTTAAATAGCCTATCATTTCATTTATATTTTAACTAGCTTTATTTCAATGTGATACGCTTCTAAAATTCAGCCCGATGGAACAGAACTTTATTCCGGAACCCCTGCAGGAGAATCATCCCCACGGGTCCCGGTTGGCCAGATTGAAGCGCCTCATCAGCGCCCGGTTCCCGCATTTAAAAGAATCCGTGGTGGAGGAGTTGCTGCTGAAGTTTAGTTGGGTTGAATTAAACCGGGGCGAAATCCTGTGCCGCGAAGGTGAGGTGGGCAACTGCGTGTACCTTCTGGTCTCGGGCAGGTTGAAGGCCTGGGTGGATTTTGCTAAGCCAGAGGCCCGCGAAGTAGGGGAAGTTGCCCAAGGCGAAAGCGTAGGCGAGATGGCGCTGATCACCGGCGAGGCCCGCACCGCTACCATTGTGGCCATGCGCACCTGTATGCTGGCCAAACTGCTCAAATCAGACTTTGATGAACTGGTGACCCACCACCCTGAGGTAGCGGTTAATCTTTCCAAGCTGATCATTGACCGGCTCACCTTTGCCATGCACCACACCCGTGTGCCGGCCAAATACACCAACATTGTCCTGGTGCCCGCTACCTCCAGTTCTGTTACCAGGGAGTTCACGGCTCAATTGGTTGAAGCTTTCCATGGGCATTACCATATCAGGCATGTCCACAAAGATTTGTTGCCTCAACCCTTGCGGAACGGGTCAATGCCGGAGGAGGAGCGCTTTTTTGAAATCCACAACTGGCTCGCCGAGCAGGAAGTAGACCAAGGCTACGTGATTTTCGAGGCCGACCCACAGGACCAGGAATGGACAGGTCATTGCCTCCGTCAGGCCGATAAAATCCTGCTCTTGACCGAGGCTGCCCAGGGAACCGCCCTTTCACAGGTGGAGGAATCCCTGTTCTCTGGCGACGATTTGCAACTGCAACAGGCCACTGAAGTAGCATTTTTGTACCCTCCTGCCACCGAGACTCCCACCCAAACCCACGAAATGCTGGAACTTAGGCCGGTTTCCCGCCACTACAACATCAGGCTACAAGACCAGCGACACCTGAACCGGTTGGCCCGAATGCTCACAAACAAAGGCATCGGGCTGGTGCTGGGCGGCGGCGGGGCCAAAGGCTTTGCCCACGTCGGCGTTTTTAAAGCACTGCGCGAGGCCGACATCCCCATTGACATGGTCTGCGGTACCAGCATAGGTGCCATCATTGCCGCGGCCGTCGCCCATGAATGGGACCCTGAGGAGATTTATCAGAAAGGACGAAGCGCTTTTGTGACTGACAAGCCCCTGAATGATTACACCTTGCCCGTGCTCTCGCTTATCAAAGGCCACAAACTCCAGAGTACCAACCGGAAATACTTCGGGGAAAAGAACATTGAGGACTTATGGCTTAACTTCTTCTGCATCTCCAGCAACTACACCCTCTCAGAGATGGTAGTGCATGAACGCGGTCCTCTCTGGAAATACGTCACGGCCTCTGTTTCCATTCCCGGGGTGCTGCCGCCGGTGGTAGATGGCAACAACCTGCTCATTGACGGCGCTTCCTTCAACAATTTCCCGGTAGATGTCATGAAAGCCCGGTACGGCGGAAAACTCATTGGCATCAACCTCTTAGAAGACAAGGAATATAAACTGAACTACACCAATCTGCCGGGCGGCTGGCATCTCTTCTTTTCCAGGTTCCTCCCCTTCCTTAAACGCTACAAAAGCCCCAGCATCTCCGCCATCATGCTCAAATCCACCATTCTCTCCAGCATGGTGCACCAGCGGAAACAAATCAATGACCTTGACCTTTTCCTGAATCCACCGGTAGGTAAGTTCAGCCTCCTGGACATGAAGAACTTTGATGCCATCGCCGCCACGGGATATGCCTACGGGAAAGAATTCCTCCAGACAACTAACCTTGATGCCCTGAGAACCCAGATAAAGGTGAAGGCCCATGTAGCCTAGATGAGCCCCTTAGCAGCATTTATCAGTGGCCTTTTTACCGGCCAACCAAATGCTGGAAACAGGGTTTGGGAACAGCATCTGTTTAAAAGGTATTTTAGGAAAAACAGGTCCAAAACAGATTTACCCTGTTTGAAAAACCTCGGTTTGTACTATTATCCTGAAGAGCACAGACGTCCTGTAGGTGCGTGCACCCAATTACTTGCGGTTTCCCTTGAAAATAGCCAATCATTTTAGTACATTGGCAGGAAATTTTATAAATGACCAACTTTTTAGTTGAGTTGATTAAACAAAAATCAGAGGACTCTCGCCACCGTTCATATTCCCAAGTAACGGTTTTTAGCACAGTTCAGGAAAAAAGCTATCAAAACAATCCTGTTTGGGTGAACCTGATAGTTTTTTAATGCGAAATTGAACAAACATCACCTTTAAGCAGGAAAACTGCTTCATTCACCATTCCTTTCTCCTTTTTAATCAATACCCAAAAGCAGTTTGCCTTTTCTTTTTCTCTTGTCCTTTGCTACGCCCTCCTTCCCCCAGCATTTAGAAGGCGTTTTCAATTTCAAAGTGGTCTCCTTTATATCACCTTATTGAAGCACTTCATGATGGCAACCAATACCTTACATATTCAGACTCAAATCAGAAAACCTTCTATTTCTGCTGCGATCAGGACCTTTCTTCTCTATTGCTCCTTCTTTTTCAGTTTCTTCTTTTATTTACCTTTTAATGGGTTTGCCCAAACCACCGATACAGAAATTGTCCCCATGCTGGAGTGCGTCAAATGGCTTCCGGCCGAAAACAAGTTTGAGGCCGTCTTTGGCTACAACAACCCCAGTAAATCAAACATAACCGTGCCCCCGGAAAACAGTACTTTGTCTTGTAACGCCCAAGTGGTCGCCGGGCAGGTACCTACCGTTTTCAAGCCTGGCCGGGTATTCTCCGCGTTTTCAGCCAAGTTTGACTGCCCGGTGCTCACCTGGACCGTGACAGGGCCCAGCGGCAAACCTAAGTCAGTAACGGCCAGCGGCAGCTCCACTGCCTGCACCACCAGCGGCAACATTAAACCCGTGATAAGTTCGCCGGGTAAGAACTTTACTAAGATTGGGTCAGAACTCAGCATTTTACCTAATTCAGGGGTACTTACCACGAACAAAGTCTACCAGATAGAGCAAGTGAACGGACAGAGTTACGTGTTCATCAGCCTTTATGCGGTATCAGGAGCCACCACTGCCCTGCTCACTGATCTGAAAACCTTAGGACTTTTAGACCCCAAAGTAAGTAACCTGCACATCACCGGCTGGCTACCCATTGCCCAACTGTCTAACCTGAACGGGTTGGCCAACCTGGACCTGGCCATGCCGGTTTTCACCCCGTTGACCAACGTAGGTGCCACTACCACCCAGGGAGACCGCGCCCAGCGCACCGATCTCCTCCGGACCGCCTTTGGCGTTCAGGGCCAGGGAATCAAGATTGGGGTCTTATCTGACAGTTACAATGCCCGTTTGGGAAACGGAGCCTTGCTGGGAGTAAGGCAGGGTGATTTACCCGGTCCCGAAAATCCTCTCAATACCGTTCCAATCCAGATTTTAAGAGATCTCCCCCCTAACTCTGCCCTAGGCACCGATGAAGGAAGAGCCATGCTGGAGATTATCCATGATGTCGCTCCTAAAGCAACGCTGGCCTTCCGGACCGGCTTTGACGGCCCCATTGACATGGCCCAGGGCATCAGGGATTTGAAGGCAGCCGGCTGTAACATCATTTTAGACGACATCACCTACATAGATGATCCTTTCTTCCAGGATGGGATTGTGGGGCAGGCGGTAGACGAGGTGGCTGCTCAGGGCGTCGCTTACTTCTCCGCGGCCGGTAACTTCGGGGAGTTGTCTTACCAGGGAGTGTACACCCCTGTAGATCCTGCCACAAACCGGAAACACAATTTTGGCGGCGGTGATGTGCGGCAACGCGTTTTCCTGCCCGAAGGGGCTTATACCCTGGGTATGCAGTGGTATAGTGCTACCGGCCAGGACCTGGACTTCTACCTCACTGATGACAACGGAAACATTCTGGTGGGGCATAACCGGGCCAGTACGTTTCCTTTTGAGGGCATGTCCTTTGATGTAACAGCCGGCGGCGCCACCGCCAATATTGTGGTGGAGAATGCCAGTACTACGTTGGACCCTAGCGTGGTATTCAAGTACATCATCTTCAGGGGCAATGCTGCCATTGGCGAGTACCGCACCGGCACTTCCACCATCACCGGCCACTCCAACTCTGCCGGTGCCATGACAGTGGGTGCGGTTCTGTACTCCAATACTCCCCGGTATAATGTTCCTTTGCCCACCATTGCCTCATTTTCCTCCAGAGGCGGCACTCCCCTGCTAGCCTCCGGCACTCCGGCCCGGAGCAAACCAGATTTTGCCGCGCCCAACGGCGGCAATACCACCGTTCCGATCGGTACTCTGTACAATGACGGGGATTCATTTTTTAACTTCTTCGGGACTTCCGCAGCGGCCCCGCATGCCGCCGCTGCCGCCGCACTGCTCATGGAAGCGCACGTGAGGTTCTCGGGCCCAACGCTGGCCCCGGCCCAAGTGAGAAGCCTCCTGCGGTCCACGGCGCTGGACATGGGACCAAGTGGCCCAGATGTAGCCACGGGCTACGGGTTTATCAGGCCAGACAACGCCATCTCCACCTTTGCCACTCCTACTCCAATTGCTTTGAGCATTTCAACCCCGGAAGGCGTTACGCCAGGCAGTAAACTGATTGTGACCGGGCACTATTTCAAGGGCTCCAGCCAGGGCAGCATCTCCAGAATCAAGTTCGCGGGTGCTGAACTACCTACTACCTTTATCAGTGAAACCGAACTGCAGACAGTTATCCCCACTTACACCGGCAATCCGTCCATCCAGGTCTGCAGCCCCTCTACCAGCATCAAGGGCGGGGACGGTGGTTGCTCCAAACCGCTGTACCTGTTCCCCAAAACGCTTATCACCATCAAAGCCAATAATACAACCAAGGGCTACGGCGATGCCTTGCCCACCTTTACCGCAACCTTTACGCCCAATGATAGCCTCAGGGCAAGTAACATCGCTTTCACTACCCTGGCTACTGACCTGAGCGATGTGGGTGCTTATATTGTTACCCCATCGCTTGCGCCTACCCACCCATTTTTGGCTCGGGCCGATAAGTACGAGGTGGTGTATGAACCCGGCATTCTGCAGATAGAGAAAATAGCCCTGGAAATAGCGGCCCGGGATGTGGCTATTACGGAAGGCGCGCCGCTCACCGGCTTTGCCTACAACTTCAACTTCCCTACGCCCGTCCGGAACACGAGCGACCGGGTGGAACAGGTCCGGAATAGCCTCCTGCAATCTCACTTGTCGCTCCAGACCAACAAGGTGGCCCTGGTCACTGAAGCTGAGCTATTGAACCTGGAAGCTATCAGGAACCGGAGTTTCTTGGTGAGTGATCTGGCAGAGACCAGTGCCGCTAGGGTCATCAATGCCACCCGGGTATTGAACGTGAGCAGCAGGTTGCTCAATGAGGTATACACCAGCGAACTGAACGTCTCGTCTGTCTTCAATGCCACCTACCTCATGAATGCCGCCCGCGTGATAAATGCCGCCCGGGTGCTCAATGCGGCCCGGGTCATCAATGCCGCCAGGGTACTGAACACCAATACCGTAGGACCGGCCAACAATGAGAAATCAATCCTGATCCTGAACGAGGCAGACGAGGTGCTCTCCAGGTTGTATTCCATCAACCTCATCACCGGTTACACGCTGGGCACGCACCGCTGGGCGCCGGCTTCGCTGCTTTCCCCTAACGTGAACGTGACCTACGGAGAACCCGCCAACTTCTTTGTGAACCCTATAGGCACCGGGGTAAGGGCTGTGAAACCTATTCTGGAATGCGTGCAGGTATCCAGCAGACCGGGTTACTACATCGCCCATTTCTATTATGAAAACCCCAATACCATCACAGTAGGCTTACCGCTCAACAGTGAAAACAAACTAACCTACGCCGGAGCCCAGCCCCCTTGTTTTGTGAACAACACCAGGATCCCGACCATCTTCAAACCGGGTAGAAACTATGCTTTCTCCGTGGAGTTTGACGGCACTAAAGTCTCCTGGAATCTGACCAGTATACAGGGTACCAAAAAGACTTCCATCGCCTCCGACGCCAGTTCCACTTCGGCCAGGTGCAAAACCAACGTGGCTATTACCTCTCCCTGTGCCAACACTACTCTCCAGGGGGTAATCGCCAGCAAACTGGAAGCTGCTCCTGTTGAAGAAAGCGGCGCTATCAGAGTATTTCCTAACCCTATCGGGAATGAAGTTTCCCTGGACTTGAGCGCCTTAGGGGAAACAGAGGTGACCGTCTCCATTTCAGATGTTCTGGGAAAAACGTGCCTGAAACGCCAGCAGTTACCAGCGGGCAAGTCCGCACCGGTCCTGAATACCAGCCACCTGGCTTCCGGGGTGTACCTGCTGAAAATAGAATACGGCAACGAGGTGAAATCCTTCCGGCTGGTGAAGCGGGAATAGGCTTTGCCTCTGGCCAATAAGACTGAACCTAACCGCCTTCTTCGGGTAACTTCCCGGGGAAGGCGGTTGGATTCAAGAATGTAGAAGCACTTAAATGCATGAGGTATGAAAAATTCAACGTTGCTGCTGCTTTGTTTCTTTCTCTCCCGTCTACTGCTAGCCCAACCCACACCCCAGGACAGCTTGCAGGCCCTTCTCAAAACAGCCAGAGACACATCCAGGGTAAATATTCTCTTGGAGTTGAGCAAAGCCTATAACGGTTCTGACCAGGCCAAAGCTATTTCCTATGCAAAACAGGCGTTGGCCGATTCCAAGACCTATAATTTCCCCAAGGGAGAAGCCTATGCCCTGAAGAGCCTGGGCCTGGCCTCCGTGAACGAGGGAAACTACCCCGAGGTAATCCGCTACTGGGAACAGTCCTTGGCCATCTTCAACAAACTAGGAGATAAAGTGGGCGCCAGCAACATGCTCAGCAACATCGGGGTCATTTACTCTATCCAAGGCTGGGAAGCCAAAGCCATTGAGTTTTACCTCAAATCTTTGAAAAAGGCCGAGGAAAGCGGCGACAAACTCCGGATTGCCACCGCCCTCCTGAACATCGGGGCCGAGTACTACAACAACCCCGCTACCCTGGACAAAGCGCTGGCCTACTACCTGCGGGCCCTGCCCCTCAGCAAAGAGATCGGGGACCAGACCACGCTGGGTACGCTCACGGTGAACATCGGGGAGATTTACTTTGCCCAGGGAGACCACAAAAAAGCGCTGGCTTATTACCAGGAGGCCCTGAAGATTCTGAATGCCGCGGGGGTGAAAGACAAAGTGGCCTATACCCTGAACAACATCGGGAAGGTGTATGCATCCCGCGGAGATCTGCCCATGGCCCTGGAACAGCACCAGAAAGCCCGGCAGATTGCCAACTCTGTGGCGGCCAAACTGGAAGAAGCCCAAGCCCTGAATTACATCGGGCAGATCAATCTGAAGCTGAACCATGCAAACCTAGCCTTATCCACCTTCCACCAATCAAAAGACATTGCCACTTCATTAGGAGCCAACTATGAACTGAAGGACGCCTACGCCGGCCTGGCCCAGTCTTACCAGAAACTCTCAGACTACCGCCAAGCCTATCGGTACCAATCACTGCTGCTGGGCATCAAAGACACCTTGTACAACGCCGAGACCAAGGAGAAAATCAACAACCTGGAGGCCGCTTACCAGAATGAAAAAAAGCAGAACCAGATAGATCTTCTCACCAAAGACAGCCAACTGAAACAAGCCAGCCTTCAGCGGCAACAGGTTTTCCGTAACGCGTTGCTGGCGGTGCTGGGCCTGATCATCATCATTGCGGTAGGGCTGTTCTTCAACATCCGGAACAAGGTGAAAGTAAACCGGCTGCTGCAACACAAAAACGAAGAGATCAACGCGCAGAAAGAGGAACTGGCCACCCAGCGGGATAATCTGGAGAAAACTTACAATAACCTGGTGAACACCCAGGACCAACTGGTGCAGTCAGAGAAGATGGCCTCGCTGGGTCAGCTTACCGCCGGGGTGGCCCACGAGATCAACAACCCCATCAACTTCGTCTCGGCGGGCATTGAATCTTTGCGTGCCAATTTCACTGATATCATGGAGGTAGCCAAAGGATACTTCCAGCTGAAACCCGGCAATGATAACACCCAGCAGCTGCAGCAGCTGGAGAAACTCAAGGCAGAGCTGGAGGTGGAAGAGCTTATTGAAGAATCTGAACAGCTTTTCTCCAGCGTGAAAAACGGCGCCACCCGCACAAAGGAAATCGTGAAAAGCCTGAAAAACTTCACCCGCCTGGACGAAGACAACCTCAAAAAAGCCAACCTGCACGAAGGCCTGGACTCTACCCTGGTGATCCTGAACAACCAATTGAAAAACCGGATCAAGATTGTGCGCAACTACGGCGACCTGCAGGAAGTCAACTGTTACCCCGGCCAGCTGAACCAGGTGTTCATGAACATCCTCAACAACGCCGCCCAGGCAATTCCGGGAGAAGGGACCATCGCCATCAAAACCTACTCCGATGATGACTATGCCGTGATCAAGATCAGAGACAACGGGGTAGGGATGTCTGAGGAAGTGAAGAAACACATCTTTGAACCCTTCTTCACCACCAAAGACGTGGGTGAGGGCACGGGGCTAGGCCTTTCCATTTCCTACGGCATCATTGAGAAGCACAAAGGCAAAATAGAGGTAGAATCCCGGCCCGGTGAAGGGACCGAGTTCACCATCCGGATTCCCCTGCAGTTCACCCCAGCCTCCCAGAACCTAAAATTAGAGACTGTTTCATAATTAGCTACCTGTACAGACCGCCATTCATCCCCCCTATAAACCATGGAAAACATGACCTTGGAACAAGTTGTTTCATTCCCTACCCAAGCCTCAGAGAAACCTTCCATTCTGTACATAGATGATGAGGAGGATAACCTGGTTGTCTTTAAGTCAGCGTTCAGGCGGCACTACAACGTGCACACGGCCAAATCCGGGGAAGAAGGGCTGGAGATTCTCAAGTCGCTGGATGCCAGCCTGGTGATCACCGACCAGCGCATGCCCAGGATGACGGGCGTCCAGTTTCTGAAAAACCTGCCCGAGGACAAAGACACCATCCGGATGATCCTGACGGGTTACAGCGATATGGAATCTGTGGTGGAGGCCATCAACACGGGGCAGGTCTACCGTTACATTGTAAAACCCTGGGACAAGGAAGAACTCAAAATCACCCTTGATAACGCCATTGAGGCTTTCCAGCTGCGCCGCACAAACAAACACCTCATCCATGAACTCCAGGAAGCCAACGAAGTATTGGAGCAGAAAGTAGAGGAACGCACCCAGCAGGTAAACCGGCAAAAAGAAGAGATTGAGAAGCTATTGCTCAACATTCTGCCCCTGGAGGTAGCCAACGAACTGAAGGAGACGGGAGCGGCCACGCCCCGGTTCTACGAAAGTGCCACCGTCCTTTTCACCGATTTTGTGGGGTTCACTTCCATTGCCGAGGGGCTTTCCCCTAATGAGCTGGTGTCTGAGCTGAACAACTGCTTTCTGGCATTTGACACCATTGTGGAGAAGAACAACCTGGAGAAAATCAAGACGATTGGTGATGCTTACATGTGCGCCGGCGGCCTTCCTGTCTCTAACCAGACCCACGCGGTAGACGCCATTCTGGCCGCTATTGAAATTCAGGAGCACATGAAACGCGTGAACGAGGCAAGGGCCTCCCAGGGCCTGGTACCGTGGAGTTTACGCATCGGCATCCATACGGGTCCGTTGGTGGCAGGGGTGGTGGGCCGCAAGAAGTTTGCCTATGACATCTGGGGCGATACTGTGAACCTGGCCAGCCGCATAGAGTCCAGCGGAGAGGGCGGTAAAATCAACATCTCTGAGACTACTTTTGAGGCCGTGAAAGAATGGTTCAGTTGCCTGTACCGGGGCAAGGTGCCGGCCAAAAACAAAGGAGAGGTAGACATGTACTTTGTGCAGAGTAAGTTAAATAAGAGAGAGTAAAGGCGGCTTTCTAGCCTGTATTCTTCAAATTACCCTTCCCGATGAGGTCGTTTTACGGCCTTTTTCCTGAAATCTGCTTTAAAACGCCCCTTATGGCCTGCAGCACTAACCCTTGATAACCCGTATGGCCCCTACCCCTTTTCCGCAGATTAGGCAGCACGTCATCCAGAAACTACAGACTGGCCTGGCATCGCACCTTACCTACCATTGTATTGCCCATACCCTTGATGTTCTGGAACAGGCCGAGGCGATTGCCCTGGCAGAGAAATTCAAAGCCCCCAAAGAGCTGCTGCTATTGAAGGTAGCGGTTCTTTACCACGATGCGGGTTTTGTGAAGACCTACCAGAACCATGAAGAAATGAGCTGCGAGATAGCCCGGCAGGAACTACCGATGTTTGGGTTTTCCCCCCGGGACATAGAAACCATAGGTCACCTCATCATGGCTACCAAGCTGCCTCAGAGCCCCCAGACCAAGCTGGAACAGGTGATCTGCGACGCGGACCTGGATTACCTTGGCCGCGATGACTATGCCCCCATTGCCGACCGGCTGTACCGAGAACTGCTTTCCCTGGGCATTCTGCAGACAGAGGAACAATGGATACAGATGCAGATCAACTTCCTGGAGAAACACCACTACTTTACAAAGTACTGCCAGCAAAACCGGGAAAGCCGCAAACAGGCCAACCTGCAGGAACTGAAAGTCAAAACAAGTCAACTTCAGAAGACTGGTGCGTAGACACCAGCCGGGCATCCATCTGCCGGAGCCGGCGGCACAAGGTCTTCAGGATTCCTTTGAGCACTTCGGCGTTGTTCAGCAGAATCTCATAGAACGGTTCCTGGGCCAGTTTGAGCAGGATGGCGTCTTCCAAGATGGTGGCGCTGGCCGACCGGGGTTCCGTATCCAGGATGGAGAGTTCTCCCAGCAACTCGTTTTCCTCCAGCTCGGCAAAGGTGTGTTCATGGTCATGGATTTTGACCCGGCCTTTGTAGATGATGTACATGCTGTCTCCAATCTCGCCTTTCCCAAACAAGACGGTACCCGGCGCTAAATGGATTTCTTCCAGCACGCCAGCCAGTTCCACCAGCTCCGGTTCGGGGGTTTCGCTAAATATTTCTGAGGCCCGTAGCGTCAGTACCTTTTCAATGAGTAACATAGTACAGATTACTTTAAGGCAGATAAAACATACTCTTTTGTCTCCTGGAAGAGGAGATCCTGCGGGAGCCTTTCCTCATCGGAAAGAATCATCTGGGCAGAGGAAATTCCAAGCTGGGGCAGCAGGTAACAAGCCACTGATCTGGTCCAGGCGGAGCACTGCATCTGGGTGTTCTGGATGATGGAGGCCACCATCATCGAGGCCGGTACTTCGTGTTTGATCCTTACATTCGGGTTATTGCCTTCGTCTGGTGACTCACTGGTGAAGTCCAGGATGCGGTCCAGTTGCAGAAAGCAGGCTTTGGGGATGAGGTGCTCCAGAATTTCTATGGCATTGGCCATTCGGGATTCATCATGCAGTTTCAGCAGGCTCATAACGCGGCCAATCTGCTGGCGGTCGTACCGGAGGGCCAGGCCCTTCAGCAGCAGCAGCACATCCTGGTTTATCTCCCGGGTGAGGGTGGTAGCCAGCAACTGCAGTTCTGGTTTTGTCCTGAGCTCGCGGCAGACAGAGGTTTTCTGCAGGCAGCTCGCCAGGTTCTTACTCAGCCAGGCATCCAGGTTCTTCTGGCCTTCATTGCTCATTTCGGCCTGTTTTAGCCAAAGGGCCTCAATAACGTCACCGGTGGGCCCCTCTTCCCGGGCCAGCAAATCCAGCAGGAATTCAGTGGAGTTTTCCCCCTTCACCTTACCCGCGGCCAGCACCACCGCCCGTACAAAAGCCGCCTGGGCCCGAGACTTAAGCGCCTCTGCCGTAAACACCGGGTCTCCGAAATATACCAATGATTTCTGCAGGGCGTGCCAGGCCTGGTGTGTTTTGGCGGTTTCCACCACTTGCCCCAGCAGGCTGAATTCCTTCACCCGGCCCACGGTTTCAATGGCTTTTTTATAAATCGGCTCAAAATCAGAGTTCAGCAATTTGCCCAGTACCTCCTGGAACCCACTGGCCGGCGCTTCCCAGAGAATGTCCAGAACCAGTTGCTGGTGAGGGGCATTGCCCGTATCCACCATGGCGTTCAAAGCGATTTGCACCACTTCTTTCGCATCTTCGTTCTGCCGCTGCAGAAACCCCACCAAGGCCGCCTGATAGGCCACCGGCTCCATTGATGCCATAGCCGCCTGGTCAGCGACACTGATTTCAGGAACCAGGCTGTAATAGGCTTTGAGTAGTTCGGGCTTCAAAGGGTCGGGCTTTTCCGAGGCCAACTGCTGCTGCACCAGGTCCAGCACGTTCTTACCTTCCAGCCTGATAAGGCTGGCCAGGACAAACCGGCGCACCTCATAGAAAGGGCTGTCAAATTGGTGCTCAAGCAGTTGTTTCAACTTGCGGTACCCCGACCGCTCCAACAGCTCCAAAGCCAAGAGGACGTCTTTGGGATTGTTGCTGGTGGCTTTGCTCAGAAGCAATTCCTGCACGGGCCCGTCATGCAGGAAGAGCTCAGAACCGGTAAACCACCCCTTCCGGATGGCCCGCACCAAGGTGCGCAGGTATTCTTTCTTCACCAGGAAAACAGAACTGATCCAAAGCACCAGCAACACAAAGAGCACCTGCGCAATAAAATGAATGCCCAGTTCTCCCCTTAGTTCGTAGCAAAGCAGCAGGAAAGCCCCGCTACCCAGCAACGCAAAGGGCAGCATGTAGCCTTTTGCCACCAAGTGCCCTTTGAGCCGCACGTGGGGTTCAAGCGGTTGAAAAAGAATAAAGAAGGCCGGCTCCTGCACCGCAGACTTCAACACTTCAGAAAGCAGCACCATCACCCCAAAGATATACAGGATGGTATTCACGCTTTCTCCGGGCAAAAGCAACAGGCCGGTCAACACCAGCACCACCACCGGAGAAAGCAGCAGAGCATTGGTTAACCCCAGCCTACTGATGACCCGACTGCTGAACAGAAGCTTGAAGAAGATGGCCAGTACCCGCCCCACGGCGAAAAACACCCCAATGAAAATGGCCAGATCAGGACTTTTGGCAAACCTGGCTTTTACCTCACCCAGCAGCGTGTAATCAATGAGCGCGAACACAGTAAAGGCGATGAGCGAAAACAGCGCGATGGAAAAGATAAGGCGGTTGTAAAAAAGCCGGGTGATAAGTGAGGAACGGAATGGTGCCTTTTCCTGGGCTGCCAACATGAGGCTTTGGTGCGGAGCATGCACGGTGCGGTCTACTACCCGGTGCTGAAATTTGCCCAAGAAATGGTAGGCGCCCACAAAAGCCAGCACCGAGATCCACAGCAGGTTATTGACCCCAATGAAGGGCGTGAGTACCGGCACCAGGGCGTACCCCATCAGTTTAGCCGGAATATCGCCGGACCCCACCACCGCAAAGATGCGCTTGCTTTCCCGCACATTGAAAATAATGGCCGCCATACCCCAAAAGGCATAACTGACCAGCATATACACCACCATGTTCCAGGCCGAGAGCAGGAATGGAAGCCACTTGAAATCCAGGAATGAAATAGTGACCCAGGTAAAAAGCAGGGAACCCGCCGAGAAGAGAATGATTTTCTCCAGCAACTTGCGCGAGGTGAGTTGGTGCTCCAGCCTAGAGTAGCCCCAGTTGGCCACCAATAACAGCAAAGCAGACAGAATGTACACCTCCGGGATATGCTGCACTGAGAAGGAATGCAGAAACATAGTCAAGGTGCTGGTAAACAGGAAGGCCGTGGCAATACCCAGGAAGAACTGCACCAAAAACAACTGCCGGACTATCTTATACTCAGAAGGCTTGATGTTGAGAAGTGCATAGAACTTGTAATGCATAGATGAATTCTCCTCTGTTCATGGTACACAACTCCTGCGAAACATCAAAAAACAACATCTATACCTGGCTGGGGATTTCCCTATAAACTCAGATAGTGGCGGGTATGGGGTTCAATTCACCTATAGGCGTTTTCTAACCTCATCCAAAATACAAAATTTATTTGGCTTATTTATAAAACAAGGCCCAAAGACGCCAATTAACAGCTTTTATACGGTGTAAATCCGTATTCCCGCAGCCTCTGCCATCCTCCATTTTCTACTTCACTTTGGCGCTGAGTAAAAGCAAACAATTTCCGCTGGATGGTTTTTAATGGATTTTCCTTGAGCCAATCTCTCTGCTTGGTCAAAGGGAAAAATCCTCGCTGAGAGTAGATCATACCAGAACCCGGAAAATTTTTAGCCTGACAGTTTTTGGGCAAATGGAATATCCGTCCCGGTAAGGGAGAAGAACAACAGCGTGAAAGATTAGCAGCGTCAGTAAGGCACCAGTTCTGCGCAGGCAAAACATCTTTCTTACCCAACACAGCCTAACAGATTGGTAAAATTGTAATTTGCGCAAACGATTACATCATTTAAGCCAAAGCTATGAGCCTCCACCATACCACCCGGCACGCCATTCACCCCGCCGATTTTAAGGGATATGACACCGCCAAACTTCGCGAGCACTTTCTGATTGAGAACCTTTTTCAGGCAGACACTATCCAACTGACTTATACCTTATATGACCGGTTGATTGTAGGAGGCGTGCACCCGGTAAACGGTCCGGTCCGGCTGGACACCTTCCCAACCCTGCGGTCAGAGAACTTCCTGGACCGGCGGGAGATTGGTATCATCAACGTGTCTTCAGACAGCACCATCACGGTTGACGGCGAGGAAATCATCCTGAAGAACAAAGAGGCTTTGTATATAGGCAAGGGCGTGCAGGAAGTCCTGTTCCACCCGGCTCCCAACGGCGCCGACACCCGCTTTTACTTTAACTCGGCGCCCGCGCACCACGCCTATCCTACCAAGAAGGTGCAGTTAAGCGAGGCCGAGACCGTGGAACTGGGTTCCCTGGAGACCGCCAACGCCCGCACTATCCGGAAGGTGTTGATCAACTCCGTAGTGGAAACCTGCCAGCTGCAGATGGGCATCACCGAACTGAAAACCGGCAGCGTCTGGAACACCATGCCTGCCCACACCCATGACCGACGAATGGAAGCCTATTTCTATTTTGAGGTACCCGAGGACCAGACGGTTTGCCACTTCCTGGGCGAGCCGCAGGAAACCCGCCATATCTGGATGCAGAACCAACAGGCGGTGCTCTCCCCACCCTGGTCCATCCACTCGGGCACCGGAACCTCCAACTATACCTTTATCTGGGGCATGGCCGGCGAGAACCTGGATTACAACGACATGGACAAAGTAGCCACCACCGACCTTAAATAGCCGTTCATGACTCATTTATTTGATTTAAGCGGTAAAGTAGCTTTAGTAACCGGCGCCACCCACGGCCTAGGAATGGCCATGGCCATGGCCCTAGGCAAAGCGGGCGCCACCCTGGTGGTGAACGGCAATACCCCGGAGAAAATGGAACGCGCCCTGGAGCAGTACCGCCGACAAGGGCTGGACGTGAAAGGCTATCTGTTTGATGTCACTAACGAGGAACTTGCCAAAGAGAACATCGCCCGTATCGAGCAGGAAATAGGCCCCATCTCCATTCTGGTGAACAACGCCGGCATGATCCAACGCACCCCCGCCCTGGAGATGGAGGTAGCCGATTTCAGGAAGGTGCTGGACGTGGACCTGACCGGTCCGTTCATTATGTCCAAGACCGTGGGCAAGTTTATGGTGGAGCGCCGGGCCGGCAAGATCATCAACATCTGCTCCATGATGAGCGAGTTGGGGCGTGACACGGTTTCTGCCTACGCGGCGGCCAAAGGCGGCCTGAAGATGCTCACCAAGAACCTGGCCACCGAGTGGGCGCGGTACAACGTGCAGGTGAACGGCATCGGGCCGGGGTATTTTGCCACCGACCAAACCGCCCCCATCAGGGTAGACGGGCATCCGTTCAATGAGTTCATCATCCACCGTACCCCGGCTGGGCGCTGGGGAGACCCCGAGGATCTGGCGGGGGCCACCATTTTCCTGGCCAGCAAAGCCAGCGATTTTGTGAACGGACAAATTGTATATGTAGACGGCGGCATTCTGGCCACCATCGGGAAACCCAGCAACGAGCGGTAAGGCTTAGCGACCGAAGGAAAAGTGTTGTGGATTTTTCAAAGTACCCCAGGAGGTCGCCATAGCAGGTTTCAGAAACGAGCCGTTTACGTCGTTCTCTGACCCAGTGCTCACCACGGTGGACCAGTTCAGTTTAACCATGGGCCGCATCACCGCCGAACTGTTCTTTGAGCATTTCAAAACCGAGCCGGATCAGTAACAATTGGCCCAGAAAACGGTGCTCAAACCTGAACTCATCATCAGGGGATCATCGCTCAAAAGAGACTTGGGTAAGGAATAAAGAACATCGGCCCTAAGCACTTTACCCATGGTTTTGGGCCCGATTTCCTGAAAACAGCACTTAAACGCCAAGGATAGCTTCATCCTCTATCAATTCCCTGTTTACAGGATAACAACAAAGGAAGCCCCTTTCCTTTCCTTTCCTGACTTACAAAGCAAAACCGATAGAGACTTGTTTCTCCTCTCCAAAAAGCACTGACAGTCCCTCAACAGAGGTGCTGGACTTCTCCCGAGCCGCCTGGCAGAAAACCTACCCCCGAGACCGTGCAGCCCGGGCTTTCCAACCAGAAGGTCTGGGGCCTCGATCTGACCCAGGAACAAGGCTTGGAGACCCTAATGAACCAGAAACTGGAAGCGCTCCTGCAATAAAAATAGTCTAAAAGGCACTAATTCATACTCTTTTAACAAAAACAGGCACCCACACAGGTGTTGGTGTCTGTTTTTGTCCTATTTTAAGCAAATTACCCTGAAAACGCCCGACTAACTTACCGGCAATCGGGCTGTTTTCAGATCCTTTACAGTATCCCAACGCTACGTTTATGTCATTTTTAGACGATAACTTCTTACTTCAGACCAAAACCGCCCAAACGCTGTACCATGAGCATGCCAAACACATGCCCATCATTGACTACCATTGCCACCTGAACCCCGCCGACATTGCCAATGACCGAAAGTTCAGAAACCTGACCCAAATCTGGCTGGAGGGCGATCACTATAAATGGCGGGCCATGCGCACCAACGGCGTTCCTGAGCGTTTCTGCACCGGCGATGCCGATGATTTTGAGAAGTTTGAGCAGTGGGCCAAAACCGTTCCGCTCACCATGCGCAACCCGCTATATCATTGGACGCACATGGAGCTGAAACGCCCCTTCGGGATACAGAAAATCCTGAAGCCGGAATCGGCCCGCGAGATCTATGATTCAGCCACTGAGATGCTGCAATCCGATGACTTCAGCGTACGCGGCATCCTGAAGAAGATGAACGTAGTCACCATCTGCACCACCGATGACCCCATTGACACCCTGGAGCACCACCAGAAAATAGCCGCTGATGATTTCGGGATCAAGGTATTACCTACCTTCCGTCCAGATAAAGCCATGGCCATTGAAGACGCCGGTTACCTAGGGTACCTGGAGAAACTGGAAGCCGCTTCGGGCGTTTCCATCAGAGACTACCAAAGCCTGCTGGATGCCCTGCAACAGCGCCACGATTTCTTCCACTCCCAGGGCGGACGTTTGTCTGACCACGGCCTAGAAACCATGTACGCCGAGGAATACACCGACCAGGAGATTGCCTCTATTTTTGAAAAAGCGCTGCAAAAACAGGCCTTGAGCAAAGAAGAGGTACTGAAATTCAAATCTGCCATGCTGGTGGAACTGGCCCTGATGGACCACGCCAGAGGCTGGACGCAGCAGTTTCACTTGGGTGCGCTGCGTAACAACAACACCCGCATGATGCGCGAACTGGGCCCCGATACCGGCTTTGATTCCATCGGGGATTTTGACGTGGCCCGTCCGTTGGCTAAATTCATGGACAAACTAGACAACTCCAATCAGTTGGCCAAGACCATCCTCTACAACCTGAACCCAAGCCAGAACGAGCTGTACGCCACCATGATAGGCAACTTCAACGACGGCAGCACGCCGGGCAAAATCCAGTACGGATCGGCGTGGTGGTTCCTGGATCAGAAACAAGGCATGGAGGCCCAAATGAACGCCCTGTCTAACATGGGCTTGCTGAGCCGCTTCGTGGGCATGCTCACCGATTCCCGCAGCTTCCTCTCCTACCCGCGCCACGAGTATTTCAGAAGAATCCTCTGCAACATGCTGGGCAACGATGTGGAGAACGGCGAACTGCCGGCCTCAGAACTGGAATGGATAGGCCAGATGGTGGAGAACATCTGCTACAACAACGCTAAAAACTACTTCAACTTCTAAGCTATGGCCAGCGGAAAAGTATTGTCGTTTGGGGAGCTGCTACTCAGAATCTGTCCGGATGGGCAAGGCCAGTGGCTGCAGGAAAACCGGCTACCCTTCTACGTGGGCGGCGCCGAGCTGAACGTAGCCACGGCTTTGGCGTTGTGGGGCGTTCCCTCGGCGTACCTCACGGCATTGCCCGAGAACTTCGTGTCTGAGCAACTCATGGGCTACATGCAGGAGCGCCAGATTGATACCAGCCCCGTGGTGCTGCAAGGCGACCGCGTGGGCCTTTACTACCTGCCTAAGGGAAAAGACCTCAAAAACGCCGGCGTGATTTATGACCGCGCGGGCTCGGCGTACGCCGATTTGAAAACCAGCACCATCAACTGGGACCAGGTATTTGAAGGGGTGAGTTGGTTCCATTTCAGCGCCATCTGCCCGGCCATCAACCAGAACGTAGCCGAGGTCTGCGCCGAGGCGCTGCAAGTCGCCCAGGAACGCAACATCTTCGTCTCGCTGGACCTGAACTACCGCGCCAAGCTTTGGAAGTACGGCAAAGACCCGGTGGAGGTCATGCCATCGTTGGCCCTAGCCTGTGACCTGATCATGGGCAACGTGTGGGCCGCAAACAAAATGCTGGGCATGCCGCTGGATGAGGAACTGGTGCAGGACATCGAGAAAGAGAAACTGCTGCAGCACGCCACCTTAACATCTGAAGCGATTCTGAAAGCATTCCCCAAGTGCAGGATCGTGGCCAACACCTTCCGGTTTGACCACGGGCCACAGGGCATCCGGTACTTCACCACGCTCTACACCCAGGGCGAACTGCACGTGTCACAGGAGTACGTGGTAGATAAGATCCTGGACAAAGTGGGCAGCGGCGACTGCTTCATGGCCGGGCTCATCTACGGCTTTTATCACCAGCGCGCACCGCAGGAAACCCTGGAGTTTGCCACCGCGGCGGCCTTTAAGAAATTATTCATTGAAAGCGACGCTACCACCAGCACGGTAGCCGAGATTGAGGAAACCATTCAAGCGTATGCCAAATAAAGAAACGGCCCTGCAGGCCATCGTAAACCAGGGGCTTCTGCCGTTATTCTTCCATGAGGACCCACAACTGAGCCTGGACGTGGTGAAAGCCCTGTACCAGGCGGGCGTGAGAACGCTGGAGTACACCAACCGCGGGGCCACCGCGCTGGAAAACTTCACGTTTCTGAAAAACGAGCTCAAAACGTACCAGGACCTGCACCTGGGCATAGGCACCATCAAAACCGTGCAACAGGCCAACGATTTTCTCAAAGCCGGTGCCGATTACGTGGTGGCTCCCATTGTGGACCCGCAGGTAGGCAACCTGGTGCATGAGGCCGGTCTGCTCTGGATTCCGGGGTGCTTCACGCCCACCGAGATCCATGTGGCGCAGCAGGCACAGGCAGCCTTGATAAAGATCTTCCCGGCCAACATTGTGGGCCCGGCGTTTGTGTCTTCCATCAAGGAGTTATTCCCGGGGCAGTTGTTCATCCCTACGGGGGGCGTGGAAATGGAAGAGGAGAACTTCCGCACCTGGTTTAAAGCGGGGGTCTGTGCCGTGGGCATGGGCAGCAAACTTATCAGCAAAGACATTCTGGCCAATCGGCAGTTTGATACCTTACAGGACCTCACGGCACAAGCATTGGAATTAGCGCAGAGATGTAGAAAATAGTTAACCCCGCCCTTATGACCCAAACGAAACAAACTAAACCAATCACTATGACAGGCCAGGAAAAGATTGGCAAGTACCGGTGGACCATCTGCGCCCTGCTTTTCTTCGCCACCACGGTCAATTACCTGGACCGGCAGGTGCTCAGCCTGCTGCAGCCGCTGCTAGCGGAGAAGTTTGGCTGGTCCAACACCGATTACGCCAACATTGCGGCGGTTTTCCAGTTCACCTACGCCATTTCCATGCTCTTCGCCGGCCGCATTATTGACCGTTTAGGAACAAAGCAAGGCTATGCCTGGGCACTGATCATCTGGTCTTTGGCTGCCATTCTGCACGCCTACGCCGAGCCGCTGGGCAGGTCGGTGAGTCCGTTGTTCACAGCCCTTGGGTTTGGGGCGTTGCCGGTTTCGGTGATCGGGTTCATGGTGGCCCGGGCTTTCCTGGGCTTCGGGGAGTCGGGGAACTTCCCGGCGGCCATCAAGGCTACCGCCGAGTACTTCCCTAAAAAAGAACGCTCTTTGGCGACGGGTATCTTCAACTCGGGTTCCAACGTGGGGGCCATCCTGGCACCAATCACCGTGCCCTGGATTGCCGCGCACCTGGGCTGGGAATACACCTTCTTTATCATCGGGGCGATTGGGTTTCTGTGGCTGTTTTTCTGGTTCACTTTCTACGAAACACCCGATAAACAGAAAAGACTCTCGGCCGCCGAGCGCGACTACATCAGCAGCGACAGCGAGCCCGTGCTGGAGCCTGATTCCCCGGCCTCGGCGGAGAAAGTGTCCTGGTTCAAGCTGTTGGGCTTCAAACAGACCTGGGCATTCGCCTTCGGGAAATTTCTCACCGACGGGGTTTGGTGGTTCTTCCTCTTCTGGCTGCCGGCCTACCTCAAAGCCCAGTACGGCCTCACCGGCACCCAGGTGATGCTTCCCTTATCTGTGCTGTACAGCATGACCATGGTGGGCAGCATTGGCGGTGGCTGGTTCCCGATGTACTTCATCAACAAAGGCTATAATCCTTACGAAGGCCGCATGCGGGCCATGTTCGTGATCGCGTTGTTCCCGCTGTTGGTGCTGGCGGCGCAGCCTTTGGGAGGCATCAGCTACTGGTTTCCGGTGCTGTTCATTGGGATTGGAGCTTCGGCGCACCAGGCTTGGTCGGCAAACATCTTCACCACCGTTTCCGATATGTTCCCTAAGAAATCCGTGGCCTCGGTGACGGGTATCGGCGGCATGGCCGGGGGTATCGGGGGCGTGGTTGTGACCAAAGTAGGCGGTTACCTCTTTGACCATTATGAAGCCCTGGGTCACGTGGAGACCGGTTACACCATCATGTTTGCGTTCTGCGCCTTGGCGTACCTGGTGGCCTGGTCAGTGATGAAATCGCTGGTGCCTAAGATGAAACCGGTGGTGTTGTAATCAGCCTGCCTCGTTTCTTAGGTGCAATCACTGGAAGGCTTTCTTCTAAGATTCTCCTCCTGAATAAGCCTTTGGATTCTGCGATCTGAAGGCTTATTCATGTACAAGCCTTCCTCTTTCTGCATTATCTACCGCTTTGTTTCCCGTTACCTGTTTTTAGCCTATTTTCAGAAAATCAGCCCCTAAACGTAGCCCCATGAACCCCGTGTATGTCCTCAGGTTTACCTTCCTACTGCTATTCACTGTTACTACCTGTTTCGCTCAGCACCAAGCGCCCCTCACGCTTTGGTACGACAAACCCGCCGCCAACTGGAACGAAGCGCTTCCGCTGGGCAACGGTCGCCTCGGGGCCATGGTGTTCGGGGGGCCCGCCAAAGAGCAGTTGCAGTTGAACGAGGAAACGGTCTGGGCCGGCGAACCTGGCAACAACGTCAAGAACGACCTCTACAGCGCCCTGCCTAAAATCCGGAGGCTGATTTTTGAAGGCAAGCACAAAGAGGCGCAGGCCCTGGCGTTGGAAAAACTTCCCAGAAACGCGCCCGCCGGCAACAACTACGGCATGCCCTACCAACCCGTGGGCAACTTGTTCCTGCACTTCCCCGGCCACGAGAAAGCCACTTCCTACCGCCGTGAGCTGGACATCAGCCAGGCGGTGGCCTCGGTCTCCTACAAGGTGGGCGACGTGAACTACAAACGGGAGATGCTTTCTTCTTTCATCGATGATGTCCTCCTCATCCGGCTCACCGCCGATAAACCCCGCAGCCTCACCTTCACCCTGGGAGCCGACAGTCCGCATAAAAGCTACGCAGTCAGCACGCAGGGAGACCAGTTGCTGCTGAACGGAATTTCCGGCGACAAGGGCAACAAGAAAGGCAAGGTGCGATTCCAGGCGCGGGTGCAGCCCAAGGTGATCGGGGGCAAACTCACGGCTTCTGCCAACGCCCTCCAGATCACCGGCGCCGATGAAGTAGTCCTTTACATTTCCATGGGTACCAACTTCAAGAACTACCGGGACATCTCCGGTGATGAGGATGCGAAAACAGCCCATTTCTTGAAAAAGGCCTTCAAAAAAGACTACCCAAAAGCCCGCGAGGCGCACATCCGGCACTACCAGAACTACTTCAACCGGGTATCGCTGGATTTGGGTACCACGGAGGCCATGGGCAAACCCACCAACGTGCGCCTGGCCGAGTTCGCCAAAGGCAACGATCCGCAGCTGGTGAGCTTGTACTTCCAGTTCGGGCGGTATCTATTGATCTCCAGCTCGCAGCCGGGCACCCAGCCGGCCAACCTGCAAGGCATCTGGAACGACAAAGTTTCCCCGCCCTGGGACAGCAAGTACACCGTGAACATCAACACCGAGATGAACTACTGGCCCGCCGAGGTCACCAACCTGCCGGAGATGCACGAGCCGCTTTTCAGCATGCTGAAGGACCTGTCCGAGGCCGGCAAGGAAGCCGCCTCCAAGATGTACGGCGCGCGCGGCTGGGCTCTGCACCACAACACCGATCTCTGGCGCATGACCGGTCCGGTAGACGGGGCTTTTTACGGCCTGTGGCCCATGGGCGGTGCCTGGCTCACGCAGCACCTGTGGCAGCATTACCTCTACACCGGCGATAAGAAATTCTTGAAGCAGGTCTACCCCACCCTCAAAGGCGCCGCCACCTTCTTCGTCGATGTGTTGCAGGAAGAGCCCAGCCACCGGTGGCTGGTGGTGGCCCCGTCCATGTCACCGGAGAACACCCACCAGAACGACGTTTCCATTGCGGCCGGCACCACCATGGACAACCAGTTGGTGTTCGATGTCTTCTCAAACGTCATCCACGCGGCCGCGGCCCTGAACACCGACTGGGCCTTCGCCGACACACTCCAGAAAATGCGGGACCGGTTGCCTCCCATGCAGGTAGGCCAGCACGGCCAACTGCAGGAATGGCTCCACGACTTGGACAGCCCCACCGACAAGCATCGCCACGTATCGCACCTCTACGGTCTGTTCTCCAGCAACCAGGTGTCGCCCTACACGCAGCCTGAGCTGTTTGAGGCCGCAAAAACCTCGCTCGTTTACCGCGGCGATAAATCCACGGGTTGGTCCATGGGCTGGAAAGTGAACCTCTGGGCCAGACTGCTGGACGGAAACCGCGCCTACAAACTCATAGAAGACCAACTCACACCCGCCGGGGCGGTGGAATCGGGCGAAGGCGGAGGCACCTACCCCAACCTTTTCGATGCCCACCCACCCTTCCAAATCGATGGTAACTTCGGCTGTACGTCTGGCATCGCCGAGATGCTGTTGCAGAGCCATGACGGGACCCTGCACCTGCTTCCCGCCCTGCCGGACAAATGGCAGACAGGCGAGGTGAAAGGCTTGGTGGCCCGGGGCGGCTATGTGATTGACATGCGCTGGGAGTACGGGAAAGTGAAAGCCCTCACTGTCCATTCCAAACTGGGCGGTAATTGTCGCATCAGGGTAGCCAACGGATTGGAACTGAAAAGCAAGGGAGACCTGAAGAAAGCCGAGGGAACCAACCCCAATTCCTTCTACCAGATGGCAGCCATCAAAACGCCTTTGGTGTCGCCCAAGGCAACCATTAAGCCGGCTACTGTTCCCAACACCTCGCTGCTTGATCTGAAAACTGAGAAAGGGAAAACCTATGAGCTCATCGGGCTGTAAGTATTTCCGGGTTTATCTTGTTTAAAGCCTTCTGATTTCCACACAAGGGATAGACTTCCATTTAGGGCCAGTTTTAGAGAAATCGGCTGGAAAACGGGAAGCTTCTGCCACTTCGGCGGAGAAAAGGAAATTAGCTTATATTTTAAAAATTGGTTATTAAAGCTCATTTAATACTAGAGAACCCTTAACAAAGAAGCCAATATCTTCTATATTTGTTAATGACCATTCCCTTATACTACCGAGTTGGTCTGAAATTAAGAAATGAGGCGCCTCTAGAGGTACCTCGCAAATTGCCAAATTATGGATGGTTCATCTAACAGTGCCCTGCATACCTATGACAAACACGTAGGGCTGAAATTCCAGTTATACAACAGCTTGTTCACGGCGCTTCCGTTCCACCGGGTGGAGAAAACGGGCGTATTGCTTTCCATTTTCCTGCTGCACTGCGAGGAAGGTTTTGGGAAAGTGTTAAGCCCCGCCGAGATCATCAGCACGTTCTTCAGCCAGTACACACCCTACCGCACCGAGCAGGAGCAAATGGATTTGCTGTTTCGGTTTGTGCAGTATGCCGAGCGCCAGGTGGTGCTGTTCGATGCCCTGGAGGACGCCTCTTTCCGGGAAACGCATGACATGAGCGGGGCCGGTACCCTGAAGCACCTGCAGGCCGAGGTGGAACAGACCCAGGCCCACCAGCAACTGAAAGAGAAGCTGAAGGATTTTTCGGTAAGGTTGGTGCTTACGGCCCATCCCACCCAGTTCTATCCTAGTGAGGTATTGGGCATCATCAACGACCTGTCCAAGGCTTTGGTGAGCGATAACACAGCGCAGGTGAACAGCTATTTGCGGCAATTGGGCAAAACTCCGTTTTTCAAGAATGAGAAACCCTCCCCCTATGACGAGGCTGTCAGCCTGATCTGGTACCTGGAGAACGTGTTTTACCAATCGGCGGGGCAAATCATGTCTTCCCTGAAAACCCAGTTCCCGGAGGCAGTATCGGCGGATAATCCTTTGATCCGGCTGGGCTTCTGGCCCGGGGGCGACCGCGATGGCAACCCATTTGTCAATGCCCAGATTACGCTCAAAGTGGCAGAGGCCTTACGCGGGGCCATCATCAAGTCTTATTACCAGGATGTGCGGCGGCTCAAGCGGCGACTCACGTTCAAAGGCGTTTTGAACGAGCTGATTGCGCTGGAGGAAAAGCTGTACAACAACCTCTTTTTGCCCGGTTACAAAGCCGATATCACCAAGGAAGACATTCTGGCACCACTGGAGAAAATCACCCAGACGCTCATAAAAGACCACAACGGGCTGTTCCTGAACCTGGCCGAAAATTTGGTCCGGAAAGTGGAGCTGTTCGGGTTGTACTTCGCCTCGTTGGATGTGCGGCAAGACAGCTCGGCGCACACTGAGGCCCTGGAAGCCATCGCAGCCCAAACCGAGGCACTTCCTAAAAACTACACCCAGCTTTCGGCGGAAGAAAAGATTGGTGCGCTCCTGAAGGCAAATACTACTGTGGACCCAACGACGTTTGAGAATGACCTACACCGCGATACCGTGGAGTCCATGCAGGCCATCAAAGCCATTCAGCAGATTAACGGCGAGCAGGGTTGCCACCGCTACATCATCAGCCACAGCACCAGCGCCCTTGATATCATGGAAGTCTACGGCCTGTTCCTCTTGAGCGGCTGGAAACCCGAGGAACTGAGCGTGGACATTGTGCCGTTGTTTGAGACCATTGATGACCTGAGAAACGCCCGCGGGGTGATGCAGGCCTTGTACACCTCTGAGGTGTACCGGCAGCATTTGCAGCGGCGCGGCAACATCCAGACCATCATGCTGGGTTTCTCAGACGGCACCAAAGACGGCGGCTACCTCATGGCCAACTGGAGCATCTACAAAGCCAAGGAAGAACTGAGCCTGCTGGCCAAACAGCACGATTTGCAGGTGGTCTTCTTTGACGGCCGCGGCGGACCTCCTGCCCGGGGTGGCGGCAGAACGCACCAGTTCTACGCGTCCATGGGCTCCAACATCGCCAGCAAGGAAATCCAGTTGACTATCCAAGGGCAGACCATCAGCTCCAACTTCGGGACCATTGACGCGGCGCAGTACAACATGGAACAGCTCATGCACGCCGGCATTAGGAACGCGCTGTTCACCGCCCGCGAAACCACCCTCACTCAGGAAGAGGAACAACTCATGCAGCAGATGGCCGACGAGAGTTACCAGGCCTACAACACGCTCAAAAACCTGCCTAACTTCCTGGAGTACCTCAACTACGCCAGTCCGCTCAGGTATTACGCCGAGGCCAATATAGGGAGCCGTCCGGCCAAGCGGAAGCCGGGCAAACTGAACCTGAACGACCTCAGGGCGGTACCGTACGTGGGTTCCTGGAGCCAGTTGAAGCAGAACTTGCCCGGCTATTATGGCGTGGGCACCGCCATGGAGAAGCTGGAAAACGAAGGCCGCTGGGAAGCCGTGGAGCAACTGTATTCCCGCTCTTTGTTCGTCCGCACCTTGGTGGGCAACTGCGAGATGGCTATGACCAAGTGCTTTTTCCCGCTCACCGCCTTTCTGGCCAAGCACCCGCAGTACGGCGAGCTCTGGAAGATGATCCATGAGGAATTTGAGCGCACGAAGCAATACGTTTTGCGCCTCACCGGCAATGCCCAGCTTATGGAAGACAAACCCGTGAACCGGTTGTCCATCCAGATGCGCCAGCGCATTGAGTTACCCCTGCTCACCATCCAGCAATTCGCCCTCACCAAAATCAGGGAAATGGAAGAGCAGGAAACCGAGGCTCCGGACAAAAGCAAATTTGAGAAACTGGTCATGCGCTGCTCTTTCGGGATTATCAACGCCGAACGGAACTCTGCGTAAACTTTGTGGTAATTGATGAAAAAGCGAAACCCGACTACTCTGCAGCAGCCGGGTTTCGCTTTTTCTGTTTTAGGCCTTTTTTCTGGAAACAGCAGCTAAAACAGAGCCAAATGTGAATTTCTTTTTATGTCTGGCGCAAGTGTCCGCTTGTGCCTTTTTGGGTGAGGTCTGTTTTGGGGCTATTCTCCAAAAAATAGCTGAATATACGTTGGCACAAGGGAACGCTTGCGCCAGGTCATCCTTTATAAGGGTTTCGTGTAAACAATGCGCAAGAGAGCCGTTGGCAGAAGTATGGTGTTTACACAACTTTAGACACAGGCTTTTTCTTTTCATCGACCAGCTTTACTTTGACAAAGAACCAAAGCACCGGCTCGAAACCATTTTCTTCAGCATTCATGTATTCTACTAGCTTTTCCCAATTGTTGTCATTGGCAATAAGACCGTATTGATTAATCTGCACACCAAACTTATCTACTAGATCGTCAGCAATGTCATGGCAGTGAAAAGTATGGAAGTCGCCACTAGCCTCAATTCCTATCAAATCATAGCCAATTACTTTTTCTGATTCATCAGCTACTTCAGGTATCTGCCTGTTTACGTTATCCCAAAGTCCGATAGCTCCAATATCTTTTCCCTCAACTACAAACTCCGCTATCAATGCATCTTTCTCCGTTTCGGGAAAATTCACACTAAAAATTTGATAGTCCTGTGCCGTGGCAAAGAACCTTTCTTTATATTCATGTAAGGTGTCAAAATCAGAGAAGGTATTTACCCAGCCAATTTTCTTTTCCTCAAACTTTTGGTCAGCCCAAGTCTGGATTTCCTTGATCTGGGATGTGGTCAGATTGAATTCTTCTCTTGCCTCTTTAAGTCCGCTGTTTCCGCTTGAACTCCAAGAAATTGACCAAGCATCGAAGTAGGAGTCGTTTATACAAGTACTGCATGTGCAAACTTTAGAACCCTTTCTGGAGCCGAAATCTGCAAGACGTACTTTCAGGAAATAATAGGCTCCTAGATAATACTTCATATTTTTAGCTTGTGCCTAAAAGTGAAAAAAAGAAAACTCTAAACAGGCTAAAGCCCTTCTGGAACTCACTCACAACTTCAAGTTTAGCTCTGATTTCCGAAAAACAGCTGTGAAACGGAATCCTACTTCCAGGTTTGCACCAAATGGTAAATGAGACCTGCGGCCAGCTTGGCGGTGCGGTTGTCAATGTCAAACCGGGGATTCAACTCCACCACATCCACGGAGAGAAGCTTTCCGCTGCCGGCAATTTCTTGGAGGAGGGGCAAAACCGCCTGTGGCGTAAGGCCCAGTGCAGTGGGCGCACTCACGCCGGGCGCGTAGGCCGCCGCGAACACGTCCAGGTCAATGCTGAGGTAAACCTTGTCCACCTGGCTGATGAACTGCTGAATTTTCTGCTTTACGTTTTCCGTCATCCCAAAATGCAAGTCCTGAGCCTCTACATACTCCACGCCCAGATCAGCGGCAGTTTGAAAAAGTTTTCGGGTGTTTCCGTACTCTTGGATGCCCAGGCAGAGGTAATGGAACTCTTTTCCCGCTACGTCCACCTCATGAGCAATCTGCAGGAATGGGCTCCCGGAACTGGAATGAGGCATGTAGCTTCGGAGATCAAAATGGGCGTCCAGGTTGATGATGCCTAGTCTCTCCTGGGGTTCCAACTGTTTGTGGATGCCCAGGAAATGACCATACGCCGTTTCGTGGCCCCCTCCCATGACAATGGGCCGGTATCCTTTTTTGAGGAGTACTTCCACTTTTCGGCCGAGCTGGGTTTGGGCCTCCTCCAGTTTTTGGTTCGCGCAGATGATGTCGCCGCCTTCGAAGATTTGTACCTCGTTGGGCAGATGATCCGCGAGTGCCGACATGGCCAGGCGGAGGGCATCGGGTCCCTCGGCGGCGCCCACCCGACCCAGGTTACGCCGCACGCCTTCGTCACAGCTGAATCCTATAAACGCGAAATTTCCGTTTCCATCGGCTACTTCCCCGGAAAGGTCCATTAATTGCACCACCTGGTGCCATCGCAGGCCCAACTCGCCGTCCTGCGGGTCTATCCTCCCCTTCCAGGTAGTTTTGTCTGATGGTTTGTACATTTATTCCTAAACTATTTTAAATCAGGTTAAGACATCACGGCTGCGGTTATTGCGCTTTGCAGAGCTTTCCACGTTTCCAGACCATGGCTGGTTTCAGTTTGCCTTGATGATACAGTATTTCCCGGTAATCTGCCGTCGGGAAAGCGACCATATCGGCCAGCAGGCCGGGTACCAGGCGACCCCGGTCCTCCAGGCGTAGGGCGTGGGCTGCCCGGAAGGTAATACCGGCAAACGTCTCGGCCAGGGTCAGTTTTTCGGCGGCACCCAGTAAGGCAGCCTGCAGTAGCAGATCACCCATAGGCGCCGAGCCAGGATTCCAGTCGGTGGCAATGGCCACACAGAGGCCTCCGTCCAGAAACTGGCGGGCGGGTGCAAATGGCATTCCCAGGCCCATGGAGGCTCCCGGCAGCACAGTGGCCACCACCTCAGTGGCTTTCAATTCCGCAATTTCATCGGGTCCGCTGGCCTCCAGGTGATCTGCGCTGGCTGCTTTTACCTGCGCCGCCACCTGACTGCCGCCGGTACTGAACTGATTGGCATGCACGGTCACCTCGAATCCTAGAGCTTGGGCGGCTTGCAGGTAAGCCAAGGCTTCTGCCTCAGAGAAGGCGGTGTCTTCAATGAAGATATCTACCCGCTGGGCAAGGTTTTGCTCTTTTACTTTCGGGAGCAGTTCTTGTAAAATGTGCTGTAAATAAGCGCCTGCATCTGAGAACTCCGGCGGGCGCATGTGGGCGGCCAGGCAGGTAGGCACCAGATCTAAGGCCAATTGTTGGTCTGCTTCTTTGATGGCCTGCAGCATTTTGATTTCCTCGGCTACCGTGAGGCCGTAGCCACTTTTCACCTCACAGGTAGTCACGCCCTCGGCCAGGTGCCGCTTTCCCCTGTTTATGATTCCTTGCACCAGTTCTTCCTGAGAAGCAACCCTGGTTTTGGAGACGGTATCCAGGATACCGCCGCCGCTGCGGGCAATCTCCAGGTAACTTTTCCCGGCTACCCGCAAGGCATAATCGCGGGCTCTGTATCCCGCAAAACACAGGTGCGTGTGGGCATCTATGAACCCGGGCAATAGCACCATGGGCTCTTCTATCTTCTGCAACCTGTAATGCCGGGCTTCCGCTTCCTGCGCCAACTCTGCATAGGAACCCACCTGCTCAATCTTCTCCCCTTTAATGAGGACACCGGCGCTTTCCAGTACTTCCAATTGTCCGTCATCCAGCGCCCCGTTCAACGGCAAACCTGCCATGGTAATAATCTGACTGAAAGGTCCGATGAGGGTAAAGCGGTCTAGGTCTTCTAGCATGGAGGTTAGGTTACTGGAGGAATTAGGTGCAGGTAGCAAGTTAATGACTGTTGCTTTGCAAAAATGGTTTTAAGGCTCTTTTATGAAAAACAGGCGAAAAATGCCAAATAGAAGGAAGCAGGTTATGACCAGTAAGCAATGCCGATGTAGGGGCAATCCCTTGTGGTTGCCCAATTACGATTGCCGCTGCATTAGGGTAACCACAAGGGATTGCCCTTACAGAATCGATTCATCGCTGGCATGAGCTTGCAGCTCTTGTCCGCATGCATTTCTGCTCTCAGGTTTTAGATTGCCCTTTCTTGGGTCTGTCCCCTTATAGAGCGAAGTATTGATAAAGTGAAAAACGTGCGTTGTACGGTCAGGGACAGGCCGAAGTGGAGGATTGTCCCTTCTTTATTCAATACACCGCTGGCGCGAGCCTCCGGCTCGTGTCCAAACGCATTGCTGATAATTACTACCTTGGTAATGAGCAAAAGAGGATCGGGAATATGTGCGGACACGAGCTGGAGGCTCGCGCCAGCGAAAATTACCTCACTAATATCAGGTAGCACAAATCAGATATCGTAGAGACAAGGCGTTGCCTGGTCTCTACATAGATTGCAAAACCTGAGATTTGACTACTATCAGGTGAAAGAACTCTCCGCTTCTTATAACTCCAGTCCGAACTTCTCAGCGTTATCCTGGGCGGTTTCATAGCCGGCATCGGCGTGGCGGAAGATGCCCATGGCGGGGTCATTGTGCAGCACGCGACGGAGGCAACGGTCTGCGCGGTCGGTGCCATCGGCCAGGATGACCATGCCGGCGTGCTGGGAATAGCCCATGCCTACACCGCCGCCGTGGTGGAAGGAAATCCAGGTGGCGCCGCCGCTGGCATTGGCCATGAGGTTGAGGAGCGGCCAGTCAGAGACGGCATCGGAACCGTCTTTCATGCCCTCGGTCTCACGGTACGGAGAGGCCACAGAGCCGCAGTCCAGGTGGTCCCTGCCGATGACGATAGGGGCTTTTACTTTGCCTTCGCGCACCAGTTGGTTGAATAGCAGACCTGCTTTTTCGCGCTCGCCCATACCCAGCCAGCAGATTCGGCTGGGAAGTCCTTGGAACGCCACTTTCAACTCGGCTTGTCGAAGCCAATTGATCATGTGTGTGTTCTTGGGGAAAAGCGCTTTCAGGGCTTCATCGGTTACTTTGATGTCCTCGGGATGACCGGAGAGCGCCGCCCATCGGAACGGGCCTTTGCCCTCGCAGAACAGCGGCCTGATGAACTCTGGCACAAAGCCGGGGATCTCAAAGGCGCGGGGCTCGCCACCCTGCTGGGCGAACTCGCGCAGGTTGTTGCCATAATCAAAAGTCACGCTGCCGCGGCGCTTGAGTTCCAGCATGAAGCCCACGTGGCGGGCCATGCTTTTTAGTGATTGCGCACGGTACTGCTCAGGGTCTCTTTCCCGCAGGGCCAGGGCCTGAGGCAAACACATGCCGTGGGGCACGTAGCCGTTCAAAGGATCGTGGGCCGACGTCTGGTCGGTGAGGATGTCTGGGGTGATGCCGTCCTGGATAAGTTGCTCCAGCACATCGCCAATGTCGCCCACCAGGCCAATGGAAACGGCTTCTCCCTTGTCTTTGGCGGCCAGGGCCAGGCGCACGGCCTCGCGGTAATCAAAGGTCATTTTGTCTATGTAGCGGGTCTCCAGGCGTTTTTTGATGCGCTCGGGGTCAATGTCCACGCCCAGAAACGTGGCGCCTGCCATGGTCGCCGCCAAAGGCTGGGCTCCGCCCATACCGCCCAGGCCGCCGCTCACCACCAGTTTGTGGCGCAGATCGCCACCGTAGTGCTGCCGGGCGCAGGCCGCAAAAGTCTCATAAGTGCCCTGCAGAATGCCCTGCGTCCCGATGTAAACCCAGGAACCGGCCGTCATCTGCCCGTACATCATCAGGCCGCGCTCCCGCAGCTGGTTAAAATGCTCCCACGTTGCCCACTTGGGTACCAGGTTGCTGTTGGCGATGAGCACGCGCGGCGCCTCGGCGTGGCTCCTGACCTTGCCCACCGGTTTCCCGCTCTGGATAAGCAAACTCTCGTCTTCCTCCAGGGTCAGGAGCAGCTCCACAATCTTGCGGGCATCCTGGGGCGTGCGCGCTGCCTGCCCGATACCGCCGTACACCACCAGCCGTTCCGGGTCCTCGGCCACCTCTTCAGACAGGTTATTCAAAAACATCCGGAGGGCGGCTTCTGCCTGCCAGTTCTTCGCGTGGAGCGTGGACCCCACCGGCGGAATGTACACGGGGTGGTTTGCGTAGGTCTGGATGAACTCTTCTACAGAAAGCTTGAGTGAGGAGGCTGGGCGGGACAGAGAGATAGTTTCCATGTGGACAGAGTGGTTTAGTGCTAAAAAGGAAGGCTTGGGCAATAACAATCCATTAATTTACTAAAAATTCTTAATTTGATTACAAATGGGTAACACAAATCTGGTGGAATTTTGTTTTTAGGTTCCTTTACGTAAAATAGGCTTAAAACAGGATACGGTAAGCAGCACAAAACCACGAAGCCATTCTATCACCCGGAGAGGGGCATCCGCGTAAACTCAGGGAGAAAAGACTACCTTTGTCCTGGAAATATGGAAGAACAGAAAAACAACCCCTTGCACGGGAAAACACTAGAGATGATTCTGGTGCTGCTGGTAGACCATTATGGATGGGAAGAACTAGGCGACCGCATCAGGATCAACAGCTTCACGCACAACCCCAGCATCAAGTCCAGCCTAGCCTTTCTGCGAAAAACCCCCTGGGCGCGCAAGAAAGTAGAAGACCTGTACCTGCGCACCTTCGCCTGAGAGCTTGTTTAACTTTTGGATTGGTAAGCGAAAAGGGCAAACTCAGGCTCTTGCTATGGACATTTGCAGCACCAAAGACAAAGTTTACATATGCCCAGAGGTTTTCTTTTCAGGGTCTTGCCGCCAAATAAGGTGGCGTACATTTTTCCGCACACGTATAGTATTCAGAATCAGCACAAGACATGCCAACAGATAACACCATTCGGCTCAACAAATTCATCAGCGACTCGGGCTTCTGCTCGCGCCGCGAGGCCGACAATTACATAGACGAAGGCCGGGTTACCATCAATGACCGCACCGCCAAAAAAGGCGCCACCGTAAAGCCCGGCGACAAAGTGGCCGTGGACGGCGAGGCCATTAAAACCCGCAAACCCAGCGACCGGCCCATTTACATCGCTTTCAACAAGCCCACGGGCGTCACCACCACCACTGATACCAAGGACAAGAAGAACATCATTGACTTCATTGGCTACCCCAAGCGCATCTTCCCCATCGGGCGTCTGGACAATGCCTCTGAAGGACTCATCTTCCTGACCAATGACGGTGACATTGTGAACAAGATCCTGCGCGCCGACAACAACCACGAGAAAGAATACGTGGTGATGGTGGACAAGCCCGTGACCGATGACTTCATCCAGAAGATGAGCAACGGCGTGCGCCTGTTTGAAGGCGTAACCAAGAAGTGCTTTGTGCAGCAGCAGGGCCACAAGGGCTTCAGGATTATCCTGACACAGGGCCTGAACCGGCAGATCCGGCGCATGTGTGAGGCACTAGGCTACAAAGTAGAGCGCCTCAAGCGCACGCGCATCATGACCGTGAAACTAGACGATCTGCCTACCGGCCACTGGCGCTATCTTACCCTGGAGGAGATCAAATCCATCAACCAACTGGTGGCGGAGTCTTCCAAAACTGAGGATGCCTCCTCGTGGGGTAAAGAAGCGGCCCGCGCCGCCAGAAAAGCCGATGCCGCCGACTTGGCGGATGAAGACGAGGTAACAGAGGAATTCGGGGTGAAAGTGCACCGCGTGGCCCGGCCTCAGCGCACAACCCAGGAGTACGTGAACCCCAAGTCAAAAGCAGTCCGCAGACCCAAGGAAGATGAGACCGCCAACCGCCGCCCTGCGCCCGCGTCCAAGGCTGCCCCTACCAGAAAACCCAAAGCAGACCGCGACGACTTCTATGACGATGACTTCGCTTCTGAAAGACCAGCCAGAGCCTCCTCTGAGCGCAAGCCCAAAGCCTCAGGGGGTAAGAACCTGAAAACCAAATCTGAGCACGCTTCCAAAAAGACCCCTCGTTCGCCCAAAGGTTCGCTGGCCCCCAGAAATCCCAAAGCCAAAGCAACCCGCAAGCCCAAACCAGCCGGTGACCAGACGCCCAAAAGAACGGCCGGTACCCGTGGCAGAGGCAGACGGTAAAAGCCAGATTAAGCTATTTCATTTATAAGCCAGAAGCGTTTAGTACCTGTTTCAAGAAAAACGGGGCCTAAACGCTTCTCTCGTTTACAGGCACCAAACAACCCACCCGGCTAGCAATTTTGGCCTTTACTGGAAAAAGCGCTTTCTTTCGCCTAGCAATTAATCCCGATTTGCCCGCCATGACCCACACCGCCTACGAAGAAAAAGCGCTCCAGGAGCTACGTGAGTGGCAGCAGCAGATGCTGAGGGAACCGTCTTTGTTCAACCATCTCTCCCGGGGCGTGCAGCAAAAACTAAACAGCTACATTCCAGAGAAGGTGCACCAGGCCATTACGGCAGCCATTAAGCAGATGATCAGGGCGGTGCTGTTTGGCGCGCGGCACACCACGGGAAGTGCCTTTGCGCATGCCACGCTGGAGCTGCAGGAGAATGTGGTGCGTGACCGGATTGACTTCTATAAGAAAACGGCCGCCACCGAAGGGGGCATCACGGGCGCGGGCGGCTTCCTGCTGGGCCTCGCCGATTTTCCGCTGCTGCTGAGCATCAAGCTGAAGATGCTGTTTGACATTGCCGCGCTCTATGGCCACTCCGTGGATGATTACCGCGAGCGGGTGTACCTTCTGCACATTTTCCAGCTGGCTTTCAGCGGACAGCAGCAGCGCCGCGAGGTGTACCTGCAGATGGTGGACTGGGAAACCCAGAAGCTGCACCTCCCCGAGGACATCCACCAGTTTGACTGGCGCACCTTCCAACAAGAATACCGTGACTACATTGACCTGGCCAAAATGGCCCAGTTGATTCCGGTCATCGGGGCACCCGTGGGCGCGGTGGTCAATTACCGGCTCCTCCAGAAGCTGGGCATCACGGCCATGAACGCCTACCGCATGCGCTGGAAAGAACAATCCTCTTTTAACCTGCTCACCCCGGCAGACGATTCTATCCTGTGATTATCCTTAGAAGCCCATCCTTCTAACGGGCACATTCCAGCTCGTTGTTTCAGGGCCAGATTCTTAAAAACGGCCTAAAAATAAAGGGAGTCTCCTAAGGTTACCTCTCTAAGATAAATCCTAGAAATAGGGCGCTGCAACCTATAATTTATTAACACGTTGCTAAGAACAGCACTGCCTGCGCTGCGGGTTTGTACTGACTGTAATACTACTTGAGCCTTAACCCTACCGCTATGAAAAATCTATTCACTTATAGTTTGGCCACCGCGGCCATTCTATTGTTCAACTCCTGCGCCACAAACCCGGTTACCGGAAAAAGAGACATCAACTTTGTGTCTGAGGAACAGGAGGTAGCCATGGGCATGCAAGCCGATCCGGGCATAGTAGCCCAGTTTGGATTGGTGCAAAACCCCACCCTGCAAAAGTTCATCCAGGAGAAAGGCCAGCAGATGGCCGCAATCTCGCACCGGCCTAACCTCAAATACGAATTCAAGATCGTGGACTCTCCCGTGCTGAACGCCTTTGCGGTGCCGGGCGGGTACGTGTATTTCACCCGTGGCATTATGGCGCACTTCAACTCTGAGGCGCAGTTCGCCGGGGTATTGGGCCACGAGATCGGGCACATCACAGCCCGGCACTCGGCGCAGCAGCAAAGCAAGGCCACGCTCACCCAAGTGTTGCTCATAGGCGGGATGATCGCGTCCCCTACCCTGGCACAATACGGAAATGAGCTCATGCAAGGAGCCGGCCTGCTGTTCCTGAAATTCGGGCGCGACGATGAGCGCCAGTCAGATGAGTTGGGCGTGGAATATTCCACCAAGATTGGTTACGATGCCAGCCACATGGCCGATTTCTTCCAGACGCTGCAGCGGCAAACGGAGCAGGGTGGCCAGGGCCGAATCCCGGAGTGGCAGTCTACCCACCCCGATCCCGCCAACCGCTACACCACTGTGCACCAGCTCGCCGATCAATGGAAACAGAAAACCCCTGCCGCCAACCTCAAAGAAGGGCGCGATAGCTACCTGCGCATGATTGACGGGCTCATCTACGGGGAGGATCCCAAACAGGGCTTCGTGGAGAACAGCACCTTCTACCACCCAGAGTTGAAGTTCCAGTTCCCCATCCCGGCCGGATGGCAGCACCAGAACTCACCGCAACAAGTGCAGATGGCGCCCAAAGATGGCAAAGCCCTGATGTTCCTGCGCCTGGCCGAAGGCAACTCCCTGGAAGCCGCGGCCCAGAAAATGCTCACCGATAACCAACTGCAGGCCATAGAGTCTAAACAGGTGACCGTAAACGGCATGCCCGCTCTGGCCGTGATCTCACAGCAGGCACAGCAGCAACAACAACAACAGCAGCAACAAGCCCAGCAACAGCAGGCGGCGCCCATTCAGGCTTTGAGCTATTTTATCCAGTACGGCGGCAACATCTACAACCTCACCGGGGTGACCACCGCTACTGACTTCAACACCTATTTCCCGTATTTCAATGGCACCATGCAGAACTTCCGGCAACTCTCTGACCCGGATAAACTCAACCGGAAACCCGAGGTGGTCAGAATCAAAACCGTGAGAACAGCGGCTCCCTTGTCTCAGGTGCTTCAGTCTTACAACGTACCAAGCAAACGCTTTGAGGAAATGGCCATCCTGAACGGCATGCAGTTAACCGACCGCGTAGCAGCCAACACTTTGATAAAGGTGATTGAAAAGTAGACCTGGAACCTTCCTAAAACGAAAAGCCGCTTCTGAACAGGAGCGGTTTTTTTATGGGCGTTTTTCTCAAAACTAACTAATTCCGGAAGTTCTGGGTGATCATGAGCCGGCGGTCATTGCCCTGCAGCACGCCAATGCCTACCCGCCCGAAATTAGGCCGCAGAATGTTGGCGCGGTGACCCGGCGAGTTCATGAGTCCGTTGTGGGCAATGTCTAAGGTGGGCGCCAGCGCCAAATTCTCGCCTGCCAGCCGAAATGGGACCCTGGCCTTGCGGATGCGATCAAACGGACTCCAGCCCTCGGGGGTGTAGTGGGAGAAATAGCCACGGCGGAACATGTCTTCTGAGTGCAGCCGGGCTACCCGGCGCAAAGAAGTATCCGGGGCCAGGGGCCGAAGGTTTTGTTTGGCGCGTTCCTCGTTCACCAGTTGCAGCATTTCGGCCTCCAGATCGGGGCGGGGTTTCATGTTTGTGACCTTGTACGGCAACTCAATCATCTCCTCGGTGCCCGGCTGCACCGTGAGTTTGCGCATGGTGCGGTTCAGGGCCTCGTCAAAGACCGGCGACAAGGCGATTTCGGCTTTCTCAGAAACAGCGGAGAACTTCGTAGCCAGGGTGCTGCCCTGTACTTCCTCTTGTACATTGGACGGCAGAGGGAAAGCCGTGAGCAGCACTACCACCAGGGCCGCCGTTACCAGGCCGCTCAGCAGGCCAGGAATCAGGCCCAGGATCTGGTTGGTTTTGGTTTTATGCACGTTGTAGGGCAACCTGGAAAGGACCCAATCGCCCAGCGCCTGGATAAGGATACTGGCCAAAACGGCTACCAGAAAAAAGGAGACCGGCAACAGCCAAAGCTCGTTCCAGTCCACCACCTTTTCCAGCCAATTGGCTACGTAAGGGTATAAACTCAGGCCTAAAACTAAACTCCCTACCCACCTGACCAGGTCCAGCAGGCCATAGGTAAAACCCCGGTACCAACCCGTATAAAGGCTGGAGAGTATGATAAACAACAGAAGCAGGTCAACGTAGTTCATAGAAGGCGGGCTAGGGCTCTTTCGGGAGCTAAAAGCTACAAAATCTAAGGTGATTATCCGTTTCTTTTACCAACGCCCCGGCGGTTCTGTTACCCAACAAACCCTGCTTCTAAGAGGATAAAATACGGAATTTCGCCAAACCGGGGAAGCAGGCGCTTCTTCTGGCACCTTTTTTCGTATATCCGTTCAAAAAAAGACAAACAAGATGGGCAAGACAGAAGTCATTCATGACGAAGATGACCTTAGGTTCTACATAGACCTGGACGGCGAGGAAGCCGAACTCACCTATACCTTCACCGAGAACAAAGAATTTGACCTGGATTACACCTTTGTGCCGGAAAGCCACCGCAACCAGGGCCTCGCAGATAAGCTGGTTAAAACGGCGCTGGACTACGTACGGGACCACCACCTGCACTTCATTGCCTCCTGCCCCGTGGTGGAAACCTACGTGAAGCGGCACCCAGAGTACAAGGAGTTCATGCACGAGGTGTAAGCCTGCGCCCGCAGACGCACCTTTTATGACAAACCGATTTAGGCTGTTTTCCCCAGATCGGCCTTGAAACGAGCCCATGCTCTCCATTTCTTCTGTCTGCCCGCCCGGTCAAATGGAAGCCGATAGCAAAACTTGTAGTACCTTCGTGTTTCTACTTGCGTACGCTTTCAGACATGAAAACTATCTCCATCATTGGGACCGGGCTTATAGGCGGTTCTGCTGCGTTAGACATCAGAAAAGCGGGTTTTGCCACCCACCTGGTTGGGGTGGATCACAACCCCCAGAACGCTGACCAGGCCGTGGATTTGGGTTTGGTGGACCAGGTGCTTCCGCTGGCGGAAGCCGCTGCCCTCTCTGATCTTATCCTGGTGGCCATCCCGGTATCGGCAATCCAGAAACTGCTGCCTTCCCTTTTGGATATGGTGCCGCCGCAGACGGTGGTCATTGACCTGGGCTCCACCAAAAGCCTCCTCTGCGATGCCGTGCGCGAGCACCCCAACCGTGCCCAGTTCGTGGCCGCCCACCCCATTGCCGGTACCGAGTACTCGGGCCCCACAGCGGCGCTGGAAGGTTTGTACCAAGGCAAAATGAACATCATCTGCGAAAAAGAACTGTCATCTGACCATGCCCTTTCCACCGCCGAGGACCTGTTTTCAACCCTGGGTTTGAAGACCATTTACATGCAACCCGAGGAACACGACAAGCATGTGGCCTATGTTTCTCACCTCTCGCACGTGAGCTCTTTTCTGCTGGGTTTGACCGTGCTGGACGTGGAGAAAGACGAGCGCAATATCTTCACGCTGGCAGGCTCGGGTTTCGCCTCCACGGTGCGTCTGGCCAAAAGCTCCCCGGATATGTGGGCACCCATCTTTGAGCAAAACGCCCATTTCCTGAGCCACGCTTTAGCCGAGTACATCAAGCACCTGCAACAGTTCCACCAGTGCCTCCTCAACGGCGACACAGACCAACTCTACCAGATGATGCAGCAGGCGAACCAGATCAGGCCGGTGCTGGATGGCATCGCGCAGGTATCGCCGGTGAAGTAAAGGCGTTTAGGGGCTGTTTTCTAGGAATTACAATTTAACTATCTTCCTCCTAATGTTGAGCCCTTCAAAATACAGGATGTAAACCCCCGGGCTTAATTGCTGAAGGTCTATTCTGTTCTCCCCTACATTCAGTTTCAGCTGTTTAATAGGCTTACCTTCTATTGAATACACAGTGACATTGCTTGGCCTGGTTAAACTTAACGTCATGGCGTCACTCGCAGGATTCGGCTTTAGCCTTACCAGGTCTGCTTTCAGGTCGGCCTCTACATTCGTTACGGTAGTGGTATGCTCAAATGCCCCTATGTCAACAATACCTTTGATTGCATCCACTCTCGGGGAACCCATTAGGTCCAGAATTGGAAGAAATAATCCTGTAGTATCTATCATTCCTTTATCAATGGCAACGCTACCAGGCTTTAATGAAAAGTCCAGTGGGGTTTTTAATCTAAAAGAAGGATCAACACCTATCAGGTTGTTTTTCAGAACCGCGTCTGGATGATCATGATAAGGGTCAAACTGGTAGAAGACATAATCTCCCTGTCCATTAGAACCCCAGCCTTCGTTGCCAAAGATAATATTGTTGGCAATCAGGCCTGAGGTACCAGTATACAGGCCATGGCCCCCCATGTTTGTAGCTTTGTTTCTGTAGATAGTGTTGTTCGCGATAACTTTACCCTCTCCGTAATACCCTCCACCGCCGTTGGAAAATACCTGATTATTCTCATTGTAGGCAATGACATTACTAACGGCATACACATTTGAAGCTTCACTGTAAATGCCTGCCCCTTTAAGGGCACCTTTATTTTCTAATATCCAGTTATTGTAGACATGCGTGAAGGCAGCAGAAGTGAACAAATTGATTCCCTGTGTATTTTTGGCAATACGGTTATGGTGTATTGTATACCTGGGAACAGCTTTAGTAGCTTTATAACTGTCTGTCATGTATATACCTATGCCGCTGTTTCCTTCTATGGTATTATGGTGGACCGAGGCGTCTGACGACGTCAAATGTATACTGGCTCTCCATCCTTTTTTATTGTTAGAGATTATGTTACGCGCAATCTCTATTTTGGACTGGTAAACATTAAGGGCTTGGCCCCGGTGTAGAGAATAAGAACCTATACCGTTATCAGTGAACAGGCAATTGGTAACCTTGGCATTGCTTTCACCTACGGAAACGCCGGGGCTTCCATAAAAATAAACCGATCCATCATTATAGCTTGGGTCTGGGGAAGAAACGAAATTACTGATGAACGAGCAGGAGTCTATTTCAACATTAGCTGCCCGGTAAGCTACTATGGATCCCAGCGGAGGAAAATAGATATACTTGGGCTTCCCTGAGGAGAAGTAGGTACCCCTTCTGCCAAACTCTCCTACGTTCTTGATGATACAATTCAAGAGGCGCACAGTGTCCTTGGGCAAGGTATCCAGGAAATTAATTCCGCCCCAACCCTCCTCGTACGTGATGGGGTTGCTGTATTCGTATTTAATCCAGTGGGCGGTATCCTTGGCGTGGAACAGGATCTTTTCCTCAGCAGTGCCTAAGGCCTGGAGGTTCCCATAAACAGTGAGGTCGTACTCTCCCTGGAACTCTATCTCTACTCCAGGTCTAATTTGGAGGCTTTTAGCACTGTCAACGGTTATGTCATTGTAGACTAAGTAAGGGCTTTCCGTCTTGGTCCACGTGCCTTCCACCTTTTTGTTTGTTACTGCTGTCCCGCTCTTAATATAGTTGGGTAAGCGCAAGGTAGCTTCCAAACCACTGCCATCCTTTACTGTTAAGCTCACACTGTAAGTGCCATTTTCTTTGTACTCATGCTGAGGTGATTTTTCTGCAGACGTAAACCCATCACCAAAATCCCAGTGGTAAATAAGTTCTTTATTGGTGCCTGCAGAGGAGTTGTTAGTGAATGGGACAAGAAACGGGGTCTGACCTCTGGTAGTTTTACTCAAGAAGTCTGCTTTGGGCTTGAAAACGCCTTGAGATTGGTTGAAGGGAAGGGCGCCAAGATCTGCTGGCGACCCGTCTGGATCATTTGGAGTATTAAAGTGCGATGCGTCAATGGCCGGGGATTTTAGGCCGGAGTTATTAGGGTAATTTTCCCAAACCAGCCTATAATCATCTTCTTCAGGGTTTACAAAAAGGGGATCTTTGTTTATTGCCACTTCCGGCTTAGATAAGGAGGCACCTTTGATGATACAATTTTCAAATACCATTTCGCTTGCGCTTCCTTGCACAACATCCTGCTCTCCCCAAATGATGCAGTTCCTTATTTTTGGAACATAAGGGAACGAAGAAACTACATTCCTATACTCAACATTAAATTGGTCATTGTACCCCGCCGAAACAATTGCCTTGTAGTAACCAGTACCAATGTTATAAGCTACTGTGCAGTTTTCTACTACTGGCCGGTCTGTAAGACCGGCCGCCATCACAATCGCACCAACCTCTCCCCTATTTTTATAAATAAGACACTTATCAATTTTGGTGCTGGAGTTTATGACATAGAGTCCCCCAGAATGGCTTCCGCTGTTATATCTTATGGTAGTGTTGCTAATTATCAATTGGTCATATTGGTCTACTCTGACAGGGGAATACGTTTCTGGGTCTAAAACTTTCTCTATGATGGCAAACTCAATTTTGGATTTATGGCCTTCTCCCGGTGAACCTAAAAGCTCAATTCCTCCCCAACCTTTTGTCTGGGTAGATAGTAGTACTGGCCTTTCTTTTTCTCCTGCTATTTCTATATCCCCCAACACGCGCATATCTACGTCCTCCCCAAAGAGAATTTGTGTACCTGGAAGAACGGTAAGAAGTACCCCTTTCTTTACAACCACTGATTTGTCTACTCTAACCGTGCCCTGCCAGGTGGAGTTGACTGCAATGGTGTCACTTGATGCAATAGAAGGGAAAGCGGATATAAGAAGTAATAAAAGGGTAAAGTATTTTCTCATAAAAGACCTTAGGCACTTGGCTGATAGCAGCATTTGGGATTTAACACACTCTGCAAAGGTATCATAAATAGAATCCTTACTTGCAACTCTTCTTTAGTAGGAAAAGAGGTTGTCTTCCCCAATTCAGAAAAGATAAAGGTGTTTCCGGCCTGATTCTGGAAAAACGTGCTGAAAGCAGGTGAACCCCATGTGGCTAGGCCCGTACTCTGCAGGAAGGGATTTTCCACACCACCAAAGGAAATAAGCATGGGCCTCACCGATTTTCTGCAAAAGATTAAGAAAGAATGGGAAGTACTGCAGGGCGAGAACGCCAAGGATAAATTCTTCTACCACGAGAACACCTATCCAGATGAGGCCACCGCCCGGCAGGAGTTTGTGCGGACCAAACAGAAACTGTTTGATGTGAACCGCTGGTCCTCCCTGTCCGGCATCAACTCCACTTTCCACCTCTATGATAAGCAGGGGCATCCCTCCAAAGCCACCAAAGTACAGGTGGGTGATTACATGCAGATCATCCTGCCTGCCACGGCCATTGAGAACTGGGTAACCGTGATAGAAGTGGTGGAGGAAGAAGACGCGGCCCAATTCATTGTGCGCCCCTGCCCCAAACCCGAGGTCCAGAAAGATGCCATGGATGGGGAAGAAGTAAAGCATTTCTTCTCCGAAGAAGCTACCAGCACGTTTCGGGTCCTGCGCGAGGGCACCAAGATCATGGGTATGGAGATCGGCCGGGACGAGAAACCCAACCAGGGCGACCAGGCCGGCGGCCGAGGCGTTCTCAACACGCTAATCTCAGCCGGCGGCTGGGCAGGATTCCAGGCCCTACAATGGGGTAAAATCACACGCTATTACGTGCACCTGGAGGAAACGCCCGAAAACCAGGCCTGAAAGAACCCGGGTCAATTCTGGGGCATCGCGGAATCCTGGGGCTTTTTAGGATGGAACCTGCCAAACATGATATTCAGGATGAAACCGGTGTATTTCACTTTTCGGCTAAGATGGTATTCTGCGCCCAGGCTTAAGCCCACGGTAGAATAAGGGCAGATAATCATTTCACCTCGTTAAAAAGTCACCCTGCCCTGCTCTAGTCTCAGTACCTTGGTCACGCACCTTGGGATTTCCTGCTGGTAATGCGTCACGTAGATGAGCGTGGTGTTGCTGCTGGCGCAGATGGCCTCAATGACCTGTTGGAAGCGTTGTTGCTGCTGGGCATCCATCCCCTGACAGGGCTCGTCCAGGATCAACAGCGGCGGGTTCTTGATGAGGGCCCGGGCCAACAAGCACAGCCGCTGCGTGCTAGCCGGTTCCAGCCGGAGGTTCTTTTGCGCCTCCTGCCCTTTTCCCAGTAATTCCAGCCACTTCATGGCCTTAGCGGCATTCTCGGGTACGCTTTGTTTGAACAGGCCCAGGGTATCGTACAAGCCAGATTCCACCACCTGCAGACAGGTCTGCTGGTACGGAAAAAATTGAAACAACTCCGGCGACACAAAGCCTATTTTCTTTTTAATATCCCAGATGGTTTCGCCGGTACCGCGCTTACGGTCAAAGAGCGTGATGTCTTTGGAAAAGGCCTGCGGATTATCGCCGTTCAGGAGACTGAGCAGGGTGGTTTTTCCAGCACCGTTGGGTCCCAGCAGCGCCCAGCGTTCGCCTTGCTGTATTCTCCAGTTCACCTGTTGGAGCACCGCTTTTCCGCCGTACTCCACTGATACCTCCTTCAACTCCACAATGGTATTAAACTCAGAGGGCGTTTCGGAGGTGAGCAACTCTGCCAGCAGGTTTAGGTCAATGTTCCCGTGGGATTCTGGCTGGAAGCCGTTCAGGTCAAAGCTTTCCCTGCGCTGGGCCGACGCCAGTTTCCCCTGATGCAGTACCGCCACGTGCGTGATATCCTGCGGAATTTCCTCTGCTGAGGTTGCCATTACCACCGTCACGCCGGAGGCGATGATCTGGGAGAGCAGATTGTTGAAGTTCGCGCGGGAAGCCACGTCCAGCCCGGTGAGCGGCATGTCCAGGAGCAACAGCTTGGGATTTCTAAGCAGAGCCGCCGCCATGAGCAAGCGCTTGGTCTCGCCGTTGGATAGTTTGATCAGCTCCTTCGGGAGTAACTCCTGCAAAGCGAAGGTCTCCACCACTTGCGAATACGTCCAGTGGGCATCAGATTCTTCCAGCGGGCGGGTAGAACTCAGGTAATCTTCCACGATGGGCGCGTCCTCCACATCGGTGGCGTGGTAGCGCTGCTGGTAGTAGAAGTTACTGCTGTTGGTGGAGAAATTACGGAAGGAATGCCGTTGTCCCACCTCCCCAATTAAGTCCTTGAATGTGAAAAGTGGGTCAGAAACGGCATGTTCCTGCACATACTCCTGGTAGAACTCATGGGTCACCTTTCCGCCCACCACGCTCAGTTTTCCGGCGATGGCCTGCAGCAAACTGGTTTTCCCGGAGCCGCTCTCCCCCACAACGGCCCAATGCTGGCCTTTCTGCACCTCAAAGGAAAGGTCCCGGAAAATAACATGGTTCAGGTGACGGACCGTCACGTTACGGAGGGAAAGAAAAGGTGATGACATGAATGCAAGCAATGGTAATTTCTCTAAAATAAGGGGTTTGCCCCGCCTAACCTAGCCTTTTCTGGTCTTCTTATTTTACCCCCGAAATCTTAAAAACAGGCCAAAAACAGCATCGGGCTGAAACTGTGCCCAATGAACACGCTTCAGCCCGATACCGCAACCCAACTTCTGCTTAAACCGCCTGCGATTGGGTGTACACCTTCCCAAACCTATCCGAGACTTCAACCTTGATTTGCTTGGCGCCCGCCGAGGGTTTGGCCCAGAACAGATGGTCGGTCATGGTGGGGTCAACGAACTTGTGCTTGGCCGGCAGATTTGGCCCGGCGTGCAGCTCTACTGAGAGCGGGTCCAGGCCCATCTCCTGTTTCATCTCGCCTTTGCGTACGCCATCTTCAAACCAGGTCACTTTCCACTCCGGGTCCCAGTTCCAGACGTTCACCACCACTTCCTCGGGGCGGTCTTTCACGGCTCCTTTTGGGTAGATCCTGAACTGGTGATCGCGCTCGTGGCCTACTGATTTGTAGTACCATTTCATCTCGGAGCCGTTCACCTCATATACCCCGTAGCCGCTGGGCGAACCGTCGGTGCAGATGGGGCCCGTCCACCAGGCGCCGCACACAGCTCCGTGCGTGTGTTCAATGATGTCGTTCTCTATCACCTTTTCGCAGATGTGCGTGTGGCCAGACATGATGTGCGCTTTGTAGGGCTTCAGCAGGCGGTACAGTTCCTTGCGGTTAGACACCACGCCGCCCAATGTTTCGTCTTTGAGTTTCATGCGTCTTTTCTCCCCGCTGTTCACCGGAATGTGCACCGATACCACCACCATGCTGCCCGGCTTCACATAACTTAAATCCTGCTCCAGCCACTGCAATTGCCGCTCCGTGAGGTACCCGATGTAGCGTTTGGCCGTGCCGATGAAGAAGACATCGTCCAGCACCACGTAGTGCACCTCGCCACGGTTGAAGGAATAATACGTCGGTCCGAACAGCTTCTTGAACGTATCACCGGAGCCTTCGTCGGTGCGGGCGGTGAGGTCCATATCGTGGTTCCCGATGACCTGGAAAAACGGAATGCCCGAGATCCCGATGGCTTTCTGGTAATCCTCAAACAGCTCAAACTTGTCCCACACCAGATCCCCGCAACCTATGCCATGGAACAGCGTGTTCTTGCCGTAGCCGTCCACCAGCTTCTTCAGATCCGGTGCCGATACGTTCACCAGTTCCTCAGCGTCTTTCTTGTTGATCATCTGCGGATCGGCCCATACCACGAAGTTGTGATTCGTATCGTCCTGGGTTAGTTTCTGCAACTCAAAATCGGCAGTAAAGCTGGACTTACCGGCCGGGATAGGCTGGTAGAATTTTGCCACGCCTTTTTCCTGCGGAATCTCATAGCCGCGCGGCACCGAGATGTACACAAACTGAGCGGTGGCGTTGCTTTCCAGGCTGTATTTGCCGGATTTATCCGTTGTAACCAGGTTGATGCCATCGGTGACCACCACCCCGGGAATTCCTTTGCCTCCAGCCTGCACTTTGCCTTTGATGCCCACCGCTGACAAGTCAACTTTCTGGTCGGTGGCTTTCTTGACAGCTTGCGCCTGAACCGCACCCATGGGCAGGGTTAACCCGAGCCCCAAAGTGCCTAAGCTTTGGAGGAATTTTCTTCTAAACATGTGAGAGAATTTGGTTGTTGTTGATTAGGGGAATTGACCTTGGCAGGCCGGTAAATATTCAGATAAGCGGATTTCCGTTTAGAGCCTCCTTTTGCAAAAACAGCCCTAAAACGGCAATAAATGTCAGTTGGCCGTTTTTCGCAGCCAGCCGGAATGTGTCACGAAAGCGAGTAGGATCAAGTTAGTTCGCGGTTAGTTTCTTTACTTTCTCCAGCAGCAACTCGGGCTCGTTGGTGGTGATGAAATCTACCTTGCGCTGCAGGAGCCAGTCCATCATGTCAGGGGCATTCACGGTCCAGACGTTGACGGTGAGGTTCAGGGCGTGGGCCTCCTCTACCCACTGCGGATTCTTCTTCACCACGCTGTGGTGGTAGTCGAAACCGTACATCTTGTCTTTGGCCAATTCACCCGGGGCCTTCTCGCCGTTGAGGTAAGCCACCTTCGCCGAGGGCTCCAGCTCCTTTACTTTCTTGCAGATGTCGTAGTCAAAGCTGATGTAGTCTACCCACCCTTGGGCTTTGTGCTTTTGCACCATTTCTACCACTTTCCGCGCCAAGGCCTGCCCCCGCTCTTTACTAATGCTAGAAGGTTTGATCTCCAGGATCAGCTTGGTTTTGTTCTGGCTCATTCCAGCCTGCAGGTACGCCTCCAAAGTGGGAAGCAGTTCACCGTTAGGCAGCTTCAGTTTAGCCAACTCGGCAGCCGGGGTTTTCTCAATGTGGATGCCGCTCACATCGTGGTCATGGTGGATGAACAGCACCGAGTCTGAAGACATGTGCACGTCAAACTCGCTGCCGGCGCAGCCTAGTTTGATGGCGTGTTGCAAAGCGGCAATGGAGTTTTCCGTAGCTCCGGTGTTCTTCCAGGCGCCGCGGTGAGCTACCACCCGGTTGGTGATGAACTCGTCCCTGACAATCCGGAAGGTATCCTGAACTGTGTTCTGCCCCTGCCCTACTGCCAAGACCACGTCTACCCATGGTTCAGAGATGGCCTTCTTGGCTTTTAAGGTATTGTCTTTGCCTAAGATGAAGGTAGTAGCGGAGGGACCTACCAGCTTCACCTTTGCTTTACTCATAGCAGGGGAAAGAACTACCACCTGGCCCACTTGCATTGAGCCGGGCTTAAAGGTAAATTTAGAAAGCGTCAATTGTGATTGAGCCATGGCGTTGGCGTGTACCCCTAATAAGAAACAGAAAAGCAGCTTCCAGGGTGTTACGATTCTCATAGTTTGATTGGTTAAAAGGGATCTCAAATACAAGGAAAGAATCTAAGCTTACCATGCCCAGGTTGTTAGAGGCACGGTAAGCTTAGATAGCCACCAAAGGTTATAACAGGCTTATTTTTCCCACCAAACCTTGGTATTGATGTCATCGCCGCCCATCATTTCTACGGCTTTTCTGTAGTTCTCGGCGTTGTTGGTTTGCACCGTAGTGGGGTATCTGAAGCGAACCGGAACTACTTTGTTGTTCATCATGACATTGGTGGTGGGAAGAACCGGGAAACCCGTGCGACGGTATTCAAACCACTGTTGATAATCCACAAAGAACAAGGCCAGGTACTTTTGCAGCATGATTTGCTCTAAGGTTCCGTTGTACGCGGCGGCCGGATTGGTGAAATACTCTGCGGGCATCACGGTTCCCCACTGTTCAATGGCGGCCTTCACGCCTTTCTCATATGCAGCTTTGGCGTCACCGGTCACAATGCCTTTCTGGGCCAGTTCCGCTTTGATGAACTCCACCTCGGCGTAGGGCATGATCACGGTGATCATGGGAGCGGTCACCAGGGCGACGTTGAAGGTGGAGGGAGCATAGTCAAATTGGGTGTCACTTCCTTCATAGCCGCTGGGAATCCCCTTGTACCCAACCTGCGTTCTACCATCTTTCGAGGTGGCTTGGGTGAAGAATCTAGCCCGGCGGGGGTCATTCAGAGCATTCAGGTGATCAATGAAGAAAGAAGAAGCCGCCCGACCGGTTCTGAAGTCTACCGCCCGGCCCCAAGGGGAAATCAACGGCGGAACCCCTGAGATCTGCAGAATGGCCGCATCTGTGTTTGAGGTGAATACCGGAAACTGTGTTGGGTTGTTGAGGATCTCCGTCATCTTAGCCACCGCATTCGTTTCCGTTCTTTTAGAGACTCTGAGTAGTAACCGTAAGCGCAGTGAGTTGCAGAATTTCTTCCACTTGGCCACGTTGTTGTGATACAGAATATCATCACCGTAGATCATGGTTTTGGTCGGATCAAACTTGCTGTTGGCGGCTTCCAGATCGGCCAGGATCTTAGTGTATATCGATTGCTGCGTATCAAAGGCCGGATACAGAATCCCCTCATCGCCGCGCGAAGCATCCACCATGGGAACATCGCCAAAACTGTCGGTGAGCAGGGAATAAACCCAGGCATTCAAAATAAGCGACACTGCCTCATAGTTGGGGTCATTGGCTTTCACGGCCGCGGCCTGCATTTCCTTGATGTTGGTTAACCAGCGGTAGTAGGTGTTCCAGGTAGAGCTACCGGAGTTCTCGGTGACATCATAGCGGTGGATGCCGCCCGAAGCACTGGGGAACGGAAGCGCCACTTGCATGAGGTCAAAGGTGAAGTCATCTGCCCGGTTGGCGTTGAAGCTGCTCATCTCATACAGGATGGGGTTTAGCAAGGTACCCGGGCTGATTTGCTCAATGCGGTTAGGGTCGGTGTTTACCTCTTCAAAATCATCGGTACAGGCGGTGTTGAGGGCACCAAGAGCAAGGAGGAATACAAAGGTCTTCTTTATGGATAACATGGTTCTTAGTTCTTTGTAAGAACCGCCGGCAGACTGGGTTAGACCACCGGCAGCTCTGAAAGGTTGAGTTGAAAAACTAAACTGTGATTGGCTTAGAATTTAAGGGTCACGTTCATGCCCATGGTTCTGGTAGAAGGCATCTGGCCCATCTCAATACCTGGCATGATGTTGCTTCCGTTCAGGGCCGCCGTTTCGGGGTCAAAAATTGGGAAGTCGGTGAGCATCGCCAGGTCACGGCCGTAAAGGGCAATGCTGGCACCATTGAAGAACTTGGTTCTAGCCAGAATTGACTTAGGCAGATTGTATTCCAGGCGAACTTCCCGCAGCTTCAGGTAAGAGGCGTCAAAGGAGTTGGACTCCACGTTGGCGCGGCGGTAGTATCGGGTGTAGTAGTCGGCGGGGTTAACTTTTTTGGTGTTCTGGGTGTAGGTACCGTCACCGTTCAGCACCACGCCATCGCCAATGATATAACCTTCTTCGCGGCCCATCAAGGTGTGTTTCAACTTGCCTTGCTCAGACATTTTGTGGTGGGTCTGGGAGTAGATGATGCCGCCGTAAGAAGCATCCAGCAGGAAGCTGAACCGGAAATTCTTATAAGAGACCTCGTTCAGGAAACCGCCTTTCCAGTCGGCGTAGGCGTTCCCGATGTACTGTACTTCATCTGGGTAGGCGGGCAAACCGCTGTTATCATACACAATCTGGCCATCGGGACTCCGCACAAATCCGAAACCGTAGATATCGCCGGTGGTACCGCCTACTTTGGCAATGATGGAGGCGTTACCTCCAACCCCCAACACCTGCTGGTCTTCAATGCCATCTGCGAGTCTCAGCACCTTATTATCGTTTTTAGACCATGTGACCGTTGACCTCCACTTGAAGTTGGCCAGGTCAATGGGTTTGGCATTTAGGACTAGTTCCAAGCCTTGGTTCCGTACTTTACCCGCATTCAACACCGCTCTGGTATAACCGGTGGTAGGATCAACCGGAATCTCCAAAATCTGGTTCTTGGTGAAGTTTCGGTACATCGTGGCATCTAAGCCAATACGGCCATTGAAGAGCATGAACTCCATGCCGGCTTCATAACTGGTAGTGATCTCGGGTTTGAAGTTGATGTTGTGTAGTGTGGTAGGCACGGAGCCCGAGCCGGCGAAATCGCTTTGGCCGTAGTATTTTCTGGTTCTGTACGGATCCGTGTCACTTCCTACTTGGGCGGCAGATAACCTCAGTTTGGCAAAAGAGATGTCGGTTGGCAGCCTGAACAGATCGGTTAAGATAAAGCTGGTACTGATGGATGGATAGAAGAAGGAGCTGTTCTGAACCGGCAGCGTGCTGGACCAGTCATTACGGGCGGTCAGGTCCACAAAAATCTTGTCTTCATAAGAGAAAGCGGCCAAGGCGTACAAGCTGTTCACTTCGCGGTTTCTGTGACGGGTGGTCATCATGGCGTTGCCTATTCCGTTGGACAGTTTGTATACCCCCATAATCACCAATCCATCCACCACGCCATCCGTGGCGCGGTACCGCTGGTTTCTCAGGTTACCCCCCACTGAGGTTCTCACGTCAATCTTGCTTCCTAACTGCTCTTTGTAGGTCAGTAAGGCGTCTGTGTTGATCTCGTAATCAAAAATGTTCTGCTCTTTGAAGTAGCCATAAGGGAAGTTGGCCGTGTTGAAAGGCCGGCGCATGGCCCGGTCCTCGGCAGTTAAATCAATCCCTGAGCGGACCATGATGTCTAGCTTGGGTGAGAACTCATAGGTTGCCGCCAGGTTCCCCACCACCGAATAGTTGTTCAGGGAGTTGGTCATCTCATAGGCAATCACATACGGGTTGTCAATGAAAGAACTGAATGGGTGAATTTGCTGCACTTGCTCCTGCCCGGCTTTCCATCTTGGCTCATACCAGGCCAGATCCACGTTAGGGTTCTGGAAAATCATGAAGTAGGCAATAGACTGGTTACTGTAGCCCGTGCCCGGCAGGTTGTCGCTCTTCTTGTTGGTAAAGTTAACTTTAGACGAAAGCTTTAGCCTTTTAGAGATGTTTTGGTTGATGCTCAAAGCTGCTGTTAAACGCTCAAAGCCGGTGTTAGGCATGATCCACTCGTTTTTAGAGTGCGTCAGGGAAGCCCTCACCGAGCCATTCTCTCCCCCACCCTCTAAGGCCACGTTGTTGGTGAGGGTGTACCCGGTTCTGAAGAAGCCTTTGATGTTATCTTTGTATGGTCTCCAAAGCTGTCTTTCCGCCGACTGTCCCTCCCGGGTTGGGTCATACTGGTAATAAGACTGACCATTGAACTTAGGTCCGAAAGCGCTGCTGGTTCCCCCGGTGTTGGCTCCGTCGGCTGAGGCGCCATAGGAATAATAAGGCTCACCGGCGGCGTTGAAAGATTTACCGGTTCCCTGCCCATATTCATATTGGTAATCAGGCCATTTCAGGACATCGTTGAAGCTGATGTTGGTATTCACCGTAACCCCAATGCCCTTGTCTTTACGAGACCCAGATTTGGTGGTGATGATCAAGGCACCGTTAGCAGCCCGGCTTCCGTAAAGGGCGGCGGCGCTAGGGCCTTTTAGTACTGTAATGCTTTCAATGTCATTCGGGTTAATATCCGCGATTCCGTTACCGAAGTCCACCGGGATATCATTGCCAGAACCGGCGCCGTAGGCATTGTCCACTCCAGAACTGGTCATGTCGCTGCTCATGGGTACCCCGTCTAACACGATCAGGGCATTGTTTCCGCCCGGGTTCAGGGAGTTATCGCCTCGTAAGCTGATGCGGGTGGAGTTTACGGGACCCGAGCCCGGAGAAATCAAATTTAAACCGGCCACTTTCCCAGACAGAGCCTGTGCGAAGTTATTGGGCATGGCATCGGTTAAGGCTTCGCTAGAGACGGTTTGGGTGGCATACCCCAACGCTTTCTGCTCGCGCTTGATACCCAAGGCCGTCACTACCACCTCAGATAACTGCTGACTGTCCTGCACCAGGTTTACCGTAACATTTGCCTCGTTCTGCGTGAAGGTTCTTTTGAGCGAGGTATAGCCCACAAAAGAGAATACCAACTCCGCACCTTTGGGCACCTCTATGGAGAAATCTCCCTCGCTTCCGGTGGCACCAACGGCTGTCCCGTTTGACGTGATCACCACGCCCGGCATTGTGCCTAACTCGGCAGAAGAAACCGTCCCTGAGACCCTGATTCTCTCGGTTTGTTGGGCAGGAGCAGCCACTCCCGCCTTTGGTTGAAGTTGGATTTTACCTGCTTGCCCCAACACCATTCTGGCAGGATCAGACGTCACTTGCATCAGGCTGGATGGGGAACGTTGTTCGGTGGCATGCACCACCGTGTTGGTTGGTTGTCCCTGCGCTCCTGCCAAAGTTGGCAGAGCTAGAAATGAAACCCCCAAAATCGTCTTGTAGGGAAATAAGTTTATCCTCTTGGAAGAAGGACGTAAACGTTTTCTCATGATTGGGTTTATCTGTTAATGAAAAGTTGGAGATGGACGATGTTGATGCACCGGCACGCTGAAGACTGATAGAAAATGTTACATTTCCTATAAGCAAGACGCCTTGGTTTTGACACTTCAAAAGTAGTGGACTGGGTTGTGAGAGGATACACCTAACCAGTTATGCTTTTGTAAAGCTTTTATTACCGCAATGTTTTGAGGGGATATGGCAGGAAGTAACCTCCCGTTTTCAAGCCACTTTCTGGAAAACAGGCAGGAAATGCTGGGCAGCTTTGGGATGAATATGGTTTTAGCTACAGATCTACCAAGCTTTGAAAAGAGCACATTATCTGATTGTACCCGATGTGAAAGTGAGAGGAATTCATTCTCAGAAGAACCTGGTTCAAGTTTTCAACTTGGACCTAAAATGGGCGGAAGTTTGCAACTTCCGTGAGGCGGCAGCCTCAAACATCTTGTGCTGAAAAGCAAAAAAGTGAGATGTCTTTTTAGTAGAAATAAGCCTTGCCATTGAAGGCAAAAGGCCTTGAAGTTCTACATTGAAGCTTAACTGCGGTGAAGCCCATTGACATTCTAACACATTTGAGGTTGCCGCCTCACGGAAGTTGCAAACTTCCGCTCATTTTAGGTCCAAGTTGAAAACTTGAACCAGCTATATTTTTAAACCAATATGGCGCGGAAGTAACTTTCCTAACTAAGAAAAAAGATGATTCTCATAGATACTTGATCAGCATGCCCCATCATCCCCCTACCCCCTTCAAAGGGGGACGAAATGCGTATGCGCTTGGAAGGGTATTGACAATTGAAATTCGGCAGCAGAAAACTACAACTGTGGACTTTGTTTGGTCCCAATCTTAATTCCTGATTCTGGTTCCTTTTCATAAAAACACCCTTGAAACAAACTAACCCAAAAGCAGAAAGCCCCGACACCTTTTCAGGTGCGGGGCTTTCAACAACACACAAACTAAATAAACGAACTATAAACAAGCTAAAATGGCCTTACACAAATAGATTCAGGAAGTCCTGGCGGCCGTTGAGGTACTCGTAGGCGAAGCCTTCTTCCAACATCCGGAGTTTGATGTTCTCCACATCATGGGGGCGTTTCACTTCTACGCCAATAAACACCGGACCTTTTTCCTTGTTATTTTTCTTAATGTACTGGAAATGGATGATGTCATCCTCGGGGTCTAGCACGCGGTTCACGAAGGTGCGCAGTGCGCCGGGCTTTTGGTTGAAGGTCACCATGAAATAGTGTTTCAGGCCCTGGTGCTGCATGGCGCGCTCTTTGATGTCCTCCATGCGGGTGATGTCATTGTTGCTGCCGCTGATGACGCAGACCACGTTTTTCCCTTTGATCTCCTCGGCCAGGGTTTTCAAAGCCGAGATGGTCAACGTACCGGCCGGTTCCAGGACTACGCCTTCCTCGTTGTACATCTTCAGGATGTCTTCGCAAATCTGACCCTCGGGCACCAGGATCACATCGTCCAGCAACTCGCGGCAAATCTCGAAGGTGATCTCGCCGGGGCATTTCACCGCGGCACCGTCCACGAAGGAGTCAATGGTTTCCAGCGACTGGCGCTTTTTCTCCCGGATGGAGTTGTACATAGACGGCGCCCCCAACGGTTGCACGCCAATGAGCCTGGTTTGCGGACTCACCTGCTTGAATACGCTGGAAAGACCAGAGGCCAGTCCGCCGCCCCCTATGGGCATCAACAGATAATCAATAGAGAAATCAGCGTCCTTGAAGATCTCCAGCCCCACGGTGGCCTGGCCTTCAATGATGGACAGGTCATCGAACGGCGGAATGAAGGTACTGCCGCGGCCGTCGCAGAATTCTTTGGCGGCCTGGAAAGTATCATCGTAGGTGGCACCGGTGAGCACCACTTCCACCATGTCCTTCCCGAAGAGGCGCACTTTGTTCACCTTCTGGGCGGGCGTGGCGGCGGGCATGAAGATGTAGCCTTTGATGCCCAGCAACTGGCAGGCATAGGCAACGCCCTGCGCGTGGTTCCCGGCGCTGGAGCAGACAATCTCCCGCTCTCTTTCCTCAGAGGACAATGAGGAAATCTTGTTGTACGCCCCCCTGATTTTATAGGAACGCACCACCTGCAAATCCTCGCGCTTGAGGTAAATCTCAGCCTCGTAGGTTTGGGAGAGCCACAGATTCTTCATCAAAGGCGTCTTGTAGATGACGCCTTTCAGGTTTTTAGCCGCCCTCTCAACATTTCCCAACGCGACCACGGTATCTAAGGAAGCTTCTTTCTGCATCTTTATTCTCTGTTTAAAGGAGAGGTGTTTCAGGCCCGATTTTCAGACAACAGCCTGGAAACACCTCTTTCGTTTTGATGGCTTACCGGCCCGAGCGGAGTTTTCTTACCACCGCGCCGGTTTGCCACAATTCTGATTCGCGCACTTCTTTCAATTCGGCTTCCAGTTCCTGACGGTAGCCTGGGGTAGAACCGCGCTGGATGGTGCGCTCGGCTTCTTTCCCCGATGCTACACTGTCATACAATTCATTTAATACCGGAAGGGTCGCCTCGCGGAATTTGCCTTTCCAGTCTAGGGCACCACGCTGAGCCGTTACGGAGCAGTTGCTGAACATCCAGTCCATGCCGTTCTCGCCTACCAGAGGCACCAGGCTTTGGGTCAGTTCTTCCACGGTTTCGTTGAAGGCCTCAGACGGAGAGTGACCGCGCTGACGCAACACCTGGTACTGGGCTTCGATGATACCGGCCAAAGCGCCCATCAGCACACCCCGCTCACCGGTTAGGTCTGAGTACACCTCTTTTTTGAAATCGGTCTCGAACAGGTACCCGGAGCCCACGCCAATGCCCATGGCAATGGCTTTCTCGTAGGCTTTGCCTGTGGCATCCTGGAACACGGCAAAAGAGGAGTTCAATCCACCACCCTCTAAGAACAGACGGCGCAAGCTGGTGCCACTGCCTTTAGGGGCCACTAAGATCACATCTACATCGGCGGGTGGAATGATGTTGGTCTGCTCCTTGAAGGTAATCCCGAAACCGTGCGAGAAATACAGAGTCTTGCCGGGCTTCAGTCTTTCCTTGATGGTAGGCCACACGGCAATCTGACCGGCGTCTGACAACAGGTTACAGATGATGGTACCACGCTCTACGGCTTCTTCAATAGGGAACAGGGTCTGGCCTTCTACCCAACCGTCTTGCTTCGCCTTCTCCCAGGAAGCAGAATCCTGACGCTGGCCCACAATCACGTTGAAGCCGTTGTCACGCATGTTCAATGCCTGACCGGGTCCTTGCACGCCGTAGCCAATCACGGCTATCACTTCGTCTTTCAGGGTTTCCTGGGCCTTTGCCAACGGATATTCATCGCGGGTCACAACGGTTTCTTCTACACCGCCGAAATTGATCTTTGCCATTTTGTTTGGTTAATATGGGTTATGGTTTTATTTACTCGTTTGGTGTTTTAGGCCTGTTTTCATGAAAAGAGGGCTAAAACAATCTGTATTCTCTGGCGTGAACTTTTCACCACCCCGCCCTTCGGGCACCCCTCCTAAATCAGGAGGGGAGTTTCTGTTGGCTAACACTATACCGGTTGTTCAAAGGCCTTGCAGCATCCGGAGGTCCTGCGAGCGTTTGGGCCGATAACTGCTTAGGCCAGCTTTAGTTCACATGGTGAACACCTTGTCCCGGCTGTTCAGGAATTCGTTTTCAATGGCGTCCTGGCCTGGCTCGGCGCGTTCAAATTCTCGGAGTTTGCGGTTGAAGCCGTCACTGCCTTTGATGATGGCGATGCGGGCGCTGCGCACAAACTCTATCAACCCGAAGGGCTGCAGAACCTTAATCAGGTTGTCGGTCTCTTCGCGGTGGCCGGTGGTTTCAAAGACGGTGTAGTCCTTCCGGATCACCACGGCGCGGGCCCCGTTTTCACGCAAGAGGCGTTCCACTTTGGCTTTCTCGGCGATGATGTCGGTAGGCACTTTGTAGAGGGCCATCTCCTGCCAGATCACGTCTTCGTTCGTGTTGTAATACACCTTCAGAACCTCCACCTGCTTCTCAATCTGCCGGGCGATTTTGCTTACCACCTCCTCTGTCTCGTTGATCACGATGTTGAAGCGGTGAATGCCTTCGATCTCAGAAGGCGACACGTTCAGGCTATCGATGTTGATCTTGCGGCGCGTGAAAATCATGGCGATGCGGTTCAGCAACCCCACATGGTTCTCGGTGTACACCGTAATGTTGTATTCCTGTTTTTCTATGGGCGCTTGCTCACTCATTTTCTTTTCAGTTTAGCAAGGTTATTTCAATCTGATTTCACTCACGCTGCAGCCCTGCGGCACCATGGGAAACACGTTGTTCTCTTTGGTCACCATCACTTCCAAGAGGAAGGAACCGGGATGCTCCAGCATTTCTTTCAAGGCATCGGTGAGGTCGGCGCGTTGGTTCACGCTTCTGCCCGAGATGCCGTAGCCTTTGGCCACCTGCACGTAATCGGGGCTCTGGATGTCCACGAAGGAGTAGCGGCGCTCATGGAAAAGCTCCTGCCACTGCCGCACCATGCCCAGAAACTGGTTGTTCAGGATCATGATTTTCACGTCCACGCCGCTTTGCATGATGGTGCCCAGTTCCTGGATAGTCATCTGCACGCCCCCGTCGCCAATCACGGCTACCACGGTTCTATCCTCGGCGCCAAACTTGGCCCCGATGGCCGCCGGTAGCGCGAAGCCCATCGTTCCCAAACCGCCGCTGGTGATGTTGCTGCGGGTGTGGTTTAGTTTGGCGTAGCGGCAGGCCACCATCTGGTGCTGACCCACATCAGATACAATGATGGCTTCACCTTTGGTGAGCTCATTCAGTTGCTGGATCACCTCGCCCATGGTCATTTCCCCTGAGGTTGGGAACAGCTCTTCGCGGATGACCGCGTCAATCTCTTGCTGCTCAAACTCCCGGAACTTCTCTACCCACTCAGCGTGCTGTTTCTTTTCCACTAGTTGGGTCAGCAACGGCAAGGTTTCTTTGCAGTCGCCCCACACCGGCACGGTGGTTTTCACGTTCTTGTCGATCTCAGCAGGGTCAATGTCCAGGTGGATAATTTTGGCCTGTTTAGCGTATTTGTCCAGTCGGCCCGTCACGCGGTCATCGAAGCGCATACCAATGGCGATCAAAACATCGCACTCATTCGTCATCACGTTAGGGCCGTAGTTGCCGTGCATGCCCAGCATGCCCACGTTGAGCGGGTGGTCAGAAGGCAAAGCGCCCGCGCCCATGATGGTCCAGGCCGCCGGAATACCGGATTTCTCCAGGAACTCCCGGAACTCCTGCTCCGCCGCGCCCAGCATCACGCCCTGGCCCCATAGCACAAATGGCTTTTTAGCGCTGTTGATCAGTTCGGCGGCTCGTTCTATATATTCTTTCCGCACGATTGGCTTGGGCCGATAGCTGCGGATGTGGTCGCACCGCTTGTAGCCCTGGAAAGGGAACTTCTGCAACTGGGCATTTTTGGTGATGTCAATCAAAACCGGCCCGGGCCGACCCGTGCGTGCAATGTGAAACGCCTTGGCCAGAACCTCCGGAATCTCGGTGGCATCGGTTACCTGGTAGTTCCACTTGGTCACCGGGGTAGTGATCCCGATTACATCGGCTTCCTGGAAAGCATCGGTGCCCAGCAGGTGCGCGAACACCTGGCCCGTGATACACACCAACGGCGTGCTGTCAATCAGGGCATCGGCGAGGCCGGTGATCAGGTTCGTGGCACCGGGTCCGCTGGTGGCGAACACCACGCCTACTTTACCGGAAGCGCGGGCGTAGCCCTGCCCCGCGTGGATGCCGCCTTGTTCGTGGCGCACCAGCACGTGCTTCATGTTACCCGGGAAGTCGAACAGCGCATCGTAGATGGGCATGATGGCACCGCCGGGATAGCCGAAGATCGTATCCACCCCTTCCACGGAAAGGGCGTGCAGCAGCGCCTGACTGCCGCTAATCATGGTGTCTGTTTCAGGCAAGGCTGGGGCTTGTTTCTCTTGCGTTAACATAGGCTTCTTCCTGTAAATCGGTGATACAACCGTGGCTGGCATCACTTACTGTTCTGATATATTTCAATAGCACTCCCCCTTGCACGTTTGGCTTGGGTCTTTGCCAGTGGCTTCTTCTAAGGGCAAGCACGGATTCATCTACCTGCACGTCCATGGTATTGGTGGTAGCATCCAGCACAATCCAGTCGCCGTCTTCTACCAAGGCAATGGTTCCGCCGTCGTAGGCTTCGGGGCAGACGTGGCCGATGACGAACCCGTGCGTCCCGCCCGAGAATCTGCCATCGGTAATAAGGGCTACTTTATCACCAAGTCCAGCACCCATGATGGCCGAGGTGGGTTTCAGCATTTCCGGCATACCAGGTCCGCCTTTTGGTCCTACGTAGCGAATTACCACTACCTGACCGGGTTGGATTTTGCCATGGGTGATGCCTTCGTTCAGTTCTTCTTCTGAGTTGAAGACAATAGCGGGTCCTTCAAACCGAAGGCCTTCTTTACCTGAGATTTTCGCCACCGCGCCTTTGCTGGCCAGGTTGCCATACAAAATCTGAATATGGCCATCGGCTTTGATGGGGTTAGAAAGTGGCCGTAACAGATCCTGCTCCTCGCCCAAGGGCTTCACGTTTGCCAGGTTCTCCGCCAAGGTTTTGCCCGTGACGGTCATCAGGTCGCCTTTGAGCAAACCGGCTTCCAATAAGGTTTTCTGCACGGCGGGCACCCCACCTAGAGCAGAAAGGTCCTCCATCAGGTACTTGCCGCTGGGTTTCAGGTCGGCCAGCACCGGCACGCGGTTGCTCACTTCCTGGAAATCCTCCATGGTCAGTTTCACTCCGGCGGCATGGGCAATGGCAATCAGGTGCAAAACGGCGTTGGTAGAACCACCCAAAACGGTTATCATGACCAGTGCATTCTCAAAGGCCTCGCGCACCAGAATGTCACGCGGTTTGATGTCTTTTTCCAACAGTTGCAGGATGTAGGCGCCGGTATCCAGGGCTTCCTGGTTTTTCTCAGCGCTGACCGCTGTGGAAGAGGAAGAGAAAGGAAGGCTCATGCCCAAAGTCTCAATGGCGGCGGCCATGGTGTTGGCCGTGTACATGCCCCCGCAGGCCCCCGGCCCCGGACACGCGTTGCGGATGATGCCGCGGTAGTCTTCGTCTGAGATGGCGCCGTTCAGTTTCTTGCCGTAGGCCTCAAAGCAAGACACAATGTTTAGTTTCTGGCCTTTGTACTCCCCTCCTTTGATAGTACCACCGTACACCATCAATGACGGACGGTTTAGGCGTGCCATCGCAATCAAAGCACCCGGCATGTTCTTGTCGCAGCCCACCACGGTAGCCACGGCATCATAGTAGTGGGCTCCCGCCATGGCTTCAATAGAATCAGCAATCAGCTCTCTGGAAACTAGCGAGAATCGCATCCCGGCGTTGCCGTTGGTGATGCCGTCGCTCACGCCAATAGTGTTAAACCGGAGGCCTACCATGCCGTTGGCCTGCACCCCCATCTTCACGGCATCGGCTAAACCATTCAGGTGCATGTTGCAGGTGTTCCCTTCAAAGCCCGTGGAGCAGATGCCCACAAACGGTTTGCGCAGATCTTCCTCCGGGATACCCGAGCCGATGAGCATGGCCTGGGAAGCCGGCAGGCTGTCGTCTTTGGTGTAGATGCTGCTGTATTTATTTAAAGCCATGGTTTGTAATGCGGTGTTTTTGAGGTGTTTTTACAAAAAAAGAGCCTTTCTACCGGGTGGTGAGAAAGGCTCTGAATGGTTGTAAGAGGCCGTTCCTACCCACCTTGCGGCAGAGGAATAATGACAATAATGGAAATGACCGACTGTAGTCGCATCTGGTATTATCTCTTTTAGGCCTGTTTTCAGCAAAACTGGCCCTATAACGTTTCTTCGTTAAATAATGGTGCTTAACCCTATTTCTATGTTTTTCAAATGCCGGAAGCTTTCTCCACCTTCCTGCACGTAGTTAGCGATGAAGGCACCCACCTGCTCGGTTGTGAAAGGATGATCTTTTCTCAATTCCGGAGTTAGCACGTTTTTCTCAAGGGTATAATCCACTGCTTCCTTCACCAGATCGGCCTCTTCCTGTAACCCGAAATGCTCCAGCATCATGGCTACGGAAAGAATAGTGGCAATGGGGTTAGCGATGCCTTTGCCCTTGGCCTGCGGGAAAGACCCGTGGATGGGCTCAAACAAGGCCGCAGTCTCTCCCACTGAAGCGGAGGGCAGCAAGCCCAAAGAACCAGCGATCACTGAGGCCTCGTCTGAGATGATGTCCCCGAACATGTTCTCCGTGAGGATCACATCAAACTGTTTCGGGTTCAGGATCATCTGCATGGCGGCATTGTCCACGAACAGGTAATCTACCGCAACCGATGGATATTCCGGGGCAATCTGCTGCACCACTTCACGCCACAGGCGGGAAGTCTCCAGCACGTTGGCTTTGTCTACCAGGGTCAGTTTGTTCCGGCGGTTGGCCGCTGCCTGGAACGCCAGGTGCGCGATGCGCACGATCTCTTCCTTGGAATAAAAGCAATTGTCAAAAGCCCCATCCTCAGTGCGGCCTTTCTCCCCAAAATAAATACCGCCGGTCAGCTCCCGGTAGATCACCATGTCTACGCCGGAGATACGGTCTGCTTTCAAAGGAGAATGCTCCAGCAACACATCATAAGCGGTAACCGGACGAATGTTGGCGTATAAACCCAAAGATTTACGCAGGCGCAACAACCCTTGCTCTGGGCGTACTTTAGCGGCCGGGTTGTTGTCGTATTTAGGATCACCAATGGCACCCAGCAGGATGGCATCGGCTTCAAAACAAGCTTGCAGGGTAGATTCAGGCAGCGGGTTACCGGTGGCATCAATGGCGCAGGCGCCCATCAACTGCACATCCAGTTCAAACTCATGCCCGAAGCGTTCAGAAACGGCTTCTAATACTTTGAGGGCCTCGGCACATACTTCTGGTCCAATTCCGTCGCCGGGGAGAACGGCTATCTTTTTACTTAATACGCCCATGGTCTACTCTTTTCGTATTGTTCTATTGCGTCTTTCTGGTTTACTAAATAATCAATGTCATCATATCCATTGATCAGGCACTCTTTCTTGTAGGCGTCAATCTCAAACGAGATCTTCTCTTCCCAAGCCGGTACCTGTAATTCCTGTTTCACTAAGTCCACCACCAGGGTGGTCTGCGGGTCTTCTTCAATCTGGCCCAACAATCTTGCCAAAACCTCATCTGAGACCTGCAGCGGTAACAATCCGTTGTTCAGGGCGTTGCCTTTAAAAATATCAGCAAAGAAGCTGGAAATCACCACTTTGAACCCAGCATCATAGATAGCCCAGGCGGCGTGCTCGCGGCTACTGCCACACCCGAAGTTCTTGCCCGCCACCAGAATCTGACCGCTGTAACGGCTGTTGTTCAGCACGAAATCGGCTTTTGGCTGACCGGCGTTGTCAAAGCGCCAGTCGCAGAATAAATTCTCTCCGAAGCCTTCGCGCGAAGTAGCCTTCAGGAAGCGGGCCGGAATAATCTGGTCGGTATCTATATTCTCAATCGGGAGCGGAACCGCCGTAGATTGAAGCACTTCAAACTTTTCCATCTAACTGTTTTATGTGCCACAAGGGCACTTTACAATTCTTTATCTGACCGTCCCCCTTTGAAGGGGGATGACCCAATATGCGTACCTAAAGGCTAGTTCAGGTATTGGGTAATGTCCACAATCTTTCCTTCCACCGCGGTGATGGCCGCCACCAGTGGGCTGGCCAGCAAGGTTCGGGAACCCGGTCCCTGACGGCCTTCAAAGTTGCGGTTTGAGGTGGATACACAGTAGGCACCGGCGGGAATCTTGTCTTCGTTCATGGCCAGACAAGCGCTGCAGCCCGGCTCACGAAGTTCAAAACCGGCTTCGGCCAGTACTTTGTCAATGCCTTCCTCAATGGCTTGTTTCTCCACGTGTTTGGAACCCGGTACAATAATGGCCTCCACGTGCGGTGCTTTGTGCTTCCCTTTCACGAATTTGGCTACCTGGCGCAGATCCTCAATGCGGGAGTTAGTGCAAGACCCGATGAACACGTACTGGATTTCTTTGCCCAGCAAAGATTCGCCCGGCTGAAAGCCCATGTAGTTCAACGATTTGTTATAACTGGCTACTTCGCTGGCCGGAACATCAGTAGGAATCACCTCATTGATGGCCATGCCCATGCCCGGGTTGGTGCCGAAGGTGATCATTGGCGCGATTTCCTGCGCATCAAAGAAGAACTCTTTGTCAAAGGTGGCGTCTTCGTCGGTGTACAAGGTAGTCCAGTAAGCCACGGCCTGTTCCCAACGCTCACCCTGCGGCACGAACTGACGGCCTTTCAGGTATTCAAACGTGGTTTGGTCCGGTGCAATCATGCCTCCGCGGGCACCCATTTCAATACTCATGTTGCAGACGGTCATGCGGCCTTCCATGCTCAGGGCGCGGAATGCGCTGCCGGCGTACTCTACAAAGTACCCCGTGGCACCGCCGGTACCCAGTTTGGAGATCACGTACAGGATGATGTCTTTGGCGGTAACGCCGTTTTTCACCTCACCCTCTACCGTGATGCGCATGCTTTTGGGTTTGCTTAGCAGCAAGGTTTGCGAGGCCATTACCTGCGCCACCTGGCTAGTGCCAATCCCGAAGGCAATGGCCCCGAAGGCGCCGTGGGTGGACGTGTGGCTGTCGCCACATACGATGGTCATGCCAGGTTGGGTCAGGCCTAATTCCGGTCCCATAACGTGTACTATGCCCTGGTTTTCGTGACCCAGGCCGTACAGCTCAATGTTGTGCTTGGCGCAGTTCTCGGTGAGTTTATCCACCTGAAAACGGGAAAGCGGCTCCTCAATGGGGAGGTGCTGATTTTTAGTGGGTACGTTATGGTCGGCGGTAGCCACAATCTGCTCCTTGCGGAACAAAGGCAAACCGCGGTGTTCAATCTCGTCAAATGCTTGCGGGCTGGTTACCTCATGGATAAGGTGGCGGTCAATGTAAAACACGTCCAATCCACCCCCGGGAATGGATTTCACCACGTGGGCAGCCCAAATCTTATCTAATAATGTCTTCGCCATATTAATTTGCAGAAACCAAATTATCCTGCTCCACCATTAAATGGAGGTCTTCGTCTACTACTTCTTTCTTTTTATCTGCCACTACCAGGAACGAGGCATACGCTTTGTCCAAGGCTGCTTTCTCCAGGGAATAACCCAGCTTCTGCATGCGGTAGGCCAAGGCGGCTCTGCCGGAGCGAGCGGTCAATACAATAGAGGAATCTTCGGCACCTACTTCTTTGGGATCAATGATCTCATACGTCTCGCGGTGCTTGATGACACCGTCCTGGTGGATACCGCTGGAGTGCGCGAAGGCGTTGGCGCCCACAATAGCTTTGTTGGGTTGCACCTGCATGCGCATCATGTGCGATACCAGGTGTGATGTCTCGGTTAACAGGCGCGTGTTCACGCTGGTGTCCAGGTTCAGGTACGGGTGCTGGCGGAGAATCATGACGACTTCCTCCAGGGCCGTATTACCGGCGCGCTCCCCTACCCCGTTGATGGTGCACTCAATCTGGCGGGCTCCGTTGATGACCCCGGAGATGGAGTTCGCGGTAGCCAAGCCTAAATCATTGTGACAGTGGGTGGAAAGGGTTACGTTCTGTACGCCGCGCACATTCTCGTAGAGGTACTTGATCTTGGCTCCGTATTCTTCGGGCAGGCAGTAACCGGTGGTATCCGGAATGTTCAATACGGTGGCTCCGGCTTTGATGGCCGCCTCGCAGACCATGGCCAGGAACTCGTTATCGGTGCGGCCGGCGTCTTCGGCATAGAATTCTACGTCTTCTACAAAGCTTTTCGCTAACTTCACGGCAGCCACGGCACGCTCAATGACATCGGCTTGGGTGGTGCGCAATTTGAATTTGACGTGAGACTCAGAAGTACCAATTCCGGTATGGATTCTGGGGAAACGGGCAGCTTTCAAAGCCTCGGCGGCTACCCTGATGTCGTTTTCCACGGCGCGGGTAAGGCCACAAACAGTAGCTTCCTTGGTTTGAGCCGCAATTGCCCGAACCGCCTCAAAATCGCCGGGGCTGGAAACGGGGAACCCAGCCTCAATCACGTTCACGCCCAGAAGCTCCAGTTGACGTGCGATGACCAACTTCTCCTCCATGTTCAATTTGCAGCCAGGCACCTGTTCGCCATCGCGCAACGTTGTATCAAATATTTGTATCTTCTGAGCTGACATCGTTATTTTGGCTTCTATTCGGATACAAAGAAGCGCGTACTAATACGGAAGCAAAAAATTATTTTTCAGCATTCTACTATTTCTAAGCGCCCCTATTATAAAGTTATCAATCTGAAAATCAATATTTTAGTTCCTTTTCTCATACAATGCCTAATCAAAATATTGATCCTATTTTTCAATTGATAAAATCTCTGACGCCCTCTGAGAAACGCCATTTCCGGCTGAACACCAACAAGAGCGGCTCCAGCGAAGACTTGAAGTTTTTGCAGTTGTTTGATGCCCTGGAACAGCAGGACACCCTCAATGAGACCCAGATTCTGAAGCAGGTACCCAGCATTAAGAAGACTCAACTGGCCAACCTGAAGAACAACCTGTACAAACACCTGCTCTCCAGCTTAAGAACGTTCCATGCGCCGCAGAACCTGGACATCCAGCTGCATGAGCAACTGGATTATGCGCGCGTACTCTATAATAAAGGGTTTTACCAGCAGAGCCTAAAAATATTGGACAAAGTAAAAGTATCGGCGCTGGAGTACGAGTTGCCGCACATTGCCCTTACAGCCATTGACTTTGAGAAACTCATTGAGAGTCAATACATCACACGCAGTTTGAGCGGCCGGGCCGAGGACCTTACCCAACAGGCAACCCAGGTTTCTTCGCACATCTACCGGATGCACCAGCTCTCCAACGTAGCCCTGCGCCTGTACGGCCATTACCTGAAGGTAGGCCTGGCCCGGAACCAGGAAGACTACGATTCCATCACGGCTTTCTTCCTGGAGAACCTGCCGGAGATTGATTATCAGAACGCCGGGTTTTACGAGAAACTGTATTTCTACCAGGCCCACGTATGGTACCATCTCATGACCCAGGACCTGAAGGCCTGCTACCGGTACGCCCAGAAGTGGGTGGATCTGTTTGACGAGTACCCGCACATGAAGGAGCGCCGGCCGGTGCTGTATATCAAAGGCATGCACAACCTGCTCAACGCCCTCTACAACCTGCTGTACCATTCTAAGTTTGTGCAGGTCTTGCAGCAACTGGAGGCCTTTGCCGATGATCCAAAGCGCCGCTCCAATGCTAACATTGACACCCTGCTGTTCCTTTATATTTATACCAATAAGATCAACGCCTACTTTCTGGAAGGGAAGTTCACCGAGGGGTTGAAGGTAATTCCGGGTGTTTTGAAGAACCTGGAAGGTTTCCAGGCGCAACTGGACCCTCACCGCATGCTGGTGTTCTACTACAAAATTGCCAGCTTGTACTTTGGCAGCGGCGATTTCAAAAAAGCGATTGAGTACCTGAACAAGGTCATCCACCACAGCAATACCAGCCTGCGCGAAGACCTGCAGTGTTTCGCCCGCATCCTGAACCTGATTGCCCACTACGAGGCCGGCTACGACGACGATGCCCTGGATTACCAGATCCGGACGGTGTACCACTTCCTGGGCAAAATGGACAACCAGCAGCAGATGCAGGTAGAGATTTTCCGTTTTCTGCGCAATGTGGGAAATATAGCCCCGAATCAGGTGAGAGAGGCTTTCATCACCCTCAAGGAAAAGCTCATTGCCATCTCCGAGAACCCCTACGAACGTCGCCCTTTCATGTACCTGGATATCATCTCCTGGCTGGAAAGCAAGATTGAGAACGTGCCAGTGCAGGAGATTATGAAAAGGAAAGCAGGAAGGTTGAAGTAGGATGGTGTTTCAGGGCTGTTTTAGTGAAAACAGCCCTGAAACAGAGTAAGCAGTCCTTACCTTGGTCATTTGGAAAGAACTAAATAGTATGTTTGGCAGTGCAGTTCCGGTTATCCGACCTACGGTGGTTGTATGTCCGGAACTTTGACACTATACAAAGTACTAATAACCGGAACAGCTCCTTATACACAGTAGTTGGCAGAAATTATAAGAATGGAAGATTACTCTGAATTAGTCGGTGACAGCAGGATAGAAAAACTATGTCATGACTTTAAATTAAAAACCATCATCTTCAACTTGACTCGGTACAGAGACGAATTAGAAGAAATAGAGGTAAGATTTGAAGGAGTAGTAAACCAAGATTTTCAATGCATCGACAGCGATAACATTGTTTTCGGGATTGAAGAGACAGATTGGGACGGATTACAAATCCAGTTTCCTGATTTAATGAAATACTATAAGCATTACAAAAGCATTGACCCTGAAGATAGGAAAAGATTAGATAATGGAACTATAAAATGCTACCATATAAGAGGTTCTGTTGGGCTTGAAGGGTATGTAATTGCAGAAGCTATAAGAATTACTGAAAAATAACATCTGCCAACATTGTATAAACATCAAGCCACGGCCGACGGCTTTGCTCGTTGTTTATACGAGGCCGTTGGTGGTAATAAATAACATGAAAGTATTATGGAAAATAGACAAAAAGTGAATCTATACTAAACAAGCTATTTCCCATAACCATAATGAAAAAGATATTCTTTACCATAGTCCTTCTGCATCTTTATACATTCTCTTTCGGTTGCATGTGTACTAAACCTCCTGAAACCACCTTGGAAGATTGGGAGAAAAGTGATTTAATACTTGTTGGAAAAGCAACGGAAATAATCGAAAACTCAAGGTTATTCGACAAAGATGGACAGCAACTAAGAATCATCAACTTCCAGATATTGGAGGGTTTTAAAAATATAGAGAAAGAGCAGAAAGTAATTTCTTTTGACTATTCAGACAATTCCTGTCAGTACACTTTTGAGGTTGGTAAAACATATGTGATTTACGGACATCAAATGCCCTCGGGACTTGCTTTTACTAATTCTTGCACCAACACCAAGAACCTTCCCAACAACTTCGCACAACTTCCAGCTATAAAAGAGCTAAGGGAAATTTCTAAAGAAAGGGACATCAAGCAGCCGAAGGGTGAAGCATTCGCAATGATTGAAACCTCTACTTTAGAAAAGCTCCAAAGAGATGGTAGCGAACTTGCAGAATCAAAGGATAGGATAAAGTACTTGTATTATGCTCTTGGCGTCTCAGCATTTTTTAACGTCATTTTAGCTATGCTGGCATATAAAAAAAGAAAAATTACTACCCACAACATTGTATAAACACCATGCCACGGCCGACGGCCTTGCACGCTGTTTATACTAGCCCGTTCGTGGTAACCTTAAAATAAAAATCAAATTTAAATTGAATGAATACAAAGCCAAACCTAGAACAGCTCCTTGAAGCGGAAGATACGAACAGTAGTATTATCAAATTGGACGACTATATCTGCGAATTATGCTCTTGGGGAGAAAAAATGGATGCCCTCTCCCAACCCCAAAAGTTGTTCTTCTTCAACCAAAACTTAGAAAGGGAGATAAACAACGGCGGATTCAATCAATTCTATTACAATTCCTCGGGGGACTTTGCGCACGAGACTGTCGAATCCCTTAATGCAATCGGGGCAGACAAGACAGCTGAAATCCTGAAAAAAGCAAACGGCCAGTTCCCAAACCAGACAGTTCCAAAGGATAGAGCGGAAAGACAAGAAATTGTAGAACAGATTGAGGAAGAGGCTAATGTGGTATGGGAGGAACTTGACCAGCAATTCTTCGACTACGAAGATGACCTGAATTCAATAAACTTGGAATTTGTAAGAAAGAACAAAAGTTTCTTCTAACTAAAAAGAAAAAGGGCTTCCACCAACAAGGTGTAAACGTCAGCCTTCGGCCGACGGCCTCACCCGCCGCTTACACTAGACGTTGGCAAGATTATAAGATATTTAGAATGAACTTTGGAATAGCGCAATACTCAAATCTTTCAATAGATCAATCATCTTGGATTAATGATTTGTCAAATGAACTAAAGTTATTTTTTGAAGAAAAGAACTATGGAGAAGACTTGAACGAGCTTTATTTCGGACTAATTACAGTTAAACCAGAGTTTGACCAATTTTTTAGAAAAAAAAGACCTAGATATTTATCTGGGGAGAAAAGTTCGTCTGTTGACGGAATAACGATCAAAACTATTAATTGCGCCGAAATAGATGTAAAGCTTGACTATTCTGAAGTATTTAAACTTGGACAATCAGAATTGATTGAGATAATTTGTAAAGCATTATTATCTGAAATTAGCTGTTTAACAAGGTTATCTAAACTTAAGAAATTTGATTTTACATTATTCAAGTCGGATTTAAAAGATTATCTTATCAAACAATCTTATTTAAAAGGATAAATACTTTTGCCATCAACAGCTAAACGCCAGTATCGGCCCACGGCCTCAGCCGTCGTTTATACTAGGCCGTTGTACAGCACTGTAAAGATTTACCGTCTGCGTTAATCCACAGTTTTTGTTTGGCGGACATTAACAAAGGTAACAATCATCGGCATCTACAACTGCACGTACTTTTTTGCGGTAAACTTGCTCAATAATAAATGGCCAATTAATTCTTATAACCTCAGTTTGGAACGGGAAGATTTTCTAAACTGCTAATTTCAAGCTTATATCCTTTGCCGCGTATAGCAGCAATTTTGATAGTTGGATCAGGTTCCAGTTTCTTTCTAAGTTTTGAAATGAACATATCCAGACTGCGGCCTACTATAACCCCCTCATCTTCCCATATTTCCTTTTGTAACCGGCTCCGCTCTATCATCTCATTAGGTGACAGCGCGAAAATGCGTAGTACGCGGGTTTCAGTCTTGGTTAAGTCCAGGGAATTTCCATGTATCATGAGTTTACGAGCCTCTGCGTCGAACGACATTGACCCCAAAGGGATTATACCGGTAGGCTGACTGTCAGGTAAGGCCTTCCGCGGCTTAACAGATCCTATTAACATAAAGCCAACAAAGGCTAAAACTGTCAGGCTGCCCAGAAGATATCCATTCTTTGCTGTGATTATTCCTGGCGGTTTAAATTTGATACTAATCTTATAACACGCTACGGGTTGCCTTCTTCCTATACAGGCTACAATATCTTCTTTCTTATTTTTTGATATAGCATATCCATAGGCTACACTGGCATTGGCACAGTTCAGTACATTAACCACGTAATCACTTGCGAGCGGGTCTTGGGCTAACAAACGCTGCGTAGTATTCACCAGGGATTCGGGCTGAAAAGTGAAGGCATTCTCAAAACTAATCTGGTATTCATTTCCAGCGATTTTTTTTACCGGTAGTACCCGTGATACACTGTCGCCCGACTGCAAGAGTATTTCATGTCCGATCCGGCGAAGTAAAACCTCCCTTCTAGCAAAGTCATAGTCATCATTGCCCGCCATGCTGAAAGCCACGCAGATTATCGAAATAAACATGAGTAGTAACAACCCGCCTAGGTGCTTTCGATTGACGGACAAGAGATTTCTTCTAACAGGCATGATGTCAAGATATTATTTACAAAGTTTACATTCTTATTTACGGACCAAGTCCCTGAGGCTGAAATAAATCAACGTATTTTTATTGTACCAACTTCAAGAGGATTCGAAAAATAAATGAAAAGCCTTAAACGAATCTGATGTACCAGGAGAGGGATCTATGTTAATTAAAACTACAACGAATTATGAAAAAGGTTATGTATGCGCTGATCTTACTGCTGGTGGTGGTAAGCGGACTAGTATTCGCCAATCGCGAAAACAAAAATGAAAATCGCGAAAACAAAAACGAAACTTCCAAAAGACCAACCCCCAAGCCGCTCTCTGCTGCTGAAAGGGAGGCCGCATTGAAAAAATGGGAGGCTACCCCTGAAGGTATCATATACAAAAAATGGGAAGCGTCTCCCGCTGGGGAAAAAGTGTTTGCCAGTGAGGCTAAAATAAGAAAGTCCCTTCGAGATTATAGCAATATGGAGGGAGTGATAACCTCTCTTTCTCTTCCGCAAGGCTCACGATTAGGTTTTGGAGTGATGGTCAGGATTAATGGTGACGATTATATTCTCAATTTTGAGCCAGAAAAGTCTCAACTTGAGCAATTGCTTAGCCTGAAAGTGAACGACAAAATAATTATCAAAAGCCGTACCGTATCACATGCGCCCAAGTATTCCTATCCAATTGTGCGGGGCGACTATGTAGAACGAGATGGTAAAGTTATTTATCAACGTATCCCTCGCAAAGGCGGCTGCTAAGTAAAGTTATGATGAAAGGCCTTTACTGAATTTAAAGGTAAAGCGAGCTAGAAATAACATTTTCAGCCGGCACTTTTAAGAGGACATTTTACTTCAGGCAGTACATTTTTCGGCAATAAAAAGCGGTTGATATTTTTACCCGGTGGACTTTTATTTTAGATTTTAAAAGTAAAATTTAAACAGATTAACCATAAGTTAATCCTGAAGAAAGAAAAACAGCGGTTTACATTTAAAAAATATGGCAGCACGTCAAGGGATCAACTTAATACCTCTATTTTGATTTTGCGGTTAATTGAACTTGGCTTTTCTTCAGATACCACAAACTTTAACGATCTTCTGCTGCGGCCTTTACATGTACGAACCATATTAAAGGCGTACCTTAGCCGAACTAATTCGCACCAATGAAAGATGTTTCCTGGAAGAGTACATCTTAAAAGTTTTTAATTCTTAATTAATGAGTGATTCAACCAATATCTGTTTGTCTTGTGGACTTTGTTGTGACGGTACCGTGATTGGTTTTGTACAGGTTGGTTGTGAAGAGTTGCCCTTGTTGAGAGATGTAATAGATATTGAGAATACCAATGGGGATGGTTTCTTTCTTCAACCCTGTAAAAAATATTGCGATGGTTGTACTATCTACTCCAGAAGGCCGAAACAGTGCGCCAGTTTTGAGTGTGGAATTCTAAAATCAATCGAAAAACAGGAATTAGACTTTGATTCAGCCCTTGATATCATTAACGTAGTTAAACAAAAGAAATTCACTATTGAAAGAGAGTTAGCGGTACAGCAATTTAATCTACAATCCCAGTCGTTTTACTTTAAAATGGGAGAAGTTAAAAAGCTGTTTCAAAAAAAATCTCCTGATTTAGCGTTAACACCAAGCCAACTGAATTTAATAGAGGAAATCAATCAACTTGACAATCTACTGGCAAACGAGTTTGATGTCTAAAAATTTTTTGACATCAAACTCGTTAAATATCATTGATAAACTACGATAAACCAGCTGCTACCCATGAGCTGTAGAGACTGGGTAATAAGCTAGTTATAAGGCATTCAACTCTCCCATGGTGAATGCTTTCTGCCTGCCTTTGTACACTTTGCGAGCCTGCTCCACATCTGCTGTCTCTATTTTTCCGGCATTGTTGTTCCAGGACTTCCGGATAAAGCTTAACAGTTCGGCTATATCCTTATCAGACAAAGCCTTGTTGTGGCCAATGCCGGGCATCTCACCAATAACATCCGGGGTTTGGTAAAGCATTCCATTTACTTTGACGGGGCCGGTCATGCCATACAGGACAATGGGTATCAACTTGCTTTTGCTGCCGGTTACCCAGTTAGAGTTATTCAGCGGCGGCGCCAGGCGCTTTACGCCATTGCCATCTGCCCCGTGACAGGACTGGCAGGTGGATGTGTACAGTTTGGCGCCAACCGGAAATTCTTTTGCCAGCAGTTCTGGATTTTTGCTGCGCTTTGCTTTACGCATATCCTCCAACACTTCTCCCAGCCGCACGTGTAACACAGAACTTGTATCCTTGGCAGCCATGGCTTTATGATAGAATACCTCTTCCCTGGCCTGCATACTGCTGATGGCGGCATCGGCCACATATTTGTTCCCAGGATACTGCTTTACGACCGCCTGCACCAGCCTGTCGGCAGCAGGCTTATTAAACTGACGGATACTGGGTGCCAGAAAGGCCACATACGGGGCCGCCAGCGAGTCATGTTGTGCGACAAGTTGCCCAAGTGCCTTCACAAACGTGGTGTAGTTCTTTGCCGTCATAACGGAAGGCAATACACTCAGGGCCTGCATCCTGATAGACCATTGTGACTGTTTAAGCAGGGGCAGTACGTCTTCGGACCGTAAGGCATCCATTCCTTCCAAGGCCCACAGCGCATGAGCGGCCGCTACCGGTTGCTTTGTCTCTTTCAGGAGCTGACGCAAGGCAGGGACAGCCTGCTGATACTTTTTATCTACCAGCAGCTGCTGTGCTTTGTCACGCACCCATCCGTTTTTATGCTGCAGCAGCTTTACCAGTTGTAGAGGTTCATGCGGCACAACCACCGGTTTAGCTTCTTTTTTTGCTGGAACAATCCTGTATATGCGCCCACAGGTGATAGGCTGTTCCAGTTTTCTTTGGGCTATCTCATTCGCCAGGTATTCGGTTAGGTAGAATTTATGCTGTATCACACCCCGATACATATCCAGCACATACATACCACCATCAGGGCCGTCGTATAGGTTGACGGGCCGGAAACGCTCATCTGTGCTTGCCAGAAATTCCCGTCCTTTGTAGGCTTGCGCACCCTGCATTCGGTAGCCATTTTCGGTTAGGATGTTGCGCTTAATCAGGTTGGCCGCCGGTTCAGCTACAAAAGCATTCTGGGAGTACCTTTCGCCAAACAACCCACCCCGGTAGATAACCGGTCCGCAGGCCGCGGTGAAGTTTACCAGGCGCAGGTTTTTGTCTAATACACCTTCCTGATACCCCCGGTTTACCCCAGTAGTAGCCCTGGCCGGATATACCCTGTTGTTGCCTACCAGATCCACGTCAAAGCCGGCTACCGTCTGTTGGTTCGCGTTAGTGGCTCCCAAGCCCGGGGCGAAATAATCGCCTAACAGGTTTTGGGAGTTGTTGTTGTAATAAAGCCTGCCATGGTCATCCTGGGCAATGCCCCACTGGCCCCTGAAATGCGTTTTCTCAATGAGCCACTTATCTCCTTTTTTACGGTAGCGCTTGGTGAATTTGGCGCTATAAATCCAGTTATCCATGGCACGCAGCAGCCCGTTCGGTTCATGCTCCACATTGCCGCCCTGGGTGTATTTATTATCTACCAGGGTCTTTTTGCCGGGCTTGTCCTGCTTTCTTTCATAATACCACAGGTTGGGCGGCATGGCCACCAGCAAGCCTTCTTCTACCAGGCAGAGCGCCCGAGGCAACACAAGCGAGTCCAGGAATACTTTGCGGTCATCAAATTTCCCATCTCCGTTCTTGTCTTCCAGAATGACAATCTTGCCCGTGGGCAGTTCCTCACCGGTGCCTGCCGTATCAGGCATGTAGTTCTGCATTTCTGCTACCCACATGCGGCCTTTCTCATCAAAGGTCATGGCTACGGGCGAATTGATCAGGGGCTCTGCTGCTACCAGTTCCACCGTAAATCCGTCCTCTACCTGCATCTTCTTCAGCGATTCTTCCGGCGACAGCACAGGTGAGGAAGCGTACATCTCCCTTATTTTAACCGAGTCTGTTTCAATTTGCTCCCCTCCCTCCTGCCCAACCTGATTATTACTGTTCGGCTGACAAGCCTGCAACATGCCTGCACAAGTGATGATCAACAAGGCACTATAAATAAAACTTTTCATGCGGTACTTCTACTTTCCTAATACAGATGGTGCGGTGCCTGCTAAATTGCACATAGCAGGCACCGCACCATCTGGTAGTGAACATGATACTGGTACTTGATTTTACTTTTTACCTATGAACTTTTGGTACTGAGTATTTACTTGGTCCTCGTGCGAATGGGAAACAACACGGGCTTTTTCAATATATCCGGATAGACATAGGAGGTGAAAGACTTACCCTCTATTGTTACGTTTACCCGCTTCTCCTGCTTGTTTTCCGTGAATACAAAGCGCTTTGCCTTCTGCGCGGCCACCTGGAAGTTGCTGCCCATCAGCAAAGCCATGGCCAGCAGTGGTGCTACAATATATTGTATCGGTTTGGATTTCATGTGCCTTCAGGTTTGTAGAACCTAATCCGGCTGCAGCCTTAGGAGCCGGTAATATGCTGCCTCTTCTAAAATTGAATTAGCTTACCACAACCTCCTGTTTGGCATCATCAAAGGTGACGCGTTTGCCGGTTTGCAGGGCTATGCGGGTCATGATGGTAGCAAGGGAATGGTTATAGCCCGCCCGCACAGAGGCATTGGGCGTTTTGCGGCTGCGCACACATTCCATCCAGTTACGCATGTGCAGTGAGGTCATGGGATCGCCCCCGGTGTTGGCATCGGTAGATACTTTTTCAGAGCGAGTGGGCAAGGTATAATCTGCCAGCAAATTAGCTTTCATGCCCATTTCATCGGCCATACTCTGCGTGAGGCCGCCTTCTGAGGTAACCTTATTTGTGTCCAGGTTCAGCATACCGCCGTTTGAGTAGTACAGCTCTCTCACGCCGCCAGCACTGTTGGTGAACCGGGAAGTGTACACTACCTGAAAGCCTTTCTTAGGGTCGTTTAGCGGCCCATAATCGAAAACTGCCGTCAAAGTATCCGGGTTTTCGCGGCCGTCCTGCCACAGGTAGGTACCGCCGTTGGCTACCACACTTCGCGGATGCTCCAGGTCAGTGAACCAATGTACGGTATCAATCTGGTGCGACATCCACTGGCCCGGTATGCCCGAAGAGTAAGGCCAGAACAAACGGTACTCCAGGTACTTGCGCGGGTCCCAGGCCACTTTGGGGCGGTTCATCAGGAAGCGGTCCCAGTCGGTGTCTTCCTGCCGGATTTCGCTTACCAGCTTAGGCAAACGCCAGCGGCCCGGCTGGTTCACGTTCCAGCTCATTTCCACCATTTTAATGTCCCCAAACTTGCCAGATTTGATGTACTCATTTGCAGAAATGTAGTTGGGCGCGCTGCGGCGCTGAGAACCTATCTGTACAATTTTACCGGATTCCTCTACGGCCTTCAGTACCGCACGGGCATCTTCCATGGTTTCTGCCAACGGCTTTTCAATGTAGGCATCCTTGCCGTTGCGTACTGCCTCCACTCCCATGAGGGCATGCTGGAAGTCGGCGGTACTGATGATCACGGCATCCAGGTTTTTGGAAGCGTACAGCTCATCGTTGTTGCGGTACTTCTTGATCTTCCCACCCGACTTCTCTCTGATGAAAGCTTCCGCCTCATCGCGGCGGCGGTTCCAGATGTCTGAAATCGAGACAAACTCAAAGTTCAGCTCTTTGGAATGGCTCATGAACGCCGGGTACAGCGAGTGCTTAAACCTATTCGAAAACCCTACAATACCTACCTGTACGCGGTCATTGGCGCCTAAAATTCTGCTGTAACTTCTTGCACTTATGCCCATGCCCATTAAAGAAAAGCCTAATGTTCCGAGCGCAGCTTTTTTGATAAAGTCCCGGCGGGGGTTGTGGTCTTTGTAATCCATAGGTACTGCTGATTTAGGTTTTGAGTTTACACATTATGCAGGAGGAGATAGCACCGTTATCAAGTGCCAATGCTGATCAATATTCGTTGTTTATTTCCAGCCAGTAACCGTCCGGATCCTGGATGTAAATCTGCTTCACGCCATCGGTCCGCACATTTACCTTATCGGGCACACCCTTTGAGTTGTAGTACCTGATGTTGTGTTTGCGGATGCGCTCCATGAAGGCATCAAGAGAGGGCACGCTGAAACAGAAATGGCGGGTGATGTCCTGGTAAATCTCTTTTGGTGCGCCTTGGATCAGGTGCAGCTGGTAAGGGTCGCCTATGGTGAACCAATCATGCAGGCCGTCTTTGAAAGGCTCCGGAATCTTCTTGAACTGCATGACCTGCTCGTAAAAAGCGGAGCTCTTTTTCAGGTCATGCACGTGCAAGGCAAGGTGGTTGAATCTGATGGCAGGTTTCTCTGTAGCAGCTGTGGTCTGTGCCTGCACAGTATTTAGTTGGGTCATCAATAGGCCAATAAGTAAGAACTTGAGAAATAGTTTCATGTGATAGATGGGACGGACTTCCGGTCAGGTAAGTCCTATTCTGAAGTTCTGTTATGGTTTACTTTGTGTTCAGATTCAGGAGTTTGATGTTGCGGTAACGCACTTCATCGCCGTGGTCCTGGAGCAGGATGTGGCCTTGCGGCGCTTCCCCAAATGCCTCAAACTTCTGGTACTTGCTGGCCGCCACCAAATCCCTGAACTCCTGGCTACCCCGCTCATACTCCACTACTTTCACCCCATTCAGCCAGTGCTCCACGTGTTTGTTTTTTGACACAATGCGTACTTTGTTCCACTCGCCAATGGGCATGACTTTCTTATTTCGGGCAGTAATCAGGTCATAGAGCGAGCCAATGGTGCGGTTGCCGTCTTTTCCCATTTTTGCATCGGGGTGCAGCTCGTCGTCCAGAATCTGAAACTCCAGGCCAATGGCAGAGCCCGGGCTTTTGGGAAGGCGCTCCGTGACAAAGTACTTAACGCCGCTGTTGGCACCCGGGGTTAATTTTGCCTCCAGGGTCAGTTCAAAGTTGTCGTACTGCTGCTCTGTGATAATGTCGCCCCCATTCCTGGATTCAGCACCTCCTGATTTGATGACCACCAGTTCGCCGTTTTCTATCTTCCAGCCTTGCTCCGGAAACGCATCTTTGTAGGCTCCCCGCCAGCCTTTGGTGGTTTTGCCGTCAAAGAGCAATTTCCAGCCTGCCTTTTTTTCCTTTTCGGTTAGGGTGTTATGACTTTCAGGTGCTGTCATTCCTTCAGCGGTAGAAGTTGCACTTGCTGTCATCTGTTGCTGATTCTTGCAGGCTACTACCGTTCCAAGTGCCATAGCGCCCATTAATATGTTTTTTCTTAAGTTTCTCATTTATAGCCTGTTTTACAGAAATCGTTACACTTTTACTCCTTTAGACTTCAGGTACGCATGGCTGATTTTAGCACACTCCAGCGGTGTCTTGTCTTTGTCAGGCACCGCATCTAACTCGATGATTCCCCAGCCTTTGAATTTGATTTCCTGAAGGGCCGCCAGAACCTTGGGCAGGTTAACCTCACCCTGCCCAAGCTCTACAAATTTGTATGCTTTGGTACCCGCTTCCGGGGTCTGTCGCACGTCTTTCAGGTGCAAGGCCTTGATCCTGCTTTTATATTGTTTGATGGCTGCTTCCGGATTTCCTTCCCCCTGTTGGTAATGGGCGATATCCAGCAGTAGATTTACATACTTTTCATCGCAATTTTCCATGATCATCTCCACTTCTTCTGGTGTTTCCCCTAACTGGTGCATGTGGTTATGGTAGACCGTCTGTACACCCAGATCTAGGGTGCGCTTGCCTATCTCGTTCAGGAGGCGCCCATAACTTTGCAGGTCGGCAGTGCTGGGAGCACCTTCTTTGGGACGTGAGGAATTAGTCACCTGAAGCATCTGCCCACCTAGTCTCTTTATAAATCTCGCATTATTCAGATGCTGATCAATTACCGCTTGGTCGTTGCCCGTGTTGATGTTGGCATTACCGCTGGAGAACATGCACAGCTCCAGTTTATGCGTTTTGAGAAGTTCCAGCAGACCATCTGGTTTCTCACCGTACTCTTTCAGAATAGTAGAGCGTAACTGTATTCCTTTATAGTCCAGAGAAGAAATATCTTTGATGGCCTGTACATCATTCCCGCCCCAGGTAATGGAGGCATACCCCACTTTCATACCCGGCACCGAGACTAACCCGGCACTACCTATAAAGGACAAAGCCGGAAGTGCCATTGCTGCCACTCCTGCTTTAACAATAAACTCCCTGCGCGAGATTTCTGAAGCCATAAAATACAAGGGAAATAGTTTCGTGAACGAACTAACAAAAGCGGTTATAACCAAAAACCGCAGTTATACCCTTGAATATAGTAAAACAACAGGAGCCGACAATAAGAAGTGAGCATCTTTGGGAATCTGCTATATCAGGAGCATTGCCCCTTATCAGTTGAAGGATGCTTTTATTACCCTCAAAGCAAAGCTGATCTCTATCTCCAAAAATTCTTATGAGCGTCGTCCCTTCCTATACCTGTACATCATCTCCTGGTTAGAAAGCTAAATTGAAAACGTGCTGTTCTTGGAGATCATGCGCCACAACGCCCTCAGGGTGAAGTAGAGCTAAGTTTTAAGGCTGATTTAGGGAAAATAGGGCAGAAACTGGGTTGGCGGTTCTTTCCTTTGTTATTAGGAAAGACAATATTGTATATTCGGCTGTGCAGTACCGGTTATCGGATCAATGGGAGAAGGATAAACGGAAGTTTGGCTCCATCCTTAGGGCCAATAACCGGAATTGTTCTGTTTATACAGCAGTTGTGCTAAATATTAAAAAACTTGAAGCGACCATTAATATACTTTCAAGAACTAAATACTTGGGATAAAGTTACTATCGGACTTTATCTTAATATATCGCTTGGACTGTACTTTCTTTATGCAGGTTCAGAATTAGTTGAAGAGAAGAAGGACATTTTGTTTTGGTATCCATATGGGACTCAGTTGTTCCTATACTTTGTGAACTATAGGTCGCTTAGGAATAAATCTGTTTATGCAATTTGGTTTCTAATTGGCTTATTCCACTACTACTTCTATCTGAATTTGATTAGTGACCCTCTGCTGGAGGGGGTAAAAGTACATGCTGCAACTGGATTGAGGAATACAGTTATTCTACTCTCACTCTTTCAGGTTTTAAGAATTGTAAGCTTAAAAATCCAAGGTGAGGAATTAGTGTGCCCCAGCAAAAGCAGAACAGATTTGTTTGAGGAAAGAGATGTGACAATAATAGATTTTATCCTTTTTGTTATTTATATATTCTTTTTGGTCATGCTAGGGCTTAATTTCCAGTTTGACAAGTAGAAAAAATACTTAGCACAACAACACCTAAACGCCAGCATCGGCCGACGGCCTCCGCCGTCGTTTAGCCTAACCGTTGTAGCCAATTTGAAAAAAGAGACGAGTGAATAAAAAGCCTTTATTATGGATTGTAAGTGTATGGGTAGTTCTTACAATTGTGAATTACTACTTTGTCCCATACTTCATAGTTGCACTCGAATGGCTAATTCTGTCCTTCGTTCTTCTCATATGGACAATTAGACAAATAGTCAAACTGATTAAGGAAAGAAAAAATTTAACCCGAGAGAGAATTGCATCAGTTGCAGTCATTTTGACTTTGTTCCTATTGACTTTATTTCGACAACCTGTAAGTCATATAATTGAGAAAGCCGATTGGCACATATTTTATAACAAAAGAACAGAAGTTGTAAAACAAGTAAAGAATGGTGAATTAAAGCCAAATGTGAATTGGAACGGTTGGGTTTGTGAATTACCGTACGAATTTCCAGTAATATCAAATGGTGGAAATGACATTGGAATTTCTAAGAATGAAAGCACAAACCAAGTAACTGTGACTTTTTGGGTCTTTAGAAATTTCTTCAGTGCCCCTTCAACTCACTTCGTGTACACCAATCGAGAAGAAGATATAAAATATTATAATGAACTTATTAAACGAAATCCTGAAGACAATTGGAAAATAGAAGAAAATTGGTATCGAACATTTCACGAATAAACAAAAAACAGGCTACAACAAAGTATATAACTTATGGTGGCTGAATTCGCTACGTATCCATATTCAGTTTCGGCTAATAGGAAGGTGCTTCGAAACCGCCACAGGCCATATGCAAACCGTTAGCTGCAAGTTTATACAACTATTATAGAAAGTAAAACCATATTGAATTTTCAAATAATGGGAGACATTGTATATCACTACACGTCAATTGAGGTTTTAAAAAAAATTCTTACGGGAAATAAATTGAGGTTTACTAAAATGAATTCCTTAAATGATAAATCTGAATACAAGCATGGAATACAGTTATTAAAAAACAAAATTATTGAATTTGAGATAAATAATAATATTACAAATGGATTCGATACCGATTTGCTTGATATCTTTTCATTCCCCAACAACCTATATTCAATATCTTTCACTAAAAATGGAGATGATTTAGCTTTTTGGAATAGCTATTATGTAGATAAAGCTACAGCAGTTTGTATAGGCTTCTTAAAAGATAAAGTATTTAATAATGATTTTATTATAAATCGATGCACTTATTGAGACCCTTATCCACCAATGAGTAATGAACGTTACTTTTGGTTTACTAAAATATTTAAAAATCAAAATATATTACAACTTTCAAAGAACAGAGAATATATTCAAATCACTTTCCAAACAGCTCATATAAAAAATAAAGCGTTCGAAATTGAACAAGAATCTAGGGCGGTTTCTTTTGGCACAAAGGCTGCTGAATTTGGAAAATTTAATAGAAATGGAAAAGAAGTAGAATACTTTGACCAAATATTTAACCTTGATAGCATTTGTGAAATAGTAATTGGACCATCAAGTACACAAGAACTAAATTTTTTACATGTTAGGTCACTTATGATGGACCAAAATCTGAACTGCACTATAAAAAAATCGTCAATTCCATTAGAACTTTAATTAAACCTACAGCTAACATTGTATAAACAGCAGCCAATGACCGACGGCCTTGCCACCGTTTACACTAACCTTTAGCGGTCATTGTAATAAAATATATACTTTAATCATGAGGAAAGTAATTGCCGCTTCAACATGACGCTTGACGGGGTTTGCGACCATACAGTGGGCATTACCGATGAAGATTTACATCAACATTATGCTGAGCTTTTAGACAATGCGGGAGTTATATTATATGGCCGGACAACTTACCAACTTATGCAATTTTGGCAAACGCTGTTAAAAAATCCTTCTGGTCAGAAATCAATGGACGACTTCGCTTTAGCAATAGACAAAGTACCAAAAATCGTTTTTTCGAAGACCTTGAAGAATACCGAATGGGACAGTGCGAAGCTGGCAACAAAAGAAATTGAAAAGGAAGTTTTAGAACTCAAACAACAATCTGAATCTCGGAAAGATATTTTGGTCGGCAGTCGGAGTTTAATTATTCAGCTTATGAACCTTAATCTGATTGATGAGTTCCAGCTTTGTATTCACCCAATGATAGAAGGAAAAGGTCTGCCGTTGTTTGACCAGATAAAAGAGAGAACAATTTTCAAACTTTTAAATACCAAAACCTTTAATTCAGGCGCAATCGTCCTCTATTACAAGCCGACACAACAGTAAACAACGAACTGCTGATAATATGTAAACACCATGCCACGACGACGGCCTCTCACGTCTCACGGACTAGACCGCGATAATTAAAACTAAAAAGACTCCATGGAAATCAATAAATTAAACCCAAGGCCAGACCTTATGGAAAATACCAGAGAAAGCAAAGCGTACCTTCAGTTTGAGAAACTTCTGAGTGAATTATCAAAAAGGAATTTACCCGATGAAGTTCTGGCATCCATCAATAAGGAGATAGAGGAAATAAACTCAATTTCTGTTTCCGGATCCATTTTAATGAAAGAGGTCAAAAAGAAGCAAACAGGTATTCTCAAATTAGTTGAAAAGGACCTCAAGTTGGTTCCCAAAGCACATTACCGCAACATGTGGCTCGCAGGGGGTTTGTCTGCAATTGGGCTTCCCATTGGGGTTACTTTTGGATTGGCACTCGGGAACATGGCTTTTCTGGGCTTAGGACTACCCATAGGACTGGCCATTGGTAGTGCCGTTGGTGCAGGAATGGACAAGAAGGCCTTTGAAGAAGGAAGACAATTAGATGTAGAAATCAAATACTAAGCACAACATTGTTTAAGCGCATTGCGGGCTAAACAACTGAGCTTTGACCTTTTTATTTTACCTTTATCTCCTAGCGGCAGATCTGTGAATTGCTCTAGATTCAGACTTCGCTTATTATTGTCCGGTAGTTCTCCTGGAAGACGAATTGACCGGTAGCTACGCCTGAAAGATATCAGCAAGGGCGCCAGGAGATAAACAGCAGAATCATTAGATTTCTGTAGTAAAAGCAATAGAACGGCCAACAGAATGTTACATCAATACCACCCTTAATGGACTTTACACCTAAAAACATCCGCACCTTTATTGGGGCAAAAGATTACGAAACATCAAGGGCGTTCTATCGGTCGCTTGACTTTGAAGAAGTTATTCTAAGTGATAAGATGAGCTTGTTTAAGGTGAATGAGCACTTAGGTTTTTATTTGCAGGACTATTATGTAGCCGACTGGATAGATAACTCCATGGTGTTTATGGAAGTAGATGACATAGAAAAATGCGAAGCAGAACTACTCAGCAAAGACTTACCCAATAAATACCAGGGCGTAAAACTGACGGAGATAAAGCAATTTGACTGGGGAAGAGAACTATTCTTGATTGACCCATCCGGGGTTCTATGGCATTTTGGCCAATTCAGCAAATAAACGCAGGGCACCTTACCTGAAGGCATAAAAAGCTATCCCTTGGTCCGGAATGAAAGGAATGTGCCGGTGCAGAAAATCATGCGGCGGAAGGCGAATAGACTCAGGTAAAAGCAGCCCTGAGATTTGGGCCTACATTTCAAAAAACAGCCCAAAACCGGCAAGATCTTTCAATTCTCTTCTAAAGGCCTTTTGTTTCGTAGCTTCTACTAATCCTATCTACTTTCTCATTTTGCAAGCGCTTCTTGCAAGTCCTTCCTTATCCTGTTTTTGGCTTTGTTTCAGAAAACCAGGCCATAAACAGGATAGCGAATTTTGTGAAATCAGAATAAGTACTCCTTGTCAAATCCCTTGCTTTTGAATGTGCGATGCCATTGGTGCCAAATACTAAAAGTAACCTCCAGAAAGCTATTTCTGCCTGATGGAGGCCAAGCCTGTTTCTTTCTCCAAAACCGCCAATACTCTTCTTTGATACATCCGCCCGATGGGAAGTTGGAGGTGATGCAACCACACGTATTTGTGGGAAAAACCGGTAAGGTTAGCCAGGGAAATGATAAATGATCGGTGAATCCGCAGAAAGCCAGGTTCCGGCAGTTTCTCCTCCATTTCTGAGATAGAATGGTAGGTTTTAAACACTTCGGTTTTGGTGCAGATGAGCAGGTAATTTCGCTGGGCCTCCAGGTACAGAATTTCGTCCGTGAAAATCTTCATCATCTGCCGATCGCACTTTATGAGAACAAAGGGGCGGTCCAACTCTGAGGAAGTGCGTGCCGGAATTAAAGCAGAGGGGGCAGAAAGGGCCCAAAACCGCTGCACCGCTTGGGAAAACCGCTCAAAGGAAATGGGTTTCAGCAGAAAATCTACGGCCTGCACGTTGAACCCTTCCACGGCGTATTCAGAGTAGGCGGTCGTGAAGATGAGGGCGGGCAGGTTTTGCTGCGTCTTGGCAAAATCAATGCCCGACAGGCCCGGCAGGTTTATGTCCAGAAACACCAGATCCAGGTTGCCTGCTTGCAGAAAGGGCTGGGCCTGCCGGATACTGGTACAAACGCCCGCCAACTGCAATGAGGGGGTGCGGTCTAGGTGCAGCCGGAGAATGGTGGCGGCAGGCGCCTCATCTTCAATGATCAGGCAGGAGGCGATCTTATTGGGGTCCATGCAACCGTACCGTTAGATGAATGGAGAAACTTTCCTCTTTTTTCTGCGCCAGTAACTCATGGTCATGGGGGTAAAGCATTTCCAACCGCTTTCTGACATGGCGCAATCCAAAACGGCTACTCCCCTCCTGCCCCACCAGAACTGATCCAGAGGAAGCCGATGGGGAGGGCAAACTGTTTTCCAGGAGCACATTCAGTTTATCCTGCTCTACGGCTAGGTCTAGTTTGATCCAGCCGGTGCCCAGGTCATTGTCCAGACAGTATTTAAAGCTGTTCTCCAGAAAGGGCTGGATCAGAAATGGCTCCAGGTATTTGCCCTCCACCTCCCCCGATACGGAAAAACAGATGTCCAGCCTATCTTCAAACCGAAGTTTCTGGAGAAAGATATAGTTGCGGAGGTAGGTGATTTCGTCTGTTAACCTGAGGCGCTGGTGCGGCACCTGGTACACCGAGAACCGGAGCAGTTCAGAGATTTTCAGAACAATTTCGGCGGACTGATCAGACTTCTCCAGAATCTTGGCATACAGTCCGTTGAGCACATTGAAAAGAAAATGCGGGTGAAACTGCCCCCGGAGGTAATCCAGTTCCGCTTGTATCTTTTCGGTCTGTATCTCCTGCACTTTGCCAGTGGCGGCGGCCCACTGGTGAAAAAGCTTCAGGCAAAAAGGCAAGGTCACCACAAACTGCAGCTTGAGCACATTGTACAGAAACGGCGGAATGCTGAGGAGCGGCTCGCGGGCATAATCGGTGAGGAAATAGGGCAGTATCAGGTAGTTGTCTATGATGCGCAGCACCCCGGCAAAAATCAGCAGCAAGGAAACGTACCCCACCAGGAAAAGGCCTCGCCGGTTTCCGAAAAACAGCCGATCCATGAGAGGTCCGGTGATCAGTTCCACAAACAGCACCTTGGGCAACAGGCTGATGAGTTCATTGATCAAAGAAGTGCCCACCCGGCCAGACGGAAGGCCCTGTACCAGCCCAAAAAGCAGCACATACGCGACCCAGTACATCACCGAGGTGCGGCCAGTCAAAGAGCCCGTGGGGTTGAACAGCTTTTTTAGTTCCATACAGCAGCCTGAAAGGTAACAGTTTCCGGAAAGAAGTAAATGCCCCTTTAGGCGCAACAAAGGAGATTTCTGAAAGCAGTTGGTTGTCTGTCCTGCAAAACAGGCTGTTTGCATAAGGAATTTTCAGGGCGAGGGTTCTGCGGCTATTTTCATAAAATAACCTTTAAAACACTCCACACCCTGGCTTGCTTATGAAAAAATCACCCTTCTTTTTGCTCTTCTTCCTGGTGCTGGCCACCACTACTTTGCGGGCACAGTCTACGGCGGTCTACCCTACAAACTGGTGGGTAGGCATGAAGATGAACAAGCTCCAACTGCTTCTGCGCAACCCCAGCCTGGACATTGGGCAGCAAAACGTAAGCATTCAGTACCCCGGCGTGACGGTGGTCAAAACCCATCGGTTTGAAAACCCGCACTACCTGGCGGTAGACGTAGAAATTTCCCCCGGTGCCCCGCCCGGTCAGGTGCCCATTACGCTGAAAGGGAAAGGCAAAACCCAGACCTTGAAATGGCCGCTGCGGCAACAGCGCGAAGGCAAAGGAACGACCTACGCCCAGGGCGTCACCTCTAGCGACTTCATTAACCTGCTCATCACAGACCGTTTCAGCAATGGAAACCCGGCCAATGACCGGATTCCCCGCCTGCGCGACCAATCCCTGAACCGTGACTCCATGTACCTGCGCCACGGAGGCGATTTTCAGGGCATCACCAAGCACTTGGATTACTTTCAGGACTTGGGCGTGACCGCCCTTTGGCTGCTGCCGGTTCAAATCAACGACCGCCCCAACCGCACCGAGCACGGCTACGCCATCACTGACCATTACCGCATTGATCCGCGGCTGGGCGGCGAAGAGGCGTACAAAAAGCTGAGCGAGAGCCTGCACCAAAAAGGCATGAAACTGGTCATGGACGCGGTCTACAACCACGTGGGGCTGCAGCATTTCCTGGAAATGGACCCACCCGCCTCTGATTGGATGCACCGCTGGCCCACCTATACCCAGACCACCTATAAAGAGCAAACCCTCTTTGATCCCTATTCCGCTCCCTCAGACCGCAAGAAGATGAGCGACGGTTGGTTCGATGACGGCATGCCTGACCTCAACCATCACAATCCCTTTATGGCCAACTACATCATTCAGAACCTGGTGTGGTACGTGCAGGAGTTCGGCATTGACGGCATCCGGATTGACACTTATACTTACAGCGACCTGGAATTTGCGAACCGGTGCAACCAGGCATTGATGGAGGAATACCCTAAGCTCACGCTGTTCGGGGAAACCCGGGTATTCGGGACGCCCAACCAGGCTTATTTTAACCAGAACGTGATGAACCTGCCCTACAAGAGCAATCTGCCTGGCTCCGTGGATTTTCAGCTGCTCTACCATGGCATTATTCCGGCCTTGACGCAGCCCTTCGGGTGGACCGACGGCGTCAACAAAATGTACAACACGCTCACCAACGATTTCCTGAACCAGGACGCCACCCGCAACGTGCTCCTGCTGGACAACCATGACGAACCGCGCTTTTTCTCGGTGGTGGGCGAAAACGTTGAAAAGCAAAAAATGGGCTATAAATGGCTGCTCACCTGCCGCGGCGTGCCGCAGATGTACTACGGTTCTGAGGTGCTGCTGAAAGGCTTCACCAACCCCGACGGGCTGGTCCGGTCTGATTTCCCGGGAGGCTGGCCTTCAGACAAAAAGAACGCCTTCACGGGCCAGGGCCTGACCACCGATGAAAAAGCCGTGCAGGACCTGGTCAAAAAACTGGGACAATTCCGGAAAACGTCTTCGGCGCTGAAAACCGGCAAGCTGATGCATTATGTGCCCAACCAGGGCTTGTACGTTTACTTCCGCTATGATGCAGACCAAACCATCATGTGCGTGATGAACACAGACACCAAGCCCCGTACCCTCAACTTCGGCCACTATGCTGAGCGCACGCAGGGCTTCTCCCAGGCCCAGGACATCCTGGAAGCTAAATCCCTGAGTTTGTCTTCTTCCCCTACCATTCCGGCTATGCAGATGTGGGTGCTGGAACTGAAGAAATAGCTGGGTAAATTTGACCCAATTTTTCTGAAAGGATAGAACGGGCTTGCCCCGGTTCTATCCTTTTTTTGAAGCCTTTGCTACCTCGCAGATGGAATAGGCTTCATTTAAATTCAAGGTTTATCACCTCGGAACTGGCAAAGGAATGGATGCCTAAGTGATCCCAGGTCTGGAAATCAATTGGAATTTATGACTCTATCGGGGTGATCATTTTTACGTTCATATAAAGGTGAGATCGTAGTAAAGAAGATTTAAACGGACTACCTGTTAATGGAAAGGCAATCTTCCCTTCTGGCGGAGAGTAACCTATCTTTTCCAGACTCAAATAAGCCTTTTGACCTAGATGTGCATTGACACCATAGGAGTTTCTGATGTGAACTAAATAGGCTGCAGAAATGGGTTGACGCATGAAAAAGCATACCGCATCAGGAAACAAGGAGCATGAGATCCTGAACATCGGCACGCTTGAGATGTTTGAACGCCTGATCAACCATGATACAAACTTTCATGATGCTGATTTAATGGTAATGCCCGGCACCCTGGAAGACAAGCACAAGAACTGTGATTCTATTCCGGCCCTGAGAAGGCAGTTCAACCTCATTTACCTGTTGCTCAGCGGCGAGCATGACGTAAAGCTAGGCGCCGACCATCTGAAGTTGAACCCCAATGACCTGGTCATTGTCCCTGAAAACATGCTTTACGCCAGTGACCATATCAAAAACTGTCAGGGTTACTGCATCCATTTTAAATCTGAATTCCTGCAGCCCCACCTTTCCAGGCCCTTGCAGGAGGAATTTCCTTTTTTCCACTTTGACGCGCCGCATATTGTGAACCTCAACCAGAGTGAGAGTGACCTGGTGCAGACCTCGTTCAAAAACATTATAGAGGAAAATGAGCGCTCTTCGCCGGAGAAGAACTTCCTGCTCTGCCACCTGATTCTCATTCTGCTTTTAAGGGTCCGCGAAATCTACCGGAAGCATGTGATGGAATTAAAGCAAAACCTGACCAGGCATGAGCACTTAGCCAAACAGTTCAAACTGCTGGTGGAGAAACACTTTATCCAAAGCAGAACGGTGAATGACTATGCAGAGATGCTGAACATTTCTCCAAGGCATCTGGCAGAGGCGGTGAGCCAGACCTTCGGGCGTTCTCCTTTGCAGATCATCCATGACTTGCTGCTGCTGGAGGCCAAGGTTCAACTGGTTTCCACTGACAAGACGGTTTCAGAGATCGCCTATTACCTCAATTTTGATGACCAGCCCCATTTCACGCATTTCATAAAAAAGCGGACCGGCTATTCTCCCTCTGCACTGCGCAGGAAAGGGTGAATTTTTACATGCTTTGCCCACTTATTTACAATTCCGGGTCAGGCATACTTCTTTCATTTGCGGTGTACAAAAGCTACTACTGTCATGGAAAAAGTAATCACCGAATCGAAAAAAGCGGAGTGGAAAAACTTCGGCGAGGCCGATGAGGTCCGCTGGTTCCCTAATGGAAGGCTTGAGCTGGTGAAAGTTGGCGGGGCCACCGTGGGCCGGGCCTTTTTGGAGCCTGGCTGGCGCTGGTCCACCTCGGTACAGCCCATTGCTAAAACCCACAGTTGCGAAGCTGCCCACTTTCAGTACCACGTGGCAGGAACCCTGCATGTGGTGATGGATGACGGAACAGAATTTGACTGCAAACCCGGCGATGTATCTCTGTTACCCCCTGGCCATGATGCCTGGACCGTGGGTGATGAAACCGCCATTGTGGTTGATTTCCAAGGAATGGTAGACTACGCCAAAGAATTGTAGGCCGCCCTTCATTGGATTTCACCAATTTACCACCCAACTTTAGGGAGATTTACGCTCTTCCTGTAGCCGATGCCAGAAAAGTAAGTGCTCTGTACCGCCAGGAATCATCTTAACCCAGGGCCATTAACCAAACAGACGCTTACTTTCCTTGACTTCGGCCGCCCAGACCTACCCCAAGTTTTACCTTTACAGCCGCATTGTAAAGGCAAAACTCTTTATTGACTCAAATTACCACCAGAACCTGGACCTGGAGAATATCTCTGATGAGGCCTCCTTCTCAAAATTCCACTTCATCAGGCTCTTCAAATCCATCTACGGCAAAACGCCGCACCATTATCTCACCCAGGTAAGGATTGAAAAGGCCAAGCATTTCCTGCAGACCAACTGCACCGTAACCGATACTTGCTTTAAAGTGGGTTTTGACAGCATCACCTCTTTTACCGGCCTTTTCAAAAAAACAGTAGGGAAAACACCCTCAGAATACCAGCAACTGTACTGTTTAAGGCAAGACCAGATCAAGGCGCAACCGCTCAGGTTTATCCCGGGTTGTTTTGCCTCGCAGAAAGGCTGGGCCGAGAAAAGCAATTTTGAAGAGGTCCGGTAAAGATAAACTTCAGACTTTTGTGTCATTGTAAAACAGAAACCAGGAAAGCAATGATTACAAAAATGAACCACGTGAGCGTGTTTGTTCTGAACCAGGACAGCGCTTTTGACTTCTACGTGAACAAACTCGGCTTTAAAGTACATACAGATGCCTCCATGGGACCAGGTATGCGGTGGCTCACCGTCTGCCCCCCAGAGCAACCAGACCTGCAGATCTCTTTGATGTCTATTGAAGAAGGCATGATGTTCAAAGGCGAGGCTGCGAATCAAATGAGAGAGTTGGTAAAGAATGGCACCTTTGGCTTCGGGATTTTTGAGTGCAACGACCTGAACGCCACCTACGAAGAAATGAAAGCCAAAGGCGTAGTCTTCAAGAAACCGCCCACCAAAGAATTCTACGGCTACGAGGCCCTGTTCTCTGATGACTCAGGCAACTGGTTCTCTTTAGGCGAAAAGCAGGAAGCATAACTCACAATTGAGTAAGCCACCGGATAGTTAAACCAGACCAACTATACTTTGCCAGATAATAGGTCCGGGCAGTCTCCCTAAGCAGAGGCTGCCCGGACTTTTTTGCTGGAAAATCCTCTTCCCTTCTGTCACCCTGTATCTTTTAGCACCAGCTTTCCAGTTAAGCATTCCTTGCGGTATTTCCCTCCAATCCAAAATAGGTGCTGAGTTTTACAGATTCCTTTCTTAGTTTCAAGGCCGATTTAACCAAAACACCTCTGAAACCAACTCTGTAAAAATGGAAAGCACCCCGATCTTAGTAGAAAGTACCGTAAATGCCCCTTCAGAAACCGTCTGGCAAGCCCTTACCCACAAGGAGCAGATGAAAGAATGGTACTTTGACCTGGCAGAGTTCAGACCAGAGGTTGGTTTTGAGTTCCAGTTCTCCGGCGGCCCTGAGGACAGAAGCTATCTGCACCTGTGCCAGATAACGGAAGTGGAGCAAGGCCGCAAAATCGCCTATAGCTGGCGCTACGACGGCTACCCCGGCAACACCCTGGTGACCTTTGAACTGTTTCCCCAGGGAGATAAAACCCAAGTAAGGCTCACCCATACCGGGCTGGAAACCTTCCCTGTCAGTAATCCAGATTTTGCCCGTACCAACTTTGAGGCGGGTTGGAATGAGATCATTGGTCAGCTCCTGCCTGCCTATCTGGAGAAGAAAACTGCTTAGATTATCTTCACTCCCGAAGAACAGACTTTCTGAAGGGAGCCTATAAGTTTAGATATTTTCACTTTGTTTATGCTTGGCCAGCCTTGCTTTTGGGATGTTTTCTGAAAAACATCCCCAAAGCAAGGCTGGCTCTTCTTTGAAAAGTAAGGCCATTTTCTTACACCCAACTCTCACCCGTACGTGTCTGAAACGCCCATGAAGCGACAGCCCTCCGCCTCTCATCAGCCACGAAAACCAACCTTCTTCTTTAAAACCCGCAGTTGGGTTCCGGTATTAGGTCTACTGGTGGAACCTGGGATTCTTACCGCCTACAGAACTGCTACTGCCCCAAAGTAGCCATTCTGTAGCGCATAAAAGGACCGGTCATTCCCACCAAAGGATTGCATTTAAAAGCGCATCAGCCAACGGCATTAACTGGAAACCGGCGTTAAACAGAGCCACGCAGCAGGTGAATAAGAGCAAAGGCTAGGGTTCATGCGGGCACGGACCGGATCAACGTCCCTAATCACTTCCAGTCAAACACCGAACTGCACTTGCAGGAAGGCGCCAATTTGCTATTCAGTTCTGATACTTGGTAACTCCTGTGATTCGCTGATAACAGCGAAGAAAGCTTGTTTAATCCAAGCAGTTTCCCTCATTGATTTACTTGTCCCGGCCACTCTTCTATTACGCGTCAGACAAGAAGAACCTTTGTTCAGCCCTGATCCTTTTCTTCTCCCTCTAAGCGAAGGAAAATTATAACAGAATTTTCGTGGCCCTTGTAAAATCCGGTGGCAATTACAGGTCGTAGGTTCTGTCATTCAATCACTTAAACCTATGTAATATGAAAAAAAATTATCGCTTTCAAGTATGGGTTTCGGGCCTGTTCTGCTTTTCTAGTCTTCTAACATCCTGTTCAGAAGACGTACTGGAATCTAAAGACCATCTAAACGCTACATCTGGCTTAGAAGCGGTGGTGCAAAGTGATGTAACCTTTTACGCCCTCACAGACAATAATCAACTGGTGAAGTACACCACCGGTGGCAAGGTGCAGGAAGCAGGAGAGGTGAATATCACGGGCCTGAGAAGTGGTGAAAAACTCCTGGCCATCGACTTCAGGCCGGCTACCGGGCAACTCTACGGGGTGAGCAACCAGAGTTACCTGTACGTGATCAACCAAAACACCGGAATGGCCACCCAGGTGGGCACCATGCCTTTCTCGCCGGCCATAGATGGTACGCAGGTAGGGTTCGACTTTAACCCAACGGTAGACCGCATCCGGCTGGTGACGGATAAAAACCAAAACCTCAGACTGAACCCAGAAACGGGAGCGGTAGCAGCCACAGACGGAGCCCTGAACCCCGGCGACCCAGATGTGGTGGCGGTGGCCTATACCAACAGCATGGCAGGCGCTACTTTTACTACCCTCTATGACATAGATGTAAAAAGCGATAAGCTGTATATCCAGAATCCGCCTAACGCCGGTACGCTGGTGGAAGTTGGCCGCCTGAATGTGCAGGCGGTGGGCGAAGGAGGTTTTGACATAGCCCCGGATAATTCGCTGGCCCTTGCGGTGCTATTCGGGCGGGGTGGCGGAAGCGAGAACCAGAAAGAAGCTTCCAACGGAAACAAATACCGCTTCTATAGCATTGACCTGGCTACCGGCAAAGCCATGAACCTGGGCAAAACAGACCGTACCCTTCTGGGCATTGCCATTCCTAGCAATCCGGTAGCCTACGGGGTAGATGCCAGCAACAATCTGCTCATCTTCAATCCGTACAGTGCCTCCATGGTGGTCTCCAAAGCCATTACCGGCCTTAAACCCGGTGAGCGAGTATTGGGCATAGACATGCGCCCGGCCACTTCACAGCTTTACGCGCTGGGCAGCACCAGCCAACTGTATACTGTGAACCTGGCTTCGGGTGTCGCCAGCCCCGTAGGTACGCCGTTCACCCCTGCCTTGTCCGGGGAGTATTTCGGGTTTGATTTCAACCCTACGGTAGACAGAATACGGGTGGTGAGCAATACCGGCCAGAACCTGCGCCTGAACCCCAACACCGGCACGGTAGCCATGGCAGACGTGATGCTCAATCCGGGTAGCCCAGCGGTAGACGCCAGCGCTTATACCAATAACTTCGCCGGGGCTACCACCACCGCGCTGTATAACATTGATTACAACACCAATGGTCTTTACCTGCAGAACCCACCCAACGCCGGAACCCAGGTGTTCATTGGCAGCCTGGGAGTAGCCACCGGCCCAAACAGCGGGTTTGACATTGGAGGCGTAAGCGGCACCGCGTTGGCTCTTCTGCAAACCGGCGCACAATCCGGCATTTACCGCATCAACCTGAGTACCGGCAGTGCTACCCTGGTGTCTACCCTTTCGCAGACTCCGGTAAGCTTTGCCCTTGGGTTGGGCTTTTAATCAAATTGGTCTATTCTTAAAATCGGTTGGTCCTACCCGAAAAGTAGGATCAACCGATTTTTGGTATATGAGTCAACAGGTAGGGTTATTTTAAGGCAGTTTTCAGGAAAACGGAGCCAAAACGGTGCCAGTAAGCTTATCCTAGGCAAACCTTGCAGCCATCAACAGAAAACAGGAAGCCAAACTAAATCCTTTATATTTGAGGCACCTCTACACTAGCACTGGCCCTTTTTAACCGCTGCAGCGTACCTCTTCTATGATCAATTACAATCCCAAAGACTGGTTTGTCTTCATTTTCCGCTTCTCCAGATCAGACACCTTCCGGCAGTTGCTGCCGCTTTTATTTGCGGTTGGGGTTTATTCTGGGTTGGTAGCGTACCTGGAGCTAAACTATCTGCAGGAAGAAGCGGCAAACCACCTTAAAAATGTGGGCTTGATGCACAGCGTGCTCGGATTTGTAATTTCCCTTTTGTTGGTGTTCAGGACCAATACGGCGTATGACCGCTGGTGGGAAGGCCGCAAAGTGTGGGGCAGCCTTACCAACTGTTCCCGCAATCTGGCCCTGAAACTGCAAGCCTGCCTCCAGGAGCCGGAAGACAAACTCTTTTTCCGCCAGATGATTCCCAACTTTGCCTTCGCCCTGAAGAACCACCTGCGCGAGAACGAAGACTACCAGGAGCTGGATTCTGTTTTGGACCTGAAAACGGAAAAACACCTCCCAAACCAAATTGCCGGCGCTATCTTTTCAAAAGTAAACGATCTGCACCAAACCGGTACCCTTTCTGCGGGGCAGTTGATGATTCTGGACCAGGAGATCAGGAACCTGACCGATGTAACCGGCGCCAGTGAGCGCATCAAGAACACACCTATCCCCTACACCTACAGCGTCTTCATCAAAAAATTCATTTTCTTCTATGTCATGACACTGCCGTTTGGGTGGGCGTTCAGCATGGGCTATTACGTAATCCCGATGGTGATGCTGGTCTTGTACGCCATGGCTAGCCTGGAATTGATAGCCGAGGAAATTGAAAACCCCTTCGGCACTGATGACAATGATTTGCCGTTGGACCAGATCTGCCACAACATCCGCAAGCACGTAGGCGAACTGCTGGGGTAAACCGTTTAAGACTCGTTTTTCAAAAAAGAGCCCGAAAGCAGGGAAGTACATGAAAAGAAAAAGGAGAGCGGTCAGCTCTCCTTTTAAGTTATATCCTAATCAGGCCTACCCCATTACCTTGGTGGTGGCCCGGTGTCTACGTTTTTGGTCAGGTACCTGGTGAGTAAGCTGCCAATAGCCCCTGAGCCGGCGTATTTGGCCAAGTTATCCAGAACCTCAATCTGTTCCTTGGTCAGCCACTTCCACTCCTCGGCGGCAATGAGGTGGAAACCCCGCACCCCAATACAGATGGCAATGACAATACCTGCTATGATGATGTTTCCCTGAATGGCCCAGTGGATGATGGTTTTGGCCCCTTGCTCCCGCTGGTGCTCCCTTTTACGCCTGTCGCTGGCAAACCATTCATCCTCTTCCTTGGCCTTCCTTAATGCTGCCGGCGGCGGCGGTGATGCCCTGATGGCGGCAAGATCAAGGTTGGAAGACGGACTAGGCTGATTGGGCTGCATGGGGGGCATTCACTAGCTTCTGATAATATTCCTTTATAAGATCGTTGGGGATGATGACATTGTTGCTGTGCTTGCCTTGCGTGTCCCAGACCTGTTTCCAGGGGGTATTGTCCTGGTGGGTCATAGCAGACAAGTCCACGCCCGAAAACTGCCCGTACACCTCCCAGATTTTCTCCAGGAACGGCACCAGGTCGGGATCAGAGAGGGTCACCAGGGCAGACTCATTGGCGTTGCCCGCCGTTACCATCTGCTTGATGGTCTCGCCCCCGTAATCTTTGAAACTGTAATAAATGGAAGGAACCACCGGGCCATATTTCCAGGCCTCCACGGGTTCAGTCAGCAGTGGTTGCCCTGATAGGCCCAGGTACCACCCATGGGCGATGTACACCAGTTTCACCAGCTTCATATTGGTCACGGGTTCGCCGGTGTCAAAAGACTTCTTGATAAAGAAGTTGGCCACTGCCAGAGCATTTTCCATGACTTTCAATTATTTACCTCTATTAAAGTAACGCCCAGCCTGAAAGGAAGGTTGGGCAGTTAACAATACAAAAATATAAAGATAAAGCTGGGAAAACAAAAGTGGCGAGGACCTTTATCCCTTGAAAAGCAGCATGATAACGGGGCACCCCGCTACTGGTAGGCAGGGCACTTTTTAGGCTATAATTAGGACCAAACGAAAAGCCTGAACACGGATTTGCTCAGGCTTTTCAAGGGTATTTTCTGCAAAACGGCTCTAAAATGGAAGCCTCAGATCATAGTCTGGGTATAGAGCTGGCACTTCCAGAGGTCCAGTTCGTCCATAACCAGCTTGGCCATGTATTCCAGGGTGATTTTGTCATCAATGGTGAATTCACGGGGCTCTTTGTCTAAAATACAAACCGCCCCCAGGTTATAGCCATCATAGGTGGTGATGGGCACCGCCGCGTAGAACCTGAGCCCGAATTCTCCGGCTACGAGCGGATTCTTCGCCAGGCATGGCTCCTGAAGGGCATCCCTGAAAATAGTGGCTTCCTGCCGTAAGATGGACAAGGAGCACAGGCTTTGGCCTCTATCTACCTCGTTGGTGTCTTCCATGCCCACGTTGCCCTTAAACCATACCCGGTCCGCATCCACAAAGGATATCAGGGCAATGGGCACCTTAAAGATATGCGCCGCCAGCGCCGCGATATGCTTGAAAGGACCGTCTGTTTCTGTATCTAAAATCTGGTAATCATGCAGTTTCCTCAACCTCTCTGCTTCATTTTGAGGGATAATATCTACCCCAAAAGTATTTGTCATGGCCATGTACACTTGTCTGTTCTTTTCCCACTACTGCTTTAAGATTTCCGTCTTTACGTCCAATTCAAATCAAGGTTAAATGAAATATTAAAGAAAGTATGGGAAAAGTTATAAGTGACTATTTCCCAAGGCTTAGCTTAATATTAAAGTAATCTTGTATTTGCCCATGCAGCACCCAAAAGACCGGTAAACACCCTCCATTAAAGCAGTTCGTCAAGCCGCAATATAAGGGTTTAGAAGGCACAGCAAGAAACATACCCAAACTGATTCGATGACCTGTTTTCCTGCAATCCGAAAGGAAGTTGCTGGAGAACGACTCCCCTTCCTTGCCCTTCTTCCCATTTCAGGCTGCCTTTTTCAAGAACAGGCGCTAAACAGGAAAGCCATTAAAAACGGCTGCTCTCCCTGCATGAAAGTAGTTACTTAAGTCTTGCTCACCTGCTCGCCTTGCAGCACGGCAGAGATCTTGGCGATATCCGTGGAGACCTTCTTGATTAACTCCAGCTGTTCTTTGAGCAGGAGCTCGTCTGAGGAAAGCCCGGACGGTTCCGGCACTTCAGGCTCGGGCAGGTGCACGGTGCTCTCGCAGGCTTTTTCAGCGGGGTCTAAGGTTTGCAGCGCCTCGGAGAGGGAAAACTCTGCCCGCCGCAGGATTTTGAAAAAAACGGTAGGATAGGTTTCCGGTGCCCGGTTCCTTCTGGACGAGAAGATAGTGGCTATGTAAGACGACAGAATATGGTTCAGAACCACAAACTGGAAAATCTCCTGCCGGTGCAGTTGTTTACTGCGGGGTTCATCGGTCATGCGCTGGAACGCCGCCGATAGGTTCGCCGAGTTGACGTACACTTCCTTGCGGGCCAGCTTGTACTGCACCTCGGTGATCTCCTTTCCGGCCAGTCTTTCGGCCAACACCTGTAGGTACCGTAGATTGGCCTGCACCACACTTTTGAGCAATCGGCCCACCTGCTTGGACTCCCAATTAGGAAATATGAAATAAGTAGCCGCAAAGGCGATGGCGCAGCCCACCACGGTATCTACTATGCGTTCCTGCACAATGGTCATGCCCCCGCCGCCCAGAAAACTGAACAGGATGAGCATGAAAGGTGTCATGAGCGTCACACTCAGCATGTAGTTGATCCGCTGCACGCTGTAGAAACCGGTCATGAACACCAGCATAAACGCAAACTGAAGCCGCGTATCCTGCACCAGGTACAAGATCAGCAGCCCCAGCACCCCTCCCGCCACCGTCCCGATGATCCTTTCTTTGTTCCGTTGTTTGGTCAGGCTAAAGGCGGGCTTTATCAGGAAAATCACGGTAAGCAGGACCCAGTAACTATGCTGCCCGTACGGGAAAAACTTGGTCAAAGCATAGGCGAACAGTGCCACCAGCGCCACCCTGAACGAAAACCTGAACACCGATGACCCAAAAGTGAGGTTGTTCAGAAACACTTTGGGGTCAATGGTCTGGTGCGAGATAAAAAGCGAGAACTCTATCTCCCGGGACCTTTTCCTAAGCTCCTCTTTATCCAGGCTAAAGTAAGACCTGATCACCGTGAGCCGTTGGGCAATGGACCTGATGTTCACGAAAATCTTGCGCAAAACAAGGTGGCTGGTTTGGTCTTCCTTCTCGGCCACGGCGTCAATGCCGGTTTTGAGTTGGTCCAGCCTAGAGGTCAGGTCCTGGGTGTTGCGGTGCGGCAGGTTGGCCTGCACGGAAAAGGCAATGTTGTCCAGCTCATCGGCGAGTAGTTCTATGAGTCCCGCAAACTCCGGCAGCAGTCCCGTATGCCCGTATTTCTCTCTGATGGATCCATAATCATAATGGATAGCGGTGACCTGTTCATACAGATCCACGAGGTCTACAAACGCCATGAGCAGCGTGCGGCCGGTATCCGTGGACTCTTTCAGGAGCTGTCGGCTCTTGAACATAAGCTCGCGCAGAGCATCCATCTTGTCACTCACCAGGATCTGCTGCGAGATCAACTGGCGGTAATCGTCCTCCAGATTTGTCTGGGAATGATAGAAAGCGGCTTTCAGCCGAAGGAACTTCGCTACTTCCTTCACGCACTCGCCCAGGGCCTGCTGCGCGGGCCGGTAAGGCATAAACCGGTTAGAGATCAGGCTCAGAAGCATGTACCACACGCCGCCCGCCATCACCAGACCGCTGTAGATAAACACCTGCTCCGGCGTGAGCGGCCGGTCCATGGTCATGACCAGCACAAGCAAGCCTCCCAGCCCAATAAAGGAGGCCCGCATCCCGTACACCAGCAGCATAGAGCAAAGAAAGCTGGACACCAGAATGGCCAAACCCAAGGTAACCACGTGCATGCGGGCGAAGCCAATGGCCAGCGCCATAACTGTGCAGAGGCCAATACTCAGGAGCATGGCGTTGCGCTTGTGCCGCTCGGGTCCCGGCGAATCTGCCAGGCTCACACTGATGGCCCCCAGGGAGATGGTAATACCCGTCTCAAAATGGCCCAATTGCGAGAAAAGTAAGGAAGGCAGCAGCGCCGCCACGGTGGTGCGGATGCCGTCATAGAAGTTCTGGCTGTAGAAAAAAGACTGGAGCTCCCTTACTTTCCTGTTCATTCTTTGCTAATGGGTGAATGCGTGATTGAGTGACTGAATGAATATGACCTAAAATCGAAAGTACTAACTTTCAGTAAAGCAGCAGGGCTTCTCCTAAAATCAGGTTGGCAGCCCTTCAACTCAGCAGCCGTCTCTATATTTGGGCTACTTTTACGGAAACAGCGTAAAAACGTCAGGCGCAACCCAAAGCCTTAACGTAATAGACGCAAGTGGGGATTTGGGTCAAAAGGAGCAGCCAAAGTCCAAGGCATTGACCAACAGGCATCTCAGATTAAGCCTAAAACCATTTCCTGCGTATTATTTTTATTTGTTTGAATCACCTATATCTGTTCCTCTATATTCATTCGTTCTCTCACCCACTCGTTCACTCATTGAATTACCTTTACGGCATGCGTACCTCTTCAGAATTTGATATTGTCATTATTGGGGCCGGCCCTATTGGCCTGACCTGCGGTATTGAGGCCCAGAAAGCCGGTCTCTCTTACGTGATCATTGACAAAGGCGCCCTGGTCAACTCGCTCTACAACTACCCGGTGACCATGACGTTTTTCTCCACCTCAGAGAAACTGGAGATTGGGGGCGTGCCTTTTATCTCTGACAACCCCAAGCCGCGCCGCAACGAGGCCCTGGAATACTACCGCCGCGTCACGCTCAAGTTTAACCTGAACCTGCGGCTGTTTGAGGAAGTGCTGTCGGTGCAGAAGACTGGGGAGCAGTTTGAGGTACAGACCATCAAAGAAACCTACAAGGCCCGCAAAGTCATTGTCTCTACCGGCTTCTATGACTTGCCCGCGCTCATGGACGTGCCCGGTGAGGACCTGCCGCACGTGACGCATTACTACAAAGACCCGCATTACTATGCACTGCAAAAAGTAGTGGTGGTGGGCGCGAGCAATTCCTCCGTGGATGCCGCCCTGGAAACCTACCGCAAAGGCGCCGAGGTCACCATGGTGGTGCGGGGACCGGAGATAGGCCGGCGGGTGAAATACTGGGTCCGCCCCGATGTGGAGAACCGCATCAAGGAGGGCAGCATCAAGGCGCACTTCAACTCCTGCATCACGGCCATACGGTCCGGCGAGGTGGACATCAATACCCCCGATGGGCCTATCACGGTGGAGAACGATTTTGTGCTGGCGCTCACCGGCTACAAACCCAACTTTGAGCTCCTCCGGAAATTTGGCGTAGAACTCTCCCCAGACGACAAACTGTACCCGCAGCACAACACCCAAACCATGGAAACAAACCAGCCAGGGCTCTACCTGGCGGGCGTGGTCTGCGGCGGCATGGACACGCACCTCTGGTTCATTGAAAACTCCCGTGACCACGCCGAGAAAATTGTGCAGCACATACTGGCCCAGGACCAGGTTTCTTAGTCTCTTTCTTTTAAGGGCTGATTTTCTGAAATAGGCCCCCAAACGAAAGCTTCACCGGGACACAGTTTTTTTAAGTCAACCTGTTTCCTTTTTCCTTGGTTCGTTTCCTCGGTTTGCCTCCTTGTTTCCTTGGTCTGTCCCCTGACAGACCAACCCTGTAGATTTCTAAGTCATACTTTTGGTCTGCCAGGGACAGACCGAGGATAGGCCAAGTCTCGGAAAAACGGCCCCGAAACCAAAAGAGGCCTCCTCCAATTCAAAGGACAAGCTTCACCTTGCAAGTGCTGACAGTTTACCTAACACCAGCCAGATGCTTTCCAGCCAGTCAATGGCAATGATTTTTCATAAAGTCAACAGACTAGCACCTCCCTCCTGAACAATCAGAAAATTCCTGAACCGGCCTTGTCTGAAAACATGCAAGCCACTCCTCCAACTCCTCTCCCATTCCTTATAGAAAGCCTCTGTTCCGGGCCTGATTTTGGAAGAACAGGCCCGGAATAGATAATTACCTAAAATCCAATGGCCTTAGGGTATCCCAGAGGTAACTAAAAGATAACACCATATCAATTCATTGATTAACAGGTTGTTATACACAACACATCTCCTTTCCGCTTTCCTCTCTATTGAATAAAACAAACAATGGCTTGTATAAACAGGGTTGACCTGCTTTACTTTGCACACCGAATGAACGTTCAATAGACAGAAAAACACCTTGGAGATTATTGCAGAGAAGAAGAAAGCGATTCTGGAGAGTACGCTGAAATTGATCAAGGAAAACGGCTTCCATGGCACGCCCATGAGCATGGTGGCCAAAAGAGCGGGGGTAGCCGCGGGCACCATCTACCATTACTTTGACAGCAAAGACACCCTCATCATGGACCTGTTTGCCTACACCCAGCAACAGGTGCAGGAAGCCGTGCACAAAGACCTCCGTGAGGGCATGGACCTGAAGGAGAACTTCTTTCTGCGCTGGATCAGCCGCTGCCAGTTCTACATCCAGCACCCCGATGTGCTTTTCTTTATTGAGCAGTTTGTAAGCTCGCCTTACTACCCGCGCTGCCCCGCCGACCAGAATGATCGCATCCAGAACGATATCAAAGAATTTATCCTCCTGGGCCACCAGCATGGTATCCTGCGGGAGGTGGACCATAAACTCATGTCCATCATGATCCACAGCAGCATCATGACCGCCGCCCGGGTCCACCTGGACGGCAGAGTGCAGCTGGGAGACAAGGAGTTCCAGCAACTGGCTCAGATGATCTGGGACAGCATTCGTAAACTATAAATCACCCCCTAATCAGCTTCTAATACATTTATCACCCTCAATTATGAAAAAAACAAAATATCTGGTGCCCCTGCTGCTGAGTTGCCTTCTGGCACCTTTGGCCTTGTGGGCACAGGTGACCCCAGATAGCACCGCTGGCAGGCTATCCCTGCAGCAGTGCGTGGAGTACGCCCTGAAAAACCAGGCCCAGGTACAACAGGCACAGATAGACGAAGAGATTGGCGAGCGCCAGATCAGGGCGCAGTTATCGGGTTGGTTGCCGCAGGTGTCTGCGAACTACGCGCTTACCCACAACATCAAGCGGCAGCAGAGTGTGTTCGGGGACCAGGTTATCACCATCGGGCAGAAATACACCTCCAACATCAACTTCCAGGCAAACCAGACCCTGTACAGCAATGACCTGCTGCTGGCCTCCCGGGCTGCGCGCTTTACTCGCTCAGCGCTGGACCTGAACACGCAGGCCACCAAGATCAATACGGTGGTAGACGTGAGCAAGGCCTTTTACAACATCCTACTGAGTCAGGAACAGCTCCGGATTCTGGAAGAGAACATCCTTCGCCAGGAGAAACAGTACCGCGATGCCCGCGCCCAGTATGAGCAGGGGCTGGTAGACAAGACCGATTACCAGCGCGCTTCCATCACGCTTAACAGCATCAGGGCAGACCGCAAAAGAACCCAGGAGGCCATCAAGTCCAGCACCGCCGTGCTGCAGGAGCTCATGGGTCTGCCGGTGGGTTCTCCCCTCACCTTGGCTTATGATTACAACCAGATGCAGCAGAACATCCTCATGGACACCACCCAGAATGTGACCTTCGCCAACCGGGTAGAGTTCCAGCAGGTGCAAACGCAACGCCAGATCCAGGGCCTGAACACCCGCTACTACCGGTGGGGCTTTCTGCCTACGGCCTCGGCGTTCGTGAATTACAACCCTACGTTCTTCAGCTCCACCTTCTCAGACATCTACAGCCAATCTTACCCCACCTCGGCTTTAGGGCTGCAGATAGGCATCCCTATTTTCCAGGGGGGCCGCAGACTGCAGAACGTGCGCATCTCTGAACTCCAGGAAGAAAGCCTGAACGTGGAACTGCAGAATATCCAGCGCCGCATAAACACCGAGTACCAGACTGCCCTGGCTAACTACAAGAGCGATTACAATGACTGGCTGACCCTGCAAAGCAACGTGCAGCTGGCCGAGGATGTCTACAACGTGATCAAGCTCCAGTACAACGAGGGCATTAAAACCTACCTGGACCTGATTGTGGCCGAGACCGACCTCAGAACCGCCCAGCTCAATTATTACAATGCCCTGTACAACGTGCTGTCCAGCAAACTGGATGTGCAGCGCGCCCTGGGCACTATTGCAGTTAACTAACCGAGAGAAAAACCATAGTATCATGAAGATAAATCTATCCACCTTGACGGCGCTCACTTTGTCTGGCGCGTTTTTGATTTCCTGTGGCAAAAAGGAAGCCGCCCCTGCCGGCCCTATGATGGGCGGTCCGGTTCCCGTGAACACCATTACCGTTGCTGAAGAAAATGTGGTAGGCACAGACACTTACCCCGGTACCGTGGTGCCGCTCAGCGAAGTGGAATTGCGCCCCCAGGTAAGCGGTTATATTTCCCAGATTTTTGTAAAAGACGGTCAGCGGGTAACCAAAGGCCAGCGGCTGTACGAGATTGACCGCACCAAGTACCAGGCAGCTTACCGCCAGGCGCAGGCCAACGTGCGTAGCGCCCAGGCCAACCTCAACCGGGTACAGAAAGACCTGGAACGCTATGAGAACCTGGCCAAGCAGGACGCCATTGCCCGCCAGCGCGTAGATTACGCCCGCGCCGATGTGGAAACCGCCCGTTCCCAGGTGGCCGTAGCCCGCGCCCAGGTGGCCAGTGCTGCCACAGATTTGGGTTACTCCTTAATCAACGCACCTTTCAGCGGTACCATCGGGATCTCTCAGGTGCGCGTGGGTTCGCAGGTGAGCCCGGGCCAGACGCTCCTGAACACCATTTCCTCAGACGGACCTACCGGCGTGGACTTTGTGATCAATGAGCAGGAACTTCCCCGTTTCAATCGCCTCAAGCAGGGCAACCAGCCAGATTCCCTTTTTACGCTGACCCTTGCCGATGGCTCCAGATACCCGCACACCGGTAAATTAACGGCCATTGACCGCGCTATCGGCACGCAGACCGGTACCATCACCGTGCGCGTGAGTTTCCCTAACCCAGACCGCCAGCTGGTTTCCGGAATGACCGTGACCCTGAACGTGCTGAACCAGGACATAGGAAACCAGATCACCCTTCCGTTCAAAGCCGTGACCGAGCAGTTGGGCGAGTTCTACGTGTACAAAGTGCAGGGCGATTCTGTGCAGCAGCAGAACATCAAGCTAGGCACCCGCTTCCAGGACAAAATAGTGGCCCGTGAAGGCCTCAAATCCGGCGATGTGATTGTGGTGGAGGGTATCCAGAAACTGCGCCAGGGCGCCAAAATCCAGGTAGGTGCGCCGCAACCGGCCACCGGAGCCCCAGTTGGTGCCAGATAATAATATTTAAAATATAGTTTTTTCAGAAAGAGTATGATATCTGAAGTATTTATAAGACGGCCCATCACCGCCATCGTGATCTCCATTGTGATCGTGTTGGTAGGAACGCTGGCCATGATGAACCTGCCCGTTACCCAGTACCCGGACATCTCCCCGCCCACGGTATCGGTTTCGGCGAACTACACCGGTGCCGATGCGCAGACGGTGGAGCAGACGGTGGCCACACCCATAGAAACCCAAATCAACGGTACCCCGGGCATGGCTTATCTGACCTCCACCAACACCAGTACCGGGCAGATGAACATGAGCGTGATCTTTGAGGTAGGCACTGACATTGACATCGCTACCCTGGATGTGCAGAACCGCGCTAGCGTGGCTGAGCCCAGCCTCCCAGAAGAAGTGCGTCGTTTGGGTGTGACCGTTAGAAAGCGAAACCCCAGTATTCTGATGGTGGTGGGGATCTACTCCCCTAACAAAACCCACGACATCCAGTACCTGGACAACTACACCAACATCTACGTGAAGGATGCCTTGCTGCGGGTGAAGGGTGTGGGTGACGTGACTTCCATTGGACAGGACTTCAGTATGCGCCTGTGGCTGCAGCCAGATAAAATGGCGCAGTACAACCTGAGCGCAAACCAGATTGTAACGGCCATCCAGGAGCAGAACTTGCAGGTAGCCGCTGGTACCGTGGGCGGCAGGCCGCAGTACAACACCCAGGCTTTCCAGTATCCTATCACTGTAAGCGGACGTCTGGCAACCCAGGAGGAGTTCGGAAACGTGATCATCCGCACGAACCCCGAGGACGGCTCGCTGGTGTATTTGAAAGATGTGGCGCGTATTGAATTCGGTCAGTTTGACTACGGCCGCCAGGCTACCATCAACAGCAACCCGTCTGGGATCATGCTGATTTACCAGGCGCCGGGTTCTAACGCGGTGGAGACCGCCGAGGGCATCTACGCGGCCCTCACTGAAATGAAAAAGACCTTCCCCGCCGACGTGGATTACATTGTCTCTTTTGAGTCAGTGTCTGTGGTGGAGGTGTCTATCAATGAGGTGGTGCATACGCTGTTGGAGGCCCTGGTGCTCGTGATCATTGTGGTATTCCTGTTCCTGCAGAGCTGGCGCGCCACGCTGGTACCAATCCTGGCTATTCCGGTGTCCATCATCGGGACGTTCATCTTCTTTATCCCGCTGGGCTTCACCATTAACACCTTGACCTTGTTCGGATTCGTGCTGGCCATTGGTATTGTGGTGGATGACGCCATTGTGGTGGTAGAGGCCGTGCAGCACTACATTGACCATGAGCGGCTGTCGCCAAGGGAGGCTACCCGCCGCGCCATGAAAGACATCACCGCGCCGGTAATCGCCATTGCCTTGATCCTGGCGGCGGTTTTCATCCCAGTGGGCTTTATCCCCGGCATCGTGGGCCGTCTGTACCAACAGTTCGCTATCACCATCGCTATCTCGGTGTTGATCTCGGCGTTTGTGGCCTTGACGCTGACCCCGGCGCTTTGCTCGCTCATGCTGCGCCCTATGAACGTGAGCCGCGAGTCAAGAGGTCTGAACAAGTTCTTTTACCGGTTCAACAACTGGTTTGCCAGAACCACCGAGTCTTACTCGGGCGGCGTGCGCCGAAGCATCAAGGCAGCGCCTTTGGCTTTGATTCTGCTGGTCTGCTTGTATGTGGGTACCGTAGGCTTGTTCGCGAATAAACCAACCGGCTTTATCCCTACCGAGGATGAAGGACGTCTGTTTATCTCCGTTGAGTTACCGGAGGGTTCCTCTGCGAACCGCACCCAGGCGATTCTTGAGAGAATGGCCGTGATCCTGCGCGATGTACCGGCCATTAAGAACTCCACCTCTATCTCCGGTCTGAATGCCATCAACTTCTCGTTCAAATCAAACAGTGGTACGTTCTTTATCCAGATGCACCCCTGGGAGAAAAGACAGGAGGAGTCTATGCGCTTGCAAGGGGTAATGGCCGATCTGAACAAACGTTTCAGCGCCATTAAAGAAGCCAACATCATTGTGGTGGCGCCGCCGGCTATTCCAGGTCTGGGTCAGTCGGGTGGTTTCAGCTTCATGCTGGAGCAGCGCACCGCCGGCGACATCAAGGAGATGGAGCGTGTGATGGGTCAGTTCCTGGGCGCCGCGAACCAACGTCCCGAAATTGCCATGGCCTACAGCTTCTTCAACACCCGCACCCCTGGTTACCACGTGGATGTGGACCGCGAAAAAGTGAAGAAACTGGGCATCAACCTCACCGATGTTTTCGCGACGATGTCTTCTTACATGGGTAGCCGCTACATCAACGACTTCACCCGCTACGGCCGAAACTATCGCGTAGTAGCCCAGGCAGACACCGCCTACCGCATGGACATCCAGAACATGAACCAGTTCTACGTGCTCAACCGCCAGGGAGAATCAGTGCCACTGAGTGCCCTCATTACCACCAAGGTGGAAGAGAATCCGGCGGTGATCTCGCACTATAACCTGTTCCGGTCAGTGGAGATCTCTGGTAGCGCCAAACCCGGTTACAGTAGCGGTCAGGCTTTGCAGGCCCTGGAAGAAGTGGCCGCGCAAACCCTGCCAGCCGGTTACGGTTACGACTTCTCGGGCCTGAGCCGCGAGGAGTTAGCGGCAGGTAACAATACCGTCTACATTTTCGCGCTGTCTATTGTGCTGGTGTTGCTCTTGCTGGCCGCCCTGTATGAAAGCTGGTCAGTTCCGTTCTCTATCTTGTTTGCCATCCCGCTCGGGATGTTCGGGGCGATCCTGGCCCTTACCTTTTTGCCTAAACTGGACAACAACGTGTACGCCCAGATCGGGATGATCACCCTCATCGGTCTGGCCGCCAAAAACGCCATCCTGATTGTGGAGTTCGCCAAAGAGCGGGTAGACAAAGGCATGGAACTGATTGAGGCGACTATTGAAGCGGTAAGGCTGCGTCTGCGCCCTATCATCATGACCTCCCTGGCCTTTATCCTGGGGGTGGTGCCGCTGGTACTGGCTTCCGGTGCGGGCGCGGTATCTAGACAGACTATTGGTTGGGTGGTAATTGGCGGTATGCTGGCGGCTACGTTCCTGGCCATCTTCATTGTGCCGGTGCTGTACGTGGTGATCACGCGTCTGGCTTACGGTAAAAAAGGCCTGGCTGCACTGCGCGAAAGATACCGCGATGTTGACTTTGACCACCACTAGGTTATATAAACTATAAACCAAAAAGCCCCGGCTCCTGAGGCCGGGGCTTTTTACTAAACACACGCATGCTGTTTATGAGCCAATTTTCGCAAAACGCCCCTAAAACCGCTTTTACCCTTTCCTCCGCCATTGGCCTGTACCAACTGGTGGGAGGTCTGCTGGGCCTGGGCTTGTTCCTGAAGTTGATTCCGGCTTTGGAGAATCCTTCTGCCACCACTTGGCTGGGCATTCTGCTGGCGGCCCTGCTCTACGGCTTCTCTATCTGGTGCGGCTTTTCGCTTTTGAAGAAAACCCGCTCCGCCTACACCTTGTCTATGGTGAACCAGATTCTGCAGGCGTTCAGCTTCGGGATGAGTGGCGTGGCTTACAATTACGTGGCAGGTCTCAAGGTGGGCGTAGGCATTGATTTCCTGGCTAGTTGGGTATTCAAGCTCCGGTTCTCTTTATCATCCTTCAACTTCAGCTTCGGAACTCACGCGGGCATTTCCTTCGTGTCGGTGAATCTGTTGGCCTTGCTGCTGCTTTACCTGCTGGAACGTACCAAAGACGAGGCGAAAGGAACACTCCGGTAAGGCTATTTCATTCTCATGTGGCAACCAGACAGGTAATCGGCTGATTTCACCTCCAGTCGCTTCCTTCTTTTCACGCCTGGTTTTCTGTTTTAAGCTTGTTTTCCCAAAAACAGGCACAAAGCAGAAAGTCAGGCTTTTACCGTTTTAAGCCCAGTTTTTAAATTTCAGGCCGATTTCACAAGGGATTAATTATCAAATACTTAAAAATTTATTTATTCCTCTATTTCTATTTTCATAATGAAAGCCCAATCAGCTACAATTATTTTAAAATATTTAAACCAAACAAAACATTAACTTACTAATTCATTAATACTAACACTTGTTTGTTAATTATTCTTCAAAATACAGCTTGATTCTTTAGAAAATACCCCATAAATTACTGATTCACCCTTACCCGAACAAGACAAACAAAGGAATGAATCAGGCCGATGAACTTAATAGAGGGTTATATACCCCCGAGCTAGAGCACGATGCTTGCGGTGTTGGATGTGTAGTCAATTTAGACGGCCATAAATCACATGCTACGGTTAAAGACGCCCTCACCATGCTCAAAAACATGGAGCACCGTGGCGCCACCGGCAGCGACCCCGAGACCGGCGACGGTGCCGGTATCTTAGTGCAATTGCCCCACGAGTTCTTCAAGAAAGAACTGGCCGAGTTTGCCATCACCTTGCCGCCTGAGGGAAGCTACGGCGTAGGCATGGTCTTTTTCCCCATCGTTTACGAGGTACGGGAAAAATCTCGCAAGATTCTGAACAACTGCCTGCGCAAGCTGGGTCTCAGCCTTATTGGCTACCGCCTGGTGCCGGTCAACAGCCAGGTGCCCGGGCACGGCGCTAAAGCCGTGGAGCCGTATATTGAGCAGGTGTTTGTGCAGCCGGTAGACCCTACCATCAAAGGTGAGGATCTGGAGCGCAAGCTGTTTGTGCTGCGCAACCTCATCAGCAATGAAACCCGCAAAAACGTGCGCGGCGAGAACGGTACATTCTACATCGCCAGTTTCTCTTCCCGTACCATCATCTACAAAGGCCAGCTCAAAACCGATCAGCTGGAGCGTTACTACCATGACCTGCGCCATCCAGATTTCAAATCTGCGATAGCGGTGGTGCACTCCCGTTTCTCCACTAACACCTTCCCCAACTGGCGGCTGGCCCAGCCGTTCCGCTTTATTGCGCACAACGGCGAGATCAACACCATCCGGGGGAACGTGAACAAAATGAAGTCCAAGGAGGCGCTCATGTCTTCTCCCCTTTTCACCGAGGAAGAGATGCAGTGGCTCTTGCCCGTGACCAACCCAGAGGACTCTGACTCTGCCAACCTGGATGCCTTGGTGGAACTGCTCACGCTGTCCGGACGGCCCTTGCCGCACGTGATGATGATGCTGGTGCCCGAGGCTTGGCAGAACAATCCGCACATGGACACCTATAAAAAGGCGTTTTATAAATTCCACGCCTCTCTGATGGAGCCCTGGGACGGCCCTGCCGCCCTGTTCTTCACCGATGGTACCCAGATTGGCGCCACTTTAGACCGGAATGGCCTGCGCCCGGTGCGCTACTGCCTCACCAAGCAAGGCCGCCTGATCATGGCCTCAGAGACGGGTGCCTTGCCGGTAGACCCCAAAGACGTGATCAAACGCGGCCGCCTGCAGCCCGGCAAAATGCTCTTAGCTGATATTTCCCAGAACCGCGTGATTGAGGATGAGGAGATCAAACAGCTGGTCTGCAATGACAAGCCGTATTTTGACTGGATTCAGAAAAACCGCATCAAACTGAGACTGCGCCCAGAGCCCGCGGTGCTCCTGGAGCCCTGCACACCCGAGGAGCTGCGCCAACGCCAGAAAGCCTACGGTTACACCCGCGAGGACCTGAAAATGGTGGTGGAGCCCATGGCAGCCACGGCCTATGAGCCTGTGGGCAGCATGGGCTCGGACACGCCCTTGGCCGTACTCTCGCACCAAAGCCAACACGTATCCAACTACTTCAAGCAGTTCTTCGCGCAGGTGAGCAACCCACCTATTGACTCCATCCGGGAGCGATTGGTCATGTCTTTGTTCACGCGCGTGGGTGAGTCTTTGAATATCCTGGATGAGTCTGAGGCGCATACCCGCCAGATCCATATCTCGCAGCCGGTCATGGACCCGGTGGAGTTCCAGAAGCTGGTATTCCTGAAAGAGGAAGGCTTTGAGCACGAGACCCTGGACGCTACTTTCTCCACCCGCGAGACTGGCAACCTGCAACGTGAGATAGACCGCATCTGCGCCGAGGCTGAGGCTGCCGTGCGTGCCGGCAAGAAAATCCTGATCATCTCTAACCGCAACATCCAGGCGCAGCGGGCGGCTATTCCGTCTTTGCTGGCCGTAGGCGCGGTGCACCACCACTTAATTGAGAAACGCCTCCGTACCAAGGCGGGGCTGGTGGTTGAAGCCGGCGATGCCTGGGAAACCCACCACTTCGCTACCATCATCGGGTACGGGGCCAGCGCGGTGTATCCGTTCCTGGTGTATGACACCATCAAGGGTCTGCATGATCAGCAGAAACTCGACAACAAGCATCCGTACACCCATTATTTCCAGAACTTCATCTACGCGGTAGACAATGGCCTGCTCAAGATCCTATCCAAAATGGGCATCAGCACGCTGCAGTCTTACCAGAGCTCCCAGATATTTGAGATTCTGGGGCTGAGCCAGGAAGTGATTGCGAAATGCTTTAAAGGCACTACCAACCGCCTGGAAGGCCTCAACTTTGAGGACCTGGAGCGCGAGGCTTTGACCAAGCACCAATCGGCGTACCCAGACCATGAGAACCTACTGGAATCCGGTGGGTACTACCAGTGGCGCCGCGATGGCGAAGAGCATTTGCTCACGCCCAAGGTGATTCACCTGCTGCAGAAGTCCACCCGCTTGAACGACTACTTATTATATAAAGAGTATTCCAAGTCCATAAGGGAGCACCAGCAGGAAACCGCTATCACGCTGCGCAACCTGTTTGAGTTCCGGAAGCGGCAGTCGGTGCCTCTGGATGAGGTGGAGCCTGTTTCCTGCATCCTCAAGCGGTTCGCCACGGGTGCTATGTCATTTGGCTCTATTTCCTACGAGGCGCACAGCACGCTGGCCATTGCCATGAACCGCATAGGCGGCAAAAGCAACAGCGGCGAGGGCGGCGAGGACGAGGCCCGCTTCATCCGGAAGCCTAACGGTGATTCTGAGATTTCACGCGTAAAACAGGTGGCCTCCGGCCGATTCGGTGTCACCAGCCACTACCTGGCGAACGCCGACGAAATTCAGATCAAGATTGCCCAGGGTGCCAAACCCGGCGAGGGCGGTCAGCTGCCCGGCCACAAAGTAGACCACTGGATCGCCCGCGTGCGCTGTTCTACGCCTGGCGTAGGTTTGATCTCGCCGCCGCCGCACCATGACATCTACTCCATCGAGGACCTTAAGCAACTGATCTTCGACCTGAAGAATGCCAACCCCAGAGCGCGCATCAACGTGAAGCTGGTGGCCGAGGCCGGCGTAGGCACCATCGCCTCAGGCGTGGCCAAAGCCAAAGCCGATGCCATCATGATCTCCGGCGCTGACGGCGGTACCGGGGCCAGTCCGCTGAGCTCTATCCGCCACACCGGTCTGCCCTGGGAAATCGGGCTGGCCGAGGCGCACCAGACGCTGATTAAAAACAATCTGCGCAGCCGCGTAGTGTTGCAAACCGATGGCAAGATCCTGACCGGCTATGACCTGGCCGTGGCCACTTTGCTGGGCGCCGAGGAATATGGGGTAGCCACCGCTGCGCTTATCACCGAAGGTTGTATCATGATGCGCAAGTGCCACCTGAACACCTGCCCGGTTGGTATTGCTACCCAGAACCCAGACCTGCGTGCGCTGTTCACCGGCGACCCTGACCACGTGGTGAACCTGTTCACTTTCATGGCCATGGAGTTGCGGCAGATTATGGCCTCCCTGGGCTTTAGAACCATCAACGAGATGGTGGGCCAGTCACAGGTGCTCAAAATCAGAACCGACCTGAACCACTGGAAACTCAAGAACCTGGACCTCTCTCCTATCTTCCACCAGGAGTACGCGCCCAGAAACGTAGGTACCTACAAACAGATTGAGCAGGACCACGAGATTGGCAAAGTACTGGACAAGAAACTCATCCGGGACCTGAAAAAAGGCAACACCGAGGTGGAGTACCGCATCAACAACGTGGACCGCTCCGTGGGCACCATGCTGTCTTATGAGATCTCCAGAAACTTCGGGAAACACGGCTTGCCGGAGGATTCCTTCAAAGGCACGTTCTACGGTTCGGCTGGGCAAAGCCTGGGTGCGTTCCTGGCCCCGGGTATCACCTTCAAGCTGTACGGTGAGGCCAATGACTACCTGGGCAAAGGCCTTTCGGGCGGGAAACTGATTCTGCAGCCCTTCAAGGAAAGCCAGTACCTGGCGCATGAGCACATCATCACGGGCAACGTGGCGCTGTACGGCGCTACCGCCGGAAAGGTATACATCAACGGCCTGGCGGGTGAGCGTTTCTGCGTGCGGAACTCGGGAGCCGAGGCCGTGGTGGAAGGCATAGGCGACCATGGTTGCGAGTACATGACTGGCGGGAAAGTGCTGGTGCTGGGTGAGATCGGGAAGAACTTCGCAGCGGGTATGAGCGGTGGCATGGCGTACATCTACGCTCCAGATCCCAACCATGTAGACCAATTGAACCTGGACATGGTAGGCATGGAAGAACCAGACGCCGATGACCTGCTCTGGATTGCGGAGAAACTGCAAGAGCACGTGGCCTATACCGGCAGCGTTCTGGCCCGCGAGTTCCTGGAGAACTGGGAAATCCACCGCGACCACTTCCGGAAAGTAATGCCGCACGACCTGAAGAAGGCCCTGCAATTAAAAGATAAAGAAACTGAAAGAATATTGGCGTAATGGGAATAGCAGACGGATTCTTGAAATACAACCGCGAGGTGCCGGGTACCCGCGACCCTAAGGTTCGGGTAAACGACTCCAACGAGATTTACCTTCCTTTTCCGGAAGAAAAGACCAAACAACAGGCCTCCCGCTGCATGGATTGCGGCATCCCTTTCTGTCACAACGGCTGTCCGCTGGGCAACCTGATCCCGGATTTCAACGATGCGGTGTCTGAGGGCGATTGGGAACGGGCCGTGCGCGTGCTTTATAGCACAAACAACTTCCCGGAGTTCACCGGCCGCATCTGTCCCGCCCCGTGCGAGAGCAGTTGTGTGCTGGCCATCAACAAACCGGCCGTAGCCATTGAGCACATTGAGAAATCCATAGCCGAGAAGTCCTTTGAACTGGGTCTGGTGAAACCTCAGCCGCCGTTGCACAGAACCGGCAAAAAGGTTGCCGTGGTAGGTTCAGGCCCGGCCGGATTAGCGGCTGCTGCCCAGTTGAACAAAGCGGGGCACAAGGTCACCGTGTTTGAGAAAGACGAGAAAGCCGGAGGCCTGCTGCGCTACGGTATCCCCGATTTCAAGCTGGAGAAGTGGACCATTGACCGCCGCCTGGCCATTCTGGAAGCAGAAGGCATCAAGTTCAAGTACAACCGCAAAATAGGCCAGGACACTACGCTCAAAAAGCTGTACCGAAAATACGATGCCGTTTTGCTTTGCATCGGTTCTACGAAACCGCGGGCCATTGCCATCCCGGGCAATCACCTCAAAGGCATCCATTTTGCGATGGATTACCTGGGCTTGCAGAACCGCCGGGTTGACGGTGCGCAGATCGCGCCTGAGCAGGACATCAACGCCTTCGGGAAGCACGTGCTGGTAATCGGCGGCGGCGATACCGGTTCTGACTGCGTGGGTACGGCCAACCGGCATTTCGCGAAATCGGTGACGCAATTGCAGTACCGCTACATGCCGTCTACGGAACGCCATCCTACCAATCCTTGGCCCGAAGTAGCCGTGACTCTTTCCTCCTCATCTTCCCATGAAGAAGGCTGCGAACGCAGTTGGGGCTGGCTGAACAAGGAGTTCATCGCCGATGAAAACGGACACGTGAAAGGCCTGCGCGTAGTGGAGCTGGAATGGAAAAACCAGTCTGAGTACACCGAAAAGCCCAACAGCGAACGCATTCTGCCCTGCGACCTGGCGTTGATCGCCATTGGGTACGAGCGTCCGGAGCACGATGCGTTTACCTCCAACTTCAAGTTTGAGCTGGACCGCCGTGGCAACTTCAAACTGAACGACTGGCAAACGAACGTACCAGGCATTTTCTCGGCCGGTGACGCCTGCCGCGGACAGTCGCTGGTGGTCTGGGCCATCTCAGACGGCCGCGAAGCCGCCCGCGCCATTGACGTCTACCTGATGGGTTCTTCAGAACTGCCTTCTAAGGAGCTTTCCAAGTACCAGCTGTTTTAAGGAGTAGCACGTACCATGATTTTAATTAGAGCCCCGTTCTTACCTGCTTGGTGAGGCGGGGTTTTTCCGTTTAGGGTCTGTTTTCTAAAAAAGTCCTTGGTTTGCAGCATTTGTAGAGACCAAGCACCGCCATGTCTCTCAGGCATTCCTGATCTCAGGGTATCTGATCATGTAGGGGCAATCCCTTGTGGTTGCCCATGCCGTTTGAAACGCTATTGGCATAGACGTTCGCAGGTCCTCCGGACGCTACGAGGTTTTTTGAGAATGCGCCGAAAGGTTTGTTTCAAAGCAGTTTTCCGAAAATCAGCCTATAAAAAGGACAACTCTTTTCTTTTTCGTAGAAGTCTGGATAACCAAAGGCCCACCATGGAGACAAGGACAAACTTCTACAACACCAACGGCATCCAACTTCAGGTGGTGCAGGCAGGACCTGAAGACGGTAAGGTAATCTTGTTTCTGCACGGCTTCCCGGAGTTCTGGTATGGTTGGGAAAAGCAACTCCGCATTTTCTCAGAGGAGGGTTGGCTTGCGGTGGCGCCGGACCAAAGAGGCTATAATCTGAGCACCAAACCCGAGGGAGTAGAAGCCTATACCATTGATGAATTAACCAGGGACATTGCCGAGCTGATTCCGCAACTCACAGACCGGAAAGTAGTGTTGGTTGGGCATGACTGGGGCGGAGCGGTTGCCTGGAACCTGGCCCTGCACCATCAGGACTTGTTGGAGAAACTGGTGATCCTGAACATGCCGCACCCGCAGGTCATCCACCACCACCTCACCCACAACCCCAAGCAGATGCTCCGGAGCTGGTACGCCGGTTTCTTCCAGCTTCCCTGGGTGCCCGAAACCCTGAACAGTTCCTTTGATTTCAAACTGCTGGAAAGCACTTTGACCAGATCGGCGCAGCCCAACACCTTCACTGAACAGGATCTGGAGATTTACAAAGAAGTCTGGCGCCAGCCGGGTGCCCTGGAGGCCATGATCAACTGGTACCGTGCCTATAAATACAACCCCATAGAACCAGGCCACAAAATAGAAGTCCCTACTTTGATGCTGTGGGGAAAGCAGGACCAATTCCTTGGCACCGAGTTGGCCCAACCCAGCATTGACCAGTGCCTTAATGGCCAACTGATCTTTCTGGAAGAGGCCACCCACTGGCTACACCATGAACAACCCGATGAGGTGAATAAGCTAATTCTAGATTTCCTACGGGTTTGACCTCGTTTTTGCAAAATCATCCCTAAAACAAAAAACCGCACCTCAAAGAAGTGCGGCTTTCTCATCATTCATTAAATCAAAAACTCTCTTTAATTTCTTCCGCCTCGGCTACTCTCTCTTCTACCGGAGGATGGTTCCTGGCGGGGAGCAGACTGGCGCTGGGCCGGGGCTTGTTGTGACGGGGCAGAAACCTCGCGGCTACGCTGCTGGTACTGGCCCTGTGGGCTAGGTTCCTGCCGGCTGCGCGGCTCATACTGTCCCTGGCTTGTTGGAGCCTCTGTTCTGCGGGGAGAATAACCTCCCTCAGAGCGTTGTCTTGATTCCTGAACACCGGAGCGGGTGCGAACCTCGGCAGTGCCGGTTTCATCTGAACGTTGCTGGTAATCTGGTCTGCTGGTACGGGTTTGGGTGGCGTCCTCCCCGTAGCCAGCGGATGTTCTCCGGCCAGATTCCCGGGTGCGGCCGTACTCGCCGGCGGTGCTGCGCTGCTCTGAAGTTTGTTCCAGCCCAGTTCGGTTTTGCGAAGCAGTGCCCCCGTCCACGGTACGGCTGCGGGTAGAACCGCTTTCCATGCCAGCACGGTTGGTGTTGCTGCTGCGGTCAGATCGGCCTACGGTGCCTTGGTCTGACAAACGGGAACGATTGTCACGGCTGGCCAGGCGGGTTGGTGCTTCCTCGCGGCGTGAGTTCACATCTGGGCGGTAGATCCGGACGGAGTTCTCGGCCACCGAGGTTCTGCCGGGCCGATTGTCACGGTCTACGCGGTAGACATTCACCTTGCGGTTAGTGGCGCGCTCTATGTCTTGGTTTCGGGGTCCGTAGTTATAGCGGCGGTTGTCCCGCTCATAGTAGTTATTGATAATGGTGGTATTGTGGTAGATGTTCACCACCCGGGTTCTGGGCACACAATAGTCATAAATGCGCGGACTGGTGATGTACATCACCGGCACAAACACCCACCGCACGGCAGGCACTATGTAGGTCACGCGCGGGCCCATAGGCGCCCATCCGTAGTAACCGCCGCCGTTGCGCCAGTCTACCCAAGCCGGTCCCCACTCAGAACCTGGTATCCACAGCCATCCTTCGTAGTCATCGTAAATCCAGCGACCGTAATGGAACGGAGCCCAACCCCAGTCATAGTCAGAGACCCAGGTGTTGCCGTACTCGGTCATGACCCAATGGCCCCGGGTAGCGTACGGCTGAAATCCGCGCTCCACGGTAGGCGACCACACATAGCCATACTCGGGGTCCCGAATCCAGCGACCGTAGCGGTCCAGTTCGTCATAGAACGTCTGGAAAGACACCTGGTCTCCCGGACGGGCCTGCGCTTCTGGTGGAGAAGCCAGGCTGAGGGTCAGAAGCAGCAAAGCTCCCCAGACCCACAAGTTGTTAATAAAGGTTTTCATGTAACAGAGATTTAAACTAGACAGCGGCTTCATGTTTGGGGCACTAGCCAGCGTGCTAATTGGGTCATAGGAGAAAAATTCTCCTATTGCTTTTAAACCAAACATCTTGCCAAAAACACACGCTTTTCTGGGCTAAATCAAATATATTTTTATACGGACAAATGCCAACTTGAACCGGGCAAAAAGCCCCTGAAGATGCTTTTATTTTCTGGTCTATTCACCTCACCATCAGATAGAATTATTTGTAGCCGATGAGGAAAATACGGATAAGTAGAAATCCGGAGATACAAGACTTTTCGTACCTTTGTAGCAAAGCAGAAACCTGTTTTTCCAGGGCTCTGCTTTACCTATTCTATTAGCAGCGTATTGGCTTGAAATTTTACTTTTTTGACACGCCCGCCCAGCCGCATTCTTTTCAGTTCCGGGCACATTATCTTCCAGAAAACCTGAGGAAACTGAGGCTGGTGGGCAACCTTGCCCTGGCGGTAACCTGCGGGATTTTGCTTTTACCCCTGGTTTTTCCTTTTCTGAACCAGACCGCGCATGTCACTTTCTTCCGTGGCCTGAATATCTCGCTGGCTCTGGCCTCAGCAATGGCGTTGGGTTTAGAAGGATTGCTTCACCTCAACCAGAAACGCCAATACCCTTTGTGGCTTGTGCAGGCACTGTGCCTGGCCTTCGGGTTTGCGTTTATTTCCTGCTGCCTAGGCATTACGTTCATTGCGCAGTCTAACCCTAGAAACACCCTCACCATGTATTTGCTGGGGCTGGTTACGGTGGCTTTTCTCTGGGACTTTGAGTACTATGAGACCCTGGTGCTGGTCTCCTTAACGGCGCTGGCTTTCACGTTGGTGCTGCATTTCTCCGGCCTCAACCCAGAGCAAGTGGTCCTGAACCAGTGCATGTCCTTTGTGATCCTGCTTTGCTTTCTGGTGCTTTCCCGCCTGATGTACAGCTACCGGGCCAACCATTTCATTCAGCTGAAGGAGATTGAGGAAAAGAACCGCGAGATTCAGAAGATAAGCCAGGCCAAATCTGAGATTTTGGGCGTGGTGGCGCATGACCTGAGAAGCCCTTTCAACAACATTGAGATGATTACCTCTCTGTTGCAGAAGAAGAACCTCACCCCCGAGCAGGAACAACAGTATCTGAACCTGATCTTAACCAGTTGCCAGAACTCGCGCCTTACCATCAATGAGTTGCTGTTCATTGCCCGCGAGGAGCAGCAGGAAACCATTCCGCTGGAGAAAATGGATCTGTGCGCCTTGCTGCAGGATGTGCAAGAAGAATGGCAAACCCAGCTGCAAGGCTCCCGAAACCTGCTGCTCTCCCACCCTGCTACCCCGCTGTACGCCAACCTGAACAAAGAACGCTTCCACCGGGTGTTGAATAACCTGGTGTCCAATGCCGTGAAGTTCACCCCGGCCCAGGGCAAAATCAGGATCAAGGTGCGCGAGGAAAAGAAAAAGCTCCTGCTGGAGGTATCAGACAATGGCATCGGGATTCCAGAAAGGATGCGGCCTTTGTTGTTTGACCGATTCTCCAAAGCCAGGAGACGCGGCCTGCAGGGCGAAAAATCCACAGGTTTGGGCCTGAGCATCTGCCGCCAATTGGTGGAGCAGCACGGTGGCTCCATAGACGTAGAAAGCCAGGAGCGCCAGGGCACCACTTTCCATATCACCTTACCGGCGGCGGTTTAAGTCTCCCATTTCCTTTTCACTTAAGGTGCAGAAAGCTCATCTGTTTTAGGCTTGTTATGGGCAAAACAGCTTCAAAACAGGAAACAAACATCGGTAATAAGTAAGTACAATATGGGAACAACGAGTAATTTGGCCGTAAGCAAATTTCCTGTAGCTACAATAATTTATCCTAAAATTTGGATGCTAACTTTTTCGCTTCCACATTTGCACCCGTAAAGTCGATTATCCCTATCCAAGGGTTTTGATTTATAAAGAAGAAGGGAGAGAACAGGCTCTGTGAACTTCTAGCAACCTACAAAGACAAGGTGCTAATTCCTGCCTAAAGCATTTAGGAAATATAAACCGTAAGAAAACCCATGATGCAGCACACGCTTTCTTCTATTGCCACTTTTCTGAACGATCTGATCACCGGATTATTCGGTCAAACTTTGCAACCTGTTCCGGTTTCTGTGTCTAAGCAGAACCGCTGTTGTTGTTGAGGCGCATCTCGCCGGAAGGGTTCTGAAGAAGCCTGCCCGTTACTACTGTGTTTCCAGTTTTGTACCCGGGTTCATGATTTGCCCCCACATCATTTCTTCTCTCCCTTAAACCGGCTGGCACTTAGGTGCCAAAATTCATCCTCCGTTTTTAATATGATTTTGTAAAAGCAGCCCAGAAAAAGGGTTTTCCATTTGCTTACAACACAATACTCCTCTAAATCTATAGAGATTAGCTAAATAAACACACCACAAGTAATACACGAACTAATATGTCAACTTCTGCATCCGTAAAGCCTATTGCCATCTACCACGAGCACCCAGACTGGTTCAAGCCTTTGTTTGAGGAACTGGACGCCCGCGGCCTTCCATATGTACGCCTGAACGCCGCTGAGCACACCTATGACCTGGCCGAGGACGAAACCCCATACAGCCTGTTCTTCAACCGCATGAGCCCTTCTGCTTACCTGCGCGGCAATGAGAATGGCATTTTCTATACCTTGGGCTTACTTGCCCACCTGGAGCGCACCGGCACCCCAACCGTGAACGGCCACAAAGCTTTCCAGTACGAGACCAACAAAGCCCTGCAGTTGTCTTTGCTGCAGTCACTGGGTCTGCCTTATCCAAAAGCGCGCGTGATCAACCACGCTTCCCAGGCCGTGAAAGCCGCCGAGGGTCTGCGTTTCCCCATCGTGGTGAAAGCCAACATTGGCGGTAGCGGTGCGGGGATCATCAAGTATGATTCTGTAGAAGCCCTGGAGCAATCCGTAGCTAACAACGAGATAGATCTGGGTATTGACCACACAGCGCTGGTGCAGGAGTTCATCCCGGCCCGCGGCGGGTACATCCACCGCGTTGAGACTTTGGGCGGCAAATACCTGTACGCCATCAAAGTGTACACTACCGGCGAGAGCTTCAACCTGTGCCCAGCTGATATCTGCCAGACGACTACCGGTGTGGAACTGGTGCGCAACGCCTGCGCCTTGGACGCTCCTAAAAATGGCCTGAAAGTAGAGGGCTATACCCCGGAGCAGGAAGTAATTGATGCCATTGAGGCCATCATGCAGAACTCAGGTATTGACGTGGGCGGCATTGAGTACATCATTGACGACCGTGACGGCCAAATCTATTACTATGACGTGAATGCCCTTTCCAACTTCGTGGCCGATGCCGTGAATGTGATCGGGTTCAACCCGCACAAGAAGTTGGTTGACTTCCTGGAGAAAAAGGCCCAACTAGTAACTGAGGAGGTATAAGCATGCAGTTTGGATATTGGTTACCTGTATTTGGCGGCTGGCTGCGCAACGTGCCCGATGAAGGCATGACCACCTCCTGGGAGTACGTAAAGAAGTTGGCGCAACGCAGCGAGGATTGGGGCTACAGCCTGGCCCTTATTGCTGAGCTGTATTTGAACGACATCAAAGGCCAGGAAGCCCCGGCCCTGGATGCCTGGTCTACCGCCGCCGCTTTGGCTGCCGTGACCGAAGAACTGGAGATCATGGTGGCCGTTCGGCCTACGTTTCATAACCCGGCACTGCTCGCGAAAGCCGCCGCCAACATTGACCTCATCAGCAATGGCCGCCTGTCTCTGAATGTGGTGTCTAGCTGGTGGAAGGACGAGGCCACCAAGTACGGCATCCAGTTTGAGCAGCACGATGACCGTTACGCCCGCACCAAAGAGTGGCTGGACGTGGTGACCAACCTCTGGGAGAAAGACCATTTCACCTATGAAGGCAAGTACTACCAGGTCACCGATAACGTGCTGCAGCCCAAGCCTAAGAAAAAACCGTTCATCTACGCCGGGGGCGAATCTGAAGCCGCCAAAACGCTTATCTCTAACCAGTGTGATGGCTACGTGATGCACGGCGATTCCCCGGAGACCATCGGGAACCGTATCTCTGACATGCGCGAACGCCGCGAGAAAGCCGGTTTGCCGCCGATGAAATTCGGGGTGGCCGCTTACTCCATCGTGCGCGATACGGAGCAGGAAGTGAAGAAAGAATTAGACCGCATCACGGATGTAAACGCCTCGGCGGCCGGATACGGCAACTACCAGCAGTGGCTGGCGGGCACGCAGCTGGAGCAGCAGGTTTCTCTGCAGGACTACTCCGTGTCTAACCGCGGACTACGCACCGGACTCACCGGCACACCGGCCCAAATCCAGGACCGCATAGGTGAGTACGAGAAAGTAGGCGTTGATTTCTTCCTGCTGCAGTGTAGCCCACAACTGGAAGAGATGGAGCGTTTCTCTGAATCAGTCATCCAGGTGACAGCTTAGATAGATTTTAATTCCATTTTAGAATGACCAGAATCCCTGCTCCCGTTTGGTGGCAGGGATTTTTTATGTGCTTGTTCAATCACAGCTTTTCGTTAAATACCCCGAATAAAAGAAGAAAGGTTCTAAGTACTATGAGCTAGGGAATCCTTTGGTACTTGTCTAGTAGCAGATTCTCCCCTTGAGGGGAGCGAAGAGGGGAGAATCTGCGTTGATTAGAGGGAGTTGGTACTACTAGCAGTTAGTACCTAATGAAGAATAATTTCTGGCCTTATGGCCTTTATAATCCTAAGTCAACTTTAAATCAGCAACCCCTTAAACGCAAAAGAGGCAAGCCACTGGCCTGCCTCTTTTGCACACTTATACTACTACTTAACTTCTGTTTTGTCCTCTTGAACGAGTGCTGTCGCGGTCAAAGCGGTTGCCGTCTTTTCCCCGGCGATTAGCGCGGTTGGCTTGCATCTGTTTGCGGTCTTCCTGGTATTTGGCGTATTGCTTTTTGGTCAGGATATCTTTGAGTTCTTTTTCCCAATCGGCGCGGAGGTTTTTCATTTGCTGGTGCTGCTGGTCGTTGCGCTCAGTGCGTTGGCTTTTCTGGGCAAACTGGCCGTGGAAGCTTTCCATCTGCTGGGCGTGTTTCAGGTTCAGGGCCTGCAGTTTTCTTTTCTGCGAGCTGCTTAGATCATACTTCTGGCTCAGCATCTCGGTGCGCTTGGTGGCGTGCTGCTCGGGAGTCAGTTTTTCTCTGCGGTCTCCATCACGGCGAGCCTCGCGGTTGCCTCTGCCCTGCTCGGTTCTGTTCTCTGATCTCTGGCCACGTTGCGGATTATCCTGCGCCTGAGAAGTACCGGCTATCGCCAAACCTAACGCTAACATTACTACTACCTTTTTCATCTTCGTTTTTAATTAATGGGTTTAGAGTTTCTATTTTGATCCGGGCTGCTTGCCCCGGTGACTGGTTATTTGCAAAGCAGGTGCCAGAAAAGGGCCAAAGCAGACTGAATTTGGCCAAATGGACAATTCCCGAAGTGAACCGGACAGAACCGGCAGGTCAAACGACCAACTCTTTTTGGGGCTGTTTTTCCAAAATCAGGCCCGAAACAAAAAACGCTTTCACCCTATGGCAAAAGCGTTTTCCTTATTTAATCTAGTGCCGGTTATCCCTGGGGCGGTGGTCCGCCCGGTAATCCTCCGCCGGGAGGCGGGCCAGGGAAATCACGGTCTCGTTTCTGTTCCTGTGGCGCGCTGCCGGTGAAGTTGCGCAGGTTGTAGGTGAAGGTAAGCATGAAGAACCGCTGCAGCACGCTGGACTGCACATCTTCCACATACTGCGAAGTGATGTTGCGTTGCACGCTCACGTTCTGGTTCAGGAGGTCATTCACGCTCAGGCTCAGCTCGGCCGTCTGGCTTTTGAACAGCTTCTTGCTGATGCTCATGTTCCAGAGCAGGTAGTTGGCATTGTACCCCTCAGACAAACCCGAGTTGTACTGGTGGTTCAGCTCGGTGCGGTACACCAGCCCCGGCCCGAAGATCCAGTTGTACTTGAGGCTGGTATTCTGGGTGAAGTAGTTGCTGTTCAATTGGCTTTGGAGCGAGTTCTGCACAAAATTGTAGGTGGAGTTGGTGGAGATATTGAAATCTATCTTCTCGCTAATGTTGCTGCTCAAAGACAACCCACCACTCACGTTGGGCGCACTGGCAATGTTCAGTTGGCCGTTGGTAAGGCCCGGCGTGCGGGTGTACCCTATCGAGCCGTTGATCCCGAAGTTGGATTTAAGGAAACCCACCGGCTGCCCCAGGTGGAAGACCGAGCGCACGTTTACGTAACCATCCAGGTTCACCGGTGTGGTGAGCTGCTGCCCTTTCTCCAAGACCTGCCCGTTGGCCAGGGTGATGGGTTCGGTAGTAGCCCGCGTGATGCTGTTGCCCACGTAGTTTTGCACCAGATTTCCGAAAACACCTACAAAAAAGACCCGGTTGGTTTCCGTATTGAAGTTGCGGAACCCGGTCCGGAAGTTGTGCGTGTAGCTTTGCTGCAAGGCCGGGTTCCCCTGGTACAGTTGGAGCGGATTGGAGTTGTCTATGGCCTGGCTCAACTGGTCCACTGAAGGCGCGTTGGTGCTGGTGGTGTAGTTAAAGTCAAAGTTCTTGCTCTGCGAGAACTTGAAATTAAGGTCCACCGAGGGCAAAATGCTGGTAAACCGCCGGGTATAAAAATCCTCCGAAGGATACTCCTGGTCGTTTTCCAGGGTGGCCAGTTGGTAGCGGACGTTCACCCGCAGCCGCAGTTTGCCCTGGTTGTACTGATACCCCGTCCCGAAACGCTGGGTGAAATAGGTGCTCTGGAAGGTGTTGCTCAGGGCCGTGTTCAGCTGGCTATACTCGCCAGTGCCTTCCACCAGATTATAGGCCCGTTTGTCTGAATCGTTCAGTTGGTTACCCAGGTTGTAGATGAGCTGCAGCTGCCCGCTTTTGCCCACCGGCTCATTGTAGGTCAGGTCACCGATCCAGGAGAACCCAGAGCGGTGCTGTTCGGTGAACAGGTTCTGCGTATGGTCTTCATTAGCGCCCCGGTAATAAATGGTATTTGCCACCAAGGTATTGTCACCGTTGCTGTTGGTGTAGCTGGTGTTTAGGCTGGCCGAGAAATTCCGCCCCACCTTTCCGAATTTATGGCTGAACAGGATATTGTTGTTAAATGTCAGTGATTTACTCTGGGCTAGGGTAGAGTTCTCCGAGGTATTCAGAGCGCCGTTCAGATTGGAGGTGGCGCTGGAGACCTGATTATCTGAATTGCTCTCCTGCACCGTAAGGCTGGGCGTGATCAATAGGCGGTTATTGGGGTTGATGTTATAATCCAGCCGGAAGTTGAACTGGTGGTCTTTGGTATTGGTAGCGCTCAAACGATTCTCTGAGTACACCTGACCAGAATCCGAAGGCAGTGTATAATTCTGCACCCGGAACTGATTGTTGGTGATACTGCGGTCCGTGAACTTGTAATTGCCGCTCACCTCCATCTTCTTGCCCCATAGGTCGCTGTAATTCAGGCCCAGGGTGTTAGTTGAGATCAACCCCGAGGTAGTGCCGCCCCCCATAGGTGGCCTACGTCCGCGCATGCCGCCGCCGGGCGTCTCGCCCACCGAGAAGTCCAGCAAATTGATGTTATTGGTGAGGCCGGTGAAGGTCAGGCGCTGGTTCCCATTAAAGGAGTTCACGGCCACGCCCACCATGTATTTGTTATCGGACCCGTACCCCGCAGAGGCTTTACCGAACTGTCCCGTCCGCTTCTCCGGTTTGGTGATGATGTTGATGGTCTTGGCTGAGTTGCCATCGTCCACCCCGCTGAACTCAGCCTGGTCGCTTTTCTTGTCGAAGATCTGAATTTTAGCGATCACCTCGGCGGGAAGGCTGCGCAGGGCGGTACTAGGATCATCGCTGAAGAAGCGCTTGCCATCCACGAGTACCTGTTTCACGTCCTGGCCCTGCGCCTGCAGCGTACCATTAGTCACCGTGATGCCCGGCATCTTCTGCACCAGATCCTCGGCGCTCGCATCAGGGGCGGTCTTGAAGGCGGCGGCATTGAACTGCGTGGTATCGCCTTTCTGCTCACCCGGCGGAATCTTACCCACCACTTTCACCTCATTCAGCAGCTGGGAGTTCAGCGCTAAAGCCAGCATGCCCAAATCCACTGAGGCAGTCACCGGCACCGATTTCTGGAAAGTCTGGTAACCCAGGAAAGTGATTCTGAGGGAGTAGTTGCCGGCGGGCACCTGCACCTTGAACGCCCCGGTGACCTCGGTACTGGCCATTGTTTGCGTAGAGTCAAGCACGCGGGTAATTATCACCGTGGCGCCGGGTAGGGCGGATTTATCAGTGGCATCCACCACCTTACCGGAAAGGGTAAAAGACTGTGCCCAGGCACCCGTGGCACCTGCTAGCAAGATCATCAATAATAGGAACCGTTTCATGCTTCAGAACATCTGTAATAGGCTTTACGCCCGATGAGACAAATGTCCTGAAACAAGCCCCGCTGCACCAGCTAAACCTCAGTGAAGCAGGCAAATCTCTGTTTGAAGCAGCTGCTGCTTTGGAGTTTCTGTTTTGGAATAGCTAGCCATTTTGCGCCAGTTATTAAGAAAACGGCCTGTAAACAAAACCTCTAGAAATGGTTTCTATTAAGAATGGTTGCTACGTTTTAGCAGGATTTCCCACTACCATTATCACGCATTCCGTCCCCCTTTGAAGGGGTAGGGGGATGATTACTCGTGCAGGTCTCTCGCATTCTTGATATGTAGGGGCAATCCCTTGTGGTTGCCCTTGCGCATTTCACCTGTTTTTGGTTGTTGGTGATAACACCAACAACAGGAGGAAACTAGCTAAAGTAAGTCTATAGAATGGAAGGATAGGAAGGAGTAAACACCCCCTCTTCAGAGATTCGCTCACTGTCACAAACTCTCGTTTAGGAAATTCTCAAGGTGAGAATATGCAGTGGCAAACGCTAAGGGCAACCACAAGAGATTGCCCCTACAATATTCCGGGAATGCGTGTAATCTGCACGAGTAATCATCCCCCTACCCCCTTCAAAGGGGGACGGAATGCGTGCTGAAGATGCTACTTCTTGTTTAAAGAACGAGAAAGGAGTTAGTAAGAGACCACCGAGGACTTTCTCTTGGCTAGTTTGGCTTGCTGCTGTCTCAGGCCTTTGAGCTGGAACTTGAGCTCCTTCAAATCTTCCATGAGCAAGATGGCCACCTTCTTATTCAGTTTCCGGAGTTCTGCTGAATGCAGGCATTTTTGTTTCAGGGCAATCTCGTTCTCCAATTTTGTGATGCGTTTGTCTTCCATAATACTTGAAAGGTTGGGTTAAAATCTAAGTAGAAGGTGGGGCAAATGGTTTTGATTTCAGTTGTGTATTTCGGCTTTAGGCCTGTTTTCTAGAAATCAGCATCAAAACAACTAGTCTCTAGAGAACAAAGGGCACAGCTTATCCTCATGACAGTTCTTGGCCGTCATTCCCTTATCTCTAAAACAAATTATTACTGGGCCAGCCAGGCCAAGAACAGCGGGCTCTTGGCTTTGCTCACAATGATCTCTTCCTGGAACGGGATGTTGAGCGTAACGGAGAGTTTGCGGCCGAAGTACTGCGAGGCTTCCTTGATGACCTTGTAGTTGAGCAGGAACTGCCGGTTGGCCCGGAAAAATTGGTTTCCGCAGAGGGCTTCCATTTCTTCCATGTTCTGATTGAGAGTGAATTTCTTTTGGTCAAAGGTGAGCACGTGCGTGACCAGGTTCTGGGAATAAACCACCGCTATCTGGTCTAGGGGCAGCGGAATGATCTTGTCGCGCTGGAATACGAGTACAGACTGCGGCTTTTGGGCCGGACGGTGGTCCAGGAGTTGCAGCAGGGCCTGGTAATCCGGCTTCTCGGGGGCCAGGCTTTCCTGTAGCTTCTTGTATTTGAGCAGCGTTTTCTGGATCGTTTCCTGGCTGAAGGGTTTCAGGATGTAGTCAATGCCGTTGGCCTTAAAGGCCTCCAGCGCATACTCGTTGTAAGCGGTGCAGAACACCACCGGCTTGGTGATGTCCACGGCCTGGAACACCTCAAAGCTCAGCCCATCGCCCAATTGGATATCCGAGAAAATCAGGTCGGGCTGAGGGTTCTCCCTAAAATAAGCGATGGCCGCTTTCACTGAGGGCAGCACCGCCAGGATTTTGGCGCCGGGCTCAACCTCCAGCAGCGTGTCTTCCAGGTCTTCGGCGGTGAGGGTTTCATCTTCAATTATGACAATGTTCATTGAAAAGCAGCTTTAATTCAACAGAGAAATATTGGTCGGTTTCCCGGATGGTCACGCCATGCCCGCAGATAACCTGGTAGCGCTCCGCCAGGTTCTTCAACCCGATGCCGGAGGATGGCTCCAGGGACTGTTTGGGCTTTTTGTTGTTCCAGACCACAATGGCGTCCTCGGGCCCGTAGGATATCCTGATCCGCAAAGGTTCTTCTACGGTGAAGGCGTTGTGCTTGATGGCATTCTCCACCAGTAACTGCAGAGAGAAAATGGGCAGGCAGCCGGTAGAGAGGATATGGTCCGGGATCTCTATGGTATAGGAAAAGGAATCCTTGAACCGCACTTTCTGCATCTCGAGGTAATCTACGCAGAGCTTGAGTTCTTCCTCCAGCGGAATGGTGGTCTCGTTCCCGGAGGAGATGGAGGCCCTCAGTAAGTCCGAGAGCCGCACCAGGTATTCCTCGGCCTCGGGCCGCTGTTTCTTGATAAGCGACTTAAGCGTGTTGAGCGAGTTAAACAGGAAATGCGGCTGCAACTGGTGCTTCAGGTGCTGGTGCTGCGCGATGGCGTGGTTCATTTTGAGCTCGCTGTTCTCCACCGCAATTTGGGCGCTCTTGCGCTGCAGAATCATCAGATCCATGAGCACCAAAATAATGGTGTTATTGGTGAGCGCCACTATGAGCGGAAAAATCCGGAACCGGGCCCCGTCGGTGATCACGAAAATGAGCGCCAGCCCACCGTAATACACCAGGGCGGTGAGCAGGTAGCTGATGCCATACCGGACAAAGCTCTTGGTTTTCTCCCGCCAGTCCAGCTTGCTGATCTTGCCATACAGGTAGATATTGATAAACCACAGGCAGAACATGAGAACCGAGATCTCCAGCACGGAGAGAAGGATATTCTCCTGCGGCCGCGGAAAAGGCATATCCCGCAGGCGCGGCCTGGGCGGACGGTCCCCGAAGAAAAACGGACGGCCAGCATTGATCACCGGGAACAGACTGATGACTCCCCAGGCCACCGTGGTAATGGCCGCTACTTTCCAGAGGCCTTTCTTATATGATTCTTGCTCCATGTGGCGTAAAGCTAATTAATGATTTTACATACGGATGCGCTTCTTCAGTACCCATCCCGTTACCCGTACAGAAAAATAAAAGAAGAGCCCAATCAGATGGACTCCTCAGTGAGCATTAAGTGAAGAACATTTTTATGGCAAAACTTAAAAAACGGTCAATAAACAGGTCCACTTGGCTTTGTGGCGTTATCCTCTATGGTGGACCAAGCGCTGAAGATATTTGATTGCCTCCTCAATGGCTTACCCGTGGAGAATCGCTTCGCTTAGTCGTTGTTGGCCATGGTGGGGTCAAACTGCCACAGGTCATCAAAGCGGGAGGAACCGTAAGCCCCGGTGGTGATGTAGCCGTAATTCCCGATCACGAAGCCTACCGCGCCTTCGCGGGGATACCCGTCAAAGGCACTCATCTGGGTCCAGGTATCGGCGATAGCGTCATAGGCCCACACCTCAGAAAGCGCGCTGCCGTTGGTGCCTACGCACAGGTAGGCTTTCCCATTCATGGTGAAAGTCACGGCCAGGCTACGCGCCGAGGGATAATCTTCGCCCTCGCGGTCGGTTTCGTCCAGGGCCTTCAGTCTTTTCCAGGAGTCGTTCACGGGGTCATACTCCAGCAGGTCGGTTTCGTAGAGGCCGTTGTTCTGGCCGCCGCCCACGTAGCCCTTTCCGTTAAGCGAGAACGCGAAGCCGTTGAAGCGCTTGGCGCCGCCCAGGCCTACTTTCTCGGTCCAGTTGCCGGTGGTGGGGTCATACTGCCAGAAATCCTTGAGGTAGTTGCCGTCATAACCGGCGCCCAGGTATCCTTTGTCATTGATGGTGAGCGCCAGGGCGCCGTAACGGGCACTGCCTGGGAAATTGGTGATTCTGGTCCAAGTGTTTGCCTCAGGGTCATACTCGTAGAAGTCTTTGAGGTAATCTGCGCCGTTGTAGCCGGTACCCACGTAGCCTTTGCCGTTGGCGGTAAAACTCACCGCCGCGCTCCGGGCATCGCCGGGGAAATCCGCGATCCTGATCCAGGCGCTTTTGCTGGGGTCGTATTGCCAGAAGTCTTTCAGACGGTTTTTGCCGTCATAGCCGGTGCCTACGTAAGCCTTCTCGCCTATCACAAAGGAAACGGCTCCGCTCCTGGACACGCCCGCAAACTCTGACTGCCGCAGCCAATCGCCGTTGAGATCTGTGTCTTCTTCAGAGGAACTGCAGGAGGTGATGGAAAACAGGGCCATCCATATGAACCCCAGGAATACGCTTGCCTTATTGAAACTCTTTCTCATGTGTACAGGTGATTTTCTTTGTGTTTACTGGTTTAACTTGGTGTAAAAAATTCTGAGCCGCACGCGGTTGGCGGCATGGTGCTGGCCTCCCACGTTGATTTTGTTTATTTCTGAGAGAAAGGATTCTGAGGCAGCGGCCACCAGGAGCCCGTTGTTGGGTTTGGTGCCGGCCAGCAGCTGGTCCAGGTACTCGGTGATGACAAAACGGTACTTAGACTGCATGTCAAACTCGGCATCGGGCTGGTAAGTGGCCGTCTGGGCTTCTGTGGTGGAATAGTCCTTGAGCAGCGGTGAGCCCGGCACGTTCGTTTCCCCGGATTGGTAAAGGGCCAGGGTCTGGGGAGGAAGCGAAGGATAGCGGTTGGTGTTGGTGACCGGTACAACCTCCAGCACGGCCTTGTGGATGAGGGTGAAACCCAGCCCGCTTTTCAGGGCGGCCAGGTAAGGAAAATCCAGCTTGACCATGATCCCCGTACCTGATTGCGCAAAAGCCATGTCATTGGTGGCTGTGCTACTCACCGTCTGCCCACGCTTCAGGCCTTTGAAGACCGACTGGCCGTAATCTCCCGTTACCTGGTTGAACTGGGTATTGCCGGTGGTCAGGGCAAAGTCATAGGAAGAGATGTCTGAGGCAGCAGGATTGGTATAGTAGAGCCTCACCTTCACCCCGCTGCCGGTCACACCCAGAATAACTTTCTGCCCCGAGGCACTGATCCGGAAACCGTTCATTATTTTCTTATAATCCGCGGCGTTGAGGGCAGTACCGCCGTTTTTCTGCAGCGCCAGCAGCTTTCTTCCCATCTCATCCGGCAGGGTTACCTCAATGCTGTCGCCGCTGGCGGGTCTAGGGGCAAAAGTGTGCGTGGCCAGGGGCTGGGCCTCCGGCTGGAAGCTGGACACATTGTACAACCCAGTGGAAGCATAGAAATAAGAGTTTGGCACCTCCGTGCCGATGTAGGGTGGCAGAGCCTTGGTTTCAATGGCTTCCTCTAACTGGTGCACCTGCAGGTTCATGCGCGAAGTAGTATCACCATAGGAATAGCCTGAGTAAGGCAGGATCAGCTTCACGGAATCATAGGTGGCTTCCTCGTCAATGGTGGCGTAGTCCACCAGGTTAAGCTGGAAGTAAGCGCTGGCCGTAGTCTCCCCGATCACCGCATCCGGGTAGTTCCCGAAGAGCAGCGTACCGGTACCCGATGTCACCACCGAATCCAGCAAAACCGTGGACACATTCACCGTGACCGTGTCTGAGTACTGCACCGCCTGGGTCTCTCCCTGCAGGTCCAACCCGATTGCCCCGCCTTCTGAACAGGAAAAAATTGCTTGAGAAAGCAAGAGCAGGCAACAAGCCCTGAGAAAATCTTGGCGGAGAAAAGGTAAAGGCATAGTGGAAAAGGTGATCTGTTCCACAAACTTGGCGTAATGAGGCCCCGGCCACAACCAGAAAAGAAGTCAAGAGGACAATCTGCGGGGTGAAACGGCTATATGGACCTTTGTAGCTTCAAGGCAGTCAAAAGCAGGCGTATTTCCCTTTTAAGGCCGTTTTTTAAGAAGTTTCAACTTTTTCAGAAAGATTGGAACAGACCATGCTGTACTTATTGTTGTATCTACAAGAATGAAAATTGGAAAGAATTGTAAAAAATAATTCCTATATTCATTAAAACACCGTAAAATCTTCTTGACCCAACGGCGTTGAGAGTACAATGGTAGAAGGGAGAGAACAGGCTCTATGAACTTCTGGCAACTAATTAATCAGTTGCTGCACCCTGTCCAACTTTTATTTCTAAACCCATGACAAGCAACACAGTTTCATCCATCGCTTCGTTACTGAAAGAATTGATTTCAAGATTAACCGGCCCTACCCTGCAACCAGTACCCGTTCCAGTTCGGCAGCAATCGCGCTAATTCACTATCTGGAGTTTGCAGGCAAGTGCCGTAGAAGCCTTTCCCTGACTTAATCACCACCAATGCATAAACAGAATCCCTGCCCCTTCTTGCGGCAGGGATTTTTTGTTATCCTAACAGGGGAAGTTTTGCCTCCTCATTCCCCCTTCTTTTAGGTAACCTAGCCACTGTTTAAGAGCCATTTTCAGGAAAACAGGTCTAAAACGGAGAGTCATCCCGCCAGCAAACTTCCGGCTAGCCAAGTGCCTCTTTCGCTGTATTCTGGTTTAGCACGGATTTTGCAAAAACGTCCTTTAAACGGTTGTCGCGTTTTATCTTGCCTCAGAACGCCCGCAGTTCGGTTTTTTCTTCTTTATTTTAGAGACCAGATACCACTTATCTAAAAAATGAAATTCAAATCTCTTCTTTTAGGTGCCCTGCTTGTCTCGGGCACTTCCTTCGCGCAGTCACTTACCCTGGACAAAGAGGTGACCAAGCAGCTCAACACCGTAAAACCCGAGGCCATCAAAGCCCACATCAAGTACTTAGCGGATGACAAATTACAGGGCCGCCTGCCGGGCACACCGGGTTACCAGATGGCCGTGGACTACGTGGTGCGGCAGTTCAAGAACCTAGGCATTCAGCCGGGTGGCGAAAACGGCACCTACCTGCAGACTGTGAGACTCAGAAAAGCGTTCACGGGCAAAGATGCCACCCTGGCTTTCACCACAAACCAGGGTACTAAGACGCTGATCTCTGGCGTTGATTTCACCATTTACCCAAATCCGCAGAACCCAACCGTTACGCTGGATGCTCCTTTGGCGTTCGCCGGTTACGGCATCACCGCCCCTGAGGTGGGTTATGATGACTATGCCAACCTGGATGTGAAAGGCAAAGTGGTGGTGATCCTGAGAGGTGCGCCCAAGAACTTCCATTCTACTATTGCGGCCGCCAGCGTGAACTTCTCCACCATTCTTCAGAACGCGGTGAACCACGGCGCCGTGGGCGTGATCATCGGGAACAACAACCCTAAGGCCAGGGTACCGGATCTGTCGCGCGGGGCCAACAGCGTCATGGGTGCCGATGGAAAAGTAGCCGCCTCCGGCAGCTTTTTCGCTGATCAGGTCAAAATGCTTTCTTACGTCAATGCCGCCACGTTCCAGACTTTGCTGCAGGGAGCGGGCCTGGACACAGCCCAGGTAGTAGCAAAAATCCAGAAAGGTACGCCTAACTCAGCAGTATTGCCGGCAAAGGTGCAGGCCAGGTTCACCTCTACCTACCAGGATTTTGCCTCCTATAACGTGGCTGGCAAGATCACAGGTTCAGACCCTACCCTGCGCGAAGAGTACGTGGTGCACAGTGCTCACCTGGATCACATGGGCGTCAGTACGCCGGTGAAAGGTGATTCTATTTATAACGGGGCCCATGACAATGCCTCGGGCGTGGCCAGCGTGCTGGAGATAGCCAAAGTGTACTCCCAACTGAAGCAGAAGCCCAAACGGTCGCTTTTGTTTGTGCTGGTGACCGGCGAGGAAATGGGCCTGCTGGGCTCGCAGTACTTCGCCAAATACCCAACCGTTCCCAAGCAGAAGATTGTAGCTGATATCAACACCGACATGCCCACCATCATTGCGCCGCTTCTCTCAGCAGTGGCTTTAGGGGCCGAGCACTCCTCCTTGAAAGAACCGGTGGCTAAGGCGGCAGGTTACCTGGGCATTGCCATGGAAGCCGATCCGGAGCCAGACCAGAACCGTTTCGTGCGAAGTGACCAATTCAGCTTTGTAGCGCAGGGCATTCCAGCGCTGCACATCAAATACGGAAACAAAACCAAGGACGGGCAGAACAACCTGAACAAGCAGGTGGAGGTTTGGCGCGCCGCTTTCTACCACAAACCGCAGGATGAACTCAATGACTCCTTTGATTTTGAGGCCGGAAAGCGTTACGTACAGTTGAACTTCCTCATCAGCTACCAGGTGGCCCAGGCCGCAGAACGCCCCACCTGGAACCCGAACGACTTCTTCGGGGTACGATATAAGAAGTAGGCCACCTTTTAAATTAAGTTGATGACTTTATCCCGCTTCGGGGTTGTTTCCTGGAAAACAGCCCCGAAGCGGGACTTTTCATTTAGTCGCGTTGGGAAGGATATGAGAATTTGGAAGGGAATTGGCGGAATTGGATGCTATTGCTCTGAAGGGTTATAGGAAATCCAAGCCTCAGGTGAATGGATTTCGTTTTGGATCTGTTTCTGTAAAATCGGCTGTAAAACACTTTTTTGGAATTAATTTCCTAAAGTTTTCTCCTTTCAGCAGAGATTCATGCTTAACAAAATGTGACATAAAAATCTGATTTCCACTTACTTACCTAACAAAATGTTTTATTCATAAAGAATAGAGAAATTTGGTTCTCAAAATTATGAACCAAAGAAACTAACCACTACCTTTGTGCTGTTCTAAAACATATGAAAGGAACGATTGTGGCACAGCTAACAGAAGAACAGAGACAATTGATTGAGAAGATCGGGATTTTCCATGAGCAGCAGGGTTTCCCTCCTGCCACCGGGAGAATCATGGGTCTGCTGTTTGTCTCTGATAAGCCGGGCTTGAGTTTCGAGGAGATCCTTGAGACCCTGAACATCAGCAAGAGCGCCACCAGCAACGCGTTGAACATGCTGTTGCAGATGCGCGTGATTGAGTACACCACCTTCCCCGGCGACCGGAAACGCTACTTCAGTGTGCTGCTGGACAATTGGCACCAGGAGGTCATCAACAAAATGGAATCCATTCTGGGCTTCAGCAAATTGTTGAGACAGGCCAATGAACTAAGAGGCAACGTGAACCCCGAGATGAACGAGAAGGTGCTGGAACGCATTGAGTTCATGGAGTTTCTATCCAAGGAGGTTCCCGCGCTTATGCAGAAGTGGCTTAAAGAAAGACAGAAATAATTTTTTTGCCTATTTGGTTCTTTTTATTAAGAACTAACTAATAAGATACAAACCAATTACTAACTATAATACCGTGAACAAGAAGCATTTCCTACTGAGCCTGCTCCTCTCTTTGGTGGCCAGCTTCAGTTATGCCCAAACCCAGCCGCAAGGCGCTGTCCTCACGCTCAAAGACGCCCTGAATTTTGCCACCACCAACAACGTGGCCATTAAGCAGGCGCAGTTAGATGAGCAGGGGGCGGAATACAAAATCAGCGAAACCAAAGGCTCCGGGCTGCCTCAGTTGAGCGGTACCGGCCAATTGACGGTGTCTCCCTCGGTTCCTACCCAGCTTTTGCCAGGTGAGATCCTGGGCCAGCCAGGCACCTACATCCCGGTGAAATTCGGGCAGAAGTACAACGCCAACGGGGGGCTTGAGTTATCGCAGCTGATTTTCAGCAAATCCTACTTTGTAGGGCTGGAGGCCGCCGCCACTACCCGTGACCTGTACCGCCTGCGCACGCAGATGAGCCAGGAAGACGTGATCTACAACGTGAGCTCTGCCTATCTGCAGGCGTTGCAGACCAGAGAGCAGTTCAATACCATTGAGGCCCAGTATAACAAACTGGTGCAGCTGGAGAAAATCCTGAAACTGCAGTACAAGAACGACTTTGCCAAGAAGGTAGACGTGAGCCGTATCACGGTAAACAAAACCAACCTGGAAAGCCAGCGCCAAAGCCTGGCTGCTGCCTATGAGCAACGCAAGAACGCCCTTAAGTTCTTCATGGGCATGCCCATGGACCAGGAGTTTGAGCTTTCAGACTCCACCACACTGGCCAACACCACGCTGCCGCTAACCGCCAACGCAAACGAGATTGTGGCCCAACGCGCCGACTACAAAGCCCTGCAGACCCAAAAGAAACTGTACGGCTTGAACATAGAGAACATCAAAGGCAAAGGCTTCCCTACTTTGGCTGGATTTGGGCAATACGCTTACCAGGCCCAGCGCCAGCAGTTCAACCTGTTTGACACCAGCCAGCCTTGGTTCAACACCTTCGTGCTGGGCGTGAAATTGAACATCCCCATCTTTGACGGTTTTCAGCGCAAAAACCAGGTGAGACAAGCCGAGCTGGAAGTGAAGAAAACAGAGCTGACCATGCTGAACCTGGCCCTGGGCACCCAGATGGGACTGGACAACGCCCTGAAACAGATCTCCACTAGCCAACTGGCCATTGAGAACCAGGAGCGCAACGTGCAGCTGGCGCAGGAGGTGTACGCCACCACTAATGACCTGTACAAAGAAGGCTTATCCCCGCTGACAGAATTGCTGGATGCCGAGGTAGCCCTCCGCGAAGCCCAAACCAACCTGAACAACGAAAGACTGAAATATAAAATCGCGCAGCTTGATTACGTGAAGGCGCGCGGCGAACTCAAAAACCTCATCAACTAAGCACGCACACAACTAAAAAAATGAAAAAACTGATTTATATCCTCGTTGTTGTTGTCTTGATAGGCGCGGTAGCTTATACCCTCAACAAGAATAAGAAGGAGATGACGGAAAAGGCCGCCGTGGCCGAGATCAAAAGTGAAGCCATTCCAGTGACCTTAACCGAGGTACAGTCTGCCAAACTGGACAAGTCGTTTACCGCCCAAGGTAACTTCCGCCCGGTGCAGAGCCTTACCCTTTATTCAGAGACTGCCGGTCAGATCCAACGCGTGCTCAAACGCAAAGGCGATAAAGTACGCGCCGGTGAACTTCTGGTGCAGGTAGAAGACAATACCATGAGCGCCAACCTGGCTACGGCCCAGGCAAACTACCAGAAAGCGCAGAAGGACTTGGAGCGCATGAAAAACCTGGCGGCCGGTGATGCCATCACCAAACGCCAGTTAGAGGAGGCCCAGATCAACGTAGCTTCTACTCGTGCCCAGTTAGTTGCGGCCCGCCAGAACCAAGGCAACACCCGCGTAACCGCTCCTATCAGCGGCGAGATCAATGAAATGTACATTGAGGTAGGATCTTTCCTGACCCCTGGTAACACCAAGATGTACGACATCGTGAACGTAGACCGCCTGAAGCTGAACGTGAAGGTTTCAGAGGCCGAAGTGCTGCTCATCAGCCGGGGCCAGAAAGTGAAAGTAACCGCCAATGCCGGTGGTGCCCAGGAATACGAAGGTACTGTGACCGCCATCGGCGCAGCCGCAGACCCTACCCTGAAATTTGATGTGGAGGTTGAAGTGAAAAACGCCGCCAACAACAACCTGCGCGCCGGTATGTACGGCACCGCTTTCTTCCAGGTAGCTGATCAGCGTGACGCCCTGTTGCTGGCCCGTGAGTCTATTGTGGGTAGCATCCAGGACCCAAGCGTGTACGTGGTGAAAGACAACAAAGCCTACCTCCGGAAGGTGAAAGTAGGAGTTGTAACGCAAGACCAGGTAGAGATCCTTGACGGCATCCAGCCCGGCGAGAAGGTAGTGCAGAGCGGACAGATCAACCTGCGTGAAGGCATTCAGGTGACTACCCTCAAATAATCAAGACAAGTAGCTTTTCTTATTCAGAAGAAGTTTAGAAATGAATATAACCAAATTATCTATCCAGCGGTCAACCCTGGTGGTGGTGGTCTTCACAGTACTCACCCTCCTGGGCGTTGTCTCCTACCAATCGCTCAACTACGAGTTGCTGCCTAAGTTCAGCCCGCCCGTATTGACGGTGACTACGCTGTACCCCGGGGCTTCGCCCAACGAGGTGGAGAACTCCGTGACCAAAGAGATTGAAGACGTGCTTTCTTCCCTGGAGAACGTGAAAGAGATGAAAGGAACCTCCCTGGAGAGTTTCTCTATCATCACAGTGCAGCTGAACCAGGGTACCAACGTGGACCTGAGCTTACAGGATGCCCAGCGGAAGATCAACACCATTCTGGCCCGTTTGCCAGAGGACGCTGATGCCCCTACCCTGAACAAGTTTGACTTTGACGACTTGCCTATCATCAAGATGGGAGCCACGGCAAACATGTCTGGCACAGAGTTCTTCGACCTGATCGACAACAAAATCAAACCGGAACTTTCCCGTGTGCCTGGTATGGCCCAGATCAAGATCCTGGGTGGTACTGAGCGGGAGATCAAAGTGAACATTCAGGCGGCCAAACTGGAAGCCTACGGGATCTCCATTCTGCAGGTCCAGCAGAAGATCAGGAACTCTAACCTGGACTTCCCTACCGGTAGAATCAAAAACGAGAACGGCCAGACCCAGCTGCGTCTCTCTGGTAAATACCAGAACCTTGACCAACTGCGTAACCTGGTAATCAAGGAAGACCAGAACGGAATTGTACGCTTAGCTGACTTAGCCGAGGTGCAGGATACCCAGAAAGACACCGAGGTATTGAGCCGTATCAACTCCAAACCATCAGTGGGTATTACCATCCAGAAGCAGTCAGATGCCAACGCCGTAGAAGTAAGCCGCCTCACCAAAGAAGCGCTTGCCAGCCTGGAGAAAACCTATGAGAAAGAGGGCCTGAAGTTCAACATCGCTTCAGACAGCTCTGACTTTACCCTGGAAGCCGCTGACTCTGTGATGCACGACCTGGTGATTGCCGTGGTGCTGGTAGCGGTGGTAATGCTGTTGTTCCTGCACTCCCTGCGGAACGCCGTGATTGTGATGGTGTCTATCCCGGCCTCCCTGGTGGCTACGTTCATTGCCATGTACCTGCTGGGTTACTCTCTGAACCTCATGTCCTTGCTGGCGCTTTCGCTGGTGGTAGGTATCCTGGTAGATGACGCCATTGTGGTGATTGAGAACATCTACCGCCACATGGAGATGGGCAAGAACCCGGCGCAGGCAGCCTATGACGGGATTAAGGAAATCATGGCCACGGTTACCTCCATTACCCTGGTAATTGTGGTGGTGTTCATCCCGATCGCTTTGTCCTCAGGTCTGGTGTCTGACATTCTGCGGCAGTTTGCCGTGGTAGTGGCCATTGCCACCATGATCTCCCTGTTCGTGGCTTTCACCTTGATTCCGTTGCTGGCCAGCCGCTTCTCCAAACTGGAGCACGTGTCAGACAAAAACATGTTCGGGCGCTTTATCCTGTGGTTTGAGCGTTTGCTGGACAGAATCATTGAAGGTTTCACCGGCGCTTTGCAGTGGGCGTTCAACCATAAGTTCATCACGCTGGCCTTGACCTTTGTGCTGCTGATCTCTTCGTTCATGCTGGTGCCGTTTGGCTACATCGGGTCTGAGTTTATCCCGGCCGGTGACCGCGGTGAGGTGAGCTTACAGCTGGAGTTGCCCAAGAATGCTACCGTGGAGCAGACGAACAACGCCACCAAACAGGTGGAAGAGTACCTGCGCAGCATGCCTGAGGTGAAACGGGTGTTCACTACCGTGGGTACCACCGCTTCCTCACAGCAGGGCCAGAACTCGGCGTATCAGTCTGAGTTGTCTGTGGCGCTGGTAGACGTGAAGGAGCGTTCATTCAGTACGCAGCAATTCAGCCGCCAGGCCAAAGCCGATATTGAGAGCAAACTGCCCAACGTGGAGGTGACCCCGGTACCGGTAGGTCTGGTAGGTAACGCCCAGGCCCCTATCCAGGTGGTATTGTCAGGCCCTAACCTGGATACCTTGCTGGCTTTCTCACAGCGCGTAATGAAAGTGGTGGAAGGCGTGGAAGGAACCGTGGACGTGGAAACCTCAGTAGAAGGCGGTAACCCCGAGATTGAGGTAGTGGTGGACCGCGACAAGATGGCCAGCGTAGGCATGTCTCTGGAAAGCGTGGGCGCCGGTATGCAGATGGCCTTCTCTGGTAACACAGACGCCACTTTCCGTTCTGGAACCGAGGACTACGACATCAACATCCGCCTTGATGAGTTTGACCGCCGCAATGTGACCGATATCGCGAACCTTTCCTTTGTTAACAACCAGGGCAAACTGGTGCGCTTGGGTCAGTTCGCCGACATCAGACAGTCTACCGGTCCTTCTCAGCTGGAGCGTACAAACCGCGTGACTTCTTTGAACGTGAACTCGCAGGTAATTGGCCGTCCGGCTGGTTCAGTGGGTGCTGATATCCAAGCTATCCTGGGTACCGCGGAGAAACCAGGCAATATCAGAATCCCGAACGGGGTAACGGTGGACTACGCCGGTGACCTAAAAAACCAGAGCGAAGGTTTCGGTACACTGGGGATTGCCTTGCTGGCCTCTATCATCTTCGTGTACCTGATCATGGTGGCCTTGTATGACTCCTACGTGTATCCGCTGGTGGTATTGTTCTCCATTCCGCTCGCGATCATCGGGGCCTTGCTGGCCCTGGCTTTGGCCGCCCAGTCACTGAGTATCTTCTCTATCCTGGGTATTATCATGATGATTGGTCTGGTAGCCAAGAACGCCATTATGGTGGTGGACTTCACTAACCAGATGAAGAAGGAAGGACACCACGTGAAAGACGCCTTGTTGGAAGCCGTTAGAATCCGTTTCCGCCCGATCTTGATGACAACCCTGGCGATGGTGATTGGTATGTTGCCTATCGCGTTGGCCGGTGGCTCAGTGGCCGCCACCAAGAACGGCCTGGCCTGGGCCTTGATCGGGGGTCTGAGCTCTTCCATGTTCCTGACTTTGATTGTGGTGCCGATTATTTACTATGGATTTGACCGCATCCTGGCCAAATTTGGATGGGATAAGACGACTGAGATTGTCCTGATAGACAAAACCGCCGAAGAGCTGGAGCGCGAAACCGCCGAGCTGGAAGCGAAAAAAGAGCACAAGGGCGAGCACGCCGTGGCATAGATAACAACACTCAACCTGAATAATGAATGATAATCAAAGGCGGGCGCAAATTGCGCCCGCTTTTATCACTTTCATACAGGATACCTCACCCCTTGATGACACAAACCCAAAGGCGTCGTACATTTGTCGCCCCGTTTGTCACCGGTCCTTGAAAACCTTTGGGCGGAAAGCTCCGGTTTCTGAGAAAACAGGCCAAAAACCGGTGGTTTACTTCCATTCGTTTAAAAGACTTACTATAGAACACGTTTACCCTACTTATATGATATCCCTAGCAGCACCCTCCGTTACCCAGAAGGTGGTAGAAATCATCAATGACGTAAAGAGAATCCGGCCTTCCAGGCTCCGTACCTCTTCTGACCTCAGCAAGGAATTCGGTTTTGACACCGTAGACCTGGTCAGCGTCATCTGGGAACTGGAGAAAAGCTTCCAGATAGATATTCCCGATGAACTCCCGCTCAATACCCTGAGAGACTTCGTGGATTTCGTTTCCAGCCACACCAAGAACCTCAACTAAGCATACCCCAGGCACCGCAAGGCTAGGGGCGTTTCTCCCCTGTTTTCCCAAAACCAGCCAATAAACGCTCCTAGCTTTGCGGTGTTTTTTATAAGTAAGAACCGGCTTCCGTTTAGGGACTCATTTCTGAAAAAGAGGTGCAAAACAAGACCTTAGCCATTGCTTTAGTCCTGCCTTTGGCAGCTTACTATCCTGTTTTCAAACCAGGCAGCACACACAGAACGAAAAGCAGCAAAAGCCTGAGGTTCAGGGGCAACAAAAGGTAATCCGGAAGAAGAATAAAATGACTGTATATTCCTGTGAACCACATTTCTGGCTTTTCGGCGCTATCGTTTAGGATACCAAATAATAGTTGACATCATCAACTATTATCCCCAAATTTGCCTCAGTTAATAAGGGAAAGAAATGAACGAGGCGTCACATCTTGGTTTACTTATCGCCAGAACCGGCCTTGTGCTGGGGAAAGCGGTAGAGAAAGAGTTTGAGTCCGCCAACCTTGATCTCACTTACCAGCATTTCATCTTCCTGAATGTTTTGTCTAAAGGCAACAAACTCATCCAGCAAGACCTCGCTGACATTGTGAAGATTGACAAATCGGCGGTACTGCGGGTGATTGCGGCCCTGGAAGAGAAGAACCTGGTGGAGAGAACCGGTGATACCTGTGACAGAAGGAAAAAGACCTTACACCTCACCGTGCTGGGTAAAGCCCTCCTGAAACAGGCCCTGCAGATAGAGCACAGAATCAATACAAAACTGCAAGACGGCCTGGCCAAAGAAGAAGTGGACACTTTTGTGAAAGTAGCGTTGCACTTTAGGAATAAAGTTTAAAAATTTTTATATATTTAGTTGATAAACTCAACTACTTACAAAATAAATAGTTGACCCGGTCAACTACCCTACAGACACAAGAATCCACCTCCCCCATGTTGCTGTCAAGAAGCCAATAATTGAGAAAACCTGCACGTGCGGCCATTATAAGACTAGTAAATGTCAATTGATATGACAAAAAAATTAAGCGAGAAGCTGGCGAACCGGGAGAAGGGTGCTCCTGAGAAAGCCGGAGAGAAAGCCAGGGAGTCAGGCGCTTATCCATATTTCAGGTCCATTGAATCTGCCCAGGACACTGAGGTAATCATAGAAGGGAAGAAAGTATTGATGTTTGGGTCCAATGCGTACCTGGGCCTCACCAATCACCCTAAAATAAAAGAAGCCGCCAAGAAAGCCATTGATGACTATGGCACCGGCTGCGCAGGCTCCCGGTTTTTGAACGGCACCCTGGACATCCACCTGGAACTGGAGCGCAGGCTGGCTTCCTTCGTGGGCAAAGAGGCCGCCCTGGTGTTCAGCACCGGTTTCCAGGTAAACCTGGGGGTGGTTTCCAGCTTAACCGGCCGCAATGACTATATCCTCCTGGACGAGTTCAACCATGCTTCTATTATAGACGGCAGCCGCCTCTCCTTCTCCAAAGTGCTCAAGTACAAACACAATGACATGGAGGACCTGGAGAAGAAAATCAGCCGCCTGCCCGCCGATGCCATTAAACTGATTGTGGTGGACGGCATCTTCAGCATGGAAGGTGACATTGTGAAGCTTCCGGAGTTGGTGTCCATTGCCCAGCGCTACGGCGGCAGCATTATGGTGGATGACGCCCACAGCCTGGGGGTGATTGGCGAAAAAGGCGCCGGCACGGCCTCCCACTTCGGACTCACTGACCAGGTGGATCTCATCATGGGCACGTTCAGTAAATCCCTGGCCTCGCTGGGCGGATTCATCGCTGCCGACCATGAAACCATTCTGTACCTGAAACACCACGCCCGCTCGCTTATCTTCAGCGCCAGTATGTCGCCGGCCTCCGTGGCCAGCACCATTGCGGCCCTGGACATCATCGAGACCGAGCCTGAGTGGATGGAACGCCTCTGGGCCAACACCCGCTACATGACCAAACTGCTGCAGGAAGAAGGCTTTGAACTGGGTCCTACCGAGTCACCCATCATCCCCATCTATGTGCGGGACAACTACAAGACGTTTATGGTGACCAAAGCCCTGCAGGACAAAGGGATCTTCGTGAACCCGGTGGTGGCCCCGGCCGTGCCAGCAGACTCCACCCTCATCCGCTTGAGTGTGATGGCGACACATACCTTTGCCCAGATTGAGGAAGCCGTAAGCAAACTAACCGAGGCCTTCAAGGAACTTGAGATCAACTTAAAGCAAGAAGTGTATGTGGCAAGTACTGCCCGTTAACTCAAAGAGTCTGCTCAAAGCCTTTATAGACTTTCCGCACGAGCTTTTCAAAGGCGATCCTAATTACGTGCCGGAGCTGTTCCTGGGCCAGTGGGACTTGCTTACCCCCGGTAAGCACCCTTTCCATGACCACTCCGCCGTGCAGCCTTTCCTGGCCTATGACGGAAGCAAGATCGTGGGTCGCATTGCCGCCGTGCTTAACCGAAACCATAACCAGACGAACCAGGAGAATGACGGCTTTTTCGGGTTCTTTGACTGCATAGACAACCAGGAGGTAGCCAACCTGTTGTTCTCAGAGGCGGCCAGGTGGCTTAAAGCCCAGGGTGCCCAGACCATGATAGGCCCGGTGAACCCGTCCACGAACGAGACCTGTGGCATGCTGGTGGAAGGCTTTGACTCTCCGCCGGTGGTCATGATGACCTACAACAAGCCCTATTACCTGAGGTTGCTGGAAAACGCGGGCCTGAATAAGAAAGTAGACCTCATCGCCTACCAATTCACCCAAGGCTACAACGAGCGCCCTTTCAGGATGACGAAGGTGCTGGAGGAACGGCTGCAACGGAAAGGAATCAAGATCAGGAAAATCAACCTGAAGAACTTCAAGGAAGAGGTCTCCAGGATACGGGAAGTGTACAACAAAGCCTGGGACCAGAACCTGGGGTTCGTGCCGATGACCCCGCAGGAATTTGACCACATGGCCAAAGACATGAAAATGATCCTGGACCCTGACTTCTGCATGGTGGCCGAGCATGACGGCGAGATTGTGGGTTTCTCGCTCTCAGTGCCGGACATCAACCAGATATTGATCAACGTGAAGAGAGGCCGCCTGCTGCCCACGGGCATTTTCAAGCTACTTTTCCAAAAGAAGAAGATAAACGGCCTGCGCATCATCGCCCTGGGTGTGCTGGAAGGTTACCGCAAACTGGGCATTGAGGCCTGCTTCTACGGCCATGCCATGGAGGAGTTCAAGAAGAAGAAAATGAAAGTGGCCGAGGCCTCCTGGATTCTGGAGAACAATACCCTCATGAACCAGGGTCTCCTGAACATGGACGCCAAACCCTACAAGAAATACCGCATCTACCAAAAGGCGATATGAAGGAACGAGTACTGATCACGGGCGCCAGTGGCTTTGTGGGCTATCATCTGGTGGAGGCAGCGGTGAACGCAGGACTAGACGTCTATGCGGCCGTGCGTCCCTCCAGCGAGATTGACCACCTGTGCTCATTCCCCATTCAGTACACCCAACTTGATTTCACCAGCGTGACTGGTTTGCAGAAAGAACTGGAGGAAAAGCAGTACACCTACATCATCCACGCGGCGGGCATCACCAAGGCAAAGGATGCCAAGGAGTACAACACGGTGAACGCCGAGTACACACGCAACCTGGCATTGGCCGCGGCGCAAGCCGCTATCCCGCTGAAGAAGTTTGTCTTCCTCAGCAGCCTGGCGGCTTTGGGGCCGGTTTCCTACAAACAGGCCCAACCCATCACCGAGGAAAGCAACGCCCAACCGGTCACGAACTACGGCCGCAGCAAGCTGCTCGCCGAGAAGTACCTGGCTCAGATAGAGAACCTGCCCTTGGTGGTCTTGCGGCCTACCGCCGTGTACGGGCCCCGAGAGAAAGACATTTTCATCCTGTTCTCTACCATCAGCAAGGGGTTAGACCCTTATATAGGGAAAATAAGCCAAAAATTGAGCTTTGTGTATGTAAAGGATCTGGCCAGAGTGGTGCTGCAGGCTTTGACCTCAGAAGTGACCCACGCCACCTTCAATGTGTCAGATGGGAAAAGCTATGACCGGTACGCGCTGGCAGACCTCACCAAAAAAGCCCTCCGGAAGAAAGCCTTCAGGTTCCATCTTCCCTTGGGGCTGGTAAAAATCATGGCTACGCTGTCTGAGAAGATGGCCGGCCAAAAAACCCCGGCCTTGAACCGGGAAAAGCTAGGCGAACTGGTGGCTGAGAACTGGAACTGCAGCATCAAGCGCCTTCAAAGAGACTTACACTATACCCCTGAGTATGACCTTGAAAAAGGGCTTTCGCATACCATCAGGTGGTATAAGGAGAATAAGTGGTTATAAACAATTGATTACCTTAATAAGAACTATGGATTACCAAGTTAAGAACGCCGATGGCCGGTTAGGTATTTTGATGCCAGGGTTAGGAGCTGTAGCAACTACCCTCATTGCCGGAGTTGAATCAATCAAGAAAGGATTTTCGCAGCCAGTGGGTTCCCTCACCCAGATGGGCCGCATCCGGTTGGGTAAACGCACCGATGACCGTTTCCCCCTTATCAAAGAATTTGTACCATTAACTGACCTGGAGAACATCGTGTTCGGGGGATGGGACGTGTACGCCGATAACGTGTTTGAAGCGGCAGTAACCGCCAAAGTGCTGGAGCCGATGCTGCTGCACGCCATCAAACCAGAGCTGGAAGCCCTGAAACCTATGAAAGCGGTGTTCGACAAGGCTTATGCCCGTAACCTGGACGGTACCCACGTGAAAGAGGGCGCCGACAAGATGGAGCTGGCCGAGATGCTGATGGAAGATATCCGCAACTTCAAAGAAACAAACAACTGTGACCGGCTGGTGATGGTATGGTGCGGATCTACTGAGATCTACATCGAGGAGTCTGAGGTACACCAATCCGTGGCTGCTTTTGAGGAAGGTTTGCGCAACAACGACCCGGCTATCGCGCCGAGCATGATCTACGCGTATGCCGCCATCAAAATGGGCGTACCTTTCGCGAACGGCGCCCCTAACCTGACAGTGGACATTCCCGCCATTGTAGAGCTGGCCAAGGAGAACGGCATCGCTATCTCTGGTAAGGACTTCAAGACTGGTCAAACACTGATGAAAACCATCCTGGCGCCTGGTCTGCACGCTCGTGCTTTGGGCGTGAAAGGCTGGTTCTCCTCTAACATCCTGGGTAACCGCGATGGTTACGTGCTGGACGCTCCTGAGAACTTCAAGACCAAAGAGGTCTCCAAGCTGAGCGTGCTGGACGAGATATTCCGCCCCGAGTCTAACCCTGAGCTGTACGGAGACATGTACCACAAGGTGCGCATCAACTACTACCCGCCGCACGGTGACAACAAAGAGAGCTGGGATAACATCGATATCTTCGGATGGTTGGGTTACCAGATGCAGATCAAGATCAACTTCCTGTGCCGTGACTCTATTTTGGCAGCGCCTTTGGTACTTGACCTGGCCCTGTTCACGGATCTGGCGCAAAGAGCCGGTATGTCTGGCATCCAGGAATGGCTGAGCTTCTACTACAAATCCCCGCAGACCGCCGAGGGACTTGCTCCGGAGCATGACATTTTCAAGCAGTTGATGAAACTGCAGAATACTCTTCGCCACATGATGGGCGAGGATTTGATCACCCACCTGGGTCTGGACTATTACCAGGACCTGGTAGAAGCGCTGTAATAACTGTATGATTCAACTGCACAAACTCATTTCCACCAGCCTGGGCATAGGGTACGTAGGTAAAGGCGGAGGTACCGTGGCCGCAGTGGCCACCTGCCTTTGCTGGTATCTCTGGTCAAGCGGTGGAGATGGGCTTGTTCTCTGGCAAGCCATCGTCACGTTCCTGATCACGGCGTTGGGCGTCTGGTCTGCCAATGAAGTGGAACCCTATTGGGGCAAAGACGACAAAAAAGTAGTCATAGACGAGGTGGCGGGCATGTGCATCAGCCTGCTGTTTTTACCGGTGACGGTACCCTATGTGTTGGCGGCCCTGGTCTTGTTCCGTTTTTTTGACATTGTGAAACCCTTCTATATAAGAAGAACAGAGAAGTTAGCCGGAGGATGGGGAGTGATGCTGGACGATGTGGTTTCCGGAATATACGCTAACGTGATCTTGCAAATTTGCTTGTACTTCGACCTTTTCTAAATGCTCACCTTTCTGAAGTCCCAAGCGGCTTCCCTTATTGCCTCGGGCACCGATTTTCTGGTGACCATCATCGCCGTTGAACTCTTAGGACTCTGGTATGTAGGCGCTACCGTTCTGGGTACTATGGCTGGCGGAATCACGCATTTCACCATCAGTAGAACCTGGGTATTTCATGCCACCCACAAAAACTTACCTACCCAAGCCACCAAATACTTTATTGTTTGGAACGGAAGCCTGATTCTCAATGCCTCAGGGGTATTTGCCTTCACCCATTACCTGGGCCTGAACTACATCTTTTCCAAGGTCTTCGTCTCGCTGCTGGTAGGTTTTTCTTACAATTATATTCAACAAAAGAGATATGTATTCAAATAAGAATGTATATGTCAGCACTTTACATATACTGGTTTACTGCTTAGCCTTTCTAGCTATTGGAGTAAATTTCAACGCTGTTCAAGCCCAGAGTGCCCCTACAGTTATCAAAGGAACCATCAAAGACGCCGTTACCAACGAGCCCTTGATAGGTGTGTCTATATTTCTGCCCGGCACCACGCAGGGCACCAGCTCCGATGTGGAGGGAAACTTTTCCCTCAGAACAAACCAGGTAGTCACCAGAATCCAGTTCACCTACCTGGGCTACAAAACCAAGACCGTGGAAATTGCCCCGGGTGAGAGCAAGGTTTTGAACGTGAAACTGGAAAGTGAGTCAAAAAGGCTGAAAGAAGTAGTTATCAAAGGCCGCAGCCGCAACTACAGCAACAAAAACAACCCGGCGGTGGACCTCATCAGGTTGGTGGTGGACAACAAAGACAAGAACCGCCTGGAGAGCTATGACTACGTGCAGTACCAGCAGTATGATAAGCTGCAGCTGGCCCTGAGCAACTCGCCGGAGAAACTTAAAAGCAACATCCTCTTCAAGAAGTACGACTTCATCATGAAGAACATAGACACCTCCAAACTGGAGGGCACCGCCGTTCTTCCGTTGTACCTGCAGGAGTCTATTTCGCAGCAGTTTTACCGAAAAGACCCCGAAAAGAGAAAGACTATTGTCCAGGCCGAGAAGAAGGTGGATTTCGGGGAGTTTGTGGTGGTCAATGCCTACGTGAAGCACATGTACCAGGACATTGACATCTACAAGAACAACATCAATATCCTCACAAACCAGTTCCTGAGCCCTATCGCTGACCTGGCGCCTACGTTCTACCGTTTCTACATCACCGATACCGTGGTGGTAGACGGTCAGAAACTCACTGAGCTTTCCTTCAGCCCCAAGAACGAGACAGATTTCCTGTTCACCGGCAAGCTGTACGTGACCATGGACGGCAACTACGCCGTGCAGAAGGTAGACATGGAGGTGGGCAAGAAAGTGAACATCAACTGGGTGCGCGACCTGCACATCAACCTTGATTTCAACCGCCTGGCCAACGGACGCTACAATTTGAGCAAAAGCGTATTCCGGTCTCAGTTTGCGGCCACGCAGAACAGCAAAGGCGGCGTTTACGGCGAGCGAACTGTTTCTTTCCGCGACTTTAGGGTAAACCAGCCCAGACCAGAAAGCTTCTACGAAGGCGAATCCCTGACCAAAACCGAGTCTGCCGAGCGCCACGATGATGAGTTCTGGGTCGCCAACCGCCATGACGCCCTTTCTCTCTCAGAGGCCAACACCTACCAGAGCATTGACTCACTCAGGAACACCCGGTCCTTCAAACGGACCCTGGATATTGCCACCATGTTCATTGCGGGCTACAAGCAGGCGGGTCCAAACTTTGAGATCGGGCCGGTGAACACGTTCTACAGCTTCAACCCGGTAGAGGGCTTCAGGCTGCGGGCCGGGGGTAGAACCACCACCACCTTCAGCAAGAAGATGATGTTTGAGACCTACGCCGCCTACGGGTTCAAAGACAAGCAATGGAAGTATTTTCTGGGTGGCACCTACTCACTCACAGACCGCTCCATCTTTGAGTTTCCGGTGCGCGCTTTACGGGTGAATTACCAAAAAGACACCAAAATCCCGGGGCAAGACCTGCAGTTTGTGCAGGAAGACAATTTCCTGCTTTCTTTCAAGCGCGGTACCAATGACAAATGGCTCTACAATGAGACCTACAACGTGGACTACCTGCACGAGTTCAGAAACCACATGTCTGTCAGGGTGGGGTTCAAGAACTGGGAGCAGACCCCGGCTGGCAGCTTAGAGTACTACAAGGCCAATTACGCCCCTCCTACCGAAGGCAACCCCGGCACGGAGAAAGAGATAGTAGACAACATCACCACCTCTGAGGTGAGGCTGGAGCTGCGCTGGGCACCCAATGAGAACTTCGCCCAGGGCAAACTCTACCGCTACCCTATCGTGAACCGCTACCCTATTTTCACCTTGCGGGCGGCCGCCGGGGTAAAAGGCCTCTTCAACGGTGACTATGATTACCAGAGCCTCACCCTGAACATCACCAAACGCTTCTACCTTTCGCAGTTTGGGTACTCAGACGTGATCACCGAGGGCGGCTACATCTTCGGGCAGGTGCCGTTTCCGTTGCTGGCCATTCACCGGGCTAACCAGACGTACTCGTACCAGATCCAATCTTACAACCTCATGAACTTCCTGGAGTTTGTGAGTGACCAGTACGCCAGCATCAACATTGACCATTGTTTCAATGGCTTCATCTTCAACAAACTGCCTTTGGTAAGAAAGACCAAGCTACGTGAGTTTGCCACTGTGAAAGTGCTGTATGGCAAGGTGCGGGAAGAAAACAACCCGGCCAACAACAAAGACCTGCTGGCCTTCCCGGCCTATGCCACCGGGCTGCCCATCACCTACACGCTGGACAAAAAACCTTACGTGGAGGCCAGCGTGGGCGTGGGCAATCTGTTTAAGTTCTTCAGGGTAGACGTGGTGAAACGTTTGTCTTACCTTAACCACCCAGATGTTTCTGAGATAGGCATCAGAGGCCGTTTTAAGTTCGATTTCTAAGAATCAAGGAGAAAGCATGGAGAGTACCCTGCCTAAAAGCACCACCAGAGACGCCCTGCAACAGGGCATCTACAAGATTATAAATCCGTTTGTAAAGTTTATCATCTCCCTGGGGTTCACCCCCAACACCGTTACCATCACCGGTTTTATGCTGAACATTGGCGTGGCGGTGATCTTTATCCTGGGCGGCGAGAAAGGCAACCGTGGCGACCTGAGCTACGTGGGCTGGGCCGGTTTCCTCATTCTGTTCGCCGGGTTGTTTGACATGCTGGACGGCCAGGTAGCCCGCATCGGGAAGATGAGCTCTCCGTACGGTGCCCTGTTTGACTCGGTGGTAGACCGGTACTCAGAGCTGATCATGTTCCTGGGCATCTGCTACTATTTGGTGGCGCACCATTATTTCCTGAGTTCGCTCCTGGCTTTCGTGGCCATGATAGGCTCTATGATGGTGAGTTACACCCGGGCCCGGGCCGAGGGGCTGGGAGTGGAATGCAAGGGCGGTCTCATGCAAAGGCCGGAGCGGGTGGTACTGATCGGGCTCTCCAGTATCCTGTGTGGGGTACTGGCCACCTGGATAGGCGGGAACTACCGGGTCATGTTCCCGGGTACCCAAGTGCAGGTGTTTGAGACCATGTCAGTGTTTACGTTTCCGCTAGCGGTGCTGGCGGTCATGACCAACATCACGGCTTTCAACAGATTACTGGACGCGAAAAAGGCACTGATAGAGAAAGAGAACTTGTCTGGGAAATAGGTGTTGATAGGAAATGGAAAGACTCCTCTTTTACTTTTTGGCTTTGATGGTCTTGGTGGGCACCAGCGTTTTACCGGCGTTTTCGCAGGAAACGCTTAAAACCAACAAGGGTCAGGAGCTGCCTACGCCCAAAGGCATCGCCAACATGCTGTTCTACGTGCAGCGCGACCCCAACACCAACACCATTGTGTACGAGCTGAACCTGGATAGTAAAGGAGGTTTAGTGGAGGCTGAGCCGGTGAAAATCTACTGGATCAGGTACGCCGATGGCGGGAACAGACAGGACCTCAACTTCATTCAGCGCAAGTTTGCCTACGGCCTGAACGTACGTAAAATAAGCGCCGACAAATACGAACTCAATTTTGTCGCTTATGGCAAGCGCGCGTTTACCTTACAGAAGGGCCCTGATGGCAGGTTCCATGTGTACGCCCCCGTCAACAAGAAACAGGCGGTCCTGGACCGGGTGTTTGTGCGGATTGAGGGTGGTTCCTTCTGGGTGCCGAATGTAGTCTATGCTGAGTTTAAAGGGCGGGAAACCGCCACCGGAAAAGAAATTGTAGAACGGTTCAAACCATAATTTTTCGGTTTTATGAAAAAGAACTATGTCTCCAACTCCACTGAATCTACCCGCATGTTCAAGGCCGACTGGATGGAAGCCCTCTCCAAGGTGCATTTCACGGTGCCGCTGTACATCTACGTGCCGGTGATCTGCTTCCTCATCTATGATGCCCTGTTCCGGCAAAACCTTCCCCTCCTCTCCTTTATAGGTTATTACGCGGTGGGGCTGGTGGTCTGGACCTTGTCTGAGTACCTGTTGCACCGGTTCGTGTTTCACTTCGTGCCCAAGGCGCCCTGGGCGTTGCGGCTGCACTTCATCTTCCATGGCGTGCACCATGACTACCCCAATGATGCCAAACGCCTGGTGATGCCACCTTCGGCCAGTATTCCCATGGCCACCATTCTGTACCTTTTCTTCCGGTTGTTTCTGAGCGGCGGTCCGCTCCACGCTTTCTTCGCCGCCTTCTTGACCGGCTACCTGGTGTATGACATTTCGCACTACGCGCTGCACCATTTCAATTTCAAAAGTGAGTTCTGGAAAAAGCTGAAGAAGCACCACATGCTGCACCATTACTCAGATGCCACCCGCGGTTACGGCGTAAGCTCGGCCCTGTGGGACAAGGTATTTGGCTCTGATTTTATCAAAAAATAACATGCGTACTACTTCCACGGTAGAAAACAGAAAAGACACCAGCGTACCCCTTAAAGCAACCCTCTGGATCACGGCCATCTCCCTGGCCTACCTGCTGCTCTCTTATGTACTCATCGGGTTCAAGACTGACCAGTTGCTGTTGGTGGCCCTGTTTACTTCTTTATACTACCTCTCACCCATTACCCGCAAGTTTGCGGTGGGCTTCACCATTTTTATGGTCTTCTGGGTCTTGTATGATTACATGAAGGCCTTCCCCAACTACTGGTTCAACCAGGTGCATATCCAGGACCTGTACGAAGCCGAGAAAGCCCTCTTCGGGATGGTCTCCGGCAGCGTGCGGCTCACGCCGAATGAGTATTGGGCCCAGCACCACCACACCGTGCTGGATGTGCTATCTGGCGTGTTTTACCTGTGCTGGGTACCGGTGCCTATGGGTTTTGCGGCGTTTCTATTCTTCAGAGACCGGACGCAGTTCACCTATTTCTCGCTCACCTTTCTGCTGGTGAACCTGCTGGGCTTTGTGGCCTACTACCTTTACCCGGCCGCGCCGCCTTGGTACGTGCAGCTGCATGGGTTTGAGTTCATCCCCAAAACCCCGGGCAACATGGCCGGCCTGGCCCGCTTTGATGCCTACTTCGGGATAGACCTGTTCCGGGGCATGTACGCCAAAGGCTCCAACGTATTTGCAGCCATGCCATCGCTGCACTCCGCGTACCCTTTGATCGTGGTGTTCTACGGTATCAAAACCCGGCTGAAAAGCGTCAACTTCATCTTCGCGACCATCATGGTGGGCATTTGGTTTGCGGCGGTCTACACCTCACACCACTACATCCTGGATGTGCTCTTCGGGATTCTCTGCTCCTGCACGGGCATCTTCCTTTTCCAGTACCTCATGGCCAGGAAAGGCCCCACTTACCGGGCTGTGCAGCGGTTTATCAAAGCCATTGAATAGGCAGTAAGCACTTCTTCTTTTAAGGGCTGTTTTACAGAAATCACCCTAAAAAACAGAGAGGCCTTCCCCAGATGTTGGAGAAGGCCTCTCTGTTTTGGGCCTGTTTTCCTGAAAATGCCTCTGAAACGAAAAGACAGAAAACGCAGGGAAAACTTAGATTTCTGAGTATGCAGTAGGGTGCAGAAGGTAGATATCGGCGCGGAGGAAGTTGTTCGCGTACTCTGGCGCGGAGACCATCTTTTTCCAGGCAGGGTCGGCCCCAAAGGCTTTCCACTTTTCCTCACGTGAGGCGATGTTGTCAAACGAGGTCATGTACATGAGGTTGGGCATTTTGCTGCCGGCCTTCACTTGCGCGTAGAACACCGGGTTGAAGCCCAGACGGCTGAAAATCTCCATCTCGCCGTTGTTGAACATAGCCACTTTGTTCTCGTGCAGTTTCTCGGTGGCGGCTTCGTAGCTGCGCAGTTCATAGATGCGGTTCGCGGGCGTGCCGTTCAGCTTGGGCGCCGAGAAAAGGGGCATTCCGGTGAAGGCCTGCATCAAAACCACTTCTATGCGCTGGTACACCGGGTTGTTGAACGCCGCCTCCAGGTACTCCTGCCCCGCGGTGGCGTAGGTTTTATCCTTCTTCAGTTTCTCCTCCACTTTAAACACCTGGTCCGCAGCCTTGAACGGAATGAAGACATACACCAGTTTCTCGGCGGACGCCGCCGAGGGATTGGCTTGGTCTGCGGCGGGTTTGAACACCCCCACTTTGGCTACGCCAGCCCGGTGCAGGGCAGGCAGATAGGCGTCTTTCAGGAATTTATCCAGGCGGTCTTCCTGCTGCTGGTCTTTGAGGTGGTAGATCTTGAGTTGGTAGAATTCCTGTTTAGGGGCGGCAGCAGCTCTATATGGTAAGGCCAGGCTCACAAGGGCCACCAGTAGGAAAAGGAATTTGCTCTTTGGAAGGGTGTGCTTCATAAGGTAGATTTCTTGTAAAGAGATGTACAATCTTAAGTGTCCGGGATTTCTGTTTTGCCCGGTCATATAAAGACCTGTGAGGATTCTGAAACCTCACAGGTCTAGTTGCTTTACGCCTGCTTTTGAGAAAACGAGCCTAAAACCTGGAAAAACTTATTGAAGGATGGTTTCAATCCGGGACAGCTCATCTTGCGAGAACTGGGTATTTTGCATGCACTTGAGCGAATCGGCGAGCTGGGCCGGGGTGCTGGCGCCAATCAGAACCGAAGTTACCCGCGGGTCTTTCAGAAGCCAGGCCAACGCCATCTGCGCCAGCGACTGACCGCGGCCCTCCGCCAGTTCATTCAACTGCCTAATCTGGTTCAGACGTGCCTCTGTGATGTCGCCCTTCTGCAGGAAACCGTGCGGTTTGGCGGCGCGGGAGTTCTCGGGAATGCCTTTGAGGTATTTGTTTGTGAGCAAGCCCTGGGCCAGCGGCGAGAACGGGATACAGCCCACTCCCTCCTGCTCCAGCAGGTCCAGCAGGCTTTCTTCTACCCAGCGCACAAACATGGAGTACTTAGGCTGATGGATGAGGCAGGGTGTGCCCAATTCCTTCAGAATCTGGATGGCGCGGGTGGCCTCCGGGGTTTCGTAGTTAGAGATGCCCACGTACAGCGCCTTGCCTTGTCGTACAATGGAATCCAGCGCGCCCATGGTCTCCTCCAGCGGAGTGTTGGGGTCCGGGCGGTGGCTGTAGAAGATGTCCACGTAGTCCAACTTCATGCGTTTCAGGCTCTGGTCCAGGCTGGAGATGAGGTATTTGCGGGAACCCCACTCGCCGTACGGCCCCTCCCACATCTTATAGCCGGCCTTGGAAGAGATGATGAGTTCATCGCGGTAGCCCCGGAAATCCTCGTGCAGGATCTTCCCGAAGTTCTCCTCGGCGGAGCCGGGAGGCGGGCCGTAATTGTTGGCCAGGTCAAAGTGGGTGACGCCGGCGTCAAAGGCATCATGCAGTATCTGGCGGGAGTTCTGCAGCACATCCACGTGCCCGAAGTTGTGCCAGAGGCCCAGAGAAAGCGCGGGCAATTTAAGGCCGCTCTTGCCGCAGCGGCGGTACTCCATCGCCTGGTAGCGCTGGTCCGAAGGTGTATAAGACATGGTTGGTTTCGTTGTTAACGGCTGTAAAATACAGTTTCTCCATGTATCCGCCAAGGCCGCGGCGCCTCACCTGGGGCTAATTGCCCGCTGCTTTTCCCAGGCACACCCAATTCGGCCTGTTTTCCTAAAAACAGCCCTAAAACAAATCAGGTAACCAACGCCCAGGGGGCTCACGTTATCAGCCGAGGCTACCTTAAATTAGCCCGTTTATAGGCCAGACTTCATGCCCAGAAAAAAACTGAAAAATCCTAAGTACGGGCATGGGTACGAACTTCTAAGGGAAAGCTGCGTAACAATAAGATTATACCTACAAAGGAATGAGAAAGAATCTAGGTTTTCTCCTAAACTACAACAACTGAGAAATGATAAGGTTTTAAAATTTCTAATGTTTAGTTTTACACCTACCACAAACCGCGGATAGATCACGAAACCCAAATTTTAGGCCCCCAACAACTTTTATGAACCCAGAAACAGAGCTTGCCTCCCCTGTCTTCCCGCAAAACACAAATGATGACATCTACCGATTATTGGTGGAGAGCATCACAGATTATGCAATTTTCCTCCTTGACCCCACCGGGCACGTGACCACCTGGAATACCGGAGCGAAGGCCTTGAAACAATATGAACCCGAAGAGATTATTGGGCAGCATTTTTCCATATTTTATTCCCAGGAGGCAAAAGACCGGGAATACCCGGCGAATGAGTTGAAGGAGGCTTTGCGCATGGGTAAGTTTGAGGACGAGGGCTGGCGCTTCCGTAAAGACGGGCTTGCCTTTTGGGCCAACGTCATCATCTCGCCTATCTACAACCAGGACAAGGAACTTCTGGGTTTTTCCAAAATCACCCGTGATTTAACCGAAAGGAAAAAAGCCGAGGATGATTTGTTCAGGGTCTACGAAGAACTTAAAAACAGTGAGGAAAGATACCGCCTGCTGGTGGAAGGTGTAGCAGACTACGCTATTTTCATGCTGAACCCCGCCGGGCACGTGGCCACCTGGAACCAGGGCGCGCAGAAAATCAAGGGCTACAATGCGCAGGAGATCATCGGGAAGTATTTCGGGAAGTTCTACTCGCGGCAAGCTTTAGAGGAGGGTTTTCCGGCGTATGAGCTGAAGATGGCACGCGAGCACGGCCGCTTTGAGGATGAAGGCTGGCGCTACCGCAAAGATGGCTCGGCGTTCTGGGCCAACGTGATCATCACGGCCATTTACAACAGCAAGAAAGAGCTTCTGGGCTTCTCAAAAATCACCCGCGACCTCACCGAGAAGAAACAATTGGAACAGCAACTTTTCCAGACGCACGCCGATTTGCTGGAGTCTGAGGAAAAAACCCGCCTGTTAATAGACAGCGTGCAGGACTACGCCATTCTCATGCTCAACACCGAAGGAATCATCATGAGCTGGAATACGGGGGCTGAGCGCATCAAAGGCTACAAACCAGACGAGATCATTGGCAAGCATTTCTCCACGTTCTACACCCGCGAGGCCATTGAAAACGGCTTTCCTAAATTTGAGTTAACCCAGGCCCTGCAGAACGGCCGGTTTGAGGACGAAGGCTGGCGCATCAGGAAAGATGGTACTGCTTTCTGGGCCAACGTGGTGCTCACGCCTATTTTCAACTCAGAGAAACGATTGCTGGGTTACGCCAAAATCACCCGTGACCTGACCGAGCGCCGCCGCAATGAAGAGCTGATGCAGAAAAACAAGGACCTGGTGAGAATCAACAATGACCTGGACAACTTTGTGTATTCCGCCTCCCATGACCTGAAGTCCCCTATCGCCAATCTGGAAGGCCTGTTGACCGCGCTGCAGGAAGATTTGGGTTCTGAGGTGGAGAACCACAGCCAGATTATTTCGCTCATGCAGGGTTCCATTGGTACCCTCAAAAAAGTGATTTCTGACCTGGCCGATGTCACCAGGCTGCAACTGGGTAAGCAGCAATCAGAGAGCGTTCAGATCCAGGGCTTGGTTGCCGAGGTGAAAGAGAACCTCCGCCAACTGATTAAATCCACCAACGCTCAGATCACCGCCGATGACCTGGCCTTTGACCATTTGCATTACTCGCGCAAGAACCTGCGCAGCATTCTGCACAACCTGGTTTCTAACGCCATTAAATACGCAGACCCTAAGAAAACACCGCAGGTTACCATCAGGACCTATTTCTCAGAAACCGGCGAGCACGTGCTGTCGGTGTCAGACAACGGATTGGGTATTCCGCCTAGTCAGTTCACCAAGATCTTTGGGATGTTTAAGCGGGTGCATGACCACGTGGAGGGTACCGGCGTAGGCTTGTACCTGGTCAAAAAGATCCTAGACAATTCCGGCGACCACATCACCGTGGAAAGCGAAGAAGGCCAAGGCTCAACTTTTAAGGTTTATTTCAAACAATAAAATACTATAACTGGCGTACTTACTTCATAATCTATCCAATATTAAATAATACAAGGAAAAACTATGAAGAAGTACACCAAGTACATGGGAGTAGTATGGCTATTCCTTTCTGGACTAAACTTATCTGCCCAGGAAGTTGACTCTGCCAAAACAAAGAATTACAAATTCTACATAGGTGTAGGGCTCCCCCTCACCATGTACTATCTCTTTTATGACCATCCAAAAAATCCCTCGTTGTTACAGCATGCCAGTTTTGTTCCCAAAAGCGTCCATTTAGGATACAGGGTGAACAAAAGGGTAATTATGGAGGGCGGCATTGCTTATGGAGGAAGTGGATATCATTATAAATTTCCACCAAGCAAGCTTATAAGTGGGGAGATGGCAGAAGATGAAGACAAATCCCGCACCCATGTAATTGCCTTGCTGCTAACAAGCAAACTCATCCTAATCAATGCCAACAAGAGCTTACCCATTTACGTGACAGCCTCGGTCATGCCTGCCTACGGTACCACCAGGTATTACAGAAAACGGACGGTAAACAATGAAACTTCCACTGAGTTTGATGTGCAGGATGAAGGTATGGATGTGTTTGCCATGGCCGGATTTGGGTTCAATTACAGAATATGGAGACGTTTCAGCGGCAAAGCAGATTTCCTTCTTTTCAGAAGAAACCTAACCAGCCGTACTTTTGACCATTATTGGGGACAAGGCTGGGGAGAAAAGGCGCTTCATTCCCTCTCCATCGGGTTCAACTATGATTTAGGGAAGAAAAGCTGATTGAATTACTCTGGTTTATTTGCTAAACGAACCCTTCTGGTTTACTCTACTTTAGAGTTTTACAGACTTAAAACCCAACAAAGAAAAGGGCGAAGCAGATGATTACTGCTTCGCCCTTTTCTTTGTTGGAAGGAATTCTATAGATCTATTTTAGCCTTCGATTGAACAGCTCCAGCGTACGGTCCCAGGCGAGTTTAGCGGCCGCCTCGTTGTAGCGGGCCGGCGAGGTGTTGTTGTTGAAGGCGTGGTTAGCACCCTCGTACACGTACAGTTGATACTTCACGTTGGCGGCTTTCAGGGCCTGCTCAAACGCCGGGATTCCCGCATTCACCCGTTCGTCCAGTCCGCCGTAGTGCAGCAACATCTCCGCTTTGATCTTAGGTACATCCACGGCCTCCGGCTGACGGCCGTAGTAGGCTACCGCAGCATCCAGTTCCGGAGAGTGCACGGCCAACTGCCCCACTAGAGCGCCGCCCCAGCAGAAGCCCACAGCCCCGGTTTTTCCATTGCCATTTTTATGTTTCTGCAGGTACTCCAGCCCTTTCAGGAAATTGGTGAGGTTTTGCTGGGTATCCAGTTTGGAGAACAGAGCACGGGCCTCGTCCTCGTTGGCGGGGGTACCTCCGTGCGGCGATAACGCGTCCGGGGCCAGGGCCAGGTACCCAGCCTGCGCCACCCGCATGGTTACATCCCTGATGTGCGGATTCAGGCCCCGGTTCTCATGGATCACCATCACCGTGCCCAGCTTCTTCTTGCCTTTCGGCTGCACCTGGAAACCCCTCATGGTCACTCCCTCGGCCCCGGGATAGGTGATTTCTTCAGGGAGGAGGTCTTTGTCATCCACGGTAGCGGCCTAGGCATAGTTGTTCTCCAGCATGGGCAACAGCGACATGGCCAACGTAAGGCTGCCCGTCAGCTTGGCCAGTCTGGTGAGAAACTCTTTGCGGGTAAGCGGAGCGTGGGTGTACTCGTCAAAAAGGTTGATGATGCGCTGGTCCATAGGTTAGGTTTGTTTCTAGGAAGATACAAAACCGGGTACAGTAAACCATGGATAGAGCACAACCATTTGTTTCGAGCCAATTTCTGAGAAAATAGGTCCTAAACAAACGGAGTCAATCAAGCCTGCCTTACTCCGCGTATTTCTTGAAAATAGAGCTGGCCGTATGGCCCCCAAAGCCAAAGGTATTGTTGAGGGCGTACGCAACTTTCTGCGACACTGCCTCCCCCAAAACCAGGTTTAAACCAGCCGGAACCTGTTCATCTACCTGCTGCGTGTTGATGGTAGGCGGGATTACATCATGTTTCACCGAGAGCACACAGATGATGCTTTCAATGGCACCTGCCGCCCCCAGCAAATGGCCCGTCATAGACTTTGTGGCGCTGATGGCTACCCGTCGATCCCCAAAGACGGTCTTGATGCCCTGCAACTCACTCAGGTCGCCAATGCCGGTAGAGGTAGCGTGGGCGTTGATGTAATCTATCTGCTCGGGCCTAATCTGGGCATCTTTCAACGCCCGCTCCATCCCCAGAACTGCCCCTAATCCGTCGGGTGAGGTGCCGGTTAAATGATAGGCATCACCGGCCATGCCACCCCCCACTAGTTCGGCATAAATAGGCGCGTTTCTCCGGACGGCGTGTTCCCATTCCTCCAATACCAGGGCCCCGGCCCCTTCGCCCACCACAAATCCATCTCTGTCCTGGTCAAATGGACGGGAGGCGGTGGCAGGGTCATCATTCCGCTTAGACAAAGCCTGTGCCGCGCTGAAGCCTCCTACACTGGAGGCGGTGATGGCGGCCTCTGATCCTCCGGCAATCATGATCGTGGCCTTGCCCATCCGGATGGTGTCAAATGCGTTGATGATGGCCGTATTGGAGGAAGCGCAGGCCGATACCGTGCAGTAATTAGGTCCGTACAGTTGGTGCCGGATGGAAATAACACCGGCGGCGATATCAACAATCATCTTGGGGATGAAGAAGGGATTGAACCGGGGCATACCGTCGCCGGTGTGGTACCCTTGAAGCTGTTCCTCAAACGTACCAATGCCCCCGTTGCCCGATCCCCAGATCACCCCCACTTCGTGCCGCTGCTCCCGGGGCATTTTTGTGAAATCCAGCCCGGCATCCAGAATAGCCTCGTCGCTGGCGGCAATGGCATACTGGGTAAACAAATCATATTTCCTGCTTTCCTTTTTCTCCAGGAAGGCCTCGGCCTCAAACCCTTTTACCTCGCAGGCAAACCGGGTCTTGAACTTAGCCGCATCAAACCTGGTGATGGGTCCGGCCCCGCTTTTACCGGCCAACAGGTTTGCCCAGAACTCCTGCACAGAATTTCCCAAAGGGGTGACCGCCCCCAGGCCTGTAACTACTACTCGCTTCATGTTTTACCTCAATTGGTGTAAGGGTGATTGATCTCTGATGCAGTTCTGCCTGCCTTAGGCAAAGCATCAATATCCTTTTTAGGTGGATGGGTGAGAATGCTTAGTTGACGGCAGGCTGAGACAGCTTTCTGCTGTTATTCATGGCTTGGAGGGCACTTTCAGGTGAGGAGAGGTAGAGTTGATAGATTTTCTCGGTATCTCCCACCCTTATTTCAAAGCGGTCCTGCTCCATGGCTTGAAGTAAATCCTGGGCCACTGCGGCGGGTGAGATACCCAAGTGCCCGCCAATTGCCTGCGAGAACTCGGTGTTCACCAGGGGCGGCATCAACTCAAACACCTTAATGGCCGAGGTACCTTCCAGTGCGATACGCAGCGCCTGGGTATAGGAGTGCAAGGCCGCCTTACTAGCCGAATACCCCACCAGTTGCCCAGGCACAAAAGCCACAATGGAAGACACATTCACAATGGCGGCTTCAGATTGTTTTTTCAGAAGCGGCAGCAACAGCTCGTTTAACCGCACCACCGACAGGTAGTTGGTGTGCATTTCTTCGGAGGCTTTCTTGTAGGCATCCCCGTTAGTCTCGGTGATATCATACACCAGCGCCCGGCCCGCGTTATTGATCACCATGTTCAGCTCGGGGAATTCGGTCTTTAGCTGGTCTACCAGTGCCTGCACATCTGCCTCCTTACTCACATCAGATTGGATAGGCACCACATTTGGGAGCGCCTGGTGGGCAAGCCGAAGGCGGGTTTCATCCCGCCCCGTGATGATGACTTTGTTGCCGGATTGGCTGAGCAGCTTGGCAATTTCAAACCCGATGCCTGCGCTTCCGCCAGTAATTAAAACGGTGTTCTGGGTAGTTCTCATAATGATTGATCTGTTAAAGGTTAATGATAAGACAGGTGCTCACGCCATGGGCGAAGACCTTACCCTTGTTATTGAGCAATTGAGCCTGGATGGAGGCGGTGGTTTTTCCCTTGTGAATGATTTTTTCCACTGCACGCACCACGCCGCTCTCCAATGTGACAGCCTTCAAGAAATTGGTTTTAAGCTCCAGGGTAGTATAGCTGCTGTGGGCAGGAAGCATGGTGTGCAACGAGGCGCCCATTGCCGTATCAAGGAGGGCAGAGATCACCCCGCCATGCACTGTTCCGATGGAGTTGTAATGAAAAACCTGCGGCTGAAACTCAAAGATGGCCTCCTCTTTCTGTATGGAAACTGCTCTGAAATGCAGGGTTTCCAACAGCGGCGGATACGGGATTTCGCCCTCTGCAATAGCTTTGAGATAGTCTAACCCTGATAGCGGTTCTCCTATTGCCGAGGGGATTTGCTCTTTGGCAAGTGGTTCGTTTTTCATAAAAATAATACCGATCGGTATTTTTAAGGTCAAAAAAATATCACTTAAGATCCTCAATCAATTTTTCAGCGGATTGCATGATGGCGTTCCGGAAGTTGGTTTTGCCGGTTAATTTGGTAATCATCATGGCCCCTTCAATCATGGCGATGATGGTCAGGGCAACCTGCTCCGGGTTTACCGTGGGGCTGAATTCCTGCTGCTCAACTCCCTGGCTTACCACATTAATGATACTATCCTTCCAGTCGTTAATAGCCTTAGCAGCCTTTTTCCTTAACGCTTCGTGCGTATCATCTGCTTCAATGGCGGTGTTCAGGATGGGGCAACCACCCGCGGGAAAAGGATACTTTAAAAAATTGCTATAAACCTGCACGTAGGCCAGTAGTTTCTCTTTTGCGGTAGCCTGTTTCTGTATTTCAGACCGCAGAATAGTTTGCACTTGCTGCAGGTTGAAATCAAAAGCTGCCAGGGCTACCTCGTCTTTGTTTGTGAAGTTGCCATAGATGCTGCCTTTGGTTAAACCCGTGGCATTGGTCAGATCAGCGATAGAGGTGCCCGCATACCCTTTGGTATTAAAAATAGGGGCTGTTTTCTCTATGATAAATTGCCGTGTTCTCTCTGCCTTGCTCATACGCTCTGCGCTACTGGACGCAAATTTATACCAATCGGTATCAAAACAAAATTTTTCGGTTCTTTTTATTTATCACTCCGGGGATACGCAGCCAGTCTGTAAGCCAAAAATCTCTTCCCCTAAGGAGGCTGCTTACTTCTTAGGCTTGCTGCTCATGTAAAACGTCAGCTTTCCGCCTTTCACCAGGTCTGAGTGGTTGAGGACTGGTTGGGTTAAGGTCTTGCCGTTCAGCTCCACTTTCTGCACGTACACGTTTTTCTCGCTCTGGTTTTTGGCCTCTATCTGGAAAGTCTTGCCGTTCTCCAGTTGGATAGTGGCATCCTTCACCGCTGGGCTGCCCAGGGAGTACTGCTCTGAACCGGGCGCCACGGGATAAAACCCGAGGGAACTGAACAGGTACCAGGCGCTCATCTGGCCGCAGTCATCGTTGCCGCCCAGACCATCGGGAGCTGCCTGGTACTGCTTTTTCAGGATCATGCGCACGCGTTCTTGCGTTTTCCAGGGTTGGTTTGTCCAGTTGTAGAGGTAGGCTACGTGGTGGGCAGGCTCGTTGCCGTGCACGTAGTTGCCTATGATGCCTTCGCGGGTGATGTCTTCGGTGTCTTTGAAAAACTCATCTGGCAGGTGCATGGTGAAGAGCGAGTCCAGGTGGGACACAAACTTGGCGTTCCCGCCCATGGTCTGAATCATCTCGGCGGGGGCTTGCGGTACGTAGAGACTGTAGTTCCAGGCGTTGCCTTCAATAAAGCCCTGGTTGTGGGTACTCAACACATCAAATTCTTTTTTGAAGGTGCCGTTGCTCAGCTTGGGACGCATATACCCGATGGATTTGTCATACACATTTTTCCAGTTTTGGGCGCGTTTGCTGAACTCCTGGTAAATATCCTGGCGACCTAGCTTCTGCGCGATCTGCGCAATGCACCAATCGTCATAGGCGTATTCCAGCGTCTTGGAGACCGAGGAACTGTTCTTGTCCTCGGGTACGTAGCCCAGTTGCGTGTAGAAATTGATACCGTCATAATACCCCTGGCGGGCGGTGGCCACGCAGGCATCCAGCGCGCGGTTGGCATCGCCGGTGTACGTGCCCTTCATGATGGCATCTGAGATGACCGACACGCTGTGATAGCCAATCATGCACCAGTTCTCGTTGGCGTGGTGCGACCAAACCGGCAGCATGTTGTGCACGCTCTGGTCATAGTGCGCTAGCATAGACTCCACCATATCGGCGTTGCGTTTGGGCTGCACCACGTTGAACCAGGGGTGCAGGGCGCGGTACGTATCCCAGAGCGAGAAGGTAGTGTAATTGGTGAAGTTCTTCGCCTGGTGATTGTTCTGGTCCAGGCCGCGGTACTGGCCGTTCACGTCCATGTAGGTGGTGGGGCCGAGGAACGTGTGGTACAGGGCGGTGTAGAAGTTGATGTAGTCGTCTTTAGTGGGAAGGGTGGCGCGCACCTTGCCCAGTTCCTGGTTCCATTGGCCTTGGCTTTCGTCCTTCACCCGGTCGAAGTCCCAGTGCGGAATCTCGGCGCGCATGTTAGCCAGGGCACCCTGGGTGCTCACCGGCGAGAGCGCGAATTTCACCTTGATTTTCTCCCCTTCCGTGGTTTTGAAATCGAAGTAGGCGCGGAGCTGTTTACCGGCCATCTCGGGGAAGTTCTTGGTCTGGTCAAATTTGCGCCAGAAACCGCGGTACACCTGGGCTTTGCTGTAGTCTTTGTTGCCGTATTGGTAGAAAGGCTTCGAAAACGACATGGCGAAATACACGGTGCGCGTGCGGGCCCAGCCGTTCGTCTGGCGGTAACCGGTGATGAGCGTATCGTTTTCTATCCTCAGGAAGGTCCAGGCGTTTTTGTCTTCGTAGTTATAGATGCCGTGCATCAGGTCCAGGATGATGTGCGCCTCGTCTGACTTGGGAAACGTGTACTGGTGCATGCCCACGCGGTTAGTGGCCGTGAGCTCCGCCCGGATGTTGTGGTCATCCAGTTGCACGCAGTAGTAAGCGGGCTCGGCACGCTCATTAGTATGCGAAAACTTGGAACGATAGCCGCTTTCCGGCTTGGCCTCGGTGCCGGGGTTCAACTGCAGTTTGCCGGTGGTGGGCATGAGCAGGAAATCGCCGAGGTCTGAGTGGCCGGTGCCGCTGAAATGCGTGTGGCTGAAGCCCACAATAGTAGGGTCATCGTACTGGTAGCCCGCGCAGTACTTGTACACGTCCTTGTTGTAGCCGCCGTTCACCTCGTACGGAATGGTATCGGTATCGGGCGAGAGCTGCACCATTCCGAAGGGTGCCGTAGCTCCGGGATACGTGTGGCCCATCTTGTGCGTCCCGATGATGGGGTTCACCCAACGGACCAGGTCATACTTTGGTTTCTGGGAAAAGGCTGATAACTGGCAGAGCAAAAAAGCCAGAAGCAAAGGTTTTCTCATGTTGGTGGAGGAGGTTTGCTAAAGCGTTTTAGTAGAACTTAGGTTCTCAAAGATAAGGGTGTTTTTGGAAGTGCAAAGCCCGTCGCCGCTTTCCGCTTGTTTTCTGAAAATAAGGTAGAAAACGGTAAGCGGTTCCCCTCTGATTTATCCCGCAAAATCCTCATTCTCTCCCGCAAGTTTAAACGCAGCGGTAACTTGTGGGAACCTTGGTGCCAGGTTGCAACTGGCTTTTCACCATCTTCTTTTTGATATCGTTAGTTACAAACTGGCTGTCATGATAAGCCACAAGTTACCGCTGCGTTTAAACTTGCGGCAGGTGGGTGGCAGGTGGATTTTGTTTAAGGACCATTTCCCAAAAATCAGTCTCTAAACACAACATGCTTTCCTGCCAGAAACCAGACCAACTGTGCGGGCGGTGCGTAAAATGTGCATCTTTAGGCACTTGAATTCCTCTTACCTGATTCTACGTTTACATGTCTGCACCTCACTTAGAACGCCGCCTGGGGCTGGCACAGGCCACCGCCATTAACATGATTGACATGGTGGGCATCGGGCCGTTTATTACGCTGCCCATGGTCATAGGCATGATGAACGGTCCTTATTTCCTGTATGCCTGGGTAGCTGGGGCGGTGCTTTCCATTGTGGATGCCATGATCTGGAGCGAACTGGGGGCGGCGTTCCCCAGAGCCGGTGGTAGTTATAATTTCCTGAAGGAGGCCTACGGAGAGAAAGGCGCGGGTCGTTTCATGAGCTTCCTGTTTGTGTGGCAGACCATGATCCAGGCACCCCTGGTGATCGCCTCGGCGGCCATCGGGTTTGCGTCTTATTTCTCGTACCTGGTACCACTCACAGATATCACTTCCAAACTGGTGAGCGGGGCGGTGGTCATTCTCATTGTGGTGCTGCTTTACCGCAAGATTGAGACCATCGGCAGGATCAGCATGCTTCTGTGGGTGGGCGTGCTGCTGACCATGGGTTGGATTATTTTGGGCGGACTCACGAGCGGTAATTTCCTGCAGCCCCTACGCGATATGAACGAGGGGCTCACCGTGAACTACGGCTTTGTGGCGGCCATCGGGTTTGCGAGCGTGAAGACGGTGTACAGTTACCTGGGCTACTACAATATTTGCCATTTAGGTGCCGAAATCAAAGATCCGGTCAAAAACATCCCGCGCAGCATGTTCTATTCCATTGCGGGCATCGCGGCGCTGTACTTGCTCATGAACATCAGTGTGGTGAGCGTGGTGCCGTGGCAGGAAGCGAAGGAAAGTGAGTTTGTGGTAAGCCTTTTCATCCAGCGCCTGGCCGGGAACACCGCCGCCACCGTGGTTACCATCCTTATCCTATGGGTAGCCTTCGCCTCGGTTTTCTCTGCTACCTTGGGCTACACGCGTATTCCGTACGCGGCCGCGGCCGATGGCGCTTTCTTCAAGGTCTTTGCGCGACTGCATCCTACCAAACATTTTCCGCACGTGTCTTTGCTGTTCCTGGGCGGCGTGGCGTTTGTGTTCAGCATGCTGTTCCGGTTGAGCGATGTCATCAGTGCCATCCTGGCCATGCGGATTCTCATCCAGTTCATCGGGCAAGGCGTGGGCTTGTTGCTGCTGAGGAAGAACCGGCCTAAAAAGGATTTCCCTTACAAAATGCCGCTCTTCCCGCTGCCGGTGATTATTGCCCTGCTAATGTGGGCGGCAATTCTGCTGTCTACGGGTACTACCATGGTGATCTCGGGGCTGGTGGTGATCTCACTGGGCACGGTGGTTTACTTCATCAAGGCGAAACTGAACCGTGAGTGGCCTTTCAGAACCGATGGCCCTGAGCAAAGAGCAGAGCGACCTTCTTAATCGGGATTTCGGTTGGCCTAATCGGCCGAATGGGCGTACACAAGATTTTCTGATTTCAAGCTTAAAACAGCACTGTTATGGTTTATAGAGGATTAGGAAACACCGGAGAAAGGCTATCAGCCATCGGGTTGGGCTGCATGGGCATGAGCCAGGCCTACGGCACCCACGACGATGACGAGTCAATTGCCACCCTGCACCGGGCGCTGGAACTGGGCATCAACTTCTGGGACACCGCCGATGTCTACGGTCCGCACCACAACGAGAAGCTTATCTCCAAAGTACTGGTGCCCAACCGTGACAAGGTTTTCATCGCCACCAAATTCGGGTTCCGGAACCACGAAGACGGCAGCACCACCTTTGACGGCTCGCCGGCCTACATGCGCACCGCCGTGGAAGGCAGCCTCAAACGCCTGAAGGTAGACGTCATTGACCTGTACTACGCCCACCGGGTAGACCCCAACGTACCCGTGGAGGAAATGGTAGGTGCCATGGCCGAGTTGGTGCAGGAAGGGAAAGTGCGCTACCTGGGACTGTCCGAAGCCTCGGCGGCCTCCATCCGGAAGGCGCATGCGGTCCACCCCATCGCGGCCGTGCAGTCTGAGTACTCGCTCCTCACCCGCGACGCTGAGCAGGAGATCATTCCGTTGTGCCAGGAACTGGACATCGCGTTTGTGCCTTTCAGTCCGTTGGTTCGTGGCCTGGTGACCAATACCGTGGATGTGGGAAGTCTGCCCGAGGGTGACATGCGCAAGTCCCTGCCCCGCTTCAAGAACCAGGACAACTGGGACAACAACCAGAAGCTGGCCCAGGCTTTCGCTGAGTTCGCGGCGGGTAAAAACTGTACCCCGGCCCAACTGGCATTGGCCTGGGTTCTGGCCCAAAGCGAGACCATTATCCCTATCCCAGGCACCAAACGCCGGAAGTACCTGGAGGAAAACGCCGCTGCCGTAGACGTGCAGCTCACCATTTCAGACATCAAAGCCTTGGAAGACCTCCTGAAGCAGTACCCCCACGTGGGCGAGCGCTACAACCCAGAGCAGTACCGATTGGTGAACAATTGATGGTTTGATAAGCGGAACCCACCCCCACCCCTCTCAAGAGGGGAATAAAAAATTGTGCATTTATGTAAAATGTAGGGGCAATCCCTTGTGGTTGCCCTTACTCTTGTAATTTGGACGGTAGCTGACCACCTCACCAAGACACACGCATTCCGTCCCCCTTTGAAGGGGGTAGGGGGATGACGAAGGCGCACCAAGAACCGCCCAGCTCAAGATAACGCAAGGGCAACCACAAGGGATTGCCCCTACACCTATATTCCTGCAAAATTAGTAGCAGGTGTAAACACCCCTCTTCGCTCCCCTCAAGGGGAGAATCGTGTATATTTGACGGGTTGATGTTTAGAGCCTAATTTGCCAAAAACAGACCCTAAACGGAACAACCTCTTGGCACTCAATTACGGCACCTCTACTATTTTACCAGTGGTATGATGGCTGGCAATCTGCTGCAGTGCCTCCCCAGCCTGATCCAAGGAATAGGTTTCGCTCACGTGTACTTTCAGGTGCCCGGCATCGGCTAGTTCCCGCAGGTGCTCCAGTTGGGTGGAGTTGGGTTCCACGAAGAGGTACTGGAAATCAATGCTCTTGTCCAGGTTTTCGCCCCTGTTCAGGATGGAGACCAGCTTGCCGCCGGGTTTCAGAGCGATGAGACTTTGTTGCAGGGTGTCGCCGCTAGCGGCATCAAAGATGAGGTCTACGCCGTCTGGGAAGAGTTCTTTTACGGCTTCGCCTACATGGGTGTCCTTATAATCTATGGTGTGGTCGGCGCCCAGTTCCTGCATGAACAGGTGGTTTTTCTGGCTGGCCACGCCAATGACAGTGGCGCCTTTCCACTTGGCAAGCTGAATGCCCAGGTTCCCGATTCCGCCGGAGGCGCCCAGGATGAGCACAGTCTGGCCAGCCTGCAGGTTTCCGGCATTAAACATGGATTGGTAAGCCGTTAATCCCACCAGCGGAATCCCGGCGGCTTCCTCAAAACTCAGGTTTTTGGGTTTGCGGGCCAGGTAACTCTCGGGTATCACGATGTACTCCGCGAAGGTACCCTGCTGCACCACGGGCCGGCGGGCGTAGGCATACACCTCATCACCCACGTTGAACCGACGGGCACTGTATGCGCGGTCTTCCACCACGCCGGCCACATCCCAACCCGGGATAGCCGGAAATTGCACGGGTAAAAAACTGCTCAGCCAGCCGGCCATCACGGCGTTGTCAACGGGGTTCACAGCGGCGGCCTTTACGCGCACCAGCACTTCGCCCTCTTTTAACTCCGGTATTTCCAGTTCTTCTACTTTTATTTTTTCGGGGCCGCCAAACGCCTCGTAGAATGCCGCCTTCATTTGTGTTGCCATGGCATTTCAGGTTAATTTTCACACAAATACAAACTGTGTTTTACTCCTGAAAGGCCAACTTGTTCCCGCAAAAGAAGAATATGGCCCCAATGGCCGAGGACTTACACCATCTGTTTTAAGGGCATTTTCCCAAAAACTGCTTATAAATAAGCCACAGTTAGGCAAAACCTGCCTTGTCTGTAGTCCGTTCAGTTTATTACCTTTACCCTACAGACAAGAACCCCAACCTCTACCCGCCGAAGCTTTCATACTTCCCTCGGGGATAATCATCAATGATTTATTTATGAGCACCCAGATAGAATCTTTAGAACCTAAAGCCCTGTGGCAGCATTTCGCGGCGCTGAACGCCGTTCCCCGTCCGTCAAAAAAAGAAGAGCGTGTGATCAAGTTCATCCAGGACTTCGGGAACAGCCAGGGATTTGACACCATCACCGATGAGGTAGGCAACGTCATCATCCGGAAACCGGCTTCGCCTGGCATGGAAGACCGCCAGACCGTGGTGTTGCAAAGCCATCTGGACATGGTGCACCAGAAAAACGCTGATACAGAGTTTGATTTCAACAGCCAGGGCATTGACATGTACGTAGACGGCGATTGGGTCAAAGCCAAAGGCACCACCCTGGGTGCCGATAACGGCATTGGGGTTGCCACGCTCATGGCGCTGCTTACTTCCAGGGATATTGCACACCCGCCGCTGGAATGCTTGTTCACCATTGACGAGGAAACCGGCATGACCGGCGCCATGGGCCTGAAAGGCGGTCTGCTCACCGGCTCTATCCTGCTCAACCTGGACACCGAGGATGACAGCGAACTCACTATCGGCTGCGCGGGCGGCGTGGATGTAACTGCCACCGGCTCTTACAACGAGGAGCACATTCCGTTCGACTTCGCGGCGTACCGCATCAGCATCACCGGCCTTACCGGCGGCCACTCGGGCATGGACATCCACCTGGGTCGCGGCAACGCCAACAAGCTCATGAACCGCATTTTGTACCAGGCGGCGGCTAAATTCAACGCCCGGGTGTACAGCATTGACGGCGGAAGCCTGCGTAACGCCATCCCCCGCGAGTCATTCTCCGAGGTGGCCGTACCAGAAGCCAAGGCAGAGATTTTTGAGCAGTTTATTTTAAAACAGGCCGAAATCCTTCAGGAAGAATACACCCTTACTGATCCTAACCTGCTGGTTCAGGCCGAGCCTATAGACCTGCCCTCCTTCGCGATTTCCTACGATTTCCAGAACCAGTTGCTGCGCGCGCTGTACGCCTGCCCCAACGGCATTTACCGCATGAGTCCGGCTATCCAGGGTTTGGTGCAGACCTCCAATAACCTGGCCCGCGTGCTGGTAAAAGACGGTTCGTACTCTATCCAGTGCCTCACCCGTTCCTCCGTGGACACCGAGAAAACCGACTTGGCACAGGCTATCCAGAGCACCTTTGAACTGGCTGGCGCCAGCGTGACCCAGAAAGGCTCTTACCCCGGCTGGACCCCTAACCCCGAGGCCACCATCGTGAAAACCATGACCCACCTGTACCAGGAACTGTTCCAGGAGCAACCGCACGTGAACGCCTGCCACGCCGGCCTGGAATGCGGTATTCTGGGCACCCACTACCCACAGATGGAAATGATCTCCTTCGGCCCCAACATCACCGGCGCCCACTCCCCCGACGAGAAAGTCCAGATCAGCTCCGTACAGAAGTACTGGCGTTTCCTGCTGGAGACCTTGAAGCAAATACCGGTGAAGGCGTAAGTTCTTTGCACCACCCCGCCCTCCGGGCACTCCTCCTAAATCAGGAGGGGAGTTTTTGACGCCTTTGCGCGCTCCAATGACCTCGTAGCGTCCGGATGACCTGCGAGTGTCTACGTTGGTGGCTCTGGAACGCCCGTGACTGGCAGGTGTAAACACCCCTCTTCAGAGCTGCGCTCCCTGCCTCAAACTCTCGTTTGGGCAATCCTCAAGGGGAGAATCTCTTCAGCGATGGGTGATGACGCAAGGTATTGCATCTCTACAAAGAAAGACCTCACAGGTTTTGAAAACCTGTGAGGTCTGTTGCGTTCCTGTTAGCGCATTCCCTTTTCCAGCCTTTCGGTGGAGCGCCTTGTCAGGTTCCGGTGCCGCTAGGCATTGCGACCGCAAGGGAGCAAAGGAAGCTGGCGCAGCGCGAGGCCGGAAGGCGGGGCCTCGCGGCCGTGAGCGCACAGAGAGAAACCATGCAACACCACGGCTTATGAACTCACGCAAACAGCAGCGCCACGCCAGCACAAACGGACTACGCGTACAATAAAAGCCATAGCCCCTGCATCAACCTTCCGTAAACGAAACATAAATCAATTACACAATAGCATCGCTTACAAACCCCATGTCCACACCTGACCACCTCCCCCAATTCACCCCGCAGGAAAAAGTCTCCCTCTCGCAACTGCAGCAACAGTTCAACGCCAGCATCCAGACCATTGACCAACTGAAAGCCCAGTTGGCAGAAAGGGCCAGGATTACAGAAGTGGCGCGGGCGCGGGTGCAGAAAGAGATTAAGCCCTTGATGCGGGAGATGGTGCAGCGGCGGGTGGCGTTGGTGCAGTTGCTGGACGAGGCATACCACCAGGAGCACTTTCCGCAGCTGGAAAAGGAAAAGCTGGCCACCTTTATTATAGAACAAGCCTCTACGCTGGTACACCACTATGACGCACAGGAGTTGGCCGAGTTGCTGCAGCGTTACACCACACCCATAACTACCCCAGAGAAAGACGCCAACGTCACCAAAGCAGAAACCCAGAACCTGCTCAAGAATGTGCTGGGGCTGGACGTGAACCTGGAGGATCTTTCCAACCTGGAGGCGTTCCAGGCTCGTCTGGACCAGCAGATGCAGGAAGAGCAGGAAAGACGCGAGGCCCAGCGCAGCCATCGGCAGAAATCAAAGGCGCAGCAGGCCAAGGAAGCCAAGCTGAAGGCGCAATTGGAGAGCATCAGCAAAGCCAGCCGCCGCCTGTATACTACCTTGGCCAAACTGCTTCACCCAGACCGGGAACGCGATGCCGCCGCCCGCGTCTGGAAAGAAGAGGCCATGAAAAAGGTAACCATCGCCTACCACCAAGATGATTTCTTTGAGCTGCTGCGGCTGCAGATGGAGTTTATGCACGAGCAGGAACAATTGCTGGCCCAGGTTCCCGAAGACCAACTCACCTATTACGTGCACCTGCTGCAGGAGCAGATCCAGGAGATGGAAGACGAGCACAGCAACTACTACATGGGGGCAGACGCGCAGCTCTACAAAGAGTTCGGCGGTACGCCCAAGCAGATGGAGGCCAAGTTCAGGAGCGCCAAAAAGGGACTTCGGGAAGAAATCCAGCACTTGGACTACGCCCTTACAGATTTCAAGTCTCCGGCCTCATTACGGGAGTTTCTAAAAGGATTGTAGCAAAATTCTCCTGAAACAATCCAAACCCAAATTCTTCTGTTTCAAGGCTATTTTCAGAAAAGCACCTCAAAAGGAGCCATCATCAACCTATATTAAGGTAGCTACATCAACCCTGACCTGGTAATTCGCGTATATACTTACATACCTATATGTAACCATTTAAATACTGAGGACCATGCACGAAGCTGAATATAGAACCCGAGGTAACTGGAATGAGGTCAAAGGTAAAATGAAACAAGCCTATGGCGATCTTTCCGATGACGATCTCACTTATGACGAAGGTCAGGAAGATGAGTGGCTGGGCAAGCTCCAGCAGAAGATAGGGAAAGCCAAACATGAGCTTAAATCATGGATTGACTCTCTCTAAACATTGCAGCAATGTAAAAAGTCCCTTGCTCGGCCTGTCCGGTAGAGCGGGGATTTTGCGTTTACAGGCATAGGTGATTTCTCTTTTATGGCCCTTTTTGCAAAACAAGGCCTCAAACGCTTGGACCAGGAATAGGCAAAAATTCACCTCACTCCCTACCTTTGGTCCGTTCCAATTTCATCGTGATTTTAAGGGTGAGAAGCTTATCATTTTGCGGTAGATTCCAGTAACTTTGCTGCCCCAAATTGCTCCCATGATCTTATATCAGAATGGTCTGATTCAATTAGACTACAACCCTGCCACCGATGTGTTGCATGTCACACTGCCAGACGCACATCATATTGGCGTTACTGAACTCAAGCGCTCCCTTGATACCATTGCCTCTTACATCCTGAGCTATGATGTGAAGAAGCTTCTGCTCAACAGCAGCAATACTCTTCTCCATGACATGGATGATACCATTTACCGCGACTTGGTAGCCCAGTTCTTCACCGATCTGAATAAATCAAGGCTGCAAAGAATTGCGCGGGTGGGCACGCAAACCACTTCGCACGAGATAAGGTCGGCAAACATGACAGCTGAGTTAAAGCAGGAATTAGCGGCTTCCTTTGTGCTGGAGACTTTCCATTCTGAGCCTTACGCCCTGCAGTGGCTTCTGCAGCCCAACTAAAAGACAAACTTTCAACCCAACCAGGAATTCCTCTAATCCTCAGGATAGTCCCTGCAAGGCAAAAAAAGACCTGCTCTTTTGGAGCAGGTCTGGAAAAAGAGGCGAAAAACTTCTACTGCACCTGGGCAATCTGCACCGAAGGGTGATCTTTCCCGAAGGCCTCAAAAGCCTTCTGCTTATTGGTGCCTAAGACTTCCAAAAGGGCCGCCGCGTACTTTTTGTTAATGGCCGCCACATCAGCATCGGGGGCAGACACTTCCTGTATACGGGAAAGCTCCAGGTTCCTGATTTTCAGGTAGTGGTACTCATTCAAATTCAAAGCATTAGCGATATCACGAGCAGTGTTGCTTGCTGTTGAGGGCATGGTTCCGGCAACAGTGCTTCCCAGGAGAGTGAATGTTAAGAGCAGGGTAGCGTAAGTCTTTTTCATATTCTATTATTTTTTATAACATTTTATATACAGCACCAAAGATGGCAGTTTAATTCATTGACACTTACCATTTTAGCCAAACACCCCTTAAAAGAAGATAAATGTATTTATTTCGTCGTTAAATCATATTTAATAATTATCTGTAGAAGGCTGGTTTGCATGCATTACCTGAAGGATCATTTCCCTGTGAAGGTGTAAAATCATATCTTTAGCGCCATTTCTAAAAAAAACAGCCTCAGAATGAAAGGTCAACGCAAAGCAGCTTTAGGGTTCATCTTTGTGACATTACTTATTGATGTCATTGGGTTCGGGATTATCATTCCGGTGCTGCCCAAGCTGATCAGTGAATTGATCCACGGGAGCCTGAGTGAAGCCTCGCTCTACGGCGGATGGCTCATGTTTGCCTACTCCATCACGCAGTTCCTTTTCTCGCCGGTGTTGGGTAACCTTTCTGACCGGTTCGGCCGGAGACCGGTGCTGCTGTTCTCACTGTTCGGGTTTGGGATAGACTATATTCTTCTGGCCTTGGCCCCCAACATTGGCTGGCTTTTCGTGGGCCGGATTATTGCGGGCATTACCGGGGCCAGCATGACCACCGCCACCGCCTACATCGCTGACATCAGTACGCCTGAGAAAAGGGCCCAGAACTTCGGTATGGTGGGCGCGGCCTTTGGGCTGGGCTTTATCATTGGGCCTGTGATTGGTGGGGTGTTGGGGCAGTTTGGCGCGCGGGTGCCGCTCTACGCCGCGGCGGCCATTACGCTGCTGAACTGGCTGTATGGTTTCTTTATCTTGCCAGAATCGCTGGCGCAGGAGCACCGCCGGCCGTTTGAACTGAAGCGCGCCAACCCGGTGGGCTCTCTCCTGCAGCTTAAGCGCTACCCTATTATCGCCGGTTTGGTGGGTTCCCTCATTTTTGTGTACATCGCGGCGCACGCCACCCAGAGCACCTGGTCTTACTACACCATGGAGAAATTCAAGTGGAACGAGGCCTGGGTGGGTTACTCCCTGGGCTTTGTAGGCCTTATGGTGGCCATTGTGCAGGGTGGGCTCATCAGGTACATCAATCCGGCGCTGGGTCCTAAGAAATCGGTGTACTACGGGCTGGCCTTGTATGCCCTGGGCTTCCTGCTGCTGGCCTTCGCCACCAAGGAATGGATGATGTTTGCCTTTCTGGTGCCGTATTGCCTGGGCGGGATTGCGGGTCCGGCTATCCAGGGGATCATCTCCACGCAGGTGCCGCCCAATGAGCAGGGCGAGCTGCAGGGCGGCCTTACCAGCCTGGTAAGTGCCACCTCCATTGTGGGCCCGCCCCTCATGACGAATCTTTTCGCCTACTTCACCAGCCGGCAAGCCCCGGTGTACTTCCCCGGCGCACCTTTCCTGACCGGTGCTGTGCTTACCGTGGTCAGCGTGATTCTGGCCGTACGGTCCTTGTCGCGCCATGACCTGCAGGTGGCACCGGGCGCTGGGCCGCAAACGCTGGTTCCGGCCACCGATGAAGCCCCGGCCATTGCCCCGGGGCTTACAGAATAGTCAGCACGTTCTCGGGCGGGCGGCCTACCACGGCTTTTTCTCCGTTCACCACAATGGGGCGTTCTATGAGCACCGGGTTCTCTGTCAACACCTGTAGCCACTCTTCCTGGGTGAGGTGCTGGCCGGCATAAACCTCTTTGTAGAGCTTCTCCCCTTTCCGGATAATGTCCTCGGGCCCGGCCTGGAGCTTGGCCAGGATTGCCCGGAGTTCCTCTACCGTGGGCGTTTCTGAGAGGTAAGGAACCACTTTTATTTCCTGGCCGGTGTTCTGTAGCAACTCCAGGGCCTGGCGGCTTTTGCTGCAGCGATTGTTGTGGTAGATAGTGATCATGTTTCTAAGACAATGGATTTAGGCACCTGAACTGGACTTTGCCCCGAAAATAATTTATATTTAGTAAGTAGTTCCGGGCGTTCCAAATCGTAAGCGTATGTTGGTCCTCAAAGATAGTTTGGTTGAGTTACATTATGACGTAACCACGGATATCCTCTCCATGGCTTGGCCCGACCTGAACGGCTTTGCCTTATCGGAGATAAACCACTCCCTCAAGAAGGTCATAGACACCCTCAAGCACTATGACATTAAGAAACTTCTGATAGACGGCCGGCAAAACAAAGTGGAAGTCACGGAGAAAGAGCAAAAGCAGGTGGCCCACCAGTTCAGCCTTGATCTAAGGCAAACCCGAGTAAAGAAAGTAGCGCGCTTGGCTTCCATGGACCGCGAGAAAGAAAGGCGCACCCACCTGCTCAGCGAGGAACTGATCCATGAATTAACCTACTCAGTGCAGTACCAGGAATTCACCGATGAACGTACCGCCGTGGCCTGGCTCAAAGCCTGACTTCAACTGTGCCTCCGGAAGATGCCTAAAGTCCTTATTCCCTTTTAAAGCTGATTTCCCTAAAACAGGCCTTTAACGAGGACTCTCTTTATTCCCTTGTCAAATCAACTATCAAAGGGTCTCCGGTCTTCCGGTAAACAGATCATCTCCAATCTATTAAGAAGTCTAACTGCGCCCAAACAGTTGCCTGCAAGGCTGTTCTGTTTGGGCGCGGCTTTTTCCGGCTTTACTCCAGAGAAATCTCCTTACAGCCGGAAAACCAATTTCCTCATAGGGGCAGGCCTGCAAGCGCCTGTCTAGAGTAGAAAATTCAGATACCCACCAGATGGGGTGTCATTCACCAAAGACTTAAAACTATCTACTCTTATGAAAACGCTTGCAAAATCCCTTGCTTTCCTGGCCCTGGCCCTGTTTACCTTTTCGTGCTCAGAGGATAACCCCGAGCAACCCCAGCCCCAACCCGGCAAGGCCATTGACGAATGGGGCCAGTCTATGCTACAGATAGAACAGATTGCCTCAGAAGTGGAACTGCTGGCCCGGGGCACTCATGCGAACGGCAGCAATTTTCTGTCATGTTCCCAGGTGCAGAACGAAACTGACCCCGATGGGCTGGAAACTACCTTCACGTTCTCCGGTTCAACTTGTGTGGACGGGAAAACCCGAACCGGCAAGATTTCAATGTTCACCAGCAACAAAACCAATTTGGAGGGCGTCATTTTCCTGGACGACTATAAGGTGAACGGCACAACGTTGGAAGGAGCCTTCGCCTTCCAGGTGATACAGGTATCCGGCAAAGCTGCTGCCCTCCGGTTGGTGAGCAGCAACGCCCAGGTAATTCCCGCCTCCGGCAAGTCCTTCAACTACTCCTTCAACCGCGTGACGCACCTGAAAGAAGGCGCCGGAAGCGTCTATGACTACTCAGACGATGTGGTGGAACTCTATGATGCCGAGTACAGCTGCCTCAAACAAGACGGTGCTTTCCAGGCTTCCCTCCTGGCCCCCGTTTTACTTAAGAGATCCTGCGCCGCGCCGGCTAATATGAGACCGGTGCAAGGCAAGGTGTTGATCCAGATGACTACCGGCCAGAAAAGCACCCTCAACTTCGGGGACGGCACCTGCGCCGCTCAGCCTTCTGCCGAGTAATAGCGTCAAGATGAAGCATCAGCTGTTTTGACCCTGATTTCATAAAAACGAAGGTAAAACAGACCTCACCTGCAAAATGCCGGAATCCGTTGATTTCGGCATTTTGCGTTTTCAGAGTTGGCCCGAACACTGGGTTACTCAGGTAAATCTCAGGATTCATTTTGCACGGTATATCTATTGGAGACAAATGTCCTTTCCTGCGTTGCCAGAAGGCCGTAGGTTTGTGACATGGAAGAGCATTTCTATACCGAATACCGCACCAAGATCACCTCGTTCCTGCAAGGGAACGGAACGTTGCTGGCGCAATACCAGATCAGGGAAGTTCAACTTGCGGCGCAGGACATTCTTTTGAAACAGGGCACCGCGCCCAAAGGGGTGTACATCTTAGCCTCGGGATTGGTGAAAGTGACCAGAACCACAGCCGCCGGCCAGGTATTCACCCTGGGCGTTTTTGGCCCCGGTGAGGTGGAGGGCGATGTGGAGGCGCTCATGCACATGCCCCATTTCTGCACGGTGCAGGCACTTACTGCGTGCCGGTTTTACCATATCAACAGTGAGGTGTTCCTGAAGATGCTGGCCCGGGAAGAGGAATTCAACCTGCTCATGCACCGCTCCATGGCCTCCAAAATGCTGAACACCTCGCTGCAGAGCTCCATCCAGAACACCAACCGGCTGTACTTCACCCTGCTCATTGTGCTACGCGAGCTTTCCCGGCTCAATGAACTACAGATCTCCAAACCACTGCTCACCGAGCTGCTGGGCACCTCCCAAAGAAACCTGAACCGCTTGCTACGCCAGCTGGAAGAAGAAAACCTCATTAAAGTAAAAGGCACCCTGGTAGCCTCCATAGACCGCCAGAAAATAGAAAAGAGAATTGAAACCTATGACTTCGAAATACAATAAACAACCCTTCCCGGTAGAGGGCTGGGCCCGAGAAGAGCAGTTCCGCTTCTTCAAAACCTTTACCCAACCGTTTTTTAACGTACACACCCAGGTAGACATCACCCCGCTGTACCAACTGTGCAAGGAACAGAACCTCTCCGTTTTTCTAGGCTACCTGTACGCCACCCTGGAAGCCGCCCGCGCCACCGTGAGTTTCCGGCTGCGCCTGGAGGGGGATGACGTGGTGCTCTACGATGGCCTGGACCTGTCTACCACTGTCCTTCGGCAAGACCACTCCATCTCCTTCATGAGTTTGCCCCACCAGCCCAACCTGTCGGAGTTCTGTACCCACTCACGAGCCCTCATCTCGGCCGCCCAGGCCGGAAAGCAACTCTTCATAGGCCACCAGGGTCCCGATCTGCTGCACCTCACCACCCTGCCTTGGTTTAAATCTACGGGCATAGAACACGCCTACTCGGTAAATTCCCAAGAAACCGGAGTTCCAAAAATCGCTTTCGGGCAGTTAGAGGTGCAACCTGGCAAGGTAACGCTCCCCCTGAGTGTTTCCCTGCACCACGCCCTCGCCGATGGCTACCACGTGCACCTGTTCCTGCAGCAGATGGAAAGGGCAATCAACCGTTTGACGGAAGAATATACCGTGGAGGCATCAAACCAAAAGGAACCCGTTTCAGCGGGTTTTTTATAAAATTGTCCCGAAAACCAGAAAAGCATGATCCTTTAGTAACCGCATCCGTTACATCCCAAACCTATTCATAAATCTCATTGACATGACACAACGGGAAGTAACCGATCAAGACAACCTCACCTGGACCTGCGTGCAAGCCTACGCCGGTTTACAAGGCGATGCCGCTGAAAAAGCAACTGAACTCTCTGAATTTGAAGAAGGCACCGTCACCGTAGTCTGCACCCCCAGCGGCCAGGCCCAAACCGTTCGCCTGGAACTCCCCAGCAACTGGCTGGAAGCCACCTCAGACGAAGAGATCCTGCAGAAGATAGCCCAGGAGCGGTAAACCTTATAGTATCTGATTGTAGGGGCACCTCTTGTGGGTGCCCTCTCAATTAGCTAGGTTATTTCAGGTAGTTTCCAGTTGTTGCGTCAGAACCATCGGAGAAAAGGCAGTGCCTGGTCTCTACATAATCAGGTAATCCGAGCAGACACCACAACCACCTGTTTCTGCGGCAGGCCGGGGCGAAGGCCTACAGTGAGGCCGAGCACCGGTCTGCCGCACGGATGAACTGCTCAAGCAGTAATGGCCTGCGTTGGCAATGGAACAGATAGCATTGGCCAGGTGGTACCTTTACTGAAGCCTCACTGTCCGAGCGTCAGCGAGTTTGAGGCTTCTTGATTCTTTTGGTTACTTTTCTCATCAAGGAGAAAAGTGACAAACGCCCGCAGAACGCGGCTGCAGCTAAGAGGCTTGGTAAGAAGGTAGATAGAAAGTAAAGAAAGAAGCCAAGAGGAAGGCCATGACCGGCAGGTGTCCCCCCTCTCCTTATTTCCCCTCAAGGGGAGAATCTCAGATGTAGGAAAGGGAAAGCGTTGAATTAACAGCCAAGCAGAGCGAAATCCGAGTTTGAGGCTCACGCCCCACTGCAGTTGCAAACTGCAGGCCATGGTAGGTCCAAGTTGAAAACTTGAACCTGAGGAGAGGGAAAAACGGATCAGCAAGAGTTGTCATCCCCATACCCCCTTCAAAGGGGGACGAAATATGTGATAATTGGAATTTCAAGAGCCCAAACATTTAAGTTGTGAACTTTCAAATATTCACCTCAAAACCAAGAAATCAGCCTTAAAACGGCTCCCCATTACACCAAAAAACACCATTGAATAAGCTTACCGTAAAATCCCTGCGGGCATGAAGGAATAAATTTTTAGCTTTAAGGCAGTGACTTAACTGTTTCAATGCTATTCCCATTCCTTTCACCACGCTTATGAACAAACAACTTACGGCTTTCCTGCTTTTCTGGTGGGCGAGCATTGCCTGGGTGCAGGCCCAGCAAAACAAAGACTTTGTCCAGGTAACCGATCTGCTCAAAATCAAACAGGTAGGGTCGGTGGCGCTCTCACCTGATGGCAAGCAGGTGGCCTTTACCGTGACCTCAATTGAACCAGACCCCGAGAAGAAAAACGACTTCCGCTACAACACCCAGCTACACCTGCAGCCCACCAATGGGAGCCAGCCAACCCGCCAGCTAACCTACGGCAACAGCAACGCCACCCAACCAACCTGGAGCCCCGATGGCAAGCAGCTCGCCTTTGTGCGCGTGGTAGATAGCAAGCCGCAGATCTTCCTGCTTTCCTTCGCCGGCGGCGAGCCTCTGCAACTGACCAAGTTCAAGTATGGCGCCAGTCAGCCTCGCTGGAGCCCAAATGGACAGCAATTACTTTTCACCTCGGGCATTGCCCTCAATGAGCTCCTCACCGACTCTACCCTCAATCCTTCGCGCGAGTTGCCCAAGTGGTCTTATGAAAAACCGGGCTTCTTCCAGAACGAGAACCTGCGCACCAATACCGCCAAGCCTAATCCAGACGGCACCCTGGCGGAGATCAGGGGGTATCTGGACCAGAACGAGAAAGACCAAAAGGCCAAGGTCATCAACCAACTGCGCTTCCAGGAAGAGTCTACCACGTCCTCGGCGCTCAACCTATCGCACATCTTTATCATAGACGCCAAACCCGGTGCCACGCCCAAAGACCTTACGCCGGGCTTCGTGTCCAGCAGCAACGCCAACTTCCTGCCCAACAGTAAACAGGTCATCTTTGACGCCGATGCCGATGAAACTGAGAACCCCACCCGTTCGCAGGAAAACTCCATTTACCAAGTGAACACAGACGGAACCGGCCTGAAACTGCTTTTGGGCAAAAAAGGCATGTCCTATTCCGGTGCTACCGTATCGCCCTCGGGCAAATGGATTGCTTTCCAGTACAGTTCATCCAACCAGGTCAACATCCCGGCCCTGGGACTGCTGCCGGTGGGCGGAGGACTCACTGACCTGGTGACCATCGCCTATGACCGTAATAAGAGCAATCTTACCTGGGACGACCAGGAGAAATACGTCTACTTCACCTCCCCCTCCAATGGCGGCGTGCTCCTGAACCGCGCCGATGTGAAGAAACGCAAAGTTGAATCGCTCACCGATATCACCAAGGGCGTGGGCTCCTTTGATGTGAAGAAGGGCCAAATGGCTTACGTGCTCACCGAGATCGCTAACCCAAATGAACTGTACGCAGCACCCGCTGATGGCAAGAAACCGCAACGCCTTACCTCTGTAAACCAGGATTGGGTGAGCCATAAGAAACTGAGCAAACCCGAGAAATTCACCTTCACCAATGACAAAGGCCAGACAGTAGAGTATTGGGTTATGAAACCCACCAACTTTGTGGAAGGCCAGAAATACCCACTGTTGCTGGAGATTCACGGTGGCCCAACCGCCATGTGGGGACCCGGAGAGAACAGCATGTGGCATGAGTACCAGTACTTCGCTTCCAGAGGTTACGGAGTGGTGTACGCTAACCCACGTGGCTCCGGCGGATACGGCGAAGAGTTCATGCGCGCCAACATCAAAGACTGGGGTGCTGGTCCAGCCAGCGATGTGCTTACCGCCCTTGATAAAACCGTGGCCCAAGGCTGGGCCGATACTTCTCGCCTGGCCATTACGGGTGGTTCATACGGCGGCTACCTGGTTTCCTGGATTCTGGGTCATGACAAACGGTTCAAGGCGGCCTGCTCGCAACGCGGCGTGTACGACCTGAGCACGTTCTTCGGGGAAGGAAACGCCTGGCGCCTGGTGCCTAATTACTTCGGCGGTTATCCGTGGGAAGAGGCCCATAAAGCCATTATCCAGAGCGAATCCCCGCTGACCTACGTGCAGAACATCACCACGCCGCTCATCATCTTCCACGGCGAGAATGACCTGCGCACCGGCGTTATCCAAAGCGAGATGCTCTATAAAAGCCTCAAAGTTCTGAACCGCCCCGTAGAGTACGTCCGTCACCCCGGCGCCACCCACGAGATCACCCGTGCCGGCAACAACCGCCAACGCATAGACCAGATGCTCCGCACCTACGAGTTCTTCGAACGGTACCTGCAGGCCAACCAGCAGGCCAAGTAAAAAAGTAGGGCCAATCTCTACTGGTGGTTATAATTGCCTCGGTTATTGGTGATAACACCAACAACCGAGGCAATTATAACCACGCATTCCGTCCCCCTTTGAAGGGGGTAGGGGGATGATAAGGCCGCATCAAGAATTAGGTTGGTTTGCTACAGGGTAGAAGCTTTGATGGTGCTCCTCACCCATGGGCAACCACAAGGGCTTGCCCCTACATGGGAACGCCACGATTAGGAAGAGTAATCATCTCCCTGGCCTGCAAAGGGGACGAAATGCGTAAATAAGCTTAATACGTTTACTACCCGTTTTTACCAAAACATCCCTAAAATAAGAATCCCGCCCTGGAGACCAGGGCGGGATTCTTATTTTAAACAGTAAGCTAAAGAGAAAACCCCCAAGCCTAAGATTTGTTTTACCGTTGCACCATAACGGGCTGAAGCGCCAGTTGCTTCAGATGCGAGATGTGTGACATGATGGCCGTTCTGGTTTTAGGGTATTCATGGTAAGTCACGCCAAACTCGGCGCAGGCTTCCTTGATGATCTTACTGATGGCCGGGTAATGCACGTGTGAAATCCGGGGGAACAGGTGGTGCTCAATCTGGAAGTTCAGGCCGCCCGTTAACCAGGACACAATCTTGTTTTTGGTGGCGAAGTTGGCGGTGGTCTTTAGTTGGTGCAACGCCCACTCGTCCTCAATGCGGTTCGTAGACTCGGTAGGAATTGGGAAATGCGCGTGCTCAACGGTATGGGCCAACTGGAACACAATGCTCAACACCAGCCCCGTGAACATACCGTACACCAGGAAACCAACCAACCAGGGCAGAAACCCAACGGTGTAAATAGGCACTATCACAAACAAGGCAAAGTGCATTGCTTTGAATCCCCAGAAAGTGAAATGGTCTTTGCCGCTCATTTTCTTGATGGGAATATCGCCTACCTTTTGGGTGAAATACTTCACGTAATCCGTGAAGAAGATCCAGTAGATGTAGAGCATGGCGTAGGCACCCCAGAAGTAATAATGCTGGTACTTGTGCAGTTTGAGGTGCTCCTGGTTTTCACAGAGGCGCAGGAAGGGTTTGGCATCCAGGTCATCGTCTACGCCGTCAATGTTGGTGTAGGTGTGGTGAATGATGTTGTGCTTGGTGGTCCACATGTGGATGTTGGCACCCAGCACGTTCAGGGAAAGGCCGGCCAGTTCATTCACCCACTTCTTCCGGCTGAAACTGCCGTGCCCGCCATCGTGCATCACGTTGAACCCAATAGCAGCGGTTACCCCGCCAATGAGAATACATTCCAGCAAGGCTAACCAGACCGGTGGCGTGAAAAACACCAGGTGCACGTACAGAAACACCAGGCTGGAGAGCAGCACCGCGGCTTTTATGTACAATTTGTAATTGCCGGTAGGGTGACTGCCTTTCTCCTCAAAATAGGCGTTGGTGCGGCGTTTTAACTCAGAGTAAAACGAATTGGAAGGGGCAATGAATTTAGGAGTAGCCATGAAGGACGATTTAGTTGAAAATAGGCTACAGAGCTATCTCAACGGAAAATCGTCAATCAAATCCATAACATCTTTGAAAGGTAACGCTTTATTTGTACGTATTAATTCACATTCATCCAAAACAGTAGGTTTATTTTCAAATCTATACTGCCTGGACCGGAGAAATAAGATGCAAGGGTGGGTAAATAAAGCTCTGTCTATCTATAATCCAACTACGGCAACTTAGCCATTAACTTGTTGCTGCCCAGCCAATTCACGCATCTTTCAAACCACAGGTCTTTGGTGGTAGGGTTGATCATCCCAAAACCATGGCCCCCACCCTGGTAGACATGCAGCTCGCCGGGAATCTTGTGTTGGCGCAGGGCCTGGTAGAAGACTAAACTATTTTGCACCGGCACTAACTCATCATCTGAGGCGTGCACCAGGAAGGTGGGCGGCGTTTGGGCAGTCACCTGCTGTTCGTTGGAGTAGGCCTGCAGCTTGTCTTTTGAGGCTCCTTTTCCCAAAAGCCGCTCAAAAGAGCCCTGGTGCCAAACGGTAGGATCGCTGCTGATGACCGGGTAAATCAGGATCATGAAATCGGGCCGCAGGGAGAGGTCCTCAGGGTTCTGGATCTGGGATTGGTTGAAGTGGGTGCCAACGGTAGAGGCCAGATGCCCGCCCGCCGAGAAGCCCAGGATGCCCACGCGCTGGGGATTCACGTTCCATTCCTTCGCCCGCTTACGCACCAGGTACAGCGCCCGCTGGGCATCCTGGAGCGGCGTGATCTCGGGCTGCGAAGTAATGGCTGGGTCCGGTAGGCGGTACTTCAGCACGAAGGCGGTCACCCCCTGCTCCGCGAACTTACGGGCTACGTCTGCCCCTTCGTGCCCCGAGGCCAGTATCCAGTATCCTCCGCCGGGGCAGATGACCACCGCGGTGCCGTTCGCCTTTCCTTTGGCCGGCAGGTAAACGCTAAGGGTGGGCGTGCGCACTAGGGAGACTATCTCCACTTTATCCTGGTTCACCTCGCGTTTCTCCTGGTCTGGCCCGGGCACTTCATTGGGGATCTTGCCCTCGTACAGCGGAATCACGGTGGGTTTGGTTTGGCCGGCGACACGGTAGGTCACGCCTGCCAGCAGCAGCAGGGCCAGTAGCTTTTTCATCTTCTTGAGGTTTACAGGAAAGTGCCTCCTGTTTTGAGCCTGAATTTGGTAAATCAGTCCCGAAACAGGAGGGTTTAAATTTTGGGTAATCGGAGTTGAAAAGAAATTATCCGGCGAATTGCTCATCGGCGGTGGGGCCGTACATACCGGGCACCGGCACATCCAGCAGGCGCAGGTACACACTTAATTGCCCCCGGTGATGGATGAGATGGTTCATGGCCAGATTCCTGATGACCACCTGCTTAGGCATGGACACAATAACCCGATCACCGCTGCGCAGGGTCCAGGTTTTGCCTATCTCCACCACATTGGTATCGTTCAGGGCTTTGGCCGCTTTCTGGTAGTTTTCCTCAAAATGGGCCATTAACTCCTGGTGGGTAGTACCGGCGAAACGCTTGTAGGTCTCCGGGGTGAGATTCAGCTCATCAGACTTCAGCACAGAGGCAATGAACAGCCCCGGCAACTCGGCAATGTGGCTGGCTAGTCGCTGCAAGGTCATGCTTTTGGGGTGCGGCCGCCAGTCAAAATGCTCCTCCGGCACGCGTTCTAACATCTTTCTGGTATTGGCGGCCTCGTGTTCAAACTGCCGCAGTAGCTTCTGGTTCAATTCCATAGTTCGTTCGTGGTTTGGTGAGGTAGGTAGCGGTAAGTTAGAAAAAAGAACGGGAGCCGAAAAAAAATTCCGACTCCCGTTTTCAGGTCGTTTTCAGGAAATTAGCGCACATCGCCCATCCACTTCCGGATAACCCGGCTGAACAGGATCAGCACCACCCCGATACCCAAAGACCAGAGCCCAATCTGGTTCAGAATCTGGGCATAATAAGGCAAGGAAAGCACCGGGTTGTCTACCACATTCTGCGGCACGCTCATGAGCGCCCCAATCTTGCTGGCCAGGAACTCCCCTACCGCGCTTGCGAAAAACCAGATCCCCATCATCATGGCCACAATGCGGGCCGGCGACAGTTTGGTGATCATAGACAAGCCGATGGGTGAGATACACATCTCACCGCAAATGATGAAGAAGTAACCGGCAATGAAGGTGAACAGCGGAATAAGGCCGCTGCCCTGGCTGGTGACGCAGCCCAGGTAGAACACGTAAAAGCCCAGCCCCACCAGTACAAACGACAACCCGAACTTGGTGGGAGTGTTAGGTTCAATGCCTTTACGGTTCAACGTGGGCCAGAGCCAGGCAAAGAAGAAGCTGAGCACTACTACCCAGCCCGGCGGCAGGAAGTTGTTCACCGCCAGCGCGGGCAGCTCAACACCCATGACGTGCATGTCCACGTTGCGCATGGCAAAGAGGTTCAGCGACCCGGCGTTCTGCTCATAGAAAGACCAGAACAAGGCCGAAAACACAATAAGCACCAGCGCCGCGAACAGCTTGTAGCGCGCCGCCGCTTCCATTCTGAACGCGATGAACAGAATGTACAGGATGGACAATGTGCCCAGCCCGAACATGATGAAGTCCATGATCTCGTAGCGGTTGAACAGCGCCACAATCACCGGAATCACCGCCAGCGTAGCCACATAAATGACCACTTCCTTGCTGATACCCGCGAACACCGGCTTTTTTAAATCCTCCGGATGCGGCGGCAGGCCATTGTTGCCCAGTGACTTCTTCCCGATGGAGAACACCACCAGCCCCAGAATCATGAACAGCCCCGCCAACCCGAAGCCGTAATGCCAGTTGATCTGCTGCCCCACGTAACCGCAAAGCAAGCCGCCCAATGCCGCTCCTATGTTGATACCCATGTAGAAAATAGAGAACGCACTGTCTTTCCTCGGGTCATTGTCTGAGTACAGCGTACCCACCAGGCTGGAGATATTGGGCTTGAAGAACCCGTTCCCGCAGATAATGAAAGCCATGCCATAGAAGAAGCTCCAGTCCTCCGGCAGCGCCAAGACCAAATGCCCGATGGACATGAGAATACCGCCGTACATCACCGCCTTGCGCCCACCCAAAAACCGGTCAGACATCATACCCCCGAACATAGGCATGGTATACACCAGCGCCGCATAAGAACCCAGGATAGCGTAGCCCTTGGGTTCATCAAACTTGAGTTCAGAGATCATGTAGGCCAGCAGCAGGGCCTTCATGCCATAGAAAGAGAAGCGCTCCCACATCTCGGTGAAGAAGAGCATGTAGAGCTGCTTGGGGTGTCCCGTCGCCGCTGGGGCCACGGGCGCCTCCGGAATCCTCGGTTCAGTTAAATCCATATCAGGTGATAAACGGAAAATAGTTTCAGTTATTGACCTGACAAGTTAATGGTTTGCGGCGGGATTTAGAGCAGCCTTTTTGAATAGCTGTTTAGGGCTGTTTTTGAGGAAAGAGGCTTGAAACGGTTATAGCGCAGACGCTCGCAGGTCCTCCGGACGCTACGAGGTCTTTGGAGCAAGATTGTTGTTGTTGTTGTTGTTGTTGTTGTTGTGCGTAGAGTTAGCACAGCGCTCTACGCACTTCCCGGATAGCCAATCTCCCGATTGGCGTTACACCTAAATCTGCGTTTCACGTAAACAATTCCACCCCAATCCGCTCAACATGAACCTATCTCCCCGCCCCTATCACATGAAAAATCCTGAAGGCATGTACTTCGTCACCTTCTCTGTGGTATTTTGGATAGACGTGTTCATCAGGGCCAGGTACAAAGAAATTTTCGTGGAAAGCTTAAGGTTTTGCATCACCAACAAAGGATTGCAAGTACATGCCTGGTGCCTCATGACAAGCCATGTGCACCTTATCATTTCTGCCGAAGAACCGGAAAAAACACAGCTGTCAGATATCATCAGAGACCTCAAGAAATATACGGCCCAACAAATCATTAGAGAAATTGAAAATGGCCCGGAGAGCAGAAGAGAATGGCTTCTGGATAAGTTCGCCTTTGCCGCCAAAAGTAACAGCCGGAATACCAGCTACCAGTTCTGGCAGCAAAATAATCATGCGGAGGAATTGTTCAGCAATAACTTTATAGACCAGAAGCTTCAGTATATACATCAGAACCCGGTGGAAGACGGTTGGGTGGAAGAACCCGAACATTACCTTTACAGCAGTGCCCGCGATTATGCAGGCACGCAGGGGCTGGTACCGGTTGTGCTGATTGAGTAGTTGTGAATTGCTAACAATGCCAATCAGGAGATTGGCTATCCGGCAGTGCGTAGAGCGCTGCGCTAACTCTATGCACAACAAAAGCTAATGCTGCGCACAACAAAGCCCAAATCAAGAAGATGAAATGAAGAATTTTAGAGAGCGCAGAACCCCAATTTTACTTACATAAAATAGGTGGACTTTGCTCTAAGCTGAATTGGCCTTTTTCCAAAAATTGTAGTTCCCAAGTAGTCTATCTCTCGTCTTCTGATTCAAAAGGCTCAAAAAGGGATCCAAGATGATTTCATGTTCAGTGAAGTACAGGTAAAAGTCTAACATAAAATCATTAGTAACCCATTTAACATCTTCATCACTTGAGGAATCCATTCTTTCAAGGAAAGAAGCAAGCTTTTCCTGAAATCCATCGATACTCCATTTTTCAGCGGAATAAGAGACGAAAAAGCTAAAGTTGACACTTACATTATCTTCTAAAATCTTTTTCGTTTCTCCTAACCACATGCTGTACTCTGTAAACGTTTGGTACAATGTTTTTATCAGAAGACCATATCTCAATTCATCCATAGCTAAGCTTTATCACACCAGGTTTCCATTGAGACAAAATCAATCCAGTAATTTTAGTTAGCCAGCGGACTTGTCGGCGGCACCAACACCTTCTTCGGCTTCAACTCTCCCAACACCTGCTTAATCCCGGCCAAACCATCTGAGATGTTTTCCATCTGGGCCAGCACCTGTCCTACCTGATTACCGTCCCCGAAGCCTTTGAGTTTGTTGTTCCGCACGAAGGTCGCTTTGATGTCTTCCCAGCGCTGGGTTTCTTTTGGGGTAGCTAGGCCGATGAGCTGCTTGAACTTGAGCATATTGGCCTCGGCACCCGTGGTCAGGGTTTGGGACTCTGATTGGTAGTGCGACAGGATGAGCGTGTGCAGTTCAGCATCATTCATAATCGGCATCACCTTTTCGGCGAGCTTATTCATGTTGCGGTACGAGCCCTGCAGTTTGAACGGCGGCTCGGTACGGTACTCGTCGGCTTGGGCGGCGGAGCGGATGTACTCCAGGTTCACCTTCAGGATGACGTCGCGCACGTGCAGGAGCTTTTTCAGGACGGCCACGTACTCGCTGATCTCGGCGGCGGTGTGGTTGCCCTCCAGTTCCAGGCCTTCGCTGTTGCCGGTCTCGGCGAGCTTCACCAGGGCGTACACGTCTTTCTGGCTCTTAGCAGCTAGCTTGGCCAGCACCGCGTTAGAGGTTAGAGAGTTCTCCAGGTAACTCAGCTTGAACACGTCTTCGGTGTCCCCGATGATGTCGCCCAGGTTGTAGATATCGGCACGGTTGGCGAGCATGTCGGGGATGCGGAATTTCTCGCCTGTCTCGGTGTACGGGTTACCCGCCATCACCACGCAGACCTTCTTACCCCGAAAATCATAAGTACGGCTTCGGCCTTTGTATACGCCCTCAATCTTGCGCTGGGCATCACAAAGCGAGATGAACTTCTGCAGAAACTCAGGGTTACAGTGCTGGATGTCATCGAGGTAAATCATCACGTTATCACCCATCTCAAAGGACAGGTTCAGCTTCTCCAGCTCCTCGCTGGCAGCGGCGTTGGGGGCCTCGGTGGGGTCCAGCGCCGTGACCTGATGCCCGATGGCCGGACCGTTGATCTTCATGAAGATGATGCCCAACCGGTTTGCGATGTACTCCATGAGTGTGGTCTTGCCGTAACCCGGCGGCGACAGCAACAGCAACATGCCCATCAAATCCGTGCGCTTGGTTTCGCCGGCGGTGCCCATCTGCTTGGCCAGGTTCGCCCCGATGAGCGGTAGATACACCTGGTCAATCAGCTTGTTCCTCACAAACGACGACATCACGCGCGGCTTGAATTCCTGCAAACGCAACTCCTCCTCAAACGCGGCGGTCATCTGGTGCTTCAATTCGTGGAAATGTTTGAACTGCTGTACTACCTGTGTTTCATAGCTGTGCAGTTTCTGCTGGAATTCGTGGAAGTGCAGCGGATACTGCTGATTCTGCACCAGCGGGTGCGTGCCCTGCATCCCCGCCAGCGTCTCGCGCAGGTTCGCGTGTACTATTTGCTTCGGCTTCAGTTCCTGCAACAGTAGCAGCAACGCGGCTTCAGGCACGTACTCTGCATCCTGGGCTAAGTTGGTCTGTGACAAATAGGCCCTGAGCCAATGCTGCAATAGCTCCAACTGCGCTACTTTGTTTTCATCCAGCGCCTGCACCGATGCCTCAAACATACTCCACGCTTTTTTATCCGTGAGGTACTGGTGGAAGTTTTGTACCAACTCAGCAGCCTGAGCGCTGGAGATGAACTGGTCACCGCGGGTTAATTCATAGAACAGGTACTCGCCTGCCGCTTCGGCATTTGCCTCTGGGAACAAACCACTCTCCTGCTGGAATGCCTGCAGTTCGCGCTGTACATCGGCTTTGAGGTTGTCAAACTGGTGCGTCTCGGGGAAGACCTGCAGTATGGCACCCACGCCTTTGAGTTGGTGATGGAACAGTTGTTTTTGGTCTTCTTTTGCGAAAATAGCCCAGAAACAACGGGCAGCGACACGGTCCACGGCAGTGTAGCGGAGCAGATCTGCGGTCTTGATCAGGCGCACCAGGGAGCTCAGAATCAGCGCCGCGTCATGGTCGTGCACGCCTTTGAGGTAGCCCTCGTTGAAACGCACGGCCATGAATTTCTGCACGTACTCAACTAGCTCCTGCTGTGAAAGTTGGTGCAGTTGGTCCAACGTCAGGAGTTGTAAGCTTCCTTCTTGTGCCTCGGCTGTGGCAGAAGAATGCTTTGTGCTTTGGGCGGCTTGCAGGATTTGGAAAGCCAGGTACTCGGCGCGGTATACCTGGTTGTTCTCTGAAATCAGCGACTGCTCCCACATGGGGCGGAAGCTCAGGAAACGTTCATCGGTGATTTTCTCAAAGAAGCTGGTGCCGGTGAGATGGTAGTACATGGTGTCCTCGCGGTGCACGATGCTGAGTTCCAGCGGCTGGGTGTTCACGGTGAAGTGGTGCGATCCGAACCTGAGCACGTTCTGCCCGTCCACGAACAGCTCGCTTTTGTCTTTGAGTTGGCGCACGGCATCTTCGCGCAGTGTTTTCAGGCGGCTCTGGATGGCATCGGCTTTCACGGTATCGCCCATCGCCAGGAGTTCGTCCACGGTGGTGCGCACCTTCTCCATCATCAAATCTGAGGCGAAGTAACCGTTGATTTCGGCCACGGTGCCCAGCTTGCTCAGGCGACTTTGTACGGCTTTCAGGATGCGGTCGGCGGCTTGTTGCAGGGTGGTGGCGCGTTTGTTCCGGGCTTCCTGCAGGGCTACTTTCTTGCTCTCGAAGGCAGAATAAATCTCCTCGCGTTTATCGGCTATTATTTCCAGAAAAGCGTCAAACTCCGAGAAGCGGCCTTCCAGTTCCTCCAGCTGCACCATGAGCTTGGTGAGGTACTCTTCGCATTTCTGGGGTGTGTCGCAGACGTCCAGAAAGTTGATGACGCTCTGGCTGATGAGCTTGATCTGGGCGTTGAACTCGGCCTGACCCTCGGCGCTCAACAGCTCCTGCCGCTTGCGTTTGAGGGCAGCCTTGGTCTTGTTGAACGAGGCGTAAATAGTAGAAATGGCGTCAACGATGCGCGTGGTCTGGGTGGCATCCTCGATCTTGAGGTTGCTCACAATCTCAATCAGCATCTCCAGCTCCGCACTCACGCCCGAGATTTCCTTCTCGGTAGCATCGGCCTCCACTACTTTGCCAATCTTATCTATGCCCGTCGTGATTTGGGCCACGCGTTGTTCATAGGGTACCAGGGCATCGGGCTTCAGCAGGAAGTCCACCGTTTGATTCGCCAAGTCTTGGCTGAAGCTTTGCAGTTGCGTCTCGTACGTTTCAATGCGGGTAACATCCGCGTAGCGCAGTTCTTTTAAGGAAATTACCTCACCGCGCACCGACCGCAAATCGGCCAGCGATTTAACGAAGTCGTTGATGTGCCCGTTGCTCTGGAGTTTCAGCTGCGTAAGCAAGGTATCGGCGGTGCCGAGCACCTGTTCTACCTGCGCCTGCGTGCTTTTTCTGATGCTGATGACCTTCTCAAATTCTTCTACCGCCGCGGTGGCCGTCTGGCGGATGGCCGCGAGGGGCTGCGCCAGTTCAAACGTCTCCTTTTTATCCAGCCAATGGTAGGAGTCCAGCAAATCGGTTGTAAGCTTGATGAGGTCTAGGTAGAGGTTGTCGTACGAATCCTCTTTGTTGACCAGCGTAAGAATCTCCGTACACTCGGCCATGGCCTGCACAATCTCCTTGTTCCCTATCTTGTAGAGGTAACTTTCTTTGGTAACGGGAAGGATGAAGTTGCTCCCGATGTAGGGCGTCTGCCAGATGTGGATGGCATGGTGCTTCTTGGGCTCCTCTTCGGCTTTAAAATAGCACAGCTCGCCGTTCTCGTAGATGGCGTAGCCGTGGCAGATGATGGGGTTCTCGATTCTCTGGGTAATGAGGTTGTAGCTTAGCAGCAGGTACACGCCACTTTGCTTGTTGTAGAAGACGTACAGGAAATCCTCGCCGTTGGGCGAGGCGATGCGCTTCTCAAACAGCATGTCCTGCAAACTGTTGTCAAAACTCTTGAACTCACCAGTCTGCAGGTAATATCCGTAGGCGTAGATGATGCCCTGGTTCTCAGGGAGGAACACGCAACAATCCTGGATGGCGTCAATGCGGCGCGCCTCCTTTAGTTTGGCGTTATAGACGATGTAGCGGTAGCTGTTCTCGCGGTACGGCCGGATTTTGAGTAGAATCAGGTTGCCGATAAAGGCGTAGTACAGTTCCGAATCATCCAGCGTCTGGTCTTTATCCTCCACCGGCTCAGAATAGACGCCCTGCCCGGTCTCGGTGTTGTCTTCCACTTTGATGGTCAGATCCCCGCCAATGGTCTCCACGAACACTTTTTCCTCAATGGAGATGTGTGGGTGCTTGCCTTTGCGGTGCGCCTCGCGGGTGACCCGTTTCCAGGCAAAATCGTGCTGGTTGGGGAAGGTGTATTCGTGGTCGGAGCGGTTGTCCAGGTAGGTGAGCGTTGCGCCTTGTCTGGCCCACTTGAAAGTTTTGATGTCATTCACGCCCTTGCCGATGCGGAACACCATGAACAGGTGAACGCCCTGCACTGCAAACTTCACAAACTGCGTGTTCTTGTAATACTTGTACAGCTTCTGGAACTCGTCCCGGAACTCCCCGTAGTTGATCAGCTCCAGCCCCTGTTGCTGAAAAGTGTGGTTCTGGTACGCATAGACGCTGAACACATCGCTCAGCGCCACTTCCGTTTTGAGCCCCAAATGCACATTATACCCAAAAAGCATCAGATCGCCCACCGGCACCATGTCCCAGGGCACGCAGTTGTGCTCGGTAGTTACCCGCTCGGTGGCCAACAGCTTCGTCTCAATCGCCCCGAAGACCTCCTTCCGCTCCTGATTTAATTGGTCCAGCAGTCCGCGCAGTTCGCCTCCGCTTTTGCTCAGGCGGTTGCGGAGGATTTCATAGGTGCCGCCTTCCAGTTGGACAGATTGTAAAGCCGGAGGGTTGGAGATGACAGGTTCTTGGGCCATGATGGTTTAAGCTGAGGCAGAATGATGTGGGCAAGGGAGTATTATGTTTCAGGCTAATTTTTGGAAAAACAGGCCTGAAACGTGGTTGGTAAAGACGCTCGCAGGTCCTTCGGACGCTACGAGGTCTGCCGCTTATTGCTGATTAATATTGAATCTAATTTTGTAGAATCGTTCTTATTTTTCTTTCTTCTAAGAAACAAAGAAGAGCATTAATTCTTTGGATTGGTACTATAAAGTTGCTTCTTCTTTTCTATAAAAGAGGTACCATAACCCCAACTCAGCAGAGAGAAAAGAATCATAGTAGACGCATAGCTTGCATTAGCCTGGAGATCAGAAATTCTCTGCGTGCAAGCCCATCCTCCTTGCTCCCTGTACAGCAGCTGGATAAAAAAGACAGCCGTTGTAAAAATCCCGGTCCCTATAGCTAGATGTAGGTATTGCTTTTTGGTTTCCTGTTCCCTTAGCCTAATCCAGAGAATCAGGTTAAAGGCAAGTGGCACTAAAAGCATTGCCAAGGGGATGACATATAGCAGCAGAAAGCTCGCGGCGAAACAAAGCGCACCGTATTTAATGAATACTTTCAGTCTTTCGTGCATCAACATTTATCAGCAAATGTCAATTCTCTTGTTTAAGCATCCCCTTCAAAGAAGAATTTAAACCCGCAAAACCACCTCTCCTGCTCTTAGTGTCTAAGCTGGGCGAGTTGCTGTTTCAGTTCTTCTACTTTGTTGGCTTCTGATTGCTGTTCGCGCTTAAGTTTGATTTCTTTTTCGCGGGCCAGCTGCTTGTGGGCTTTGAATTCCTCGGTGAGTTCGTCGTAAGCCCTGATTTTCTCCTCGGTCACCCGGTTGCTGTTCTTGTACATGGAGGCAAAGATGGCAGCTATAATGCCCAGGACCGCGATAATAGCCAGGCTGAGCCATACGTATACCTGTTTATCCATGTCAATACCCAGCACCGTCAGGCTGGCCACGTCATGCGCGCCCTGTTGGATCTGCTTTTCCTTTTGGGCGTTCACTTCCTGCAGGGCCTGCACCTGGGCTTTCTGGTCGGCGAGTTCTTTTTGGGTTTTGGCCAGGGCTACGGCCGTTTCCTTGCCGGCGTTCTTGATGCTCTGTTGCCGCGCTCTGAGCGTATCCTGCACGTTTTTGAAGAAAGCATCCAAACTAGCCTGTTTCACCACCTTGTGCGGTTGGTTATACTTCATCTCAGTGGAAGAGCGAAATTTCAACGAGCTGAACTGCTGCTGCAGGTTGTAGGTTGCTCTGTTTTGAGCCGGGGCTGCCGTTTGGGCTTGGCCCGAGGTTACCACCAAAACACCTAGGAACAGAGAAAGGGATATAGCTTTCATACGGGGATAATTTAATGTCAATAATTTTACCTGTGGAACTAAAATTACTGATTTCTAGCCAAGGGAGAAAGTTAATGACAAAGAGTTTGGGCAAACGAGCAAGGTAGCGTTCCAGTATAGAACCAGGTCAAAAAAGGGCCTTCTTCCTCATCTTCAGCCTCTTTTCAGAAAATAAGCCTTAAAACAACAGCCTATTTGCGGCCATTTCCAAGTGTCTTTTCAGCCGGTATGTTCCCTTTCCGGGTCCCCTCTCCTGGTGTTCAGGAGCGGGGAATTCCGGGGGGTTAGTTCAGGGTATACACTGGCTTATCACCCAGGCCCAGCGCCGAGGCCGTGGAGGTCAGTTCCTTCAGGGTGTTAGTGGTGGCTTCGTCCAAGGTCTTTTGCTGCATCATTTTCAAAAGCAGCGCCGAAACGCTCAGGTTGCGCACATCATCGGTGTTCATCCCGAACTGGGTGATGAACCGCTGCAGGTTGGCTTTGAAGTCGATGTGGCCGTTGCCGTCTTTCTGGAAAAACGCGTCCTTCACGGTACCCAGCACCTCGCTGTTGGTGACCAAACGGTCTACCTGCTTGCCTTTGGTGATGGACCCGATGATCTGGTCGAAGAACATGGTTTCCCCGCCCACAATGTCGATCTTCGCGGCTTTCAGAGCTTCGGCAATCACAGAGGCCTGAGAAGCAGCGATGTCTTTCTGGATGTCAATGCTGGCCAGTTCTATGGCTTTGTCTTTCTCCAGGCGCAGTTTGAACTCTTCGTGCTCTTTGCCCACGCCGTCCAGTTTCTTCATGGCCTCGGCTTTGGCTTCTATGCCTTTAGCGTCCACGGTGAATTTCTCTTCGTTCACGCGGGCCTCCGCCAGGCCTTTCTGCTGCTCGGCCTCGGCGGTCACCTGAATCACGGCGGCCTGGGCCAGGCCTTGCTCCTTGGCTACTTTGGCGGCGACCACGCCTAATGTCTCATTCGCCTGGGCCTGGGCTTCGGCTTTGGCCTGAATGGCTTTGGCTTCGGCCACGGATTGCATCTCCAGCACGGTGGCTTCGCTCTGGCCTTCCTTGGTGCGGGCCTGGGCTTTGGCTTCCATTACCTTGGCTTCAGCTAAACCAACGGCGGCGGCTTTGCTGGCTTCAGCTTCGGCCAGGAGTTTAATGGCCTGGGCTCGGTTATCGGCGGAGGCTTTCTCAGCTTCGGCGTCAATGATGGTTTGTTTCGCCCGGAACTCGGCGGCTTGTCTTTCCATTTCGGCGGCACCCACCAGGGTGATGGTAGCCTCGTCGTTCTGCTGCTGAGCCTTGGTAACGGCCACCTGCTTCAGACGCTCGGCCTCGGCCAGGGCTTTGGTGTCCTTGATTTTCTCTTCTTCCTGCACCACCGCTTTCTCCACAGCAATGCGCTCTTTTATAATACCCTGAATGTTCTTGCGCTCCTCTTCAATGGCTTTCTCCTTCTCAATCTGGGCCAGGGCTACAATGCGCTGCATTTCGTTCTCTTCCAGCATTTTGGCTTGCTCTACGCGCACGGTTTCCACGGCATCGGTGCGCTGTTTGCTGCGCTCGGCCACCAATACCTGGCGCTCGCGGTTCTGCTCAGAGATCATGACTTCCTCATCGGTGGCAATGCGGGCTCTCTCAGAAATCATGCGCTGCTCCTGGGTTACTTTCTCAATCTCCGCCGATTCCCTGGCTTTGATGCTGGCAATCTCCCGGCGCTGTTTCTCCTGGTTCTCAGCCAGTTGTTTTTCCAGTTCCAGAATGGTTTCCTGCGCCTCTACGTTCTGCTTCTTGATGGTTTTCTCGCGCTCGCGCTCAATGAGGTTGGCCTGCACTTTCTGACGGGCGGTCAGGTCGATGATCTTCTTGATCCCCTCGGCGTCCAGGATGTTGTTCTCGTTCAGGTTGCTCAGCGGCGTCTGCTCCAGGTAGTCAATGGCGCAGTCGTCCAGGATGTAGCCGTTCAGATCGGTGCCGATGGTCTGCAGAATCTGACGTTTGAAGTCATCGCGGCTCTGGTACAATTCCACGAAATCAAAGTGCTTGCCTACGGTTTTGAGCGCCTCTGAGAATTTGGCATCGAAAAGGCTCTCCAACGCACCCGGATCTGAGGCCCGCTTACACCCGATGGACTGCGCCACCTGCACCACGTCTTCCTGGGTTTTATTTACCCGCAGAAAGAAATTCACCTTGATATCGGCGCGCAGGTTGTCTTTACAGATCAATCCCTCGGCCCCGGTGCGGGAGATGACAATGGTCTTGAGGGTGATGTCCATGACCTCCAGCTTGTGGATGATGGGCACCACGAAGATGCCGGAGAAGGAGACTTTGGTGTCGCCCATGCCGGTGCGTACCATGGCCTCGCCTTGGATGGCCTTGCGGTACATCTTGATGATGACCAGCAGCACCCCAAAGACAATGACCGCCAGCATGATGGTGGTTGCGAGAGTAAGGGATTGAAACATAGAATGTAGAATAAAAAGTTAAAGGGTTTGGTAAGGTTCTATTAAATAAAGGTTGGTTTCTGGCAGGTAGTCAATGACCACGGCGGTGTCACCCTTGAGAATGAGGCTTTCCTGCGAGGTTTTCACGTTCAGGAGCACCGGCGAGCCTTTGGTTTTCACGGCGGCCTGCCCAATCTGGGCGTTGTTGGCGGGCAGCAGCACCGTACACACCTGCCCTATCAAAGCAGCATTCGGCGCTTCTTCCTTTATCATGGCCTGGAACAATTTCACGAACGGATAGGTCAGGAACTTGGCCACGAACAGGCAGAAAACCATGAGGGGCAGCATGAGCAGCAGGCCCACCCAACTGGAGGCCGTTCCCAGCGCATAGTTCACGCCCACCGAAACCGCCCAGAACGGCAGCGCAAAAAAAGACAGGAAAATCATGAGCGGCACCCGCCCCAGGTGGAAGAACACGAGCACGCCCTCCAGTCCGTCCAGCGAGGCATCCCCGCCCAAATCAGCATCCAGGTCAAGGTCCAGGGAACTCAGGTCCAGCACGCCCACCAGCACCGTGAGCCAGTAGAGGAGCACAAAAATGAGCAACCCCGAGGCAAACACGTTGGCATAGGAAAAGGAGGCTTGCAGAAGTTCTTGCATAGAGGATGACGCTTTTCTAAAAGTACAAATTCTAGGTTTATCGCGACGAATAAGTCTAGTCTGGGAAAGAAATTTTTCAATTCCAAAGCCCTCTTCTTAGAAGAGGGAGCCCGATGGCAATAATTCAAGGCTAACCGCGTGCCAGGCCATCGCCTTTAATTCCTGCCAGGACGGGGTGATTTCTGCCAGGAAAGGTGCCGCGGCCTGGGCGAACTGGCCCACCTCTTCCACCCCATCTTTCACCAGCCAGAAACTCACGGCGGCGCAAAAGATAAATCCTAATTGTCCCATTTTATTTAAGTGCTGAGTCTAGCGTTCTAAATCCTGAGTCTGGTAAGCGGCTGCGTTCAGCGCCCGATTTTGGAAAACCGGGACGTAAACGAACAAGGGTGCTAAGGTTCCTTTGATGTAGGAGAGGCGGGCAGGAAGTAAATTCTGCTTCGGGCCTGATTTCTGGAAAACAGCCCCGAAACGGCTGTTATCTAGGGTTGGATGGTGTGCGCGTCTGTAGAAGGCGCGAGGCCTAGTTTCTCATTCAAAGCATCTGCCTTTTGGGTAAAGGCCTGGGCGGTGGAGGCATCCTGCGGTTTCTCTGGCGCACCGGTCTGGTCCTTGGTCTCGGATCCATTTTCACCTGAGCCCTGCGTCTGAGATTGGCCAGCAGTTCCTTCCCTCCGCAGGTTTTCCAGCAGCGTGAGCGAGCCGGGGGAGTTGAGCTGGGCCATCTGCCGGTTAATGGTTTTAGTGGCACTGCTCACCGTCACCCTTGACTTGAGCACGCGCAGCTGCATCTCATTTTTCCGGAGGTTGGTTTTCAGTGCTTTATTGTTCTGCTCCAGCTCTGCCCGGGTGTGGCTTGGTTTCCCGCTATCCGGCCCTTCTGAAATTGAACCAGCGTTGGTTTCCTCTTTCCCGAGGGTTTCCAGGGCGCGAACGTTCTTCTCCAGCTCCAGCCGCATGTCCCTGATGGCTTGCTCCGCTTTCTGGATGGGCTCCTTGAGCTCCTCCACCGAGGGGTGCGCCTCAGAAGTGCCTATATTGAAAATGTGTTGCAAAATGGTCATATCAGCGAGATTGGTTTTTAGAGAATTGGATCAGTTGCTCCCCGTATTCACTCAGCAGTAGGGCCAGCGAATTCAAGGAGGCCTCTATTTCGTGCAGGTCCAGTTTGCTCATCTGCAGGGTATCCCGGAAAATGAGCCGCCGCCCGGATTCATCCAGCACGAAGGCGCCGTGGATGATGTCGCGGTTTTTCTGGAGCAGGCTCTGGCAGATCTCCACCGTTACCTTGGGTAGTTCCAGGATGTACTGCTCCATGATCAGGAGCGGATCTGTACAGCCAATGACCAAGTTCTTGATGCCCAGACTTTCCTTTTCCACCACCAACACGCAATCCCTGGGATCTTCGTGGGTGATGTGGAAATCCAGTTCCACCAGGTATTCTTTCACTTTCTTGAAGTAGTTGTTTTCCATCTTTTAAGTTTATGTGTAACCTCTGCTCTCTGGCTTAGGCCGTAAAGTCGTTTTGAGCCCGTTTTTCACCATTTACCCAAAGAAAAGCTTTCTGCCCGTCCTTCCCTACTCCGCCCTAGGATTGCTCATAATCCTGACCTTTGTTCCTGATTGTTTTCTCTTCCTCTCTTTTCCAATCTGGAAAGACCACCCTTATTTTTGCTCTTAATTGTAGCAACATTGAAAATAAGTCCTTATCTTGTCCTGATTTCGAAGGCAATTATACTACAAAAAATAGATACGCTCAAAATTGTAGCAAGTTTATTTTTAAATTATTTTTTATGTCGTGCATCGGGAAGAACATCAAGAAAATCAGGACGGTCAAAAATTTGAGCCAAGCCGCCTTTGCGCAACTCTTTGATCTGGCGCGCCCTAGCGTGGGCGCCTACGAAGAAGGCCGGTCTGAACCCAAGATTGACACGCTGGTGCAGATTGCAAGGCACTTTGGGATCAGCTTGGACCTGTTAATCACCAAAGAACTCACCGTCAATGATTTATATGGGTTTGATATCTTCAAGCGGGATCTTCACCCAGATCACCTGCTCATAAAAGTAGCAGACGCTACTGAGGCACCGGCTTACCACACAGCATTGGTCATGGCCGTGGAGCAAACGGCCTATTTCACCCATCGGCAGGAAAAGCAGTTTATAGATGGGCTTCCGTCCCTCATCTTGCCCGGCGAAGCGCAGATCCTGCACCGGGCCTTTGAGCATACCGGCTCTGAGATGCAGTACCAGCAGCACGGCCTGCGCCACGGGGACATCTTGTACTGCTCGGCGGTCGCCGTAGATGCTTCCCAGCTCAAACCCAACGAAGTCTACGTGGTCCTCACCCAGAACAAGCTGGTCGCCCGCCGCTACCGAGGCCTCACCGAGGACGGCGCCCTCCTGCTCAAAGCAGACAACCCCGACTATGACCATCTCTCCCTTCCCATAGCAGAGGTAACCGAGCTTTGGCACGTAGATGGCGTGTACAGCACCTATCTCAAATCACCGTCCTCGCTGGAGGAAAGGCTTACCCGTTTGGAGGCCTTGGTCAGGAAACTGACGGGTGAGTGAGTGAGGAAGTGAATGAGAGAATTAGTGGATGAGAGATTGAGTGAATAGGTTAAGGGTTAAGTAAGGTATGCTTGGTAATTGAATAGTTAATTTCTGATTTAAGGCTGTCTTAGGAAAAACGTAGTTAAAAAAAATATCAGCTCAAAATGGAGGCGGTGTCAAACTGCAAATGTCTCCTTTTGAAATTAGGACTGGTTACTTCTTACCTTTCACTGGTTCAAGCATTTCCCTGGTTCAAGTTTGCAACTTGGACCCATTATGGACTGAAGTTTTCAACTTCAGTGAGGCGAGAGCCTCAAACCAGCTTTGCTGATTCTGTAGTCCTAAGCTCATGCCTGAAGGAACCCACCCCTACCCCTCCCAGGAGGGGAATCTTGACTGCTGCCGTTGTTGGTGTTATCACCAACAACACGTATATCGGTGGCAGGCGCAAGGGCAACCACAAGGGATTACCTCTACAAAAAACGCTTCAATTAGCGCGGATGACCATTTTAGGCCTTTAAGGGACAGAACCTTAGTCTTCATCAAAGGCATGAACTTGCCTGGGCGTCATTGCCACTATGGCAAAGTTTGGGGCTATCGCCCCACTGAAGTTGAAAACTTCAGCCCATTGTGGGTCCAAGTTGGAAACTTGAACCAGAGAGATGTAAAAAGTCATCCCCTACCCCCTTCAAAGGGGGACGGAATGCGTGAGCTTCCCAAAGCTGGTCACTATACAAAACAAAAGTCGGCTTCTGTCTAAACAGAAGCCGACTTTCTATATTATCTATAATAGATAAATCTAGGTGTAGATTTCCTGAATGAAGTTCTGGTATTTCTCAAACAGGACCTTGCGCTTCAGTTTGAGAGTGGGCGTGAGCTCACCGCCGGCAACGGTCCATTCCTGGGGCAGGAGGGCAAACTTTTTGAGTTGCTCCACAGGATTGAAGTAGTGGTTGTATTTCTTCACAGCCTCGAAGATAAGGGCGCGCACGCGTTTATCGGCGACGGCGGCCAGGTTTCCGGGGTATGGGAGGCCCTGGCTTGCGTACCATTCCTGCAGCGCCTTGAAAGCAGGCACAATCAGGGCGCCCACAAATTTCTGCGACTCGCCCACCACCATGATCTGCTCAATCCAGGGGCTTTCCACCATTTTGTTTTCAATGGGCTGCGGCGCTACGTACTTGCCTCCGCTGGTCTTGAAAAGCTCTTTCTTGCGATCAGTGATCTTGAGGAATTTGCCGTTAACCAGGGTGCCTATGTCCCCGGTGTGGAGCCAGCCGTCTCTCAGTACCTCGGCGGTGAGGTCGGGGCGCTTGTAGTAGCCCATCATGATGTTGGGGCCTTTACAGAGAATCTCACCGTCGTCGGCAATCTTCACCTCCACATCCCTTAGTAGCGGGCCCACGGTGCCAAACATGCGGTTCTCCTCTGGATACCGGTTCCCGCTGATGATGGGCGATGCCTCAGTCAGACCGTAGCCTTCCTGAATCACAATTTCTGCGGCAGTAAAGACTTTAAGCAACCGCACCTGGCAAGCTGCCGCCCCGGTGATGATGGATTTCACCTCGCCACCCATCGCCTCGCGCCATTTACTGAACACCAGCTTGTTGGCTATGGCTAGTTGCATTCTGTAAGTGATGGAAAGAGGCGTATTGATTTCAAATCGCTCAGCCAAACGAAGGGCCCAGTCAAATAAAGATTTCTTCACTCCGGTGAGTTCGCTTCCTTTCCGCATGATGGTCTCGTACACTTTTTCCAGCAGGCGGGGCACAGTAGTAAAAATGGTGGGTTTTACCTCTCGCAGGTTTTCGGCAATAGACTCCATGCTCTCTGCATAATAGATAGAAACGCTGGCGTAGATGTAGCAGTAGGTGGCCATGCGCTCAAAGGCGTGGTTCAGGGGCAGGAAGCTGATGGCTCGTTTCCCGCGCACGCCCACTTCGTCTATCACCTCGGTACTGTTAAACATGTTGCTCAGGATGTTCCGGTGCGAGAGCATGACACCTTTGGGCGTACCGGTGGTACCCGAGGTATAGAGGATGGTGGCCAAATCTTCTGGCCGGATGCTTTCTTTACTTTGGGTTAGTTGCTGCTCCAGATCACGAGAAACCTCAAAAAGGAGTTCCTTCCAATGCATGGCTTCCGTCACGGGGCTGAACGTGTACACCTTCTGCAGCGCCGGCAAATCTCCCTTCACGTTTTGCACCTTTTTATAAAGGCTTTTTTCGCCCACAAACACCATTTTCACGGCGGCATCTTGCAAGACGAATTTCAGCTCCTCATCATTGATGGTGGGGTAAATGGGCACGGAGATAGCCCCGATTTGCTGAATAGCCAAATCCACCAGAATCCACTCGGGCCGGTTGGCACTGATGATGGCGATCTTGTCCCGACCTTCGGCGGTGCCGTCTCCGGAAGATATTCCCTGCGCCAAGAGCCCCACGCTTAATTGGTTCACGGTATCTACCACTTCCTGGGTGGAGTACTTGCACCAGGCACCATGCTCTTTGGCGCTGAGCATGTCTACCAGGGGCATGTTTTTGAGTTGGTACGCCAGGCAATCAAATAATCTGGTTGGCTCTTCTGGTGAGCCTTTCTTCGGAGTCAGCACGGGTTCCAGGGATAATTTAGGTTAAAAAGGGCACAGGAGCTTTATCGCCCATTTTTACGGGCTAAAAGTACTCGTATTTTACGGCTTAAAGAAGAAAGCAGATACCCACTTCTCAGAACACCAAATCAGAATTATGCAGGCACGGCATTCAGCTCAAAACTCGTTTAAAAAGCTTCTAAATGAGTTTTCCAAAGTACCTCCCGGCGCCTGAGACAACTATCCGTCCAGAAAAAATGAAAGCCTTCTTGACTCTTGTGCAGTAAGCCATCGGAGTTACTAAATCCGATTAAGGGCTATTTTGTAATAAAAGCCCCAAAAATGCTCTCTACATCTAAAGCCAAACACCGGTGATAGCTGCCAGATCTACTGCCCTCGTGTCCCTGGCTGTAAATAACCTATATTTCTTTTGCTATATAAGCCCTTGCTTTCTACCTTAGCCTTGAAATTATACCGAAGAGGGGAGAGAGCAGGCTCTGAGAACCTCTAGCAACCGTTAACCAAGTTAAAAAGGTGCTAACTCCTGCCCAGCCAAATGGGAAATATAAGTTTTCAGACCATGCTCAGCAGCCGCAACCTTTCCAACGCAAACCATCTTTCGTTATCTACAGCTTCAGGCTTTTCCACTGCCTGTATGCATTCTTGTTGCTGCTGTTAGCTTTCTTAGATATTCCGGGCTCCCGGAATTTTATCGTTCTGCGCTGATGCAGGACTTCTCTGTTTTCTAACTTCTTTTTTCAGTTTCACTCTTTATGTACACTGCACTTGCGCAGGCAAGGGTAAAGAAACCGGCTTTTGCCTGGGGCACCTCTTTGCACACCTGCCTCTCCTCTACCCTGGCGGCGCTCTATCGCTTCCTCTCCCTTTGCTGTTGCGGAAACGTCTTTTCTCCGCTACGCTTTTAACCATTTTTAGAAAATCACCCTTAAAACACCATGAAACCATTTCTACCTACTTACAGGGCGCTTCTGGTCCTGGCCGCCTGGACCCTGACCCTTGTCCCGGCCCTGGCGCAAAGCAGCTATTACTTTCCCAAGACGAAGAATTTTGACGCCGCTATTCCTACGCCCGAGCAGTTCCTGGGCTACGGCATAGGCGAGCGCCACAGCCGCTATGAGCAATCGGTGGCGTACCTCAAAGAGCTGGACCGGCTCTCAGACAAAGTGAAAGTGCAGACCATCGGGTTTACCTATGAACTGCGGCCGCAGGTGGTGGCTATCATTACCTCTCCTGAAAACCACGCCCGCCTGGAGGACATCCGGAAGGAGCACCTGCAGTTAGCCGATGTCTCCAAGCCCTTGCCCAACCTTGCCAACGCACCCGTGTTCGTGAACCTGGGCTACAGCGTGCACGGCAACGAGGCCTCCAGCCTGGAAGCCTCCCTCCTCACGGCCTACTACTACACCGCCAACCAGGACCCGGAAACCCAACGAGCTCTGAAAGAAGCAGTGATCTTACTCGATCCCGCCCACAACCCCGATGGCCGCGACCGGCACGCGAACTGGATCAATGTGCACCAAAGCGACCCTTCCGTAGCGGACCCTGCCGATTGGGAGCACCACGAGGTGTGGCCCGGCGGCCGCGGCAACCACTACTGGTTTGACCTGAACCGCGACTGGCTGCCCATTGCGCACGTGGAAAGCAGAAACCGCCTGAAATTCTACCATGAGTGGCTCCCCAATGTGGTCATTGACTTCCACGAGATGGGCACCAACTCCACCTACTACTTTGAGCCCAGCAAACCCTACGGCTCCGAGAACTACCTGGTGCCCCGCAGCACCTATGACAACCTGAACGTCATCATCGCCAAATACCACGCCGCGGCGCTGGATGAGATTGGGTCGCTGTACTTCACCAAAGAACAGTACGACAACATCTACCCCGGCTACGGCTCCACCTACCCCGATTTCCAGGGCGGCGTGGGCATCACCACTGAGCAGGCCAGCTCCCGCGGCAACCGCCAGGAGAACTCCACCGGCGTACTGACCTTCGCCTTCGGGATACGAAACCACCTGAGCACCGGCTTGGCCACGGTCAAAGGCGCCGTTGAGAACCGCGAGACTTTCCTGAAACACCAGCGCGAATTCTACAAATCCGGCCTCGCCGATGGCCGCCAAAATCCGGTGAAAGCCTATGTGTACGGCGAGAAGTACGATGCCACCCGCCTGCGCAATTTCACCGAGCTGTTGCTGGCCCACAAGATTGAGGTGTATGAACTACCCGGCAACCAGACCATCAACGGCACCGCATTCGAGAAAGGAAAAACCTTTGTAGTGCCCACCGAACAACCGCAGTACCGCCTGGTGGAATCCATCTTCGCCAAAAACACCAATCTACCCGACAGTGTGTTCTACGATGCCTCCACCTGGACCCTGGCCCTGGCCTATGGCCTGCCGCACGTGGGCGCCACCAAACCGGTGAACCGCGGAAACAAATTGACGTCCTTGCCCGCCCTTACCGCCGCAGCCCCGCCTAAAAGCAACTACGCCTACCTCCTGGACTGGACGGATTACAACACCGCCGGCGCCTTGTACCAGCTGCAATCCCTGGGAGTGACGGCCCAAACGGCCCTGAAACCTTTCACGGCCAATACTACGGCGGGTGCCAAAGACTACCTACCCGGAGCCATCACCATTCCGGTTGCCTCCCAGAAAATCTCGTCTGACTCGCTGTACAAAGCCATACAGAAAGTAGTCGCCGATCGCAAAATCAAAATTGCCTCAGTGAACAGCGGATTCAGCGCCAAAGGCATTGACCTTGGCAGTAGCAACATCCAGACCATCCGGAAACCCGAGGCCCTGATGCTGGTCGGCACTGGCGTACAGGGTCCGGAGGCCGGAGAAGTGTGGTTCCTGCTGGATTCTCAGTTAAAAATGCCCATCACCAAAGCCGAATTGAGTTCTTTCCCGCGCCTGTCTTTGGCTCGTTACAACACCATCGTGCTGGTGAGCGGCTCTTACAACAGCCTGGACAAAAACACGGTGGACAAACTGAAGCGGTGGGTAACTGAGGGCGGTACCCTGATCACCTTCAAAACCGCCTCTGAGTGGGCCATCAAACAGGGCATCGCGAATGCTCGCCTTATCTCTCCCGCTGATACCGCCGCTAAAACCGTGCGCCAGGATTACATCAACGCCCGCGAACTGGAAGGCGCCAAATCAGTGGGTGGCTCTATCTACCAGGTGGACCTGGACATCACCCACCCGCTGGCCTTCGGCTACACCTCCCGCAAACTGAGCGTGTACCGCAACAGCAGTGTGTTCCTGGCCCCCAGCAAAAGCTCGTATGAGACCGTGGCACAGTACACCGCCAATCCGCTGCAAAGTGGCTACGTATCCAAAGCCAACCTGAAGAAAATCGCCAACTCCGCTTCGCTGCTGGCGCAGAACCAAGGCCAGGGCACCGTAGTCCTCTTCGCTGATAACCCCAATTTCCGGGGCAGCTGGTACGGCACCAACCGCCTGTTCTTCAACGCTCTTTTCTTCGGCAACATCATTAAAACTGTTGGTGGGGTGCCTGCCGCGGCAGAGGAAGAATAATTGACTCTGACACTAAGTAGAATAAGGTTTGAATCTATGTATAACCTCTCACCTTATCATCCTGCAAGGATCTTGGTGGCGAGCGGTAATAGTGTTCTTAACGCCTTTCTAGCTTGCCCAAAAGATCCTTCTAGGATGACAGAAGAGGGATGGATTGTTTTGTACTCCTAAAGTTAAATGAAAGCGGCTACCAAAAGGTAGCCGCTTTCTTAGTTGCTGTTATGTGAACGAAAGATTGCACAATATCCTTCATTCCTTTTCACGCATTTCGTCCCCCTTTGAAGGGGGTAGGGGGATGACAAGGCCCTTCTTGAGCCAACTGCTCTTGCTACAGCTCGACGGCTTCTAGGTTAAAATACCACTCCTCAATAGGGCAACCACAAGGGATTGCCCCTACAGTTCAGGTATGACATAATCAGCAAGAGCAGTCATCCCCCTACCCCCTTCAAAGGGGGACGGAATGCTTGCTAACTTTATTATCTATTTCTATATCCCTTCACATGGTTCAAGTTTTCAACTTGGACCTACCATGACCTGAAGTTTGAAACTTCAGTGAGGCGCTAGCCTCAAACCAGACAATTAAATAAAGTAACGACCTCTCCAAAACCTCTCCCCATTTCAAGCCCATTTTCCTAAAACCAACCCCAAAACAGCAGACAAAAAGAAAAGGAGCACCGCTTCTGCGGTACTCCTTTTCAACAACAAAGAAGAAAGTTTAATTAATACCCAGGGTTCTGGTCTTCCGGTCCCAGGTCTGGGTCTGCGACGATATCAGCGTTGGGGATGGGGTACAGGAACTTGTTGGGGTCTGTGATACCGAGGACGGCTTGGGGGCGGCCGGTGCGGATGAGGTCAAACCAGCGGTGGCCTTCAAAGGCGAGTTCAAGTTTGCGTTCCTGTTCAATGGCCAGCAACAGACCAGGAGCATCTTGCAAGGTCAGTTTCTCTACCCGGGCTCTTTCCCGGATAGCGTTCACATCGGCTAGGGCGCCTACCAAGTCAGGGGCGGCTTTCTTCACGCGGGCCTCGGCGCGGATGAGGTATTGCTCAGAGATTCTCAGGAGGAACGCTGGGTCATCGCTGGTGCCGTTGCGGAAGTACTTTTTGCCATAGACAATGGTGCCGGAGGTCCCGATGAGGATGCTGCGGGCGCCGCCCACCGCTGGGTTGCGCAACTCGCTGGTGATGGCTTGACCAGGAATCCATTCCAGGCGCCCGCCGCTGGAGCTGGGCAGCCAGTAGGAGGCGTGGCTGTTGCCGTTGGCGGTGGTGTAGGCCAGTTCCAGGATGCTTTCGGGGGTGAGCAGGCCCTGGATCGTTTGCTCGTACGGAAACACTAGCTGGGCTTTTTTCGCGTCAATCACCTTGGTGGCGAAGTTCTCGGCCTCGGTCCAGTTTTCCTGGTAGAGGTAGAAGCGGGCTTTCAGGGCCCACACAGCCAGCAAAGAAGCGCGGGCGGGCGTGGTATAAGAAGAACCTACCGCACCGTTCTCCACCTCGGTGAAAAGCTGTTCGGCCTGGTTCAGGTCTGCCAGCACCTGGGCATAGGTTTCAGCTTTGGTGGAGCGGCCGATGCCTTGCCCGTCCAGTTTAGACTCCGTGGGCGTCAGGACAATCTGGGCGCCGCCCCAGGCCCGGGCGATGTCAAAGTAGGCAAGGCCGCGTAGGAAATGGGCCTCGGCCAGGGTGCTATTCCGGAGCTTCTCAGTTAAGGCGGGATCCTGGATGGCGGGTACTTTCGCGATAAGGTTGTTAGCCAGGTTGATCACGCGGTAAATCTGCCGCCAGGTACTCAGGATGGAGCTGTTCTCAGACTGGATGCCGTTGCGGTCAAACTGCCGGTAAAAGTCAAAAGACCCGATTGACTCTGCCTCGTCGGAGGACAGGTACGACAAAGCCGGATAGTCCAGGCCGTAGTAGCTGTTGCTCTGCAGTTCGCTGTAGGTTCCCAGCAGGGCAGCCTGCGCGCCGCGGGCATCTACCAGGGCCGTGGAAGACAGGACCTCGGTGGCCGGGTCCGGCTCCAGCAAATCGCAACTGGAGAACAGGACGGCGGCGGCTAAAACGAAGGTTTTATAGGAAGTGAGTATGGTTTTCATGGCTGTTTTTTAGAAAGTAACATTAGCACCTATCTGGAAACTTCTGGGCTGCGGCACCACTGCGTGGTCAATACCTAGCACGTTCTGGTTGTTCGCGGCTACATTCACCTCAGGGTCAAGGCCGCTGTAATTGGTAAGCGTCCAGAGGTTAGTGGCCAGCGCATATAGGCGCAGATTGGAGATTTTGAAGCGGTTCACTAGCTCGGTAGGCACGTTGTAGCCCAGGGTGATGGAGCGAAGGCGCAGGAAAGAACCGTCTTCCAGGTAACGGCTGCTGGGCAGGGTGTAGTTGTTGCCTCTTTTGGTCAGGCGGGGCACATCGGTGATGTCGCCGGGTTTCTGCCACCTGTTCAGCTGGTTCGGGAAGAAGGTGATGCCGCTCTGGGTACCGCCGTGCTCCATAAAAAAGCGGTTCAGGTTGATGATGTCGTTTCCGGACTGGAAATACAATAACGCCCCTAAATCGAACCGCTTGAAGCGCACGGTGTTGTTCAGACTCCCGAAGAAATCCGGTGCGCCGTTGCCCATGATCTTGCGGTCGGCGGTGGTGATGGTGCCGTTCTTGTCCACGTCATCGTACACGGCATCGCCGGTCTGCGGGTCTACATACAGTTGGTCATACACCCAGAAAGCGAAGAGCGAGTTGCCTTGCTCCATTCGCACCCAGTCGCGGGAGTGGGCGGTGATAGGCGTAGGCAGTTTCTCAATACGGTTCTTGTTCCGGGCAATATTGAAATCAGTGGACCACTGGAAATCATCTTTCTGGATGTTCACCGAGGAAATGCTCAGCTCCACTCCTTTGTTGCTCACCTCGCCCAGGTTCTCATACACGCTGGAATAGCCCAGTTTGGAAGGCACCGGCACCTGGATGAGCAGGTCTTTGGTGTATTTGCTGTAGTAGTTGGCCTCCACTTTGATGCGGTTCTGCAGGAAAGCCAGGTCCAGACCCACGTTCCACTGACGGGTGGTTTCCCAGGTCAGATCGGGGTTGCCCAACTGGCTGGGGCTGATGCCCGGGTTGTTCTGGTAGTTTCTGCCGGCTCTCCACAGGCTCTGTGAAGGGAAGTCATTGATGCCGTTCTGGTTACCGGACAACCCGATGTTGGCGCGTAGCTTGATTTGGTCAAACGGCAGGTTTTTCGCGAACGCCTCCTCTGAGACAATCCAGGACGCTCCTACCGACGGGAAGTAGCCCCACTTGTTACCCGCCGCAAACTTAGAGGAACCATCGGCGCGCAGGCTACCGTCCAGGCTGTACTTGTCTCTAAACGTGTAACTCGCCCTTCCGAAGAAAGACACCAACCCGTTCTGGCTCGAAGAAGTGCTCCCCGTCTGGATGGAAGATGAAGCGATTTCCTGGAAATTATCGCTCGGGAACTTCTGGCCCGAGAGCGTCAGGAAGTTGTACTTGGTGCTTTGGAGGGTATTTCCCAAAACCAGGTTCAAACGGTGGTCATCGCCCAAAGCTTTGTTATAGGTCAAGACCTGCTCGTTGATTAGGGTCACCAGGCTGGACTGCGTGTTGCTGCCGTTTCCGGCCGGAAGGCCCACGCTGATCTGGGTGTTGTTGTAGACTTTGTCTATGTAGCTGTTGTAGTCCAGGCTCCAGCTTGATTTGAACGACAAGCCCGGCAGAATCTCGTACTCGGCGTACAGGTTCCCGATGAGGCGGTTGCTGTGGCCCTGGATGTTCAGGTTCTCAATCAAGGCCAGGTGGTTGTCAAAGATGCTGTGGCGGGCATAGCTGCCATCCTCGTTGAACACGGGCAAGAACGTCTGCACGTACAGGGAGGAGTTAATCACCCCCTGCGCACTGTTGTCGTTGCGGCTCACGTTACGGTGGCTGTACGCGCCCGAGGCACTGATGCCCACCGTCAGTTTCTCGCTCAGGTTATGGTCAAAGTTGAACCGTCCGCTGAAACGCTCAAACTGGGCAGGTTTCACAATCCCTTCCTGTAAGAAATAACTGCCCCCAATAAAGTACCTGCTTTTGTCTGACCCACCCGAGGCTGACAAATCATAGCTCTGGGTTTTGGCGGTCTGGAACACATCCGGGATGCGGGAATAGGTGGTCTGCTCCTCCGGTAAGCCGCGGCCTCCTTCAGCTTTCGGGCGGAACGGCCGGGCAGCGAAAGCGCCGCCATCGTTCAGGAAAGCCTCATTGATGAGTTCGGCCTCCTGCTGCGCGTTCACTGTTTCATAAAGCTTAGGCGCCTTGGCCCAACCGAAGTACGTCTGAAAACTGATTTTGGAACCCGCATTCAGTTTGCCGCGCTTCGTGGTGATGAGCACCACCCCGTTCGCTCCCCTGGACCCGTAAATGGCCGTGGCGTTGGCGTCTTTCAGTACCTGAATGCTCTCAATATCTGTGGGGTTCAGGTCCGCCAGCGGATTGAAAGTCTGTCCACCTAAACCAAGGTTGCTCAGTGACTGATTGTTGATGAACACGCCGTCAATCACATATAAAGGCGAGTTGCTGGCATTGATGGAAGTGGCCCCGCGCACACTCACGCTGATACCGCCACCCGGCGCGCCGCTGGCCGAGGAAATCTGCACCCCGGCCGCTTTTCCTTGGATGAGTTGGTCGGGAGAAGTAACCGGCAAACCCCGCAGGTCTTCCACGTTCACGGTACTCACCGAGCTGGAAACTGCCCGCTGCGACTGCGTCCCGTAGCCCACTACCACAATCTCGTCCAGGCTTTTGGTGTCTTCTTTCAAGGTCACGTTCACGGTGGCTCCGTTCACCACCGCTTCCACAGACGTGTACCCGATACTGGAAAACACCAGCGTCTGGCCAGATGTTGCCGGAATGGAATAACGCCCCTCGGCGTTGGTGAAGGTGCCGCTGGTAGTGCCTTTCAGCACCACGCTTACGCCTGCCAGGGCTTCGTTGCCTTTGGTACCGGTCACCTGCCCTGTCACCGATTGGGCCTGGGCAAAAGCAGCATGGGTCAGCAATATTGCCAATAATACCCCTAGACTTACTAGACTTTTTAGAGTACTACTTGTATACGTTTTCATTTTTATAAAATAATAAAGACAAGATGATTCTTACCCGGCCTCAGGACGACACCGGTGATTCTTTTAAAGAAGCGAAAGGAGGATGTTAGCGCCTCGAATCCTGTATCAACAACAGCACATTCGGGCGAAGGTGGGCATGGCACCCATGGCTGGGACAGCGGGATAAGTGTGGAAGGATGTTCCGGAGGGAACATAGTTCTCCGGGGAAGAGAAGGGTAAAGAATGGTCCATAATGAACTAAGTTTGAAAAAAAGAAGACAAAAGCGCGCGTCACCGCAGGGTGAACAAGGCTACGCCAGGAAAGATGGAGGTGATGCCAGTTCTAACAGCAACAACAAGCCTGCATAAGCAGGATCTGCCGGGACGCAGGATGGCTGTTAGTAGTAAGGCGGGTGTTCAAACGCTGTAAGTGCATGGTCATTAATTTATAGTTCCCAAAAATGGGCAGGTGTTAGCACCTTTTCGGCGGGGCCGAAGGTTGCTAGAGGGTCCTGGAGCCTGCTCTCTCGCCTCTTCTTTATAAATCTCCAATAAAGATGCCCTAAAGGTAAGGGCACAACTTTTACAAAAACAACCTTTTTGCAGAAAATAATTTTTCCAAGTTTTCCTTAGCACTCCAACCAAATACAAATAATCCAACAAAGCAGAAAAAAATAAGCCCTTCTCCTACTTATAATTCAAATACATTTTTTTGAATCAAATACCCACTAGAAGGTTCACTGTAGAAGAGAATTCTGAAAACAATAAGTCTCTGGCTGTTAACCACCTCCACTCTAAAAGTAGCACGCATATAGTCCCCCTTTGAAGGGGGACATCCAGGCATCGTATCTAAAAAGTGAGTATTTGGAAAGCGACCGCTAGTAGTGTGTTAGCCGTTGTTGGTGTTATCACCAACAACCAAATCTGCGGTGGGCGGCGCAAGGACACCCACAAAGGATTGCCCCTACAGTCGTGAATACGGGTGATCAGCATGTGTTGTCATCCCCCTACCCCCTTCGAAGGGGACGGAATATGTGTTCTTTTTTTAGAGTACTATGCCTACAGAACAATGCCATTAGATTGGAGGAAGGTAACCAGGAAGGTCAAGTTGCCTTTACAGGAGCATTTCTCTGGGTTTTCTTTTTCAGGGCTACTTTTTGGAAAACAGGTAAAAAGCGGGTGTAGCCTAGAGTTTAGGCTGGGTTTAGCAACCCTGTATCTGGTTAGTTTGTATCTTACGCGCCAGAACCCTTAATCTTTCCTCTGTGAAATCTGTCCTTTCGTTGTTCAAGAGTGCCCCTAAAGTAAAAAACGCCGCCTACTTCAGTCCGGGCGAGGATTGTCTGATGGCCATTCTGGAGTTTATCGGGGCGGCTACGGCATCGCTTAAGATTTGCGTGTTCACCATCTCAGATGACCGTATCACCAACGCAATTCTGGCAGCATACCGGAAAGGGGTAGACATTCAACTGCTCACGGATAATGAGAAGCTTTTTGACAAGGGCTCAGACATCAGGCAGTTAGCGCAGGCGGGGATCGCTGTTAAGATAGACAACACCCCTAATCACATGCACCACAAGTTTGCCATCATGGACCACACGCAGGTGCTCACCGGCTCCTATAACTGGACCAGAAGCGCTGCCCTGTACAACCATGAGAATGTTCTGGTCACTTCAGACGCCCACGTGGTGGCAGGTTATTCAGGTGAATTCAACCAGCTGTGGAAAGAAATGGAGCGCTTCCGGTAAACGGATAGGGCCAGGTTACTGATCGGTGGGTTTAGGACTGCCTGGTTGGATTTGGTTGAGCTTCATGCGTACCAAAAACTCGCCAAACTGGGCATTGTCATAGGTAGAGCAGTTGTCAATGATGAAGCCTTTGAGACCATTCTTTGTCTGTACCGCGTACAGGACCGCCACGCTATGGGCGCCTCTGAATTGCTGAAACCGATGGTAGGCATCTACCTGTACTTCTTCCGGGGCGAAAACCTCCTGGGTCTCCGCGCAAAGCCATCCCTGTGGGCTGTATTGAAAGTTGTGAGAATATCCTTGCTGGTTTAAATAGGCCAGCCCCTCCTTCATGTCTTTGAATTCTTCCAGCCTCATGCTGTTTCTACCTCCTCGTGCTTTTCTTGAAGCCCTTACAAGACCTCAAACTTTTCTGTGTAGCCCAACCCTTCTGCCGGATAGATTAAACAGCCTGACCTTTCTAAGAAGCCTGTACCAAATGGTAGGCTTCCTCAAAATCCGGCACTACGCTGAAAAATGGTTCCACCCGCAGGAGTTGCAAAATTTGCCGCTGCTGTCGGCTAAGATTCAGCAGGGTAATATTTACCTCATAGACCTTTAACAAAAGCAATTGGTTCACAAAGTGACAGAATCCCAGCGATTTAATGCATTTCAGGCTGGCGCAGTCTACCCAGATATTGACCTGTCCGCCCTGGCGCGTACCCTGCAGCCGGCGTAGCAGACGCTGGTCAGACGCATCAAGGTCTTGCTGCAGCACAATAATTACTTTTTCGCCTATCTTTTCTGTGATGATCCTCTGCATGGCTTTCCGTCTCATTTGATTACTCTTCGGTTGATGTAAAAGGCATTTGGGTAAGGTTTTCATCCTGCGGCCTGGCAAGGGAATGGCTTCCGGCTGGGGCACCACCCTCTTTTCGGCGCAGCCATTTCTTCCCATTATCTGGTGACTTGAGCCAGGTTTTCCTGTATTTGGGATGAAAGGTCATAGGTTTTCTATTGCAGGGTAGAGATTGGAGAGGCCTAAACAGAACAGGTAAAATTTATATTTAAAACTCCCCTTGGATACTATGCATACGCGCTACGCCCCCTGGAAAGTGCCGGAACAAACACGGCAAATAGCCAGAGAAAACACGGAATTTTATAAAATACCACCCTACCGGCCGCAGACTTTGACTTTATTAAGGACGGTTTATACCTCTCAACTCTATTTTGCTCCAAAATCTGGAAAACAGAGCCAAAAACGGCTCATCAGTAAATTCCCTACTCCATTTCAGTATTTAACGGACCAACTGCGCCCCTTGCAGGCCGTACACTCAAACACCGGTACAGAACCCGGCACGTGCCATACAACTAAAAGACACTACCGTTATGAAGAAAAACTTCGTCATTGCTATTCATGGAGGAGCCGAGAACCAAAGCCGCGAAGAATTGGGCGAGGCCAAAGAGGCCGCCTATCAACAGGGCCTGGAAAACGCCCTGATGGCCGGCTGGCATATTCTGGAGCAGGGAGGCAGCGCCATTGATGCCGTAGAAGCCGCCGTGAAAAGCATGGAAAATAACCAACTTTTTAATGCCGGCCGTGGCGGAAGCCTGGCCAAAGACGAAAGCATTGAGTTTGATGCCGCCATCATGGACGGCAAAAACATGAAGGCGGGCGCCGTGTCTGGGGTCAAGCACGTGAAACACCCTATCACCCTGGCCAAAACCATTATGCAGCGTTCCCCGCACGTTCTGCTCACCAGTATTGGGGCCGAGAACTTTGCCATGGAACAGGAACTGGAAATGAAAGGCGATGACTACTTCAAAACCGAGGAAAAGATAAAGTCTCTGAGGAAGGCGAAGAAGAAAGAGAAGGATGAGCTCCTGAAAGACACCGTAGGCGCTGTGGCCCTAGACATGGACGGCAACCTGGCCGCGGCCACTTCTACCGGAGGCCTGGAAAACCAGTACCCCGGCCGGGTGGGTGACTCTCCCATCATTGGTTCCGGCACCTACGCCAACAACGAGGTGGTAGCCGTTTCCTGCACCGGCGATGGCGAGGGCATCATGCGCGCCAACGTGGCCCATGAACTGTACGCCCTTATGAAATATAAAAAGCTGCCTTTGAAGGAAGCCGCACAGGAAGCCATGACTGTGTACAAAGACCGCATTGAGGGGGACCGCAACTTCATCGCACTGGACCCGCAGGGCAACGTGGAGTTCAGCTTTGAGACCGCCCTCATGTTCAGGGCCTGCAAAAAGAACCATGACCCAACCTACCTGGCCATCTGGAAAGATGACACCGGGGAGTGGGAACAAGAATAAGCTTTTAAAATAAGGCTGTTTTCACATCTCGGCGGCCAAAACTCAAACGGAGATACCTACCCCTCCCGGGAGAGGATTTTGGTTTTCGGGAGTTGCTCTTGCTATTGACTGCGTAGGAGCCTGTTGGTGTTGATCAAGGTGAATTTGAAGGTAAGGTTCAGGTGCCCCATTACACAACTGAAACAGGTGAGCCAGAGCTTGAACCTACTTAAACCTGGTAACAAAGAATAAAATCAACCTTAAAAAGAGGCGAGCCATACAACCTTTGCCCTGGCTGCCATGGTAACTCAAACCGGCAGAAAATACGAACTCCCATTTAGGGCTTGTTTTCAGAGAAACAGGCCCTAAACGGGAGTTTGGTTTTGTTTTTAGGATGGTGACAGGAGCGTTACACTCTGTTTCTGGATTGGGGGTTTGACGAAGAATAAATATACAAGGGCATTGTAGGGTTAAGCGCTTCGTTAACGCCCGTTTTGGTGATGTAATATACCGGCTCGGCAAGACCCTGGGTGCTAATGAGGTATCCGTGGCTTTCCAGGGCTTTACAGCAGGCCTTTACTTGCTCCAGGGGCAAATCAGTGGCCTGGCTCATTGTTACGGGGGAAACCGGCAAGTGCACCGGCGACGGATCTCCTTTGACTAAACTAAATACGGTTTTCAGAATCTTCTCTTCCACTCTCATACCTTCTCCTTTCTGATTATTCTACCTGTTAACGAGTATTTCACAAGCAGGTTGTAATAATACGTACTTTTATTGGAGTAAATACGGTATTCTTCAGAAACCAGGTATAAACTAGCAATCCAGCTTAGCTAACAAGAAGCGGCAGGTGTTTAGGGGCTGAATAGAGACTTGCGGTAAAAAGGAAAAGGGGCTTGAAGCCCCTTGAGGTAATTGACAGTTGTTAGAAATTTGAAAGGCGCACCATCCTGGATTTTGCACCTGCCCTACAAAAAGCTACACAGCACAGAGCCATTCCTCGGCGGCGGTCCTTCCATTGAAAGTGGTGACCAGGATGCCTTTTATACCGAAATCTATGGTCTTTTCTACAGACAACCTGGCGTAGATGTCAGGCGAGTAAACGTGGGCCAGAAAGCGGCATCCGGCCTTTTCCATGCGGGGTACCCAGTCAAGGGCTACCCACTCCGCTGAGTCTGACCACATGCCTGTCACGTGGGTGTTGTCATTGAGCAGTTTAGCGCAACGGTACACGGTCATGAACCGGAGAATCTTCTCGCAGCCATCCCGCACGGTTTCCTGGGTCTGCTCCCCTTTCCAGTCAGCGGAGAGGGTGTCGTTGATCAGGTCATACCGGATGGTGATATATGATTCTTGGGCCAGTTGTTTTCCGTGCATAGCTGCGTTGGTATGGTGAATGCTTTTAGGTGGTACCGCGCTCAATGTTATCCATGACCACAGAGGCCAGGTTCTCCAGTACCTTCCGCTCTGCTTCAGAAAACTCCCGGGGCTCTGTGTCCACAATGCAGAGTGCCCCTATGTTGTACCCATCGCTGGTAGTGAGCGGGGCAGCCGCGTAGAACCGCAGCCCCATGCCACCCGTCACCATAGGGTTGGCCAACAGGCAGGGCTCCTGCAGCGCGTTCTCAAACACAGTGGCTTCTTGCCTGAGCACCGCCAATGAGCAGAGGCTGGTACCCCGGGGTACTGGCTCAGTTACGTCCAGGCCTTCATTGCCTTTGGTGTGCACGTACTCATCTTCCACCAGGTTCACCAACGCAATGGGCACGTTGAACATGCGCGCGGCCATGCTCGCGATGTGTTTGAAAGGCCCCTCTTCGCGGTGGGTGTCCAGGATATTAAAGCTGCGCAACTTGGCCAACCGCTCGTCTTCATTGTCGGGGATGATAGGTATCCCGAAGGTATTCTCCATTCTAAATTCAAAAGGGGATGAAAAGCTTTTTGTGTTGCCCTGTTCATGAGGTATACCTTTGCTTTTTTTCTAATGTTACCAATTTTCAGGACAAAAGAAGGTATGGTTCAGGGTTCCCCGGGCATGAAAACAACATCAAAGCTAGGGGGAATCATTCCATCAAAGGCGCAGACCGGGGTATACTCAAGGCTACTGCCCGGGCGGCGCTTTACTTTCATGAAACTAGCCCGCTCAGGCAAGGCCAAGCCGTGCCATAATAAACATCAGGGGAGTACAGCAGAAAGAGTAATTCTGCTTTAAGCCTGTTTTCCGGAAAACAAGCCGAAATCCGAAAGGAGGTATCAACTGGCTTCCTTTTCATCAGAATCCTCCTCAGACTCAAAGCGGTTTTTGGCATTGGCGTTGGCCATGAGCAGGTGCCGGATGCGGGCAATATGTTCTTTAAGCTCCTGGGCGCGCTCTTGCTGGGTCTCGGCCCAATGGCTGTGACCTTTGCGGCGGTCCTGCTCGGCCATGGCGTTGAGCAGGGTGCGGCGTTCCTCCAGCATGCGCAGGGCAATCCAGAGGGTTTCTTCAATAGACTCCACGTTGGCGTTGAGAAAGGCTTCTGGGGTAAAGGCGTGGCCAGCGTGGCACCGGAAATGCTTCACGTGGCCCTGGTTCACCTCCCAGAGTGCTCCCCCGCACGTGGGGCAGGAGTACGGAGAGCGGGGGCCCATGAGTTCTGTATCCTCAATCTCCCCGGTATCTACCATCAGGCGCTCGGCAATGGAGGCTTCATAGGTGATATCCTCCGGCACCTCGGCCGAGGAGGAGGCGGGCACAAACACCAGCTCCTGCAGCAGTTCGCCCATGGCCGAGACCGGCACCACGTAGTCTACCTCTATCTCGTTCAAGACGCTTTGGGGCATGTCTGGGTACTCGGCGTCTTCGGGCTTCTGCACCATGGTAATACCACCGCTGCGCTTGATCATTTCCATGCCCACGGTACCGTCTTGCAGCATGCCCGTGAGCACAATGCCAATAACCCGGGGGCCGTAGGCGGCGGCGGCAGACCGGAACAAAGGGTCAATGGCAGGCCGGAACAGGTTTTCCCGCGGGCCTTTGGTGACGAGGATCCTACCCTTCTGCAGCAGCATGTGGTTGTCCTGGGGCACAAAGTACACTTTGCCGGTTTCAATGACCTGCTCATTCTGGGCCACAAAACACTCCAACCCTGAGGTCTTGTTAAGGCGGTTCACCAGCACCTCGGCATTGGAGTTTCTGGACAGGTGCTGCACAATGAAAACAGAAGCCGGCAGGCCTGAGGGCAATTGCTCCAGCAAGGCGCAAAGCGCGTTCATGCCCCCGGCGGAAGTACCAATCACAATGATGTCATGGCGCGGAAGAGTCATAGGTTGGGGTTGTCTTGTTCAATAGTAAGTACGCACGCAGCCTGAAAAAAGCCAGATTTCTGATTCTTATGTGTAAACCGCGCTTTGCCCGCGGCAAGTACCTACCCAGCACCTACGCATTAATGCGGTTTCTTTAGGGCATGGAAGGCCACCAGGCTTGTTTGTGCGGTATAAATAGTACCTTGGAGGGTTATATTGAAGGCCAGCAACACCTTGGCTGGCGGGCGCCTGGGAAATTCTACATGAACTGGTTCTGGAAATAAATCGCCCACCTGCAGAAAAGCAGGTCTCCCTTTTTACGTACACAAATTTATGGACAACACAGAAACTGAGAACCCTACCGCTCCCACTCCCCCCAAGCCAGAGCCCTCCAGCCCCAAGGCACGGAAGGGCGTGGTGAAGCCTGCCAACCCTGCCCCGGAGTTCCAGGTGGTGGGCCTGGGAGGCTCAGCGGGGTCTTTAGAAGGGTTTGAGATTTTCTTCCAGCATTTGCCCCGCGGCACCAACATGGCCTTTGTGGTGATCCCCCACCTGGATCCCACCCAGAAAGGCATGATGACCGATATTATCAAGCGCTATACCTCTCTGCCGGTGCTGCAGATAGAAGACGGCATGCCGGTAGAGCCCGAGCACGTGTACGTGGTACCGCCCAACAAAGAGACCTCCCTGGAAAGAGGGACTTTCAGGTTGCATGACCCAGAGCTACCCAACGGCCAGCGCATGCCCATAGACTTCTTTTTCCAGAGCCTGGCCCAGAACCGCCGGGAGCACGCCATCGGGGCCATCCTTTCGGGAATGGGGTCAGACGGTACGCTGGGCGTGAAGATGATCATGGAGAACTTTGGGATGGTCATGGTGCAGGACCCCAACACCGCCCGCTTTGACGCCATGCCCCGCAACGCCATCAAGACCGAGTTTGTAGACTACGTACTGCCGGTGGAGGAAATGCCCAGGAAACTGGTGTCATACGCCAATATGCCCTCCATCAAAACCAAGAACATGGTAGAGGCCCACAAGTCTACCATCATGCTGCAGAAGATCTTCACGCTCATCCGCAACAAAACGGGCCATGACTTCTCGCTCTACAAACGCAACACCATTTTCCGGCGCATTGAACGCCGCATGAACAGCCACCAGATGGTGCTGTTCTCTGAGTACGTGCAGTTTCTGCAGGAAAACCCGCACGAGGTAGAGCAGCTTTTCAAAGAACTGCTCATTGGCGTGACCAAGTTTTTCAGGGATTCTGAGGCCTTTGCCATTCTGCAGGAAAGATACCTGCCAGACCTGCTCCGGAAAAAGCAGGAAGGAGACTATGTACGCGTGTGGGTGGCGGCCTGCTCTACCGGCGAAGAAGCCTACTCCATAGCCATTATGCTGCAGGAAACCATGGAGAAACTGAACCTGAACCTCAAGGTGCAGATCTTTGCCACTGACATTGACCCTGAGGCTATTGCCCGCGCCCGGGCAGCCACCTACCTGGAGAGCATCTCGGCAGATGTATCGCCGGAGCGTTTAAGGCGCTATTTTATCAAATCAGACAATAACTACATTGTTAAGAAAGAGCTGCGTGAAACAGTGGTGTTTGCCGTGCATGACATTAACCGTGATGCGCCCTTCACCAAACTGGACCTGCTCACCTGCCGCAACATCCTCATCTATCTTTCCTCAGAGCTGCAGAAAAAGCTGATCTCAATTTTCCATTACTCGCTTAACCCCGGCGGGTTGCTGTTTTTGGGTTCCTCAGAGACCCTCTCCGGCTTCCCGGATATGTTTACCGCCCTGGATACTAAATGGAAAATCTCCCGCCGTGACGAAGCGTCCATTCCCCTGGCGCGCCTGGTGGAGTTTCCCTTTACCTATAAAACTATAGAAACCGTGAAATCGCAAACAGAACCGCAAGCAGCCGTGAAGAGAGAAACGGGTCTGGGCCAGGTGGTTCAGCGCCTCATGCTGAACCATTTTGCCCCTCCTACCCTCATTGTAAACTCGGCTGGTGACATCTTCTACATTCACGGGCGCACGGGCAAATACCTGGAGCCTGCCCAGGGCCAGGCCACGCTTAACATCTTTGACATGGCCCGCGAAGGCCTCACCTTTGAGCTGAACAACCTGGTAAACCGGGCCTCCATGCTCAAGGAAACGGCCCGGGCAGAGAACATCCAGATAAAAACCGACCACGGCGTGCAGCACATAAAACTCACGGTCACGCCCCTGGAGGAACCAGACCAGTTGCGGGGCCTGATCATGGTGGTGCTGGAAGACATGCCCAAGCCCAAATCACGCAGAAGCCGCAAAGAAAGCTCTGAAGAGGCATCGGGCAAAGATGCCCGCATTGCAGAACTAGAGAAGGAGCTGGTGTACACCAAACAGCGCCTGCAGACCACCCTGGAGGAGATGAATTCCTCGCTGGAGGAGCTCAAGTCCACCAATGAGGAGCTGCAGAGCGCCAACGAGGAGCTGCAGAGCACCAATGAGGAGTTCATGACGAACAAAGAGGAGATGCAGTCTTTGAACGAGGAGCTCATGACCATCAACCTCCAGTACCAGACCAAGACCGAGGAGCTCACCAATTCCAACAATGACATGAAGAACCTGTTGGATAGCACCGAGATTGCCACTATCTTCCTGGACAACGAACTCCGCATCAGGAACTTCACCCCGCAGGTCACCCATATTTTCAAGCTGATCAGGTCAGATGTGGGCCGCCCCATCACGCACATTGCCTCCAACCTCAAGTACCAGCACATTGATGACGATGTGCGCGAGGTGCTTGACCGGCTCCAGAGCAAAGAGGTGCACCTGCAGACCCTTGACCACCAGCATTGGTACTCCATGCGGGTGCTCCCTTACCGCACGGCAGACAATTTCATTGACGGCGCGGTGGTCACGTTCACCAACATCACCAGTTACAAACAACTGGAAGCCAGCGTGGCGGCCACCACCCTGTACGCCGCCAACATCATAGACCTTATCCAGCAGCCGCTGGTGGTACTGGATGGGCAACTGCGGGTAGAGAGCGCCAGCAACGCCTTCGCCCAGGCTTTCCAGCTTATTCCGGAGCAGCTCAAAGGCCAGTGGCTCTACCACCTGGGCAACGGCCAGTGGGACATTCCCGAGCTGCGCGAGCGCATGAACAAGTTGCTCAACCAGGGCACTGAATTACAGAATGTGGTGCTGGAGCATGAGTTCCCGGCCGTGGGGTACCGTAGAATGATCCTTAACACCCGGCGGGTAGAGCAGACAGAAGACAAACCGTTTAAGATTCTGTTGGCCATTGAGGTTTTTGAGAAATAGCTTATTGCCCAGTTGGTGTTCCATACCAGACCCAGAACGCATCTTTTATGAATAACAAGCGGAAAGATTCCCTCAATGGCGAGCCCCATGACTTTTCCCTGCTAAGGCGTGAGGCTGAGAAACTTCAGCGGCCCGTAACGGCCGCTGACGTGGAGAACATGCCCCCGCATGAAATACAACGCCTCATCCAGGAACTTCAGATTCACCAGGTAGAACTGGAGATGCAGAACCACCAGCTTCAGATAACCACCCAGGAACTGGAGGCAGCCACCGCCAAGTACCAGGACCTCTACCAGCGGTCGCCGTTTGGGTATGTGACCCTGGACAAAAGCGGGGTCATAGAAGAAGCAAATGCCAAGAGCATACAACTGCTGGCGGCCACCCGCGACCTTCTGGTAGCCCGGCGTTTCAGTCAGTTTGTGCACCCAGACAGCCTGGACGCCTTCTATGGCTTTTTCAAAAAAGTGCTTTTCTCAGACACCATCCAAACAGTAGAGCTGCAGGTGGTCTCCAACAACGGAACCGTTTTCTACGCCCAACTGGAGGGCATGCTTTTGCGCCGCGAGAATGCCCCAGACCAGTGCCGAATTGCCTTTCTAGACGTTACTGAGCGAAAAACGGCCCACCTGGAGCTTGCCCAGAAAGAAGAGATAATCTCTGCGGTGCTCAACTCCTCTCTTGACGCCATCCAGGTGTTCAAAGCCATTCGCAACAGCGAGGGCAATATCCTTGACTTTGAGTGGCTTCTGCTTAACCGTACCGCCGAGCTTTTCCTGAACTCCACCCTGGCGCAACTGCGCCGCCGCCGCCTTACTGAGGTGCTGCCCTCCCTGCTCACAGACGGCCACTATATCACTTTTCTTGAGGTGGTGGAAAACGGGCGGACAGCCACGTTTACGGCCCATTTTAAAGAAAACGGGCCAGAACGGTGGCTCAACTGCGTAGCCGTGAAGCTAAATGATGGTTTTGTGCTCACTTTTGAGGATGTCACCCAACAGCGCATTGCCAATGAAAAGCTGCAGGAAAGCCAGCTACTGGTGAAAAAGACCGCTGAGGCCATGCCCGATTTCCTGTACGTGGAAGACCTCACCCTGGGCCGTAACATCTACAACAACCGTGATTTTCTGGCGTACCTGGGCTATACCAAAGAAGACATCAACGCCCACCCGCGCGATTTACTGGACACCCTCTACCACCCAGATGATGCGCACCTCATCCATACCCGGGCCACCCGGTTTGAGGAAGTGCCCAAAGGCGAATGCCTCACCTATGAGGTCCGGGTCCAGGCCAAAGACGGCGACTGGCGCCACATCATGTTCCGGGAAACGGTCTTCAAACGCGGCACCTCGGGCAAACCCTTGCAACTAGTGGGCGTGGCCGTGGACATCACGGAGCGCCACCAGAAAGAACAGGAGTTGCGGCAACTGAATGAAACCGTAACGGCTATTCTGCAAAACCTGCCCGTCACTCTCTGGCGCATTGACAAAGATGGCCACGTGCTGGAATCAAAAGGGTCTGGGCTCAGAGGCCTGGGCTTTGCTGAGAACGGCCTGGTAGGCAATACCTTTGAGGCGGTTCACCCAGAACTGCACCTGCAGATACAACAGGCCCTGCAGGGGCAAAAGATTTCCACGGTGGTGGAGTTTGAAGTGGCCGGAGAAAAGGTGTACAAACAGGTGTTCCTCTTCCAGGACACCCACACAGAAGAAGCCATTGGTTTTTGCCTGGACGTAACAGACCAGAAACACGCCGAAGAGGAAGCCCGCTACCGCACCATGCTCCTGGACCAGTTGCTCCAGAACCTGCCCCTGGTGCTGGCCGTGCTGAACCTGGAGGGAAACTATATAGAAATAAAAGGCACCGGCCTGCGTAGGGTGGGCATAGAAGACAATGCCCTGCTGGGTAAAAGCATTTACAGGGTATTCCCCCAGTTGCGTGGCAACATTGAGGATATTCTTACGGGCGAAGTCAAAAGCTTTACCGCCGCCTTTGAGCACCAGGGCAAAAACGTGTATTTCCAGAATTACGGCTTTCTGGACAAACACCACCAGAAAGCTATTGCCTTTGGCATTGACATCACCAACCTGCAGGAAGTACAGAACCAGCTTACCCTTGAAAAAGAGTTTTCTGAGAACCTGCTGGAAACGCACCTGCACGGCATTATTGCCCTTGACCGGGATCTCATGATCTCTACCTGGAACCACGCCATGGAGCAGATGTCTTCCCTAACCCGCAAACAAGTATTGGGCAAACCGGTGAGTTCCATTTTTCCGGCGCGGGCCAAATCCAGGCTCCAGAAGAAACTGGACAAAGTGCTGCAAGGCGAACAAGCCACTCTTACCCATTTGCCTTTTCTACCCGAGGAACGGTCTTTTGAGATTACCCTTACCCCGCTCTACAACGCTAACCGCGAGGTAACCGGCATCTTGGGCATTGTGCGCGACACCACCACCCAGAAACGCCGGCAGAAAGAAGAAACCCAGTTCCGCCTAGATCAGCAGAAAGTGGTAATGGACGCCATTCTCACCACCCAGAACGAAGAGCGCAAGCGCATTGCCGAGGCCCTGCACAACAGCCTGGCCCAGCTGCTGTACGCCGCCAAACTGAACCTGGAGGAAATAGAGTCTGAAAGGCAGGAGGCTGGCCAGCAAGAGACTTCGTTTAAGAAAGTGGCCGGCTTCCTGGAAGAGGCCATCAAGGAAACCCGTACCCTGGCCCATGAACTCATCCCGCGGGTACTGGTAGACTTCGGGCTGAAGTCTGCCCTCAAAGACTTGGCCACGCGCCTCTCCACCAATTCTTTCTGCGTACAGTGCGTGATCACTGGCTTTGACCACCCCACCGACTATGGCCTGGAAACCCACCTGTTTCGGTTTGTGCAGGAACTCCTCAACAACATCATGAAACACGCCGAGGCCTCTGAGGCCCTGGTGCAGGTGGTGGACAAAGGCAAGGCGGTGCGCGTGCGCGTGCAGGACAACGGCAAAGGCATGCCCCAGAACAACCCAGAAAAAGCGGTATCTAAAGGCATAGGCCTCACCACTATCCGTAACCGCGTGAAACTCCTGCAAGGCACCATGGTCATTGACTCCTCGCCCGGCGAGGGCACCTGTATTACCATTGATATTCCGCATTAAAGGCATACGGATTTTAGGGCAGTTTTTTATAAAACAACCTTAAAACCCCGCCGCTTGCACACCTCACCTTCTGCAGAACTTTACCCTAAAAAGGCAGCGCTCCCGCAAGAACGCTGCCTTTTTAGGGTAAAGTCTTGACTGTTTTATTCTGTTGATTCTCTTGAAACCAATAGCAAAAACAGAACAGCATTATCTTAAGGCATTGGTTTTGGAGCGATGCTTTATATGCTTTATTCCTGATCAAAAAAATGCAAGAATTAAAACATACCCCTGAAAAAGGGGCACCTAAAGAAGGTATTATTTTCTTCTAATTGCCTCTGAGGGCAGGCAACGTCTGGGTTAGTAATAGCAAAGCCGTTCTTGCCTATCAGGCACCTTTACGGCATACCCCATTAGACCCAACTTTAAGGTAAATGACGGAGGGCTGCTCATAGAAAGCAAAGGCAGCCACAAGCTTAAAAGAATAGAAAGCAGTTACCTGAATGGCCCAGAAACTGACTAGTTCTGGCATGGTACAGGCGAGGCTTAAGCACCCTTTGATCTTGAGATGGTGCAAAAGGGGTAGGTTTGCTCCCAAGGTATTTGGCAAAGCACGCCATGGGCAAAGCGCTATATAAAACCAGGAAGCGCGGGATTGTCAAAAATAAGGAATGATGCCAGGCTTGGTTTGGAGAGGCAGGTTGAAAGCGCTCTACCTGCAAAAAAACCAGCCCGTAATGGCTGGCACAGAAGATATTACCAGGTTGGCTGCATGAATTATTTTTCCTGCAGCAGGGCCTCTTTTTTGGAAGGCACAATGGTCATGATCAGATGCAGGCCCAGGAGCTCAAATACGTTCTTCACATGCGCACTCATCCCGTACAGCACCAGGTTTATGTTTCGGGCTTCTAGGGTACCCAAATGAGAAATAAGTACGCCCAGCCCTGCAGATGAAATGTACTTTAGTTCTTCGCAGTCAATCCATAGCTGTTCAATGGGCTTGCAAAGCGCCAGCTCAATTTCCTTATCCACCTCCAGGCAAGTAGAAGCATCCAGCTCACCGTTCAAGCGCAGGATATAGATGTTAGCCTCTTCTTCAATTGCTATGGTCATCCTCTTTTTTTATATAAAGTAAAGAATTTTTTTCTTATAATCCATATTAATTAAAAGTAAATTTTAAGCCGATTTTTTGGCATGAACATACTTAATTGCAGTATCCAAAGAATCAACCACTTTCACCAAAGAATCAAAGCCAGAAGAATTTATTAACCCATGGATATTATCCTTCAGATTAAATAAAATAAGCTCTTTTTTTTGCTGTTGCACCTGCTGCACATAAGGTAACAGGTTACGCAATCCGGTGGGGGTTACATCTGTCACGCCAGAGAAATCCAGGAACATAAACTTCCTATTCTGTTGCAAGACAATCTTTAGTTGGCTCTTTACTTTCTCCTCAGAAAGACCATCTAAAGCCCCTTTCAACGAGACCAGTAAACCTGCGCTTGTAAATTGGGTAGAGATTTCCATGGTCTTCTGTAAACGCTCAACTATATGTTAGATAGACACAACAGCATGACAGTTCACAAATATACCCCGATAAAATCCCCTTTGAAACGTCATTAATACCGCAATTTAGGTATACGTATTAATACGTAGTTCTCTACTTTAATAGCATAAATTCTTTGAGAGGAGAGACAAAATATAAGCATCTCCGTATTAATACTAAATATCAACTCTTTTATTAAAGGATCCCCACTTAAATTAGCTTAAAAAAGAAATTCTTGATTTATTTAACGTCTCAGTCAAATAACACTTAAAAGGTGATGATAAAAGTAATTCTAGTAGATGATCATACGCTGATCAGAGATGGGTTGAAGTCTTTACTTAAATCTGAAAGAACTATACAAATAATTGGTGAGGCAGAGAACGGACAGCAACTTTTGGACCTTCTGGAAACCACCACCCCAGACGTGATTATGTTAGACTTGAACATGCCTGTGATGGATGGCTTTGAAACCTTACAGCACCTGCAGCAGAAGCACCCTAACGTAAAGGTGCTCATCCTGACCATGCTGGACCAGGAAAGTTACGTGCACAAAGTGCGCTCCTCAGGCGCTATGGGTTACGTACTCAAAACGGCCGGACGAGATGAGTTAGTGCACGCCATTAAAACCGTGGCCAATGACAACTCCTTTATTTCTTCTGAGGTTGCTCTTAACCTTTTGAATAAAGCAAACAACCCAGAAGGGGCATCCGCTACCACCAAATCAAAGAACAACCCAGAGCTCTCCAAACGCGAGATGGAAGTTCTTAAACTTATTGCCGAAGGTTATACTAACGCCGAGATCGCTGATAAACTCTTCGCCAGTAAGCGCACCATTGAGTCTCACCGCCAGCACCTGATTGAGAAGACCAAAGCCCGCAACACCGCCACTTTGATCAAGTACGCAATTCAGGAAGGTCTTATAGACTAAAGCCACTAAACCAAAAGTTAAACGGGCACTTCCGTTTCAGGGCTCCTTTCAAGGAAACTGCCCTGAAACAGAAGTGCCCGCTTTTATTTACCTCAACGGCACCTATTTTTCTTAGAAACCAGGGCACCCTGTGCAAACTCTGCCATTTCCTAAAAGCAGGGACAAGGCTGTCTGCCTTCTGACGCTGGAATGGCTTCTACCAACTTTAATAAGGCCAATCCGGCAAAACTCCCTTTAAGATCATTTTGGTAAAAACAGCCAGCAAACAGGTTTCTCTGTTAGCAAAGCACCTTGCCTTAGAAGCCGGCGAAAACAGAAAAGGCCTTGCCGTTTTGCAGCAAAGCCTGACCTTTTATAAATTGAATAGATCTCGGGTTGGGGGAGTATTTACTTTTTCAACGCGGGTAGCCGAAGAACATTTTTCCCAGTTCCCTGAGTCTGAATGTACTTCTGGCGCAGATCCTGCAACCTGGCTAAGGAATCATTGATGCTGCCGGTGTCTACGGGCAACAACATGCTGTTTTTCAAAATCTTTTCAATGGGCTTGCCCACCACAGCTTTTTTAACAGAGGAGTTCATAAGATCTCGCCAACAGGTAAAAGTAAATTCATGTACAAACAGCGAATTTATGCTATGGGGTTTGTTCATACAATAGTACTTATATGAAACAACTAAGGATTTTGTTGCATTAATTTTGCATTTGCGGCATTTATTTTAAATTTTTATCTTTACTCAACTTAACACCTACCAAAATGCATCCAATACTGGGGTTCCTGTTTTTCTTTCTGGGTCTGCTTGCCTCCTTTGTTTCCTGGCTTCTGTCTTTCCTGTTTAGCTAAGCCTTAGATCATAGGGCCACCTCTGCCCTGTTTACCCACAGCGATCCCTTTCCAGGTTTCCAGTATTTCTTCTTGTCTGCTGCTTGCCGGCGGGTTAAAAAAAGCCGTACTTTTGCACCCCCTTTTGCCGCTCTTCACGTTTGTAAGGCGAAAGTATCTTTTTTAACCTGCAAGTCTATGCCCTCCACCTCACCGGCGGTTTCTTCTATCCGTATCATGGCCCTTATGCTGGTGTTGGCGCTGGTGCTGCTCAGCGTTAAGTTTGGGGCCTTTTTTCTCACCAACTCCAACGCCATCTTAACCGATGCCCTTGAGTCTATCATCAACTTTGTGGCGGGCGGCGTAGCGTTGTACAGTGTGTACCTGGCAGCCAAACCCAAAGACAAAGACCATCCCTACGGACACGGCAAAATTGAATTCATTTCCTCTGGCCTGGAAGGTTCGCTTATCACGCTGGCGGGCGTGGCTATCATTGTCAAGTCTGTCTATAACCTGCTCTACCCGCAACCCATCCATGCCATGGATGTGGGTATCTTTCTTACCCTGGCTACTGGGTTGGTCAATTACCTGGCCGGCCGCTACCTCATTAAGCGGGGCACAAAGCACCATTCCCTCACCATCATCGCCAACGGCAAGCACCTGCTCTCAGACGCATACTCCAGCCTGGGTCTGGTCATAGGCCTGGGCTGCATTTACTTCACCAACATCCTTTGGCTGGACTCGGTGGTGGCCATCATCTTCGGGTCCTTCATCACCTACACCGGCTACGGCATTGTGCGCAATTCTATCTCGGGAGTAATGGATGAGGCCGACCATGAGCTCATGGACCGCATCATCACCGTCCTGAACCAAAGCCGCCGCGAGAATTGGATTGACCTCCACAACATGCGGGTCATCAAGTACGGTAGCCAGCTGCACATAGACTGCCACCTCACCCTACCCTGGTACTTCAACCTGCAGGAAGCCCACAAAGAAGTAGAGCTGCTCCAGGACATGATCTCCGAGGAGATGGGTGATGTAGTAGAACTCTTCGTGCACCTGGATCCCTGCCTTCCCCCCGCCAGCTGTTGCCTCTGCACCAAATCTGACTGCCACGTCCGGGAGCATGCCTTCGTTGGCCGCGTAGAATGGACCCTGGCCAACGTAAGCGAAAACGAAAAGCACGCCTTACATTAAATAACCACTTACTTCATTTACGCTGTTTGCTGGTTTTAACCTTTAAGCCGGGAGGTGCCTAAAGGTAGGAGCTGTTTAAAGCCTGTTTTCAGAAGAACAGCCTTTAAAACAGCTCCTTTTTTCTTGCCTATGCACTCAGTCTAACAGACGGGCTAGATTTAAAACGAGACATGCCTTGATAGTTTGCCATCTGATTTATAGAAAGCAGCTCCAAAACGCATGACTTCTTTCCAAGGGGAAAGCCCTACGATTCTTCAGAAAGCAGTTGTACGGCAGTCTTAGTTGTTGGTGATAACACCAATAACAGTTGGCGAGGTTGATCGGTAGGCGAAGTTGAGAACGCATTATTACATAGCAAGGCTCAAATTATAAGGTCACATTTCCAGGAGGGACAAGAATGTAGGGGCACCTCTTGTGGGTGCCCTTTGCAGTAGCTACAGGTTATTTCCAGGAGCTGTTGTTTATTGCGCCAGAACCGTTGGAGACAAGGCATGCCCTGTCTCTACATTTTTCAACCAATGATAACAAGACGAGAACAGCTGCATTTCCCTCCGTCCGAAAGGACGATGCAGGCATTGCAGCGGTTCTAGAACCAAGACAGCCACATGCAGAGAGGCGGAGGTTGGGCGCATGCGTAACCCAACCTCCGACGAGCGCAGGCAATGGCTTCCCTAATGGCAATGCCCTGCGTTTACGATGCAACAGAGGACGGTGGCTAGGTGTCACAAGAATGAAGAAAAGACTGTCTGAGCGTCAGCGAGTTTCTTTTCTTCTTGATTCTTTTGGTTACTTTTCTCATCAAGGAGAAAAGTGACAAACCTCCAAACGGAGGAACAAGCGCGGGAAACAGAGCAACAAGGAAGTGAGAGGTAGCTGCGGTTAGTGGTGAGAACACCAATCATGGCGATATACTACCAACTGGAACCTCTTCCAATTCGCCAATCAGGAGATTGGCTGTCCGGGAATTGCGGAGAGCGCTGCGCTAACTCTCCGCACAACGCAAGCGAAATCCGAGTTTGAGGCTAGCGCCTCACTGCAGTTGCAAACTGCAGACCATGGCAGGTCCAAGTCACAGACTTGAACCAGGAAAAGAGGAAAAGGAGCAGCAGAAGGAGTTATTACCTACCCCTTTCATTGGGGGTACAAGGCAGATGGGAGTCCAGCCTTCTTACTGCAAGGACAATCTACTTGGACCAGGAAAGAGAATTGAAGGAGGTACAGTTTGGTCTAACAGAAAGAAGAACCACACAGCTGAAAACACCCACGGCCGCAAGCTAGAAGCAAACCTATAGAATAGGAAAAAGTATACTTCTACAACCCCGCTATTGGACTGCCAACAAAACACCTTCCCAAAAACGCCCAGATAAAACCACATCTGTAATCATAGCGTTTTTCAGAGAACAGATTAAAACTATAAAGAAAAGGGTATCCCCAGAATATACTATTCTTTGGAACCAGCAGCAGCTGGTTCCAGCCATAAATCACTCACGATGGCATAGTGATCAGAGAGATTCTGACGGATGGTTTTATAGCCCGAGCCTACCATGCGCGGGTCGTGCAGGAGGTAGTCAATGCGCAGGATGGAGAAGAGTCCGTTGTAGGTGTTGCCCAAACCCCAGCCGCTTTCCCCGAAGGAATCCTTCAGGCCTTTGCTAATTTTATTATACGTGAACGAGGCCGGCGGGTCATTGAAATCACCGCAGACGATGACCGGGTAAGGGGAGCTTTCAATGTGATCCGCGACAACTTTGACCTGCCGTGCGCGCTTCACGGCGCCTACCTGCAGCCGCCGGATGATGTTGCGGGAGGCGATGATTTTCTCATCATTGGAGGGTTTGGCATTGGGGTTGCCCAGGAACTCATAGTCTTCGCGTTTGAACCGGTTAGACTGGAAATGGACGTTGTACACCCGCACGGTATCCTGGCCAACCTTCAGGTCTGTGAAGATGCACAGGTTATTGGTTTGCTCATTGAAAAAGATGCTGCCCTTGTTCACAACCGGGTACGTGCTGAAAGTGGCAATTCCCCAGTGGTCGCTGTTGCGCATGGTCTCAGTATAGGCCACATGGTGGTTTCTGGCCTTCTGTAAACGCAGCAGGGTGTCAAGGTTGTTTCTTCCGGCCTTAGAGGAGGTATAGAACTCCTGGAAGCAGATGATGTCTGGGGTCTCGTCCTGCACCATCTTGAAGATCTTGTCTCGGGTGAGGGGGTTGCCGGTCCACTCATAGAGATCGAACAGCCGGGCGTTGAAACTTAGCACCCGCAGCTTCTGAGCTTGGGCCGGAACCTCGGTCTGGAACAGGTTCAACTGGATCTGGTTCCGGAGGTTATCAAACCCGATAAGCAAGGCAAAGAGGGAGATGAACAAGGCCCGGCTTTTGACCAGGAGCCAATACAGGATGAAGAGCAGGTTCACCAGCAGCAAGCCCGGGTATGCCAAGGCCACAAGGCTAGCTACCCAGAAAATTCCGGGGCTAATATAGGAGGCCACATGAGAGAGAATTAACAACGCCGCTGCCCCTATGTTTAAAAACACAATGAGTTTAAACAGGAAACTTCGTCTGATTCTCCTTCCAGCCACAGTGCTTGCTTGTGTAAGGGTATTCCCCATGGCTAAAGATACAAAGACCCTCTCTTTTTAGAAAAAGTTATATTCATAAAGAAGCAGAGGAGAGCACCCTTGGTGCACTTACCCGGCAACTCACTTCTTAATGGTAACGTAATAGCATCAAATATCTTTTCCAGCTGCTTATTTATTTCAGGCTTGTTTCTTTTGGGGGTATTAAACCTAAAATATAAATAAACCAACTTAAGCAACTGGATCAAAATCAAATATCCTCAATTACATTCTTCTTATAATTAACCTGGAACACCTGTTTAGGGCCTTTGATTCCTTTACTTGCCGCTGCCTGAGGCTTTACCCCTCAAACCATTCCTAAATACTTCCTGTGGCTTGAAGCAGACCTTTCTTCCTGTAGCCTCCCAAACTGGATAATAGCCTTTGCTTTACCCTATTTCGGCTGAGACACCACCCTGACAGGCTGTCACAACATCTACGTTTCTCTATTAAACCCAGCCTTTTACCTAGCGCTTACCAAACCAAAACTTCAAGCCCAAAAGATAGCTTTTGCAGGTCTACCAGGAAAAAGGAGAAATCACTTGGCAGGGCTGCATTTAAAACATAGAAAGCTGCTTTCCTGTGCGGGGGGTGAAGGCAGTAAGATCATAAGGGGGCATAGATCGGCCCTGAAGATATTTGTGTTTGGAAACCTTGAAGAGCGCCTGAATGGTCTCGGCCCATCTCCCCTCCCCTGCCATCCGCCTCCCAAACTGGCTGTCGTTGAGGGTACCGCCGTGGCAGGCTTTGATCTGGTTCAGCACCTTATTGGCCCGGTCTGGGTAGGCTTTATGGATCCAGTCTTCAAAAGTTTCTCCCACTGCGCCGTTCAGCCGCACAATGGTGTAAGCCGCCGATAGGGCTCCCGCCGCTGCCGAGGCCTCCAGAATGGCGGGCACTTCATGGTCGTTCAACCCCGGGATAATGGGTGCTACCATCACGTTCACGGGTAGGCCCGCCTCAGATAATTGCCGTACCACCTGCAGGCGTTTGGCCCCGGTGGATGTGCGCGGCTCCAGTTTCAGGCGCAGCTCTTCGTCCAGGGTGGTGATAGAGATATTCACGTGCAACAGCTGGTGCCGGTGCAGTTCGGAGAGCAGGTCAAGGTCGCGCAAAACCAGGGCATTTTTGGTGATCAGGCTCACCGGGTGGCGGTACTGCAGCAACACTTCCAGCAAACGGCGGGTGATCTTCTTTTTGGCTTCAATGGGCTGGTAGCAGTCTGTATTACCGGCCAGCATAATGGGCTTTACCACCCACTTCGGGTGTTCCAACTGGGCCCGTAGCACCTCGGGGGCATTCTCTTTTACAATGATTTTCTGCTCGAAATCCACCCCGGCACCTAGCCCCCAATAGGCATGCGTGTTGCGGGCGTAGCAGTAGATACATCCGTGCTCGCAGCCCTGGTACGGGTTCATGGAGTAGCCCTGCCCCAGGTCTGGGGAGTTGATCTCGTTTACTATGGTTTTGGGGAATTCCTTGAAAAACTGGGTGGCGGCTTTCTGCTCCCAGGGCTCATCTATCCCTTCCAGATGCTCCACTACGTAGTCGTTTTTCAGGAACGGATTAGTGGGGTTATACTGGGCACCTCTTCCCTTCCTGAGGCCTTGGTCCTGAAAAGGCCGGCCCTCTTTTCTCCCTTTAGAAGCGTCATTTTCCATAGCTAAAATTATTAGCTTTTGACTTCATTCCCAAATAATACCATTATTTTTAGCTTCCAACTTTTTGGACCAGGACGTTTGTTTTGGCTTGGGAACTTCTACGGTAAATGCCTGCTCTCTTTTCGGGGCCCGGTCTGAGACATAATTCATTCAGGGTTTTTACCCTAGTAGCTCGTAGGGATAAATACGTATTTTTCTACAAATTCTGAGATTATTTTAATTAAGTCCAGACTAAATAAATTGCAATCACGTAGGAAGATTCATGTGAACAAAGTCAAACTTAACCTTTCACTTAGCTATGAAAATTAACGCATTGAATTGGGGTGCGGCTTGCGCTCTGGCAGCCATGATGGCTTTCTCGTCTTGCAGTGGCGGAAACAAAGAAGACCAGGCAAACGGCACCACTACAGACAACAGTACAGTGGACAGCAACACCATGGATGATGGTACCAGCACTACCACTGACATGAGCTCAGATACTATGGGCACTACCACCGGAACCACAACCGGGACCACTGGTACAACCGGTACCACAGGCACTACCGGGTCAACCGGCGGTACTACCGGAACCACTGGTACTACTGGTACAACTGCCGGAACCACTGGTACTACCGGAACTACAGGTACTACTGGTACAACAGGCACTACTGGTACAACCGGAACAACAGGCACTACTGCCGGTACTACTGGTACAACCGGAACAACAGGTACTACTGCCGGCACTACAGGCCGTTAATACCCCAGCCAGTCTCTGGCTTTAACGTATTGCCTGAAAAGCAAAAAAGCGCATGTGGTTCTTTAACCATCTGCGCTTTTTTCTTTTAAAGGCATCTTTCCTTACGGGCAATTCTTCACCTGCTCCCTGATTTCCCCAAAAGAAACCCGCCGGGCTGGTGATTTGAATTCTTTCTGCATGTAATTGATAATATTGGTTAGGTCTGCCTCAGACAACTTTGCATTACCCGGCATAGGCTGGTTGTATTGCCGACCATTGACCATGATAGGGCCTTTTATGCCTTTGCGCAGGAGACAGGCCAGAATATCGCGGTTCTTCTCTATATAGTCTGAGTTTACCAGCGGCGGGATGACTCCCCTGAGCCCCTCCCCGTTCTCCAGGTGGCAACTGGCACAGTTACGCCCGTAGAGCAACTCTCCTTCCTGGCCCCTTTCCGTAAAACAGCCTGAAAGCAAGACGCCCAGGAAAAGGAAAAACAGCAGGTACTTTGCACTGTAACCCATACCGCTACTTCTTTTCTGCGAGCAACACATCCATGTCCCGCATCAGTTTGTCTACGTCCTGGGCATTGGTGCCGTCATAGTGACCGCGCAGGCGACGTTGCTCGTCTACCAGCAGGAAAGCGCCGCTGTGCTCAAATCCGCCGGGCACAGTCTTGTCTACCATGGCGCTGGTGAAGTAGTATTTCTGAGCCATGTCCAGGATGGTGTCGCGGTCTCCGGTCAGGAAATGCCAGGTATTGCTTTTCACCCCCAATCTATCGGCGTAGTCACGGAGCACGGCCACGGTGTCATGGGTGGGGTCAATGGAGTGCGAGAGCAAGGTTACCCGCGGGTTGTCTTTGTACTTCTCATACACCCGCAGCAACTGGCTTTTCATCTTAGGACAGATAGACGGGCAAGAGGTGAAAAAGAAATCCGCCACGTAGATCTTGTTGGCTACCGTTTGCTGGGTCACCATCTGGCTGTCCTGGTCCAGGAACGCAAAATCAGGAATGGAATGGTATATGGTGTCTACGCTTGGTTTACCGTCTACCATGGTTACTTTGGGTTCACGCGGACCCAAAATGGGCAACTGCTTGTTTTCCGGGGCCGAGGTACAGGCCGTGGCCAGCACCACTCCCAACCCAAGCGCTAAAAGGGTATTTTTCATTTAGAAGTTCTGTAAAGGGAATTCAGGGAATCGGCGGTCCGGAGGCTTTGGGCAATGGCGCGGCGCACCTCTTCTATTTTAACTTTTTCCTGCTGCAGGTAAGACAGGGCCTCATCTGGCACTTTTCCTTCCGGCGACTTGTACCCATGCATCCACTGCATCATGCGCTCATCGGCGCGCACCAGATCAGAGATCCCGTTTGTGAGGCTTCGGCGGGCCAGCGTATCCTGCACCACCACCGAGTCTTTCAGGTAGGCAAGTTCCTTGCGGCGGGAATACAGGTCGCCCATTTTGGCCATGGCTGAGTCATGGAGCGCCAGCACCTCTGTTTGCAACACCTCTACTTTCTTTTCCGGCGAAGGCGCGCAGGACGCCAAAACCAAAGCCAGGAAAAACAGCGGAAGCCGTGAAGTCTTCATATAGGAATACATTTTCAGGTGCAAAGGTAGATGCTACACCCATAGAACGCACTGCTTTCCGGTAGATTATCAAGGATTCTGTTTTAGAACCATCCTGTTTCTGGCCCATTTATGAAAAAGTAGGGGCAATCCCTTGTGGTTGCCCTTGATGTTGGCGAGCAAAGTTTAGGTTGTTGGCGATAACACCAACAACAGCAGAAAATTGCAAGGGCAATCTCCGCTGGCGCGAGCCGCTGGCTCGTGTCCGCACGCATTCCTCAACATTGCCTTGCTGAAGAGGAAAAGGGGCTCTGCAATACGTGTGGACACTAGCTACAAACTCGCGCCAGCGCAGTTACATAATTCAACAAGGGCAACCACAAGGGATTGCCCCTACATGTTCAAAAAAATATCAGGTATCATGAGAGACAAAGCAGTGCCTGTCCTCTACAAAAAACAGGCACTTGGTTTTGGGCCTGTTTTCACTAAAAGAGCGCTGAAACAGAAAGCCCACAAATCACACTTGTATAAACAAAGAGCGGCTGCCTGGTGGGCAGCCGCTCTTTGTTCAGTGGTTTCTAATTACCAGCTGAAGTCTTCGCGGGAAGGGGGTTGCGTTCCCTGGCCTCTCACGTGGCCGCTGCTTGGGTCGTAGCGGCGGTCCTGGCCTTCTTCTGAGCGGTAGTCGCGGTCGTTACCCCAACTCAGGGAGCCGGCCATGTTGCCGTAGTTCTCGCTTCTGCCACCCTCGCCTTGTTGGTTGTGGTGTTCCCGGCGCGGTCTGTTGTAGTCAAAGTTAGCGCCGCCCTCGGCCTGGGTTCTGCGGTCAAAGCCGCTGCTCATTTGTCCCAGTTGCCGGCCGCGCTCATACTCGCCCCGGTTGTAGTGCGACTGTGAATCGTCATAGATCTCGTAGCGGCTGTCATCGCCTCGGCGGGAGATATCATTCGTCCCGATGTCTCTCACACCGCCTCTTGAGCCGGCCCGGTCTGAGGGTTCCCAGCCTCTGGTGTTGTCTGCGCCGCGGCTACCCGGACGGCCGGAGCCGTCGTACTGCTCGCGCTCACCCGGGGCAAAGCTGTTGTGGTCGCGGTAAGCGCCGTAAACCTGGCGGTTTACGTGGCGGTCTTCTTCGCGGCCGTGGCCACTGCTCCAGCGGGAACCGTCTCCTGAGTTCTGATTATGCGATCCGCCTCTGGAAGAGCCGAAGCCCTGGGCCCCGCCGTAGCTGCCCATGTTCCCGAAGTTGCGGGTAGAGTGCTCCAGACCGTTGTTGTCTTCGTGGGCGCCCATGTTATCAAAGCGCTCTCCACGGCGGTTGGGATTCCGGCCGTAGTCACGGGGAAGCTCGTGGTCTCTTTCACGGCGGCGGTCCTCGTTGGAGCCTTGGTACTGGCTGCTGCGGTAATCATTGCTGATATCGCGGTCATTGAAGTTGTTGCGGCGGTCCAGGCGATCGTAGTCCCGGTCGCGGTCGTTGTCTAAACGATAAGATCCGCGGTATTGGTCTTCATCGGAGCGCCGATTATCTGAATTGTGATGACCACGGTCATCTGGTCTATGGTTTCTGTTCATGGTGTTAGACTTTTGGTGTAACAAACAGCTTATGTAAACGGCAAGAAAGGCGATCCGGTTTTAGGCCCGTTTTCAGGAAAGGGGCTTAAAACCGGATCGCCTCCAGTTCCGCGCTATTTGGTGCGCAGGTTGTTCGCGTTGCTGCCGTCCAGCTCAGTGGTGTCTTCCTCGTCCTCGGCGGCCACGTTTCCCTCAGAGAAGCGGCCTTCGGGCTCATGGTCCAGGAAGTCTGCCTCAATGGCCTGCAGGCGGCTGCCGCCCAGGTCTGGCTTGGCGGTCTCATCATCCTCCGTCTTGCTTCCTTTTACCGGAACGGGGTTCTCATCTGGCAGGCGTTTGCTCTCGTCAGAATTGGTGATGTTGTCGTTTTGGATAGGCATAGGTTGGGTCTGTAAATGAAAGCAGCCACTGCGGCCACCTCTACTCTGTTTGTACGCTCCCAACTGAAAATGTTTGTTATCAAATCATGAAGAAGCCCGTTCTGAGGCTGTTTTACAGAAAACAACCCCAAAACGGGCTTCTATACCAATGGCTGACTTGCTTTAGTTTTCGCTGAAGGGCTCCATCTTGATCTTCTCAATCATAAGGTACTTCTTGAACTCGTGCAGCATGCGGGCCATCTCCTTGTCCTGCTCCTCCATCTGGTGCTTCTCAGCGTCGGCTGAGTGGATGGCGGTGCGGAGCTGCTCCAGGCTGACGGCCATGTGGTCACGGGCTTCCTGGGCGCGGGCGCGCAGCTCGTCCTCAGACTGGAGGGCGGCAATGTTTGCCTCCAGTTCCTGCAGGCAAACCTCCAGGAAGGGAATCATGTCCCAAGGGTTGTTGGGGCGATTCCAGGTGAACTCAATGTTGCAGCGGCGGCACTTGTAGCGGTTAGATTTCCAGCCCAGCTCATTGGTGGCCACACTGGTTTTCTTGAGCATATCTGCTTTGCTGCAGGTGGGGCACTGGGCGTGGTCCTCAATAATGCCTTTGAGGGTCTCATGCTTGTCCATCACCTGCTGCCTGAAATCGGCGTGACTGTAGATTTTTTCGGTGAGCCGTTCACAAGCGGCATTCAACTCCTGGTGCTCCTCGGTCAAGGTGCCTTCCGCAGCCAACCGCTCGCCCCGCTTTTTGAAGAAAGTGATGAGCTTGATGACTTCTCTCTCGTTTTCCGTGATATGCTGCTTCATGTGATGGATCCTGATGCTTATTTACCTATTTACCCAAAGATACAAAAAAGCAATCGTACCCACTTAGATTGACAGGTGGCAACTTCAGGCCGCAGGATTATAGCCTAAAAAAAACCGAAGCGTTTCTGGCTTAAAAATAAAAAAGACAGAAGAAGAAAAGCGAGTATTCTGGGGAGGGAGATCCTGAAAAGGATAAAAAAAGCCTCTCCTTCCGTAAGGAAGAAGAGGCTAAAAAAAGAAGGGGCAGGCGGTTCATATGTCATCAGCGTCTGTAGCATATCCCCCAATAAGCACCAGAACTTTTGACGCCCCTGCAATGCAGAAGTGCTCCGCCGCCCCTTTATATCTTTAATGTTGTGACCAACAAACTGTCTTTGTTGTTTTAACTGTGTCAAAGGTAATAGGTTTTTTCCGCCCTGCTACTGGAATTCGGTGAGCGGCCCGTTTTCCCGGTTAAACCTGCCTTTTTCAGGGTTGAAAGAATTTTTCAGTTTTTTTCTGACTCAGAATCCTTCAATTCACCTCTACTCCCCTTCCTTCTTCTTCCCTTTCTAGGAGTTAACGTGTCTAAATTAGGAAATAAAAGCACACCCTAAATTACCTCCTATGATTTTGTTAAAATAATTATATTACAATATTGAGTGCAAAAAATTTATCTTTGACGAAATTATTGAACTAAAGGTTTCAATAAATTTGTTAGACCCACATAAACCTGACTTACAACATGATTTTTTTAGACTAAATACTTTTTAGACCTAAGCACAGACAAAAACAAAAATTCCTCCTAAGTACAATTTATAAATACTATATATGAAACAACTATACATTCTTTTCCCCTTTCAATCCTCTGCTTTATACAGCAAGCCACAGCAGAAAAATAATTTTGGTTTCCCAGAGAAGAACCCTTCTCAGATAGTGATTGGGCAAACCTCACCCCAACTGGTGTAATTACTCCCTCCGCACAAAAACCATGACACTAGGCACTAGGTGCCCTGAGCCTGGTTTTGCATGCCCCATATTCTCCTAATAACCATTCTTATTCTTTTCTGGCACCATGGCGCCTTTAAAAAAGTTCTTTCAATCACTGGGCTTCCTGTTCCTGCTGAGCTTTGTCTCCTATGCCCAAAATTGCCCCGACAAGCCTGATGTCTCCCTTGCTGATGCCAACGAGGAGAACTTCACCCGATGTAGTTCGGTAGGCGGATCAGTTGAGTACAACCTGGTGGTCTCCAACATCTCCACCACTGCTTCCAAAAACAAGACCTACACCATTGAGTGGGGCGACGGTACCTCAAACACGTATCCGGCTTCTTTTACCAACGCGAGCCACGTCTACAAAACCCAGGGTAGCTTCAACCTAAAATTCACCATCACCCACCAGAATGGTTGCTCTGACAGCAGAATTTACTCGGTTTTCAACGGCAGCACGCCCGGTATTGGTATCCAAAGCCCCAACAACACTTCAGACTGCGCCCCGGCCGCTTTTACCTTCGGCATCACCGGTACCCAGGGCAACGCTCCCAATACTACCTACGCCATCTGGTTCGATGATGGCACTGACACCCTCCGCTACACCCAAGCCACCCTTCCCTCTACCATTACCCACGCTTTCACCAAATCTTCTGAGGGCAAACCCAAAGGCTTCACCATGTACGCCGTGGCCTATGGATGTATCCCTAAGCAGGCCGAGGTAAGCGGGATTATCATATCGGCCAAGCCGATCCCGGCCTTCAGCATGACCCCGGAGAGCCCCTTCTGCGCAAACCAGGTAGTGACCCTGAATGATCAAACCAAAGGAGGCTTTAACGGAAACAACGTAGGCGGCAACACGAGCGGCTACCGCCGGTTATGGACTATCCTGCCCAACGTAGGCTGGGAGTTCACCAACTCTACCAACGCTTCGTCTACCAACCCCTCTATCCGCTTCACCCAGAACGGAACCTACAGAATCTCTTTAGCGGTTACGCCATCAGGAACCAGCACCACCTGCCAAGGCGACTCCATTGTGAAAGTGGTGGAAGTACGTGATATTCCTTCTGCGGCCACCGCTTTACCGGCTACTATCTGCTATAACACTACCGCTACCCTTAAGGCACAGGGCGATGCTACCCTCTTCAGATGGTATGCCAGCGTCACAGCCACCACACCTCTGGCTTCCAGTGCCACCTTCACTACACCAATACTGAAGGCCACCACCACTTATTACGTAGAGGCTGCCCTGAACAGCAGCGGCTGCGCCAATCCAAGGCGCACTCCAGTTACGGTAACCGTAGTGCCTCTGCCAGCCCTTCCCACAGCCCCTGATGTGACTACCTGCTTCGGCAGCCCTGCTACCATAAAAGCGACGCCTACCACAGGAGCTAAAGTGTACTGGTATGCCACCGCAACCGGAGGCGACACCCTGGCAACCGGCAACACCTTCACTACGCCTGCCCTTAGCACAACCACCACCTATTACGCTGCCACTGTATCTGCGGAAGGATGCTTTTCATCGGCCAGAAAAGCCGTGAAGGTGACCGTTCAGCCCGTAGTCACGGACAACACGATTAGCGCCCTGCAAACCCTCTGCCTTGGAGAGTCTGCCGCCACCCTGACGGGCTCTGCCCCTAAAGGCGGCTCCGGCACTTATACTTTTGTCTGGGAAAGCAGAACCGAGAACACGACGTTTGCTAAAGCGGCCGGCACGAGCACCACCGCCACTTACAACCCAGGCGCTCTTACGCAGACTACCTGGTTCAGACGGGTAGCCACCTCCGGCAGCTGTACCAATATCTCTGAGCCCATCCAGATCAAGGTAGTACCCGCCATTATTAACAACACCTTTGCGGCAGCTCCGGAAATAGTTTGCTACGGTTCCACTACCACCTTAAACGGTTCTATTCCGGCTGGCGGAAACGGCGGCACCCCGGTATACCTTTGGGAAACCAGCACTACCAGCGCTACAGCAGGCTTCAAAGCTGCCGAAGGCGCTAATACCGGTCAGTCTTATGTTACCGGCGTGCTCACGGCCAACACTTGGTTCCGCCGGAAAGTGACCATTGACGGTTGTACCCAAGCTTCACCAGCGGTTTTGGTTACGATCAACACCTTCTCGTTCCCACCAACGGTAGCCAATGCCACCATCTGTAACGGCGGCACGGCCACCCTCACGGCAACCGCTCCTGGCGGGCCTTATGAGTGGTACACCAGTGCCACCGGAGGCACTCCGTTCTATACCGGCGACCAATACACCACCCCAGCCCTTACTTCTAACACTTCCTACTTCGTGCAAAGCCTGGCTACTGGCAACTGCTCAGAGGCGCGTACCGAAGTTAAAGTGACGGTATTGCCGGCAATCTCCAACAACACCATTGCCGGAGAACAGGTAGTCTGCCAGGGCAGCGTTCCTACGGCCCTGACCGGATCAAAACCATCGGGCGGAAACGATACCCCGGTGTATACCTGGGAAAGCAGTGTGAACGGTTCAAGCTTCGCCGCTGCCGCCGGCACCAACACAAACCAGAACTACACGCCAGGTGCCTTAAACCAACCAACCTGGTTCCGCCGCAAGGTAACCATGGGTCCATGTGTGGATTATTCACCTGCCATCAAAGTGGATGTGACGCCGGTACTCAACCCGGTTACCATGCCCGCAGACCTAACGGTGTGCGACAATTCCTCTTCGCCTATCATCCAGGCACCAGTTGCCACCGGCGGAAATGGCACTTACACCTATAAGTGGGAGAAAAGTATCACCAGCGCTACCGCCGGGTTCACCACCGCCACCGGTGCTTTTGAGGAAGCTTCCTACGCCCCGGGCATCCTGCGCGCCACTACCTGGTTCCGGAGAATCACTTACTCAGGAAGCTGCCAGATTGTGAGCTCAGCGGTGAAAGTGACGGTGCTGCCATTACCGGCTCTGCCGATTGCCAAAGACGTAGTAACCTGCCAGAACGCCACCGCTACCTTAACCGCGACCCCGGCTTCTTCCGGGCAGAAAATCCAGTGGTTTGATACGGCTACCGGCGGCAACCTGCTGGCTGGAGGCAACACCTTCACCACGCCGGTTCTCCAAGCCAATACTTCTTACTTTGCCCAGGCCCTTACAGCTAATGGTTGTATGGCTCCTACGCGGGTAGAAGTGAAGGTAACGGTAACCCCGCTCCCGGCCGCGCCTGAGGCGATTGCCACCACGGTATGCCACTCAGAGAAGGCCGTGATCAGCGTAAAGAATCCGGGTACCGACATCACCTATGAGTGGTTTGCGGCCTCTACCGGAGGTACGGCCCTGTTCAGAGCTCCATCCTATACCACGGCTTCGCTTACCCAGACCACTACTTACTATGTACAGGCTTTGGCAGGCGGATGCGCCGGCCCTAGAACAGCCGTAGTCGTGACAGTACAGGATCCAGTGGGCAACAATGTGCTTTCTGGCACGCAGGAAGTCTGCGCCGGCACCGGTACCACAACACTTACCGGTACCCAGCCAACCGGTGGCACCGGCACCTACACCTACCAGTGGCAAAGCAGCACCGACGGTATTTCATTCTACAACATCACCGGGGCAAGCCAAACGGAGAGCTATTCGCCGGGCACCATGCACCAGACCACATGGTACCGCAGGGTAGTGAAATCCGGTACCTGCGTGCCGCATGTAAGTTCTGCCATTAAAGTGACGGTGAGTGAGTCTATCATCAACAACTTTATCCAGGACAACCAGGTTATCTTCATCAGCACCGTTCCGGCGCCCTTTACCGGCACCTCGCCAACGGGCGGCACCGGTACTTACCGTTACCAGTGGGAAAGCAGCCTGGATGGAAAAACTTTCACGGCCATTTCAGGCGCTACGGGTAAAACCTACACCTCAGGCGCTCTAAGCCAGACTACCTGGTTCAGAAGAGTAGTTGAATCAGGCGGCTGCCAGGTGATCAGTAATGTGGTGAAAGTATCAGTGAACTCCGCCATTACGGAGAACACCATTTACGAGGACCAGAACATCTGTACGGGCACGGCACCTTTGACATTGTCTGGCACCGACCCGATTGGTGGCGACGGCACCTTCAGCTACCTGTGGGAAATGAGCACCAGCAGCGCCACCTCCGGGTTTGTGACTGCCTCCGGTAATGCAACCGGCAAAACCTATAACGCTCCGGCCCTTACCCAGACGACCTGGTTCCGGAGAAAAGTAACCTCGGGTGGGGTTACCTCCATCTCCGATGCCGTGAAAGTGACGGTCTTCTCAGCGGTAACCAGAAACACCATATCCACCGACCAAACGGTTTGTATCGGCTCGGCGCCTGCGCGCCTTACGGGGACCCTTCCAGCCGGAGGCAGCAACTCTTACGCTTACGTGTGGGAAAGCAGCACCAGCGGCCCTACTTCTGGTTTCGGGACGGCCTTTGGCAACAGTACGGAGCAGAATTACACCCCGGGTGCCCTGCAGCGCACCACCTGGTTCCGCCGGAAAGTAGTATCAGGCAGCTGCTCAGACAACTTGAGCAACGTGGTACAGGTAACCGTGACCGCGCCGCAGCCGCCAAGTGTAACAGAAGCATCTATCTGCGCCGGCACCACCGCCACTTTGACCGCGGTTCCTGCCGCCGGCTCAACGGTGATTGAGTGGTTTGACAAGCCGGAAGGCGGCCGACTGATGGGTTCAGGCCTGACTTTCACCACGCCTATTCTGAAGGAAACCACCACGTTCTACGTGCGGTCTGTAACCCAGAACTGCGCCAGCGTGCGGATACCGGTACAGGTGAACATCCCGGCTCCAACCGCCGATGCCGGACCTGACCAGAACATCGTGCTGGGGAACTATGCTACCCTGGAGGCGAAAGGCGGCTTAACTTACAGATGGTCACCAAGCACCGGGTTGAACAACTCGCAAATCGCGAATCCAGTGGCCAAGCCAACCGAGACGACTACCTACACCGTGACCGTCACCACGCAGGACGGCTGTACCTCTTCTGACCAGGTGACCATTACCGTGCTGAGACCCGTGGAAGTGCCCAACGGTTTCACGCCAAACGGCGACGGCATCAACGACAACTGGGAACTGCCTAACCTCAAGAGCTACCCAGATTGCCAGGTAGAAGTGTTCAACCGCTGGGGCAACAAGGTCTTTGAATCTAAGGGTTACCAGAAACCATGGGAAGGCCGCCTGAACGGACAGCCGCTGCCAGCCGCCACTTATTACTACATCATCCGCCTGGGCGGAAAACAAGCACCTATCACCGGAAACGTCACCATTATCAAGTAAGCCCACATGAAAAAGCTTGCCATCATAGTTCTATTCTTGGGTGTTCTGTCTCCGGCCATGGCGCAGCAGAAAGCCCAGTACAGCCAGTACCTGTTCAACAACTTCCTGCTCAACCCGGCCTTATCTGGGATTGAGAGCTACACCGATGTGCGCATGGGTACGCGCCGCCAGTGGGTGGGCGTGGACGGGGCCCCGGTTACCTATTACATAAGCGGGCACTCTTCTTTTGGAATGAGTGACCGGAACGCTCCAGTTGGCCCAGGTGCCGGCAGAGGGTTTATCCCCAAGCTGCCGTCCAAGAACCCACGCTCTACCAAGTACCACAAGTCACGGCCACACCACGGGTTTGGCGCGGTGGCGCAGGTAGACAAAACCGGTCCGCTGAGCACCACCAACCTGAACCTGACTTACGCCTACCATCACCCCATCACCCGGAAGGTGAACATGTCGGTTGGATTGGCGGGTGGCATGATCCAGACGCGCCTGAACGGGAACGAGCTGCACCTGATCAACCAGAACGACCCTAGCATCAGGCCTAGCTCCATGGGCCGGACCAACTTTGACCTGGGCCTGGGCACCTGGATTTATTCTGATTACTTCTACGTAGGCGCCTCGGCGGCCCAACTCCTGACCAACACGTTCTCGTCCCAGAACGAAGGCACCAACGATCCGGAGCAGAAACTGCAGCCGCACTTCTTCCTGACCGGTGGGTACCGCATCAGAATCAGGTATGACTTTTCGCTGGAGCCTTCAGTGATGCTGAAACTAGCCAGTCCTAGTCCGTTATCGGTGGATGTGAATTTCAAGGCAACGTATGCCAACCGTATTTGGGCCGGTATGTCTTACCGCCACGGCGATGCGGTGGCAGCTCTGGCAGGCATGAACGTGAACCATATCCTGGATGTGGGTTACTCCTATGACCTGACCACCTCGGGCCTGAACGCTGCCAGTGCCGGCAGCCACGAGCTGATAGTTGGGATAAAGCTCCGCAACAAAGCCCGGATGCTTTGCCCTGAGTGGCTCTGGTAGAGCAAGGAAATACCCTTATATAAGAAGCCCGCTTTACGCCTCTTTTCTTTAAAAGAGGCATAAAGCGGGCTTCTTCGTTTTACTGCCTTTTGCCCAAAACCGGACTTAAAACCAGCCGCTAAGGTTTTTTTAGAATCCAGAAAGTGGTCCCTCCTTGAAAGATTTCCATTTCTCATTCCTTCAAGGCTTCGGCTTTCAGACTATTCGTCACCTTAATCTGCACTTTCACATGGGTGCAATTATCTAGCTTCCTGTATTGGATTCAGGGACTATACTTTTCATACGTCAGTTTTATCCCGGAGGCTTTCTCCACCTGCCAATAATTGTACTTTAAAAACTTTATCGCTTAAATAATCTAATAAGCGGCTGTTTACGGCATTTCTGCTAAAACATGGTTTTCACTTCTCCGTAAAATCAACCAAAGACCAAAGTAAGACATTACTAAGATTATCCAACTCAAAACATACTCCACTTACCTTCTAATTTCACAACCCATGAAAAACTTTACTCTTTCCCTTTGCTTCGTATTTGCCCTGGCTTTTTCTGCCTCCGCGCAAGTGGCACCCCAGAACGAATCCGTTGAGAAGACGGCGGCCTCCATCAGCCGGTTAATGGTTCAGTCCATGGGGATGAATGAAGTGGAGTATATCCAGATCAGGAACTTAAACCAGGAACGTTTGGCTAAGGCCGCCGAGGCTTCCAGAAAATACGCCAGCGACGGTTCTAGCTTAGAGGCTTCTTTGCGCGAGATTGAAGAAGAATTTGAAAACAAGCTTTTCACCATCTTGAATAGCCGCCAGTTAGAGGCCTATGCCGCCTTCAAAGCCAAACCAGAAGCTAATTTCCTGTCCTTGGTTGAGCAGGTTTCTCCCAAGGCTAAGAAGTAAGACATCATATCCTCCTGAACAGGAAGAGGGCCCCCAAGTTGAGGGCCCTCTTCTTGTTTAGGGAAACTCACCAGCCAAGGCAAAACCCATTGAAGAAAAAGCTACCTTTATGCCCGCAATCCTCCAGATGGGCCTTTACTGATTTGCACCACCGGTTACTGATTGTCTTCCTGCCCGCTTTTACACGTATACAAGTAATTTGAAGAACCCAGGTCTTTGCCGCAAGCAGGAAAGGCCGTAACTCTTTTTGCCTATGGAATGGTTTAAAATATATAACCCCAAAGCCATGAATTCTTTCCAGTTCATTGCGGTGACGGGATTGGTGATGTCTGCGGTGGCGCATATTCTCATGCACCTGTGGGGCAAGGAAGTAGATTCCTTCAACTACCTGTACCTTTGCTGGGGAGCGCTCTTCGTGTTTGGGTCTATCCAGAACCTCCGGCACAAACCCGAGGACGATGATCACCACCATCACCACCACCATCATTAATGAGAGAATGACTGAAGGAGTGCATGAGAGAATTGGGTAGTTACTTTTAATTACCTATGAGAAGATCTGATGATGACTTCTTGGCATTACGGCTCACCTACTAAGCTATTTATTTCGTTAATAATCAGCACCGGGATTAATGCCCATTTTTACGAAAGGAAGGTCAAACCATGAGGTGGCCTTCCTTTTGCTTTAGAGTCCGTTTATGAAAAACAGGCTCTAAACAGGCCCGGCAGCAGGCATTTCTTGTGCATCTGCGGCAACCGGGCTAACTTACTCGTTTAAATTCCATTTAAGATGACCAGAGAAGAAGCCTCACAGATCTTACACCAATATACCAAAGGCGACAGCCTTCTACGCCACGCCCGCACCGTTGAGTTGGTGATGCGCGCCTATGCCCAGAAACTTGACCAAGACCCCGAACTATGGGGCAACACCGGTCTCCTCCACGATGCAGACTACGAAGCTTTCCCCGATCGTCACCCGCACGTAGTGGTGGATCTCCTGCGCGAGCGCGGCGAGGAAGAAATGGCCCATGCCATCTCGGGGCACTACAGCCACTGGGGCGTACCGCACAACAGCCTCCTGGACAAAGCCCTATTGGGTTGCGATGAGATCACCGGTTTTGTGGTGGCCTGCGCCCAGGTGCGCCCGCAGCGCCTCTCCGGGTTGGAAGCCAAATCGGTGCTGAAGAAACTGAAACAGGCCAGCTTTGCGGCATCGGTAGACCGCGGCGAGGTACGTTTGGGTGCCGAGCTGCTCCAGGTAGACTTAACCGCCCACATTGACTTCATTATCCAGGCCCTGCAACCCCATGCCGAGGAACTACAACTGACGCCGGTCTCCACCGAGGCTTCCTAACAGAAGACTCCTTTCCTTTTTATGACGTTTTTACAAGTAGCCGGCATTTCCAAGCAGGGCGAAAAAGAGGAGGTCCTCAAGGACATCAGCTTTAGCCAGCAGGAGTTCCAGAAGATTGCCATCGCCGGGGAAACGGGCTCAGGGAAAAGCACTTTGCTCAAGATCATCGCTGGCCTTATCCAGCCCGATGCCGGCACCGTCACGTTTGAGGGCGACCGCGTGAAAGGCCCCGCTGAGAAACTGGTGGCCGGTCACCCCGGCATCGCCTACCTTTCCCAGCAGTATGAGTTGCCCGAGTTTTTGCGTGTGGAGCAGGTGTTGCGCTATGCCAACTCGCTGCCGCAGGAAGACGCTGAGGAACTGTATGCCGTGTGCCACATCAATCACTTGCTCAGCCGCAGAACCGATCAACTCTCCGGCGGCGAGCGCCAGCGCATTGCCCTGGCCCGGCTGCTGCTCACCTCGCCCAAACTGCTCCTGCTGGATGAGCCTTTCTCCAACCTGGACACCACCCACAAAAACCTCCTGAAAACCATCATCCAGAACATCAGCGAGCAACTGGACATCACCTGCATTCTTATCTCACATGACCCGCTGGACAGCCTCTCCTGGGCCGATGAAATCCTGGTGATGCAAGCCGGCACAGTTTTGCAGAAAGGCACCCCGCAGGAGATTTACCAGAGACCCGCCAATGAGTACATCGCCGGCCTTTTTGGGAAATACAATTTATTAACAACCACTCAGGCCAAGGCCTTTCTTGAAGGTTCAGTTTTAGGCCTCAATGGAAAAAGCGTGCTAGTCCGGCCGGAGAGTTTTCAGATTGGAGCAGAAGGAAATGGTACAGTGAAGGGAAAAGTCAATTCCATTACGTTCTTCGGGAGCCACTATGAATTGCAGGTAACCTTACCCTCCGGCGAGGTTCTGGTCAGAACAGGACAAGGGAACTTTAACAAAGGCGACACCATCTTTCTTTCCCTCGCCCCAGATAAGGTGTGGAGTTTTCCTGCGTAACCGCTTAATCTATTGTTAACTGAACTGGAAGTAATAGGCAAGTATCTGCCTAAGGGTAATCTTTGCCACGCATTCCGTCCCCCTTTGAAGGGGGTAGGGGATGACAAGGCAGTATGAAGAACCAAGTTGCTTTACTAAAGGGCGAAGGCTTCAATGTAGCTCTTCAACCAAGGACAACCGCAAGGGATTGCCCCTACATTTTGGGAATGCGTGTGATCAGCACGAGCAATCATCCCGGGCCTTCAAAGGGGGACGATATGCTTAAAATAAAAGGAGCTTCGGGGCTGTTTTCTGAAAAACAGCCCCGAAGCTCCTTTTGCATGTTGAGGCACGCTTTGGGTGACTAGACTACAGCTACTCTGAATGGCTTGATGTCTACTTTCTCCCAAACTTTCTGAAGGAGATAAGGCTCCTGGTCCAGGTAGGCTTGCAGGGCAGCTTCGTTCTCAAACTCAACAACCAGGGTAGAACCGATCATCTTCTCTTCGGGGCTGAGCATGGCGCCCCCTAAAACAAAGTTTCCAGAGGCTTTCAGTTTCTTTACCATTTCCAAGTGATCCGGGCGGGTAGCCATTCGGCGGTCAAGGGCTTGGGCATCGGTGTAATCAAAGGCGGTGATAAGGTATTGTGGCACGAGAATTAGCGTTAGTTCTGGCTTTGAAGGTACAGAAAATACCCAAACCATGTTTCATGACGACGAAAATCCGTGTCAAACCTGGGCTAATCTAAATGCTCGCCTGCAGATTTATTGAGTTATCAGAAGCGAGCAGGAAAGCATTACTCTCAGATAGAAGTTGACTCTGGATTACCTATCCAGCTTGTCCCGATCAGCAAAAAAAGGCAATGAGAAAGAAAGCATCATATTCTATTGACTGTCCTGCTCGTTTCGGGGCTGTTTTGCAGAAAATGGCTCTTAAGCAGAGACATTTGGAGCAGATTTGTCTCCTGCTCGTTTAAACCAAAGGCTGGAAATTGTGTCAAAGGAACTCCGCCAAGCCAGTGAATAAGAAGTAGTGGAGAAGTGAAGTCGCTGGTGGAGGATTTTTCCTGTTGCTTTAATCCCCCTTTGCCCGTTCTGTCTGTATGGCCAACGTAAAACAGCTTCTTCTCCAAACCATTATTGGCTTGCTGGCTATGCTGGCCATCCTTGGCCCCTCTCCTATGAAGGCGGCACCTGCAAGGGCGTCCATTTGGCAAACCAATGGGGTTCCGGTTTCAGGGACGGTGGTGGATGCGGTGACCAAGGCGCCCGTGGATTTCGCTACGGTAGCGCTGCAGGAAAAAAGCGGTACAATCATCACCGGGGTACCCTGCGACCAGAACGGCAAATTTACCTTCCCCAAAGTGGCCCTTGGCGACTATAACCTGGTTATCAGTTTCATCGGGTACAGAACCAAAATACATCCTATTCAGGTCTCGGGCGGAACGGCGCCCATTCAATTAGGCCAGATTTTACTGGATACTGACAGCAAGGCCCTGGAGGAAGTGGTGGTGACCGGCGAGAAGAACCTCATCCAGGAAACCGATGATGGAATGGTCTACAACGCCGAGAACGACATCACCAACATCGGGGGCACCGCCGCCGATGTGCTTAAAAAGGTGCCTTCGCTGTCTATGGATATGGATGGCAACGTGGAGATGCGCGGCAGCAACAAAATCAAGATCCTGATCAACGGGAAACCCTCTACCATGCTCGCTGATAACCTGGCCGAGGCGCTGCAGCAGATTCCGGCGGATATGATCAAAAGCGTGGAGGTGATTACCAGCCCCTCTGCGAAGTATGATGCCGAGGGTACTGCCGGCGTGGTGAACATCATCACCAAGCAAAGCTCCATTGAGGGCATGACCGGCCAGGTGACCGCCACCGCCGGAAACCGCAGCAACAACCTGAACACCAACCTGAACGTGCGCAAAAAGAAACTGGGCGTGCGGGCCAGCGTGGGCGGCAACTTCAACGACCGCCTGGGTGATTCTGAGTCTGATCAGGTCTATTTCCGGGAGGAAAACCTCATCCAGACGCCTACCAAGCTCATCCGGCAGAGCAGCGCCTTTGAGAACAACGGCCGCTCGTTCTTCTCGCAGATGGGCGCCGACTATGACTTCAACGAGCACAATAATCTTAGCGCCAGCATCAGGGTGAACCGCTCCCGGAACCTGAGTGACCGCACGCTCTCCACGGCGCAATTCACGCCCTCGGGCGAAGAGCAGACAGAGAATTACCGCTTCCGGGACATTGACAACCTGAACCGCAACAACGGGGTGGAGACCAACCTGCACTACAAAAAGCGATTCAAAAAGAAGGACCAGGAACTGGATGTCATGGCCATCTTCAACAGCAACGCCAGCGACAGCGACTACAGCCTGACGGAGGAAAACCGCACCGCCCAAATTACCCGCCTGGAGCAGAGCGATAACCACAGCACCGGCCAGGAGTTCACATTCCAGGCCGATTACGCGCATCCGTTTGAGAAACTGGGTCGGCTGGAAGGCGGCATAAGGGCAGTACTCCGCAACTCGGGCAGTGACTATAATTTCCTTTTCTCCCGCGCGGCTGATGCACCTTTGACCGAGGACCCGGCCCGCTCCAACCTGTTCAGCTACGAGCAGGATGTTTACTCGTCCTACCTCTCTTATACCCTTCGGTGGAAGAACCTGTACACCCTGCGCGTAGGCGGCCGCTATGAATACACTTCGGTGACGGGAGAGTTCGCCACGAACAACGTGGAGACGAACCTGGACCGGCCTTTCCACAACTTCATGCCCAACCTGATGCTGATGCGGCGCTTCAGCAAAGACCAGCGCCTGCGCCTGAGCTACGCCACCCGCATCCAGCGGCCGGGCATGAACCAGTTGAACCCTTACCGCAACGAAAGCAACCAACTCAACATCCGGTACGGCAATCCCAACCTGGAAGCCGAGATCACCCATAACACCGAGCTGAACTACAGCTGGCTCCTGAAAACCACCAGCTTCAATGCCTCCATGTACTGGCGGCAGACAAACAATGACATCAACCAGTACCAGTTTCCCATTCGGGAAAACAACGACACCCTGAACACCACCTTCGCCAACCTGGGCAAGAACGCCACCTATGGTACCAGCCTTAACGCCACTACCCGTTTCAAAGAAAAGGGCCAGATTGGCGTGAACCTGAACCTGTTCTACAATGACCTCACCAGCTTTGTGGGCCGCAACCTGATCCAACGCTCGGGCTTTATGTACAACCTGGGCGGCAACGCCTCTTACCGCTTCGTGAACGACTTGAGTGTGCAAACGGCCGGTTCCTTCAACTCGCCCCGGCTTTCCCTGCAGAGCCGCAGCACCTACAATTACTCCTACAGCCTGGGCCTGCGTAAAGAGTTCTGGAAGCGGAAAGGTGGCGTGAGCCTTAACGTAGAGAACTTCCTGTTCAGCAACAACTCCATCCGGACTACGGTCACCAACACCAACTCCAGCAATTTCAACCTCAATAACAACTACAACCGCGTAGTGCGGGTGAGTTTTAACTACCGTTTTGGGAAAATGGAGTTTAAACGGGATAAGGCTTTGGAGAAGTTTACCGGAGGGGAAGGAAAGAAGAAAGGATAATTCAGGATTTTTCTTCTCTCATGTTGCTGGTTCAAGTCTAAGACTTGGACCTACTATGGCCTGCAGTTTGCAACTGCAGTGAGGCGCTAGCCTCAAACTCGGATTTCGCTTGCGTTGTGCGGAGAGTTAGCGACGGCGCTCTCCGCACTTCCCGGACAGCCAATCTCCTGATTGGCGAATTGGCAGAGGTTCCTGTGGGTAGTTGAGGTCGTTGGTGTTCTCACCAACGACCTCAACTACCCTTCAACTCACTAACCGCAGCTACCTCTCAATCCCTCCCTTACCAAGCCTCAGAACTGCAGTCGCGGCCTGCCCGCGTTTGTCACTTTTCTCCTTGATGAGAAAAGTAACCAAAAGAATCAAGAAGAAAAGAAACTCGCTGACGCTCAAACAGTCTTTTCTTCATTCTCTGTGACACCTCGCCAATGTCCTCTGTTGCATAGCTTACTTACGCTACTGCCAATTGCAGAGCCACTAATTGCGCTCGGCGGAGGTTGGGTTACGCACGCGCCCAACCTCCGCCTCCCTGCATGTGCCTGCCTTGGTTTTAGAGCCGCTGCAATGCCTGCATCGTCCTTCGGACGGGTGGAACGCTAGCGTGGTTGTCTTATAATAATTGATTGCAGAATGTAGAGACCAGGCACCGCCTTGTCTCCAGCGGGTTATCCGCACTAACCGGCAACTACCTGCAAGGACACCCACAAGAGGTGTCCCTACATGATCTAATTTTTCTCCCACCAATCTTATTCGCTATTGTTTGTGTTGTCACCCAGAACTAGAATTACGGTTTAGTTAATCACCCTCTTTAATTAGGCGTGGACACCACATCCTTCATACTTTGTGTATGAAAAAGGCTTGCACCACATCCTTCAGACGCTTCTATCTGGTTGTTTAAGGCAAATCCTCCATCGTTTTTAGGGACCAAATTAATTTAACCTTTGGGATACATGCTTCCTTTTCTGCTGCGTATATGTACTTTCGCGGACAGATAAATACGAGAGACTATGACCAACAACGATATCATGAAGAAACTGCGCGTGGCGCTTCAGCTCCGGGATGATGACATCATCGATATCCTGGGTCTGGTGGATTTTAAGGTGACTAAAAGCGAATTAGGCGCCATTTTTCGGAAAGAGGACCATCCTAACTACAAGCCGTGCGGCGACCAGCTACTGCGCAACTTCCTCAATGGATTGGTGATTCACATGCGCGGCACTCCCGAGGAAAAGAAACCAACGGCCACTCTGGCACCTACCCGCAAACCTATGTCTTACCCGCCGCGCAAAAAATAAGCACCGCATTCTTACTTGTCGTTTAGGACCTGTTTTTTAGTAAAGCAGGGCTTAAACGGCTTTTTATTTTTTACCGCTTGTTTGGGTTAAGCCACAACTGGCTGCACCTATGGACCGGGTATTTTCCTATCTTAAGTTAAAACTTAGCACTATGGAAAAAGTATCTGTGCCCGAAGGCTATCAAACCGTGATGCCATATCTCATTGTACCCAATGCCGCCCAGTTCATGGATTTTCTGCAAAAGGTTTTCCAGGCTGAGGAAAAATTCAGAACTGCGCGCGAAAACGGTAGCATTATGCACGCAGAGATGATCATTGGAGACAGCACCCTCATGCTAGCCGAAGCCACCGAGGAATGGTCGGCGCAGCCCGCAGGCCTCTACATCCATGTTGCGAACGCCGACGAAACTTACCGCACTGCCTTAGCCCAGGGAGCCACCTCCCTGATGGAACCTTCTGACCAACCCTATGGTCGCAGTGGAGGCGTCAAAGACCCCTTCGGGAATACCTGGTGGGTGACCTCGGCTTTGTAAAAAGCAGTAATTTTCCTTTCCAACTAATAAACGCTGCTGTTGACATTGTCAATAGTGGGTTTTGATGTGTAAACCCAAGCCAGAACATTGTCAATTGGCCTCAACTCTCGTTCTTAGAACATTCCCTCCTGCTCCACCTCCTTTCTGAAATTGGATGTTCCTTTTTACCTGATTTATTTATACCTTCCTGTAGAAGAACAATTTACCACTGCCAGACAAATGACAACTGGTGCCAATGCAGCGGATATGGGCTGTATGTCAGGCCTGTTTTCCTCAAATCTGCCCGGAAACGCACGGCTTCTTTAGCGCTTAAGGCAAGTACTGTTTCTGCTTTCTCATTCCCCACAACGGCGGCTATCACTTTCCCGCAGCCGTCGGTAATCTCTTAGACTCACCCAGAACACCCCGGTGGGGAGTATTGCATCGGCCACAAAACAGGCGGGATCTGCGCTGCTCCCGGATTACTGATTCTAAGTTTTCTCACCATCCTCAAAAACCAGAAACTTATGCAAACAGCTGAATCAACCATCACCGATGAGATCAAAACCCAATGTCGTGAATTTGAAAACGCCTTTGCCAGAGGAGACGCCGCCGGCATAGCCTCCCTCTATACCCAAAATGGCGTGATACTACCTTCGGGCAACGACATAGTACGGGGCAAAGAAGGCATCAGGCAGTTCTGGCAAGGTGCCATGGATGCGGGTATAAAAGCATGCCGTCTGGATACCTTTGATGTAGAACAAGTGGACAATACCGCCATAGAGATGGGATACTACACCCTATTGGGAGATGGCGGCCAAGCCCTTGATCGAGGCAAATACCTGGTGGTCTGGAAAAAAGAAGCGGGCGACTGGAAACTCCAGAAAGACATCTGGAACAGCAATCCGGCCTCTTAGCACCGGCGCAAACTTCACCATAATACTTCATGAAAGCCTTAGAATAGCAAGCCTTCCTGGAAACACCGGAGGCTGCTGTTTTAAGGCTTTCTTTCTGAAAAAAGGCCCAAAACCCAGAACGGCATTTCTGCCCAACTCTAGATGCTTCCCTGGTTCAGGCTCGGTTTACGGACTAACCCCACCAATGATGAACATTCATCTTTAATTGCATTCCTGCATCTGGAGAGGTATTCACCTGGAGGATGTTATCATAAAAAGGGCTAAAACCGTTCTTATGGTCTTGCGCTTTCAGAGCCCACCATAGTAATCAATTAACCATCGTTGTGTTTCCGGCTTGTTTTCCGGTAATTGGGGCTCAAACGTCTTTCTTCAATGTGGACCTGCCCCACCTGCACCCAGTCTTTCCTGCGCGCCAACCAGACCCACTCCTGCCTGGACAAAACCGAGGCAGATTTCCTGCGCGGTAAGTCTGCCGTGACCGTAGGGCTGTACCACCATTTCCTGGAGCAGTACCGCACCATCGGTGATTTTAAGATACACCCGGCCAAGACCATGATCTCGCTGGCCAGGAACACGCGCTTCTGTATGATTTACAAACTGGGTAGAAACTTTATAGACATTTACATTCCGCTTAACAAGGTTTATGCTGATACGCTGTGCTTCCATAAAATTGGACATATAGGCGAAAAGCTAATCAATCACTGGTTAAGACTTTATCAGCCAGAAGACATCAATGAAGAAGTGCTACACTACATGCGTCTGGCGTATGAACTGGACGCGAAAAAGGGAGAAGAAAACCAATAACAAAATTCCATAAACAGACCATGGCCACTCGCCCGCTTCTCCAATCTGGCACTGTCTTAGTTCTTACCGTTTGGGTGTTAGGCTTAACTATCCTAGGGGTCTATACCTTTGGCCTGGGCCGGCATCACACGTTTTTCCAAAACTCGCTTTGGTCTACCACGCTGCTGTCTATCGGGTTCTTTGCGTTTGTAACCACGGGACTGTACCGGGGTGTGAAACTCAGAAATACCATGGGCAGTCTAGCTGATAAACTCCCCTTCCGAGCTAAATTAGGCAAGGACCAAGGGAACAGCAGTTTTATAGAAGGAACAGACATCTTCACCTCCTTCCCTAACAGCGGTGGTTCTAACGCTTCAAGCAGTATTCCTTCTGACGCTTCAAGCAGCTGTGGAGGTTTTGAATTGGGAGACCTGGGCGAGGCAGAAGGCTGCGGGGCAATTCTGCTTGGCATATTGGCTTGGAGCGTGGCCGGCTTAGTGCTCGCTTTTGTGCTTTGGTTGTTTGGCGAAGTACTACTAGTGGCAGTGGGCATGTTCATGGCCATGTTGTACTGGATTTTCTACCGCGCCCTACGGTTGGTGTTTCGGCACAGCCCCCAGACCAGAGGCCAATTCTTTAAAAGCGTGCGGTACGGATTAGTGTATACCTTTTTGTACAACAGCTGGATCTACGGCATCTTTCTGCTGCTAGCATATTTACAGAGCTAGAACTTTAAACCTCTTTTTTCAAAAAAAGCCCCAAAACAAAATTTGCGATTTTGGCCAAAAGCTTTTTCCTTTACCGGAAATTCAGAATACAGAAATGACGCTTCACCAGCAATCTTTCTACCCTTACGCAGCCTATTCTACCTATTACCCAATAGTCGTAGCCTGGGATTGCTATTCTTGATTTGGAACAGATTTACCTAATCATACAAAAGCCCAGGTTCACGGACCTGGGCTTTTTTGTTTTTTACCCTGCCCGGTCCGGCCCTGTGCGCTCCCAATTTTTCACTTAAAACCATAAAGCACATGACCACCGAAGACCAATTAACCCAGTTAAAAGAAAACGTAGAGATCTTCTTGCCAGACCATGCCCTGGAAGAAAAGCTGGCTTTGGCCCAGAAAGAGAACCGCAAACTCATTATCAAGCTGGGCTTTGACCCTACCGCGCCAGACCTGCACCTGGGCCACGCCGTGGTTTTAAAGAAGTTGCGGCAGTTTCAGGACCTGGAGCATACCATCGTCATCATCATCGGGGACTTTACCGCACGAATAGGAGACCCCACGGGCAAAAATAAGTCGCGCCCACCGCTGAGTGCCGAGCAGGTGGAGATCAATGCCCAGACCTACGTGAACCAGTTGTCTAAAATCCTGGACGTAAGCAAATGCCAGATCCGCTACAACTCTGAGTGGCTGGGCGCCATGAACATGACCCACACCATCCAACTGCTCTCGCAGGTGACCCTGGCCCAGATCATGCAGCGCACCGATTTCAATAACCGCTTTGGGAAAGGCCTGCCCATCTCGCTGCATGAGTTGGCGTACCCGCTCCTGCAGGGCTTTGACTCTACCCAGATCCACGCCGATATTGAGATGGGCGGCACCGACCAGCTGTTCAATTGCTCCATGGGTCGTCAGTTACAAGAAAGTGCGGGAGGTCCTGGGCAGGCAGTATTATGCATGCCGCTGCTCAAAGGCGTAGACGGCTCGGCTAAGATGAGCAAATCAGAGCACAACATCATCGGGTTGACAGACGCGCCGCAGGAGATGTTCGGGAAGATCATGTCCATCCCCGATGCCCTTTTGCCCGAGTACCTGCACCTGGTCACGGATTTCAGCCCGGCCCAAAAGCAGCAGTTACTCTCCCAATTGAAGCAGGGCGAAAACCCTATGGTGCTGAAAAAGAAGATTGCGATGGACGTGGTACAGCAATACCATAGCGCCGAGGCCGCAGAGCAGGCCCTGGCCTTTTTCCAGAACCAGTTCCAGAACAATCGCTTTGAGGAAAAGGAATTCACCCAGGTCTCGCTGTCCGCGCTCCCGCTCAAAAGCCTGGACAGCTTCAGTTTGCTGGAAGTGTGTAAGGAACTGAGACCCGAGGAAAGCAAGACTAACCTCCGGCGGTTGATTGAGGCGGGCAGCGTAACCGTGAACGGTGAAAAAGCAACTGATTCGCATGATCTCCTTGGACCTGAAAGTCTCCCGCTCAAGATCAAGATAGGGAAACGAAGCTTCTTTGAGGTACTGGCTTAGGCTTGGAATCTTCCTGGGCCACCCACCTGGTTGCAGAGCAGAAGTCTGCGCAAGCGCACCATGCCTCCTACCTGGAAAAACCTCAATCTTTCTTGAGGAAAATTACAGGCCAGAGGCATAGTGCGCTGCGCGAGATGGGGTTTTTACGCCCTGTTTTTTTAAAACCAGACCCTAAACACTAAGGAGACTATTCAGAAAATCACCTTCTTTCTTGAATCAGGTGCCTAAGTTTCCTTCAAGTGCCGTATAACTTGTTACCTGATTTATTATTTATATCTTCCTTTTTCCTAACGATTTAGCGTTTCTCTAAACCTGGGGCGTAGGTAAAGGTTTGTGCCTTTAGACGGCCCGAGGTTCTGTTTTTGGGATGTTCCTGGTAAAACAGATTAGAAACAGAGGGCACCCCGGGCGCTTGCGTCAACAACTGCTTACCGTATTTCACTTTCCTTCCACGGCAGCTGCCACTTCCACCTGACTGCCGGGAACCGTTTACAAGTATCTTTGGACACCCCGGCGGGGAGTAAGACAAGGCTAGGTTACAGACCACGTGGCCTCTGCGCAACTCCCGGATGATTGCCTCTAAGTTCATTTTACCACCAAAAAACGGAAATCTATGCAAACAGTCCACCCAGACATCACCGATGAGATTAAAACCCTGTGCCGAGATTTTGAGAGTGCCTTCGCCAAAGGAGACGCCGCGGGGGTGGCCGCCCTCTACACCCAGGACGGTATGCTGCTCCCCTCCGGCAGCGACATTGTGCGGGGCCAGGATGCTATCAGGCAGTATTGGCAAGGCGCCATGAATGCCGGCATGAAAGAGTGCCACCTGGAAACCATAGACGTGGAACTGCTAGAAAATACCGCCATTGAACTGGGACATTTCACCCTGCAAGGCGACGGCGGACGTATCATGGACGAAGGGAAAAACATGGTAGTCTGGAAAAAAGAGTCCGGCGAATGGAAAATCCAGAAAGATATTTGGAACAGCAGCTCAGCCTATTAGCGCCTGCCCAAGCCTCCAAATAAACCCCATCAAAGCCTCAAAGCAGCCGATGCCTTCTTGAAAAGAGGCGGTTGTTTTGAGGCTCCTTTTTTGCAAACAGGTCCAAACCTTGGTCTATAAAGGAACTACTTTCTCCGGCTCGTTGGTAGAGGCTATGCACTCCAGTTTCCAATCACCGTTTTTCTGCTTCCGGTAAATAGAGACCCAGGCATAGTGGGTGGTTTCCTCAATGTTCCGGCCCGTGCTGTCTTTCGTGGTCAGGACCACCAGTTTGTCCACTACTGCATAGGCCAGCGAACGGTCTTCAGAAAACCTTATGACGGGCGGCTTCACATCGTCCCATTTCTTGAATTCTACTGAGTTGAAGTAGTTCTGGAAGGCTTCTGTATCTGACTGGCCAGAACTCACATGGATTTTGCCGGCATTCACACTGATCATATCCGGGGAAGAACTGGCGAACATGGCCTTGGCGTCTTTGGCAAAGTGGGCCTGGCGTTGCTGGGCATGCAGTTTCAACAGTTGGGCCTTATCTTTTTCTGCCCCGGTCTTATCTGAGCACGAGAAAGCCACCAGAAAGAAAAGCAGCAATACGGTTGTCTTCATGGCGAGGGATTATTTTAGGATGGAAAGCACAAAGCAATGACGTCTCCGGAATCCAAGAGAAACACAGGCCTTGGGAACCGAAGCCAGATCCACAAAGCGGCTTTTCTGCTGATTTGGTAAAAACAGCAGAAAAACCAGTCTTTGGCCGCTCTTCCCCAAAGGGATTCTGTTTAACCGGCCCTCTGCAAAGCTAGGATTTAGGTAAGAAGGAACACAATAAAACCAAGGAAACATAGTTTTATTCTATATTCTGGTTTCCAGGTAACCTCTTTGCTCTATGGCTGTTAAATTCTGGGGAAAGAAAGAGAAACGCTCTTCGCCCAAAAAGAAAAAATCGTTCTTGCGTGAATGGGCCGATGCGGCCATGTTCGCGGTGGTCTGCGCCACGCTCATCAGGTGGCTCACCTTTGAGGCCTTTGCCATCCCCAGTTCGTCCATGGAACAGTCGCTGCTCACCGGCGATTACCTTTTTGTGAGTAAGCTGCACTACGGCTCGCGCGCGCCCATGACGCCGCTGCAGGTGCCCCTGACCCACCAAACCATCTGGGGCACCAATCTCAATTCCTTCTCAGACCTGGTGCAACTGCCTTATTACCGTTTGCCCGGCTTTACCCATATCAAACACAATGACCCCGTGGTATTCAACCATCCGGAGGAAGTGGAACGCCCCGTAGACCTGAAAACCTACCTTATCAAACGCTGCATAGGGGTGGCCGGAGATACCCTCCAGATGAAACAAAAGCAGGTATACCTCAATGGCAAGCTTACCCATATCCCCGGCAAACTGCAGTACAGCTACTTCCTTAAAATTGATGGCTACGTGCAGGAGAAGTTCTTCAAAAAACACGGCATCACGGATGTATACCCGGCGCAGGGAGGCTACGTGGTTCACACCTTGCCCCAAACCGCCCAGGAACTCCGCTCCTTTGATTTCATTAAAGAGGTGGCTTCCCTGGAAACGCCGCCGGGGGTAAAAGATCCTTCGGTTTTCCCCCAGGCCCCAGAAACCTATGGCTGGAACCAGGATAACTTCGGGCCGCTGTACATTCCCAAAGCCGGCGCCACCGTGGCCATCACCCCGCAGACCTTGCCGCTGTATGAGAAGATCATGCAAGTCTACGAGCACAATCCAGGCTTAGAGATAAAAGGCGGCCGGGCTTACCAGAACGGCAAGGAACTGACGCACTACACCTTCAAACAGAATTACTACTTTATGATGGGCGATAACCGCCACAACTCCCTCGACTCCCGGTTCTGGGGCTTCGTGCCGGAGGAATACGTCGTGGGCAAAGCCGTGCTGGTCTGGATGTCATCTGATTCCAGCGCCAACTTCACAGATAAAATCCGGTGGAACCGCCTGTTCCACACCATAAACTAAAAGACAACTGAACAGGCGTTCTTAGGGCTGCTTACGGGCAATCCTAGGAACTGTCCTGCTGCATTTATTTAGGCAGGTTCTTCACCCAGAGAGATATTCTATGGGCGTTTAGGTGCATTATTTCAAAAATCAGCCTCAAACCAAAATTCCCAACTATCAAAGGGACCTGTACCGCCAGGGATTACCTGACCAAACCATCATACATGAAAAACATTTTAGCCCTCCTCCTTCTCCTTGCTGGGAATTCTGTTTATGCGCAGGACACCCCCAACCCAATCAGGAAAAACACCATCTTCTTTGAAATTGGGGGAAACAGCTTCCTATACTCCCTCAACTATGACCGGCTTCTGGTCAAGAAACCAAACTGGGGCTTGGCCGGACGCATTGGGGGCTCCTACTTACGTGACACCGGAGTGTTTGAGAACACAGACAACCACTTCTACGCTGTTCCGCTGGAGTTGTCTTTGCTGGTTGGCAAGAGCAACCACCAGTTAGAAATAGGAGCTGGGGCAACCCCATTCTACAAGGATTACCAGGAGGAGTCTGGCAAGGACAACTGGTCTTCTGTTGCCCCCAATGCCCGGATAGGCTACAGATATCAGAAAAGCGACGGCGGCTTGTTTTTCAAAGCAGGCTTCACCCCGCTGATCGCCTTCAAAAAAGATTATAACTCTATTAACCCCAAGCATGTGTATCCTTGGGCAGGTTTAGCTTTTGGTTATACTATATAAAATAATTTTAGTAATTTATAAGCAAAATGCAAACAAATACATTTATCCAGTTTCCTCCTTGGGCAAAGCTCTCCCGGGAATTGGCGCTTCCGCAGTGTAGACTCATTTTCAGGGTCTACAAACATGCAATTGGTGGATGCTTCTGAGTTGACGTGATCTTTAGGGTACCGGGTAACTAGTGGCAGTGGTGAGATAAAAAGCGCTTTTATGCTTCTACATGATCAAAATTACGATCAGGGCCTATGTTCCGTTTCTTCGGCGACTATCCAAAACAATGCATGCCTCAAGTCCTAGGGCAACCCTCTTTCAGCGGGCAACCGACTCCCTAACAGATTTCCATGGCCGGGTCTTGCTCCTGATGGCCGTGCTCTACCTTTTCCACGCGGGTCCGCTCAGGGCTCAGGGCCAGCCGTCCGATGTTCCAGTGCTCAAACAGAACATGAAGCACGTTTTCAGAGAGGCCAGGAAATTCTCCCTTATTGCAGGCGGTGGAATCACCCTCATGGACAGTGATTACGAGGCCGGAAAGGTGGGATTGATTGAAAAGATAAAGATCAATGGGTATGGTTATAGCGGTAGCGTTGGGGGCATGTACCAGTTTACACCTTACGTAGGTGGCCTGTTAAGCTTAGACTACATTTCGGTGAGAGGCAAAAGACCTCAGGAAGGCTGCTCTTTTTGCTCTGAGATGGTAACCACTTCCCTTTCTGCGGTAATGCTTCTGGCCACAAGAGCGTCGTTGGCCAGGCTATATTCCAAGTCTTTCAGGAGAGGCATTATCCTGGTTCCTTACCTGAGAGGCGGCGTGGGCTTTATGAGTTACCAAGCCAGTTCATACAATGATGAACAATCAGCAGATCCAGCCACTGAATACCCTGATCTCACTTTGGTTGTACCTCTGGGGGGCGGCCTCAGGTTGCGGCTCACAGACCAGATAAGCTTGGCCACTGAGGCGGTCCTCACCATGCCTTTTTCAGATTACCTGGACAACCGGCCCAGTGGCAATAATCTTTTAAAAACCAATGACCAGCTTCTCTCCTTTTCTCTTAAAGGCCTTTATCACTTAGGACACAAACGATCTCAAGCCGTAAGTGGCTCTCTTTTTAAGAAACGTGGTTTTAAAAAGAAGAAGTAGCAAAAGCATTTATCGTCAATCGGGACACTGTAAATGCGAAATAACTGCTCCACTATTGGAGGTGGGGTTTTTAGGTACCATTAATCAGTAAAATGGTCCAAGCACCGTAACGGTCCCCTTACCTGCTAAACTGAATCGGGCCTGTTTTTCTCAAAACAGGCCCGATTCAGTTTAAGCATTAGCCCTCCTTTAGCAGGTTAGATATTCTGCTTTTTCATTTCACTTACGGCATGATCCACGGCGCGGGCGGTGAGGGCCATGTAGGTGAGCGATGGGTTTTGGGTAGAGGTGGAAGTCATGCAGGCGCCATCGGTTACGTAGACGTTGGGACAGGCATGAAGTTGGTTGTATCTGTTCAGCAACGAGGTCTTGGGGTCGTGGCCCATGCGTACGCCGCCCATCTCGTGGATGTCTAGTCCCGGGGCCTGGTGCGAATCGGTTTTCTTGATGTTGGTGAAGCCGGCTTTGGTGAACATTTCCTCCATCTGGGCATGGTAATCAGCTACCATTTTGTTGTCGTTGGCATCGTAGTCCAGGTTGATGTTCAGGAGCGGGATGCCCCAGGCGTCTTTCTGGGTTTTGCTCAGGCTCAACTGGCTTTCGGCTTTGGGAATGGTTTCGCCCATCATGTGAGAGCCTACTTTCCAGATGCCCCAGGAAGGGTTTAGAAGCTGTTTTTTCAAATCGACCCCGAAACCAGACGTATCTGATTCCTGCCCACGGTCGGCCCGGAAACCGGCGGCGTATCCGCGCAGAAAGTCGGTTTCCTGTTTGTGCAGGTTCCGGAAGCGCGGGATGTAGCCGCCGCCCGCTGGGTTACGGCCATCAGTGGCGTACTCTTGGAAGCCTTCGTACTCGGCGGTGATACGGGCCCGGTAGTTATGGAAGGCCACGTACTTGCCCAGCAACCCGCTGTCGTTGCCCAGCCCGTTGGGGAACCGATCTGAGGTGGAGTTTAGCAGTATCTGGTTTGTGCTGAACGCCGAGGCATTCACGAAAATCACCGGTGCGTAATACTCGGTGGTTTCCTTCGTCTGGGCATTGATCACACGCACGCCGGTAGCTTTGCCAGCCTTATCGTCATAGATCACCTCCTGCACCACCGAATGCGGCAGCAGGGTCATGAGCCCCGTGCGCTCGGCCCACGGAATGGTGGAGGAATTGCTGCTGAAGTACCCCCCAAACGGACAGCCGCGTTGGCATATTACCCGGTTCATGCACTGCGCCCGGCCCTGGTCCAGGTGGATCTGGTTGGGCTTGGACAGATGCGCGCAGCGGGCACTAATCACGTGGCGGTTGCCGTAATGGCTTTTGAGTTGCTTTTTGAAGTAGTCTTCCACGCTGTTCAGCGGATAGGCAGGCAGAAACTCGCCGTCGGGCAGTTCCGCCAGGCCATCGTTATTGCCAGAGATACCCGCGAATTTCTCCACGTAGCTGTACCAAGGCGCCAGGTCTTTGTAGCGGATGGGCCAATCCACGGCAAAACCATCACGGCCGGGACCTTCAAAATCGAGGTCGCTCCAGCGCTGCGTCTGCCGGGCCCACAACAGTGACTTGCCGCCCACCTGCTGCCCCCTGATCCAGTCAAAAGGTTTTTCCTGCACGTATGGCTGCTCTGTGTCTTTCACGAAGAAGTGCATGGCGTCTTCGCGGAACGCGTAGCAGCGGCTCACCACCGGGTTCTTTTCCCTCATTTCAGCGGTCAGCTCTCCCCGGTGCTCAAACTCATAGGGCATCATGTTGGTGGTGGGGTAATCCTTGATGTGCTTCACATCGCGGCCGCGCTCCAGCACCAGCGTTTTCAGGCCCTTGCCGGTGAATTCCTTCGCCGCCCATCCGCCGCTCATCCCAGACCCGATCACGATGGCGTCAAAGGTGCGCTGCTTTACACTGTCTACATTCAGATTGGCCATGGTTAGCTTTGCTGTTTTGTCTTTACTGGGAAATATGCGTTGTACCGGCCCGGCACCAGTTCATAGACCCGCAGTTTGGTCATGACCAGTTCTGAGTTGAGGTAGCCGGTAATGGTGTGGTCTTTGACCATTCTGTAGAAGGCGACTACGTCCTCGGGGGCTTTTCCGGCGTTCACGGCCGAGACTAGGTCCTGGCGCTTTTGGGGGCTGGCCTCCACAAAAGAACTCCCTACCTGCTTTTTGGCCAGTTTCTTAAAACCGTCCAGCCCGGCCATGAAGGCCTTCTGGTCCTTGTCGCCTCTCAGGTCATCTACCATCTTCAGGGTAAAGCGGTGCAGGCCCAGGGTTTTGCCGCCGGGCGTATCAGTAGTGGGCAGGATGGTTTCCACCAGTTCGCCCATCAGTTTCTCGTCCTCGCCGGAGATATCCAGGTTTCTCAACCGGATAGAGGCTTTGCTGGTCTCCATCACGCAGGATGGTGCCAGCACCAGCCCTCCCGTAAACAGCAGCAAACCTTTGACAACAGTACGCCTGTTCATAAATCTTTACTTTAACTAACCTCCTAAGGAGTCTACTCTATCAGAATTCTTTTAATCCATTAATATAACTGAAAGAATGCTAACCCAGAAGATTTGCTAAATTCTGAGCAATTTTTGTTAAATAAGTATTGAAATAGCTGGTGCCGTGGCGCCACCTGCCTTGTTTATAGCCTTAATTTCAGAAAATGCACCCAAAACTTCAGCGGGGAATCACACTTATATTTTGGGCAGTTTGGCAGTGGGGTCACCCGATGCATATTTGAGTTCTACTACTTTTTGGTTATGTTCAAGGATAAGCTTATTACTATATAAAAAATTGAATATATGAAACTCCCCCGCTTCCTGCTCTGCCTAATTTTCCTGACGTTTTTATCCTTTGAGAGTGCCTTCGCGCAGCACTGGATGCCGCCCGTACCGCTGATTCCCAATCCTAAGCTCAAGGACCTGGCCATGGCTAATTACAGTGACAGCCTGAAATCTTATGTGATTGAATACAACCCCGAGTTGGCCATAGAAGTGGGACCATTTGTGACCGCTTACTTCCAGGCCCATGAGTACGGGCACATCTACCGCAACCACGTGAACAAAAAGAAGCTGCGCCACCAAGACCATTTGAATATGCTGCAACTGAACCAGGACATGGAAACCGGGGCAGACCTATACGCTGTTGAGACGCTGTATGAGCAAGACAAATCCATTGTGCTGGCCATGCTGCACTACCTCAAAAACACCGAAAAGGAAGACCTGCAGCACCTGTCCCGCAAAGACAGAATCAACGCCCTGGACCAGCACTTTTACTATCTCTCCTCTTTTGTCCGCGAAAATGTGGATTGCACGCACAGCGCCCATGGCCAGGACCAAATTCCCTGTTCCCATTATAATGCGGCCGGTAAACCACAGCACAGCCATGATTATGTTCCCTGCCTGCATATCGCGCACCTGGAGGGACACATCATTGTAAAGAAAGTAACCGAGTGATTTTTCTGGTCATTCAGCTTCTCTCACCTAAAATCGAATCAGGCCCGTTTTCCAGAAAATGGGCTTGAAGTGGACCGTGGAGCCGGGCACGTTCAAGATCATGGTGGGCAGCTCCTCAGAAGACATCCGGGAAAGCAAAGAAGTCACCATTCCTGAGTAGCCCTGCGCGCTGAATTAGTTTCTCCAAAATCCTGATGCTGGCCTAAAATGCCTTCAAAAGCTATGCATGGTCAGCGTCAGGATTTTCCTTTTTCAGCCCATGGCAGATTGACCTTTTTCTATCCTTGAGCTCCTGCTAGCATATCTGTAACCGAGGTTTTCCAGGGGATAACACCTAAATTATTACAAGTTGCCAGTGACAGCTCTTGGACCTAAAACAAAATAAAAAAGGTGCCTCTTTCTACCCACATTCCGTCAGGGACAGGCCGTTATATTCCTCCAAAACTATGTTAGGCGAAGCTCGTAAACCTAAGTATCTGGGCTGTTTATCAATATTTTACATAAAAGCGCATTTATTAAGAGTTAACAAGCTATGGACAGAACAATAGGAAGATACGCACCTCAGGCCTATGCGCTCCTGCGCATTGTGGCCGGGCTCATGTTTGCGATGCACGGAACGCAAAAGCTATTCGGTTTTCCGGGCGACAAACCCGCCGCGGATATTGCCTCTATGATGGGCGTGGCCGGTATTATTGAACTGGTGGCGGGCATTTTGATTGCGATGGGTTTACTCACCAGCTGGGCCGCTTTCATTGCCGCCGGTCTCATGGCGGTGGCCTATTTCATGGCCCACGCGGCCCAAAACCCTTTGCCTATCGTTAACCAAGGCGAGCTAGCGGTTCTGTACTGTTTCGTGTTCCTGTACATTGCCGCGGCGGGCTCCGGGGTATGGAGCGTGGATAACAGCAGAAGAGGGTACATCCGGTCACCCTTGACCCGCTAAACAGCGGAATAATCTGATGAGAAATAAAAAGGAGGTACCAGTTCTGGCACCTCCTTTTTTATTTTAAGGCCATTTTGCAGGAAACGCCCCTGAACTGGAATTGGGTTGAAAAGCTGCAGAATCTCAATGCTGGATTTCAAATCACGGGCTTAACAGTCACAGGTGAAATCACGGCTGTTGTACTCGTCTGAGGCCACGTCGCCCACTTTCACCAGATTGTCAAATCTGATTTCCTCCCCGTTGACCAGCTCCAGATACTGGGCTCCGTCCTTTTCCTCCACTTTCTTGATCATGGAAGTAACAGACAGGTATTCGTTCAGGTCGGTGCGGTACTGGATCTTCAGGAATTTCCGTTTAGAAACCGCCTCTTCAACCGCTTGCATCAAGGGCTCATCCATGGTATTTGCCATCACACTAAAAATTAAGGTAAGTCACTAAGGTGTTTTACGGCTGTTTTCACAAAAACGAGGCAAAAAAGAAGCATTAAGCACTCTCCTCTTTTTCCCTGTAGACAAACCCTGGTTTACACGGTGGCGCCCACCAGTTGCTGCAGGACCTCTACCACCCCGTTCTGGCTGTTGCTTTTGGCCCTGAACCTTGATACTTCCTTTATCTCTGGGTGGGCGTTCTCCATGGCGTAGCTGAAATAGGCTTTCTCCATCATCTTCAGGTCGTTGAGGTAATCCCCGAAGACCATGGTTTGCTCCGGCGTGATGTTGTACTTCTGCTGAATCACCTCCATGCCGCGGCCTTTGTTGGCCTGTTTGTCGCAGATGTCCAGCCAGATCTTACCGGAGACGGTAACCTGCAGATGGGCTCTTTCCTCCTGGAAATACGTGTTGCTGTTGCCCTCAGCCCCGGCCAGGTCACAAAGCGCGATCTTCAGGAACTGGTCATCTTCCACAGCCAGCAGGTCTTCCACCACTTCTACGGCGTCATAGTACAGGTTCACCTGTTCCATGAACTCAGGGCTGGTGTTTTCCACGTAGGCAGATTTCTTTCCGCAGAGCACGATGTACACGCCGGGAATGGTTCTGGCTTTCTGCAGGAGCTGTTTGGTGATGCCGTGGTCCATGGCTTGAACCAGCAGTTCCTGACCCTGGTACACTACGTAACTGCCATTCTCGGCCAGGAAAATGATTTCGTCTTTGATGGGGGTAAACAGGTTCACCAGGTTGTAGTACTGCCGACCGCTGGCGGCGGCGAACAGAATGCCCTTTTCTTTCAGGGCCTGGTAAACCGGGTAAAAATCCTCGCTAAGGTTATGATGGGGGTCTAGCAGGGTGCCATCCATGTCGGTGGCCACCAGCTTAATGTTTGAAAAATCCATAAGCAAAAAATATCCAGCGGCGCTGGTCCTTCAGTATGCCGCAAGGTACTCATTACCGCTCAGCCTTCCTGAAAGTTGTGCTTTTTCCTCTGAAAACGTATCTAGGGCCCATTATTGTAAAAATAAGCCCCAAACAGGCTACCGCAGGGAAACCTACTTCCTGTAAAGCGGATTCTTGAGGTAGACTTTGAAGGTAGTGCCCTCGCCCAGGTTGCTTTCCACCTCAATCTTGCCGCCGGCATTGTCCACAATGCGTTTTACCATGTACAGCCCCACACCGGAGCCTTCCACGTGGTCATGGAAACGGCGGAACATGGAGAACAGCTGTTTTTGCTGGGCAGATCCCAGGCCCAAGCCGTTGTCCTGCACCTTAAGCACCATGTATTCAGCCGTTAGATGGCAGCTTACCATCACCTGGGGGGTGCGGTCTGGGTGGCGGTATTTAATGGCGTTGGAGAGCAGGTTGTAGATGATGCTGCGCAGGTTCTTCTCTGAGAAAGTAACATGGGTGCAGCTTATTACCGAGGTTTGGATCTGCGCCCCTGCTTTCTGGATATTCTGGTCCAGGTCCAGGATGACTTCCTTCACCAAGTCCTCCAGATTCACTACTTTGGCCTCTGTGATATGGTCTTTCTGCAGCCTGGTGATCTCGGTGAGGTTATTGATGGTTTTCTTGAAGCGTTCAATGGACCCTTTCATCATGCCCAGAATGTTGCCTACCTCTTCCAGCTGCAGGCTTTCCGGCGGCAGTTCCAGCAGCAGCTCGCCCATGAGCATCTCAATGTTGGAGATAGGTGCCCGCAGGTCATGGGAAGCCGTGTAGATGAAGTTGTCCAGGTCTGAGTTGGTGTGGAGCAGCTGCTGGTTTGTGGCCTGCAGGTCTTCGTTGGCGGTGGCTAGTTCCTCGGCGATGGCTTTGGCCTCCTGCTCGCTTTTCTCCAGTGCCCGGCGGGCTTCCACCCGTTCGGTGACGTCGGTGACCAGGGAATAAAAACCTTTCACCACCCCATCCCGGATATCGGGCACGTAGCTGGTATGGATGTGTTTTTTGAAACCATCGCGGTAAGGCATCTCGGCCTCAAAGTCCAGCCGCTCACCGGCCAGGGCTCTATCAATGTAGCCTTTCACGTTTTGGTAGGCTTTTTCGCCAATCACCTCTAAAACACTGCGCCCCAGAAAGCCCCCCGGTTTATTAGGGAACCAGGTTTCATAGGCCTTGTTTGTAAAGCGGTAGACCTGGTCCTTGTCAAGGTACCCTATGAGCACCGGCAATGAATCTGTGATGAGCTGCAGTTGCCGGGCACCGGCCTCCACTGCCCGGCGGGCTTCAATCTGCTCAGTCACCTCAAAGGCCAAGACCAGAATGCCGTCTATGAGGCCGTGCTCATTGTAGCGCGCCTGCTGAATGTATTTAAAGTACCTGTCCTCCAGAACGCCGTCGCCGGGTCGGGCCAGCGGTATGTGCATTCCCTCTTCCTCGTGGGTTTTGCCGGTTTCATACACTTCCCGGAGGGTCCGGTACACATCATTGTGCTCAATCTCTGGCAAAGCCTCCAGAATGGGCTTGCCCAGAAGCTCGCGGCCGGGAAACAGTTGCTGATAGATGGGGTTCACCAGTTCAAACACCAGCTCAGGCCCTTCCAGGATGCAGATGGCTGCCGGGGCATCGGTGAAGAGGCGCTCCAGGCGTTGTTTCTGCTTTTCGGCTATTGACTGGGCTATTTGCAGGGCTTTGGTGCGCCGCTCAACGCGGGCCTCCAGTTCCTGGTTCAGTGCCTGCAAAGCCTCAGCGTTCTTCTCCAGTTGCCGCCTTGAGAGAACCACCTCTGTCATGTCCAGCGCGAAGATCAGCACGCCGTTTACCTTTCCCTGGGCATCATACAGCGCCTGGTAAATGAAATCCCAGTAAATGTCTTCGGGTTCCTTATCGGCGAAGCGCGCCACCGGAATGAGCACCTCCTTTCCTTCAAAGGTCTCGCCGGTGTCATACACGTGCCGGATAATGGCTTCAATGGGTTGATCTTTCAGCTCGGGTAGGGCCTCAAACAGGGGCAGGTTCATGAGTTTGCGGCCCGGAAACAGCTGCTGGTAGCTTTCATTGAATACTTTGAAAACCAGATCGGGGCCTTCCAGCATGGCCAGCGCGGCAGGCGCCTGCTCAAACAGACGCTCTAACCGGGTGCGCTGAAGCTCTGCGTGGGCCAGGGCGTGCTGTTCCCTTTCCTGGCTTTCCTTCAGTTGCAGCCTGGCCTTCTCCCTTTCCGTTACATTGAAGGTCTCGTGAATAATGCAGGTGATGTTGCCCTGGTCATCCAGCACCGCCGAGTTGACCGTGTGCCAGTAGCGCTCCAGGAATTTGCCCTCGTGCTCAGGGTCCGGGATATCGTACCGGAAAACGTCCATTTTGTGGGCCTTGCCCGTCGCAAACACCTGCGCAAAGGAGGCTTTCAGGCTCTGGGTAGATGAGGCCTCTGTTACCTCCGGGTTATCCGGGAAAACGTCAAATACATGCTTGTCTATAATCTCTTCCCTTACCGTGAGCGTTTCGCGCAGGTAAACGTCTGTGGCGGCCTGCACCCGCAGGTCAGGCGAAAGAATCAAAAGCAACCCAGGCTGGGACTCAAAAATCTGGCGAAAAGGCAGACTTTGTTCTTTGGCTGTGCCCTCTGCAACAGAGGAGGTTTGGTTATTCATGTATCAAACGCCAGGGGGTAACGGGTGAAGATGTCCGCTATACGTGTTTCGCAGCCAGATGGACAACTTGCGGCCCTATATTTTATCTTTCAGGGTGGTCAAGGAACCTATGACACCTACGGCTTAAAAATAGGTAAAAGATTTGGATAGTATTACCCCAGCCCAGGCGAAGAAACCGGCGAAAACTTGTGAGGAGATGCGGCCGGTCAGCGGGCTTTTTACGCTTTGGCCAGCGCCTTGATGTCTGGCACCTCCAGGATTTGTTTTTGGTAGCCTTTGGTGGCCACATGGATCATGGCTTGGCCCAGGTCCCGGAGGGTGGAAATGTAATGGGGTGCCAAGACTCTTACCGCCGGCGCCAGCCAGCCAATGTATTTGTAGTATTTGCTGGTGTTTTTCATGCCCGGGGTAGGCTCCAGAAAGGCAGGCCGGAAGTTATAGACGCTTTTGAAAGGCAGCTTTAGCAGGTCGTTCTCCGTTTTTCCTTTGACCCGGGCCCACATAGACCTACCCTTTTCTGAGCTGTCTGTACCCGCCCCTGAAACGTAGCAGAAAACCATCTGGGGATTCTGCCGGGCCAGGGTTTGCGCCGCATGCAGGGTCAGGTCATAGGTAAGGTGCCGGTACTCCGCTTCTTTCATGCCTACAGATGATACGCCCAAACAGAAGAAACACGCATGGTAGCCGGCCAACTGGTTTTCAATGGGCGAAAGGTCAAAAAAATTTTGGTGGATGATCTCTTTCAGCTTGGGATGGACTACACCGCAAGGTCGCCTGTTCACCACCAACACCTGCGCTACCTCTGGTTCCTGCAGGCACTCAAAAAGCACGCCTTCGCCTACCATTCCGGTTACCCCGGTGATGATCACGTTGATGCCGGAGGTTGAATTCATGTCAGTAGGAGTATTGGTTTGAGGGTGAAACTGAAATTTAAGTAACCTCTTTGGTAAACAGCGGGAGGCCGCCAGCCACAGTTGGTGTTTACACGTGGTTGTAGTTCGTTGTAATTCAGATTATATTGTTGGAGTATTTTACTATACCATTTAATTCAGCAATTCCTTCTTCTCTTTCGGCAAGCGATTTTAACTCCTTACAGAAATTGTCAATGGCATTTGGCTCAACAATTAATTCCATTGAGAGTTTGTCTTTTTCTTCTTTTCGGTATTCTGTCGAGACATTCTCTTCCATAGTGATTAGAACTCCGCATATCCCTGATGGACCAATTTTGTAGAAATCCATTTCAAAATATGCGTAACTATCCTTTTCCCCGCAAGAATGAGTCAGCCTATCTTTTCCAAAAGGAAAACCATTAAGTTCTTTTACAAACTCGAGCAAACTTTCAGAAACTTCGTAGACTTCTGTCGTACCTGAGTATCGGCCATTGTTTGCTGAAATCCGCAATTCCATCATATCGTCATCTTTCCAAATGACTTCAAACTTTAGTTGATTTTCATCCATTAATCTATTGCACTACAACTACCTAGCAAAACGCTTTTACTCACAGGCAAGCGAAGGAATAGCCTAAAAGTATCTGGCCTATTTTTGAAAAATAAACCCAAATACGCGCAGTGAAGACCTACTGAAAATGAATCACCGCTTTATAGCGGAGCCGGCGGCAGGAGGCGTACAGTTGGTCATTCTGGGTAAGGAGGTCGTAGAGCAGGTGGTCTTCAAAGCCGTTGCGCCAGAAATCGCCGTTGTTGGGGTTGTAAGGATTCAGGACGCAGGTGGCCTGTTTGGCTTCGTTCACGTAGATGAGGCCCCAGTTGGCGGGCACCTCGGTCTCCTGTATCTCATTAGCGGGAACGCACAGGAAACGGTATCTGCCCATCTCTTGCCCGGGCGTTTGCCAGGCTTTGTTTTGCACGTCTTTTTCAAAATCTGCCCTTGAAACGTAGGCCTTCAGGAGAATACTCCGGCCAAAAGAGCCAATCCCAATCACATCCGGGCGCGGCCCGGTTTCCTCTCCATCGGCAAACTCTTTAAAAGCGGCGGCACAGCTGCCCTCCGTCAGAATCCATTTACAGGCACTTGCAACTAAGTCTTCGTAAGTCATCCTTTTTGATTTCCTGATTCATGCCCTGGCCATGAAAATGAGTCAGAAATTCTCTTAATCTACGTAAAAAAATCTAAAACCACTTTCTGCGGAAACAGAAGCGGTCTGGGTCCCCTCCTCTCAGGCAGGCAAAAAGGAATCTCCTTTTCTGGCCTCCTACCCAAAATCAGGATAAATATGCCTTCACCAGGGCCACTGCCGTCATGAGCAGCCAGATAGAGTTCAAGACCCAACTGGCGTGCGCGTTCTTGTTTACCGCATAGATAATCAAGAAAAAGCAACCAATCATGTTCATGGACAAATATTCCACAGACTGGCTGCCAATGACGTTGAGGCTATTGAGGCTAAAGGCCGACAGGGAAAAAAGCGCCCCGGTCCAACCAATGGCTTCTTGTATGTATTTTGGGAGCGTTACCATCTTATCTTTGTTTTTAAGGCAAAGGAAAGGCGGACACCCCGTTCTAAAAATGCCAATATCGGGTTGACTAATGCATAAACCAAATCAGGGGCCATGGAGCTGCAACAAATAAAGTATTTTCTGGCCCTGGCGCAGGAACTCCATTTCTGGAACACCGCCGAGAAAATGTTCATCACGCAGTCGGCGCTGAGCCGGCAGATCAAGTCCCTGGAGGAGGATTTGGGCGTGCAGCTTTTTGAGCGCAGCAAGCGGAACGTGAAGCTCACCCAGGCCGGCGTTTTCCTGCGGGACCGGTGGTTGCCCCTGCTGGAGGAGATCAACCGCATGCATCGGCAGGCCCGCAAGATCCACGAGGGCGCCTACGGTTCCATCTCCATCGGGTATCCGGGATCGGTGGCGTACGGTTTCCTGCCCGAGTTCATCTCCAGCATTGCGCAGACCTTGCCCGAGCTGAAGGTGGAACTGGTAGAGCCCACCGACATCAGCTTTGAACAGCTGCTGCTCAATTACCAGATGGATCTGGCCTTCAGGAGAGACCCCGCCGAGAACCCCGCCCTGCAATCCATCAGCCTGTACTCAGAGCATTTCGCCTTGGTGGTGCCCCAGGGCCACTGGTTGCGGCAGGACAATTTCAAGGGGCTGCAGGAGGTAAAAGATGAGAAGTTCATCCTCTCCGGTTTGCACCACCAGACCTTGTATGTCAAAGGCCTGCGGCAGATTTTCAAGGAGTACGGCTTCACGCCCAATGTGTACATTGAATCAGATTTCGGGGGCATGATTCTGAGCCTGGTGGCCCGTGGTTTGGGCGTCACCATCTTGCCCAGTTCTTATTCCTTCGGGGCGCCGCCCGATGTAAGGTTCATTCACCTGCCGCACAAAGCCAACCTGTACGTGACCTGGCGCCGCGAAGACACCAGCCCCGTGCTCACCAACGTGCTGAAGCAAGTGCAGGAAACCGCCCGGAAATTCAACACCGACCAGATCTGAGACCCCTGAAAAGGGCACTTTCATGAAAAACGCCCCTAAAACGCAGGATTTTAGCATTTCAGGGGCGTTTCTATAAACCAGGCTACAATCTAGCTCTTTGGCTTTTGCCGGAGCGCGGCCTTGATCTCCTCGCCTACCGGTGACACCGCCGGCCCGAAGTAATGCGTGAGGTTGCCTTGCTCGTCTATTAGGTATTTGCTGAAATTCCAGTCGGGTTGGTGCTCGTTCCAGCCGTTTTTCTGGGCGTGTGACAGCCAGTCATACACCGGGTTCTGCCCCGGGTTTTTCACCACTACGCTCTTCTTGGCCAGCGGAAACGTCACCCCGAAGTTCACCTGGCAGAACTGCGAGATGGCGGCATCATTGTCTTTCTCCTGCTCCTTGAAATCATTGGCCGGGAACCCGATGATCACCAGATTGTCTTTTTGCTCTTCATGCAGCTGTTGCAGTTCCTCGTACTGGCCAGTGTACCCGCAGTTGGAGGCCGTGTTCACCAGCAAGACCTTCTTGTTTCTGAACTGACTGAAATCAAGCGGGCTGCCGTTGTTGAGCGTGGCCTGTAACCCATAGAAAGGCTGGGCTGCGGGCACCTGCTGCCTGTTCTCCAGTATCTTCCCGTTTTTGGTTGACTTGGACAGCCGCATAATCAACGGGTACAGCCATTTCATGATTCTTTGTCTTAACTCCATGGGGTAAAGGTAAGGTTACAAGTTGAAGGTTTACGCCTGCGTACATCGCCAATCCATTTCACAGTGGTTTCTCCTGGTATATCAGGCTTTCAGCCGATTGGCGAAAAAGGCGAGCGTGGTGGCCCAGGCTTCTTTGGCGGCCAGCGGGTGGTAACTGGCGCGTTCATCGCAGTGGAACCCATGATCTGCGTACGAGATCACAGTATTGATATAGTCTTTGCCGGCTTCTTTCACCGCGTTGATGATGGTGTCAATCTTCTCCTGCGGAATGTGGGCGTCTTTGCCACCCCAGAAAAACAGGTGCGGCCCGTGCAACTTACTAGCCTCAGAAGCCAGCGTGTCCAGCCCGCCGCCGTAGTAAGACACCGCCGCCGCCAGCGGCAGCACCGTATTGGCAATGAAAGACACCCGCCCGCCCAGGCAGAACCCAATGCTGCCAATCTTGTCCGGCTGCACGGATGGTTGCTGTTGGAGCCAGTCAAATGAAGCCTGTAAATCGGCGGTCAAGCCTTCTTTGGTGATGGCCTGGTAGTGCGGCATGGCAGAGGCGAAATCTGAGTAGCTGATCTCCACCCGTTTGGCCGTGCGGTGAAACAGATCAGGGGCGATGACGGCGTACCCTTCCCCGCAAAGCCTATCCGCAATACTTCTGATGTGGCCATTCACCCCGAAAGCCTCCTGTAAAACAATGATAGCCGGGAATGGGCCCGCTCCCTCGGGCAGCACCACGTAAGCCTCCATGGGCGTACCATCGGCTACTTGCAGGGTGATAAAATCGTGGTTGGTCATTCTGTAGTTGATTTTGTTTCTGGCGCCAGGATTGCCTGATAGTTCCTTCACCACAAGGTCTGTTTCAGCGCCAGTTTAACAAAAACACCTTCTAAACGAAAAGGTTACAACTGAGCCTCGGTCTAAAGGGCTGCATGCATTCCGTTTGATAATGAAAAACGGCCTTAGAATGACTTTCTGCAGGCAGGATGGCAAGCCGTAAGAATTAAAACGGAGCAACCATCCGGTTTTCAATCCGTTTTATAAGGCTGCAATTGATGTAGAACTTAACTCTAAAGGATATGAAAAAGGTAACATTTTTGGCGGCTTTGTTTCTGGCTGCCGGCCTGCAACTGAATACCGCCCAAGCCTCTGACCACCCGGTACAAGATACCACCCAGGTGAAAACCACTAACAAAGAGCGGGCAAAAACCGGGGTTAACCAGGTAGGCCACGGCGCAAAGTCAGTGGGCAAAGGCACCAAGAACCTGGCGGTAAGCGGCGCGAAGGCTACGGCCAAAGGCGCTAAGAAAGCCGGCAAAGCCGTGAAGAACACCACCAAAAAAGGCGTAAAAAAGGTAGACGAGAAAATTGACTAACCTGAGTAAACCTTTGCCACAAAAAAGCCTTCCTGAACTCCAGGAAGGCTTTTTTTAATGGACGAATTTCTATCCAGTGTAAGTGGATCAGTTCTCCTCCGCTCCGTTTTGGGGCAATTTCCGAACGGGCATGATCGTGAATTCCTGGATGCGCCAGTCCAGGTCCCTTACTTCCTGGAGCAATTTCTCTATCTGCTGGGTAAGCTGCCCGTTGTGGTCATGGGGCACCAAAAACGCCTCGCCGGAGTAAATATGGCCTTCCTCGCGCATCCTGAACGCGTGTTCCTTTATCCAGGGCTGGCCTTTGATTTTATGCTCTATCTGGTTGAGCAAAGGATCGGTTTCCTGGTCGTCCACGGTCTTGGGTATTTGGTCCATGAGATCGAAAACAGCCTGCTTCAGGTTAGTGTAGCCGTCTTTGATGATGTCTAAGGAGATGAGGAGCGCCGCCACCGAATCGGCCCACCACCAGCCCATTCCAATACCTATTATACCCGGAATAGCCGCCGCCCCCGTCATCCAGTCGGCTTTGTTCATGTCGGCATCGGTGTAGAGGTTCTTTTCGTGGAGTTGCTTGGCCAGGGGCAGCTTCATGCGGCCCAGGATCATGGCTGGTATGGTGCTGTAGAGCATGGCTGCAATCATGAGATAGCCCAGCCAGATCTCGTGCCCGAAAATGACTTTGATCCCGATGGTGGGGTGTTCCTGCTTGAGCAAGGTGTGCACCGAATCATAGATGAGAAAGCCCCCCACCGAGAACAAAGCCAGCGCGCTGCACAGATACGCAATACTCACCACCCGGTGGTAGCCGTACGGAAAGTTCTTGTTCGGTTTCTTGTGGAACACCCGCGAGGCGATCAGAAACGAAATGGAGGGCGTAAGGCTCAGGATATCCTCAAACCAGGCGGTTTTCATGGCCTGGGAGTTGCCCATGGTGAGGAATACCACAATGGAGGTAGTGATCAGGTAGCCTACCGTGATCCATTCCAGCTTTTTGGCTTTCTTGAAAACCGGCTGCAGTTCCTCTGGGTATTCAAATCTGCTGACCTGTTTCATGGCTGTACCCGGTTTTGAATGACGGATTTCTGCTGGTTCAGAAAACTTTCCAGTTTCACGGTGAAGGCATTCTCTCCCATGATCACCGCCATGACGTGTTTCTTTTTCTCCACCTCTACAAACGGCCGGGTAAAAGAGATTTTGCTTTTCCAGGGCGAGTCATCTGTGAGCCCGGCAATCACCAAATGCAGTTCATTTTTCTCCAGATCCTCCAGCAGGTTCTGCTCAGAATCGTTCTGCCACTGCACCCGGGCGTTGATGCTTTTGGCGAAGGCTTTCACCAGATCTGGCTCAATGCCGGTGGGGCCATCTGGGCCTTTCACCACCCAGGGCGGGTTCTCTGAGTACCCCACTTTGAGGGTTCCGTTGCTGACCTGCTCCAGCGTTTTCTCCGGGTCTTTGGGAAAATCCTGGCAACCGGTAACCAGCAGGAGAACGCAAAACAGGTATAAGATAAAATAGCCATTGCTATGCATGCGTAGGTTATTTAGGGTTAAGGGAGAAAGCTGGGCGATATTTTCAATCTATTGCTATATAGGACTAAAACAATTTACTCGAATTGCTGTTATTACGCACGCCACGCCAGATTGGTTAATGCCCAACCAGGTTGGTTTCAAAAGGAAGCATCTAAATTCCTTTCCGGAGAATCCTGGTCAGAAAGCCCTAATTCCCCACCCCCGCGTATCTCCCTGTTCTTCAACCCCCTGCTCTCTCCCTGATTCCTCCCTCCTATAAATTTGCAGCGTTAGCTTAGGTGACAAATCTCTTTTAGAGATTTGCGAACCCGTGAATTTGTAAGATTGGAAAACCGCTTCCTCAGACTCAGCCTGCTTAGCAGATACTTTAAGCGGTTGTGGCAATTGAATCTCAGCTTCAGGAAAGAACTTAAGGTGGGTTAAGCTTCTTTCCAGGTAATTGCTTTAAAGTTTTCGCCTTTCCTGCAGGCTTATTTTGCGTAAAAACAAGTACACTAGGGTTGAAACAAAGGCAACGGTATTTCCATCCTGAATTTCTGAAAACAGGGAGAAAACCCGTTCTTTCCGTGGTTGAACTTAATTAAATTCAGGCCTCAGAATTACTCAACACCATGCGCTCCCATACCCTAAACTTCGTCACGATTGCCGCCTTGCTCCTCTGGGCCGGGATGGTCATTGGCATCTCCTTTATTGAAGCCCCTGTAAAATTCACCGCACCTGGCATTACCCTGGCACTAGGCCTGGGCATTGGGCGGCTGGTATTTGGCGTGCTGAACAAGGTGGAGATCGCGCTCTGCACCGTGGCGCTGCTGGGCCTGCTTTTCAACCATGGCACCAGAAAAGAATGGACTCTGCTTGGCTCTTTGACCGGTATTCTCTTGCTGCAGACGTTCTGGCTGCTGCCTGCCCTGGACGTACGGACGCTGGCCGTTATTGCCGGAAACACAACGCCGGGAAGTAACCTACATTACCTGTACATAGGGCTGGAAGTCATAAAACTGGTGTTGCTGGTTTCCAGTGCCGCCGTGGTGAACAACACCACTATCAAAGCAAAGCACGCAGAGCGGCTCCGCCTCCACCAGCTCCAGAAAATGGTTTCGTGATTCTCCTCTCAGTTGCCGAACGCGCCCGGGCCTCTTCCTGGCCAGAGAATTGCAGCGCCATTTAAGGGTTGTTTAAAAGAAATCAGCCCTTAATCGGCTTTTCTCTTTCGGGTAAGATTTCAGATTTTCATGACCGAAAAACCTTGCCATCGGTTAAAACCTCTGCGGCCCGAATAAACACCTAATTATCAGGTTATAACCAACTATCCCCCTATAGAAGCGTAGCCAATAAGCCCACATCCTGGATAATAGCCCCTGATAATTAGCGTCATATGAAAAAAGGATTTACCATCGCCTTCCTAATACTTCTGGCCCTGGTAGTGGCCGCTGGGGTTGTCATCGCCACTACGCCTACCAAAAAGCTCATTTCCTTTCTCGCACCTAAGATTGACAACATCCGGATCACCGATACCAAAATTGGGGAGAAAACCGCCACCATGAACGTGCTCATGGATGTGGAGCCTTCGCTGGTATCCAGCTTCGTGGACAGTATTTCCTATAAATTCAAACTGTACAACAAAAGCGTGGCGCAGGGACAGAAGAGTTTTGAGCGCGATGCCAACCAGAAAAAGCAAACCATCAAATTCCCGATGACCATGGACCACAACAAAACCCGCGAACTGGTGCGGCGCCAGGTGAAGGAAGGCGAACAGGTAAGGGCTTACATCCAGGCCTATACCGATATCCCGCTGCTGGGCCGGCGCAAGTTTGACATAGACGAATCTCTGGACATGGTGATTCCGGCGGTGCCCGGCGCCGAGGTCACCAACCTCAAGATCACCGATTTCGGGCTGGACGAGATGGAGATGGTCATGACCATGAGCCTGGACAACCCCAATGAGTTTGATTTCTACATCCGGGAAATGAAGATGACACTGAACTTCCCAGACAAGATGAGCTCCGTGGGAGGCACGGTGAAAGACTACCTGGTGAAGGCCCAAAGCGTGACCCCCATCCAAATCCAGGCCGTGTCTGACGTGAAAAAACCGCTGAAGACCACCTTCAAGACCCTTATGGGCGACCACATGTGGAACTACAGCATGAAAACCTACATGGTGCTGGAGCCCAAAAGCGACGTGGTGGGCACTATCCACATGGATGCCGTGAAGACAGGTAAGATCAACGTGGTGCAGCAGCTCAAGAAAATAAAGGAAACCAAAAAGGCCGAGAAGAAAGCCGAGAAAGAGGAAAAGAAAGAAGCCAAAGAGCAGCGCAAAGAAGAGAAGAAAGAAACCAGGTAGCCGCGCTTTGGGGCTTTTCCTAGAAAAACAGGGTTAAAACAGTTCTGCATCTGGTGGCATAAAAGTTTAAGGACAAAAGCGTATTTTGCTTTGCAAATCCTTGAATCCACCACCCTATGCCAAACGTCTACTTCGCTCGTTTTCGCAAAAATATATTCTTTCCCGCGGTAGCCTTCACTCTTGCTGCCTTTTGTGTTCCGCAGGCTTCTTTGGCCAGGCAAGAGACCTTGCAAGCCCCCTCAGACTCGGTGCAGATGGGCTATGGTTTAAAGAAAAGGCAACAAACCACCGGTGCCTTGCAGACCCTTACCGCCAGGCAGTTCAACCAGGGCCTGGTAGTTTCACCAGAGCAGCTTATCTCAGGGCAACTGGCGGGTTTACAGGTGACGGGCTTAACGGGGGCACCAGGCGCAGGTTTCCTGGTGCAGCAGCTCAGAAATGCAACCCTGGCAGGCAGAAGTGCGCCTTTGGTTGTTCTGGACGGCGTTATCCTGGAGAGCGAGGCAGAGGAAGAACTGGTGTCCGCGCTGGCGCTCCTCAATCCGCAGGATCTTGCCTCTATTACCTTGCTGAAAGACGCCGCTGCTACCGGTATGTATGGCTCCCGCGGAGTGAACGGGGTGCTGCTTTTAACCTCCAAACGCGGGGCAGAAAACAAGAAGCTCCAGGTGGATTTCCGGTCACAGGTAGCCCTTTCTACCCTGCCCAGAAAAGTGGAGGTACTTTCCGGTGATGAATTCAGGCAGGTGGTTACGCAACGCGGGACACAGGAACAAAAAGCCAGGCTGGGACAGGCCAACACAGATTGGCAGGAGGAGGTGTATGAAAACGCCGTCAGCTATGACCAGAACCTGAGCCTGGATGGTACCGTGGGTTTTCTGCCCTACCGGGTGGCTGTAGGTTATCTGCACCAGAACGGCATTCTCACCAACAGCTACTTTAAACGGAAATCCGCGGCCCTTACCCTGAACCCCTCTTTTTTTGAGGATCACCTGAGGCTGGATATCAGCGTCAAAGGCACTAAGAGCGAGACCCGGTCACCTAACCAACGGCTGATCAATGCCGCGGTGAACTTCAACCCTACGCAGCCGGTGTATGCCTCCAACGGAGATTACTTTGAATGGCGTGATGCGGAAGGCAAGCCCGAGGCGTTTGCACCTTTGAACCCCCTGGGCCTTCTGGAGCGCTCCACCTCAGGCCAGGAATCAGAAAGGAAGTTTGGCAACGCGCACCTGGCGTATCGCTTTCATTTTCTGCCGGCCCTTACCGCCCATATCAACCTGGGCTATGACCATCACAACACCGACGGCAGGGACAACAACAACATTTCAGCCACTCCATCTGATTACCTTTTAACCGTAGCCCAGTTTGGCCACACCCGTAAGAACCGGCTTCAGGAGTATTACCTTACTTACGCAGCGTCGCTGGAGAAGCTTAAAAGCCAGTTGGACTTTACGGCCGGATATTCGGCCCAGAAAACCCTAAATAAATTCTTCCTGAATTCTGTTTCTGAGCCGGAGGGCAATCTAAGGTCTGGGTACAGCTATGAGACAAACATGGCTAAAAAAGCATTCTTCGGGAGCTTGCAGTATGGGTTCAAAGAACGTTACTTCCTGACCGCCTCGGCTCGCCAGGACCAAAGCCCGTATTTTGCCGAGAAGAACAGAGATTTCACCTCCAAAGCGGTAGGCCTTGCATGGCTTCTTTCTGAGGAAGCGTTTTTGCAAGACCAGGACCTTCTCTCTTACCTGAAAGTCAGGGCCAGCTACGGCGTGCAGGGCAACACCCCTTTGTTTCCCGCCTTCAACCCTTTCAATAGCGGCACCACCTCCAGCGCTTTTCCCAACCCAGACTTAACCTGGGAGAAAACCACTTCCTTTAACCTGGGGGCAGATGTTGGGTTTTGGGGTACCCGTTTCAACGCCAGCCTTGATTTGTTTTTAAAGAAAACCGATGATCTGCTAACCTACAGAGCCCTTCCTAACACCAACAACGGCTTTTCCTACGTCATGGCCAATGGCGGCGAGGTGCAGACAAAAGGCGGCGAAGTATCTCTCCGATACCTGGCACTAGACACAGAAAACGCCCAATGGGTAGTTTCTTTGAATGCCTCTTACGCTACTAATAAACTGGTCTCCGGACCCATGGGGGCTTACGGGGCCAGAACCTTTCTGCTGGCTTTTACCAATCCCCGGTACGTCAACGCACCCGGGCATGAACTGGATGCCTACTCGGTTTACGTGCAGAAATACAGCAACGGATCTCCGTTGGAAGGGCAGTACGAGGACGTAAACAACAACGGCACCTTCGGACCGGAAGACCAGAGAATCTTCCATAGCGCCAGACCCAAAAGCCTGCTGGGTTTCACCTCGCAGGCCACGTACAAACAGTGGAGCCTGGGCTTTATGGCCAGGGCCCAGTTGGGAGCGTATGCCTACAACCGCCATGCGGCAGAAACCGGTTATTACAACAGCTTCAGAAGTTCGGCCTGGCTCCAGAATCAGTCTTCCAGCGTGCTGGAAACCAACTTCAACCTCCCGCAGCCTTTCTCAGACTATTACGTTGAGAACGCCTCTTTCCTCCGGATGGAGTACCTCAGCGTAGGCTATGATTTCGGGAAAATCCTGCAGGACAAGGCCCGGCTCAATCTCATTGCCACCGTGCAAAATGCTTTTGTCATTACCGGCTACTCCGGCCAGGACCCTGAGGTGGCCTACGGAAACGGCACGGTGCATTACCCAAGAGCCCGTACCTTCTCCCTCACCCTGGAAGTGGGACTCTGAGACAGAAACCCAAACTAAAGCCCGCAAGAGCTGCCTGGTAGCGGCTCTTCCGGTTTTAGTTTTAGGGCTCTTATTATGAAATCAGGCGCAAAATGCAGCTTACTCCGCTACCTCCAATTTATAGCCCCTGCCATGCACGGTGGTGATCTTCACCGAGGAATCTGGCTGAAGGTATTTACGCAGGCGTGAAATGAACACGTCCAGGCTGCGGCCCACAAAGTACCCGTCGTCTTGCCAGAGGCGCTGCAGGATCTCCTCGCGGCGTAATAGCTGGTGCGGGTGCTGGGCGAAAAGGCGGAGCAGTTCGGCTTCCCTGTCGGTGAGGGTGTGGGTTTGGCCGCCCACGTGCAGCAACAGGTTCTTGAACTCCAATGAAGAAGTGCCAAAAGAGATGACGTCTGTGGCGGCAGGTTTTGCCTGGTCAGGTGGCGTAGTTTTAGGAGCCGTGCGGCGCAGAATGGCTTTTACGCGGTACACCAATTCCTCCAGCCCGAAGGGCTTGGTCAGGTAATCGTCGGCGCCCAGCTCAAAGCCTTGCAGGCGGTCGGCCTTAAGGGCTTTCGCGGTCAGGAACATGAACGGTACCGGCAGGTTGCGCTGCCTTATTTCCTCCGCCACTGAGAAGCCGTCGCGCTTGGGCAACATCACGTCCAGTACGCAAAGGTCAAAGGTCTCCTGGGCCAGCGCCGATAATCCGGCTTCACCGTCCGGGCAGAGGGTGACCTGGTACCCCGCCGTCTCCAGGCTGTCTTGCAACAGGAAACCCAAACTAGGGTCGTCCTCCACGATCAGGATGTGCGCCATAACTCAGTTGACTACTAGAAAGTCAGCGATAACCTTTTCCTGACCATTCACGATCACTGACACACGGTGCTCTCCCGGATAGTACCTGCGCGTGGTGATGAACTTGAAGCTTTGCCTACGGGTAATGTTGGTTTCCTCAATTGGAGCAAATTCGCGCTCGCTGATCTTGAACACCTTCCGGGCCAGGGAGTTTTTTGCTTTTTTGTAATACACGCCGTATTCCAGTCGTACTTTCTGGGGCGTTTCAGAGGTATTTTTCAGGGAAAAGGCGAAAAGCAGATCCTGCCCCAGCGCCACTTGGGGGGTTAACACTTTGAAGCCGGAGACCTCCAGGTGGGCCGCTCCGTTAAACCCGAAATACTGGAGCACCTCGGTATGGCCTTGCTTGAGCAACGTGCGGCAGCCGTGTTTTACTACCCAATCGGTTTTTTTGGTTTGGCCTTTCCATTGGGCCAGCAGTTCCAGCACCAGTTCGGGGTTATCCTTGGAAATGTCGTTGAGGTTATTGGCCACGCTCCGGCGCACGAACTCAGAAGCATCTGCTTTGAGGTTCTCCAGGATGGGCAAAATGGGCGACGGATCGCGTTTGAGGAAGGGCAGCGCCATGGCCCAGGGCAACCGGGGCCGACAGCCTTCGGAGGAAAACCGCCTGACCGCGTGGTGATCGTGCGTGGACCAGGCTAGCATCTGCGCCATCATCCGCTCGGGATATTTCAGAAGGAACGGACGAACAGCGAACTCGCAGCTGATGAACTGCGTGATCTGCTCCATGGCCCAGACGGAAGTTTCCAGGTCCTCAAGGCCGTACAGTTCCACATAATCTGGGAAGAACATGAATTCTACGTGCTGCACCGGAAACTGGCGCTCGCGTAGCTGTTGGATGGTTTGCAGAATCACCCCTACCGCCTCCGGAAAATTCCAGGGCAGAAAATGGTGCAGCATGCGGGCGGTGTGCCGCATGCGCTCCTTCAGTTCTTTGGCTTCCCAACCTTCCGCGAAAATCAACTGCCTGAACTGCTCCTGATCAAACTGGGGCAAGATAGTTTTCAGCACCTGACCGAACTTGTCATAGAACTGGGGCGAATAGACGTCTTTCAGGAGCGCGGGCATTGGCAGAGGGTTGAGGCGTTTGGGGGCCAATTTCAGGAAAAGCCCTGAAAAACGCGAATCTTACTCCTTGCCTAGGCCCACATTGTTTTTGGTCTCATTACTGGTTCAAAGACTCAAACCATTGCAGCACATCCAGCATCATGGGTTCAATGCTGGTGCGGTGCGTACCGCCCTGGATGGGAGTAAAAGTGACATTGGTAGCCCCGGCCGCCACAAACTGGTTGTAGGTGGTTACGGTGGTCTGGTAGAAAACCGCCTCATCGTCGGTGCCGTGGTACAGGCGGGTGGGCGTGGTGGGTTTCCAGTCCAGGAGGCTGTTGTTGGCAATGGCCTGTTTCAGGGTGGTTTCCCCCGATGGGTTGCTTAGGTTCGCGTAGAAAGTAGGGTTGAACAGCGCCGTGGTGGAAGTGGTGAGCTGCGCATCTATGTCTTCCCGGCTTTTGGTGCCATCCAATAAACCCGGAAGCCGGTCGGCGTACGGTTGCTGGAAGAAATCTGAGAACGGACGGTTCCAGCCATAGGTCACGTTGTAGCCGTTCAGGATCTGGGCCAGGAAAGAAGGGGCTGCGTAGTTCTGCACGGTGGCAATGGTGGAGAGCATGGTATTGAGGTCATAGCCCCCGGCGCCGGCCGCCACGGCAGTCAGGTCCAGATCCAGGTCAGGGTTGGATTCTATCTCTTTCTGGGCGGCCAGCGTCACATAGCCTCCCTCAGAATACCCCACCAGAAACAGGTTGTCATTCGTGGCGATCTGTTCGCGGTCTAGATAAAACTCCGCGGCCCGCAGCATGTCCACCACCGCGGCGGCAGAATGTTCCTCATCGTAATAAGGGTGGACCAGGTCTTTGGAGGTGCCGTAGCCAATAAAATCGGGGATCACGGTGACGTAGCCCACCGCCGCAAAGAGCTCAAAACCGGTGAAGCTCTGGGGAAAACTGGAAGGGGCATCATTATCCCGGAAAATGGTGCCGTGCTGGGCACTCACCAGCGCCGGGGCACCAGGCGTGTTCTGCGGAACGCACAGTAAGCCCGAGGCTTGGATCCTGGATCCTTTGTAGGTGGTGTTGTAAATGAACCTGAAGAACTCAATGTCATAGTCAATGAATGAAACAAAATTCCCGTACCCCGCTGTCACAGCATAAGCCTGCAGCGCTACCTTGGGAACAACGCCCAGCGAGGTAGCCGACACGAAGTAATCACCATCCTGGGGTTTTGGATCTTCATCGTCAGAGAAATCGCAACCGCTAAAGACAAATAAAGCCAGCACTACCCAGCTAAACTTTTTCAGGCTCTTTTTCATATCCCTTTCTATTAAGCTAAACCAATCCGCCTCTTTGCTTCCCACCTGATAGTCAAGGTATTAATTAATATTTTCAATTAAAACACAATATTTTCTTTTCAACCTTCAAATAAAGTGGTTTGCTACTCCGGTGAAGGGTCTTCAATTCAGTTATTTGGTAACAATAAGTTAACATTGGCGCCACAAGCATAACATTGCCTTCACATTCCCCTCATAGGGAAAGTGTAAATTACTTTCTTAATCACAAGATTATGAAGGAGATAGCACTGAACACCCTGCTGACAGACCTGGAGCCGCTGATGCTGAAAGTGAAAGTAGTTACGGGTGGTTACCTTACAGAGGTCCAGACCCTGATGTGCGAACGGCTGGAGCGCCTGGGTGTGGCCACCGGAAACCAACCGCTGGAGTTCTACTGCACCGAGCAGGACCATGTGCTGGCCTTCCATTTCGCCCGGCGGCTGGACCTGCAGAAATCCATCTGCGCCATAGACTATTTCCCCCAGCATTCGCCTAAAGAAGTAAGCAAAGTCTCAGACAAGTTGCTGGAGGTTCTGCGAAAACCGCCTGTTTTTACCAAAAAGGCCTCAAAACACCATTCTTAGTTCACGGGCAGCACCAACCGGAAACAGGTGCCCTGCTGCTCTGCGCTCTCCACGGTAACTTGTCCCTGGTGCGCCTCCATGATGGCTTTGACGTAACTCAGCCCCAACCCGAAACCTTTCACGTTGTGCACGTTGCCGTTGGGCACGCGGTAGAACTTATCAAACAGAAATTTCTGAAACTCCTGCTTTATCCCGATGCCGCGGTCGCGGATGCTGATCAAGATGCCCTGCTCGGTGTCGCGGGTGGTCACCTCAATCTCCGGCGCCTGATTGGAGTACTTCTCCGCGTTGTCCAGGAGGCTGTAGAAAGCGTTGGCCACGTGCAGACTATCGGCGTGAACCAGGGAATTGGTGGCCTGGAGATCAAGCCGCAGATGTCCGGAACGTTGCTGCAACCTCGGGGCCAGGTTCTCGCCGGTCTGCAGCAGCAGCGCGTGCAAATCCACGGTTTCCTTTTTCAGGGCCAGTTCCCGGCTTTCCATTGTGGCCATCTGCAGCACCCGCTCTACCTGGGCACGCAGGCGCTCGTTCTCGGAGTGGATCAGGTCATGGTAGCGGGTGAGCCGGTCCGGGGACAAGGTCTCGGAACGTTTGCGCAGCACCTCGCTGGCCAACCCGATGTTGGTGATGGGGGTTTGCAGCTCGTGGGTGAGGTTGTTGATAAAATCGGTTTTGAGCTCTGAGAGGCGTTTCTCACGCAGAATCTGCACCATGGTATAAGCGAAGAACAGCACCACCAGCAGCAGTGCGCCTGTGGAGTACCACCAGAATTCCATTTCCCGCAGAATAAAAGAAGTCTTGCCCGGAAACACCACCGCCAGGTTGTACAAAGGCGTTGCCCCTGCCCGCTCATGTCGCACCACCGGTTCTGGATTTGTATTGCTCACCCGCTGGGAGGTCGGTACATACTGCCCAAACAAGAGCGTGTCATCCAGGCTGTTATAGAAACCAAACTCATAGCGCTCCTGCAACTTCCGTTTGGCCAGTTCCTGCCGCAGGATCTTACTGGCCTGGGCCGGATCCACGGGCGCGTTCAGTTCCGCCAGAAAGAAGTTGGAGGCTACCTGCTGCACGGGAGCCGCCGAGGTCACTCCTTTGCCGCTATGGGCCAGCAACTGATCAGATACACTGGTGAGCGCCACCTGCACGCTGTGGTTGAAAGCCCGTTCCTGGGCACTGTAGGCTTTGTTCAGCCACACCAGCTGCACCGACAACAAGGCCACCAGCGCCACGCAGGCCAGCACCAGAATTATTTGCATTTTCACTCGGCTCATGGCTCTAAAGTACAGAATTTCCGGCGCTCTTCTACCGCATTAACATCTCATTAACATCTTTTTACAAACCGTTAACCTGGGTGCATCTCAGTAGCCGATAAGTTTGCAGAGGAGTAATTGTATGAGTTAAAAGAGAAGAATTCACGACGGAAGAGGAGGTTTTCAACGGACAAAAGTGGTGCATTCCGTTCGCTTTGAAGGTCCAGGATGAGAAGTCGGTTTCATTCTAAATCGTCTCTGGTTCAAGTTTTCAACTTGGACCTACCATGACCTGCAGTTTGCAACTGCAGTGAGGCGAAAGCCTCAAAAGGAGCATTCAAAGACTGAAATACTGCTGCAATAAATAAATCTAGGATAAAATAATTCTGCTTTGCCTTAGATGTAATAGCACTGATTCATTTTAACAGTGTCTGGATGTGTTTAAGGATCGCAAATGTGTCATTTGAGGCTATCGCCTCACTGAAGTTGCAAACTTCAGCCCATTATGGGTCCAAGTTGAAAACTTGAACCAAAAAAAATTTAAGGCACATGTAAAGAGAAAAGATTTAAGATATCCGCAAAGCGACAAACCATAAAGAACCAACTATGAGTACCACCATCAAAGCACCTGTTCAGTCAATCGTGCAAGCGCCTTTTCTGTTCACCAGACGGCAGTTCATCCCGCTGCTGGCAGGCATGGGAATTATTGCAATAGGCTTTCTGCTCATGGCTACTGATTCTGCCCCCCAGGGCTATGGTTTCCAGGGGCTCACGTTGGGTCCATTGCTGGTGGTGCTGGGCCTGTTGCTCCCCATTTGGGGCATTTTCCGGAAAAACAGCCTTAAAACAGTTGTGGAAGTTTCCCCGGCCTGGCGCTCTTTCCGGAGGTGGAATACGGTGCTGGGTTGGGTTTCGGCATTAGTTGCCTTGGGAGTGTACGTGCGCACGCTGGAGCCTACGACTAGTTTCTGGGATACGGGCGAGTTCATTGCGGCGGCTTACAAGCTGCAGGTACCGCATCCGCCGGGGGCGCCTCTGTTCCTGCTCATCGGGCGGCTGTTTACGCTGCTGAGTTTCGGGGAGGTGACCCAGGTGGCCTGGTGGATGAACTTCCTCTCAGCGGTGAGCAGTGCGGCCACGGTGCTGTTTTTGTTCTGGAGCATCACACTGCTTGCCCAACGGCTGCTACCTTTATCTCCTGATGGTCCCTCCCCTGCCCAACGTGTGCTGCTACTAGGCAGCGGAGCCGTAGGCGCCCTGGCTTTTGCGTTCACCGATTCTTTCTGGTTCAGTGCCGTGGAGGCCGAGGTCTACGGCATGTCCTCGTTCTTCACGGCCATTGTGGTGTGGGCGGCCCTCAAGTGGCAAGCCGAGGCTAACTCACCGGGGGCCGATCGCTGGCTATTATTTCTGGCTTACCTGGTGGGGCTTTCCATTGGGGTGCACTTGCTCAACCTGGTGGCTTTGCCCACCATCGCGCTGCTGGTGTATTTTCAGAAGTACAAGCCTACCAAGTGGGGAGTTTTGCTTGCGCTTGTGATGGGTGTGGCTTTGGTGCTGGTGGTGATGGAAGGCGTGATTACAGGCCTGCCCTCGGTGGCCGGGGCCATGGAAGTGTTCTTCGTAAACACCATCGGCTTGCCGTACGGCGCGGGGGCAGTTGTGTTTTTGCTGGGACTCACAGCGGCCATCTGGTACGGGCTGCGCTGGGCCAGGAAAACGGGCAGGGTGCTTTGGCACCACGCGCTGGTGTCTTTGGTGTTGGTGCTGGTGGGTTACTCGTCTTACCTCATGGTGCCCATCCGGAGTGGCTACAACCCGCCCATTGACGAGAACAACCCTGAGAATCTGCTTTCCTTTGTGAGTTACCTCAAACGCGAGCAGTATGGTAGCCGTCCCCTCCTGTATGGTCCGCAGTTCAACACCGAAGCCCAGAGCTTTGAGAAAGGCAGCCCCATTTACGCGCCGCAAAACGGTAAATACGCGATAGTGGATTACAAATATGAGGTGGCCTACGCCGATAAAGACAAAACCCTGCTCCCGCGCCTTTACTCAGATACGCCGCTGCACCTTCGGGCCTACCAATATTGGGAAAACGTACAGCAGGGCCAGAAACCAACCTTCGGACAGAACCTGGGTTTCTTGTGGAACTACCAACTGAACCACATGTATTGGCGGTACTTCGGGTGGAATTTTGTGGGCCGAGAGAGCGAGGTGCAGGGTGCCGGCGTGCTGTGGCCCTGGGAAAAGAAATCCGATGCGCCCTCGCCCATTGCCCAGAGTAAAGCCCGAAACCAGTTCTACATGCTGCCTTTGGTCTTGGGTGTTTTAGGGCTGATTTTCCAATTCCGGCGCCAAAACAAGGATGGCTGGACCGTCCTGCTGCTGTTCGTTTTCACGGGCGTGGCCATTGTGGTGTACCTGAACCAACCACCGGTAGAGCCACGCGAGCGCGACTACACCTTTGCAGGTTCTTACTACGCGTTCAGTATCTGGCTGGGCCTGGGCGTTCTTGCCTTGGGTGAACTCCTGCGCCGATTCAAAAAATCCGAACTCTCAGCCGCGATCCTGGCCACCCTGCTGGCGTTGCCCGCTCCATTGGTGCTGTTGGCCCAAGGTTGGGATGACCATGATCGCTCCAATCGTTACCACGCGCTGGATTCAGCCAAGAACCTGCTGAGCTCCGTGGCGCCCAACGCAATCCTGTTCACCAACGGCGACAATGACACCTTCCCGCTTTGGTATGCCCAGGAAGTGGAAGGCTTCCGGACCGATGTGCGCGTGCTGGTGATGACCTACCTCAACACCGATTGGTACATTGAACAAGCCCGCCGCCAGGTGAATGCCTCGGCTCCGCTTCCAGTTACCCTGCCCATGGAGCAATATGCTTTCAGCACGAATAATTACTTACCCTACATACCCAACCCCAGTGTGCAGGATAGCGGCATGGACCTGAACCAGTATCTCCAACTGCTCAAACAAAACCACCCTGCCCTCCAGGTTCAGACGCAAGACGGTCGCACCTTAAGCGCCTTGCCCACTAAGCGGCTGCATCTGGCCGTAGATCCCAGAGCCGTGCTGCAGAACGGCACCGTTTCCCCTGAGCGAGCCAGCCAGCTAGCTTCAACCATGTCGTGGGAATTACAAGCTTCGGCCCTGGAGAAAAGACACTTGTTCATGCTGGACGTGATCGCCTCTAACAACTGGCAGCGGCCCATCTATTTCTCCAGCACCGGGAGTGAATCCTCTGAACTTGGTTTGCAGCCGTACCTCCAATTGGAAGGCCAAGCTCTGCGTCTGGTACCCGCCCGCAACCCAGATCCTCAAGCCGATGCCTACGTAGACCGCCACCGGACCCAGCAAAGTTTAATGGAGAAGTTCCGCTACACCGGCCTCACCAACCCAGACCAACCCTATGAAGAGAATTTCACCACGCAAATTGTGCCTTTGTACCGCCATAACTTCGCAGAATTGGCCACGGCCCACCTACAGGCCGGAGATGTGCCACAGGCCCGCAAGGTGTTGCATACCTGCTTAACCCTGATGCCGGATGCCGGAGCCCCACACAACTTTGAAAGCGCGAACCTGGTGCTGCCCCTGGCGCAGGCAGGCCTCACCAAAGAAGCCCAGGCCCTCACCCAACTGCTTGCCAACCGCTTTGATGCCCAACTGAATTACTACCGAACCCAGCCGCCCTACTTTGACCGCGAAAAACAACTGAATCTATTTGGCCTGCAGAACCTCGTCCGGGCTGCCCAAACCGCCAACCTCCCTGAGGCAAAAAGACTGGAGGAGTTGTTCCTGCGGCACTATGAGGGACTGGGGGAATGAAGGAATGAGGATTTGAAGATTTGAAGATGTGAGGATTGGGAAATTTGGAAATATGATAATTTGGAAAGGGTAGATTCAGGTTACTCGTTTGGGCCCCGCTTTAGGAATTTTGGGCTCAAAGCCAACTTAGTGTGCCACCAACTGAGTGTGCCATTTGAAACACCCTCAAAGCCCACCTCAGATGCCGTTGTTGGTGTTATCACCAACAACCATAACAGCGTTTCTAGTGCCTTTTACAGAAAATTAGCTATAAACGGGTATTGAATAAAACAGGTGAATGCGGTAAGATTACTATGGTGGGAAATGGAGCTGTTGGTGATAAAACCAACAACGGCATTGAACTGAGAAGTCCTCTTAACACCTACAAGGGCAGCAAAGAACCTTCCCTTTCCAATCCTCGCATCTCCTAATCTCCACATCTTCAAATCTACAAATCTCCAAAAACTCCCTAATAAGGAATCTGCATGGCTTGTAACAGGCGTTCTTCTAGTTCGGGGAGTTCGCAGAAACCGCGGGAGATGAGGCGGGGGCCCATGGGGTGCTCCAGGTAAACGCTGGGCAGGGTACTGACGCCCATTTCCTCTACCATTTTGAACTCGTCCTGGGTTTGCTGGTAGATTTCATCGGTCTCGAAGACGGCCAGGAACAGGTTCTCCGGTATCCCAAACGGACGCAGCACCTCCACCAGCACCTGGGTATCAGTGATGTCCCAGCCATCGGCGTAGAAGGCCGAGTGGAGGGCGCGGAGAACTTCCAGGGTGAGCCCGGGTCTTAGGTGACGCACAGTTAAGAGGGCACGGCAAGCGGGTTCGGTATCATAAACGGCCTCTTTCCGCAGGAAGAAGCTGTAGTCAAAAGGCAGGTGTGATTTCCCCTGGGCCCGGTGCCAGCTCACGGCCAGTTTGTCTTTCTCCGCCGAGGTCAACGGATCCTGGACGTACGGATGTAGCCCTCCCACCAACACCTGCACCGATAGCCGGCCAAACCAAAGGGCCCTTAATCTTCTGATCACTGGCGTGAACCCGTAACACCAGGCGCACATAGGATCAGTGACGTACAGCAGGAGGGGATTTTCGGGGAGCATGGACATAGGTATTCTTCCTTGGTTTCTCTCTGTTTACCGTGAACCCAGCCCCAAAGGTTTGTCCTGACCTTGATTTTAGACCTGCGACAATCCGTATCGGTGCCCGGTGTTTAGGGGTAGATTTTAGTAAAATAGCCGCTAAACGCTATTCGTGGTAAATCATTTTCACGGTCATGCCGCCGTCAATGGTCAGGCTCTGGCCCGTGATAAAACCGGCTTTGTCTGAACAGAGAAAGAAGGCCGCTTCGGCGATGTCCTCGGGGGTGCCCACCCGGCCTACGGGGTGCTGCTCCTTGTCTTCCTTGCTGTGGTGCGGTTCTACTTTTTTGCCGTCCTTCTGCCAGGGACCGGTCTCAATCCAGCCCGGGCTAATGGCGTTGACCCTGATGCGCTGGGGTGCCAGGCTGATGGCCAGGGAATGGGTAAGCGACTCCAGGCCGCCTTTGGCCGCGGTGTACCCAAAGGTATCGGGCTCAGACATAAAGGCGCGGGTGGAAGTGATGTTGAGGATGGTGGGGTTAATGCCTTTCTCCAGCAGCGGCATGGCGTATTTGGCGCACAGGAAAGGACCCCGCAGATTCACGGACAGTACCTCGTCAAACTCCTCCACGGGCAACTGGGCCAAAGACCTTCTCACCGGGGCCGCGATGCCGGCGTTGTTGATGAGCACATCCAGGCGGCCGTACACTTGCCGCACCTTGTTCATGAGTTGCTGCACCTGCTGCTTTTTGCTTACGTCGCAGGGCATAAAGTCAATGGTGAGGTTTTGTTTCCCCAGCCACGCCATGGCATCAGCGCCCGCTTCCCAGTCAATATCGGTAATCACCACGTGGGCTTTCTCCAGCGCGAACGCCTGGGCCAGTCCCCGGCCAATGCCTTGGGCGCCGCCGGTGATCAGGATGATTTTGGAGGTAAAGTAATTCTGCATGATAGCTGGGAATAAGGGCTGCCGGAGAAACGCGTGAAATCAAGAAGGCAGACCGGCTCTGTTCTCCCAATTGCAGAACAGAGATACAATTATGCCTACCTTTTTTCATATGCCGCGTTAGAACAGCAATACAGGCAAAGTTTATTATCTAAAAGTAAGCTATAAACTATGAAAAAAACGTCTATCTGGCGGCAAGATGCCCAAATAAGTAATTATCCCAGGCTGGAGGGAGAAATAGAGGCGGATGTGGTTATCATTGGCGGCGGCATCACCGGCATTACCACGGCGCATCTGCTGGCCTCCGGAGGAAAGCGGGTAGTGGTGCTGGAAGCCCTGAAAGTAGCCGAGAGCACGACCGGTTACTCCACCGGAAACCTGTATGCACCCGTGGGCTCTTACCTGAACGTGCTGGAGAAAAAGTACGACCAGGAGACCGTGCGGGCCTTAACCGCTTCCAGAACCGCCGCCGTTGACTTGATTGAACGCCTTACGCAGCAATTCAACATAGACTGCCATTTCAAACGAGTGCCCTGGTACCTGCTCACCGAGAACGAGGCAGAAAACGCTTTCATCCAGGCCGAAACGGAGACCGCCCAAAGAGTAGGCTTGCCCGCTTACCTGGATGAATCCAGAACGCCAATGCCTTACCCGGTTTCCTCAGCCATGCGGCTGGAAAACCAGGCCCAGTTCAACCCTATGGCGTACGTAAAGGGACTGGCTGCGCAGATCGCCGGCCCCAATTGCCAGATTTTTGAGAACAGCCAGGTAACTTACGTAAAAGAAGGCAAGACCCACGTGGTGCATACAGAGCAGGGCAAGGTACGCGCCAACCGGGTAGTACACGCCACTCACACCCCAAAAGGCATCTGGTTCCTGCACACCCTGCTGGGGCCGTACCGCGAATATGCCTTAGCGGTGTCTCTGAACTCGGCTTACCCCGAAGGCACGTTCTGGGACTACAGCGCCATGCACCACCACTCCATGCGCACTTACGTCAACGACCAGGGAGAACCGTTCCTGCTCATTTTGGGCGAGCCGCATAAAGTAGGCCACAAGGAAAACAACGAAGAAGCTTTCCAGAAGCTGGAGCAATTTGCGCGCGAACGCTTCGATGTGAAAGCCGTGGAATACCGCTGGGCCGCCCAACACTACAAACCAGCCGATAGCCTTCCCTACATCGGTCGCCGCGACAAAGGATCTGAGATTTACGTGGGCACCGGGTACGAGGCAGACGGCCTCACCTTCGGTACCCTGGCGGCCATGATCATCAGTGACCTCATTCTGGGCCGCGAAAACCCTTACGCCGAGATGTACGCCCCTACCCGTCACAGTCCTAAGAAAGCGGCCGGCAAGTTCATCAAGGAAAACGTAGACGTGATGGCCCAATACCTCAAGGACCTGCCTTACCGCAGCCAAGTAGAAAAACTGGCCGACATCTCCGCGGGTGAAGGGAAAAACATTGAAATGGGCGGCAAGAACTACGGCGCCTACCGCGATGAAGCCGGCAAGCTGCACGTGGTATCGGCGGTTTGTACGCACATGGCTTGCCTGGTGCACTTCAACCAAGCCGAGAAAAGCTGGGACTGCCCCTGCCACGGCAGCCGCTTCGATATTGACGGACAGGTACTGGAAGGTCCCGCTTACTTAGACTTGTCCAAGATGCAGGACAAACCCTCATCCTACAACCGGTTCAAGAAGCTTTCCTCAGCGGCTTTCTTCGGAGCCACCGCCCTGGCAGGCTTTTACTTCTACCGGAAAGCCCTTAAAGAGAAAGGCGCCTCCAAAAAGAAAAGTAAGTAATTCCTTCGCCTCATTGAAAGGAGAAATTCACCATTATTAAGTGGTGCCACCATCATGTCAAAACGCTTTCATCGTAAAGGTGGCATGGTTGTGGCACTATTCATACCGTAAGTTTCGTTACCAAGGCAGGACACCTTTCTGCCCCAAATTTTCAAAAGGGGATTGCTTCTCTAAAATCTGAACTACAGCAATCCTCGCATTCATTTCTGATATCTGTTTTTGCAGCGCTTATTGCCTGGGATTACTAAATCAAGAAGTTAATCTCAAGCCCATCAAGCGTTTATGTCACAGAAGTTAAAATTCATCAATACAAACCAATCTGCCTTTTTCTCCACTGCCCGCAAGATGGTAGACATCTATTTTCAGGAACAGGGAATCTCCAGAAACGCCAACTGGCTTATGTGGAGCAAAACGGCTTTCTTCCTGGTGGGGTATGTATCGCTTTATCTGCTGATCCTTTCCGGAAATTTTGGCACCTTGCCGTTGATAGGCCTGACCCTAGCATTAGGGGCCTTCGGGGCTTTCATCGGGTTTAACATTTGCCACGATGCCATTCATGGCTCGTTTTCTAAAAGCAGCAAGGTAAACAAAAGCCTTAGCTACCTCTTCTACATCATCGGGGCGAACCCCTACCTGTGGAACATCTCGCACAACGTGGTGCACCACACCTATACCAACATTCCCGGCCATGACGAGGACATTGAGGTTGCCCCAGGCTTGATCCGGCTGGACGAGAGCGAAAAAGTGAACAAGATCCAACGCTTTCAGCACCTGTACGCCTTTTGGCTCTACGGTCTGGCGTCTCTCTCCTGGGCTCTGCGGAAAGACTATGTGAAGTTCTTCCAGAAACAGATTGGGCAGCACAGAAACCAGCATCCCAAGCGCGAGTACTTTAATCTTTTCTTCTTCAAGCTGGTCCACTATTTCCTGTTTATAGGGGTGCCTTTGCTGGTACTGGACCTTACCTGGTGGCAGGCGGCGCTTGGCTTTTTAATCATGCATTTAGCTGAGGGCACGGTGATGGGCCTGGTTTTCCAGTTGGCCCACGTGGTGGAAGGCACTGATTTTCCGGTACCCAACGAGCAGGGCAGCATGGAAGAGGCATGGGCAAACCACCAGATGCGCACCACCGCTAATTTCGCCCCTAAAAGCGCCGTTGCCAGTTTCTTCCTGGGCGGCCTGAACCGGCAGATAGAGCATCACCTTTTCCCGAAGGTGTGCCACGTGCATTACCCGGCAATCTCCAAAATCATCAAACAGACCGCAGCAGAGTTTGACTTACCGTACATTGAGATTGAGAGCTTCAAAGCGGCCTTGCTGTCCCATTACCGCATCTTAAGAAAGCTGGGCAAAGAGGCTTATCAGGACCAGACCAAAACCCTGCAGCTTGTAAGTTAACGAAAGCAAAAGCGTAGCTACTCTCAAACTCTATAAAACAAAGAAAGCCGCGGATGGAACCGCGGCTTTCTTTGTTTTAAACTACTACTTTTTACTAACCTAGTTTTTCTGGGCCAGAACTCAGCTCTCGTCCGTAGAACACCAAATCCTTTTGGGAAGGGTTTTCTGGGACGGTACAATAATAGACGCGTTTCGCATACCTTCTAACTACTAATTTCTGAGTAGGTTTAGCATTTGCGTACACGGTTGATCCTTCGGGAAATTGGAAATCCATCATTTATGTATATACGGGGTGTAAGGGTATTAAAATGAATATGAAGCGGTTATTAATCAGATACTTTCAGCTTCGCTGCCGTTTTCCCTTTCTTTCTGAAAAGTAGGCCCTAAACAGAACAAGCAGGGACATTTTTCTAAGTAGCCAGGAAAAAGGAAACCCTGTGGAAAGGATGTTTTCAGAAAAACATCCTTTCCACAGGGTTTCCCACTTATCTGACAGAACTTCTTTAAGTATAGACGAAGCTCTAACTGTTTACTTTTTGCCCTTAGGCTTCTTCTTTTTCTTTGATGCTTCCTCAAAATCCTGCACCTCTTTCAACAGGGATTTCAGGTCGGGTTTTACCTCTGCGGAGAAGTCAATGGTGGCGGTGTAATCCTGTTTCTCAATGTCCAGCACCTTGATGGGCTTGCCCAGATAGCCTTCAATCTCATCCAGGATTTCTTTTTCCTCTGGGCTGCAGAAAGAAACGGACTTTCCTTTCTGGGTACCCCGGCCGGTACGGCCCACGCGGTGCACGTAGTTCTCAGGCACATCGGGCAGGTCATAGTTCACCACGTACTCCACGCTGGGGATGTCAATCCCGCGCGAGCTCACATCGGTGGCGATGAGCACTTTCACCTCGCCTTTCTTGAAGCGGTTCAACGCGGCCAGGCGGTCTTTCTGGTCTTTGTCGCCGTGCAGGGTATCGGCTTTGATGCCCACGCGCTCCATGGCGGCGTGCACCCGCTCGGCCCGCACTTTCGTGCGCACAAACACCAGTATCTTGCTGCCCTCGTTTTCCTTGATCACGCGCTCCAGGAAGAACCGTTTGTCATCCATCCCAATGTAAGCCACCGAGTGGTCTACGTTCTTGGAAACCGGGTCTTTGGGCGAGATCTGGATGCGGATAGGTTTGGTCACCAGCGAGTAGGCCAGGTCTTTGATTTTCTCGTTGATGGTCGCCGAGAAGAACAGCGTTTGCCGCTTACGGGGCAGGTGGCGCAACACATCTCTTATGTCTTTGATGAAACCCAGGTCCAGCATGTGGTCGGCCTCGTCTAATATCAAAATCTCTACGCGCTCCAGCCTGATGTGGCCTTGGCTCACCAGGTCAAACATCCGGCCCGGGGTAGCCACCAGCACATCAATGCCGTCTTCCAGTTTAGTGATCTGAGGCGCCTGCTCCACACCGCCAAACACCGTCATGGTTTCCACGCGGGTGTGCTTGCCCAGGGTATGAAACACCTCGGTGATCTGGATGGCCAGCTCGCGGGTGGGCACCATCACCAGGCATTTGATGCCGTCCTGCCGGGCGTACTGCTTGCGCTCATGCAGCATGTGCAGCACCGGAATGGCAAAGGCCGCCGTCTTACCGGTACCCGTCTGCGCAATTGCCAGCACATCCTCACCCCTTAAAATAGGCGGAATGGCCTTGAACTGGATATCGGTGGGTTTCTTGAAGCCTAGTTTGTCCAGGGCTTTCTTGATGGCGGGGTTGATATGGTAATCTTCGAATTTCATGATCGCGGGTGTTTCGGCGTGTGCCGATAAGCAAAGCGGTTTCTCCTTGTACGAGAAGTAAAGCCAGAAACCTTCTGCAAAGGTGCGATTTCTTTCTGGGTTTTAAGGGGAATTCTATCAGATCAGGCTCAAAGCTCAGAGAACCAGGAAGAGCATTCCATTTGATTTGATATCTTGTAGTACCAGAAATTATATGAAGGTTGGAAAATCACTTTTAACCATTCCTCTAAACACTATTCAATGAAAGTTGAAGAATTAATTGGCAAAGCAAAATCGTCTGAAGAGGTGAATCAATTTCTTAGCCTATTCAAAATACCCTGTGAAATATCCAGATTCCCAGATAGCTACTTCTACATTTTCTCTGAACCAAGCATTGAGGTAAAGTTCAACACATCACACTACCTTGAATGTATATTCTTCAACAATACTGGTGACGCTATAACAGACAAGTATCCTATTGAATTTCCTTACGGATTAACCATGTTTGACACCAGGGAATTAATAGAAGAAAAGATAGGTACTCCCGAGCGTGTATCTAAAGGTAATGGACACTTTGACTTTTGGACCAGCCATCCCGAGGTGGGTGTGTCTTTCACCTACAATACTTTTGATAAAAACAATTATGGAACAACCATAAAACACATCTGCTTTTCTGAGCCAGAAACAGAACTATCAAGATTATGGTTTTTAAACAAAACAAGAATATACAACTACCTACAGATTACAAGTAAAACCTACTCTCCTGCCCTTTTATCTGACATACTCCAACTGGAACCAACCAGGTTTGCCGAAGCAGGTGGAGAAGATATCTCAGAAGATGAATACACGTCTGAGGATCACTTTTGGGAGCTTTGTCTTTCAGAAAACCAATTTCTCACCCTGAAAGCGCAACTAAAAAGTTCTTTACAGTTTTTACTGGAAAAGGAGTGTTTATTAAAGTCTTTGCAGAAGAGCTGCAAACTAAAGTTAAAAATTGTTTACTACAGCTTACCTTCCAACTCCAGCCAGGCTAGTTTTAGTCTTGAATTTCTGGAAACCGTCAGCAGGCTAGGCATTGAAGTGGATATTCAAATTCAGACCTGATTGATTTATTTTTCAACAGCAAGGCTACTGGGCTATGCAGAATGGAAAGTTGTTCTTTTTTGAAAATGGTAAGAAAACAAAGACACGCACGCCAAAGGCTACAATGCTTATCTGGGGGCCTACTTTCTTCCTGACCTTTACCCCATTTTCTTTCAAAATATGCTTACATCTACTTCCTTTAAGCCAACCCTCTTCTAGTGGGCAGAATAGCTTTTCTCCAAACCCATAAGTTACCGGGCAGAACACAGCAAACTTATCCCAAAGCAAATCTTTCAATATTTAAAAACTTAATTCCATGGAAACTGTTAACCGCGCAGGCTAGCGTGCTTCTATATTCCTGCAACCGAAAAAAAGTTAAATTTGCTTTCGCTTAAGCTCCTCCGCAAACGACAGCTTAAATGACCAGGCTCGCTTGCAAATGCAAGTGCTTGTTTACCCCAATTTTCACACACGATACATGGAAGATATCATACACCCCATTCAGGACGAGCCCCAAGTTCCGATCCTGTCTATTATTGGGGGAGGCGAATTAGGAGACCTTATCCGGAGCCATGATTGGGCTTCCACAGGCCTGGGACCTATTGCGGAATGGAGCCTAAGCCTGCGGATGACTGTAAACCTAATCCTGCAGTCCCCTACCCCTATGGTGATGTTCTGGGGCGAAGACGGCACGGTGCTCTACAACGACGCTTACCGCGCATTGGCCGGTCAGAGGCACCCGGATATGCTGGGCATCAGGTTCTCTGAGAGCTGGCCCGAAACCGCTGATTTTGTGACCCAGGTTATCTCCAAGACACTACAAGGCAAGGCGCTTACTTACCGAAAACTACCTTTCACAGTTTTCAGGAACAATACCGCCGAAGAAATCTGGGTGGACCTGGACTGCAGCCCTATTTTAGGTGATTATGGCCTTCCGGCTGGCACGTTGATCATCACCAATGAGATAACCGAGAAAGTTAAGGCCGACCTGGCCTTGGTTGACCACGAAGAACGGCTGGGCGGGGTGTTCAACCAGAAGTCTGTGGGCATTGCAGAGTGCGATTTCACCGGAAAATTCATCCTGGTGAACGACAGGTTCTGTGAAATGGCGGGCCGTTCCAAGGAGGAGCTTTACCAGCTGAGCATGCAGGACATCAGCCACCCGGAGGAACTTGCGCGTAATACGGCTCTGTTCAAGGAAGCCATTAAGCACGGTACGCCCTTTGACATTGAGAAACGCTTTGTCAAACCAGACGGCTCTGAGATTTGGGTGAACAACAGTGTCTCGATGGCAAAGAACTCACATGGGGTCCCGGCCTTTGTGGTAGCTGTCTGCCTTGACATCACCGAAAGAAAAATGGCCGAAAAACACCAGAAGCTTTTCCTGGCCATGAGCGAGAACTCCTCTAATTTCATAGGTATCGCAGACACCGAAGGAAAGGTAATCTATCTGAACCCTTCGGGCCGCAGAATGGTAGGCCTGGACAGCCTGGAGGAAGCCCAGCAGACCAAAGTCATAGATTACTTCTCTGACGAAGACAAACCTTTTGTGCGGGATGTGATTTTACCGGCCCAGAACACAACCGGCTTCTGGAAGGGCGAATTCCGGTTCTGTCACTTCAAAACAGGCCAGTACATAGAGGTAGATTATAACCAGTTTACGGTAAAAGACCCCGAAACCGGAGAGGTGCTGGGTATTGCCACCGTAAGCCCAGACATTACAGACCGCAAGCGGGCAGAGGCTGCTTTAACGGAGAGCGAAGAACGCTTCCGGACCATGGCCGAGGCCTCTGGCCTGCTCATTGCCCAAACTGATCTGGAGGGGAACGCCATCTACTTCAACCAGGAATGGATGAACCTTACCGGCCGTACCCCAGAGGAACTCCTCAACTATGGTTGGGGCGAGTTCCTTCACCCAGATGACCGCGAGGGTTTTATAGAGGCGTACCAGAACGCCTTTACCCAAAGGAAAGTTTTGCAGCGCGAATTCCGGCTCCTGAACAAAGAAGGAGAATACCGTTGGCAACATGCCGTGGTGTCGCCCAGGTTTGGCCCAGATGGTACCTTTGCCGGGTACATCAGCTCCTGCGTAGACGTGACAGAGAGCAAGAAAACCCAGGAAGCCCTGGAGGAAAGCGAAGAGTGGTTTAAAACTTTTGCCAACAACATCCAGAACCTGGCCTGGGTAGCCAACCCCGATGGCTTGATTACCTGGTACAACCAGCGCTGGTACGATTTCACCGGCACCAACTTTGAAGAAATGCAGGGCCTGGGCTGGAAAAAGATCCAGCATCCGGAACATCATGAGTGGGTAGTGAAATTCGCGGCAGATGCCTGGGCCACAAAGGAAACCTGGGAAATAACCCTGCCTTTGAAAGGCAGCAATGGCGAGTACCGGTGGTTCCTGACCCGGGGCGTTCCGGTCAAAGATGCAGCCGGCAACGTTGTCCGCTGGATTGGCACCAACACAGACATTACGGAGCAGAAGAAAGCCGAAGCCGAGCTAAGCAAGTTCAAGATCATCAGTGACTATGCCTTTGACGCCTTCATTCTCATGCGGAAAGACGGCACTTTTGCCTATCTCAATGATCTGGCCCTGAAACGCTGGGGCTATACCAAAGAAGAAGCCGCCTCTCTTAACGTACCTGATATTGACCCTACCTACGGACAAGAGGTGTTTGATACAACTTTTGCCCTGGCACAGGAACAAGGCGCTATTCCCACTTTTGAAACCCTTCACAAGCGCAAGGACGGCACCATCTATCCGGTGGAGGTAAGCATGGGCGGCATTACGCTGGATGGTCAGCCCCACATGTTTGCCGTGGCCCGGGACATCACAGACCGTAAACTGGCCGAAGAAACCCTGAAACGGAGAAACGAAGAACTCCAGCGAACGAACAACGACCTGGATAACTTCATCTACACCGCCTCCCACGACCTGAAAGCGCCCATCACCAACATTGAGGGCCTGGTGAATACCCTGGTCATGGACCTGCCGCACGACATTCTGGAAACACCTGAGATAGCACCCATCATTTCCCTTATTGGGGATTCCATCTGCAGATTCAAAAACACCATCAATGACCTCACCGAGCTCACCAAGTTACAGCGCCAAAGCAGCGAAGATGTGAGCACGGTACCGTTCCAGGAAGTGTTGGACGAAATCTGCCAGGATCTGAAAGATCCTATCCAACAATCTGGGGCCATCATGGAATTGACTTCAGCCAATACCCTGAACTGCAGTTTTCCAGAAAGAACCTCAGAAGCGTGCTGTATAACTTCATCTCCAACGCCATTAAGTACCGCTCGCCGCAGCGTACTCCTCTGATCAGGATCACGTCCAAAAAAGAAGGGGATTTCTGCGTTTTAACTGTGGAAGACAACGGTTTAGGAATTGATGCTTCTCAGCAAGACAAGTTGTTCGCCATGTTCCAGCGCCTGCATGACCACGTGGAAGGCACGGGAATTGGACTGTACATTGTGAAAAAGATCATAGACAACAGCGGCGGAAAAATAGAAGTGGAAAGCGAAAAAGGAAAAGGAAGTACCTTCAAGGTGAGCTTCAAACTTTAGCAGCTTAGAAAGCCTAAATGGCCGTGCTTTTGGGCAGGTTGCGTTGCGACCATCTGCCAGAATGCACGGCCATTTTTGTTTTGTAGTCTTCCACCACTACCTATATAGGGCTTTGTTAATATTATGTGGATTGATTACTTTAGGTGCCCCTTCGTTTCAATTCTCACTTAACCTCTACTACCCGTATGAGTAGGATTGCATCTATAGGCATGGTCCTCATTTTCGCTGCCACCGTTATTTTCCACCTGCTGGTTCTCACCTCGGTGATTCCGTTTACCATTGTTGGGGGTGGTAGGATCACAAGCCAATCAGAGATGTACCCACTGGAGACGACGGCCTTGCTACTGAATATTTTCTTCCTGTTCATTGCCCTGGTGCAGGCAGACTATGTGCGCCTGAGAGTTTCTCCTAAGATTCTTTCCGGGGTACTTTGGGTCATGTTCGGGACTTTCCTGCTGAACACCGTGGGCAACCTGTTCTCAAACAGCCAACTGGAGAAGCTCATCTTCACCACTATCACTCTTATCTTAGCAGCCTTCTCCGCAATTCTGGCCATAAGCCGGACTTCTAAAACTGCTTAAGTACAGATCTTGCTTTTGACCTCTTTTCACAAAAACAGGGGCAAAACAATTAAGTATTTTCTACCTTCCCTCAAGCCTTCCGATTTAATGGGGGTCTGTCATTACTCTTAGATCCTTGAAACTGATTTTTAGAAATAAGAACAAGATTCTTCTACTCTTAGCACTGTTGCTAACTGTTACGGGATGTGGCAATGCCAAAACCGAGACCGGTGCCCAGAAGAACGCCCAAAGTAGTAATGCATCTGAACCTGTCCTCATTAATTATGGCGTGGTGAAGGCGTACCCGCATGACACCACCGCTTTTACTGAGGGTTTCCTGGTGCACGAAGGCAAACTTTATGAAAGCACGGGCTCTCCGGCAGATTTAACACAAACCAAATCACTCATTGGTGTAGTGGATTTAGCCACAGGACAACTTGATGTAAAAGTAGAATTAGACCGCAACAGGTATTTTGGGGAAGGGATTGCCATCCTGAAAGACAGATTATACCAACTCACCTATGTGAGTAAGGTTGGTTTTGTGTATGATGTAAATACCTTTAAGCGGACGAATGAGTTTACCTACCCAAGCAAAGAAGGCTGGGGCATGACCACAGACGGAACGCACCTGATCATGAGTGATGGCACCAGCAAATTAACCTACCTCAATCCTACCACCTTCAAAGAAGAGAAAACCATAACCGTCCAAGACCCTAACGGACCGGTGGAGAACATCAATGAGTTAGAGTACATCAAGGGCTTCCTGTACGCCAATGTGTACACCACCAACACCATCCTCAAGATTGACCCTAGTTCCGGAAAAGTAGTCGGGAAGCTGGACTTGACTTCATTGGAGCAGGATGCCAAATCCAAGAAACCAAATGCTTTAGAGTTGAACGGCATTGCCTATGACAGTACCGCTGGCAAAGTGTATGTAACCGGTAAACTGTGGCCTAACATCTACGAAATCAAGTTCAGCTACTAGCTCCGTTTGAGTGCTCCTAAGGCTACCCAGTGCTGCTATTTAATTTTCAGAAACTTGTGAAATATTCTGGTTTCACTAAACCTCTGCCCTCTTCCGTTTGTTTGATTAATAGACAAGCAGAAGAAGATGGAAAACACAGATTTCAATACCAATCAGCAAAAAGAGACCAGAAACAGAATTATTGATGCCTTCATTGGTCATGTGCTGGAGACCGGAAAACAGCCGGTGTCGGTGTATAAGTTTGCCCAGAGCTTGGGTATTCCGGAGGAGGAGTTCTACAATTACTTCACCTCGTTTCAGGGGGTGAAAGGCGCGGTGTGGGACCGCATCTTTGATGAGACCTACGCCACCATGCGCGCCCAGGAAGTATACCAATCTTACTCGGCCAGAGAGAAGTTACTGGCGTTTTACTACACCTGGGTAGAAGTCCTGAAAAAGAACCGCAGCTACCTGCTCGCCTTGTATGAAGGCCACGCAGACTTCAAGAAAATAACGCCCCAGGAGGTCAGAAGCTTCAGAGACAAATTCAAAACCTTCGCCAAAGGCATTATCCAGGAAGGCAAAGCCGAAGGCGAGATCGTGGACCGCAAATACATCTCTGACAAGTACGATGAAGCCCTTTGGCTGGAGACGCTGTTTATCTTTCAGTTCTGGCTCAGAGACACCTCCGTCTCCTTCGAGAAAACCGATGTGGCCATTGAGAAATCCGTGCGGCTGGCCTTCGACCTGATTGGCAGAACCGCCGTGGACTCTTTCGTGGATTTGGCCAAATTCCTTTACCAGTCTAAATAACCTTCATGAGCAGTACCCAACCAGAGCAAAACCATATCCCCACCTCCAAAGTACAGCGGGCCACCAAATTCATTGGTACCGGTGCCAAAGTAGGCGGGAACTACATAAAGCATTACGCCAAGAAGATGGTGAACCCATCGCTGAGCAAAGAGGAACTGCACACCAGCAACGCCGAGGACATCTACGCTTCCCTGAGCGAGCTGAAAGGCAGCGCCCTCAAAGTGGCCCAGATGATGTCTATGGACAAGAACATCCTGCCGCAGGCGTATCAGGATAAATTCACCATGGCGCAGTACAGCGCGCCGCCGCTCTCCTACCCCTTGGTAGTGAGAACTTTCCAGAAGTCGTTCGGGAAAGCACCGGAGGCCCTGTTTGATACGTTTACCACATCGGCAGTGAATGCCGCTTCCATTGGGCAGGTGCACAAAGCCACTAAGAACGGCAAGACCTTCGCGGTGAAGGTGCAGTACCCCGGCGTGGCCGATAGTGTTACCTCTGACCTGCGCATGGTGAAGCCGTTTGCCCACCGGTTGTTGAACATGAACGAAAAGGAAATCAGCCATTACATGGAGGAGGTGGAAGAGAAACTGCTGGAGGAAACCGACTACAAACTGGAGGTAAAACGTTCCACCGAGATCTCCCAGGCCTGTAGCCAAATTCCGCACCTGAACTTCCCGGTGTATTATCCAGAACTCAGCAGCGAGCGCATCATCACCATGGATTGGCTTGAAGGTGACCACCTGAAGGAATGGCTCGAGACAAACCCCTCGCAGGAAGCCCGGAACCAGATTGGGCAGGCTTTGTGGGACTTCTACCACCACCAGGTGCACAACCTCAAACAAGTCCACGCCGATCCGCACCCGGGAAACTTCATCGTCCAGGAAAAGGAGACTTTGGGCGTCATTGATTTTGGGTGCGTGAAAGAGATTCCGGAGGATTTCTACCGGGGTTACTTCTCGCTGTTGAAGAAAAACGCCCATCTGAACGAGGCGGAGCTTAACCAGATCTTCTTTCAACTGGATTTCCTCAGTGACCTGGACTCTCCGGCCGAGCAAGCCTATTTCAAGGGTGTTTTCAAGGAAATGATCTCTTTGCTGGGTCGGCCGTTCCACAGTGAAACGTTTGACTTCGCGGATGACGCTTACTTCAACCAGATTTACGCCTTAGGCGACAGGGTGGCCCGAGACAAGATGTTCCGGCAATCAAGGCAGGCACGGGGCTCCCGGCACGGCCTTTTTGTGAACAGAACCTATTTTGGCTTATACAGCCTGCTCAACCAACTCAGAGCCCAGATCAACACCACCAAGCCAGATTGGTTGAAATAAAGGAAAGCAGTGCTGTTGCCCCAGGGCTTGCCCAATTGTGGTACCTTTGCCCCCAGGCGACAGCACTGTTTTTGATTTTACCGTTTCATGCTTCCAAAAAAGAAAGAGCAACCCAAAGAGAAAGAGGGTTTACACCCCCGCAACAAGCACCGCGAGCGCTATGATTTCAAGAAGTTGATCGCGAGCTGCCCTGAGTTGCGCCCTTTTGTGCGGGTGAATGATTTCAAGGATGAATCAGTTGATTTCTTCAACCCCGAGGCGGTTAAAACACTCAACAAGGCGCTGCTGAAGCATTTCTACGGCATCAGTTATTGGGACATCCCTAAAAACTACCTGTGTTCGCCCATACCGGGCAGGGCAGATTACATCCACCACATCGCGGATCTGCTGGCCAGCCTGAACCCTAAAGGGAACAAAGTACCCAAAGGCAACCGCATCAAGTGCCTGGACATTGGGGTGGGCGCCAACTGCGTGTACCCCATTATCGGGCACCAGGAGTACGGCTGGTCTTTCGTAGGCGCAGACATTGACCCGGTTTCCATTCAATCTGCGAACCAGATCATTGAGAAGAACCCCTCGCTGAAAGGCCATATAGAATGCCGGCTGCAGCCAAACCCCAAAGACATTTTCAGGGGCATTGTCCAACCAGATGAGCGCTTTGACCTGACCCTCTGCAATCCGCCCTTTCATGCCTCGGCGGCAGACGCGCAGGCCGGCACTGTGCGCAAACTCAGGAACCTGAAACAGCAGAAACCTGTAAAGCCTACCCTCAACTTCGGCGGACAGCAGAATGAACTGTGGTGCGAGGGCGGCGAAGAACGCTTCATTGGGGACATGATCAGGCAGAGCCGGCAGTTTGCCCAATCCTGCCTTTGGTTCACCACACTAGTCTCTAAAAGCGCCAACCTAAAAGGCGCCTACAAAGCCCTGCAGCAAGCCCAGGCCGTAGACGTGAAAACCATCTCTATGAGCCAGGGAAACAAAACCAGCCGCCTTGTCGCCTGGACTTTCCTCTCCCCTGATCAGCAGAAAACCTGGGTGAGCACCCGCTGGAAGTAGAACCTCTGGCTTTCTGATACGCCTGGGCTGCGTCAGGTTTAATGCCAAGCACATCCTGTTTTGAGCTTGCTTTCTGAGAAACAAGCCCAAAACAAACCTCCTAATAGCTCAAAACTAAGGCAAACCTCATGATATTCAATTTCATTTGAGTATATTCAATATACTCTTCAGCCACGCTCCTTCCCTGCTGTTTCAGGGCCGGCTTTCCGGTGATTACAGGCCAGTCGCAAAAAGCAGCGGGCAAATTTCAACCGCCACTTAAACCCAAACTCACCTCCACAACTTTTCACGCCGCAGATAAACCCTAACCAGGTGGAGACCAAAAACCACCTAAAAAACGGGGCCATCCCGAAAAGCCAGACGAGTAGGGGAAACTTAAATCACAAAGCCATGCCTAAGTATGTAATTGAAAGGGAAGTTCCTGGTGCCAGCAAACTCACCGCTGAGCAGTTGCAGGAAATAGCCCAGATCTCCAATGGGGTACTCCTTGAGATGGGCCCCGAGATTCAGTGGCTCCACAGCTATGTGGCCGGCGACAAAATCTACTGCGTGTATATTTCCCCGGATGAAGAAATGATCAGGGAACATGCCAAACGCGGCGGCTTCCCGGCTGACAGAATCAACAAGGTAGCCAACATCATTGACCCGGTCACCGCAGAGTAAGCTTTGCCTTAAAGCACGTTCTATTTTGCGCTTATTTCAGAAAAACGGCCCTCAAACAGAAGAAGCCCACCTGGCCGGTCATTGGCAAGATGGGCTTCTCTCTTTTGGGGTTACCCTAATAAACCAAACGCGTATAACTACTTAAAAACAAACACAACCGCGTACGCTCCCTTAGAACAGCCCAAAAGAAATCCCATTCTCTCCTTTACAGAATTAAGACAGGGCTGCTGACTTTGACCTGGTGGATGTAACATCATTTAAGCGTACCATTATGAGAGTAGATCAGGAATTTGATACTTCCCGGGCCCAGGCGTTTGAGAACAACCTGGTAGACACCATGAACAAAAGCGCCCTCTCCTTCATGATCTCCATCGGGCACCGGGTGGGCTTGTTTGACACCATGAGCCAGATGGATTTTGCCAGTTCCATGGACATCGCCGAACGGGCCCGCCTGGACGAGCGCTACGTACGGGAATGGCTGGGCGCTATGGTCACCGGTGGCATTGTCATCTATGCCCCCGAGACCCGCACCTATTACCTGCCCCCTGAACATGCCGCTTACCTTACCCGCCAGGCCGGATCTGATAACCTGGCGGTGTTTGCGCAGTACAGCGCCGTAATGGGCCAGGTTGAAAACCAGATTGTGGAATGCTTCAAACACGGCGGCGGCGTGCCTTACGCAGAATTCCACCGGTTCCATGAGGTCATGGCCGAAGACAGCGGGCAGTCGGTGCTGGCTTCTCTGGAGAGCCATGTATTGCCGTTGGTGCCAGACCTGCGGGAGAAACTGGAGAAAGGCATTCACGTGCTCGATGTGGGCTGCGGCTCGGGCAGAATCATCAACCGGTTGGCCTCCATGTTCCACCGGTCCCATTTCACCGGCATTGACTTCTCTTCAGACGCCATCGCTGATGCCAACGCCCAGACCGCCGCTTTAGGTCTGGAGAACGTCCATTTCAAGCTTAAAGACCTATCAGACTTCCACCACGATGCGCCGGAGGAGAAATATGACCTCATCACCACCTTTGACGCCATCCATGACCAGGGACAACCACTCAACGTTCTGCGGGGCATTCACAAGGCGCTCAAGAAAGACGGCGTGTACCTCATGCAGGAAATTGGGGGGACCAGCCACCTGGAAGAAGACATGAAACACCCCATCGCGCCGTTCCTGTACACAGTTTCCTGTATGCACTGCATGACCGTATCGCTGGCGCAGCACGGCGAAGGCCTGGGCGCCATGTGGGGCGAGGAAGTGACCATGGATTACCTCAACCGCGCTGGCTTCACCAATATCCAGACCCATAAACTGCCCCACGACATCCAGAATCTCTGGTACGTGATCAGGAAATAATCTGGGCCGCGATGCCTCAGAACAGGTTTCTGTTTCAGGGCCTTTTTACTAAAAACAAAGTAAGAATCAGCCGGGAGATGTAGTCTCCGGCTGATTCTTGCTTTGTGCCCTACCCTCTTTCTGCCACTCAGTTATTGGAGGGAAGGCTATTTTGAACTTACTTTTAAAGAAACGCACCTAAAACCCCGACTGATGATTACCAACTTCAGAGAAGCTACTGTGGCCGACATTCCGCAGATGCAGGTGGTACGCCACGCCGTGAAAGAGAACGTGCTTTCTAACCCTGCCCTGGTAACCGATGCTGCGGTGGAGGAATACATCACCAAACGCGGAAAAGCCTGGGTGGCCGAAGTGGAAAACCAGGTAGTGGGTTTCTCCATCGCGGATCTGCAGGATCACTGCATCTGGGCCCTGTTCGTGGACCCCGCCTATGAGAAAATGGGCATCGGGAGAAAGCTGCATGACTTGATGCTGGACTGGTATTTCGGGCAGACGGGGGAGAAAGTCTGGCTGGGCACCACTCCCAACACGCGGGCCGCAGCCTTCTACCGCACCGCCGGCTGGCGCGAAGTGGGCACCCACGGCAAAAACGAAATCAAGTTTGAAATGACCTCGGAGGAATGGGCCCAGAGAAAAGCGAATGCTTCTGCAGCCCACCAACGGTAGGAAAGTCTGTAACAGTGAAATATAGACACTCCTGCGAAGTCATTGCTGGAGACGACTGGCCATTTTTGGGCTCCTTTCTGAAGAACGGGCTGAAATCAATTCGCGGCAATCTACCGCCCGGCCTGATGCCATTAAGTACGTGACCAGAAACGCAGAAGCCTCCCCATTTCAAAGATTAAAGTATACAGAAACCTTACCCTCCCGCGTTAAATGCTTAATTTTGACCTTCCTTTCTCCCCAATCAGGAAAGGAGGCTTTATTTTAAGTATTTAGAAAGTAAAATGATTACAAAAACACTCTGCGTTCTCGCAACTATGGCTATAGGACTACTGGCCAGTGAACAAGCGGCGGGTCAGGCCAAAGACAAAAACAACCCCCTTTTACAGAAGTACAACACCCCCCACCAGGTACCGCCTTTCCACCTGATCAAGAATGAGCACTTCAAACCCGCTCTGCAGGAAGGCATCAGGGTAAACCAGCAGGAGATTGACGCCATTGTCAACAACCCCAAGGCACCCACGTTTGAGAACACCATTGTGGCCATGGAAAACGCCGGCCAGCTTCTGGGTCGCGTGTCAACGGTTTTCTATAACCTCAACTCGGCCAACACCAACGAGGAGATCCAGAAAATAGCCCGCGAGATTGCCCCTGAGCTATCGGCGCACAGCGACAACATCATCCTGAACAAGAAATTGTTTGAGCGGGTGAAAACGGTCTGGAATAGCAAAAAAGACCTGAAACTGACCGCAGAGCAGCAGAAACTGCTGGAAGAGACTTACAAATCCTTCGTGCGCAGCGGCGCCAACCTAAATGATGCCGACAAAGACAAACTGAAGAAGATCAACGGCGAGCTGTCGCTCCTGAGCCTGCAGTACGGCCAGAACATCTTAGCCGAGACGAACGCCTACCAACTGGTGATTGACGACAAGAAAGACCTGGCCGGCCTGCCCGAGGGTTTAGTTGCCGCCGCCGCTGATGCCGCCAAACAAGCCGGCAAACCGGGCAAATGGGTTTTCACCCTGCACAACCCCAGCGTGATGCCGTTCCTGCAGTACGCCGACAACCGCGAGCTGCGCAAGCAGATCTGGGAGGCGTACTCACTGCGCGGAAACAACAATAACGCCAACGACAACAAAGAAGTCCTGCGCAAAATTGTGAACCTGCGCCGCGAAAAAGCGCAGCTGCTGGCCTACAAAACCCACGCGCACTACGTGCTGGAAGAAACCATGGCCAAGTCTCCGGAGAACGTGAACAAACTGCTGGACCAACTGTGGGCCCCGGCCCTGGCTGTAGCCAGGCAGGAAGAGCGCGACATCCAGAAAATGATTGATGCCTCCGGCGCCAAGTTCAAAGTAGCGCCGTACGACTGGCGTTATTATACCGAGAAAATCCGGAAGGAGCGCTTTGACCTGGACGAGCAGGAATTGAAACCCTATTTCAGCCTGGAGAACATCCGCAAGGGCGTTTTCACGGTCACCGAGAAACTCTACGGCCTCAGGTTCAAAGAGCTGCCTAACCTGCCTAAATACCACCAGGACGTAACCGCCTACGAAGTATCTGAGGCAGACGGTACGTTGGTAGGCGTGATCTACATGGACTTCTTCCCGCGCGCTTCTAAAAGAAGCGGTGCCTGGATGACCTCTTACCGCAGCCAGAAAACTGAGAAAGGCAAACGCCTGGCCCCGGTGGTGTCTATTGTCTGCAACTTCACCAAACCAACCGGCGATGCCCCGGCCCTGTTGACCTTTGACGAGGTAACCACCTACTTCCATGAGTTCGGGCACGCCCTGCACGGTCTGTTGTCTAACGTGACCTACGAGAGCATGGCCGGCACCTCAGTACCGCGCGACTTCGTGGAACTGCCTTCGCAGATCATGGAGAACTGGGCCGCCGAGCCTGAGGTCCTGAAAATGTACGGCACGCACTACAAAACCGGACAGCTGATCTCCAATGAGCTGATCCAGAAAATGAAGAAAGCCGGCACCTTCAACCAAGGCTTCGAGACCACCGAGTATTTGGCGGCCTCTTTGCTGGACTTGGCTTACCATACCCAAACCCAGAACCTTGAGGGCGACATCAACCAGTTTGAGAAGTCCTCTATGAGCAAAGTGGGCTTGCCTGAGCAGATCATTCCGCGTTACAGAAGCACCTACTTCAGCCACATCTTCTCCGGCGGATACTCAGCGGGCTACTACAGCTACATCTGGTCTGGCGTATTGGACACCGATGCCTTTCAGGTCTTCAAGGAAAATGGTCTGTTCAACAAAGAGAAAGCCCAGTCCTTCAGAAAGAACATTCTGGAGAAAGGCGGCACCGCCGATCCTATGGAACTCTACAAGAAGTTCAGAGGCGCTGAGCCCAGCATTCAGCCTTTGCTCAAGAAGCGTGGTCTGACTCCGGTGAGTTTGTAAGCCATTTTCATCAAAAGAAGGCAAAAACAAAGGCCTTCTTCTAGCTGAATACCAATCGGCCCTTTGCAGGTAAAACTGTAAGGGGCCGATTTTTTTGTGCCTTTAATATGTGCCTTTAATATCTGATTCACCTCTGCTACATTGGTGCCCCTATGATGGAGAGCACACCGTTGGCCAGACAGTCTTTCCAGTAGGTGAGAAAAGAGCGCTCGCTGCGGCGTTTGACTTGGATCTTGCCCTCGCGCGGGGCTTTGCCGTCTTCCTCACTCTCTGATTTCAAGACCACCGTGTTGGCCACCAGCGATTTCAGTTTATTCCCCAGGCCCTGCTTCTTCTTTTCCTCTTTCTTGCTTAGGAGGTCAATCTTGAAGTCATCGTACTGCAGTTGCATGGAACCTTGCGCCGAGGTTTTGGTTAGTTCTACCTTGAACGTGCCCCGCTGCAGAACTCCGCTTTTCACGCGCACAAACATACTGGGTTCCATCATTGGATTCAGGATGGCCGGATAACCCTTCCCAATGGTGCCCTCCATGGAATGGTAGCCGTTGGGGTCCAGCAAAGCCAGCCGTATGGTGGCCTGCATGGGGGCCTTGCCCATAAGCAACCCGCTGCCCTTCAACACCGCCGGGTGCTTCTTAGAGATGAGGTTTTTGTCATTGGTGAGGTTGGTGAGCGTGAGGTCTATGTTGCTGCCCGTGACATAGCCGGTTTTGAAGGCTTTCTCGGCCAGTTCCTCGTAGCGCACGTACATGTCACGCACTTTGGCCGTACGGATATTCACCCCGAAGGTAAGTTTCTGCACCAGGTCATGGGGCATGAGGCCCGAGCCTTTGGCTGGATAGTTCTTCCCGTCTTTGTAGGCATTCACCTGAGGCTTATAAGCTACCAGAGACCCGATGTACACGTTGGAGTTCCGCGATAAAGTCCCGAAGTCTACGTTACTCAACCTCAACTCCGGTACCTGCACGTTGAACCTGGTCACGGCCGCCCCGGCTTTTCTGGACATCTGGGCGGCGCTGGCCAAAGGGATGAGCTGCAAGCGGGTTAAAGTAAATTCCCGCTTTTGGGTAGAGGCCTGCAGGGGACCGACTTTGAGTTTGTAGTTTCCGTTGGGCAGCCAAAACGAGGCCTCTTTCACCTTGGCTATGATTTTTTTGCTGTAGAACGCGCGGGCGGTATCCTGGAAAGCGGCGCTGTCCAGCTTGATACCCTCGGCCTCCAACTCCACCCCAGACACGGAGAGAAGCTCGGCCTGGCTGCCAGGTTTGTTTTTGAACCGGAACGCCCCGTCTTTGACCCTGATCTCGTTTATGCCCATCTTCCGGAACTGCTCACCCACCGTCTCGTGCAGCGGCTGCGAGGTGGTGTCTTCTTTCATTTGCCGCAAAACCCACTGCGGTTGGTCCAGCTGGATTGAGCTCAGGCTGAATGCCCCGCCAAACAATAGTTTTATGTAACTGATGCCCTGCACCTGCACCCGATGGGCGGTGAGGTCTGAGATGCTGGCCGGAGCCTGGGCTGGGGAAGACTTTTGCAGCTGTTTCCAGACGGCCTCGTGCGGAACCAGGCGCAGGGAATCCAACCGGGCAGATCCCGCCAGCAGCGACACCTCCAGCTTGGCCAGTTGCAGGGAATACAGCCCTTTAGATTGGGTAGTGATCTGCTTCTGCAGCTTCTCCTCGGCCCAGGAGTTGAGGTTATGAGATACCACCAGCAGCAGCACCATAACCACCAGCAGCACCGAGGCGCCTCCTACAAGGTACTTCTTCCTATTCGACCTATTTTTAGCGGTTTGTTCCACAGCAAAAGACTTCATCCGCAACCTTCTACGCACATAACCAGAAAGCAACTGGTTTCCCCTCTCCAAAGCTTAAATTAAGCTTCCTTATTCTTGCCGCCCTGTCTGTACTGTCATACGAAACTATGCTGCCACGCACCAGACATTTTACAGCCGTTTTCTCGGAAACACCGCAGAAACAGAAAAGCCAGGCTTTATCAAAGATTTATAACCCAACCGGCACGCTCCATGGTGGTTGTATTACCGGGTAACCGTTAAGCTGGATCAGGCTAAAGAAGCCAGGTCTTTCTTGTACCTTTACAGTGCATTGCCTACCGAGTCACTTGAAACAACCCCTATGTTACCCTCTCCAGAATCCCCTGAATCTCCAGAGACCGATCACCAGGAAGCCTATTACCGCGCTTACTTCGGGGTTGACGCCGACTATTACCTCCGCAAACTGGCGCAGTACCGGGCCGGCACCAAAATCACCTTCAATATTGGGGCCTTTTTCTTCGGGATATTCTGGATGCTCTACCGCAAGCTGTACGTAGCGGGTATAATGGTGATCATAGCCCTCACCCTGGAGTCTTACCTGCTGGGCATGGCCATTGAGTACTACAAAATCTCTGACGGTAACGCCAAACTGCTGAACAATCTCTCCACCTTGTTTTGGAGTCTGCTGGTGGGTTTCCTGGGCAATTGGCTGTACCTGCGGCAGGCCGAGGCCAAAGTAAACCATGCCCTGGAAGAGGAAGACAACGAGCGTGACACAGTGGCGCGGCTCGCTTACGAAGGCAACATCACCTATATCCCACACATCATCATCGCGGCCCTCATTTTACTGCTGCTCCTCATCTTTCAGTTCGTTTCCTGACAAGAATATCAAGAACCGAGTGTTTAGGGGTCGGTGTGCAGAATCGGATTGTAAACGTTTTCACCGTATTAAAGAAAAGAATATGGGACTGATAAAAGCTCAGGGAGCAGAAGGTGCCTTTCTACTACAACGAGGAAGCCTCCAGGGCATGATATTTTTTCAGGTAAAATCTTTACTTTGAGGCGCAATCCAGAAGACCAGCAATGCGCCCATCTCTTACCAGAAACCCCGATCTGCTTTTTTTAGGTCTCCTGATTTTCCTTAAGATCCTGCTGCACTATGTGCTGGTTGACCCGGCGTATGACTTGCACCGGGACGAGTACCTGCACCTGGACCAGGCAAACCATCTGGCTCCCGGTTACCTGTCGGTGCCGCCGTTTACTTCCTGGGTGGCCTGGGTTATTAAACTGCTGGGGAACTCAGTATTCTGGGTAAGATTTTTTCCGGCGCTGTTCGGGGCGTTGACGCTGCTGGTAACCTGGAAGATGGTGGAGGAGCTGGGCGGCGGGCTTTACGCCAAAGTCCTGGCCGGCATGGCGGTACTGGTCTCGGCGCTCCTGCGCGTGAACATGCTTTTCCAGCCTAACTCTTTTGACATCCTGAGCTGGACCCTCACCTACTACTTCCTTATCCGCTACCTGAAGACGCAAAACGGGAGGAATTTGCTTTACCTGGGCCTGGTGGTGGCCTTAGGTTTTCTTAACAAATACAACATCCTGTTCCTGCTCATCGGGTTGCTGCCGGCCTTGCTGCTCACCGGGCACGGCCGGATTTTCCTGAACCGATACTTCTACCTGGCGGTTTTGCTGGCGGCCTTGTTGGTGTCACCTAACGTGGTCTGGCAGTTATCACACGGGCTCCCGGTCATCCACCACATGGAGGAACTGCAGGCCACCCAACTGGTGAATGTGAACCCCGCTGATTTCTGGCTAGACCAATTACTGTTCTTCTTCGGGTCCGTGTACCTCATCATCGGGGCGCTGGTGGCTTTTGCGGTATACGCGCCTTTTAAGGAGTACCGGTTTATAGGCTTGGGCTACCTGATCACCATGGCCGTGTTCACTTACCTGCGGGCGAAAAGCTATTATACCCTGGGGCTGTACCCGGTGCTGCTGGCGTTTGGCAGCGTGTACTGGGAACACCTGTTCAAGACGGGTTGGAAACGTTACCTCCGCCCCTTGTGGATTCTGTTGAACATTGGTTTATTTCTGCCGTTGGTAAACGTGGTTTTCCCGCTCCTTTCCCCGGCCGAGATCCAGGCCAAAGCCGCCAAATTCAAGAAATTCAACCTCCTGAAATGGGAAGACGGCAAAGACCACCCGCTCCCCCAGGATTTCGCGGATATGCTGGGCTGGCAGGAACTCACCCAAAAAGTGCAGCAGGCCTACCAGCAAATCCCTGAGGCTGATAAACCCCACACGCTCCTGATCTGCGATAACTACGGGCAAGCCGGCGCCCTCAATTTCTACGGAAGCAAAACCCTGCCTTCGGCCGTTTCTTTCAACGCCGATTACGTGTACTGGTACCCCATGGAGATGGACATCCAGAACATCATTCTCATCAAAAACGCCGGAGAGGAGCCTCTGCAGGAGGAGGAAAAACAGTTCTTCAACTCCGTCACCCGGATTGGGACCATAGAAACCAGGTTCGCACGGGAGCAGGGCACTACTGTGCATTTGCTGCGCGGCGTTTCGCCCGTCATGACCCAGCGCCTGAGAGCCCGCACGGCGGAGAAGAAGCAAGAATGGTAACCGGCTGATTGATCAGGAATTCAATTTAAAGCAACCCCTTTTTTTGCCCTGATTTCTATAAAACAACCCTAAAATGGTTTGAAAGTGTAAGTGGCCAGAGCGTTGGTGTGGGTTCTTGGGTTCCTTCCTTTCAGAAAGGGCACAAAAAAAGAGACCCGGGTTACGGGTCTCCTTTAGTTAAGCAGAACCCTTAGCTGTTCCACACTTTCTTTTGCTCTTTGGTCTTTAAGTGCTGAGCTTTCTTACCAGATTTACCATCCTGGTGACTAGCCTTTTCCTTGCGGTCTGCTTGATATTGGGCATACTGCTCTGGGGTCAGAATGCTTTTCAGCTCAGCCTCATACTGTGCCTTTCGGGCTTTATAAGCTTCCCGCTCCTGTGGTTTGGCACCTTCGGCAGCGCGGCTTTGGGCTTTGAGAGCTGAGGTTTCTGTTGCCTGTCTCAGGAACAGCGCCTGCAATCTGGTTTGCTGGGCTTGGGTGAGGCTGTATTTCTCCGTCAGCTTCTGGGCTTTCTGGGCGGCTTTTTCCTCCGGAGTTCTGGTTTGTTTTTTCACGCCGTCTTTGCCCGCCCGCTCAGTTTTGGGCTTTCTCTCTTGGCTGGTTTTTTCCTGTGCAAAGGTGGTTCCGGTTACCAGTAATCCCAGGGAAAGCATCACAAATATCTTTTTCATCTCTCTTCTCTTTTAATGGGTTTTCTTCTTTTACCTAAGCCTTGGCTTGCAAGGCTAGGTTTCTTCCTCTTATTCAAACCACATGCCATAAATAAGCAACCCTTTTTTCCGGGCCATAACTCAGCCACCAACTCACTTCAAATCAAATTCTTACAGAATTAAAAATCTTTGTTTCAGGGCTTATTTTCTGAAAAAAGGCAAAAATTTAGGTAAAGCGCTTTTAATTGCGCAGGACCTTTCCACGTACTTCTAACCTGGAAGAGGAGGATGGTCTATCTATCAACCTACGACTCACTTTCACAAGACCTGCTATCTTTATAAAAGACTCCTAAACCATGTGGCAACTATTCAGTTATAGCTAAGCGGTTTGGCCCAGGAATGGGTTTTCTTCTCTCCAGATGCTGGCAAATGATTAAAAATGATCAGCTTTATTTATATAATTGAATAAATTTTATAATATTTTGCACAAGTTTATTACAACATTAAGTTTTTTACTGCTACCTTTATATATAATAAAAAATCAGTATACCATATTAGCCATAATGAAAGCAGGGGCTAAGGCTCCTCAATTTTGTCAGTTATTCCTGTAAGAATAAAGAAGGATAATACGTTTTAAACATCAGAAAGGCAGTTTTTATGGTCCGGCCCCTGGCTTTAGGTTACCTGAAAAAAAAGCCCAACGTCTTTTCTGAAAGCTTAGAAAACCTTCTACAGGCTAATTGGCGGATCACCGGCGGGAGGCACTTCTGGAATAAAACTGAACTTAAAAGGCCCTGGGCTTGGGATGAAACCTTAAAGCAGCAGGATAGCCTCTTTGACCTTATCAAGCGCACGCGAGAAAGTACAACCTATACGACACAAACACGCAATATAATCAGCACAAAAGGCATGGATTACACCACTCCTACCCATACCACTCACCCTTCAGAAGAAGCAGCTGAAAAGCCAAGTATCCTTTACATTGATAATGAAGAAGACAATCTGGTTGTATTCAAGTCTACCTTCAGAAAATATTTTAAGGTATTCACGGCTATGTCTGGTGAGGAAGGATTAAGGATTCTATCCAATGAGCCCATCTCCCTGGTTATCACTGATCAACGGATGCCTAAAATCACCGGCGTTCAGTTTCTGAAGAGTCTACCAGAAGACAAAGACCTGATCAAGATCATCCTGACTGGCCACTCAGATACCGCCTCTATTCTGGATGCCATTAACAGTGGCAAGATTTACCGGTATATCTTAAAACCCTGGGACAAAGAGAATCTAAAGAATATCATGGAGTCTGCCGTGGAAGAACTCAAGCAGCGCCAGGCCCATAGAAAGCTAGTAGAAGACTTAAAGAAGGAAAACGAGAAACTGGAGCAGAAGGTAGCCGAGCTAACCCAAAAGATGAACTTGCAGGTAAACCAATCAGCGAAGGTGGTCAGGTCAGAGCAACAGGATGAGTAAACCCCTTACGGCTTCAGGCTTTTTAAACGGTGCGCCTTACGTTTTTGCAAAAGAGACCTTTGGGCAAAAGAGAGCCAAGATCTTGTATATACCCCAACTGAGTCTTGGAGTAGGGAATCCTCTGCCCCGGAGGCTCTACCCCATAGGTGTGGGCTTGTTTTAAGCACGATTTCGTAAAAACATCCGCTAAACAAACTCAACGGGTATTGTTTCCTGCCTGTCCTTGGTTATACCCGCACCCAGCGCAGACTTGCCGTTTTTGCCACCTATAGCATTTCCGGCCGGTTCTTCTGAATTGGCAGGTAAACCAGGGATGTCTCCAAGATTATCCTCTCCTACTTTTTGCAAATTTTACCCTCTTGCTGTAACCTTCTTAAGAGGGCACTCTGTAGTTAGCCGTGTCCATGCCTCTTTGTATCCTTCCGTTTATTCTACGCCCCACTTTAATTGTGGCAAAGGCCCTGCTCCATCCAAAAATCAAACTCAAAGCTGGTTTAGAATACTACACGTCCTTTCCTCGAATGACATAAGTACTTACTCTCCATAACAGATGCTTTCGTCATCAACTGCGGTAGTGAGGGGAAGGCAGGTACCCTTTCTCAGGGCTTATCGAGGGTTCATCTGGTAAGCCTCAAAATTGACTTTTATTTAAGTTGTGCTTTGGAAGGAAAGAGGCAAGTGAAGTAGAGATCTAAACCTTGGGGCGGGCAGTTTTTAGCTCAGGAAAAATAGACACTTTTACCAGCGGGCCTTTAAGCCTCTTAAATCAGACAATCTGAAAGTCACCTATGATTAACCCGCAAAAAATTATGTTTACACAATTAGATTATGTATATTGAAACAATATAAAGTTCAATACAACCTTCCCTAATAAAATTTATTAGCTTTATATTATAACTTTACCAATACGCTTTAAAAGTATGCTTGAAAGTAAGGAGGTTACCAACCATTGGGAGTGGGAGATTAACGGACGAACCCGGTATTGGGGGTTAAACCTTCATGAGTTATGGCATTACCGCCATTTATCCCTGAGTTTAGTTCGGAGAGATTTCCTGTTAAACTACCAGCAAACGGTCTTGGGCCCCTTCTGGCTGCTGGTACAACCTATTCTAACCCTGGGCACCTATGTGCTGGTATTCAATAAATTGATAGGGGTTTCTACCGGCAGCTTACCACCAGTGTTGTTTTATCTTTCTGGTATTGTCCTCTGGAATTTCTTCAATGATACTTTTATGGGTACCTCCTTCATTTTCAGGGAAAATGCCCAGCTCTTCAGTAAAGTATACTTTCCCCGGTTAATCATTCCTATCTCCCAGATGGGCACCCAGATTTTCCGGTTCGGTATTCAGTTTACCCTCCTGTTGGCCATGCTGGCCTTTTATGCCTTGTTTAAGAACTACACCTTGCCCACTAGTTTTTTGGCGGTTACCATCCCGGTGGTCATTATTCTGGTGGGTCTGACCGGCCTTTCCCTGGGGCTTATTTTCTCAGTGGTGACCGCTAAATACCGCGACATCATCAACCTGGTGACTTTTGGGGTGCGGCTGCTCATGTTTCTTACGCCAGTCCTGTATCCGGTCAACTACGTACCGGAGAATGTACGGTGGGTTGTTCAATTCAATCCGCTCACCTCCTATTTTGAGTTATTCCGGCGGGCCCTGCTTGGGCAAGGTGTCATCTCTCCGGAGAGCCTGGGATATAGCCTGGCATTTACTTTAATCCTCTTGGTCATCTCCATTGGTATTTTCAACAAGCAGGGTGACAAACTCATAGACGTAGTGTAAGCTTATGGGAGACGTAGTTATCCAAGTAGAGGAGTTGTCCAAAGTTTACCGGCTGGGCACCATTGGCTCCGGATCTTTAAGGCAGGATCTGGCGCGGTGGTGGAATACGTCTGTGCTCAAGAAAGATGATCCTTTCTACTATCCGCAGCTTTCTGAGAACCAGGAACCGATGGACAAGAACCAGAAGGCTTTTTGGGCTCTGCAGGACCTCTCCTTTGAGATAAAGCAGGGCGAGGTGTGGGGCGTCATCGGTAACAACGGGGCGGGCAAGTCAACGCTGCTTAAAATCATTTCCCGCATTGTAAAACCCACTAAGGGCGTGGTGCGGGGCAAAGGCAAGATCAGCAGTCTTCTGGAGGTGGGCACCGGTTTCAACCAGGAGCTTACCGGCCGCGAGAACATCTTCATGAGCGGTTATATCCTGGGCATGACCAAACAGGAAATAACCGCCAAGTTTGACGAGATTGTAGACTTCTCCGGCATTGAGAAATTCCTGGACACGCCCGTGAAACGCTACTCCTCGGGCATGTACGTACGCCTGGCTTTCGCGGTAGCCGCTCACCTGGAACCCGATATCCTCATCCTGGATGAGGTGCTGTCTGTGGGAGACGCCGAATTTCAGAAGAAATGCCTGGGCAAAGTAAAGGACGTGTCCAGAAGCGAGGGGCGCACCATTCTTTTTGTGAGCCACAGCATGCAGGCGGTCAGCAACCTATGCAACCATGCGCTCTGGCTCCAGAAAGGCAGGCTCATGGAGGCTGGCAAAGCCACCACCGTTATCAACAACTACATCAAAGGAGTCAAGAAATCACAGCTGCACCGCACCTGGGAAAACCTGGTAGAGGCTCCGGGCAACGAATTCGTCCGGTTCAGAAGCATCCGGCTCACACCCCGGTTCAGTGAGCCAGATGCCCAGCTTGACATCCGGACTCCCCTTACCGTTGAGTTTGAGTTCTGGAACCTGGTAGAAGACCAGGACCTGAGCATAGGGCTGCATCTGTTCTCCTATGGCGGCGAATGCATCTTTGATGTCCCTTCTCCCTCCTTCCAATGCAAAAAAGGCCTTGTGGAAGGCGAGTGTACCATTCCGGGCAATTTCCTGAATGATGGCTCCTATTACATTTCGCTCATCGTGGTAAAAAACACCTCGGTTGATCTGTTCTACTATGAAGAGTGCCTGTCTTTTGAGATTGAAGACTACCGGGGTGATATCAAGTGGTTTGGCAAATGGATGGGGGCCGTGCGTCCCTCCTTTCCTTTCAGATTGGAGCAAAAAGAACTGGAGCTTGTATAGCCCCAAAAGTAAGGTCAGCTTGTTATGAAGGAATTTAGCCCCTATCATATTACCCACGTTCACCTGCATGAATTCCTGCAGATGCCAACGCTGAATCAGAAAAACCAAGGAAACTACCTCGTTTTCTGGTGGCACTCCATTGCCTTGGGAGAATTGTATGTGGAACCGCAGGAGAAAGTCACTGAAGAGCAGTATTACCTCAAACTTAGCCATGCTATAAAACCCGCGGTCGACTTCTATGCCTCGGGGAAAAATATTCCTGATTTTCAGAAATTGCTGCAATTGCGGGATTTCTCAGGGTTCAGGAAGGCCATGGGTTCTTTATTCTCTGAGAGCACCTCCCGGGTTATTCCCGCCAGGGTTCCGGTCTCGGTAGTGATCTGCACCCGTAACCGACCAGCAGCTCTGAAACTATGCCTGGAGTACTTGCGCCAATCGGTTTGCCAGCCAGCGGAGATCATCATTATTGAGAATGCACGGGAGAACGACCATACCGAGAAGCTGGTGGAAACCTTTGCCGGTGTTAAATACTTCCAGGAACCCGTGCCGGGGCTTTCCCATGCCAGGAACACCGGCGTAAAAAAAGCCTCCAACTCTATCATCGCCTTCACAGATGACGATGTCATTGTGCATCCGGAGTGGGTTTTCAGGGTATGGGAAGCCTTTACCGAGCACAAGGTAGCCGCCATGGCCGGCCTGGTGTTGGCGGCCGAGCTCGAGACAGAAACCCAGCTCATTTTTGAGCGGTGCTGGAGTTTTAACCGGGGATACGTGAACATCCTTTTTGATGAAAACTATTTCAACAAGAACCTGCCCTTAGGTCCTCCGGTCTGGGAGATCGGGGCTGGGGCTAATATGGCGTTCAGGAAAGAGATCTTTGAAGAAATAGGCTTGTTTGACGTGCGGTTAGGGGCCGGGGCTTCCGGTTGCAGTGAGGACTCGGAGGTATGGTACCGGATTCTGCTGCATAAACACAGTATTCTCTACTACCCTAAGGCGGCGGTATTCCATGCCCACAGAAAAGACCTGCGCAGCCTTAGAAAGCAGATTTTCGCCTATATGCGAGGATTTACCATGGCGGTTCTGGTGCAGCAGGACCACTACCCTCCTGCCAACTACAGGAACCGTTTGTTCAGGCAGTATCCCAAACATTACCTCAGGTTGGTGGCCAGGGGCTTCCCTCGCTTTCGCTTCCGGAACAGAACCCTGTGGGAAGAGATCACAGGCATTCTTTCAGGATACGCATTTTACCTCAAAAACCGGAAAAACGACCCCGAAACGCAATTCCGACGCGAAGAACCTGCCCCTAAACTGCAACCGGAACAAGAACTCACGACCTGATAACTGAAATTGCCCTACCCAAAAAACATGGAAACTACCTTTCAACCTGAGACAGAGCCCAAGCGCAGCCCCCAAGGACAGCCGCAGCCTGGTATGCCCCTGGTGTCGGTGGTGATTCCTTGTTTCAACCATGGCAAATACCTGCAGGAGGCGGTGGAGAGCATCTGGAGGCAAGGGTATCCGGCCACCGAGATTATTGTGGTGAATGACGGTTCAGTAGACAATACCCGCCAGGTTGCGGAAGCCCTGCCCGGTGTCATCTATGTGTACCAGGAAAATCAGGGCCTGTCCTCCGCCCGGAATACCGGAATCAAACATAGTCATGGAGAGTTCCTGGTGTTCCTGGATGCCGATGACTGGCTTTTGCCCGGTGCCCTGGAGATGAACGTGCGTCTGCTGAAGCAGGACCATAAACTGGCCTTTGTTTCCGGGGGGCACGACAAGGTGTTTGAGGAAGAAGGAATCACAAAAGAAGAGGTTACTCCAATTGCCGCAGACCATTACCTGCATCTGTTACAGGGCAATTACATAGGCATGCACGCCACAGTCATGTACCGCCGGTGGGTTTTTGAGGAGATGACGTATGACCCTGCGCTCAAACGCTGCGAAGATTATGACCTGTACCTCCGCATTGCCAGAAAACATCCGGTCCTGCACCATCCCGGCAAAATAGCGGCTTACCGGCTCCATACCACAAACATGTCGGGCAACATTCCGGGCATGCTTTCCACTACTTTGGAAGTCCTGGACCGGCAGCAAACCTGTTTGAAGACCGCCCAGGAAAAAGAGGCCTTTAGCAGAGGGCATGAGATCTGGAAAGAATATTACTGCGATGAGCTTTACAAAAACCTGATCACGGGAAAAGCCCCTGCTTCCGTGAAGGCCACCCGAACCCTGCTCCAATATAGGCCCATTCTATTGCTGAAGTTTATAGTTAAAAGTTTAGTGTCATGAAATCACAGATTAAAAAGTATACCCCTGCGTTCGGCCTAAGATTCTTGCAGAGAAACGGGTTCCTGAAAAACTACATCCCCGAAGTGAACAAGGTGGTACCCGGCGACTTTGGGCAGGTAAGGCCTTTCAGCACCCAGTTTGGCTATGACCGTGGGGGCCCCGTGGACCGCTATTACATAGAAAACTTTCTGCGCGCCGAAGCCGGCGTGATCAAAGGCCGAGCCCTGGAGATTGGCGACAATGAGTATACTTTGGGCTTTGGCGGCGCCAAGGTGACCCAAGCCGACGTCCTGCACATAGATGAAACCAACCCCAAGGCTACCTTCATCGGCGACATCAGCAATGCCCCGCAACTGCCTGACAATACCTTTGACTGTATTGTCCTGACGCAGACCCTGCACCTGATCTATGACTTCAAGGGAGCGCTCCAAACCATCCACCGCATCTTAAAACCCGGCGGCACTTTACTTTTGACCGTTCCCGGCATCACACCTATTGACCACGGCGAGTGGAAAGACATCTGGTATTGGTCCTTCACTGACAAGGCCATGACCCGCCTCATGGCCGAAGCCTTTCCTAAAGGAGAAATACAAGTGAATACGTACGGCAATGTTTACGTGGCCACCGCCTTTCTGTACGGCATGGGCCTACCCGAAGTACCCAAGCATCAGTTAGACCACCACGATCCCCATTTTCAGGTCATTATCACGGTAAAGGCCACCAAAGCAGCGGTTGAGTAATGAGAAGGTTGGTTTCAGCGGTTCACAGGTATCTGGCACCCAAGGCGGCAGTCTTAATGTACCACCGTATCTGTGATCCGGAGGCAGATATCTGGGAAATAGCCGTGAGCCCCACCAACTTTGAGCAGCAACTCCAATACCTGAAAGCGAATCACCACGTCATTCCGCTGCAGGAAATGGTGGACGGATTGGCCATGAACAAAATAAAGAGGAACAGCATTGCCATCACTTTTGACGATGGATACGCCGACAACTACCTGCAAGCCAAACCCCTGCTGGAGAAGTACGGACTGCCCGCCACGTTTTTTGTCTCTTCCGGGAATATCGGGCAGGAAACGCCCTTCTGGTGGGATGAACTGGAGCAACTGATCTTGTTCACGGAGCGCTTGCCCCAGACTTTCACTTTAGAGGGCCGGGCCCAAGTTGACCTAAAGGAAGAGCAGTTGCTCACCAATTCTTTAGGTCATAAGCACACCTCTTGGAAAGCCTGTGAAGAAGAGCCCCCCACCTTGCGGGCCAGTTTGTTTTTCAAGCTTTGGCAACAACTGAAACCTCTTACCTATGGACAACAGCAGGAACAAATGCAGCGGATAAGGGAATGGGCAGGCTTTACCGGGGAGACCAAGCCGGAGCTCAAAAGCATGACGCTGGAGCAACTAAAGGACCTGGGGAAAAGCAATCTTTTTACCATAGGAGCCCACACGGTGTCGCACCCGGCCCTGGCATTCCACACGGCAGATTACCAGAGGCGGGAACTAACGCAGAACCGCACCTTTCTTCGGGAAGTAACCGGGCAGGATGTGAATTTGTTGGCTTACCCCTATGGCAATTACAATGAGGAAACCCTCTCCTCGGTGGCAAGCCTCAAATTCAAAGCTGCCTTTACCACCGAGGAGAACCGCATTCAGAAACAGGCTAACCGGTACCGGCTGGGTAGATACCAGGTGAAGAATCTGCCTTTCCAGGAGTTGAGTTCCACCTTTCATCCATGGTAATTCCAATAATGAACTTATTCACATGAGTACCGCTTCCTTGCCCTTGGTTTCTGTTATCATCGCCTTTTTAAACGAGGAACGTTTTCTGCCCCAGGCCATAGAAAGCGTGCTTCGGCAGGAATATGCCCATTGGGAACTGCTCCTGGTAGACGATGGCTCCACGGACCGTAGCACCGGCATTGCCAAAGATTTCGCCAGCCGTTACCCAGATAAGGTCTTTTACCTTGAGCACGAAGGCCACGAAAACAAAGGACTGAGCGCGAGCAGGAACTTCGGGCTGGATAAAGCCCAAGGCCAATACATAGCCATCTTAGACGCCGATGACGTGTGGTTACCGGGTAAACTGGCAAATCAGGTAGCCATCTTCCGGCAGCACCCAGAGGTAGCCATGGTGGCCGAAGGCTCTGTCTATTGGTATGATTGGGCGGACCCGCAAAAAGAGAACATCACCATTTTAGTTGGTGCCCCGCAGGGCCAGGTGTACCCGGCTCCTAAATTAATGGAACACCTATACCCACTGGGTACCGGGGCTGCGCCCGTGCCGTCTGGCCTGATCATAGAGAAAGCTGCCTTCCAGAAACTGGGTGGTTTTGAAGACTCCTTCAGAAAGGAATTCGGGCTGTATGAAGACCAGGCTTTTCTGAGCAAGTTATACCTGAGCGAGAAGGTGTATGTCTCCTCGGCCTGCAATAACCTGTACCGGCAACGCCCCGAATCCATTGTCTCCAGTGTGCATGCCGACGGCAAGTACCACGCCGTGCGCAATTACTTCCTGCTGTGGCTGCAGGAATACCTCCAGAAAGAAAATATCACAGACAAAACCACCCACTCGCTTTTGCAGAGGGCATTGTTCCCTTATAAATACCCCCGCTTGCATTTACTCTCCAGTAAGCTTCTCAGAAAGCTGAGCAGATTGTAAAGCATAGATCTGATAACCGCCCTCACTATGTCTGCGCTCACTGTTTTAATGCCCGTGTTTAATTCTGAAAGGTTCCTGGCACAGGCCATTGAAAGCATCCTGGACCAGACCTTCCAGGATTTTGAATTCCTGATCATTGATGACGGCTCATCTGACAAAAGCCAGGAAATCATCCGATCTTATGCCGATCCCAGGATCAGGTTCCTGCACAACGAGCGGAACCTGGGCATTTCCCCTACCCTGAACAAAGGAATCACACTGGCCAGAACGGAACTGATCGCGCGCATGGACGCTGATGATATCTGTCACCCTACCCGGCTTGAGAAACAGTACGCCTACATGCAAGCCAACCCAGACTGTGCCATGGTTTCCTCTTTGGTGAGGGTGGTGTCTGAGACCGGGGAATTCCTGCGGCAGGATCAGTTTGACAGCCGATACTTCTACTACAACCTCAACTTTGTCTGCTGGATCTATCACCCCACGGTGATGTACCGGAAGGGCGCCGTTCAGAAAGTGGGCATGTACACGGCGGCTTACTCAGAAGACTTTGAGCTATTCTGGCAACTGGCCAGAAACCATAAGATTCACAACCTGCCCGAGGCCTTACTTGATTACCGCATTACCAACCAAAGCCTGCACCAGGTTCTGAAGAAGCAGGAATACGACCAGGCGCAAAAAGAACAGCTCCTCAGAAATTTCAGGTACTATGCCGGCGAAGATTATACCCTCCCGGATAAATACCTGGAGTGCCTCCAACATGACTTTACTTCTCTGTTGCAGGAACAAAGGGTAAGCAGCCTGTACCAATGCATCAAAGAACTACGCTTTCTTAACCAAAAGATTTTGGCCAAAGAGAACATCAACGCTGACCCAAAGGCCATAGCGGAGGCAGCTTATTACAAAGAAAGGTTTATTGTTTCAGCTTTGGTAAGGCAACTTCCCAGGCACAAAGCAGTCTTGTTTCTCCTTAGCCTTGGAAAGATGAGGATGTTGAAGCAGCTAATTTCCTCTAAACTTCTTAGCCATAAGCCATAATTTTATAATTTTTTATTGTTAAAATTAAATAATCATCGTTATTTTTAAACCAAGGCTTAAACCTTGCAATTTTTCAGGAGTTTTATACAAACAAAAACAAAGAAGTTCTAAACGCCTATTTATAGGTAACTATACAATCTATACTATCAACCTCTGAGGATAATCTGCCGCACTTGGGCAAAACAAAGGTTTCCTTAGTTCACGGTGCCACGGCCACGCGAATGCATGGATTTGAAAAGGAAGGATAACCCAAAAACGCAACCGCACCACCTCTAACCTTCATTGTCATTCAAAATAAAGACCTGGTCCTGGTTTCTAAAGCATAGCAAAGCCAGCAGGCCCAGAGGATCGTTTTGGCTGCCTTTTAATAAAATCATGCCTTAAACTTCAGCATGGTTCTGCAGCAAGGCCAAAGGCCAGGAAGCTTTAGGAACCAGTAAAAAACAGACACCTTGGAAAATAAATTGTTAATCGGTCCGGACCTCAAAGTAAACAACTTTGATTTACTCAGATGCCTGCTTGCCGTCACGGTGATCTTCAGTCACTGGTTTGTTATCTATTACGGGAAAGGCATTGACACAGAACCATTCATGATTTTCTCCAGGAACCAGATTGATTTAGGCAGTGTGGCGGTAAATGGCTTTTTTATCATCAGTGGCTTTCTTATCATCCATAGCTATAAGCACAGTTATTCATTTTGGGCTTATCTGAAGAAAAGGGTGCTCAGAATATACCCGGGGTTCTTCGTGGCTTTCATCATCAGCATGCTCCTTTTAGGCCCCTTGGGCACCTTTGACGTTGACCACCCCCAAGGGAACTTACTCCTGTATTTCCACTCCATCAGAAAGAAGCTTTTCCTGCTAAACCTTTTCACCATGCAAGCGCCTTTTGCTATCAGGTGCTTTATGACCTCCCCGCTACCCAACCAGATAAATGAATCTTTGTGGACCATCCAGTATGAGTTCATCTGCTATTTAGCGGTGCCGCTTTTCGCGTATGCGGGAATTTTCAAGAAAAGGTGGGTGGCTTTGGCTTTGTTCGCCTTGGCTTACCTGGTGCTGGCCCTGCAAGATTTCGCGCGGATATTCCTCTGGGAAAGCTATCAGGGCAAAATCATCAGCCATCCGCTCTACATGCCCCGGTTCTTTGCCTTCTTTCTGGCGGGTGCCTGCATTTATTTGTTTAGGGAGAAGATAGCAAGAAGCTTTGGTTTGGTGGCGCTATCTATTTTGGGTCTGGTGATTTCATGCGTTTGGTTTAAAGGCTTCAACCTGGTGGCTCCTTTTGCCTTAACGTACCTCATTTTCTACCTGGCCTACTTCCCTGGTTTCAACTTCCAGAGATTCACCAAACACGGGGATTTTTCCTACGGAATATACCTGTATGCCTGGCCAGTCCAGCAATTGTATATGCTATTCATTGGAAGGGAATTGAGTTTGTTCAGCTTATTTCTCCTTTCCCTGGCCACCACGGTTTTAGCGGCTTATGCCAGCTGGCGTTTTGTAGAAAAGCCTTTCCTCCAGTTCAAAGACAGGCCTGGCTTGTTGTCGTTTATACCTTGGCAAAGACTACATGTAATAGGTGCTAAAAAATGAAATGACTGAAAACTGATTGCTGCAAAGTCAGGTGGGTTTTTGGCCCGTTTTGAGAAAACAAGGGCAAAACGCCTTTCTGCTTTATCCAAGATCTACGGAATAGACCTTTTTGATTATATAACTGCTTTTATACTTCAAACGCAAGCCGTGCTTCCAAGAATTCCATCATCGCCACCTGTTATACCGCCGGTTTCCACCAGGGGAGCGAGACCTTTGTGGTCGGTGATGATTCCGGTATATAACTGTGCGGCCTACCTACCCGAGACCCTGGAAAGTGTGATAAACCAGGCAATGCCGGAGCAGGAGATGCAGATAGAAGTAATTGATGATGCCAGCTCCGATGCCCAGATAGAGGATCTGGTGCTAAGGCTTGGGAAGGGCAGAATCAAGTATTTCAGGCAGCCGGAGAACGTAGGGAGCCTTCGCAATTTTGAGACATGTATCAACCGCGCTACAGGAACTCTGGTACATATTTTGCATGGAGATGACCGGGTTCTCCCAGGTTTTTACCAGAAAATGGGATCCCTGTTCCAGAAATACCCACAAGCAGGGGCTGCTCTCTGTCGCTTCCGGTACGTGGATGAAAAGGGCCGCTGGCTTTATGAGCAGACCCTTGAAATGGAAGAAGACGGAATCCTTAAGGATTGGCTGACCAGGGTAGCCGTTAGAAACCCTTCGCAGTACGCGGCCACCGTGGTAAAACGTGAGGTCTACGAGAGGCTGGGCAGTTTCTATGGCTTAACCTACGGCGAGGATTGGGAAATGTGGGTAAGGATTGCCAAACACTTCCCAATAGCCTACACCCCCGACATCCTGGCTGATTACCGCAAACACCTCAGTTCCATCTCCAGCAACACGTTCCTGACGGGCCAGAACTCCCAGGACATGCTTAAAGTGATGGCGATGATCCAGGACCTACTCCCCCCCGAACACAGAAAGGAAGTTCTCCAGAAATCAAAGAAATTCTATGCCCATTACGGTATAAGGGTGGCTAACCAGGTGTGGCATTCGGTGCAGAGCAAGGAGGGAGTGAAAGCCCAGATCAGGTATGCCTGGGGCATGCATTTTGATCCGCAGCTTCTTTGGGGCACTGCTAAAGTTTACTTTAAAATGACCTTTAATATTACATGAAAGCCGGCGTTTCTATTGTCATCTGCACATACAATGGCGAAAAGCTTCTGCCTGAAACCCTGCGCCATATTGCCCAGCAGCAGGTCCGGCCGGATGTGCCCTGGGAGGTCATCATCGTGGACAACGCTTCCACAGACGCTACCTCGGCGGTAGTGCGCGAGGAATGGGAGAAATATGACGTTCCGGTCCGTTTCTCGTTACTGCACCAACCTAAACCCGGCCTGACCTTTGCCCGGGAGCTGGGGTATACGCACGCGCAATTTGAGTACATTCTCCTCTGCGATGACGATAATTGGCTCAGCCCAGATTACGTGACCCTGGCCTTTGATCTGATGGAACAGAATCCCAAAATCGGGGTATTGGGCGGGTACGGCGACTTGGTCTATGAGGAGGAACCACCCTACTTTGCGACGCAGGTCCGGCTGTTTGCCAACGGGCACCAGGCCCCTGAGTCTGGGAAAGTGGCCAAGAACACGGTTTACGGGGCGGGTTGTGTCCTCAGAAAATCGGCTTATGACCATCTTTTCCGCATCGGGTACCAACCCATTCTAACCGACAGACTGGCCTCGGCTTTGAGCTCTGGCGGGGACTATGAGATCTGCTATGCCCTGGCCCTTCTGGGTTACGACATCTGGTATGATGAGCGGCTCACCTTTAAGCATTTCATGAAAAAGGAGCGACAAACCTGGGGCTATTACCTTAGGTACCTTAAGGAAAGCTCGGCTTGCTTTGAGGTTCTGGATGCCTACAATATCCTGGTAAACCAGGGAAGCCGGTCTGAGCTGGCTTTCAACTACCGGTTCCTGAAAGGATTTCTATACTATGTTCAGGAGCTTCTTAGGCTGGTAGTGAAGCACGGCGCCCTTGATCCTGCCTCTGACGAGGCCAAAATCAACAGCCTTCTTCTTCTAGGCTACAAAACCAGGTTGCTGGGCTACCGGAAATATTTCAAGGTGCGGAAGAACTTCCATCGGTTGCTGCAGTTCAAAAATGAAAATCTCAGGCTGAAGACAACCACGAAGGGTGAATCGGCTTTTCTACCACAGGAGTTAAAGCATAATCTCATTTAGCTTTCCCAAGATGGGAAGAGCTAAGCTAAGTTTACTCACTGGCCCCGCTGCCTAGAACTGATCTAATCTCTTGCTCAGGCACAAAACCATTGCAGCCGATTATGAGCCGTTTTTCCAGAAATAAGAGGAATACAGTTAGGTCCTCCTATAGATAAGCCTGGAACCTGCCCCATTGGCTACCATAGACTTTGTAATTTCAGTTCGGCTTTGGCTCTAATGATCAGGTAAGTCGCTTTTCCTCAACCCTGGTTTTCTTCCATTATCCCTGCAAATCGGAAGGCCTTACACCTATTGTTACAAGATGTAAGGCCTTCCGATTTTGAGTTTAGCAGTCGTGTTTAAAAGTCATCAAGTCCCGCACTTTTTAGCCCATTTCAGAAAATAGCCTTTTAACAGGCTATTACAAACTCAAGGGGTCAGTTGATAAGATAAGACCACTGCGTCTTTTTCCATAAACTTCTCCTCTCTTTCCTTGCCTAGATTGAAGAATGCCGCCTTGGGGGTTTGCCCGGGAAGGTAGTCTTTGTGGAAATACCAGGCAGGCTGTTCTACAAAGCCCCCAATATTCACCCTTAGATAAGAGTCGTACAGGTACCACAAGCGGTTGTGTCCCTTAACCTGGCTGATGCCTGGCGATAGTTTCCGGAGGTACGTGTCCTCGTCTTCAGATACTGTTTTCAGGTCCTCCCCTTTCAAGGCTGTGAATTTAAGGTTGTAGGCCTCTTTGTAGTAGTCATACACATGCCACATATTCCAGTAGACGTACACTGCATCACCCTGCTTGAATTGGTCATTGATATACAAGAGCGCCTCCCGGCCTTTTTCCTTGTTAAGGAAATAGTCTGGGTTGGTTATTTCCCTTACGGCATTGTACATGGGCGGAGCAAGGAGCAATGTGGCCAACAGAAGCTTTACCGCGGTTCTCCCCGATAAGAGGGCCAGGATCTCCTGGGCAGCGTAACAGATGAACATGATGAACATGGGTGCCAGAAACAGGACTAGGCGCTCATAAAAGGGATACTGCTTGAGACTGGAAGCCAAAAGCGCCAGCAAAAGCGGAAACACCAAAACACTGAACTTAGAAAAACTTTTCCTGGCAAAAAGTAACATGCCCGCACCCAGCAAAGCCAACGGGAAAAAGCGAACAACAATAAAAGCGGCCGGAGAAGCCACCGCGAATTTAAAGGTCTGCCCCAGCGGATTCTTCACTATTTCATTGGCTTTCATGAAAAGCCATTTAGGCAAGGCCGTTGGGGAAAAAGATACCGGCAGATAAGCCTGGCAATATTTCTCAAAGAAAACCGTAAGCCACTGTGAATCCTGGTAGCGGCCCAGGAACAGCACATAAGTCACCGCAAAGCTGCATACCCATAAGCCAAAGGCGGGAACGTACCGGAGGGGAGCTTTCCAGCCTTCCTGACGAAGCATTTTCAGGGTCACAGCCATCCCTATCCCGGCCAGTACGAAGATAACGGAGTAAGAAAACCAGAGCAGTAACGCACCAGCCAATCCCCACACGAACAAGGCCTTCAGACTGTGCTTTTGGTGAAAGCGTACGTATAAGAGCAGCGCCAGAACCGAAGCCAGCAACTCAGTACTGTACTGCTTGGCTTCCACTGAATGATACACAACCGGCGAAGCCAGGGCCAACAGCGCCACCGCCAACATAGCCGCCCAAGGTTTGAGGAAGTACCGGGCCACCGGCACAAACGCGAACAAAGCCGCAATGCCGCACAGCAAAGGGAACAGCCGAAGGGCCATCTCCCCTTTGCCCAGGACCTCTACTGCCAGGCGTTCCGCCCACAGAAAACCCAAGGGTGCCTTTTGTTCATAGGCCAAAGGCTGGGTGGCCAGCTCCCAGAAGCTCATTTTGATGAGGCTAATGCCCAGGTAGAGCTCATCCCGCCACAGAGATCGGTTATCAGAGAAGTGGAAGATTCTTATCAATATACCGGCTGTAACGACCAGGGAAGTAAAAAAAGGAATAAGCCGCTCGGCAGCACTACGGCGCCCGGTTAACGGAAGAACCAGCTCCTCTTCAGGGGCGAGCACGGGAGCGCTAGGGGATGGCAGAGTCATACGTAATCTGATTAGTTTATCTGATTGAGTCGCGTTTTTCTTGAAAGCAGTATTAATTCTGACTTACTATCTTATAAGTTATCAACCCCTCTCCTCAGGCATTTCGCCTCATTTCTGGCTTGAATGGTTTACGCCATATTTTTGGAAAATGGGCCATAAAAGCAATCTATGCTTTCAATTGGCTGAATCTTTGCCCAAAACATTTAACACTACTCAACAATAATACCAGTATAATTGTATTTTATATAACTTTTATTTTATTCATAAAGTTAACATTATTATTCCCACAAGAAAGTATATACATTTACAAAGGAGGCATACTGTATGGAACAGAAGGAATTTACAAGGCCATTCATTACGTAAGATCCTACCAAATACGTCCTGCAGTTTTCGTAAGCCATCAAAGAGGAATGATGCACCTACTTTAGACACCAACTGCAATTCCCATTTTGGGCCTATTTTCCAAAAACGGGATGTAAAACAAAAAAATGTGATTCATAAGCTTATTTGATATGCAAAGTAATTCTACCATTGATTTAAATAAAATTACCACCATCATTTTTGATGTTGATGGCACCTTGTATGATCAGTCCAGGTTGCGCAAGAAAATGGCAGTGGCGCTGCTACGCTATTACGCCATAAGACCCTGGAAATTGAAAGACGTCCTTATCTTACATCATTTCAGGGCAGAGAGAGAGAAAATGGCTGGCGCAACGTGCGGTAATCTGGAAATGGTACAGTATGATTGGTGCGCCGCTAAAGGAAACTTCTCTTTAGACAGAATAAGGCAGGTAGTCAACCACTGGATGTTTCAGTTCCCCACTAAGTACCTGGCTGCCTGTACGTATCCAGGGGTGAAAAGCTTCTTCAAAGTGCTTCGGGAAAACAACATCAGAATTGGAATCTACTCTGATTATGAAGCGGTTGAGAAATTAAATGCCATGGACTTGGCCGCTGACCTAGTTATTTCCTCCACCCATAAAGACGTGGACCGCTTGAAACCCAACCCAGAAGGTCTTCTATATATCACCCAAAAGTTGGATGTTAAACCAGAAGAATGCTTGTTTATCGGGGATCGGGAAGAGTTGGACGGAGAGTGCGCCAAAAGCGCTGGCATGCCTTACCTCATCGTGGACAAAAAGCCTTTCAACGAGTTCGACTTTTACCATGTCCTCACAAATAAACTCCAAAGCAGCAAAGCCAAGCCTGAGTTTGTTTAGATTGTAGAGAAAGCAAAGCCCTGCCCACATTTACCGATGACTTAGTCAGCTTCTTTTTGCCCCAATAAGACTTTTGGATTCACGCACTTGGTCATGAAGCGGCACATAACAATCAAACCAACTTCAATCTAACCGAAAGTAGACTCCCTTCACCTTTACTCCTTTTCATATACAAGAAGAGCATTTAACTGGCAGGTCTCTATTAGCCATACCTTCTATGCCACTCCTGTTTTTCAGTTTGGGACAATAATTCTCATTTTGGGAATACTGCTTTATTAAGGTTAACCTCAGATATTACAAAATAAGGGCGAAATAGTATAATTTATTACCAAAATAAGCCTATTCAAATATTTAACCTATAAGTTTTATTCAATTAAATCTTGGCATGGTTTTAACCATAAAAGATTATATAACCTTATGGAGTACCCTCTCCAGACCAATCAATTCAACTGCAACTATCCTTATTCAAACATTTTATATAGAACGCAATAACATACAGAGAAACTATGTCACAAGCTGCTACCCTACCAGAAGCCTCCAATCCAGAAGTGGTTTTAAAGCCCGCAGGCTTTAAGGAGTACGTTGCCATTGCCCGGCCTGACCATTGGTTCAAGAACATCTTTATGTTACCAGGCATGCTCTTCGCCTTTATGGTCTATGACACTTCCCTGGATCTTACCCTATTGCTCAGAATAGTCATCGGGATTGTGAGCACTTGCTTGATTGCTTCAGCGAATTACACTATCAATGAGTACCTGGATGCCGAGTTTGACCGGTTCCACCCAGAGAAAAAGAAGAGATCTGCGGTAGTGACTGTCCTGAGCCCGCTATACGTGTACACAGAGTATGCATTGCTGGTGGTTTTGGGCCTGAGCCTCTCGTATTTCATCTCCATGCCTTTCCTGGCACTGGAGGCCTTCCTGCTTTTTATGGGCATCATGTACAACGTAAGACCGTTCCGCACAAAGGAGCGGGTTTACCTGGATGTTTTATCTGAATCGGTGAACAACCCCATCAGGCTGGCCTTGGGATGGTTCATTTTCGTGCCAACCGCCCTGCTGCCAGAAAGCATCCTGAACCCGGTTTGGGCCTTTATCCCGCCAAGCAGTATCATTGTTGCCTACTGGATGGGTGGCGCCTTCCTGATGGCCACCAAACGGTTTGCTGAGTACCGTTACATCAACAACCCGGAATTAGCGGGTCTGTACCGGAAATCATTCAAACGCTACACCGAGAACAGCCTGCTTATTTCCATGTTCTTTTACGCCATTACCTCGGCCTTTTTCCTGGGTATCTTCCTGATCAAAAACAAAATTGAGCTCCTGATCAGCTTCCCATTCTTCGCCTTGCTGTTTGCCTGGTATCTGCAGATTGGTTTGCGCAAAGACTCGGTGGTGCAAGGCCCTGAGAAGCTACACAAAGAAACCTCTTTCATGCTTTATGTGGTGCTGTTCACTGCGTTGCTCATGGCCTTGGTTTACTTTGATATTCCTGCCCTGAACTGGTTCTTGAAACAGTCTTTTTAGCAAGCTACTGCCCCAGGCTTACCTACCCTTTTGAAACTGATCAAAGCACTTAACCTTTTAAATTGATGAAATACACGTCTTACGATCTGGTGGTAATAGGCACTGGTTTCGCATCAACGTTTTTTCTGTATAAGTACTTGAGTAAAGCCCCGGCCAACGCCAAAGTTCTGGTTTTGGAAAAAGGGCACTTATTTCCGCATGCGGAGAGAGTAAAGGAAAGAAGAGGAGAAAAAACCGCTTATGCCCAACTGAATCCAGACGCCCAGGAGACTTATGAGAATCTCACTCCGGAGAAGCGGTGGATGTTTACGCAAGGTTTTGGGGGCAGTTCCAATTGCTGGTACGGCTGCACGCCGCGGTTCATGCCATCAGATTTCAAAATGAAGTCTCTGTACGGCGTTGCCAATGACTGGCCTCTGCAGTACGACGACCTGGATCCCTATTATTCACAGGTGGAGGAATTGATGTCTATCTCGGGCCCCGAAATAACTCCGTTCCCTAAAACCTCCAAGTACCCGCTCCCACCCCATCTATTTACCACGGTAGACAAGATTCTGCACAAAGAATACGGGCACCTGTATATCAATCAGCCTACCGCCCGGGCCAGCGTGGCCGTAAACGGCCGCAATGCCTGCTGCGCCAGCACGGTCTGCCATGTTTGCCCGGTGAATGCGAAGTTCACCATTGAAAACTCTCATATAGGCGTGTACGAAGACTCAAGGGTGGAAACCGTATACGGCGCCCAGGTGTACAGCCTGGACCTGGAGCAGAACCAAGCCCGGAAAGCGAATTACTTCAAAGACGGAAAAGAATACCAAGTAGCCGCCGACATCTTCGCGCTGGGCACCAATGCTATCTTCAATTCCAACATTCTGCTGAATTCCGGGGACACAAACGCCTTTACCGGCAAAGGCTTGGGGGAGCAAGTGGCGCTGGAGGCATCGGTGTACCTTGATAATCTGGAGAATGTGGGCGGAAGCACCTGGGTGAACGCCAACGGCTACATGCTGTATGACGGAGACCACCGCAAGGATTCCGCGGCTTGCCTCATGGAGTCTAACAATGCCCCGTACATTCGGCTGGAGCGCGGAAAATGGCGTCATCTCATCAATTTCCGGATGATCTTTGAGGACCTGCCTGAGGCCCGAAACTTCGTGGCCAAGTCCCAGGACCGCATGAAGCCCGCCATCACCCACAAAGGTCCGTCTGAGTACACGCTTAAAGGGGTGGAGCACATGAAAGCCAAGTTGCCCTCCATCCTGGCCTGCCTGCCCGTGGAGAAGATAGAGTACTCACCGCTCATTGAATCCGAAGCCCACATTTTAGGTACCACCAGGATGAGCAAAACCGCTGCCGAGGGCGTCATTGATAAACACCTGATCCACCACCAATATCGCAACGTGTTTGTGTTGGGTAGCGGTAGTTTTACCACCTACACGCCGGCAAACCCAACGCTAACCTTGTCGGCTTTGTCCTTACATGCCGCCGATAAAAGTTTTTAACCTCAATACCCCTGAAAGACTAATAAGCAAGGCGCAAAGAGCATAATACTTACCGATATGAACAGACGAAATTTTCTAAGATTAACCGGTCTGGCCGGGGCGGCTCTGGTGGCTTTGCCAAGCCTGGGCTTTATGTCTACTTCTATCAAAGACGCCGCAGTTGGCATCATCACCAAAGAGCTGAGCTACCTTAAACTGGATAAGAAAGGCGTGGAGCAGTTCGTGGACGATTACTTTAAGGGCCATTATATCCAAAGTAGCCTCAAAACGCAGATCAACCTGAAGTCTTGCTATTACCTGGGGGTTGACGCCAATGAGTCTCGGCTGCTGTCAAAGCTGGTGCATAATTATATCGTCTCCACAGATTTTTTCATAAACAAAATGGATGAGAGCAAAACCGTGAAATACATTGGCGTGAATAAATCCTACAAAATGCCGTGCTCCAACCCATTTTCTTCTTTCTACTACCCTCCGGCAACTGTGTAGCGGACGCAAAGATTGCGGGCTGCATAAAGGGCTTGTCACCAAGGCACAAAGGATACACCAAAGGTAAGGAATGCTTTACTCAAATGCCTCCTGTGAGAAACTGATGATAGCTGCTGATAGCAGTACTGCAAAAAAGGCCAATTTAAAACTTATCATATAGAAGAAATTACACACTCATAATCAATGCACATATGAGCATTCCCTCGCTTTCCTTTAGACAAGCCTTTACTGCAAGAGACATCAACTATTACAGTTTCTTAAATGAGTATACCTCACCAGAGAAGTATAAAGCCTCTCTTCTGAAATACAAGATCTTCTGCTGCGTGTGGCCCATTGCCTCCATCTTCCACATGGCAAACTACAACGGGTTCACCCTTAACCTTACCTTCTTTCTGCTTACCAGCGCGGCCATCGCGCTCATGTCCAAGCCTTCTTCTATTCCCCGGTTGCTCATCTTCATTTCCATGCAGATGTTCCAGGCATGCCTGGATCTACCGGGCATTAGTAACCACTGGATTCTGACGGCCTTCGTCAATATCACCATCCTGCATTCCTTCATCTACCTGATCATCAAAAGGAAAAGCTTTTACATTGACAAAGTAGAGTTCCTCAACACCTTTGCGCCACTGGTGAAGATTGAGTTGATTGTGCTCTATTTCTATGCCGTTTTCCATAAACTGAACGCCGGCTTTTTTGATTTGGACTCCAGCTGCGCCGTTAGGTTCATCCTGGCCCAGAACAACTACTACAATATTCTGCCCTCAGACAAAGCCCTGTTAGCGCTCAACATCTACGCTACGCTGTTCTTTGAAGCCATAATCCCAATTCTGATCTGTTTCCGGAGAACCCGCTATTGGGGTATTTTGGTAGGACTGGTCTTCCACTTCATAATTGCCTACAACCCCATCAACGGTTTCTATGACTTCTCCTCGGCGGTGTTCGCGCTTTACTTCCTGTTTACCAGCACCGCTTTCAGTGAGAAGATAAACACTCTGTACAATAACTTCATCAAGCGGAAAACGGTCCTGAAAAAGCATCTGCTTGAATTCAATATCATCAACTTTGTGCTGTTCACAGTATCCATCGTGTTCTTCCTGTTCCTGATCTACTACTACAACAAAGTGTTCCAGGACTATTTCCGGCACATTGTCTGGACCGCTTATGGCATTGGGTTTATCACGGTTTTTATCATGTCCATGAACGTGAAGGACAAAACCAATGAACCAAAAGCTTTTTCAGTGGCGCATTACACGCTTCTCTTCTTCCCAATTTTGGTTTTCCTCAACGGCCTCTGCCCTTACCTGGGACTCAAAACCGAGTCTTCCTACGCCATGTTCTCTAACTTAAGGACTGAGGCAGGCATCTCCAACCATTACATTATTCCGGTAAGTGCCCAGATTTTTGACTATCAGAAAGACGTGGTGGAGATTGTGTCTACCTCTGAATATCACTTGCAAAACGTGGCCAAGGCAGATAAACTCATGACTTTCTTCCAGTTCAAGAGGTTTGTAAGAACAGAAAGGCCGGAGTTTGTCACCTATAAGCGAAACGGGGTTCTGAAAACGTTTGTCCTGAGTAAGGCCACTGCCAGTGATGAGTTGTTCCAGAAAGACAACTACCTCCTGGAGAAACTGATGATGTATCGTTACTGGAACAAAAGCGGCATGCAGGAGTGCGCCCACTAAGGACATCAATTTGCCTAACCCACAACCAGGATTGCCTCCTTTGGGGTTTGTGTCTTAAAGAAGGCAATCCTTTTTGGAAACCCCGATTAAAAGCGTTATTGGCTTGTTTCTCAGAAATCACCCTTAAACTGTAAAGTCTACATTTAGCTTTCAATGGAACATACATCCAGCGTAAACCCGTCAAAGGTCTTTGCCATTCTTCTCAAGCTTTTCTTGCTGGTGATCACTTTAAGTCTGGTAGCCGTATCCCTTGACCATTACTTCAAGAACATCGCCAGCAACAACTCCATTGCGTCTAGCTACACTTTCAGGACCTACGTGGTGGGCATGTTTGACGCCAACGGAGAAAAGAACATCCCTACTTACTTTTCATTCCTGAACCTGGCCATCAGCGCGGGTCTGTTGTTTGTCATCGGTAAAGAAATAAGAGCGTCAGAGAAGCCTAGGTTTTACAAGAGATGGTATCTCCTGGGTTTTCTGTTCATTTTCCTGGCTCTGGATGAGTTGCTGATGCTGCATGAAGTCATGGGATTGCCTTTTATAGCCTTGATCAAGTATTTCAACCAGGGGAATGACATTGCCCTCGTAAGGTTCACGGGCTTCATCCCGTACTTTCTGGTCTTGATCATTTCCTCCTTTTACTTTTTGCCCTGGTTTCTAGCCTTACCCGTCAAAACCATGATCGGCTTTATCATATCTGGGTCACTGCTGGTTTTTGGCGCCCTAGGGGTTGAAATGATTGGGGAGCTTATCATTGGTGCTTATGGCAAATACAGCCTTCCCTACAAAATAGCCACCAACCTGGAAGAATCTTTTGAGATGCTGGGCATCATCTACTTCATCAAATCACTTCTGGAGTACTTAAAAACAATCCAGGACTCCATTACTCTCACCTTTGATTTCAGGGATATCAAAAAAAAGGCTTTGAAAGCTGAAGTAGCGCCTCCAGTTGTAAAAGAAAGGAGTACCCATCTGATCTAATCAGGAAACTGACCTACTCAAACAATAAAGCCTTCCCCAGAAACAAGCTCTGGGAAAGGCTTTATTGTTTGAGTAGGATGACTTGTGTTCTATTGATGGGCTACATTGTAGCAACGGCAAGTTGCTGAAGCCTTTCACCTGTTTCAGGCTTGATTAATGGAAAACGGGTTGGAAACGATAGTAGCAGTTTCCTTCGCAAATTATTGGAAATGCTGTAAAGGATCTTTCCGTTTAAGAGGTGGTTTCTTCTTTTGTTGTTCACCGTTACACCAAGGTTATTCATTTTGGCCTTAGCCTTTGAACACGAATACTTTTTTGGTGATAAAATTAAAAGCGGCTACCAGGAGAATGGCCAGGAATTTACCTGATTTAGGTTCCAGCGCCATCTTCTCCACAAACAGCCACAACAGACCCTGGTTGATGAGCAAACCAGCAAGGGAGAAGAACATAAAAGCCAGAAACTCAACCCTGGAAGAATACTTGCCCGCCTTGAATACCCAAACCTTGGAGATGAAGTAATTCAGAAGGATAGCCAGAATGGTTGAACTGAAATTGGCTACCATGTAATTGACATGGTAGAAGTCAAAGAGCACCACAAAAACCAGCATGTCAAATACAACACACAGGCCACCCACCAGGACAAACTTAATCATCTGGGCCAGCTTCTCCTGCTTGTCTATCCGCTGTATAAATGAAATCATGTGCGGTCCGTTTATTCCTGGTAATGAAAATAACTTGGTTATGGTTTTGGAGGGAATTTCCAGCGATTAATAAGTTAATATTGATTTCTGTTGATCCTTCACCTTTTCCATAGGAACTGCGTTGGTAGGTTTAGTTGGTGTGGTTTTATCAATAATGACATCCAGCACCACCCTATTCAATTCCTTCTGGTCTTCAAGGTACTTGATAAGCGAGTAGATGAAGAATATAACGCCTATCATCTCAAATGACTCTTCCAGGGTAGTAATCAGTTTATAGATGGATAAGAGGTTATTGCTCACAATCAGGCCACTTACCATTTCCATTCCAATAGCGCCGGCCAGGAATAAAAGACCGGATAAGATAAACCGGTACAGGGTTTTTCCAGGCAGTGACAAGACAAACCGCAAAAAGTAAAAACCAACGAAGGTTAGCACCAGCGCATAAGGCACAAACCAGGCGAAATGGAGCAAACCAATGTTTTCCTGCTGAAACAGATGTTGCAGCATGGTCCGCATGGGCTTAGCCGTGATTTCATGCAGGGCGAACAACTCATCTGTAGCCAGCCAAACAAATACCCAACCCATCCAATACCACTTTCTATGGAAAAGCGGTGTGCTGCTTTTTTTCACGAAGTTGGAGATCAGGAAAAGAAGCCCGGCGCAAAACAGCAGGTTCAGGGTTGAGAAGTAGGTGGGAATGTTCCGCTCCCCGTCAAAATAAAACATGCCGGTTACGTAGTACTGGAAAGTGTACCTTGAGGTAAGGTTTGAAGTGGTGTAGTTATCCAGATAAAACTCCAGGGAAATGACCAGCAGGTTAACCACGAAAAGCAACAGGAATACCTTTAGTAAGAACTTAAACACTACGCCAGATTTCAAGTGGTAAAAGTATTCCATATCAGGGAGGTCCATTAAAAGGTTAAACTTCTTTCTACAATAAAGCCAGGCCATTGGCCTGCATGGGTTAACGCTCTTTTACTAAGAGGCCACTTTTGAAAATCTGTACTTGATTATCTTTACAAAATCATCATTCAGGGGCATTCCCTTCAAGGCTTTGAAAGCGTATTTAAAACCGTTTTTATAATCTTTTTCCCGCAGATAATTTTTGGTATTCGTCATCATCTGCTCATGGTAGATAAGCTTATCTAGCTTTTGCGTGATTCTCCTAACCGCTATCAGTTTCCGGTTTTTGTTTAGTTTCTTAAAACCAAGCGTAAAAAGCTCATTCAACCTGGGGTCTACCCTATCTTTGTAGTGCCAATAATGATTGATCACATCGCCTGAGGGCAATATTTTGGAAGTCGCGTTCAGGACTGCCGTAAAAGCCAACTGCTCGCTGATGCGCCACTTGGTATTCAGGAAGAACTCATCTGACAGCGCAAATACATCGGGGATATACTTTTTCATGGAGTTAGGCAGCCCTATGACACCTGCGTTCCAGACGTGTTGTAGACGGTTGAACTGCTCCTGCTTCCCGCCCACGGAAAAGGTCTTACTTTCAATCAACCGTAAAAAAGAGCGGGGAAACTCCTGGGCATCCAGGGTGGCGGTGTTCAACCACTTGTACACCTCCACCATCTCCTCATAGGTTTGCTCGCGCAGGTGCATGAAGCTTTGCCCCGGCACCAGGGCACTAAACAGTTTCTGCGGATTGGCGATGAAGAAGGTGTCTGTGTCAATGTACAGAACATCTTCATTGGGGAATTGCTGGAAGGCCTTGTCAATCACCGAGATTTTAAAACGGTAAATAAGCCCGGACTTCTTTGTGCTCTCCTCAATCTCCGATATAGGAACCAGAACATAGGTTATATTGAAATCAACCAGGTAGGGCTTGAAGTAATCAGGATTATCGGTGTAGATGATGACCCGCACATCTCCTTTGCTGTTCTCATACCAGCTCCAAAAACTTAAAACAGCAAAAAGCGTCCTTTTGAATTCAATTTCTTTACCATAACACAGCAAGACAACGTTCTTCATATTCTTTCTTTTACAGTTTTAAACAATTTAAAAGCGCAGAAAAGCAAACTACAATGTGGCTACTTAATTAACTCTTATCAATTTCGACTGATTGCTCTCCATATTTTTTCCTGCCTGATTTTTAGAGAACCCAGCAAATTCAAATGAAGGCAAACATTTTAAGCTAAAAGAGATTCATAGAAAGCGATGGTCTCCCTGGAAATTGATTCGGGGTCCAGGCGAGAAATATCCGGACCATTTCCAGCAGATGTCACAGACTCCTGCCTGATTTCTGCCATCCCTTTTTCTAAAACTTCCGCTGAAATATGACCTTGGTAGGTTTTGATCCATTGGGGACCCACTAAATTTCTCAGTTCTTTTAAAGCCCACAAATCTGGGGCCAAGGTTGGCTTCCCGAAACTTAAATTAAGCAAAGCAGAACCAGAATTAAAGATTTTATTGTAAGGTGTCACCACCACATCAGCACAGTTAAAATACAGCTGCAGGTCTTCGTCTTTCACAAAGGAATTCACAAACTTTATATCCGCTGCATTCTCTAAATGCTTCTGTAATTCATCCCTGATATCTTCATGCACATTACCTGCAATGAGCAGCAAAGCATTGGGGTGATTCAAAGCCTTATAAGCCTCCACCAGCCCGGTTACATTTTTATAAGCCCTTATTTGCCCTAGAAACAGGAATACGAACTTGTCCATGGGCACCCCTAATTTCTCGCGGGCCAGGGCTTTCCCTATTTCATTCTTGTAATAGTTTCTATAGTGAGGATGGTAAATATGCGCGGTTTTCTTATGGCGGTTTCCGGCTGTTTTCTGCTTTATAAGCTCTAAACCCGATTGGTTAAGGCTAATAAAACCATCCACTTTCTTGTACATGAAATCATTCAGCTTTTTTTGCAAAGCCGGGAATTTGCCTTCATGATCCTCCAGATTATGGACGGTCCAAACTATTTTCTTATTAAAAAGCTTAATTAAATTAATAAAAGCAAAGAAAATATTCAGCCTGAGGTTAGCCCTAGCTTCACTCTCCCCAAAGATCACATTAGAAGGCCAATGAATATGGAAGATCTTATAATTGTTTGACAAGGCATATTTGATACTGCTTCTTACCGCAAAATCAAATTCATAGATAGGATAACCTTGTTTTTCCATATTGCTATAAAGAATATAGTTGTATGGATTCCCAGCTTTAGTTGACCATGCAGGGCAGGCAAGTATCCCAAACCTTTTCATTAATTATAAACTTTTTTTCTTTTTAACACCTTGCCCTGCACGGTATCCACCATATACTTTCTATACATTCCGGGCATAAAAACATAGAGCAAAGAGCAATAGGTACCGGCCCCTAAAAGCACCAGCACCACCAATCTAAATACCAGGGGAATTTGCAGCAGAAAGGAAGTAGCCTCCACCAGGGCAATCACCATCAGCAGTGCCGCCAATAGCGCCGGCAGCAATGATTTCACGTACTGCGTCCAGTTCAGGCCCGTAAGTTTAAGCGCGCACCAGACAGAAACCGGGTAAAGCAACAAGGCCCGGCCGGCAAAGGCCAAAGCCGTAGCCAAAAGCCCAAACCGGGTGAACACTACAAAGGCTGTCACGTTGGAGATGGCATATAACAAGGTGAGCCTGGTTTGCCACTGGGGTTTGTTCTTGGCCACCATGATACTCTGGTTATAGTACCCAATGGAGGTCAAAAACCCGATGATGGTCACCACCTGCATGATAGGCACTGATTCTAGCCATTTTTCCCCTAAAATAAGTAGGGTAATGTCCTTTGACAGAACTGCAATACCGGCAAAAATTGGGGCCGTCACCATGGCAGTTAAGGTAGTAGACTGCAGGTAGATTTTGGCAAGCTCTGCGTCATTGTTCTGCAGTTTGGAGAAGGCAGGCAACGACACCCGCAGCAAAGCGGTGGAAATAACGGTATTCAACGTACTGGAAATACGTTTGCCGGTGGTGTAGATACCCGTTGAGACCGGCCCCAGGTAATAAGTGACAAAAAAGACGTCACTGTTCTGGTTGGCGGCGTTGCTGAGGTTGGTTAAGGCAATGTACTTACTGAAATGGAAGATTTCCTTCGCAGAGGCTTTGGACACATTCAGACCCGGGCGCCAGGCGGTAGTAAACCAAAGCATCAGCAATTGGCTGAGGGCCGTGGTTAATTGTTGAGCCAGCACGCTCGTAACCCCATAGCCTTTCATCGCCAGAAATACCCCTACCAATCCTCCCAGCCCTACCGAGATGACAGACCGGATAGCGATGGTTTTGAAGTCCATCCGGCGCCGGAGCCAGACTTCATGGATACTTGAAAGACCGGTGGTTAAGATGATGAAGCTGGTGGCCCGCATCACAATGGCCAAACCCTTTGACGAGGTCAAGTCCTCAAAAAAATCAGCGGTAAAGAACAGGAACAGGAACGCCGGAATGGAGCAGCCCACGCACAGCCAGAACCCGGTATTATAATCGGCTTCTACCGGATTCTCTTTTCTTATGATGGCGGTGACAATGCCATCGTTGATGACCGCCACGAAAATGTTGACGAAAACAAAGGAAAAGGAGAGCAGGCCAAATATCTCGGGCTCCAGCAGCCTGGCTAAAACCACAAATACCGACAAAGTAATAGCCTGCCGAAAGAAGTTATCTATTATAGCCCAAACTGTTCCTTTTAAAAAAGTTTTACCTGAATTCTCGGCCATTTAACTTCCTATTTCTCCCAAAGGTCAATTGGGAATGCACTTAATAATTTAGCCGCGTCAAAGGTTGGGGCCGGCATGCCGCCCATTTCCAACGCCTGGGCCACGGTGGTAGCGAATTGAACTTCACCCCTGCCGGTGCCCATGAGGTAATCATTGTACTTGAACAGGTTTTCCGTCTCGGTGAACCTGATGTAGCAGGCCGGTATGCCATAGGCTTCGGCAATGATCAAACCATGCAAGGAACTGGCAATCACAAACTCGGCCTTCAGGATCTCTTCCACGCACTTGTTCCAGCCCCAGATAGGTGAAATAACGTTCTCCAGGCGTAAGGCCTTCACAATCTTCAGATCATGTAAGTTGGGTACCACCACATATGGTTTCTGCGAATTTTTCTGAAAACGGCCCGGAAACAGGTGAGGCAGTAGCAAGGCCGGGTCTCCGTATACTTCCGGTACCGAGATCCCCCGGTTTATCAGAAACTCACGGGTAAGCGGTCCGCGCACCGCCCGCACATCCAGGTTGGTAAAGGTATGTTCGCTTACATCTACCTTCCCGTTGACGCCAGTACCCCAGATGACGTCATTGTCACCGGCGAAATGCAGCACCGAACCGATCGCCAGCATGGTACGCTGCCGCTTGGTTTCCTCGTCCAGCAAATGGTTTCTATCCGCAAGAATTTTAGACACGATCACCTTAGACAGGTGGTCTCCAAAATTGAGGCTGCCATCCAGAGGCTTCCAATAGTAGAGTTTTACGTGGTTGAAATTCAGGTCTCTGGATACAGGCTCAGCGGGCTTTGAGAAAGCCAGCCTTCTCTTTATTCTTTCAGATAGAAACATAATGGTATATCTTCTTTTGCAGGGATAAAGAGAAGCGAAACTTCTTCCATCTCCCGGGATCATAGGCACATAAATGAATGCCTTTCTGGTATTTATATTTTAATTAAAGCTTTAATGGCCAGGGTAAATGAGCACGTTTTTGGCGAAGAACTTCTTCATGATTTTCCTGACTTTATTTCTGGCCTTGGCATAATAGATTCTGGAGGAGCTTATCTGGTTTTCACCGTTCCAGGGGGTCTGGCTCAAATAGTGGTAGAACAGCTCCTGGTAATGGTGGTTATAGTTATAGGATTTATAGATAGGTTTGGTAGACATGAAGTGGATGATGTTGGGGTCTGTGTGGTCGCCTTCGGCAAAGTAATTCCAGAGCCCGTCCAGTTCCAGCCAATGATCGGCTAATAATACGTTCAAACCGTATTGATCGGGGAAATTCGCAAAGTCTTTGTTCACTTTGATGCACTCCAGCACCTTTGAAGTGATGTCTGCGTCCTTCCATTTCTTTATATCAATCATGAGCAGGCCGGTGTTGAAATACTTCGCACTGCCTTGCAGGTTCAGCTCTTTGTAATTGACTACCCCGCCCCACCGGCAGTCAATGGTCCTGATCCTTGAATCGGTGACGGCCGCAATAATCTTGTCCTGGATATCTATGTTCCACAGCAGGCTGATGTCCTTCTGCACAATCATGTCCACGTCTAAGTAAATGGCCCTTTCCACATTCTGGGGCAGGAAATAGGAAATAAAAAGCCGCATATAGATGTTCAACGGCCAGGAGCTTTTATCTAGCGGCAGCTCTATTCCCGAGGGAGCTGCGGCTTCCATGGGAATCCAAAACAAAGTAGTGGTTTCTGTATTCACAGAGGCCTGCAACTTCCGTTTTGTCTTGTCTTTCACCCCATCTTCTATCACATAGAAATGCAACGGTTCTTTTGAGGTATGATTGACTTCAATAGACTTGATCAAAGCAGCCAATAAGATCACATAGTGATCATCAGAAACTACTACAATTGAAATTGGAACAGATCCAGTCATAATAATTGGGGACTTTAAACTAATATTCTGTCAGTTATCCAGAAGCAAAATGCTTCATGGAAGCAACAGGCAACAGTATTCTCTCAATGAATCACAGCATCTGGACCTTGCTGCGGCACGCTTTCCAACTCAGGGTAAATGGATCTCAGAAAAACGGAAACCACGTTCTCCCAGGTAAATTCTCTCGCAAAGTCTTTTCTTCTTTGTTCATGGGAGCTTGTATTTTCCCGGAGGGCCTTTTCTATCTGGGTAATGAATTCATCTTTTCCATTTGCCAGGTACGTATGCTCATGAAACACCTCCTGCATGGTATTGGTGGAGGTAGCCACCACTGGTTTGCCCATGGCCAGATACTCTACCACCTTCAAAGGAAAATTGCTTTTAGTGATATCGTTCAGAACCTGGGGGTTAATGCACACATCAAAACCCTCAAGATAAGCTGGCACTTCCTTGGTGTGTTTCAAACCAAGGAAGTACACGTTGGGCAGCCCATGCAACTCACTGGCCTTAAATTCATCGTCTTCTTTTCCAATAAAGACAAAGCTCCAGTTTGGCCTTTCTTTAGCCAAATCGGTCATTAAACGCAAGTCTAACCTCAGCGTGATCAAGGCGCCCACGTACCCAATGATGGGTCCGGGTATTGCTTTCAACTCCTGCGGAATGGTTCTAATTTTCTCTGAAGTATACTGGCTCGCATCAAAGCCATTGCCTATATAATAGCTATTGCGGTTGTATTTCCTGGCCCTTTTTGTAAAATCAAGCGAATTACACACCACCGCGTCTGACTTCTGCATAAGTTTGGGTTCAAGGCTGGCGCCGTGTTTTCTCCAGTAATCCAGCCCCAGAGTATAGTCCCTGTCTAGATACACATACTTCGTGGGCCGCAGGATCTCCTTCAGGTAATAGCTCCTGAAAATATCTTTGTCGTTGACCAACACAAAATCCTCAAAGCCCAACACATCCAAGGCTTCCTGGATATCTTTGCCCAGCCGTTCATTGTTCAGCCTGTTCAACATAGAGAAAATGGGGGTAAACGGAACCCAGTTAATGGACTCAATGATGCGGGAAGGGTTCAACATCCAGAGGTTGGTGTCTAACTGCACCAAAGGCTCTTTCTTATTCTTGATCGCCTCAATGTGAGCCGTCACAAACTCATCATTATGCGTGGTAAGCGTGGCTCTTCTATCAATGGGGGAATTCACATACAAAACCCTATGGTTTTTCGCCAATTCTTTAGCCAGACAAGTAGAGGTTGACTCCCGGTCTGTATTGATTCTCTGTAGGCTGACAAAAACGAAATTCATAGGTATTAATCTATAGGAAGAAAGGGGTGGAATCCCTACACAGAATTCATAATTTAAGAAGGAGTCTATCTGGCAAGATGCAGGTCAAAATTGTATTTCACCTGTCTGTAAACATCTCTCGCCAAGACAATTAAGGGGTTCTTACTCTTTGTCCAGTCACTTCTGATTAAGGTACTAGGCTCCTGCGCTGTGTTATTCTGCACAAACAATGATTGGTAATCATTGTAGAATAAGCCTCGTCCTTTTTTCCGGATAAAAGACACGCACATGGCGTATTCGCATTTGTCAATACTGCCTACTTCTTTATACCTTCCAAACTTCTCAAGGAAAGTGCTTCTCCTCAGATGCGGGTGGTCACTGTAGAAATATACTTTCTTGTATTGAGGGGCAAACGGGAAAATGTACATCTCTGAAAAACCCTTGCCATACGGTTTTAAATAAGGGTAAAGGAGGTAAGAATAATAGCGGATGATATCCAGCCCTTTATCCTCCTCCATTATCTCCAGACTCTCCTGCAGCTTTCTGAAAAAGCCTTTTTGCGGCTCAAAATCCTCCTGCACATAAAGGGTATAAGGGGTGGTCACGGCATCCTGCCCTTTATTGATGTTGTTACCTAAGCCCTTATTTACCGGAGTGGTGATTAAGTTAAATTTGAATTCCTCCCGAAGTTCATACAGTTTTGCCAGGTGTTCTGGCTTGCTTGCGTCATCAGACACTACAATCCCCCCGAACACACAGTTATTACTCCGGAAACTTTTTAACAGTCGTTCTAAAGAAGAACTTCTATTATAATGGGTAATTAATAAAGTTACTTCTTTGAAGGTATACATATCATTTACCGTTGCATTTACTTAATCCTGTCAGCGCCTAAAGGCCTATTACCGTATGTTGTAAATTCCCAGTCCTTACTTCATCATTCAGAACCCCGGGAATTTACTTGTTCGTCATGCTTATATTCTTGGGCATGCGCGTGTTGAAGTGGTTTTTAAAGCGCTTCAGTTCTTTCATAATCCTGGCATTGAGGGCCTGTGAGAAATTACCGGTCCGCTGCAGAGTACGGGGGCTGGTCCAGGCACGGGCCTTATTTGACCTCACCTGCCTAATCTTCCCGTATTTCATGAGACCCAGGCAAAGCTGGCCATCATCTCCCCAGAAATTTGTCTCAATAAAGCCCACCTTCAAGCCAAACTCTTTCACATACCCCATGCTGAGCCCATAGGCATTGTAGTAGGGCCGTTTAAGCTGCCGGATCTCCGAGATCACATCTTTCAATGACTCCAGGATATAGAGTTTCCACCTGGGAAAACCTGGCTCACTGATAAAGGAATACCGCCCGTAAACACAAACCACATCTTGTTTCACCAGAACCTTCATCATTTCATCAACCCAGCAGGAAGGATAAAAGCAATCTGCGTCTGCCAACAGAATATACTCCCCAGCCGCATTTTTCTGACCAGTTTGCCTGGCCGGGCCGCAACCCTGCTTGGCCTCAAACAAAGACCTTACATGAAGCCTGTCTACCGTATCCTGGGTTCTGTCTTTTGAGTTATTGTTAATGACAATGATCTCAAAAGGGATTTTGGTTTTCATCTTTGACAGACTGGCCACGCATCTGAGAATGTTCACCTCTTCGTTCCAGGCAGAGATAAGAATGCTCACCAGTGGCCTTTTGCTTTGTACCCTATCCAAGTCGGCGTTTATCTCGTCAAATACCCTGGCAGGGATTTGCTCATAGCTTTCATAATCAAACTTGAGATGATTTATCCAATCTGGATTGCTGATAACTCTCATGAGAAACTTCTTTTTGGTTCACAGGATGAACTTTATCTCCATAAATTTAAATATTTTCTTTTATTCAGCATATAAATAATCAGAAAATATAACACTTTTATATATTAGAGGCTCTGAACAGGATCTTTTCCTGCTTTGGAGCGACTTGCAAGCTACTTTTCCTTGCACATCAAATGCCAGCAGGGCATTTTTCAGAGTTTGTTATTCAAGCACTTCTGGGTAAAAGCCAAGGCAAGGTCATTTTTTATAATCCGGCCTTTGAGGTACCACCATCTCAGGAATAGCACCACCGGAACCTGTTGCTGCCGCCAGTTTACCCGCTTCATGGTGCTGGGTTCTTCCGGAGAATTCTTTTGCTCAAAAAGGGAGGTGAAATCTTCAAAATACACGCCTTTCCCTCCGTTCTTGATAAAAGAAAGGCACATCTTAAACTCTGTGATATCGCCTTTTTTCCCTTCCACGTACTTCCCGAATTTTTCAAAGAAGTTGCTCCGCCTTAAGTGCGGATGATCACTGTATTGGTAGAATTTCAAATGGTTGGAGAACCACGGTTGCCCCTTGAACACCATTTCTGAAAATCCCTTTTTGTATGGTTTCAGGTACGGATATTTAAAATAAGCGTAAAACCGCACCAGGTCTATTTCCTTTTGTTGCTGCAGGATCTTTAGGCCGTCTTTGAAATGGGATGGGAAGGCTGGCTTGGGTACAAAGTCTTCCTGCACATATAAGGTGTAGGCGGTTTTCACCGCGCTCTGGCCTTTGTTCATGTTGTGGCCTAGTCCCTTATTCACCGGACTGGTAATCAGCTGGAAGCCATATTGCATTTGCAGTTGCTTCAACGGCTCCAAGTGCTCTGGTCTGCTGCCGTCATCAGACACCACAATGTCTTCAAAAACACAATTCAGCTCCTGAAAAGACCTGAGAAGCCGCTCCAGGGAACTACTTCTATTGTAATGGGTCACTAATAGGGTTACTTCATGAAAATAATGTTTAGAGTTATCCATTTCAATGAATTCCACTTGTTCTAATTCTAACCATTGTTCTAGATAAGTACTGGTTTCTGCAGTGTCTGTTGTTTCTCCCATTGGGCCGTGTCAAAGTTATATCGCTTGAGGATTTTCGCGGGATTCCCCCCTACCACTGAGTAAGGAGGCACATCTTTGGTTACTACGCTTCCGGCAGCCACTACAGAATGCTTACCTATCCGTACGCCCGCCGTGATGACCGCATTCGCCCCAATCCAACATTCATCTTCCACCACGATCTCCCCAACCGTACAAGGCTGATCTTTGATGGGCATACCTACCTTCTCGTAACCATGGTTAAGACCCGAAATGACCACGTGTTGGGCGATGATAACATGGTTTCCAATAGTCACCGGCCCAATCACCACATCAAAGAGCCCCACAAAGGTGTTCGCCCCGATGTGCACAGGACCCATTCCGTTATTAATGACTGCGTAATCTTCTATCACGGAGCTTTTACCCACCGTGAAATGGTTGAAAGGCAGCACATCCAGTCTGGCCTTGGGCTGGAAGACCGCATCGTGTTCTTTTTTGTGGTAAAAAGGATTCATGAACTGCCGCACCCACCACCGGGGCTTTGCCTGGTTTTTAGGCATGAGCAGGTAAAGCGCCAGTGCTTTCAGCCGGGGATCTGTCTTTATCTTCTGTACGATGCTCACTTTGTTCTGACTTTAAAATGTACTTACACCTTTCGTTTTCTGCCAAACCGTTCAGATCACCTCGCTTACATCTTTCTGCTGCACCAGGATGGCCGGAGCCTCTGCCCGGCTGGCTTTCTCCCAGGCCGCTGGCTGAGATTTTCTTACAAACCGGAAAAAGCCCAGAAACACCGCCACATTCATGATGGTAAAATAAAGGGGAAGCAAAAGCAGCTTTGACTTTTCCCCCCTTGATTCTGCCTGCCAGCCCATCCAAGCCATAAAGTAGAACAGCACCTGCAACCCAAAGAGTAGGGCGCCAAATCCATTTCCCCGCCAGGCTAAGGCAAAGGAGAGTGGGATCAGAACCGCCAGCATCAAAGGTGCAAGGCTCCAACGCAGCACCCTATGCGAAACATAGAGAAACGTGACAACAGGTTGGTGAAATGGATTCAGAAGCCCACCCAAGCGGAACATAGACTGCCACCCACCGGCACAGATTCTTACCTTCCGTTTCATTTCCTCATGGATGGAAGTGGAAGGCGTTTCCGAGGCAAAGGCCAAGGGTTCATAAACCACCTTGAATCCTTTTTCCACTATCCTGAGGGACTGCACAAAATCATCCAGGATGGTGTCTTCCTCCAGAGGCTCAAACAAAGAGGATCGAAAGGACACCAGTTCACCGGCCGCTCCCATCAGGCTGTAGATATCAGAATCGCAGCGCTTCAGGAAGGACTCATATTTCCAGTACAATCCTTCTCCGGCACCAGGGGCAGACTCCAACGCCATGACTTTCTTCTCCCCGGAGACAGCGCCAACCTCGGGGTTTTGGTAATGTTTCACCAGTTCCCGCACCGCTTCCTTGTTCAGAAAGGAATTACAGTCTGTGAAGATGACAAACGGAGTGTCCACATACTGCATAGCTCTGTTCTCGGCCATTGCCTTCCCGCCTCTCACGGGAGAGTGCAGGTGAACTATCTGCGGATAGGCAGCTAATACCTCAGCAGTATGATCCGTTGACCCATCGGTAATGAAAACAATCTTCAGCCTATCCTCGGGGTAAGACAAAGCCAGGCAGTTCTCAATCTTATCTTCCAGGATGAAGGCTTCGTTGTAAGCCGGCACCACCAGCGTCACCTCTGGCTCAAAGCCCATCAAAAGGGTAGGTTTGCCTTTCCTGGCAATCGCTTTCGCCCAAGCCCACGCCACTAATCCATACCCTACATAGGTATAAAATACAATGGCAATCGCTACCCAAAGGCTCACTTCCAGAACATCCATAGCAAATAGGTTTTAGAGTGGATTACTGGTCCTTCCGGAAGGAATTAAGGCCGCTGAAGAAACCAATGACCAGGAAAACAATGGCGGGGAATGCAAAAATCTCGAATGGCATGTTTTTGTTGGTTAGTTTTTAAATTTCATTTGAAACTGCCTTGGCAGTGTGGGGCGTGGACATGAAGGAACTCTTTGCTTTCTTTATCTGGAACAAGGCTTTCACCATGCACAGCAGCGCGTAAGGAAGCTGGACCACTGCTTTCCACAGCTGTCTATTCCGGTAAAACTTCCCTGGCAAGGCAATAAGCAATGCCGCACTCAACATCAGCAGCAACGTTGCCCAGAACAGAGGAGACGGTCCCACGGGCAAAACCAAAGAGGCCAGAAAAAAGAAGCCCAGCACACCTATGAGCAATATCCGGGGCACCAGAAAAGCCTGGACCACCTTATTTAAGAACTCGTAATTGCCGTTCGTGAAGAGTTGAACAAATCCCTCAAAAGCATACTTCTTCAGAAACTCAATCTGGGCGGCGATCCACCGGGTGCGCTGCTGGGTAAATACCTTCGCATTCTCTATTTTCTCGTCATAAACGAACACGTTGTCCAGGTAGCAGATCTTCTCCTGGTCTTTGACGATCCTGAAATCCAGCTCTTTGTCTTCGCCCACGGTCTCACCAATACCCGTCAGCAGTTTTTTGAGATACAGAAAGTCAAAAGCCATCCCAGATCCGATCAAAGCCGAGGACATCCCGATGGCATAATGTCCTTTCCGGTAAATGGAATTGTTTATCTCTTCGTTGCAGGCATCCAGCAGAGCAAAAGAAGAGTCCATGTTTTTGGCCGTTCTATGGGCCTGCACCACCTTATAGCCGGCAGAGAAAGCCCGATTCACCTCCTGCAGGAATCCCTGACCCATGATGTTGTCCACGTCCAGGATGGCCACCACGTCATAGGCATCCTCAGGCAATGCTTCCAATGCCGCCGCCAGCGCTTTGCCTTTGGTGCTTTTTTCAAAAAACACCTCCAAAACGCCCACTCCCGTGGTTTTCAGTTCCTGAATGGTCTCCGGGTTCAAGCCATCGGCAATCACGAACACATCAAAGTCTCCGGAGTAAGCGTGGTTGATGGCGGCTTTACTCGTTTCCAGAATCACCTCATTCTCCCGGTAAGTGGGAATAAGAACGCAAAACCGCCGGTCCAATGGCAGCAGTTCCTGCAAGGGTTTGGCTTTCTTGTGGCTTACCAAAGAGAAAAACAGCAGGTAGCAACAGTTGAACAGGAGATAAGCCCCAATCACTAGAAGAATGATACTCGCTGTGGATTCTAAAAAAGCCATAAGTGTTTTAAGCTTGTTTTTATAAAACAGGGCTAAAATCAACTGACTCTTACCCTCTTATTTCAGAGGATGGCTGGTGACCATCCCAGATTCATTTATTCAGGTTAGTTTCTGGCCTTCCTCATGGCAGGGCCAGTTCCGGTTCCGCAGTTTTACTTCTGGAAGGAAACCGGTTATCCTGGATATGGCGGGCTGTCAGGTTCCACCATAAACCACGCGCTAAGGCCTTCAGGTGTTTTCCCTCCATGCGGAGACTAAATCCGAGGGCTTTTTTGGGAATAGCAGCCAAAAGGAAAATCAGCATGCTGGTCCAGAGTGCCAACCCCCGGATGTTCCTTCTGATGAATAGTAGCCGGTTCCGGTTCATGTAATAGGTTTTGAGCACAGACGCTTTCCCCACCGAAACAGACTCTTTGTGATAGATCACGGAGGAAGCCACGTAATGGCAGGTATATCCTGCCCGCTTAATCATCTCACACCAATCCAGTTCTTCATAATAGAGGAAATACAGCTCTGGCATTAGCCCCACTTCCTTAATGATGCGCATGGGCACCATCATGGCGGCGCCGTCTGCGAGCACGGTTGGGGTAGAGACATCATGTTGCCCATTGTCCTGCTCAAATTGCCCGATGGTGATGCTGCGGCCCGTCCAGGGATTGATGCCTTTAGAGCCGGCGTACTGAATCATCCGGTCCGTTCCGTAGTAGATGATCTTGGGAGACGCAATCCCGGCGCGGCTATCCCGCTCGAAAAGCGCTACCAATGGTTCCAGAAAATCAGGCGCTACCTCGGTGTCATTGTTCAGGAAAAGAAGGTACTCGCCCTGAGCCTGCGCAATGCCCATGTTATTGCCGCCGGCAAATCCAAGGTTAACGGCCGACCTGATCAGTTTCACCTCCGGGTACAGTTCCTTGATGATGCCCGGGTCATCACTGGGCGAGGCATTGTCCACCACAATCACCTCAATGTTTGGGTAGGTAACCTTCCTAAGTGACGAGACCATCTCACAGGTAACCGCCGCCTGGTTGTAATTCACCGAGATAACCGATACCAAAGGTTTATGCATGGACTTCAGCGGGCTGCGTTTCTCTATCCAATTTGGGACCCTGGAAAATGAAGGCCCAGGACACGAAAATGATCATGGAAGAAGGCATCATGTTCATGATCTCATTACTGTAACTACTAATGATAATCCCGGTAAAGCCTGCCGTCAGGGCCGTAAGCTTGAACTTGAGCCCCCTATCCTTTGTGTTCCAGACAATCCCGCAACTTTTCCCGATGATGTACATCATCATGCTAATCCAGATGATGAAGCCTGGAGTCCCCATCTCTGCCCAGATCTTCACCCAGTAACTGTCGGGCGGAATGGAGGCCAGATAGGTACCTCTGTTGTAGTTCCGGCCGGTAAACCCAATGGCCCCTACCCCACCACCGAAGGGGTGGCCGCTGAGGTATTTCTCAATTTTCATCTGGTTTGTAAGACGGGCGTTGAAGGAGGCATCGTGGGGTCTTAAGGCAGAGCGCATCCGTCTGATCTCAAAGTGGTCCTGGCCAATGGAAGTGAATTTCAGGAAGCAGAACCCTACCACCAGAACGGTCAGCGCAATAGTGGTTACCTTAAAGTTCTTGGTGATGAACACCACCACGCCTAACCCGATAAAGATGGTAAACAAGGCACCCCTGGTTCCGGAGATGGACTCCCCGTACAGGAAGGCCATGGCGGCCAAACCGCACAACAACCGTTTCCAGATTTTGTATGGCCCAAAAGCCAGTACCAGGGCTATTACAAATAAGTGGGCCTGGGAAGCCCCAAACTGACTCGCATCTGTGTAGAACGAAAAGGCGCGCAACTCCCCGAAGATCATGTGCGTCATGTACCCGGAGGTGGTCATCCAGGTTTGCTCAGCGGCAGAGAGACCAAACTTCACCTGCTTCACCCCATTCAGGGTGGCCAGCAAGGACATGACCATGATCAGGATGAGGAAGAAATCAAGGTCCTTTCTGGTGTTGAAGATCATGAGGCAGAGCGGCATCACCAAAATCCAGAGCAAGGGATACCTGAAGTCCAGCATCCACCCGAAAATATTGGAACCGGCCGGGTTGAAAAGCTCCAGAATGTAAATCAACGTCCAGAGGGCGCCTAAAATCACTATCTCATTGTTAAGCTTGCTCCAGTCATACTCTCTTCTGTTATGGAAAATAATGGCCAACCAGGTAAGCACCAGCAGCCCTTCTACCACATAGATGTAAGGGAAGTGCCCGATCTCCCTGGCAAGCAGGTTGAAGATAAAAGAGTAGATGATCAAAGAAACGACTCCTACCTTAGGCTGCTGGAAAACCGAAAACACAAAAGGCAGAACAAGTAAAATGCTGAGCATGATGCCCGGCACCCAAAACCCGAATTGGGCCGTTAACCAGCCAATAGCAATCGCCAATAAGGCAATGAAAGGTATGAGCAGGTTGAATGCTTTTCTATCTGAAGAGATCTGAAGTTGACTCATGTTTGTCCGCATTTGCACTGAGGAGGTCAATGCTCTGTTTTTTGAGTCCTTCTCTCAACTTCTATTTGACTAAAAGCGAGAGAAGGACTCCATTGAAAATCATTGAGAAGGCTGGCTCAGAGGCGGGTATTACACCGTTTCTAAAGCAGGGAAGTCTTTGTGGGAAGGCAGTACTTTCTGATCCTGAAGCACCTGTCTTGGTCTTACCACCACCATTTCCTTGGCATCATCTGGGCGAACAGCGCTCAGAACTGTTTCAATTGGTGCGTTAGTGACTTTCTGAACATTCTCAAACATGATCTTGTCTGACTGTTGCCAAACCCGGTTTGATCTCACGGTCAACAGTACCAGATCCAGGTGCTTGAACAGTGACACAGGGTAGGTTTCTTCCAGCACTGCCGGAAACTCTACCAGCACTACCGCATTGTTCAGGTAATCCATGCCGGCCAAATCAGCAACCGTAGCATCCGTTAACACCCCTTGCAAAGGAGAATAGAATGTGTTGTGGGCATCTGGGCTTACCATGCCTTTATGGCTTTCCGGGTGCAACACCTGAGTTTCAATTCCCATGGAGATCAGATTATTAGCCAAAGCGCGGCAGAGTGCTGTTTTACCTTCTCCAGACATACTGCTCAGCACACCCACCACATATGGGTAAGTTGTATCCTTCTGTTTCATTTTAAGGATCAGTTGTCTGGCTAGTTGGTCTTCTGCGTTCTGGGCTAGGTGCAGTTGTTTAGGGTTGGTGCTGTGGGTGGCGGGCAGTACCCCGAAGATTGGGTATTCTATCTTTTTGACGGCTACTGATGGTTTCCGCAAAGAATCATCCAACAATTCACGCGCCAGCAACACCCCGAAGGTTAACAGGAACACCCCAATGGAACCGAAGAGAATCAGCAGGATGCGGGTAAGCTTGGTTGGGCTTCCTGGCATGTAAGGCGGGTCAATCACCTTCAACTGCGACGCCATTTCAATGTTCTGCTGGTTCAGTTTACTTTGGTTCAGTCCATCCAGTTGGGCAAGGTATTCCTTTTCAGCCATGGTAACTTCACGGGTAAGCTTTCTGTTTTCATCGCCAAGCGGCATAAGCTTTTCATATTCCTGGGCGTAATCAGATCTTTGCTTGTTCACCAGATTGCGTTTGCTCTTCAACTCTTCCAGCAGGAAAGTGGCTCTCACCCAGTCGTTAAGCAGATTGGTGGTTGGCAACCCTTGAACAGTATGGGTGTTGGTGAAGTGCTTGTCCACGGAACCCATCATCTTTTTAGAGAGATCATCGGCTTCCTTCTTCAAGGAGTTCAGTCTTCCTGCCTGGGCGCCGTTTGCGTTTCCTTTGTTCAACAGTTCTAATTCAACAATCTCGGTGGTCACCTTAGAAAGTCTGTTTTTCAACTGAAGTACTTCCTGGCTGTACAGGTTGGGCACCCCTCTGTCTTTCAGGCTCTGCTCCAATGATCTCAAGGTGGCGGAGGCTCCGGCATATTCAATGTCAAGGTCATTTGCCTTGGCCATTAAGGTGTTCTTTTCTGTGGTGGTGCTACCTACCTGCACATTGTAATCAATGATCCCATTGGTCTGCTGGAAACGCAGCAGGCTTTCCTCAGCATTCTTCAATCTTTCCTGGGCCTTATTGGTGGCCTCCACGAAATGCTTCACCACCGATTCTGATTGGGCAGTAAACAAGGTTCTATGCTTTTCAAACAACAGCTTGGTAAGCATATCCAAAGTGTGTTTCGTTTGTGCCGGATCTCTGAAAGTATAAGTGATAGACAACAGGTCACTATCACCCATCCGCTTGGCTTCTATTGAACTAAGCGCGTTCTCAGAGTAACCCAGATCACTGTTATAAATCACATCCCGAATAGGGTTGCTTGGTGTGGCATTGAAGTAGGTAGAGAGGTTTTTGGCGGTTTGCTCTACAGTTGCTCCCACCAGCTTACTTCTTAAAGAAGCCGGTACAAGTTCTTTCAGTTGGTTATAGGCTTCTTCCCCAATGATATTTGGATCATGTTTCTTTAACATGAGGTGCGAAGCCAGTAGGCGGAAACCCAATTCATCTCTGAGGTCTCTTGAATCCAGGACAGAAATCAGGTTGGCGAAACCGTCCTTCGCGACCTTGTACTGGGTGCTGCTTTCCGTTACGTCGCTGATATTGTAACCAGACGCGATACCTGTGTATATGGTGGTACCAGATTTATATTCATCTACCTGGTCCTGGGTAAAGAAAAAGATAGAAGCCGCTGTTACCGTGGTGATTGCCACCAGTAGGAACCAGTTCCGATTTATAAGTCTAAAGATTTCTGAAGGTTTCATTTGCTTTGTATTAAGTCGATTAGTCTAGTTCCGATTGTTTCTTCCATCATTAAAAGCTGGGTCTCATAGTTGACCTTCGCTGTTTGTAGTGCAGTGGCAGCGCTGGTGTAAGCCTGCTGCACGTTAGACATGGCGTCTATCATGATCTCACCGCTCTTGAATTGTTTTTTAGCGATCTCCTGGCTTACAACTGCGGTCTGGTAAGCCTGCTGCTGCAGTTCAAGCTGGTTTTTGGCCATTTTAAGGTTTTGGTACAGGTTGATCACCCGCATTCTTACCGCCTTTTCAGTTAGCTTCTTGCCGCCCTCTGCCTGAACCACTGCCAAATCCTGGTTCTTGATGGTGTTGTGGCGGCTTAGGAGCTGGCCCAAAGGCAGAGACATTGACAAGCCCATGGTATACCTGGCGCGTAACGGGGCATCAAAGGCGTTGAAGGAATTCACTGGCTCGCCGTTGGTGTTCCAGTTATTCATACTGCCGTATGTGTAAGAGGAGTTGATGGAGAAACCACTATAGAAGTTTTTACGGATAATCTTTCTTTGTTCAATGGAGGCCAATCTTGCGGCATCTGCATTCTCTAACTCTGGGGCATTGGCAAGGGCTGTTTCAATTAGAATAGGCAGGGCATATTCAGAATTAAAGAGCTTCTTTTCCCAATCAGCTTCTTTGGCAGGAGCAGTCTGAGCAGAAGCTACCAGGCCATACAGGGTTAATAAAAGTGCAAGCGAAAGTTTTTTCATATTCATTTTGGTTAAACATTTTCTTTTTGAAACATAGCCGGTACTGTCTTGAGCAGGATGTAGAGGTCTTTTTTCAGGGAGAACTTCTGGGCGTATTCAATATCCAGGGCTTTCCGTTCTTCCTCAGACATGTTTTTTTTGCCGCGTTTACTTACCTGCCACAGACCTGTTATGCCGGCCGGAGCGATAAAGCGGGCGGCGTACTCATCGGTGGTGATTTTCTCCGCTTCGTAGATGGGAAGAGGCCGATTCCCGACTATTGACATATCTCCCCGCAGCACATTGTATAGCTGGGGCAGTTCATCAATGCTGGTATTCCGGAGAAAAAGGCCTAAGCGGGTAACCCTAGGGTCATTGGCTATTTTTATAAATGCGGGCCCTACTTTGTTTTTCTTTCTTTCTATGTATTGGTGCTCACAGATGATTTGCCCCTGTTCATCTATCAATTTGTTTATGCACTCTGTGCTTTCTCTTTCGCAGGTGGCACATAGTGAGAAGTGATGCTCCTCAGCCTTACTCGCAGGAGCCTGGTACTGGTTGAACACCTTGATGGAGTCAAGCAACTGGTCTGCATCATGGCGCATAGACCGAAACTTCCAGAATTTGAAGATCTTAAAGCCGGTTCCTACCCTGTATGAATAGTAGAAGGCCGGGCCTTTAGACTCAAGTTTTATGAGCAGGGTAATCAATAACAAAATGGGAGAAAGGCATATCAGAGCCGTGGATGCCACCACAATATCAAATACTCTTTTCCCCAAAGGGTATTTGTAGGCGAAGACACTGTGAGGTCTGGAATTTGCGTCCATTTTGTTTGCCTTGGCCAGATAGTTTATTCTGGTGGTCAACTTCTCTTTGTCTGGCTTTTGATAGAAAATATCTGAGATCCCGGCGGCCATCAGCATTCTTTGCAAAGAGGGAGGAACGGGGCCGTGCGCTAACCAAATCACGGGAGTTGCGGAAGCAAACTTTTCCTTGATCGTTCTCAGCAAATTGATGCCTAAGGGAGAACCTGGCGTTGCGGCATTGATAATCAGGTCGTAGCGGTCGCCTTTCTCTAGGGATCTTAAGAAAAGCTTAGGGTTATCAAAATGCTTTATCTCTATACCTGGGCCAAACTCTGACTCAAATGCATTAGCTTCCTGAACGTCCGGTGAAAGATAAACAACCCTCATGGTTTTGCCGTGTTAAGAGATTTTTACTCTTTTTAGAACATTCTTTATCCTTATCTCCAATTCCTCTGGATTGAAAGGCTTGATCATGTAATCATCTGCTCCACTCTTGAGGCAGAGGATTTTGTTTCTGGACTCTTCTTTGCCAGACAACATGATCAATGGAATATCCTTGAAGAGAGTACTGGCCCTAAGCTGTCTGATGAAGTCAAGGCCATTCATGAAAGGCATTTCAAAGTCAGCTACTATAGCATCTATATGATGCCCTTCTTCTAACCAGGCCATGGCTTCCTTTCCATTTGATTTTACCACCACCTGGTATGCCTTGGAAAAGTAATGTTCCAGTATCAATCCTATAGTAGGCTCATCGTCCACAATTAAAATACACTGTTTCATTTTATCTTTTTTATATTAATTATGAAATTACCATGCCAAACTAAATAATGTATTAAAAAATAGCAGAAGAGTATAATGGGATAAGCCATACACAGTTTCTCATCCCATTTTGGGAAAACGTGTTCCAAAGTGGGAACCAAACTGATTTTTCAGGATTTTTAGAGAAAAGGAATAAGAAGGTAAAGGCTATACCTCTACTTAGAAATTAGCCATGAAGCAGGCCATAAACGCTTACTGGCTTGGGCACAAGTCCCATTTCAGGGTTGTTTTTAAGAAAACGGCCCTGAAATGGGACTATGGATAGTTAGATGAGGTCAGGGGTACTCATACCAGCAAAGAAATCTGCTGGTATGATACCCTGGCTATGCTATATCAAGCTCTTTGGAAAAGACTTCCACCACTTTCTGGGTAGTCTCTTTCACAACTCCCATTAACCTGTTGATTTCTGATAGATTGGTTCTGGATTGAGAAATCTCCTCAATCTTCTTCATCGCCTCAGCAGCTTTCATGACTTTGATATTGCCGTAGGTAGATTTAAGGCTGTGTGCGAGGAGCGCTACCGTGTCCCAGTCTCTTTGCTGAATAGCATGGGATAGCTTTGAGATTTGCCCTGGCACCAGGTCTATGAAAAGCTTCTGCATTTTCTTGATGAACACGGCATCTTCTGCCATATTCCCCAAGCCTGAGAAATCATACAACAACTGCTCCACCTCGCCTTCTTCCTTGGTGTTCCTTTGTTGCTCTCTGGCATAATGTCCCGTGTTCCTGGAGATACACAAGTACAAATCAAAGGCATGGTAAGGCTTCCTGAGGAAATCTGTGAAGCCTACCGCCTTAAACTCCTCCAGGTCCATGTTGCCCGGATTGGTGGTAAAGGCCACAATAGGCGTATGCTGGTTTGGCCCTTCTGATTTCCGGATAACGGAAACCGCTTCATAGCCATCTATACCCGGCAATTCAATATCAATCAATATCAAGTCATAGATGGTTTCAGAGGCATGTTTTATCCCCTCCTCTCCAGTGCTTGCCATGTCAATTTTGGTGTCCCAGTTCTGGATCTGGTGTTTCACCAAGGTTTGGCTACTTTGGTTGTCATCCACTAAAAGCAGCTTCAGTTCAACAGAATGGTCAGGGTGAATGCTTTTATCAGGATTAGGGACCTCGCTCTTCTCTAGTGCCTGTGCTTGGCTTTGCACGATGGGGAAAGAAAGCGTGAATTCAATACTGGCGCCCTGGTTGGTTGCTTTTTCTAACCAAACCTTACCACCCTGCAGCTCAATTAGTTTCTTACAGGTATAAACCCCTAGGTCAACACCACTTCGCTTATATTTTTCGTTGCCGTAGAAATTGCTTTCTGAGTCAAACAGCTTAGATAATAGCTCGGAATTCTGATCCAAACCGATGTTCCTGATAGAGAATTGCAAATACAGCATATTCTCTATTCTTTGTTTCTGCTGAATGGAGAATACAACCTCTTTGGTCTTAGTATACCTGATGGCACACCTGATCACCTTTACTAATACCAGACTCAGATAAACCGGGTTGATCTCAATGGGAGGCAGTTTTGTAGAGGGCTCTACAAAACTTATGGCTACGTCTTTCTCAGCTGCTTTAGAAATCAGTGATTGAACGATGCCATTGGTAAACGCTACTACATCCACCACTTCTGTGGTTAAATCCACTATTCCCGCCTCTACCCTGGCGTACTCTAAAACGTCTTTAGGAACATCTAAAATGTAATCTGAGATTGACAGGACAGAATTAAGATACCGTTTTTGGTCTTTGCTTATAAAAGTCTGCTTCAAAAGCCTAACTAGGCTAATAATGGCATTGATGGGAGCTTCCAGTTCTCTGTTCACATCTGCTAAAAACTTCTCTTTAGCGGCAAATGAGTCTTCCGCAACCTGGATTGTCTCTTTAAGATTGGTTATTTCTGTGGAGGTGGAAAATAAACAGCGGTCGCCGTTTTCCTGTTCAACTGTTTTCTTGACGGTAAGGTACCAAACGCCCCTTCCGTCTTCCAGTTTAAAGAACTCCTCAATTTCATTCACCTCATTGGAGCCAAGCACTTCCAAATCCCTTTCATAAGAGAAGTCAAAGTCTATGGCTCCTTTTTCCAAAATCTGGGGTAAACTGGAACCGTGTAAAAGGGCATACGCTTCGTTTGCCCAGATGATTTTCCCTTTTGAATCCTTTATATAGGTAGGGTTGGGGCTCTCCTGGAAAACTTGATAAATAAATTGCATAACTTTTTAACAACAATTTCCCCATCCCCTCTTTATAGCAATCCTTAACCGGAAAAACTATGCCTAAACATTTTTGAATTCACTTAAAAAGCCTGTTGACAATGGTAACGATTGGCAAACAGGCTGTACTCTATGCTTATTGAAAATCAACTTATTTTATTGCAGTTAAGAGCAACCGTTGATGCTTTTTAGCTTTGCTCCTAGGATACTTTTGATGAAAGCTCTGGCTTTAGATCAATTCTCTTTTCAGAATCAGTATTTCTTCTGTTCTGGAATAAGGACATCCCCTTTTTGAATCATCCGGTAAATAGTGGACTTCCCAACTTTAAGCTTATCTGCCACATACACCACGTTGTAATTGTACTTATCTAAATACTTCTGGACAGTCTCATGAATATACTCATCCAGCGTTTTTTCCTCTGAAGATGGTGCAGAGACTGTCTTTTGGAGTTGGATATCGTCATCAGTCACCACTTTTGAATCAGATAGTACGGCAGCCAGTTCTACTACAGCTTTTAATTCCCGAACGTTTCCCGGGTAAAGGTGACCCAAGAGCTTTTTCTGAGCATCTGAACTGAAGGATTTTTCTTCCATGTCGTTTTGCTGGCAGAAATCCTTTAGTACCTTATTGGCAATAAGGAGAATATCATGGCCTCTTTCCCGCAGCGGTGGCAAATGGATTTGAATACCCAGCAACCGGTAGAAAAGGTCTTCTCTAAAGTTTCCTTTTTTCACTTCGTCCAGCAGGTTCCGGTGGGTAGCCGTAATGATCCTTACTTCCACCGGGATGCTTTTATTTGAACCAACGGGGGTAACCTCCCTTTCCTGCAAAACGCGCAGTAACTTAGCCTGCAGGTTAAAGCTCATTTCCCCAATTTCGTCCAGGAAAAGGGTACCACCGTTTGCTTCCTCAAACTTGCCTACCCTCCGGGAAGTTGCACCCGTGAATGCCCCTTTTTCGTGGCCAAACAACTCACTCTCTAGCAGTTCAGATGGCAGTGCGGCAATATTCACGGCCACAAACGGCATTTTAGCCCTGCGCGAATTCAGGTGAATTGCTTTGGCAATGAGCTCTTTTCCGGTACCGGTTTCTCCGGTCACCGTCACATTGATATTATTGGCTGCTGCTTTTTCAACGAGTTGGTAGACTTTTTTTATCGCCTCAGAAGACCCCACCAAGTCACTCCCTAAGGCATATTTTTGTTTTACTTCCTTCCTGAGTACCTCAATCTCCTGCTTAAGGGTTCTGTTGTGTTTTATTTTTTCAACGATACTCCAAAGCCGCTCTTTGGTTTCTTCGTTTTTCACGATGTAATCATAGGCACCTAACTTCATCAGGCTTACCGCCTTTCTGATATCTTCCTGCCCAGAGATGATGATGATGTATGAGTTAGGGCTCTTTTCCAGGATCTTGAGCAAAACCTCTTCCCCGGTTACAGTGGGCAAATGGTAGTCAAGCGTGATAATGGAAGGCGTTTCTGTCAAACGGCTCAAAAAGTCCTCCACTGAATTAAATACTTCTACCTTATGATCTGGATTGGCCGAGAGATGATAACTCAGGAACTGTGAGTACCAGAGATCATCTTCAAGTACAAAGATCTTTTCTGAAGAGTCATTTTGCAGGCTAGACATGAGGCTTGGGAATAAACATTGAATAATATCAATTAACTACCATCTTATGCCAATTTAAGAAAGAATTTGGATTATAGTTAACTGTATTTGCATCATACATCCTCATTAAGGCAAATCTCTACACAAACCGTATTTACCGCGACATGTACTATTGCATCATTCCGTTTATTTTAATCTATATGGCTCCATTAACTGCTTTTGTCTATTGCCCCTGTTAACAGCGGTTGCAATTTTGGCTATGGACTTAGAAAAGGTTGGTTTAAGCAGGAAGAGAAGGGTCGGGTTTTTAAAGGCTCGCGCTGGATGGTTCCTTTAGTTGAGGAATAAGCTTGCATCCTCATGTTCAAGGTTGTTTTACTCAGGTAATACCATAGGAGCGTCTTACATGGTAGGGTGACGGATTGACAAACTATCCGAAGCGTTCCATACTGCGGCGGGCAAAAATCCGAACACCAGGGCGCCTAGTCCAGGTAGCTACTAGCGGCGGCTCACCTGAGAGGCTTCGCAACCCTTAATTAAGGATTTTACTTGAGTCCAGGTGTTGGAGCAGCTTGTTGAACAGGTCCTGAGGCACGAAAGGCTTGGTGAGGTAGTCATTCACTCCTGCCTCAAATATCTTTTTGCGTTCACCTTCACTTGCGTTGGCGGTTAAGGCAATCACCGGTAATTGATGCCCTAATTTCCGCAGCTTTGTCACAGTCTGGAAACCATCTAGGTTAGGCATGTAAAGATCCATCAAGATAAGGTCATAAGCGGAAGAATCCATTTTACCTAAAGCCGCTAAGCCGTCTTCTGCGGTGTCAACTTCCGCGTGCCAGTTGGTGAGCAGTTTAGTTGCAACCGTTTTGTTCATCACGTTGTCATCAACAACTAAAATCTTCACCCCTCTGAGCTTGGAGAATGGAATCTTACTGCCCCCGGTTTTAGGCAAGGTCACCAGAGAGGCCTGGGGCTTCACAAACCTTAACCTAACTGAGAACCTGGAACCTTCTCCCGGCACGCTTTTCACCTGTATACTGCCTTTATGGAGTTCTACCAGGTTCTTGGTAATAGATAAGCCCAAACCTGTACCACCATACTGTCTGTGGGTAGAAGAGTTTACCTGGGTAAAGCTTTCGAATATACTTTCCTGCTTATCTAAGGGGATTCCAATGCCGGTGTCTGTAACAGAGAATTCCAATACCCACTCCTGGTTATTCTGGTAAATAACCTCCACCCCTAACTTTACAGAGCCGTGGTCAGTGAATTTAATGGCGTTTCCTAATAGGTTATTAAGAATCTGCATCAACCTGACAGGGTCTCCCGCCACTTCAGAAGGCGTGCGTGGATCAATAGAAAGGTCAAAACTGATTTTCTTTTCCATAGACCGCAGGCAAAGCGCCTGGTGCGTGTTTTTCAGAAGGTCTTTCAAATGGAAATTCACCTTCTCCAACTCAACCTTCCCTGCTTCTATCTTAGAGTAATCAAGGGTATTGTTGATCAAGGCCAGCAAACTTTGGGAAGAGAAATGGATGGAATTTAAATTTTCCTTATGTTCTTCTTTCAGACCGTCTTCCTGCAACAGAAGGTAGGTAAGCCCCATAATGGCATTGAGCGGGGTCCGGACCTCATGGCTCATATAGGAAACGAACTCCGCTTTCAACTGGGCAGTATGCTCTGCTGCTATTTTTTCAGAGACCAAGGCTTTCTCCCTAAGAACAAACTCGGTTACGTCTTGGATGGTCCCTATGATTTTGGTTCCTCTCTGGTTTCTGGCAATTGCCTTGCCTTTTATTCTTACCCAGGTGATCTGGGCGCTATTGGGCACCTCCATCAAACAATTGAGCTCCTCACCATTGGTCACCAGCCTTTCCCAGGCTTTGGTCAAATCCGCTTGCCCTTGCTCACTAAGAAAAGGCAAGAGAGCATCAAAGCCTCCTAAGGTAACGGAAGCTGGAATATTCAATAATTCATATACAAATTCAGAACAAGAAAAAGCCCCTGAGTCTGGCGCATACTCCCAGAAGCCTGCTTCCAACAAAGACCCTACCTCTGCACCCAAAGCACCTACCTGCTGCAAATGACTCAGCTTGCGGCGAGCAATAGTCTGCAACTGCCCCCTGTTTAAGCTTTTGTGGAAAGAAATAAAAGGCAAGGTTTGGGCTCCTTCAAACTGCTGGAAGCAATATTGGGTTGGCACAGTCACAGAAGTGGGGTTACCAAAGGCACTTCCCCTTTCATTGTGCCGTAGGGAATAATCTCTGAAAACGTAAAAACCGGTATTAGAATTAGAAACCTCCTGGAAAGCCATTCCTAACGGGAAGGTTTCATTTACGCCCATGATTCTCCTTTTCCAGAGCTTATCAGTGGAGTGGGTCAGCACAGCAAACCACTGTTCCTTCACGGCAGAAAAAAAGGACTTTATAAATTCCTTGAAATTGCTGGTCGTTAAAAAAGAAGGCGGAACTCTAAAAAGCGTGTCTATTCCTTCTAAATGCTTTGAATACAAAGTATTGTTGTCAGTTCTTGGGAATTGCAAGGACTGCCACTCATTCAAGCTCTGAGATTCTTCTACGATGATTGGAGCAGACTTCATAAACAATTCATTTACTTATTCCCTAAACCAAATATACAATAAATTATTAGTTAAGTTTTGTTTTTACATATTATTTTTAAATTTTATTCGAATTAATTATTTGATTTGTACACATTTTCACGATCGTTATAAATTTATTTATATAAATAGCAACATTAAATTTTCTTGATACTTTTCCCCACTTTTTGATAGTTTATCTGATATCCTGCATTTTGCTTTAAATAATTACGTTTACTTAGCTAATGAAGACCATGTGATTAACAAATCAACAATGGCTTATTTAAAGCATCACCTTAACCTGTTGATTATTAAAATAAACAAAAGGCCATTTGGTAAATTAAAGTGGCAATAAAGGACTGATTCTTTCACTGCGCAAACACAAAGCCACCGTTGACCTTGCTTCATCAAACAGATTAAACTCATCCTATCACCCAAAGGAACAGGAAGTTGCAGACAATTATAAACGGCGCATATACAAAAGGTTTCAACTTTAACATTAAAATCAAGCTACGTCTCCTAACCCTTTTCCTTATCTAAGGAAAGGCTTTCCCCATTCGGGCTTATATTCCAATGTACTATTTTTTAGCAGCGGCTTTTAAGCCTGCTTGAAGGGCTTTTGCATCAAAGTAAAGAGTACTTCAAAGCAGCAGTAAAGAATTAAAGGCTTAGGAAGACATACAAATGAAAGACACATGGCCCGCCCCTAAAAAATGACTTGGACCTGACGGAGCCTATGGCATCAAAGAGAAAACATCAGTCCTTACTCCTAGCTATGGATACCTAATCTGGTACGTTCACCTTAGAAAAGGACTTTGTAGCTAAACAACCGCTAAGCATACCCGAGACAGCGCACTTTCTAAGATTTACTTCTACAATTTGTTTGGAATAATTAAGCGCACCCAGGAACACTGTGGCATTAAAAAGAAAAAGCCCCTCATTAAAAATGAGAGGCTTAAACAAGTGATCCCGCTGGGATTCGAACCCAGGACCCATACATTAAAAGTGTATTGCTCTACCAGCTGAGCTACAGAATCAGGTACTTAAAAGGTGGTAAAAAAGCCTTTCCGACGTAAAGGCCGGAAAGGCTTTTTGTAATCTGTGATCCCGCTGGGATTCGAACCCAGGACCCATACATTAAAAGTGTATTGCTCTACCAGCTGAGCTACAGAATCTTTTTACTACCTTTGCTTGGGAGGGCGTTACCCTCATTTGCGATGCAAAAGTATAACCCCTTTCTGAAAATGCCAAACATTTTTCGCAAATTCTGTCTCCTTTTTTATGCTGTGGGCCTCTTTTGGACACAACCCGTTATGGCTCAATCGCCTAGCGAGAAACTAGTCCAAGCAGATTCTTTATTTAACCAGCACCGCTATACCCAAGCCCTCCAGATTTACGAGCAGTTGCTCTCCCAAAAGCGGATTTACTCGCCGCAGATGCTTCTGAAGATGGCCTACATCCATGAAGGACTTCAGCAATACACCCAATCCATGCATTACCTGCAGCTCTACTACAGCAAGCACCCCAGCCGGTCTGTCCTGCGCAAAATGGAGGAGGTAGGCCTGCAGCAACACCTTTCTGGCTACGAGTACACCGACTGGAACTTCTTTAAAACGCAGTTCTATAAATACTATACCCAAATTTTGGAATTGCTACTGGTGGTGGCTGTTGTTGCCATCACTCTGCTTTTGGTAAACTGGACTAAGAAGAAATCCATCAGCCCAGAAACCAAATTTATGGTGCTCACCTACCTGGCGTTTGTCTTTTACTTTGCCAACTTCCTGAGCCTAGACCAGCAAGGCATTATCCAGAACAGCAACGTGCCCATCATGGCGGCCCCATCAGCAGGCGCAGGGTTAATCGCCACCGTAAGCTTGGGTCATAAAGTGAACATCCTGGGCGAGCAGGACATCTGGTACCGAATTGAGTGGAATGAACAAACCGCCTATATCCGGAAAAACAACCTGCTCCTTCTTCCCCAGCCTCTGGGTGAAAAAAACAATTTTTGATTGGCCTCTGATACAGGCTGCAAACCTAGCAATAAAGCATTGTCTGGTTGTGGCGCCACGGCTTGGCATACACTACTTTGTTACTATAGTACATAGGTCATGGTAGGCTACCGATTAGTTTTGGGCAACGTATCTCTGCAGGAGGTTCCAAAATGCAGGGGAGAGTTTACCTTTAATATCCAGAGGAGTGTTTACCCTTAACTAGTTGAGGCATGATACAGACAGCTACCACAGAACCCGCCAATCTCCTCCACGGAAAGGCAAATTTCACCGAGCGGCGATACCTCGTGACCTTTGCGTTCGTGGTGTCGCTTTTTATGCTCTGGGGTATTGCCATCACCATGGGCGATGTGCTCAACCGCCATTTCCAAAACGTGCTAAACGTGTCTAAGGCACAATCTGGTCTGGTGCAGTTCTCCATCTTCGGCGCATACGCTGTCATGGGCATCCCCGCGGGGCTGTTTATGAAGCGCTTCGGGTACAAAAACGGCGTGTTGCTGGGCCTCACCCTGTATGCCTGCGGCGCTTTCCTGTTCCTGCCCGCCGCTAATGCCGAGTCGTTCGGGTTCTTCCGGATTGCCCTGTTCGTGCTGGCCTGCGGCCTGGCGACGTTGGAAGCGGTAGCACATCCCTTTGTCGCTTCTTTGGGTGATGAACGGACCAGTGACCAGCGGCTGAATTTTGCGCAAGGCTTCAACGGGTTGGGCGCGGTGATCGGGCCGCTTATTGGGGGCTACTTTATTTTGCGCGTAGGCGGCGACACCCAGGAAGGCTTGAGCTCCGTCAAGACCCTGTACCTGAGCATCGGTGTTCTCATCACACTCATTGCGATTGCTTTCTCCTTCGTGAAAGTGCCTGCCCTGAAGGATGCCCACACCATTGACCCGGATGCCTACGAGGTAGCCGCCACCCCGCAGGACCTGAAAGCGCCCAAGAAACTCTTCCAGCACCGGCACTTTGTCTGGGCGTTCATCACGCAGTTCTTCAATGTGGGTGCCCAGGGCGCCACCTGGGCCTTTTTCATCAACTACGGCGTGGAGAAAATGGGCCTCACCGATGAGACCGCCTCTTATTACTTCTCCCTGAGCATGGTCATGATGATGCTGGGCCGCTTCATAGGGACGTACCTGATGCGGTTTATTGCCCCCAATAGACTGTTGGCCACCTTTGCGCTTGCCAACATGGGCATGTGCCTGATCATCGCCCAAAGCTGGGGCTGGCCCTCTTTTATCGCCCTCCTGATGCTCAATTTCTTCTTCAGCATCATGTTTCCCACTATTTTCAGCTTGGGCCTGAAAGACCTGGGTCCTCACACGCAGCAAGCCTCCTCTTTCATAGTCATGGGCGTGGTGGGCGGTGCCGTGTTCCCTCCGCTTATGGGCCTCATCGCGAACCAGGATGTAGCGCAGGCCTACTACCTGCCCATCCTCTGCTACGCCATCATTTTCCTATTCGGGTATCGGTTATACAAACCCTGAACATTTCCCAGTTTTGCTTTGAAGAACCAGCCCTTCCGTTTTGGTCCTGTTTTCTCTTGAACAGGCCCAAAACGGAAGGGCTGGTTTTTACTTAAGTGATTGCTTTTCCTCGGGAATGCTGCAATCCTTTATTCCGGAATTGAAGAACGATACTTCAATCATGAACATGGGCTGAAGTGGCTACAATTTTTGCTTCAGTTTCCGGACCTATTTCAGAAAACAGGCTCAAAATAGCTGAGACCACAAAAAAGCTATTGCGCTCTTTCCTACGGAAATTTGTTGGTTAAGAAGCTCTACTCCAGTCGATACTAGTTTACAATCCTGATAAAAAATAATTAAATTAGACACACATATTAACACATTGCTATTTAATAGCTCATTAAATAACACCTCGTTTAAAACAGTATATCCTACCAATGGCCTTTATAGCCAACTAGCCTGAAGAATAGAACTCAGAACTCGGATCTGCCCTGCCAAAACGATAGATTATGCTGCGGTCTTGCCTGTTGCTCTTACTGGCCTTCCTCTACTTGATGAACCCGGCTGTCGGGCAGCATCTGGAAGGCCGGTCCCTCGCGGTGCAGCAACTGGACAGCCGAAACGGTCTTTCCAACAGTTGCGTTAACGCCATCTACCAGGACTCCGACGATCTGCTTTGGATAGGCACGTACGATGGCCTGAATGTCTATGATGGCTCCAGTTTCCGCATTTTCAACTATCACCAAAAAGACCTGGGCAAAAGCATCGGGAACAACGTCATCACGAACATTTCCGAGGACGCCGCTAAAAACATCTGGATTGAGACCAGCGAAGGTATCTCCCGCTACAGCAAGCAAACCGGTGAGTTTTCTAACTACTTTTATGAAAACGGCAGACAAGTAGAGGTACAGGTTTTGGCCATCAGCCCGCAGCAGGGGGTTTTCTGCCTATTGCAGGAAAAAGGCAAAACCGTGTCGAAACACTTCAATCCCAAAACCCAAACCTTTGAGCCTTTCAGCTTCCCCTTCGCGCTAACTCATGTTTCAGATCTCGCCTTCGATGCCCAGGGAACCCTGTGGGTCCTGAACCAAGAGCAGGTGGAAGTCTACTCACTCCGCAATAAAACCTTCCAGAAAAGGGAAACCTTACCCATAAAGGCCGAGAAACTCTTAATGCTGGAAAAAAAGGTCTTCCTCCAGGAACCCGGCACCCATACCCTCTGGGAAATCTCTCCTGTAACCTTGCAGCCGAAAGCCGTGGCCCGGTTACCAGAGCCCATCAAAGCCCTGACACAGGTGCCATCCGGCTTTCAGGTGGCTTGGACGAGCGGGGGAGTCGGGAGCTTTGATCACCGTTTTCACCCTCAGCCTCTCGAGAAAGAGTTGCAACTCCTGCGCAACGTTTCCGCCACTTCCTTCTGGACTTCTGAGGACCAAACCCTATGGGTGGGGACAGATGGCAACGGCATCCTGAAAATTGCGCCCACCCAACGGTTCTTCCACAGCGTTTCGGAGCTGCCCAACGGAGGGCCTTTCAAAGCGGTGCGGGCCTTTGCCGAGGTGGGCCAGGATATTTGGGTAGGCACTAAGGGGAATGGCATTCTCCGGTTTAAGAATAGCCCAAACGGGCGGCAACTGGAAGCGGACCCTCACTCCTACTCGGCTCCGCAGCAGTTGGAGAACAACGCCGTGTACGCCATTCAGCCCGGGAAAGAAGGGCTGGTTTACCTGGGTACCGACGGCCCCGGCATCACGCTGTACGACCCCCACACCAAAAACTTCATCAAATGGAAGGAAGTGGAATGCAGTAACCTGTACCCCGCCTTCGCCTCGGTATATGCCGTGTTGCCGGAAAAAGACAGTTCTGTGTGGCTTGCGACCAGTGGCTACGGATTGGTGCATCTAAAACTTCGGGCCAAGGGGTCTGGGAAATGGGCAGTGCAATACCTGGAGCGGTTTCCTTTCCATGGGGATGATACCGGCCCCGCCAGCAACGTCATTTTTTCACTTCTGCCGGGGGCAAACGGTCACCTGTGGCTGGGCTGCCGCAATGGAGGATTGAGCTTGTTCAACAAAACCACCCGAAAATTCAGGCATTTCAAGGCTTTCTCTGAGGCCGAGGGTCTGTCGCACAACGATGTCCTTTCCTTGTACAAAGACCGCCAGAATCGCCTCTGGATTGGCACCAGCTATGGCCTGAATTGGGTCAAAGAGAACGAGGCGCTCCAGAAAAAAGTCATTTTCCGGAAACTTACCACCGAGGAAGGCCTGCCCAATAATTCCATCCACGGCATCTCCGAGGACAGAAAGGGCAACATCTGGGTCAGCACCAACAACGGTCTGGCCCGCATCAATCCCACCTCCCTGCAGGTAGACCGGTTCCAGGCCGAGGATGGCTTGCAGGGCAATGAGTTCAGCGATGGGGCAGTGTGGAAGAATGCGCAGGGCATGCTTTTTTTCGGGGGGATCTATGGATTCAATTACGTGAACCCCGACGAGATCCAGGCCAGTAACCGCCAGGTGAACCTGCTGGTGTCTGATCTGCAACTGGGTAGCAAGATTTACCGCAACGCTTACGGCCAACTGGTACTTCGGCCCGGCCAATCCCAAAAAGCGGAGAATTTCACGGTGCCTCGCCGCGAAGGCTTCTTTGATGTGCGGTTAAAGGCCATTGATTTCCAGAAATCGGAGAAATCACAGTACGCCTACCTGTTAGAGGGAGCGGACCAGGCCTGGGTGTACTCCAATACCAACGGCCGGATCTCGTACCGCAACCTGGCGCCCGGCAACTACACTTTCAAGGTGAAATGGACCAATGGCGAAGGCAAATGGACGCCGGAAGCCGTGCTGTTCCGGGTAACCGTGGACCAGTACCTTTGGCTTAGCTGGCAGGCCTTCCTGTTCTATTTCGTGGTGGCGGTGGTTTCCTTCTACGCCTATTCTTCCTATCGACGCGGCCGCCTGGAAATGAAAAACCAGCTGGAACTGGAGCACCGTTTGCGACTGAAGGATGAGGAAGTGCACCAGGAGCAGCTGAGCTTCTTCACCAACATCGCCCATGAATTGCAGACGCCGCTCACGCTCATTACCGGCTCTTTGGAACGCTATCTCCAGAAAAAGGAACCACAAGCAAAGTCGGTCGACAGCGCTTACTTTCTATCTCTGGTGCAGCAGCACACCTCGCGGCTGCATTACCTGGTGAACCAAATTCTAGAGTTCAGGAAGGCGCAGGAAGGCCACTTGAAGGTGCATTACAGCTATGTGAACGTCTCCGCGCTGCTGGCCAACATTGCTGAACTCTTTACGCCCCTGCAGGAGCAGAAAAAACTCCGGTTCACGGCCCACATCAGCCCGGCTATCCTGGGCTGGACCGACAAAGACAAACTGGAGAAGATCGTCTTTAACCTGCTCTCCAACGCCTTCAAGCATAGCGGTCCCAATCAGGAAGTGATTTTGACCGTGACTGAGGACACCGCAGCGCACCAGGTGCAGATCAAGGTAGCCAACTCGGGCAGTAACCTGTCGCCGGAGCAACTGCAAAAGCTGTTCGATCGGTTCTTTGTGCTGGATGGGACCCAGAAACACAAATTCAGTTTCGGGATTGGGCTGGCGTTCACCCAGGAACTGGTTTCGCTGCTCAACGGGCAGATTACCGTCCAGAGCACAGACGACTGGGTGACGTTTACCTCCACGCTCCCTATTTCCGCCATTCCGGGGGTGACGGGGCTCACCAAGGACAACGTGCTGCAAGACAAACCCTCGCCGCTCCTGCACGCCGCCACGCGTCCGCCCCAGAAACAGAATCCGCAGCCCATCACTGAGAATAACAAACACGCCTTACTCCGGAGCTTAGATTCGGGCCACAAACCTGCCATTCTGCTGGTGGAAGACGAGGCCGATATTCGCTACCTCCTGCGCGACCTGCTGGAAGAGGAGTTTTTGATTTTTGAAGCCGAAAACGGTCAGCAAGCTTTGGAACTGCTGGCCAAAACCCTCCCCAATCTGATCATCTCAGACATCATGATGCCCGTGATGGACGGCCTGGAACTTTGCTCCCGCGTGAAAAACACCCCGGAAACGTGCCACATTCCGGTGGTGCTACTCACAGCCCGGGGCACTTTGGAGGAAAAAGTGGAAGGCTATGATGCCGGCGCCGATGCCTATATTCCCAAGCCCTTCCACACCGCCCATCTGCTGGTGCGGGTCCGCAAACTGCTGGAATACAAGAACCGGCTGCACCAACTGTTCCAGAAAGACAGCTTCAGCATTTCGCTGGACGAGGACCAACTGGAAAACACCGACAAGGAATTCCTCTCCAAAGTACTCCAACGCATTGAGGCGCACCTGGACAACCCCGCCCTGAATGCCGCCCTGCTGGAAAAGGAACTGATGCTGAGCAAAATGCAGCTGTACCGCAAACTCAAAGCCCTCTCGGCCATGACACCCGCCGAGTTCATCAAACACGTGCGCCTGCAGAAAGCCGCAGCCCTGTTGCAGAACACCAACCTGAGCGTGTCTGAGATTTTCTACCAAACCGGCTTCAACAACCAATCTTACTTTTTCCGGGAGTTCAAGAAACGCTACGAGTGCTCCCCCAATGAATACCGCGCCCACCACCGCATCCAGGCCTGACCCGGCGTTTTGAAGCTGTTTTTCAAAAAAGAGCCTCTAAACGCCATCTCATAAAATTAGGGGGTAACATCAGCCACGCACCCGCACCTTGGCTCTTTTGAACGAAGCCAGACACCTACTCCTGGCATCCTGTTTTTGGCCTGTTTTTCAGAAAACGGCCTCAAAACAGATTTCCCCGGATTTCTGCCTTCAGCCAACATACACCTTAAAAAGGAACGATTCAGATAGACGGAAATCCTTGGCGTAACAGCTTCCTGAAAACCTGAAAACCAACTCAAAACAGCTTAAATCAACGATTGATACTATAGTACACCACATTGTGACTCCAGTACATAGCCCAGGCCTAGGTAAATTTTACATTTGGATCAACTCCCATAAGCCCGGCAGAAGCAGGAAAGTACAGGGCAACAAGCATCCTGAAGAGACATTCCACCCCGCATCGGCGGCCTTTGCCGGGCCTGAAGCACCAGGAAGGAACACACCCATTCATGTACCATTTACTAACAGACAACATGCATAGAACATCTACTTTTGGGCAACTGCCCCACCCACAGAAGACGTTCTCGGGAGCAAGGCGCTGGAAGCTGCGCTTCCTGGGGATGTTGCTGCTCTGCCTGTTTTTGGTAGGGCAAGCCTTTGGGCAAACTTTTACGGTAAGCGGCGTGGTACGTGATGATACCGGCACCGGTTTGGCCGGCGTCACCGTGCAACTGAAAGGAGCCACCACCGCCACAGCCACAAACTCAGACGGCAGCTACTCTTTGAACGTGCCCAGCGGAAGCGGTACGTTGGTGTTCACCTACATCGGGTTCCAGACGCAGGAAGTCGCCATCAATGACCGCTCCACCGTCAATGTCACGCTGGTCACCGATCAACAGGCGCTGGACGAGGTGGTAGTGGTAGGCTACGGTACACAGCAGAAAAGCCAGGTGACAGGAGCTATCTCGTCCATCAAAGGAGCCAGTCTGGCCCAAACGCAGGCGGTGGATTTGAGCACGGCGCTGCAAGGCCAGGCCTCCGGCGTGAACGTCACCTCCCCTACCGGCGCCCCCGGCACCGAGGCCGTGGTCAGGATCAGGGGCATCGGTACCCTCAACAACAGCAATCCGCTGTACATTATTGACGGGGTACCTGTTACCGGAGGGTTGAACACCATCTCGCCCAATGACATTGAGTCCATTGAAGTGCTGAAAGACGCCGCCGCCTCGGCCATTTACGGGGCACGGGCCGCCAACGGCGTGGTGCTGGTGACCACCAAATCGGGCAAGGCAGGTAAAAACGAGATCGCCGTGGAGGCATCGTACGGACTGGCCAGCGCCATCGGTTTACCGGATATGGTGAGCACCGCCGAGTTTATTGAGCTGCAGAACGAGGCCTTTACCAACGACGGGGCCACCACCCGCAACAATGACAACGCCGCCACCCTCCCCAACACCGATTGGCTCGATGCCGTTTTCCGCACCGCGGCCATCCAGCGGTACAATCTCAGTTTCTCCGGCGGCAACGACGTGACCCGGTATTATCTCTCCGGCAACCTGGTGAACCAGGAAGGCACTATCCAAAGCTCGGAGTTCAAGCGCTACGGCCTCCGGTCCAACGTGAGCAGCACCGTGCGCAAATGGCTCACCGTGGGCGAGAACCTCAACCTCACCTATGACTACACCAAAGCGCTGGGTGCCTCCGGCGATGGGGGCCGGCCCGGAAGTTTGCCCGGTGTGGTTAGGTATGCGTTGCTTCGGCCCAACGCCATTCCCGTTTATGACCCCGTTACCGGATTTTACACCGATTTGCCGCCTGCCTCGCTCTACCAGAACCCTATTTTCTACGGCGATGCCAAAAACCCGCTCGCCATCGCTGATTACCGCAACCGGGCACTGGACCGTTACCGGGCCGTGGGCAACATTTACGCCGAGGTCAAGTTCCTGAACGATTTCCGCCTGCGTACCGATGCCGGCCTTGATTTCTCTTTGCAGGAACAGCAACAGTACAACGGCCAGATTCCCGGCGACCGTACCACCCTCACCGACAAAGACAAGTCCCTGGACAAATTCCGGCACCGCTACTACACCCTTAACTGGACCAACACCCTCAACTACAACCACAATTTCAACGAGGCCCATGACGTAGGCTTCACCCTGGGCACCGAGTACGTGACCTTCAAGGTGGATTACCTCTCGGCGGCGCGCAACGGCTACGATAACCGCACCGATGCCAACCCGGATCTGCAGTACCTGGACTTCGGGTTGGGGCAGCAGTTCAGCAGCGGCGTGGAGGAAGAATGGGCCCTGATGTCCTATTTCGGGCGCGTTTCTTATGCGTTTAAGGAAAAATACCTCTTAACCGCCAACCTCCGCGCTGATGCCTCCTCCCGTTTTAGCGAGAACAACCGCACGGGGTATTTCCCATCGGTATCGGTGGGCTGGAATTTGGCGCGGGAGAATTTCATGCAGAACGTGACTTGGCTGCCCGATCTGAAACTGCGCGCCAGCTGGGGTGAATTGGGGAACCAGGAAATCGGGTTATATCCGTTCGCTACACTGTATTCCACTTCCAACGGCGTGTTGCAGCCTATCAGTTTGGGCAACCCCGATGTGAAATGGGAAACCACCGAGCAGACCAACGTAGGGCTGGACGCCTCGCTGTTCCAGGGCATGATGAACCTGAGCGTGGATTACTTTGACAAACAGTCCCGTGACATCCTCATTCAACTTCCGGCCTCCTACACCAACGGAGACGCCACGCCACCTTACGTGAACGGCGCCAAGCTATCGAACAAAGGCTGGGACTTCACGCTCAATTACCGGCAGAGCACCGGCGGCTTCTCCTGGGATGTGACCGGCAACCTGACCACGGTGAAAAACCGGGTGGTGTCTTTGTACCAATCCAAGGAGCAGATCCTGTCCTCTGGCTCCGGCAGCGTGATTCTGCGCGAGGGTTTGCCGCTGAGCGCGTTTTACGGCTATAAAACCAACGGGCTGTTCCAAACCGAGGAAGACGTGCAAGGCTACGTAAACGCCACCGGCGAGCAGCTGCAGCCCAACGCCCAACCCGGCGACATCCGGTTTGTGGACGTGAACAATGACGGCAAAATTGACGATGCCGACCGCACCATCATCGGGGACCCCAACCCAGACCTGTTGTACAGCCTGAACGGCACCTTCAGCTACAAGAACTTTGACCTGAACCTGTTTTTTAACGGCGTGTACGGCAACGACATCTACAACGAGGTAGACAACATCATCAACAGCTTTGACGCGCGCGGCTTCAACGTGAAACGCGATTTCTACGAGGAGCGCTGGCACGGCGAGGGAACCAGCAATTCCATGCCCCGGGCCACCTACCAGGACCCCAACAACAACCGCCGTTCCTCTGACCGGTACGTGGAAAGCGGCTCCTATCTGCGCCTCAAAAACGTGGTGCTGGGCTACACCCTGCCCGGTTCCCTGATGCAGCGGGTGGGCGTAGCCCGGGCCCGCATCTACGCCAGCGCTCAGAACCTCTTCACCATTACCGACTACGGCGGCATGGACCCGGAGCTGTACACCAATGAAAACCTGGCCAACTACGGCGACCTGGGCCGGGGCATTGACATGGGCACGTATCCGCAGTCGCGCATCTACACTTTCGGGTTGCAGTTGGGCTTCTAAATGTTGGTTGAGGCCATAGTTCCGATTATTCCACCCAAACTATCAGACATGAAAAAGTATATTTATAGCCTGTTTTTGCTGATTGTCCTGCAAACCAGTTGTCAGGACGAGCTGGACAAACTCCCGCAAGGGAAACTCACCGAGGGGAACGTTTTCACCCAGGCCAGTGATTTCCAGTTGGCCATTGATGCCGTGTACCTGCCCATCACCAATCGGTTCAGGGGCAATTGGGAGTGGGAAAACGGGACCTCCATCCCGCGTGAATGGGTCATTGGAGATGTCATGAGCGATGATGCCGTAAAAGGAGGCGGCGGCTTGGGCGACCAGGAAGATATGAGAAGGATGGAGACCTTCAATATCTTTCCCGAGAACAACAATGTACTGGGTATCTGGCGCTTCAACTACAAGGGCATCAACGCCGCCAACACGTTTCTGCAGCAGGACGGGAGCAACATCCCGGGCCTCAGCGCTGACCTTTACAACCGCATGCGCGGCGAAGCCTACTTTCTGAGGGCTTTCTACTACTTCCGGCTGGTGGTCAACTTCGGCGGAGTGCCGCTCCTGGCCCCGGAACAAGGCAAAACCGATAATACGGTCCGGGCCTCGGTGCAGGAAGTCTACGCCCAGATTGAGGGCGATCTGGCCCAGGCCATGCAGCTGCTGCCCATGTCTTACCCCGAGGACGCCAATTACCACCGCGCAACCAGCGGGGCGGCCCACGCGTTGCTGGCCAAAACCTACCTCTACCGCGAGCACTGGCAGGACTGCCTCAACGAGATTGCCGAGGTGCAGAAATCTGGCTACATGCTGCTGCCCGAGTTAGAGGACAATTTCAATGGCGAAGGCGAAAAAGGCAAGGAAATCATCTTCGCTTCTAGGCACGAGGCGGGTCTGGTGCCCTCCCAGGGCTCTATCCTAAACGCGGTGTTCGCGCCGCAGGGCAAAGGCTGGGGTTTCCAGATTCCTACGCAGGACCTGGTGGATGAATTCGAACAGAATGACCCGAGGCTGAAGGCCACCGTTTTCATGGCCGGCGACAAATGGGTGGATGGCTCTGACTATAACCCGGCCTGGTCTCCGCTCACCGGCTACAACGTGAAAAAGTTCATGCAGAATGTGACCCCCATTGACGACGGTGGCATAGACTACATCTACATCCGCTACGCCGATGTGCTGCTCTGGAAAGCAGAAGCCCACGCCGAGCTGAACCAACTGGCCGAGGCCCGGGCGGCGCTGGAACAGGTAAGGGCCCGCGCCAGAAACCAGGCCAGCAATCCCTCGGCTTTGCCAGAAGTCACCACGGATAACCAACAAGAATTACTGGAGGCTATCCGGCACGAGCGGCGGGTAGAACTGGCCTTTGAAGGGCACCGCTATTATGACTTGGTGCGCTGGGGACTCGCCGATGAAGTGCTGGCCAAAGCTCCCGATGCTGATCCGCTTAAAGGCTACAAAGATTACGGCAACGGCTGGCAACCCAGCAACGCCCTGCTGCCCATCCCCCGCCGCGAAGTTGATTTACTGGGTTTACCGCAAAACTAGGCTAAAAACGTTCCGGCTCCTTTAATGCGGGGCCGGGCTCCTGCTCACCTTAAAGAAACTTGTCATCCCATATGAAAAATATAGCCAAAGAAATTTCCGTCCTGGGTCTACTTCTGCTGGTGGGCCTTACTGGCTGCCAAAGAAACAAACAGGATAAAACCGAGCAGAACCAGGCCTCGGCGACCGGCCAGCAAACCACCGAGGATTGGACCTTGGGCCCCTTTGTGAAAGCCGATGCCGCCAATCCGGTGCTGGTGCCTGACCCCAAGGCCATGTTCTATGACCCCATCCGGAAGGACTCCGTGGCCTGGGAAGCCAAAGATGTGTTTAACCCCACAGTGGCCGTACGCAACGATACGGTGTACATGCTGTACCGGGCCGAGGACAAAATCGGGCGGTTCGCGGGGACCTCGCGGCTGGGTCTGGCCTACAGCACCGATGGCCTCAAGTTCACCAAGTACCCGGCCCCGGTGCTCTACCCCGATAACGATGCCTACAAAGCCCTGGAATGGGAAGGCGGCTGCGAAGATCCGCGCATGGTGGAAGACGAGAATGGCCTCTATTATCTCACCTACACCGCCTATGACGGCAAAACCGCCCGCCTCATGATCGCCACTTCCAAAGATTTAAGGCACTGGAAAAAGCACGGCTCGGTGTTCGGGAAAGTGAAAAACGGCAAATACGTCAAGTACTGGACCAAGGCGGGCTCCATCATCGCGCGGCAGGTGGGCAACCGGTTGGTGGCGACCAAAATCAACGGCAAGTACCAGATGCTGTGGGGCGAATCGAACATCTACATGGCCACCTCCGATAACCTCATTGACTGGACCCCTGTCCCCGAGACCGATCCCACCAAAGCCAAACCCGACAGCATGCGCGGCTACGACGAAGCCTTCAAAGTGGTCTTCCAACCCCGCAAACGGCAGTTTGACAGCGAACTGGTAGAACCCGGTCCGCCCGCCCTGCTCACTGACCGTGGCATCGTGTTCATCTACAACAGCAAAAACAGCCCCACCTACGGTGACACCACCCTGGCCGCCGGGAACTACGCCGCCGGGCAAGTGCTCCTGGACAAAAACGATCCGTTCAAAGTGCTGGCCCGCACCCCCAAATGGTTCATCACCCCAGACAAGGACTACGAGATCAACGGGCAGGTAGACAACGTGTGCTTTGTGGAAGGTTTGGCGCCATTCAAAGGCAAATGGTACCTCTACTACGGCACTGCCGATTCCAAAATCGCGGCCACCGTGGCAGACCAGAAAGGCACCAACAATGCCACTGCGGCAAGGTAGGAATCAAATTGGTTTAATCTTGAAACAGGAAGCGCCTGCAGGTTGCTGCAGGCGCTTTCCGTTTTGGGACAATTTTTCTGAAAACAAGTCCAAAAAACTCATCATCAATTTAACTGAGAAGCTGATTAATGAAGCTATTTAGGAAAGTGTTAGAACACCTGTGTGAAAAGCGCTTTCCCCGGACAGATCTTTCTTGGAGCAGAAAGCGCCTATTCATCTAGCGGATGACGTCGTTACAATGTAACGACGCTACATATTTGTCTGTAGCGACGTTACATTGTAACGACGTACGCATTCCATCAAAATACCGGGTAGAGATGCGTTTTAGACCCATTTCCCTAAAAACGGGTCCTAAACGCTTCATTTACTTAAAAGGCGAATTCGGCTCTTTCTTCATTTGGTTGTACACCAGCTTATCGGTGAGGCCGGGCAGAAACTTACCTAACAATACCACCAGTTTGCCTTGGGTGGTGAGCACTAGTTCGCGTTTGCGCTTGCGGGTTGCTTCCAGAATACGGTCGGCTACTTCCTCGGCGGTCATCATCTTGGCTTCATCGCGCGGGGACTCTCCCTGCTGGCTGCCGTCGGCGGAGAGGGCGGTGTTGCGGATGTTAGAGGCGGTAAAACCGGGGCAGGCGATCATCACGTGCAGGCCTTGGTGCAGCGTCTCGGTGCGGAGGGCACCCAGGAAGCCCTGCATCGCGAATTTAGAGGCCGAGTAACCGGTACGTCCGGGCAATCCTTGGTAACCGGCGATGGAAGAAACGCCGATTACTGATCCTTTGGTTTTCAGCAGGTACGGCAAGGCATATTTGGTGCAGTATACGGTACCCCAGAAATTGATGTCCATGAGTTGCCGAATCACGTCCAGGTCCACCTCCTGGAAAAGCGCCCGCATGCTGATGCCTGCGTTGTTCAGCATCACATCTATCTTTCCGAACCGGGCTACTGTCTCTTCAATGAGGCGGCGGCAATCTTCCTCTATGCTGACATCGCCGATCACGGCCAGATACTCCACGCCAGCAGCTTTCAGTTCCTGGCCTACTCCCTGCAATTTCTGCGTGTTTCTTGCGGAGATCACGATTTTCCCGCCGGCCCGCCCGAACGCCAGGGCGCAGGCCCGCCCAATTCCGGACGATCCGCCGGTGATAATGACAACTTTATCTTTCATGTTCAAATGCTTCATCTGCCGTACGGCAACCTCCGCAAATCTACGATAAGTTTGGCACCATTTTCCACTTCCGGCCACCGCAGGAACTCTGGCAGGCAATGAACAATAATGGAGGCAACGTGGGGGTAAACAACAGAAAAGCCGTCTTTACTTCTAACTACCATCTAAACGGTGTCTTATTCCGTCTGCCATGAAAAAGCTTCTTTTCTCAATTACCGCGCTGCTGGCCATTGCTCTGCAGGGTTTCTCCCAGGCGCCATCACGCACTTCCCTGGAATACAGACCGGTCCAGTTTTCGGTCACGCCCGGGTTAGGCTCCAACGGCAAAGAGAGCGAGCAATACTACACGTCCTTTTCATTCGGGGTGTTGGGTGACAGAAGCGGGGGAGTGAGCGGTGTCCAACTCAGCGGCTTGATCAACCGGAACCGCTATTTTTCCAAAGGCCTGCAATTAGCCGGGCTAATCAATACCATCGGGGCGCTGCCCACCAATTTTAACCTTCTGCAGCGCCAAGAGCCAGATTCTATCCTTTCGCCGGATTCTAGTCTGGAAGGTCTTCAGTTAGGCGGAATTCTCAACACCGTGGAAGGCGACGTAAACGGAGCTCAGATTGGCGGGGTCCTCAATACAATTACTGGTGTGCTGAATGGGTTGCAGTTAGGTGCCATCAACCGGACGCAACATTCCAAAGGCCTACAGATTGGCGTGATTAACATCGCTGATTCCAGCAGCGGTGCCACGTTGGGGTTGATCAATATTGTACGGCACGGCGGGTATTACCGGGCGGAGGTTTGGGCCGGGGAAACGTTCTATGCCAACGGAGCACTGAAGCTGGGCACCCAGAAACTGTACAGTGTCTTTGCGCTGGGATATGGGCCGCACGAGGGGAAACATCATTTTGGGTACGGTCTGGGGCTGGGCTTCCCGGTGAACCAGAAAGGCATGTTCCTGGATGTGATGATCTACCAGGTCAATGAAAACAAGTTTTGGACCAACGGCTCCAGCAACCTGCTGGAACAAGTGCGCCTCACCAAAGAAAGGGACTTCGGGAAGGTGGCGCTGTTCTACGGGGCAACGCTCAACGTGTTCGTCTCTAACCGGCGTCCGCTGAAAGTAGGCGAAGATCCGGGTATGAAACTGGAACCTTGGCCTTTGTTTGAGAATGTCTCCCGGCAGTCACGCGTGACGGTGTGGCCCGGCATCAACTTGGGAGTCAGGTTCAAAAAGTAGTGGCCTGTCGTTTCAGGGCTGTTTCCCATAAAACAGCCCTGAAACAGAACTCTTATATATACCAGGAGATCGTGCCTGAAATTCTGATGGCTTTGATTTCTTTACCTGAACGAACCTTCAATTTCTCACAAACCTGTTTTGAAGCCGATTTCCTGAAAACTCCTTTGAAACGCATTTACAGGAAAAAGCCTTGGTGCAGAGTTTTCTTTGTAATTTTGCGGCATCGTGAGAAAATTCAAGAAAAAGAAACATAAATACGAGGTCATCCCGCAACTGCGTGTGGAGGAGATGGCCGCAGAAGGCAAGTGCATTTCCCGCCATGACAACCTAGTGGTGTTCATCTCAGACGTGGCCCCCGGCGATGTGGTGGACGTGCGCGTGACCAAAAAGCGGAAGAACTACCTGGAGGCGGTACCGGTGCATTTCCATGAGTATTCTGAGGCCCGGACCCAACCGTTCTGTGAGCACTTCAACGTCTGCGGCGGCTGCAAGTGGCAGCATATTCCGTACGAGACCCAGCTGTTCTACAAGCAGAAGCAGGTGAATGACAACATTGAGCGCATAGGAAAGATTACGGGCCACGAGATGCTGCCCATTCTGCCGTCTGACCGCGTGAGCTTTTACCGCAACAAGCTGGAGTTCACATTCTCGGGCAACGCCTGGCTCACCAAAGAGCAGATAGACAGCGGCGAAGACCTGGACCGTCGGGCCCTAGGTTTCCACGTGCCTTTGCGCTTTGACAAGATCGTGGACATTCAGCACTGCTATTTGCAACCGGCTCCGTCTAACGAGATCAGGCTGGCGGTGAAGAACTACGCGCGGGAAAACAACCTGCCGTTCTTTGATCTGGTGAAACAGGAAGGCTTTCTGCGGAACCTCATCATCAGAACTGCCAATACCGGCGACCTGATGGTGATTGTGCAGGTGTTCCAGGATCGGCCCGAGTGGCTGATGCCGCTGCTGGATTTCCTGTTGCAGGAGTTTCCGCAGATCACCTCGCTGCATTACGTGGTCAACAGCAAAGGCAACGAGACCTTCCATGACCTGGAGGTGGTGTGCTACCACGGCGATCCGTACATTCATGAGCAGATGGAAGGGCTGCGGTTCAGGGTGGGGCCAAAATCGTTTTACCAGACCAACTCAGAGCAGGCCTACAATTTGTACAAACTCACCCGGGAGTTCGCGCTGCTCAACGGCCACGAGACCGTATATGACCTGTACACCGGGGCCGGCACCATCGCCAACTTCGTGGCCCGCTCGGCGGCGCAGGTGGTGGGCATTGAGTACGTGGCCAGCGCCATAGAGGACGCCAAGATCAACTCGCAGATCAACGACATCACCAACACGCATTTCTACGCCGGCGACATGAAGGACGTGCTCACCACCGAGCTCTTCGCCAAACACGGTCGCCCGGACGTGATCATCACCGATCCGCCCCGCGCCGGGATGCACCCAGACGTGGTGGCCAAACTGCTGGAGGTGAAAGCCAACCGGATTGTGTACGTGAGCTGCAACCCCGCCACCCAGGCCCGCGACCTGGAAATGCTCGCTGATCTGTACGATGTGGTGAAAATCCAGCCGGTAGACATGTTCCCGCAGACCTACCACGTAGAAAGCGTGGCCCTGCTCACGCTCAAAAGCTAAGATTCACAAAGTAAAGCACCTTCCGTTTTAGGCTTATTTTTCAGAAAACAGCCCTAAAACGGAAGGTGCTCAAAACAACTTACTTCGTGTTACGTGATACCTGATACGCCATACGTGCTACCATTATGCAAAACGATCCAGAACTGAACGGCAAATACCTGGGCACCATCACCAAAGACTTTGTGCAGGTGTCTGATACTTTGAAAGAGGCGTCTTACCTCATCAGAAAGCGCGAGATCTCCAAGTACCCCATTTTCGTGTTCTCCAAGGAGGTCACTAAGATCGGAGGGCTGCTCATCGCCGCCGAAGAGCGTGACCTGGGCTGGAACATCAACGCTTCCTACCTGGAGGATTTCGTGGGCCGTAAACTGGTGTTGGAAGACAAGATAGAGGATTTCCAGCAGGCCTACCGCGATGCCGATGAATACTGCTGCCTCTTCGTGGTAGACCGCGATTTCATGAACTTCGTGTTCGTGCCGTACCCCGAGGATTAAAAACCGGCAAGGTTTCCCGCCCCATTTCCTGAAAACAACCTATAAACAGCAAGCCCCAACTTCTAGCAGGAAGTTGGGGCTTGCTGTTTAATGAAGGACCAATCTTATCCGAAGTGGTTCCAGCCTTGTGCCTTGATGGGGAATGTGTTGCCGCTTGGGGTCACCAGCCGCACGCCTTCGCCGGCATCGGTGATGTTCCCGATGATGGTGATATCAGGGTGGTTCCTGATTTTATCGAAGTCGGCCATTTTCACGGTGAAGAGCAGCTCGTAGTCTTCGCCGCCGTTCAGGATGCAGGTGACAGGGTCCAGTTTGAATTCCTCGGCGGTTTCCAGGGTCTGCTGGTCGGCGGGGAGTTTGTCCTGGTAAATGGCCGCCCCTACCCTGCTCTGCGAGCAGATGTGCAGCAACTCAGAACCCAACCCATCTGAGATATCAATCATAGAAGTGGGATGCACGCCCAGTTCCTTTAGCTCGTGTATCACATCCATGCGGGCCTCCGGCCGAAGTTGCCGTCCTACCACGTAGTCTTTGCCTTCCAGCTCGGGTTGGGTCTCGGGGTCGGCCAGGTAGGCTTGTTTCTCACGCTCCAGCAGTTGCAGGCCCAGGTAAGCACCGCCCAGGTCTCCGGTTACGCAGATGAGGTCATTGATTTGGGCCGTGCTGCGCAGCACCGCTTTGCCTTTCTCCACCTCGCCTAGCGCCGTGATGCTGATGACCAGTCCGCCGCGCGAGGCAGTGGTGTCACCGCCCACCAGGTCCACATTGTAGTTCTCGCAGGCCAGGCGCATGCCGGCGTACAGTTCCTCAATGGCCTCCACGGTGTAACGGGCACCGATGGCTAGACTCACCACAATCTGGGTAGGCACAGCGTTCATGGCGGCAATATCAGACACGTTCACAGCCACTGCTTTGTAGCCCAGGTGCTTCAAAGGGCAGAAAGTGAGGTCAAAGTGCACGTTCTCCACCAGCATATCCGTGGAAACCACAATCTGCTTCTGGCCTGGCTCAAGCACCGCGGCATCATCGCCAATGCCCACCACCGTGGAGGGCTGATTCATTTCAATGTTTTCCTGCAAACGGCGAATCAACCCAAACTCGCCCAAGGTTTCTAAAGAGGTATATTCTGACATATTGTATCTACTTATCGTACTTTTTCGTCCTTATTTAATAGGAGATATACGTTTTCGTCTTATTTTTAGAAAAACTTGCCCAAAACGCAAAGATAGCTTTTCCACGGCACCTTTCATTGCAAAGAATTTACGGGCCCAGGCAAGTAAATTTGCTAACGGCCGTTCGCATTAGTAGCTTTGATTGTAAACAGTACCTCTATGTCCAGCACCCAATTGTCGCGCAAAGAACAGATAGACCAAGTTGCCACTTCCCTTTTCAAATCCAGAGGTTTCGCTGCCACCACCATGCGGGACCTGGCCCTTGAATTGGGAATTGAAGCCGGTAGTCTTTACTCGCACATCAAATCAAAGGAAGACATTCTGCAGCGCGTCTGCTTTAAGATGGCCGATGAGTTCAATGCCGCCTTTGACGAGGTGAAAAACAAAGACGTGCCGGCAGGCGAGAAACTGCGTCTGGCGGTAGCGGCCCACGTGCGGGTATTGACCAAAAACCCGCCAGCGGCCGGGGTGTTCCTCAATGAGTGGCGCCACCTGAGCGAGCCATCCCTGAGCAAGTTCCACGACATGCGTTTCCAGTACGAGGAAAGCCTGCGGGAGATTGTGCGCGAGGGAATCGCCAGCGGCGAATTCAAAGTCACCGATGAGAAGTTTGTAGTATTGACGCTCCTCTCCAGCCTTAACTGGCTGCACATGTGGTACAAACCCGAAGGTAAGATGAGCCCAGACGACATCGCAGAGTTCCTTTCCAACTTACTGCTCAACGGCCTTAAAAACTTCTAAAGCCGGAAGTTAAAATAGCCCCTTTATAATTTCGCAGGCCTTAAGGCGTTCCCTGAAAAGGATTGAACGGCCTTGCTCGCCTTTGCTTTCCCTTTGAATAAAGGTTCCGCGGGTGGGTTTGCGCTGTAACGGGAAAGGGAACTGTTACGTTTGCAGGGTGTCTGGCCTTCTTTTTGGCCCACCTACGCATCATAACAGCGTAGTCTCAATTACACAAGAAAGCATGAGAAAACATATAATCTTTGGGCTATCCGTGGCGGTGATCCTGGGTATGGCTGGCTGTTCCAAAGACTCCGGCAGGTCTGGCCCGCTGGCCCGCCCCATCTCTGATGAGCAACTAAAGGAAGAACTGACGGTTCTCTCGGATACCCTTGACGGCAAATGGAAGGTAATGATGTGGAGCGACAGCCTCAAAACCCAGCAAATGGAAGAGATGCTGGCCGCCATTCCGCCTGCCGCCATGGAAGCGCAGCAGCGCTCCGAGCTGCAGAAAGCCCTCCGCCGCCTGCGTACCCTACGCTATGACCGCAACACCGTGCGCGATTCTGACCGCATTGATGCTTATGATGCCGCCCAGGACTCTGTGTGGAATGCTTTACGCGCTTTTCTACCTGAAGACGGCCCCACCGGCGTTCCCCGCGTAGATTCTTTGAACCAGTCTATCACCGCGCACCAAACCGAGACCGTTTTCTACCGCGGCCGCTATGACCAGACCGCCAAAGAACTGAACACGCTGCTCCGCCGCTACAAGAAACAGGTGCCCAAGCTGGGAAAACCCTTTGACACGCTGCAGCCAGCCCCGCTTTTCCAATGGGTAGACAAAAATGCCAAGCCCACCGAGGAAGGCACAGATACAGGATCATAAAGCATTCAGATTATCCGGCGGAAACGGCTTCATAGCCCTTCCTCCTACATATAGATCGTTTTCAGGCAGATTTTGAAAAAATTGATCTAAAACAGAAAAGCCCCAGATATCTTCTGGGGCTTTTCTGTTTTAAAGGAATCGTCTGATTATTTGTGGTCCAGTTGGGCCAGTTCGTCTTTCACGAAGTCAACCAGGGTCTGGATGTACTCGCTGGAGAAATCGAAACGGATACCTGCCGCAGCGTAGATCTCCCCGATGGTGGCGGTATAGCCCAAGCTGAGCGCTTTCTTGTAGCCTTCCAGCGCCGCTTCGGGTTCAGATTTGTAGCGCTTCCAGACGGCAACGGCGCCCAGTTGGGCCATGGCATACTCCACGTAATAGAAAGGTACTTCGTAGAGGTGCAGCTGCTTTTGCCAGATGTAAGGCTTAATGTGCTCCAAACCGCTCCAATCCACTTCCTGCAGGTTGAACTCCTCGAAGATGCGCACCCAGTTCAGGTGGCGCTCTTCTACGGTATGGTTGGGGTTTTCATACACCCAGTGCTGGAACTTGTCAATGGTGGCTACCCACGGGAAGGTCTCCAGCACGCCTTCCAGGTGCTGACGCTTGGCGCGTACCAAGTCTTCCTGGTTCGGGAAGAAAATGTCCCAGTGGTCCAGCGTGAGCAATTCCATAGACATGGACGCCAGTTCGGCTACCTCGGACGGTGGGTGTTTGGCGGCGTTAAGCGGCAGATCACGAGTAAGAAAAGAATGTACAGCGTGACCGCCTTCGTGCAACAGGGTCACCACATCGCGCAGCGAAGAAGTCGCATTCATGAAGATGAAAGGCACGCCAATCTCATCCAGTGGATAATTATAGCCTCCCGGTGCTTTGCCCTTGCGGGATTCCAGGTCCAGGTGGCCCATCTCGCGCATGGTCACCAGGCAGTCGCCCAAGAAAGAGTCCAGGCGGTAGAAGCACTCAATGGTTTGGGAAAGCAGCTGGTCACCGGTTTTGAAAGGCTCCAGCGGCGGCAATTGGCTGGGATCTACGTCCATGTCCCAGGGCCGAAGCGAATCCAAACCAAGTTTCTCTTTGTGCTTCTGATCTATCTGGCGGGTAACGGGCACCACTTTCTCCTTGATGGCCTGGTGGAATGAGAACGTGTCCTGGGGACCATAATCAAATCGGCCGAGGGCAGCGAACATGTAGTCGCGGAAGTTGTCAAAGCCGGCGTTCAGGGCTACCTGGTGGCGCAGTTGCACCAGCTCGGTATAAAGCTCGTCCAGCTTTTCTTTGTCTTCCAGGCGGCGGTTTTGGATAGCCAGGTAGGCTTCCTCACGCACAGCGCGGTCGGTTTGCTTCAGGCGGTCGGCGGCGCGTTGCAGGGTCATTTCCTCGCCGTCCAGGTTCACCATCATAGCCCCGGCAATGGCGCCGTACTGCTGCTGCTTGGTGCTGATCTCGGTTTGCAGCGGAATGTTTTCCTCCCGGAACAGCTCAATGGCCCGGCGCACTCCCCGCAGGTAAATGCGATATTTCTGCTCGTCCAGCCCGTCAATGTACGGCGACTCCACCAGCTTGCGGTTAAAAGCATCGTCATAGGGCGAGGCTTTGGGCTCAATCTCCGTGACGAAGAACTGGAACGCCTGGGTGAGGGCCTCGTCCTGGGTGTCGCAGGTCATTTTGATGTAGCGCCAGGCCAGGTTCTCAGAGAGCACGCTCTCCAGTTCACTGCGGTCAGCGATCCATTTCTCCAGGTCCTCCTGCGAGTTGATCTCGCGGGTTTTCAGTTCCTCAAAGTAAGACTCCAGCGATTCCCAGTCCCGTACCTCAAAATCTGCGGGCATGTACTGGCGAGGTTTGCGTTCTGGCAACGCGAGCGTTTGGGAGGTGTTTTCCATAAAACGGGTTAAAAACGATTAACCAATCTCAATCACCACATCAGCGGTGAGCGGATGGCCTACGCAGTTTAGAACGTATCCTTGGGCAATTTCTGCATCTGACAAGCCTTCGCGCTCATCTAAATGCACGCGGCCACTCAGGCACTTGCCCATACAGGCGGTGCAAAGGCCGGCCTGGCAGGAATAAGGGAGGTCAATATCGGCCTTGAGGCCGGCTTCCAAAATGGTCTCGGTGGGTTTTACCTCCACCTGGTACTCCTGCCCTTCGTAGATGAGCGTGACCGTGCGGGTGATGATCTCATCAGATTCCTGGGCGGCGCTTACATCGGCGCTGTGCGCTTCTGGTCCGGTAGGGGCGGTGAAGCTTTCTTTGTAGATATTGGCGGCGGGCACACTCTTGAAGTGCAGGGCTTCGCGCACCTCGTTCATCATGCCTTCGGGGCCGCAAATGTAAAAGCTTTCCTGCTGGTAACCTGGCACCCTGAGGTCATCCAGGAGGTCCAACACCATCTTGCGGTCCAGCAGGCCAATGTGCTCCTGCTTCTCTGTGGCGTCTACCAGGGCCTCGTTGAACACGTGCACTACTTTCAGCCTCTCTGGGTTCTGCTGCACCAGCTGCGCCAATTGGTCTTTGAAAATAACAGAGTCCACGTTGCGGTTTCCGTAAACGAGGGTTACGCGGCTTTGGGGCTCATACTTCAAGGTGCTTTTGAGCATGGACATCAACGGCGTGATGCCGCTTCCGCCGCCGAACAAGAAGATATGACGCTTTTGGGAGGCATCGGGCTTGAGATTGAAGTTCCCGATAGGTGCCATCACTTCAATGGTCTGGCCAATCTGGGCATTCTCTGCCAGGAAGTTGGACACCAGGCCGCCTTGTACCCGCTTCACCGTCACAGAGAAGTAAGGCTCCTCCGGAATGCTGCACAGAGAGTAGGACCTGCGTACTTTTTGCCCGTTCACCGGCAGAATCAAAGTCAGGAACTGACCGGGAACGTAAGGGATATTCTTTTTATCTGGATGGTCTAAATGAAGGGTGATGGCATCTGACGTCTCCTGCGTGATGTCCGCCACTTTCATGTTAAAATAAGCGTTGCTCATAGTTTTATATACGAAAAGCGAAGGTGATTCGGGTTTGACTAACTTTCAATAAGGGAGGAAAGTTACAACATTTCAGAAACCATCCCGAACTTGAGGTAAAAAAAGCAGGCGGACGTTTGTTTTTGCCCTATCTTTCCAAATTCATAACCCTCAGAATACGTTTTAGCGCCATTTTATGGAAAATACGGCCAAACTGACCTCGCTTCTCACTGCCCACACCACCTCCTTTGCCCCTATCGTGGACCATGATCTCAACGCCCTCGATGTGGTGCGCCTTGATTTCACCGCCCATAACCAAGCCCTGCTCCAGGCAGATTTTAAGGACACGGCTTCATTTGAGCATTTTGTATTGGGGATGCTGCGCCAAAAGAATGCCACGGTAGGTGTAGGGGGCTATTTTGAAGACCGGGTCATCTACCGCCGAAGCGAGCATTTTGAAGGAGCCAGTGAGTCAAGGTCCATCCATTTGGGCGTGGATATCTGGGCACCGGCTCATATTCCAATCTACGCACCCTTGGCGGGAACCGTGCACAGTTTCCAGGACAATGCCAACTTCGGGGACTATGGCCCTACCATCATCCTGCAGCACGAACGGGACGGAATCACCTTCTACACCTTGTACGGGCATCTCAGCCGCACTTCTTTAGACGGGTTGTTTGTAGGCAGATCCATTGCCGCCGGAGAACAGATCGCCACCATGGGCCCTTACCCAGAGAACGGCGACTGGCCTCCGCACCTGCACTTCCAACTCATGACGGACCTGCTGGGGAAAAGCGGCGACTTCCCCGGTGTTTGCGCACCCTCTGAGGAGGGATTTTACCGGCAGATTTGCCTGGATCCAAACTTGGTGCTGCGGTCACGGCATTTGGGGTAGTTCCATTTCTGGTAAAGACTTGTTTCTATTGAATGCTTATCTCTTGATTTTGTGAAAAGGTGCTTAAAATAGAAAAGACTTTCATGTAGCCTAAGAGTAAAAGTACTTTGATTTTTAACCGCATTCATGCTTTCAAACATCCTAGGCAGTTTTAATAGGTTACAGAGCCTTGATTTTCTTCGGGGTTGTGCCATCACCATTGTGTTTGTGACCCACTTTGGGGTGTGGGATTTGCAGGCGATTGGCGTAGACCTGTTCTTTGTGCTATCCGGGCATCTGGTAAGTCTCTCGTTATGGTCTGCTTTGAATAAAACCGAAAGCCGTAAAAGCTACCTTGTCTTCTTCCTTAAAAGGCTCTTCAGGATAATTCCAGCATATTATTTCTTTTTAATCTTTGGCTATTTCCTTGCCCTACTTCTCTTTAAGGATATCTCCCCGCAAGACATTCCTTTACCTAAAGAGTTTCCCCAGTACTTCCTTTTCTACCGAAATTATGGCGGGCCGCCATCCAGATGGTCCATGGAACACCTATGGTCGCTTAGTGTAGAAGAACAATTCTATTGGATATTACCAGCTATCATCTTTTTTTTAGCCTTCAGATACTCCTCGCTGGAGAAGCGTTTTCTCTATGCCGCGGCCATCCTCCTGTTTTTGGGTATTGGCCTAAAAGCCCAGGCGATGATCACAGATTTCGCGGAATGGCCTACCTACACGCACAACCGCTTAGACGCCTTTGGATGGGGCATTTACCTTACCCTAATCAGAAAGGAGGTAATCTGGAAAAATCATAAGGTATTTGACCAAAGGTGGCTTTTATGGGTAGGGATAACCGCTCTGACTTTATGCCTTACTGTTTTCTCCCCATTACCGGAATTAGTACTCCGCACGCTTAGCCCCATCTGCTGGGTATTGGTTATTCTAGGTTTATACTATACTTATTCCCGCTTTTTTGTGCCTTTCAGAATCATGTCATACTTCAGCTACGGAATCTATCTCTGGCATTTTTTATTTGTGATTCCGGTCCACCATTATTTTGGCACAGGATTGTTGGGATTTCTGGTATACGCGCTGGCCACTTTGTCTTTCGCAATTTTCTCCACCTTGGTTATTGAGCGATACAGCCTGCAGGTTAGGGACAAATTCTTGGGCAAACTTTTTCCTGGAGATCATTCCAAATTCAAAATGGCTCTTAAAGGACCCCAAATTTGATATTTTCTTATGCCTGAAACATCACTTAAGTAAAAACATCTCTTCTTTATATTCTCAATCAATTATCTCCCACCTTTATGTTTAACGCAGAACGTTTCTTGACCCACATCCAGGACTTTGCGGTGCTGTATGGCATCAAGATTTTAGTGGCTATCATTATCCTGTTGGTTGGCTTGTGGCTCATCCGGAGGATCACGGATTTCACGTACCGGTTAATGACCCGCAAAAACGTGGATCCTTCTTTGCGACCTTTTCTTAAGAACATCCTCAACATAGTGCTGTTGGTGATGCTTATTATAGTGGTAATTGCCCAGGTAGGCCTGGAAGTCACTTCATTCCTAGCCTTGCTGGGGTCTGCGGGTCTGGCGGTAGGTCTTGCGCTGCAAGGTAGTCTTTCCAATTTTGCGGGCGGAGTCTTGATTCTGGCCATTAAACCGTTCAAAGTCGGGGATTACATTGAGGCCCAGGGGCAGAAAGGCACGGTGGCGCTCATCAACATCTTCAATACTGTTATCACCACTGAAGACCATAAAACCATCTATCTTCCCAATGGTCCGCTGGCCTCGGCGGTAGTGGTGAACTATGACGTAGAAAATACCCGCCGGCTGGATGTCTCTTATACCATTGATGCGGCGGTCCCACTTTCCAGGGTACGGGAGGTAATTCAACGCGTGATTGCCACTGATGAAAGAATTCTGCAGAACCCTGAACCCAGCGTGGGCGTTGAGAAACTTGCCGCCGGAACCATGACCATCTCGGTGAAAGTGTGGGTGCAGCGCGGCGATTACCGGTTCCAACAGGTCTCAGAATCTCTGAATGAAAAGGTGAAAGAGGCTTTTGAACAAGAGCATATCGCCCTGAAATAAAACAAAAAGCCCGGCAGACCTAAAAACCTGCCGGGCTATAACAAAGGGTTTTAAACACGGCCCCGGTTTCAGGGCTCTTTTCCTAAAAAGAGCCTTGAAACCGGGGCTAAGCTTTTAGTCAAACTTGATGGCTTTCACCGGATGGATGCGGGCGATAAGCAGGGTTGGCAACAGGATGGACAGCATGGTTAGAATAAAGGTGATGCCGTTGATGCCTACCCAGATGCGCCAGTCCCAATGGATGGGCACAGTATCCATGTAGTAGTTCTCGGGGTCCAGCGGGATAAGGTGGAAATAATCCTGTACCCCGCAAAAGAGCAGAGCCAACAGGTTTCCGCCGATGAGCCCGGCAATGGTGAGCCGCAGGCCCCGGTGTAGAAAGATTCCCCTGATCTGTCCGTTCGTGGCGCCCATCGCTTTGAGAGCGCCAATCATGTTGGTGCGTTCCAGGATCATGATAAAGAGCGTGGATACCATGTTGAAGGTCGCCACAAACACAATCAAGACCAGGAAGATGACTACGTTCCGCTTGAGCAGTTCCAGCCAGTCAAAAAGCTGGGCGTATGTATCGGTGATTTTCTCCAGCTGCAGGTCATAGTTCATCTTGTCGAAGACCTGGCTCGTGACGGTGTCAATCTGGGTGAAATCATTCAAAAGGATCTCGTAGCCGCCCACTAGGGTATCAGGCCATTGGTTCAGGTCCCTGATCTGCTGCAGATCGCCCAGCACGTACACGTTATCAAATTCTTCCAGGCCGGTCTTGAAGATGCCTTTCACCTCAAAGCGGCGCATGCGAGGCGGGTTCTGGATAAAGTAGAACAGCACCTTTTCCCCTACCTTCAGGCGCAGTTTATCAGCCATGAGCTGGCTCATCATGATCTGGTTGGAGGCGGCGGTATCGTTGAACTCCAACACGGAGCCCGCCACCAGGTTGGCCCGCATCCCCCGGAAATCATAGGTCGTATCCACGCCTTTCAGCACCACGCCCAGCACCTCATCCTCGGTCTTGATAATGGCAGTTTTACGCGCGAAAGGCTGGAGATGCGCTACCCCGGGGATGTTTTTGTAGTCGCCCAGACCGGTAGAGGTACCCATGGGGTAGCCTTCGAACGAATTGTTGGTGTCAAATTTGCTAATTTGCAGGTGCCCGCCAAAGCTGAAGATCTTTTCCTGTATTTCGTACCGGAAACCTTCCAGTATGGCGAACGACACAATCATGATGGCAATGCCCAGCCCTACGCTGAACTTTGCTATTTTTGTGACCGAGGCGGTAAATGAGTCTGATCTGGCGCCAGTCAAACGGCTGGCAATGTATCGGGAAAGATTCACTTCGTCTATTTTGTGCTTAAAGATAGCTATCTGTTCTTAAACTAAACCTATGCTCGTAACCATCCTCCGTACGGCGATGTTCTGTGCCACGCTGGCCAGCTGCAAACCAGCCGCTTCCGTCCCCACTACAGAAAACTCTACCGTTAGCAGTACATCCCCCTCCGGTTCTGCTTCGCAGGGCCAAACGCCGCAGCAGGCCCCTCTCCTAACGGGCGCACAGCAGACAGAGTTGTACCTCCCCTATTTGCAAGGCAAACGCGTAGGCATGGTGGTAAACCAGACCTCCACCATCGGGAAGACGCACCTGGTGGATACATTACTTACCCGCGGCGTGAAGATCACCATGATTTTCGCACCGGAGCACGGTTTCCGCGGCGATGCCGATGCAGGCGCCCACATCAACAACTCCACCGATCCTAAAACCGGTATTCCTATCTTGTCATTGTATGGCAAGAACAAAAAACCCAGCGCCGAGATGTTGAAAGACGTGGACGTTCTTTTGTTCGATATCCAAGACGTGGGCGTGCGGTTCTACACCTACAGCAGCACCATGCATTACGTGATGGAAGCCTGCGCCGAGCAGAACAAGCCCATGTTGTTGCTGGATAGGCCGAACCCCATCGGGTACCTCGTGGACGGTCCGGTGCTCAAAACACCCTTCAAATCCTTCGTGGGCATGAACACCATTCCCATTGCGCACGGGCTCACGCTGGGCGAGTACGCTTTAATGATCAACGGCGAAAAATGGCTCCAAAACGGGGTGCAGGCGCAGGTGAAAACCATCCCGGTGAAAGGCTACACGCATAAGATGTTCTACTCCCTGCCCATCAAACCGTCGCCGAACCTGCCCAACGATCAGTCCATCAGGTTGTACCCGTTCCTGTGCCTTTTTGAGGGAACAACCGTGAGCCAGGGCCGCGGCACGCAGACGCCGTTCCAGGTCATCGGGGCGCCATATTACCCAGATAAATCTTTCGCTTTCACGCCGGTGCCCATTCCGGGCATGTCCATGGACCCGCCGTACAAAAACCAGGTGTGCTACGGAAAAGACCTCACCAAACTGCAGCTGAAAGAGAATTTCACCCTGAGCTATTTACTCGACTTTTATCAGAAATCGGGGCAAAAAGAGAAGTTCTTCAACAACTTCTTTAAAAGCCTGGCTGGCACCGATGAACTGCAGAAGCAGATTATGGCCGGCATGAGCGAGAAAGAGATCAGAGCATCCTGGAAACCAGAACTGGAGGCCTACAAAAAAATGCGCAAGCAGTACCTCCTTTACCCCGATTTTGAATAACATGCAGAAAGAAGACCTCCGGATTATCTTCATGGGCACCCCCGATTTTGCGGTGCCCGCCCTCCAGGCTTTGGTGGAAAACAACTGGAACGTGGTGGCCGTGATCACTGCCCCAGACAAACCCGCCGGCCGAGGCCTGAAACTAGTGTATTCGCCGGTAAAGGAATTTGCCTTGCAGTATGACCTACCGGTACTGCAACCCACCAATCTTAAAGACGCAGCTTTCCAGGAAGAACTCAGAAGCTATAACGCCAACCTGCAGGTCATTGTGGCCTTCCGGATGCTGCCCGAGGCGGTCTGGAACATGCCGGCCCTAGGCTCGCTCAACATTCATGCGTCTTTGCTGCCCCATTACCGCGGCGCCGCCCCCATCAACTGGGCCCTCATCCACGGCGACCAGGAAACCGGCGTCACCTCGTTTTTCCTGCAGCACGAGATTGACACCGGCGACATCATCCTGCAGAAGAAAGTGGCCATTGCTCCGGAAGACAACTTCGGGACGCTCTACGAGAAGCTGAAACACGCCGGCGCCGATTTGCTGCTGGAAACCGTTTCTGCCATTGCCGAGGAACGCGTGCGGCCGTATCCGCAGCCGCAGCCCGAGGAGCCGCTGCGCATGGCCCCAAAGATCTTCAAGCAGACCTGCCAGATAGATTGGAACCAACCTGCCCAACAAGTACACAACTTCGTGCGTGGTCTATCGCCTTACCCAGCCGCCTGGACCGTGTTGGAGGAAAAGCAGTTCAAGGTGTTTTCGGGCCGAATTCTGGAAAACGGCCCTGAAACGCAGCCTGGCACCTACTCCACCGACGACAAGTCCTATCTGCACATCACCTGCGGGAACGGCACGACCTACGCGGTGGAGGAACTGCAGATGGAAGGCAAAAAGCGGATGAATATTCAGGATTTTCTACGGGGTTTCACCTTTCAGCAAGCCATATGATTGCCTTAGTAGTAGCCATCGCGGAGAACCGCGTCATCGGGAGAGACAACCAACTCATCTGGCATTTGCCCAAAGACCTGCAGCATTTCAAGAAACTCACCATAGGCCACCCCATGGTCATGGGCCGGAAAACCTTCGAGGCCATCGGGAAGCCCTTACCCGGTCGCACCTCCATTATCGTGACCCGGCAAGCAGACTACCAAGCGCCTGAAGGATGCATCGTCACCTTTTCTTTAAAAGAAGCGCTGCAGCAGGGACTGTCCAAAGACGAGCAGGTGCTGGTGGTAGGCGGCGGGGAGATTTACGCCCAGGCCTTGCCCCTCGCGGAGGTGGTTTACCTTACTTTGGTGCACGAGTCCTTTGAGGGCGATGTGGTTTTCCCGGAACTCCTCGCCGATGCCTGGGAAGTCACCGAACAGGAAGAACACCTCGCCGATGAGAAACACGCTTATCCTTTCACGTTCTTCACCTTCAGAAGAAAAGCCGGGTTTAGCCAGAATTAATTACCCTTTCTTGTTTCGGGGCTGATTTCATGAAAACAGCCCCGAAACAGAAGTGACGTTCAGAAATCCAGATTCAACCACATCTTCTAACTATAACCAAACAAAAAGGGCTTCTGATGATCAGAAGCCCTTTTTGTTTGACCTAAATTTTGTTTTAGAGCCGATTTTAGGAAACCGGCTCTAAAACGTGGTGGTTACCGGAGGATGTAGATTTTGCCGTAGCCCTTCTTGAAGGCTTTGTCCCCCTCGGTGTAACGGTGCTTCATTTCCTCGGAGCCGTTGTCCATAACCACCCTGTACAGGTAAACGCCGTTGGCCAGCTTGTCGCCGTACTCATCTGTGCCGTCCCAGGCAAACTCAGAAACGTTGTTACCTATTTTGATGGGCCCCAGTTCCTCTTTCTGTACCTCTCGGATCACTTTACCAGTCAGGGTCATGATCTGGATTTTCATCTTGTCTGGCACGGTGCTTCCGGTTAAGGTGAATACAAACCTGGTCTTGGACGAGAACGGGTTAGGGTACGGATAGAAGTTAGTGACAGAAGACTCATTCACCACTTCAAAATTGATGCTGTACCGCTCGTTTCCAGCGCGCTGTCCCATGGCATCGAAGCCTTGCACCTCCAGCGTGTATTTGCCGTCTGCCAGCTTCTCTGGATGATACTCCACCCGGAAGTCGTTTTTGTCATCAGCTGGGTACCAGCGGATATTAGGGTTGGTGCTCACCTCAATTTCCTCAAAATCTCCGCCTTCTTTCTTCAGGTAGACCTTCATGGAGGCAGGATCGGTGATAGGGATTTTACGGTTGTTGTCCTTCAGCACCATACTGATCAACGGACTTGGGGACACAATATCACCATCCAGGATTCTAACCCCATCAAACACCACATCCAGTACCGGCGGCATGCCGGCAGTAAGGCTTACATTGAAAGGTACCTCCAGCGTATTGTTGAAGTAGTTCTGTTCGGGTAGAATCCGCGGATTGACCGTTACCCTAAGCCTGTTAGAACCTTTCAGGTTTAAGGTAGAGAACTTATGCGTAAAGAAAATAGTGTCTTGTTTCTGCAGGGGCTCTACTTTAAAGGTCTTCACCGTTTTAGCCCCGTTTTCTTCAAACAAGGTGGTTTCTACCGTTAAAGAATCCGTAAAGCTCACTTCACTGATGTTGTGGAAAGCGTACTGTAGGTTCACCTCACCATTGGCCGCCTGCTCAGACAGTTTATTATACTTATCCAAACCAACCAGATCAGGACGAATCAACCCTTCAGGCAAGCCCTCATACAACACCGTCCACTGGCTCAGTTGAGGTGCAGTTCGCTGGGTTTCATCTTTCAGGGTCAGCTTCAACCTCAGGTAAGGATAGGTAGCGGCGTTGATATCGGCTAAACTTAGGTTGGAAGTAGTTACGTTAGGTGAAAGAACTGTTTCTTTTCCGCTCTGGTCTACCCCAATCACATCCAACTGGTAACTATCTGATGACTCCAGTTTAACCTGATGATGAAGTGATTTCCACTCCTTGGAAGGCCCGATGAGGGTAGAAGTCATGGTACCTTGCGCATCATTTACCTGGAGAACCTTTTCAATCTGAACCGCCTGCATATTCCTTGGGGTAGTGGCGTCTGCATCACTTCCACCAAACTCAGTTGCATTTCCAGAAGCAATCCCTTTACGGCCTAAGATCACAAATGGGTCTCCGTTTTTCAGGTTATCAATGATAGATGATCCAATTCCTTTGAAAGCTTCCCTTAATGAAGGTTTAAAGGATTGGTAGGGAATTGTGTTGATGCCTACCATGGCAACATGGAAACCAGCTGGTACTGCTTTCAGAAATGCCTCTAACCTGTCTTGGTTTGCAACGGTAGATAAATTGGAGAATTGATATACAAACGTACCCGCCAAACCACACCTGCTTCCTGCATTGGCAGGCATATTGGTGTAAGGTTCTAAGGTGATGTCGTTAAATACCATTGCCAGGATATTAGGTGTATTGTATCCACAGTTATCCCAGAAGAAAGCATTGTTGTCAATGAATATACCAAAAGGAGAGCTCAGCGACATACCCAAGGCTCCGCCGCCTCCTTTTATCAAAATACTCTTATAAAGGGGTGCAAACTCTAATTTGCTGGCTTTTTCATTAAGGTTGATTCTTTGGAGATCAGATTTTGTCAATTGACCTATATTGGCCTGTGACCAACCACTGGCACTCTGCGGGATGTGCCTGAAGGAACTCACCGCCCAAACCGTGTCTTCTTCAGCTGAAAAGGAATTGTACCTCAGGCGCCAGAAGTAAACAATGCTGTCATTGGAAACAGAAGGAGATGGTAACTGCAACTCCCATGTTGGGAGTACTGCCGCATTTACAACATTGGTTTTCTTCCACTGGCTCTTGAATGTTGCGGTGGTGTCAATCTCAAAATAATAGTCTCTAGGTGCTGAAAGTAGGTCTGTTGACTGCCCGATTAACTTTACTTTATCTGTTGATACAATACCGTATTCGTTAGGGGCAAGCGCAACAACCCCGCTTTTAGAAAAGAAGGTTTCAAATGTATACTCGTTATTGGTTTCATCAATTTCCGGAATCGTATCTGTATGGTCCAACTTAATTCGGAAGGTATTCACTCCAGCAGCATCAGTGGTTAAAGCCTGCAGTTCCAGGTTGATGGTGTCTCTATAATAAACAGCTGGAATTTTGATGGAGTCATAAAGCAACTCTGTCCCATTTTCCAAGGTCCTATTGATTGAGATGTAAGATGGTGATTCGTTTACCTTTCCTAGGTTTCTAACATCAATTGATAAAACAAAGCTTTCTGAAGTGGCGGTAACTTTCCCCCCATCTGCGGCAGCTATGCTTACTCCGCCCTTTTCAACCGTATAGTCAGCGTTTTCCGGAGCAATTAGTAACAAGGCAGGATCTGACTGAAGGACCATCTGCATGGCCATAGCTGTGGCATTCTCCCCACTAATGGCATTGGTCACTTCCTTTATTACCTGTTTATGCTGAACTCCTAATTGTTTCCCAAAGAACTCTTGGTTACCGAAACTGATTTTATAAAAATTAGAACTAAAGATATTTAACAAGGAAGGATACCCATAGCTGGCATGGCCCAGAAATGCGAGTGCGCCTTTGTCTGCGGTCAGCAACCAGTCTTCTCCAAAGGATTTGGCAGGAATAAAGCTGTTACCAACATTACAGCCATTCATCAAGATCATGGGATACTTCCCGTTGTTCTTGTAACCGGACAGCACATTTGAAACAAGACCTATATCCAGATCTGAAGTAGTGGTGGAACTGTGCCCAAAGAAGGTTATCAAACTTAAGCCCGCGTTCAACTCCTTGGCAACATTTATCGTGTCCAAACCCGCTACGGAACTTCTAATTTTGGTAGTTACATTGGCACCCAGCCACTTTCCTTCCGCAATTTGTTCATATGACCGTAGGTATGCGGCCAGTGTGGTACGCTCTGATCCTTCAATACCGCCGCCCAGGTGAAGTATATTCTTTCTCCATTCAAGGTTTTGCGGCAAACTTTCATGAAGCTGAACCTTACTCAGGTAACTTAAAACTTCCTGAGGCGTGTTTGCCGGAATCCTACCAGTAGCTACTTTTGGCACGTAGCTCCCTTGTTCCCAATCAGCTGTAAAGAACACATCAGAACCCGGTGTACCTCCTGTAGGCACTAAATCTTTAGAAGCCAAAGCTGAAGGATTCTTGCGCACATTGATATTATCAGCTTCTAAACCTTTACCAATCAAAAACAAGTATTCTGGTTTACCATTGGCAATCATGTACTTCATAAACCTCCTGATGGCTGCGGATGATTTATCACCATAAAAGAACTGATCATATAACTGACCAACCTCCATTACCAATGTATCATAACCGCCGCCCGCAGCAGAGGCTCTATAAGCAGCATAGTCTCTTACAGGATTTAAAGACGAGTTTACAGGCTGCATTAATGCCTGGTGGGAGATTATAATATAAGATGCTTTGTTCCCGGTTAAGGCCCTGAACTTGACTTCACTGGCGGCGAGAGGAACTATAGGATTTTTGGACCAAAGAAAGCCCTTTCTAGAAAGCCCTGAGGATGCTCTGGAAAAGACAAAGTCCTTTCTTAATCCATTAACATTGCCTTCAATCCTGTAAACACTATTTGGAGAGGTAATATCATAGGCTATGGTTTTTGCCGCCGCAGTACCTTCAAAAGAGAAGAGTTCGTCACCACTTGAGGCCTTGGCAGCATCAAAAGTTAGAGTTCCTCCATTTATTACCGGATTTCTTGGGTAAGTCACTTTTGCATAACAAAACCGGAAAGTTCCCCCTACAGCACCAGCTCTAATTCTAAGAGTAAGCTGGCCAGAACCAGATATACTAGAAAAATCAAAAGGGAAGGTTGCATTTCCTAAACCATAGGTTGGGCACTTAATATTACCAATAAGCTTTTCAACTCCGTTCTCAACCACAAAAACATTCACATCAGGGGCAACAGCATTATTGGCCACGATCATAACTTCTAAGGTTGGCTTTGGTCCCTGCGTGTTAACATTTAGGATTGAATCAACTTTATACTCCCGAAAGGATGAAGCAGCAGTAGACAGGTTAAATCCTCCTGAAGAATATCCTTCTCCTACATCTCCCCAAGACATATAATTTTCGCCGTATTTTTTACCGCGGGCATACACATCTAAGACTTGGTATAATCTGGAATGCATCACCCATGGTTCTGGTGTAAGCCCGGTAGAAGCGGGTGATTGAGACACCATGCGCTTTCCGTTTGCCCCAGACCAGGTTAAGAAGTAAGCAGCAGTATCTGTATATAAGCTATAGTTGAGATTGTGCTTCTGATCATTTGGATTCTTATACAATTCTCTATCCAAAGCCCCGTCATTCTGCTGCCCATAAAATTCAATGAAGTCTCCAGCATCAAAGGAGCCGTCTGCCTCGCCTTCCACGTGAATGGAGACTTCCTGGCCGCGGCGGTAAAGTTGGAAATTACGCGGGTCTACGTCGTTGATGCCAGCGGCTTGCAGGTAAGCTTTATCTAAGCGGTAAATGCCCGTAGCGGGCACTTTTATTTTATAGTATTTCTGGCTGTAGTTGATCCACTCATTACCGTAGGTGATCTGCTGCCCATATGAGCGTTGTGCAGAACCTAAAAGGGCCAAGAAAACAACAGCAATAAAGAATAAAGATTTTAAATAGTAAGGTGTCTTCATAAAACTAGCGCGCGCACAAAAATCAATCAAAACTATAGGCTAAAGAAACAATCACGGAAGAGACTTGGGAGTTATCAGAAACCTTGGATAACGCCAGGTCAAGTTGCAGGCCTCGGGTGGCCACACCAATTCCGAAGTTGGGTTGCACTTTCCAACTGCTCTTCCCATCAAGGTCTTCTATTTGCTGCACATTGTTGAACCCGCCACGCAGAAACACAGAGTTGGCATAGCCCAGCTCCACCCCAACCCTTGGGTCCACGGAAACCAAGCCGGTAGAGAGCAGGGTGTTCCTTTTTCCGTCAGTGGTGATTTCCAGGTCAGTGGCTACTAAAGCCGAGAAGCGGTTGGCGAACTGGAAAGATCGGCCGGCGCCCAGAATTAGGCGGGGCAGGGTAACTTCAATGCTGTTGGCGTTAAAGGATTCCTGGTCTTTCAAGTAAGTGTCTTCCAGTTCATCGGGGTTCAGTTTCCAGGCGGTGAAGGTGGTGGTGATGTCTTTGGCCATCAAACCGAACTGCCAGTTACCCCGGCGTAACTGCGCCCCGGCATCAATCCCAAAGCCCCAGGCGTTCGCGAATTTCCCCACGTTGCGGTAAATGATTTTGGCGTTGGCACCCAAGGTAAGACCTTTGATGAGGTTGCTCTGGCGGGCGTACGAAGCCAGGAAAGCATAGTCGGCCACCGAGAAGAACTCTATGCTGTCATACTGGATGGCGCCATACTCATTCTGCAGGCGGCGGGTATCCGCGATGTCATCCACCCCTACCCGGATCACCGAGAAAGCCAGCGCGCTGGTGGAGTCCAGGTTGGTGGCGTAGGAACCGTAGTCGTTTTTGATGATGCCCGCGAAAAGCTCAGAGTGCATGTACACGGCATTGTGGCGTTTGGGCAGCCCTACCAGACCGGCTGGGTTCCAGAAACCGGCCGTGGCATCGCGCACAATGGCCGACTGCACACTTCCCATCCCCAGGGCCCTGGCCCCTACCCCAATATTGAGGAACTCGTTGCTGTACTTAGGCGCAGAGATATCCTGTGCCTGAGCCGGGTCAGGGAAAAGAAGGTAAGCGAGAAGAAAAAAGATGGGTACTAGTTTTTTATTCATAAAATATAATTATACGTCATATACGGAATAATCCTGTAAAGATAGTGCCATATGGCAACATTATAACAACATTTGTTTAGCGCTTATTACACTCCCTGAGCAAGTTCTGTTCCATTTTACTCCTATTTCTTTATAGGCCGCCCACACGCCTCACTTAAAGCCTCTTTCCGTACTTGCCGCAAGCTTTTTTTCTCTGAAAACAGAAACAAAAAATATTTTTCACCAGTACCTTGTTTTACATAGTACCTTCTTATATATTTGTATCAATAATTCAGACTCACAGACCATGAAAGTAGAAAACACACAAGTGCAGATGCGGAAAGGGATTCTGGAGTACTGCATTCTGGAAATCATCGCCCGCGGCGAAGCCTACGCCTCCGACATGCTGGAGGAACTGACCGCAGCCAAGATGATAGTAGTGGAGGGGACGCTCTACCCACTGCTGACCAGATTGAAGAACGCCGGACTCCTGGACTACTCCTGGGTGGAATCCACCTCCGGACCTCCCCGCAAGTACTACAAACTCACCGCCACCGGCACTGAGTTTCTAGAGCAGCTCCGCCTCACCTGGCAGGAACTGGTAGACTCCACCACCTTCATCATCAACCGCAAGAAATCCAACTAGCCATGAAAAAGAATATAAGTGTCAACCTGCAAGGCATGATCTTCCACGTGGAGGAAGACGGCTACGAGATGTTGAGCCAATACCTTGCCGGCATAAAGACGTACTTCTCTACCTATGAGGGGCATGAGGAGATTGTGGCCGACATAGAGTCCCGCATAGCGGAAATCTTCTTCTCTCGCCTGAACCCAGGCAAGCAGGTCATTTCCCGCGATGACGTGCAGGCGCTCATCACACAGATGGGAACCATCGCCGACTTTGAGACCGTGGAGACCGAAGAAGCCGAAGCCGCCTCGGCCAAAAACCAGGGCAGCACCGCTACTCCTCCGCCTTTTGAGCCCGCGCCCTCTGAGCAGAAACGCCTGTACCGTGACGTAAACCGCAAAGTACTGGCAGGCGTGGCGGCAGGAATAGCCAATTACCTGCAGATGGACCCCATCTGGGTGAGACTGGCCTTTGTACTGCTGGTACTGGGCGTGCCGTTCACGGGTGGCTTTACCCTGCTTGGGGTAATCCTCTACGTGGTTTGCTGGATAGCCCTGCCTCAGAACGCCGCTTTACCAGACATTCCGGTGCGTAAACTGTTCCGTGACCCGATAGACAAGAAACTGGGCGGCGTGGCTAGCGGTATCGCCATCTATTTCGGGGCAGATGTGGCCATCATCCGGTTACTGTTCCTGCTGTTCTTTTTGATAGGCGGGGTAGGTTTGATCCCTTATATCATTCTCTGGATTGCCGTTCCTGAGGCTAAAACCATAACAGAGCGGGTGCAAATGCAGGGAAACCCCGTTACGCTCTCCAGTATAGAAGAATCGGTTAAAAACAACCTGAACATGCGGGACGCTAACGGGCAGGAGAGCACCTTAGCCAAAGTCCTTTTGTTTCCGGTGCGTTTGGTGTCACAGGTGATCCAAGTTCTGTCAAGGGTGCTCAATCCAGTGCTGGGTTTACTAGTCACCTTGGTGCGGGTATTCGCGGGGCTTTTGATGATGGTGGTAGCCGGTGCCTTTATGATTGCCCTGCTTACCTCTGTGATGATAGGAACCGGGATTTATGACCAGCCCCAGTACTTCAACTTCGGAGATATTCCGGCTGCGGCCTTCTTCAATGCGGTACCTGGCTGGTTAGTTTGGGCAGGATTCTTCGCAGGTTTCATCCCGGCGCTGCTGTTGTTCCTGTTGGGTGTTGGTTTGCTGGCCAAGCGCTTCTTGCTGCGCCCAACTGTGGGTTGGCCCATGCTAGGGGTATGGCTTCTGGCCTTGGCGGCTTTGCTGAGCGGTATTGCCATGACCACCCGCCACTATCAGGAAAGCGGTGAATTTGCCACCGAGCAGACTTTCCCGGCGGCCGCCTACTCTACCATGGTCTTCAACATCCGGGATACCAACCATAGCTACGGACACCGTATGAACGTGAAACTGGAAGGCTACAACGGTACAGACGTGAAAGTGATCCAGACCTACAAAGCCAAAGGCCTGGACGAGGCAGACGCTATCAAGAATGCGCAGATGATCTCCTACAAAATGGTGCAGCAGGACTCGGTGCTTCGGTTCGATGACGCGTTCACCTTCAAACCAAACGCCATTTTCCGTGACCAGGACCTGCAAATTAAAGTCCTGATCCCGGAGGGGAAGCAACTGCGCTTCTCTGAGGGCTATGCCAACCACTTCTCAGACGAGATCACCGACGGTGAGTACTATTCTGATGACTTGGCTGGCAACACCTGGCAGATGAAAAACGGACGTCTGGTTTGCCTTACCTGCAGCGTGGTAGACAGCACTAGCGGCGCAACTGCCCGGCAGCCCCGCAACACGGTAGGTTTAGACGATGACCTGGCCATCTTGAAAGACGAGTACGATGGCATCTCCAAGATCTACAACGTGCGTGATTTCACCGAGATCGAAGCCGGAGGCGCTTACCACATAAGAGTTAGACAGTCTCACCGCAACTACGTACGGGTAACCGGCTCAGAAAACGAGTTGGAGAAACTGAAGCTTCGGGTGCAGAACGGTGTCCTGAAAATCAGCCGCGAAAGTGAGTTCATGAGACTTTGGGAAAGCAGCAAAAGCGCGGTTCTCATTGAGGTGGAAACCCCAAACCTGTCCACGATAGACCTTAGCGGAGCCACCAAAGCCGAGATCATTGGTTTTGCGCCGGAGAACTTCACTATCAAACAGTCCGGAGCCAGCGAGCTAGCCATCAGCATCAGCACGGGCCACCTGGATGTTGACCAGAGCGGCGCCTCCAGAGCCAGCCTCAAAGGCTACGCCGATGAACTTTCTATTGACGGAAGCGGCGCCTGCAAGGTGGATGCCTCCAAATTGGTGGCCCAGGTTGCCCACGTAGACGTAAGCGGTGCCAGCCAAAGCGTGGTGAACGTGCAGAAGCAATTGTTTGCCGATGCCAGCGGCGCCAGCTCAGTTGAATATTTGGGCGATGCCCATGTAGAAAAAAATCAGTCGGGCGGTTCCCGCGTAAACCGCCGCAGATAGTACCCGTTTAGGGCCTGTTTTACAGAAATGGGCCCTAAACGAATTTGTCACCAAAAGCTCTCTTTCTGGATTTCTTGAGAAGCTTTTGAATAAGGAGGACGCGCTTCTGGCAAAGTCCTCCTTCTTTTTTCCCTTCATGAACTGAATCCAAGTTGCTGAATTTCCCTTCCCCTGTTCAGCCCTCTTTCTGATTTTCCCGGCAAGTCCTTTTGCCACCTGGCTTTCCCTTCCAAGTTTCTTTTCAAATGAAAACCAGGTTTCCGGCATGGCCGCTATGGAGGTAGCTATGTTTCTAGCCTCTTTTTGTCAAAACACTTCCCAAACGCAGGCACCAACTCAAACCGCTCTGCAGAAGGACAACCTTTCATAGGTCACTGGAAGCCAAGGCACGCCCGCAAACCCGTTTTCACCCCAGATTTTCAAAATCGATCTAAAATCAGTTAAGCCTTTATTCTGTTCATTCAACCAAAAATCCTAAAAAACATGTTCTCGGTTCTTCCAAAATCAATCACGCTGGCCCTTTTGCTAAGTCCTTTTGTCTTGATGGCCCAAAACACTAATACAGACTGCGACCTAAAACTGGTCTCCTATAAGGGCTGGAAAGAAACCTTGGCCACCCAATGGACTTTGTCCCTGCCAGGACCAACCGGCGGTAATCTACAATACTTAGGCGCGGTGCACTCCACTGATCCAGCGCATCCACAGTTTGCCCAGATCAAACAGACCTGGCAGGCCCAGAAACCTACTCTGGTTTTCTTTGAGGGACCAAACCGGGGCACAGCAGCTACTGAGGAGGAAACCATAAAGCAATTTGGAGAATCTGGGTATGTGCGGTTCCTGGCCCAGGCCGAGGCAATCAAGACGCAGTCGCTGGAGATGTCTCCGCAGGAAGAAGTGGACCAGTTGATGGAATCGGGAAGGTTTGGAAAAGACCAGGTGAAACTGTTTTTCCTTCTGCGCGAGGCCAGCCGCCTGCGCGAACGGAAAGGATTCAATGAGGAACAGCTCAAAGCCGCCATGGCCCAGCTGCTACCCAAAGCCAACCAGATGATCAAAGGCTTTGACGAAGTAATCCCTGACGTGGCGTCTTTACAGGTAGCTTATCAGAAATACTGGACCTCGCCAGCCAACTGGTGGGAGGCACCCGCCAACTGGTTCGATCCCCTGGGAGACGGGCTGAAAACCGGCGGAAAATTCACCAACGAAATCAACCGCCTGAACAGCGAGAACCGGAACCGGCATATGTACCGACTGCTCTCAGAAGCGGTACTAAGAGGTGAAAAGGTATTGGCCGTTGTAGGTAGAAACCACGTGCCCATGCAGGCTGAGGCTTTGAAATGCACTTTAACTAAAAAAGCCAACCCATAAAAAGAGGAATCCGTTTGGCGCCTGATTTTTACAAAACAGGCGCCAAACGGATTCTTATAGTTGGAAAACTCCCTTACTGACTTCAGGAAGTAACCGGCTGCAATCCAAGTTTCTTGCCTTGCGCCAGCAGGAACGGAAACGCCTCATCGTATTCGTTCCGGATCTCGCCTTCCAGGATAGCCTCGGTAATGGCGTTTTTCAGGATACCCACTTCTTTAGACGGCGAAATCCCGAAGGTCTGCATGATCAGATCTCCGGTAATCACCGGTTGGAAGTTGCGCAGGCTGTCTTTCTCCTCTACTTCTTTCAGCTTGGCCTCCACCTTCTCGAAGTTCTGCAGATAGCGCTTCACTTTGTCGTTGTTCTTGGAGGTGATATCGGCTTTGCAGAGTTGCATGAGCAGATCAATGTCATCGCCGGCTTCAAACAACAGCCTCCGCACAGCAGAGTCGGTCACGGTTTCCTTCACCAGCGCGATGGGCCGCAAATGGAGCCGCACCAGTTTCTGCACCTGTTTCATGTGTTCGTTTAACGGTAATTTGAGATCGGTGAAGATCTTGGGTACTTGGCGGGCGCCTCGATCTTCGTGGCCGTGGAACGTCCAGCCCACTTTCTCGTTGTATCGCTTGGTCTCGGGCTTGGCGATGTCGTGGAGGATGGCGGCCCAGCGGAGCCAAAGGTCATCAGAAACCTCGGCCACGTTGTCCAGCACCTGTAGGGTATGGTAGAAATTGTCTTTGTGCGAGTTCTTGTTGATGGTCTCCACGCCGTGAAGCTTCACCATTTTGGGGAAGATCAGCTCCAGCAATCCGGTCTGGAACAGCAGCTTGAATCCGTAGGAAGGCTTTTTGGAGAGCACGATCTTGTTCAACTCATCGGTGATGCGCTCCTGCGACACAATCTTGATGCGCTCCTTGTTTTCCCCGATGGCGTCAAACGTATCGGGGTCAATATCGAAATTCAGTTGCGAAGCAAACCGGATAGCGCGCATCATCCGCAGCGGGTCATCTGAGAAGGTGATGCCTGGCGCCAGCGGCGTTTTGATGTTCTTGCGGCGCAGGTCTTTCATGCCCTCAAACCGGTCAATCAGCTCGCCAAAGCTGCCTTCGTTCAGGCTGATGCCCATGGCGTTGATGGTGAAATCGCGGCGGTTTAGGTCATCTTCCAGGGTTCCCTGCTCCACCTCGGGTTTGCGCGAATGGCTCCGATACGATTCCTTTCGGGCGCCCACGAACTCCACTTCCCAACCATCATCGGTCTTGAGCATGGCCGTCCCGAAGTTCTTGAACACGGCCACCTTGGGTTTGTGGGCCAGTTTGCTAGCCACCAACTGCGCCAAATCAATGCCGCTGCCAATGCACACCACGTCAATGTCCTTGGAAGGACGCTTGAGCACCAGATCCCGCACAAAACCTCCAATAACGTAGGCCTCGGTGTTCAATTCACGGGCAGCCTGCGCCACAACGGCAAAAACCGGATGATCTGGAAGGGTGATGTCTAGGGTAGTCATGGGCAACAGGGTGGTTCAAATGGTATACGCAGGAGTTTTCGCCTTTGGCGATGCGCCGCGTTAAGGGCTGCAAAGGTACGGGAATGGGTAGGGTTTGGCAAATGCAGGGCCTTTCCTCCAACCTATAACACAGGAGTTAGCCGCGGGAACGTGGTTTGGGGCTGATTTTGAAATAGTAGGGTTAAAACGATGGAGTACTTTTACTTGGGAACGGCAGCGGGTGCAGACGCTCGCATGTCCCGGACGCTACGGGGTCTTGAATATGCGACCTTGCTTACCCAACGGCCTGTCTTTCCCATTTACCTCTTCTACACTTGGTATCTTTCAGGATAGCGCCAAGGCAAAGACACAAGGAATGCTAATGCATGAAAATGAATGGCTAATAACAGAATAGAAGGAGCCCTAAAAACTACCTTCCGGCCCGCTCAAAAGACCTCGTAGTGTCCGAAGGTCCTGCGAGCGTCTCCACCCATTCCGTTTCTCCACCTAAACCCCGAAAATAGCCTCAAAACGCTCCAAACAGCTATTTATTTGATCTCCTGGCACAATTCCACGAGCACGCCATTGGCTGATTTTGGGTGCACGAAACACACTAATTTGTTATCCGCGCCGCGTTTGGGAGCCTCGTTCAAGAGTTGGAAGCCCTGTTCCCGCAACCGTTCCATTTCTGCTTCAATGTCCTCTACTTCAAAGGCGATATGGTGGATTCCCTCCCCTTTCTTCTCAATAAATTTGGCAATGGCACTATGCTCAGCGGTGGCTTCCAGAAGCTCAATCTTGGTGTTGCCCACGTGGAAAAACGAGGTATTAACGGCTTCGCTTTCCACTTTTTCGGCCTTATAAGGCTCTGCGCCTAATAATTTCGCAAATAACTGATTCGCGTCTTGACATTTTTTTACGGCAATGCCGATGTGCTCTACATGCATACGGTTTATTTAAAGATATTCTAAGTGACGATTTTTATGTATTTTTGCGTGCAAATCAAACTAACTGGAGCTAAAATCTGTTTTTTTGATAAGCCAACCCAGGAAAACTATTGACGAAGATGCTGAAATTTCCGATTTATCTAGATAACAATGCCACCACGCCCATGGACCCGCGCGTGTTGGAGGCCATGTTGCCGTATTTCACCAACCAGTTCGGGAACGCAGCTTCCCGTAACCATGCCTTCGGATGGGCCGCCGAAGAAGCGGTAGATTATGCCCGTGAGCAAATCGCGGCCTTGATCAACTGTAACCCCAAAGAGCTTATCTTCACTTCAGGTGCTACGGAGTCAGACAACCTTGCCATCAAGGGTGTGTTTGAGATGTACGCCTCCAAAGGTAACCATATCATCACGGCCACCACAGAGCACAAAGCGGTGTTGGATACGTGTAAGCACATTGAGAAACTAGGCGGACAGGTTACCTATCTGCAAGTGAACTCAGAAGGCTTGATTAACTTAGAAGAACTGGAAGCCGCCATCACGGACAAGACCATCCTGATTGCCATCATGTATGGTAACAACGAGGTAGGCGTGGTACAACCAATCAGAGAAATTGGAAGAATCGCCAAGAAACACGGCGTTCTTTTCTTCTCAGATGCCACCCAGGCTGTAGGTAAAATTCCGGTAGACGTGGAAGCAGATGGTATTGACCTGATGGCTTTCTCCGGTCACAAAATGTACGGCCCTAAAGGCGTTGGTGCCTTGTACGTACGCCGCAAGAACCCACGGGTGAAAGTTACTGCCCAGATGGACGGTGGCGGACACGAGCGTGGCATGCGTTCCGGTACTTTGAACGTGCCTGGTATTGTAGGTTTAGGCAAAGCCGCCGAGATCTGCCGCACCGACATGGCCTCTGACACTGCCCGTATCATCGCCATGCGTGACCGTCTGGAGACAGAACTGTTGCAAATGGAAGAGTCTTACCTGAACGGAAACAAAGAGAGCCGTCTGCCACACGTGAGCAACATCTCCTTCAAATATGTAGAAGGTGAAGGCCTGATGATGGGTGTGAAAGACATTGCTGTATCTTCTGGTTCAGCCTGTACTTCTGCTTCTTTGGAGCCATCTTACGTGTTGAAAGCCATGGGCATGAGCGATGACCTGGCGCACTCTTCCCTGCGTTTCGGTCTGAGCCGTTTCACCACCGATGAGGAAGTGGATTACGCCATCAGCCACGTGAAAGAGGCCGTTACCAAACTTCGTGAACTAAGCCCGCTGTGGGAAATGTTCAAAGAGGGTATCGACCTTGACTCTGTAGAGTGGGCAGAACACTAATATTCAATTAGGAATTGGGAATTAAGAATTAGGAGATGATCAGACATTGATCTAACATCGTATAACCTAGTTACTTACCCCAATTCTTAATTTCTAATTCTTAATTCGTAATTAAAAAAGAGCCATGGCTTATTCAGATAAAGTAATCGATCATTACAGCAACCCACGCAACGTAGGAACGCTGGACAAATCAAAAACAAACGTGGGTACTGGTTTAGTAGGTGCCCCTGAGTGCGGTGACGTAATGCGTCTGCAGATTGAAGTAGATGAGAACCAGGTCATCACCGATGCCAAGTTCAAGACCTTCGGCTGTGGTTCTGCCATCGCTTCTTCTTCTCTTGCAACCGAGTGGTTGAAAGGCAAGACGGTTGACGAGGCTTTGGCCATTGACAACATGGAGATTGTGGAAGAATTGGCTTTACCGCCGGTGAAAATCCACTGCTCTGTTCTAGCCGAGGACGCTATCAAGTCTGCCATCAATGACTACCGCGTGAAAAACGGTCTGGAGCCATTGGTAGAGGCTAAGTCGCACCACTAAGATTGCTGCGAGCGCATGGATGTATCCACCAATGTGCACGTAGAGAGCGCCCGGATTCAGAAGCAGATTGAGGAGCATTTAGGCATGGAGGGAAGTCAGCTGCTGTTTGACTTCCGCCCCATGGAAGACCGGATGCGCCTTGATTTGATCACGGTGAACCCGCGGCACCACCAATCGTTCCTGTTCCATACGGTGACGGGCTATGATAAGGTGGATGCGCTTCGGAAGATGCTGGACTATGTGCGGCAGTCGCGTGACCAACAAAGTTCTTACACCATCCAATGGGTGGCGCGGGGCGAACGCGAGCTGAACACCTCCTACTTCCGGGCGACCAACATGTATGATGCGTTGGATAAACTATATTACGGCCGGGACATCAACACCATCACCGTTTTCAGTGTGGTTTTGAACCCAGTTTCTTAAAAATAAAGAAAGGACACGCGTATGATTACCGTTTCTGATAAAGCAAAAGAAAAAGTAGAGAAGCTGAAGCACGACTCTAACATAGATGACAGCTTCCGTTTAAGAGCTTCTGTGGCCGGTGGCGGATGCTCCGGTTTGTCCTACAAGCTGGACTTCGATGACGAGGTAAAGCCCATGGACCAGGAGTTTGAAGACAAAGGCGTGAAGGTAGTGGTAGATATGAAAAGCTTCCTTTACCTGGCCGGCACTGAGCTGGATTTCTCAGACGGGCTGAACGGCAAAGGCTTTTTCTTCAACAACCCTAACGCCAGCCGTACCTGCGGCTGCGGCGACAGTTTCTCTGTGTAAACTGTTTCAGATTTGTATAAAGCAAAAAGGCACCGCAAGCGGTGCCTTTTTGCTTTTAGGCTATTATTCAAAAACAGGCCTAAAAAGATCAGTTTTCTTTTTAAGTGTATTTTAGGTATATAAGTGTGTATAAGTTTGTGTAGTCTCAAGCTTTAATACTGTGTGCTGTGCGTAGTCTCTGACTACGCTACTCTAAGATAGCCAATCTCCTGATTGGCGAAAGCTGGTATCAAATTCTGCATCCATCTCCCATACACATTCTTGATACACGATTAAAACTTCTGCCCTTTTCCAACACGCCAATCAGGAGATTGGCTGTCCGGTAGGTGCGTAGAGTGCTGACGCTAACTCTACGCACAACCAAGTGTCCAACCTTTTTGATTTTCAATCCTGACTCATCAATTTTGAGTAAAGCACCCTTTCAACAACCCACAACGCTTCAAGAGAGATTTCTGAAAGGAGAACCTCCTTACTACTCCCCTTATGTCATCCTGAAAGGATCTTGTGGGCATACGAGAACTTCTTTGATTTAAAGCGATGGCTTCTTCTCTGTTGTGCTATTGTTGTGCATAGTCTCTGACTACGCCACTACCAGATAGCCAATCCTGATTGGCGAACCAGGAAGTCTGACCATCGAGAAGGATTTCCGGCCTGCTTTTTCAAAACCAACTCCAAAACACTAAGACTTACCTTAACGCCAATCGGGAGTAATCTGCCAGCTGAAAAGCTATCGTATCCTACTTACATCATTTAAAAAGCAAAAGCCTGGAGATAACTTCTCCAGGCTTTTTATGAAATTAACGCTAAATACTTTAATCCTTATCTGGCCACCTGCACGGGGTGGTCTTCTAATTGGGCGTAGTGAAGTTTCCAGACACCCTTGTCGTTCTTTTTCCAGAGCAGTAGGAAGTTACCCTCTCCTTCGCCTTTGGGTAGTTGACGGTCAGACGGGATCACATCTACAGTAAAAGTACCGCCTTCAAAGGCAATGTTCTCATCAGCACCCGAGCTGATTGGGAAGGTCTTCAGGTTTTCAATGGTACCCATAGTCTCGCGCACCCACTTCTGAGACACTTCAGATTTACCGTTGTAATGCACCTCGCCTTGCACAAAGTGCACATCCTCAGCCAACAGGGTATCCAGTTGGGATGAGTTTCTGCTGTTCCAGGCTCCTATAAATTGTTGGTTCAGTTGCTGCACGTTTACCGGCTCTTTCTTCTCAGTTTTAGTACAGGAGAAAAGCAGGGCCGCAAACAAAAACATGACGATGGACGATTTCATACGTTTGGATTTTAGTGAATCAATAAACCACATACTCGCTTTGAATATTAGAGGTTTCAAATATTGTAGATTTGTAATGAAAAAGCCCAAGCACAGGGCTTGGGCTTTCCTATATTCAGGCATGTGCCCAGCTTACCAGCTTTTTCTTCTGTATTCAGAATCGGCGTACGGCTTGGAATAGTCACCGTAGTTCTCGTTTGGCAAGAAAGACAGATTAGACATGCTCATGATCTGAGGCTGACCTGCAGTATAACCGGTGTAAGCCATGGCCGCTGGGGCTGCAACTGCAGCAGTTTTAGCGGCAGAAGAAGAGGATGATCTCTTGGCAGAACCTGCAGATCTGTTAGATGAGCTATAGGCGTAGGCTCTGTTAGCCGCTACGTTTCTGTTGAATTCAGCTTCGCGCTCAGCAGCCGCTCTTTTCTGTTTGTTGTCAATGATTTTACCAACACCGTATCCGGCGGCTCCACCAACAACGCCACCAACTACACCACCTACTACCCGGTTACGCTTGTTGATGATGGCACCTGCCGCAGCACCAGTACCAGCTCCAATCACCGCGCCTTTGGCTTGCGGGCTCCATTTTTTTCTTTCTTGCGCCTGGGCATGATTGAAAGCAACAGTCACTAAGAACAGTAAGGCGAATATCAAACTTAGCTTTTTCATGTTAGTATTTTTTAGAGTCTGTAAAATTTTATCTCTTATATTTCCTACCTTTTCAACTACCGTGCCAAAAATAGAAACCAACTTAAAATCATTCCTTAGATTAATTTTTACCGAAAATTAGTTTCCATCACCTTACGGCTGGCTCATAACGGCTCATCAGGTGCTAAAACGGATTTTGTAATATTTAGATACAGTGATATTTGCCCCTCACTTTGCAAGACTTAAAAATTCTGCATCAACAACACCAAATCCAGCCTAGAAGACTTATATCTCATAGAAAACCAAAGGCCAGCAATCTTTTAATAGCTGGCCTTTGGTTTTCTATGACTACCATTGCAGGAAACTATCTCACATAATCAGTTCAGAATTACTTTGCTGAACCCGAATCTTCCCAATTGCTTCTCTTTTTGCGAAAGTAAATTTACTATGAAGCTTTTTTAGCAATGGCCTTTCAATAAAGTAACTCAAAAGATACGCAACCACTATGACACACCCAGCCATCAGATTTATCTGCCAAAACATAGGGAGCATCTTCAGTTTGGGTTGGATAAATAACCTTCCTATCTCATTGTGGATCAAATACAGGCAATAAGATATTTGGGCGAGGAATAAGGAGCCTTTGTTAATAAAGAACGGCAGGTAGGAATTGATCGCTAAATAAAAGACCAGGAAGTAAAGCAATGTCATGGCAATATTTTCAGTAGGACTTAGCAGGTTAACAATCCCATGAATGTAGTTGGAATTACTTATTGCCAAAATAGAAGTCAAAAGACAAAGCCCTATTAAGGCCCATCTCCCTACAGATGACTTTTCATACTTTATCTTATTAAATATAATTCCAGCAAAAAAAGAAGGCCAAACGATCAAAAGTGGAAAACCATTTAAGATTACTATATGGGTAGGCTCAAATGAGCCTAAAGGAATGATACTTGTTATAAATAAATAACCTAAAAAGAGAGCTCCGCCCAACTCTACATATTGTTCTCCTCTCGTCCATAAGATTACAGCCAGCAATGCGTAAAAGAGAACTTCAACCAGGAGAGTCCAATAGACACCGTCCAGAAAGGGTATGTCTTGAAAGTAGTTAAGAAAAGCAAGGTTGTAAAAGTATTGGGTAACCAAAGCTCCTACCGGAACTCCATGCTTGAGGTTATATAAAAACATACACCCAAAAGTCAGGGAAGCACAAATCCAAAACATGGGAATCAACCTTAAAAATCTTTTCAGGCAGTATTCAACTACGCTTGGGTTACTTCTGAGTAGATTGTATCCCACAAAACCACTAATGATAAAGAACAGATCTGTTCCTCCGGCAAATAGCCGAAAAAAAGGAAACAAAAATGTTCCTCCTGAGAAATGAAAGAAGACGACTATAAATGCGGTGATCCCTCTTATACAATCTAACTCTACAATTCTTTTAGAAGGCACCATGCAAATAGTAAAATTCTGACTTCATGAAATCTATCGTTTTAGAATTTAATTTAAAAAATTTACCCTAAAACAATATTTACAAAGATAACAGCAGAAACCATATGCTTAATAATCCAAAGACTAAATAGAACTATTTACAACATCTTCAGTCAGGTATTTTAAATTTCCCAAAGGTACACAATTTGATAAGAGCCTGATTTCAAAACTATTAAATGAACCTTCAAGGACTTTAACTATTACATTCGCTCCTGCAGAAATTCATCCATATTTTTTAAAGGTCTTTACCTTATACTCTCCTCTTCCCTAAAACCTGTTATCTTTACTAACTCGCTTAGTTTCCAATCCCGTGAAGATAACTTCTGTTCGTTTCCTAAACCTGAACTCGCTGCAGGGCGAGCACCTTATTCGGTTCAATGAGGCGCCTTTGAGTGAATCTGGGCTCTTTGCCATTACCGGACCTACCGGCGCGGGCAAGACCACCATCCTGGATGCCATCACGGTGGCACTCTACGGGCAGGTGCCGCGCCACGGCCGCGATGTCTCTGAGATCATGACCCGCCACACGGGTGAGTGCTGGTCTGAGGTGGAGTTTGAGGCCCAGGAGAAAACCTACCGCGCGCGTTGGAACCTTCGGCGGAGTCGGGGCAAAGCCGATGGCAAGCTGCAAAGCCCTGTGATGGAGCTGATTGATGCCTCTACCCAGGAAATACTGGAGTCACGGCTCTCGGAGACGCGGCAGCGCATCATTGATTTGTGCGGACTGGATTTCCAGCAGTTCTTGCGCTCCGTCATGCTCTCCCAGGGTGATTTCACCCGTTTCCTGAAAGCCAGCGAAAGCGAGCGCAGCGAACTCCTGGAGAAACTCACCGATACGCGCATCTACTCCCAGATTTCCATGGCGGCCTATGAGAAGGCTAAAGTAGAAAGACAGAAACTTCAGGACCTGGAGCGATTGCTGCAGCTAGACCAACTTCTCCCCGAGGAAACCCGCGCTGCAATGGCGCAGGAGGTTACCGAATTGAAAGCCGCCGTCCGGCTGGCGAACCAGCAGGTACAGCAGCACCAAAGCCAGCAGATCTGGCTCAATAACCTGCAGAAGCTTTTCCAAAAAGAAGCTGACCTCCATCACCAATTAACCCAGGTCCAGACCCAGCAACAGGAATGGGCACCCAATTTGGAGAAGTTGCAGCGCCACGACCAGGTTCAACCGTTCCAATCCGATTTGGTTCGTCTCTCAGAGATTCAGAACCAGGGACAGGCTTATGCTAACTTCATCGGGCTTTTGCAGCAGCAGATTCCGGCCCAAAAACAGCTGGTCTCAGCTAACGCAGAGGCGGCCAGTACTGCCCGCGTACAACACCAGCAGGCCCTGAAAACCTTAGCGGAGGCGGAGCCCCGGTTAGACCAGGTACTGCAGCAAGACACGCATTTGGCGGCGCAACTAGCGCAATACACCAGAGACGAAGCGGCGGCAACCCAACTGCAGGCCCAGGTAAACGAGCTCTCCACTAAGTCTGACCAGCTGCAGGTAGAATTCAAAAGAATCTCGGAACTGGGAGTCTCTATCAAAAAGTGGCTGGGTGAGCATGCGCAGGACGAAGAACTAACCCAGACCCTCCACGAAGGGAAATCAGAATACAGAAGCCTGGAAGAGGTTCAGAAACAACAAGCTAAGCTCCGGAAAGAACAGGCAGATTCCCGGCTGAATTTCGAGAAAGAGGCCCAAAACGCCGCCTCCTGGAAAAGCCAGTTGGAGATCGCGGAACGCCACCTGAAAGAGCAGCAAACCACCCTGGCCCAACTACAGGAACAGGCCAAAGCCGCACTAAGGGGTCAGCAGCACGAGGCTTTGGAACAACTCTGCCACCGACTGCCGCAAGTTTGCAGCCAACTGGAAAAGCAGCTGGATATGAGCAAAAACTATTTGCAACTGGAAGCCCGCCGGCAGGAGCTGCAAAACTCTCTTTCCAAGACCACCCAAGACCTGCACCAACATCGCACCACGTTTACCCAAACCAAGACCGAGCGTGAACAGGCCCAGGACAAGCTCAAAGATCTGCAGCAGATTGTAGATTTGCAGCGCCAGATCCAGAAGTACGAGGATGCCCGCGCCCAACTGCAGCCTGAGCAACCTTGCCCACTGTGCGGATCTACGCATCACCCTTTTGTAGAGGAGCATCAGCCGCAAACTTTATCGGAAGCTGAGCAGAACCTGCAGCGGCAGCAACAACGCGTACAGAAATTGGATGGGCAGGAGCGGGAACTGGTCGCCGCGGTGCACAGACTGGAGCTGGCTAGTCAGCATAGCCATGAGCAGATACAGGAATTAGCGGCGCAGGCACAGCATCTGAATAACCAATTTACGCAACTCAACACTGTTCTGGAGCTCACGCATGAGATCTCAGGCGCCCAGGCCATAGACCAGTACTGGAGTGCCCGCAAAACCGAACTGCAGCATGCTACCGCCACGCTGGAGGAACTCCGCGCGCTGCGTACCCGCACCGAGACCGCCCACCACACTGAGCAAAAACTGCTCACAGAGCAACAGCGTATTCGGTATGAATTGGAGAAAACGGCTGAAAAACGCGCCCAGGCAGAAACCCAGATCAACCGCTTACAAGAAGAGTTAGAAGACCTGGCCGAGCAGGAGAAAGTCTTCTCTCAAACGCTTCAGTCGTTCTTCGGGACGTACGGCCTCTCCTACTCCGGAGACAACGGGGCTGACCTCCTTGCCCAGCTGGAGAAACGCAAGAACGATTATGAGCAGAAGAACGCGCAGATGCCGGAGCTGCGGGAGAAATACGTCCAGGCGAAGGGCGAGGCTGAAAGCTGCCAACGGTCTCTGGACGAAAAACAGCATGAACTGGCCCAGCGCCAGGAACACCTGCAGAAAAGCCTGACCCATCTGCAGGATCTCCGAGCCCAACGCTACAGGCTTTTACCAGAAGGGCTTCAGCCGCAAGCGGAAAAACAACGGCTGCAACAAGCATTGCAACAAGCCGCCCACACGCTGCAAACCGCCGATGCCACGCTGCAGAAAACCCAGGAACAGCTGAACCTGCTCACGCATCAGCTTACCCAAAAACAGCAGGAACAGGAGGCAAACCAACGCACGCAAACAGACCTGGAAACCGCGCTCCTGCAGAAGATCCAACCGCTGGGCTTCACCACCTTGGCCCGGTTGCAGGCCTTGCTCCTGCCTGAGGAGGAAGCCCGCCAGTTACGGGAGGAGCAGCACCAACTGCAGAAAGCCCTGCACACCCTGGAAAACAGCTTGCGTGAAACCCGCGCCGAGTACCAGGCCGAGAAAGAACGTCACCTCACCGAGCTGACCCTGGAAGAGCTGCAGCCGCTGATTGACACACTGGAGGAAGAGAAAAACCAGCACCTCGCCCAGATTGCCCGCCTGGAGATGCAACTTCAGCAAGACACCGACCTGCGCGAGCGGCACCGCCAACTCACCCAACAACTGGACGTGCAGAAAGGCGAAGCCGAACGATGGGACAGCCTTTCCCGCCTTATAGGCTCCGCCGACGGCAAGAAGTTCAGCAAGTATGCGCAGAGCTTGACCCTGGCGCGTTTGGTGGAACTGGGCAACCGTCACCTGCACCGCCTCAACGACCGCTTCCGGATTCTCAAGAGCAACGACAATGAACTGGAGTTGCAGATTCTGGATACCTACCAGGGAGATGCGGTCCGCTCGGTGAACTCTCTTTCCGGGGGAGAAAGCTTCCTGGTGAGCCTGGCCCTGGCTTTGGGTCTGTCTGACCTGGCCAGCCACAAAGCCCAGATTCACTCCTTATTTATAGACGAAGGTTTCGGAACCCTGGACGCCGACACGCTGGACATCGCTATGGATGCACTGGAAAGCCTGCAGGCCAGCGGCAAAATGATTGGGATCATCTCGCACGTAGAAGCGCTGAAAGAACGCATCAGTACCCAGATTGTGGTGGAGAAACAAGCCGGCGGCCATAGCAAAATCAGCGTGGTGAGCACCGTGGGCATGACTTTGTAAAGGTTCTTGCCAGACAGTCCCTGATTAAAAGTCAGAAGTTAAAAAGTGTTTAGCGCCTGTTTTCAGAAAAACAGGCGCTAAACGCTTTTTTCTTTTGTTGGGAAACTATTTGCGCAGACGCTCGCAGGACCTCCGGACCCTGCGAGGTCTATTGACCTTGATATTACGTATGCACACAGAAACTCCCCTCCTACCTTAGGAGGGGTGCCCGAAGGGCGGGGTGGTGAAAGACAGCAATACCTATCATTCTATTTCAAGCTTACTTTCCAAAAATCAGCCCTTAAACTGACCTCTTCTTAATCCGCGCAGGTTTTGCAGGGGGTGCGTTTCTCCTTTTGGGCCTGGGCTAAGGTGATGTTGGCCACAGTGCTTTTGCATTGCTCCAGGCGGCTGCAGTTAAGGTCAGTGTGGAAGATCTTGGAGCCTTTGCTTTGGCAGATGTACACTTTGCCGCCTTTCGTGATGGCGGAAGCTTTGGGGGAGGTAGTTTTCTGGGTTGCGGTGCCTTCCTCCTCGGTTTCTGTGTTCCCAGAGGCAGCAGATTTGCCGCGGCGGCTTTGGCGGTACTCCCAGGGGGCCTGGGGCGAAGGGCCTGCCCAGAGGCCGCGTTTCTCGGCCCGGGCCTCGGCTTCCAGGCGGGCCAGCTCCTGGTCTTTTGAGTAAGCGGTGTAATGCCAGGCGAAACCGTTTCTCACCAGTTCCTGGTTCAGGCTCCGGCCATCGGGCAGAATAATGGTGCCTACGGTACGACCGTAGCGGTCTACATTCTCCACCTCCAGCTGCACAAACTTCCCGAAAACCAGGTCTGAGGTAAACTGCCGGGCGCGGGTGCCGAAATCCTGCTTCTTCTCGGGGCAATCCACGCCCTGCAGGCGAACCGTCAGTGATTTTCCGTCCTTCAGCAACTCCACCGTGTCGCCGTCTTTAATGCCTATTACTTTGTACCCGTTCTCAGAAGCCTGTTCAGCTGCCTGGGCTTGCTTGTTTTCCTGACTATAGTCCTTGCTTTGCTGGCAGCCCAGCATGATACCCAGGCAAAGGAGCCAGAAAGTAAGTTTTGAGAAGGCAATGGTTGTGCGCATAGAAGGTGATTGGTTCATGGTTCAGGTACTCATACGTGGAAAGCTAAGGCTTGACACCATGTCTATCAGGAGAAATCTTCCCTGGCTAAAAGTTAAAGTTTACCTCGGGCGTCAAAATCTTTCCACATTTTAATGTTACCTGAAAATTAAGGATTTCTGAAATGATTTGACGCTCTGATGTGAAAGTATCAGGCACGGCTAAAGTGAGGCAGGGCATTTTAAGGAAATAGCAAAAGAGAAGATTGAAATTCGTTAACCCAGGAAATCATTCCTTAACCAATTCACAATCAAACAGTTTTATCGTTGAAATTTTTTCACAATATTAGACTGCCAAACTTTTACAAACATCATTTCAGGTTACTTATGATCACTTCTACTGCTACGGCCACCAAGCCCGCCAAAGCGCTCCCGGTCACTAAGCTTTCCAAAATCCCTTTCATCTTTTTGATGATTGTGGTAGGACTGACCTTCTTTTTTCCTTCCATCCCCAAGGTAGCGGCGCCCGCAAATCTAAACCAAGCTGATATTGCCTGGATGCTCACCGCCACGGCTTTTGTGCTGCTCATGACCCCGGGTCTGGCCTTTTTCTACGGGGGCATGGTGAACCGCAAGAACGTGATTTCCACTATGCTGCAGAGCTTTATCTGCATGGCCATGATTGCGGTGATCTGGGTCGTTTTTGGGTTCAGCCTGGCATTTGGGGAGTCCATAGGAGGCTTTATCGGAAACCCGGCCACGTTCTTCATGATGCGAAACGTGCTGGATGGCGCTCCCTGGGAGTTGGCTCCTACTATCCCGCTGGCGCTTTTTGCCATGTTTCAACTGAAATTCGCCATTATCACACCGGCATTGATCACAGGCGCTTTCGCTGAGCGGATACGGTTTACGTCTTACACCGTTTTCATCCTGCTTTTCTTTGTCTTTATCTATGCACCTTTGGCACATGCCACCTGGCACCCCCAAGGGGTCCTGTTCAAACTGGGCGTTTTGGACTTTGCAGGCGGCACGGTGGTACATATGTCAGCGGGTTGGGCGGCTTTAGCCTCAGCGCTGTTCCTGAAAAGAAGACACGAACCCACGCACTCGCCGGCCATGATCACGTTTGTGCTGCTGGGCACCGGTTTGCTGTGGTTTGGCTGGTTCGGGTTCAATGCCGGTTCAGCTATGGGCGCCAATTCCCTGGCCACCACAGCCCTGGCTACTACCATGACCGCCTCGGCCGCCGCCGCCCTGGCCTGGATTTTCTTTGACGGGGTGAAAGGCCGCAAACCCTCGGCCATGGGTACCTGTATAGGCGCCGTAGTAGGCTTGGTTGCCATCACCCCGGCCGCCGGGTTCGTGACGCTACCGCATTCTATCGCTATTGGCGTGATTTCCGCAGTGATCAGTAATCTTCTGGTGGATTTCCGGACCCGCACCAGCGTGGACGATACCCTGGATGTATTCCCTTGCCATGGGGTGGGCGGAATGGTAGGCATGCTGTTGACCGGCGTTTTCGCCAGCAAAGGTGTGAACCCCGCTATTCCAGACCAAGGACTTCTCTTCGGGGAAACCAAACTGTTTATGGCCCAGTTCGGGGCGCTGATTGGCGTGTCTATCTTTGCTTTTGGCGGTTCATGGGTTTTATTGAAAGTGACCAATCTGATTTCCCCGCTGCGGGTTTCCGGCGAAGAGGAACAACTGGGCCTTGACCTTTCACAGCACGACGAGAAAATGTAAATCCTTTTTAAACCAGATCTCATAAAAGAAACGAGCCGGGAATAGCCTTTCAGAGGTTATTCCCGGCTCGTTTCTTTTATGGCTAATTACAGTAATAGGCCCTGGTTCTCGGCTATTAATCTGCATTTTGGAGTTCTTTCTATGGTAAGCTAGTATCCGTTGAATGTTCTGCACCAAGAACCTTCCTCCTATCTTTAATCCTATTACATTCTTTTTTATAATCATAACACATGTTTTCATACCTCGTTTAATACAACTACACCAACCAAGAGAAGATTATGAAAAATCTGAAGATATCTTTGGTCATGCTGTGCTCTGTGTTAGTATTAGGCGGCAGCGTGACGCACGAGGCACAAGCCCAGGAAGTTAAAAAAGAAAGAAAAGGCTGGAGTAAAAAAGCCAAAGGTGCTGTCATTGGCGGGGCCGGTGGTGCTACAGCCGGAGCCATTGTGGGCGGTACCAAAGGCGCCATTATTGGGGCCGCAGCTGGTACCGTAGCCGGAGGCGCTATAGGCAGAAAGAAAGACCGGAAGAAAGACCCCAAGCGCTATGACCAGTACGCCAAGAAGAATAATGACTAACTCCCTTTGATTTGTAAGTCAGAAAAGAGGGCATCTCACCGGAGATGCCCTCTTTTTTTGTACCCGTAAATTCCAGGGTTGAGCTTACATGTTTTAAGCCTATTTCCCTGAAAAGAACCTGAAAACGTATTACCAACAAGGCACCACACAGTCCTCGGTTAATTCCCTTCACCTTCCCGCTCAGGGCCATTGGGCATCTCTCCTTCGTTTTCGCCCCGCTCCTTTTTCTGGGTCACATTCCCGAAGCGGTAGCTGAAACCCACATACACCAATTGGCTCTGCGGCTTGTAGCGGCTGGTTTCCTCAAACTCGTTCCCGAAGCTGGTGGCGTTGAACCGCATGGTGTTGAACAGGTCCTGCACGCGCAGAATAATGTTTCCTTTTCCTTTCAGGATTTCTTTGCGGGCACTTAGGGTAGTCATGAAGAACGCAGAACGCTCGCCCTGCACCGTAGCCGTAGGCGACCGGTAGTTCACGGCCAGCTGCACCTCAGTTTTATAAGGCAACGTGAAAGAAGAATTCAATCGGCTGGTCCAGGAAAGGCGGCTGTTGGTCGCCAGGCCCTGCTCGGTACCGTCAATGGTGTACTTAAACCCCGAGGCATTCATGTTCAGGCGCCACCAGGGCGTGAGGGTAGCGGTACCGGTCAGCTCAAGGCCGTAGGAGTGCCCCTGCCCGATGTTCTGGAAAGTGGTATAGGTGATCTGGCGTTCATCTCCGGGTGCACCAGGAAGCAACTGCCTCACGGGCTGCACAATATCGGTCATGTGCCGGTAAAACACGCCGGCAGTGGCGGTTACGTGGGTCCAGAAACGGAGGTAGTTGAACTCGTATGAATTGGTGAACTCAGGGTTTAGATTGGGATTTCCCTGGCGCTGGTTGTAGAGGTCAGAGATATCCAGGAACGGGTTCAATTGGCCGGACCACGGGCGGTTAATACGGCGGCTGTAGCTGGTCTGCACCTTCTGCTCCTCAGAGAACTCATACGTCAAGAAGAGGCTAGGAAACAGGTTGAGGTAATCACGGTGGTTGCGGCGGCTCTGGGTGATCTGGTCGGTGATGATGTTGGTTTGCTCCAGGCGCGCACCCAGTTGGTAACTGAATTTCTGGATGGCATTGCCGTAGTTTCCGTACACGGCGTGCACCCACTCGTCATACAGAAAATGATTGGTGCGGCCTACGCTGTTTTCAAACCGGCCGGTTTCAGGGTTCAAATCGGTGGCCTGCACGTCTACATCGCTGCGCTCAAACGTGGAACGGTAACCGGCCTCCCATTTGCCTTTCTCCCCGATGGGTTGCACGTAATCGGCTTGGAGGGAAAACTCGCGCTCGCGCTCCAGCGCCTTGTTCCGCTGCAGCAACGATGGCCGGAACGCGCTCGGCGAACCGTCAGGGTTAAAGAAGTACTGGCTGAAGGCATCCTCGCCCGGCTCATACTCGTGGTTGAAAACGGCATCGGCGGTGAGTTCCCGGCCTTCCTGCGCAAAGGTCTTCCGGTAACTGAGCGAGTATTCCCACAGGTCGCGGCTCTCGCTGCCCTGCGAAATACGGGTAGAGGTACTGTCCAGGTCGCCTTCCTGGCCTAGAAACTCATAGAAAGTGGAGCCCTCATTCTCCCGGATGCCGTTGCGGTACAGCACCGAGCCCGTGAGGCTCTGCGTCTCGGTCAACTGGTAATCAGCCCCGAAACGGATATTGTGGTTCCGGTTGAGGTTGCTGTTACGCGAATTCTGTTGTTGCAGGCTTACTTCCTGTCCGGCGGGTCGGTTGGTCCGGAACAGGGAGCCGGTGCCTTTGCGCCAGTCTTGCCGGAAATCATAGTTGGTGAACAGGTTCAGCTTGCCCAGGCGGTAGTTCAGATTCAGAGACGAGTTGTACCGGTTGCCCATGCCCGCATTGGCAGAGACCACCCCGTTAAGGCCCCTTTGCTTCTCTTTTTTCAAAATGATGTTCAAAACGCCACCGGTACCGCTGGGGTCATACTTAGACGATGGATTGGTGATGACTTCCACCCGGTCAATGGCGCTGGCCGGAATTTGGTCCAGCCCCAGCCCGCTTAACGCTGAGGGTTTTCCGTCAATGAGAATGGTGATGTTAGAGCTGCCACGCATACTCACCGAGCCATCCTGGTCTACCGTGACGGAGGGCACATTCTGCATCACATCCACAGCCGTGCCGCCCACGGTAGACAGATCCTGCCCCACGTTGTACACCCGCCGGTCCAGCCCGTACTCCACCTGCTCGCGTTGGCCCACCACTTCCACGGCCTTCAACTGCGTACTCGCCGACCGCATCGCAATCACCCCCAGATCCACCGAGGGCACGGCAGCGCTCACCTCCACATTTGGCACCACGCGGGTAGCATAACCCACAAAGGAAATCTTCAGGTGATATCTACCGGCCGCTACCGGGGCCACGGTGAACGAGCCATCCCCGTCCACTAGGGCACTGCTCACAATCGCGGAATCTCGGCCCGAAAGGAGCGCGGCGGTGGCGTACCCCACTGGCTGCTTGGTGATGGCATCCTGCAGTTTGCCCGAGATTTTTCCCTGAGCCTGGGCAGCGGTGTAGCCAAACAAAAGTATACAGAGTAGAAAAAGCCGGAGGAGATGTTTCATGCGGGGGATAAATTAGGTAAGCGTACTTAAATGATTCTCTTTTGATAGAAACGGCCCCAAAACACATAAGTGTCAAAGAACTTAGGCTAATTGGAGCCTTCCGGCGCCCAAAGGTTTAATGGTTGAGGCACGTTTTCTTAAAACAACCGAAATCCTCTTCTGTTTTAGGCTCCTTTTCGGCAAAACGGCCCCAAACAAAAAGGCCCGGGCAGAGCCCAGGCCTTTTCTATGAGGTTGTTAAAAATTCTTATAAATGGATCACCTCACCGTAAGCGGCTGCGGCAGCTTCCATCACGGCTTCAGACATGGTTGGGTGCGGGTGCACGGATTTGATGATCTCGTGGCCAGTAGTCTCCAGTTTACGGGCAACTACCACCTCGGCAATCATATCGGTTACCCCGGCGCCAATCATGTGCGCACCAAGGAACTCGCCGTACTTGGCGTCAAAGATCACTTTCACGAAACCATCTTTGGCACCGCTGGCGCTGGCTTTACCAGACGCGGAGAACGGGAATTTACCCACTTTGATCTCGCGGCCCAGTTCACGGCACTCCTTCTCAGTGTAGCCCACAGAGGCGATCTCAGGAATGCAGTAGGTACAGCCCGGGATGTTTTTGTAATCCAATGGCTCAGGGTTGTGACCGGTGATGGCTTCCACGCAGATAATCCCCTCGGCAGAGGCCACGTGCGCCAAAGCAGGACCTTTCACGATGTCCCCGATGGCGTACACGCCCGGTACGTTCGTACGGTAGAAATCATCAGTTACTACGCGACCGCGCTCAACGGCAACGCCCAGTTCCTCCAGACCCAGGTTCTCCAGGTTGGTCTGGATACCCACCGCAGACAGCACGATATCGGCCTCAACGGTTTCTTCGCCTTTGGCGGTTTTGATTTTCACCACGCAGCCTTCGCCCGATGTGTCTACTGACAACACCTCTGAGCTGGTCATGATGTTCACCCCGGCTTTCTTGAACGATTTCTCCAGGGTCTTGGAAACCTCTTCGTCCTCTACCGGCACAATGTTAGGCAGGAACTCCACCACGGTTACCTCAGTACCCATGGCATTGTAGAAATAGGCAAACTCAATCCCGATAGCACCGGAACCTACCACAACCATGCGCTTTGGCTGCTGCTCAAGCACCATGGCCTGACGGTAACCGATGATCTTTTTGCCATCGATAGGCAGGTTAGGCAGCTCGCGGGAACGGGCACCAGTAGCCAGGATAATGTGAGCGGCTTCGTAGATTTCGGCTTTGCCGTCGGCGGAAGTCACTTCCAGTTGGCCCTGGCCTTTCAGTTTGCCGTAACCGGCGATATGGTCAATCTTGTTTTTGCGGAACAGAAACTGGATGCCTTTGCTCATGCCCTGGGCCACGCCCCGGCTACGGGCAACCACCGCCCCAAAGTCAGCACTGGCATCGGCTACGTTAATGCCGTAGTCTTTGGCATGCTGGATGTACTCAAATACTTGTGCGCTTTTCAGGAGGGCTTTGGTAGGGATACAGCCCCAGTTAAGGCAGATACCGCCCAACTCAGCTTTCTCTACCACGCCCACTTTCATACCCAATTGTGATGCGCGGATGGCGGCTACGTAACCACCGGGGCCGCTACCCACCACTATCAAATCATATTTTGATGCCATGTGTCTGGATGTAAGGTTATGTACTGGCAAAGCTACATCATAAATAGGCTTTTGCCAAGTTTATCACGGAGAAGCCCTTTCCGGCCCATTTCCGCCAAAACAACCCCAAAACGTCCTCCTATCGCCTAGCAAAAGTTTGCCCGGAAGGTGCGCCCATTGACCTTTTAATAAGAAGCTGTTTAGTAAAGGCTATGGTATAGGACTCCCGCAAGTGGCAGGTGCTTTTACGCGGGGCGGGCCTTGCTTGGGGAATTAGCGCCCTTTTATCCTCTCGGATGACGTCGTTACGGTGTAACGACGTCACCTGTCAGACAGCAGCTACCGCCATACGCCAAGAAAATGTATATTGCTTTCTACTTTTCCAGACACCCAATCCATGAAGCGACTCTTACTTATTCTATTAGTTTCCCTTACCGGCGTTGCCCTGGCCCAGACCAGAAACGAATTCGTGATTGAGACGAAGAACGTGCACCTGGTCTTGTCTGTGGGCGCGAACCAGAAGCTGTACCAGAGCTACCTGGGTCCTAAACTGACGGATGCCACTGAGTACACCAAACTGCAACCGGAGCACGAGGCCTACGTGCCCGCCGGCACCGACAACCTGTTTGAGCCGGCCATCAGGGTCACGCACCATGACGGCAATCCTTCTCTGGATTTGCGGTACGCCTCCAGCCACACCGAGAAGCAGGGCAATGTCACCACCTCGCACATCACGCTCAAAGATCCCAAATACCCGGTGGAGGTGACGCTGCATTTTTCGGCCTATTTTCAGGAAGACGTGATTAAAACCTGGACCGAGATAAAGCACCAGGAAAAGAAACCGGTGGTGCTCACGCAGTACGCCTCGGTCATGCTGCACTTTGATGCGCCGCAGTACTACCTCACCCAGTTCCACGGCGACTGGGCCGAGGAGATGCGCATGCAGGAAAGCAAACTCACCAACGGCACCAAGGTGCTGGACAGCAAACTGGGCAGCCGCGCCAACATGTACCAGACGCCGGTGTTCTTCCTGTCCAAAAACAAACTAGCGGATGAAACCATCGGTGAGGTGCTGGCCGGCACCCTCGCCTGGACCGGAAACTTCCGCTTCGCGTTTGACATGGACGAGAAACAGTCCCTTAGAATAGTGGCGGGCATGAACCCGTACGCCTCTGAGTACAAACTTCCCAGAAACGAGACTTTTACCACGCCAGCATTCATTTTCACCTACAGCACGCAAGGCAAAGGCACCGCCAGCCGCAACTTCCACCGTTGGGGCCGCAACCACGGCATCCTGGACGGGAATGAGCCCCGCTACACGCTGCTCAACAACTGGGAAGCCACTTACTTTGACTTCAATGAAGTGAAACTGGCCGGTTTGTTTGAGGATGCGGCAACCTTAGGAGTGGATTTGTTTTTACTGGACGATGGCTGGTTCGCGAACAAATACCCGCGCAACAGCGACGGCGCCGGCCTGGGCGACTGGCAGGAAAATAAAGAGAAACTCCCCAACGGCATCGGGCACCTGATCAAGGAAGCGGAGAGCAAAGGCGTAAAATTCGGGATCTGGCTGGAGCCCGAGATGGTGAACCCCAAAAGCGAGCTCTATGAAAAGCACCCCGACTGGATCCTGAAACTGCCCAACCGCGAGGAGCACCTGTACCGCAACCAGCTCATCCTGGATCTGGTCAACCCCAAAGTGCAGGACTTTGTCTACGATGTGGTAGACAAGCTGCTCACCAAGCACCCCAACATCGCCTACATCAAGTGGGATAACAACCGCATGATGACCAACGCCTACTCGCCGTACTTGAAAGAGAACCAGTCGCACCTCTATATTGAGTACACCCGCAGCCTCTACAAAGTTTTGGATCGCCTGCGAAAAAAATACCCGCACCTGCCTATCATGCTCTGCTCCGGCGGCGGCGGCCGCACCGATTACGGCGCCCTGCCCTACTTCACCTCCTTCTGGCCCAGCGACAACACCGATGGCGTGGAGCGCGTCTTCATCCAATGGGGCTATTCGTACTTCTTCCCGTCCATCGCGCTCTCCAGCCACGTCACTTCCTGGGGCAAGCAGTCTTTGAAGTTCCGTACGGATGTGGCCATGATGGGCAAACTGGGCTTCGATCAGGAGATTGACAAATGGACAAAAGACGAACTGGCCTTCAGCCAACAGGCCGTCAGGAACTACAAGCAATGGAGCGAGATCATCTGGAAAGGCGACCATTATCGGCTGCTCTCACCGTATGAGGGTAACCGGGCGGCCGTCATGTATGTTGCCCCAGCCAAAGACAAAGCCGTGCTGTATTCCTTCAACCTGCACACGCGCTTCAACGAGACCATGTTCCCAGTGACCTTGCAAGGCCTTGATCCGCAGAAGAAGTACAGAATAGAAGAAACGAACCTGTTCCCGGGCACCAAATCCAATTTCGCGGCCAACGGCAAAACCTTCTCCGGCGATTACCTCATGAAAGTAGGCTTGCCCATCTCCCCGGATGCCGCAGCCCTCACCAGCCATATTTATGTGCTTACGGCGGAGTAAACATGAAAGGACCTGAACAGAGAAAAAAGCCTTGATCTTTCCTTTGTCACGGTGGAAGGCTCCTTCCTTTTCCATCCTGGCAGGATCTTCTCCCCCTTCTTTTGTCATCTTGGAAAGGTCTTGTGGGCAAACTGTAACAGCGCCTTTCTAGCTCGCCACCAGGATTCTTTGAGGATGACAAATTAATAGAGGTTAGCTCCACCTGGCGAGCCTTGTAACCAATTCCAAACCAAACGCATATAACCTTCATCCACCAGCCATTAATCTCCATGAAGAAAAACCAACCACACTTTCTCCCCAACCGAAGAAGTTTCCTGAAAGGCTTTTCTTTGGTGCTTGGCTCCACCGCCTTCGGTTTTCCTTTTTTCTCGTTTGGTTCCTGCCAATCTGGTGGTAATTCCGGCGTTAATAAAGAGAGCCAACCGGCCGCAGAAAATCAGGGTAACGCCAAAAAACTGGGCATTGCGCTGGTGGGGCTGGGCGGCTACGCCGAGCATCAGTTAGGCCCGGCCCTGAAAGAAACCCAACACTGCTACCTGGCGGGCATTGTCACCGGCACTCCTTCCAAAATAGACCGCTGGAAATCTGAGTACAACATCCCAGACAAGAACGTCTACAACTACGAGAACTTCGACCAGATCGCCAATAACCCGGATATCGACGCGGTGTACATTGTGTTGCCCAACGGCTTGCACGCCGAGTACACCATCAGGGCGGCCAAAGCGAAAAAGCACGTCATCTGCGAGAAGCCCATGGCCACCAGCGTAGCCGATGCCCAGCGCATGCTGGACGCCTGCCGGGAAAACAATGTGCAACTGACCATCGGGTACCGGCTGCATTTTGAGCCGCACAACAAACGCGTGATGGAACTAGGGCAGAAGCAGATTTTTGGCAAGGTTCAGAGCATTGAGGCCCGAAACGGCTTCAACATCACGGGCTCAAACCCCAACGTCTGGCGTCTTGACAAGAAACTGGCCGGCGGCGGACCGCTCATGGACATGGGCGTTTACTGCGTACAAGGGGCCTGCTATACGCTGGGGCAAACCCCGGTGGCAGTGACCGCTACGTTTGGCCAGGTAACCCACAAAAACTATTTTGACGAGGTGGAGCAGTCCATTGACTGGCAAATGGAGTTTGCCGACGGTGTCATCGCCGATTGCAGCACCAGTTATGCCGAGGGTCAGGGTTTATTGGCCGGCAAAGCCGCCAATGGCTGGTGGCGTTTAAGCCCTGCTTTTTCGTATTCTGGCCTAAGAGGCGAAACCAGCAAAGGCAAAATGAATTACCCCGATGTCTATGAACAGGCCCTGCAAATGGATGCCCAGGCACTCAGCTTCAAGAACAAACAAAAATCAATCGTACCCGGCGAGATGGGTCTGCGCGATGTGAAAATCCTGATGGCCATCTATGAATCGGCCCGTAACAACGGCAAGCGGGTGACCATTTCTTAATGGGTTCTTTGCTTTGATCAGAATCGCTACAATCAACAAACTATAAAAACTGAATCGGGCCTGTTTTACCAAAAACAGGCCCGATTCAGTTTTCCTGACTAATGACTCAAGACTCAGAACTCCGGACTCAGGACTAAATCATTGAACTCAGGACTAAATAGTTGGTGTCCCGCCGGTCACCTGCACGGTGGAACCGGTCATATAGCTGGAGTCCTCCGAAGCCAAAAGCACGTAGATCGCCGACAACTCCACCGGTTGGCCGGGGCGTTTCAGCGGCGTGTCTTTCCCGAAGGTTTTCACATTTTCCTTGGGCATAGTGGCAGGAATGAGCGGCGTCCAGATGGGGCCCGGGGCTACGCAGTTCACCCGAATGCCTTTGTCGGCGAGGATCTGCCCCAGGTTGGCGGTGAAGTTCTGGATGGCGCCTTTGGTGGCCGCGTACGGCAGCAGCATGGGCGAGGGTTTGTAGGCGTTCACAGAGGTGGTGTTGATGATGGTGGCGCCCGGTTTCATGTGCGGCTCGGCAGCTTTGCACAAGTAGAACATGGCGTACACGTTGGTCTTGAACGTCTTGTCAAATTCCTCGCTTGAGATTTCCTGCATAGACTCCCGCGCCATCTGGAACGCGGCGTTGTTCACCAGGATGTCAATCTGCCCGAACTCGTCCACGGCACGCTGTACAATGGCCTTGCAGTGGGCCTCATCGGTGATGTCGCCGGGTACCAGCACGGCTTTGCGGCCGGCCTGCTCAATCCATTTGGCGGTGTCGCGGGCGTCTTCTTCCTCGTTGAGGTACGAGATGAGCACATCGGCGCCTTCCCGTGCAAACGCGATGGCCGCCGCTTTCCCAATCCCCGAGTCGCCCCCGGTGATGATGGCTTTGCGACCGGTCAGTTTTCCCGAGCCTTTGTAAGATTCCTCGCCGTGGTCCGGCTTTATGTCCATCTCCGACTCTTCGCCCGGTTCACTCTGCGTAGACTCGCTGAAGGGCGGTTGGTCAAACTTCTCCTGAGGGTCTTGCTGCTGCGTTGGATCTTGGTTTGAATTCATAGTTTCTAAATGGTTGTAGTGATGGTTCAGTTACTTCCATTTTGAAACGAGAAGATTCACAAAGGGTTAAGCTTACAAAATCTTTAAAACCAATCATAACCCACCCAAATCTACCTCCAGGGTGTTTCCGTTTTCTGCCTGATTTTTCAAAACCGGCACCGAACTTCTTCACCGGGATTTGCCTAACTTTCTGACATGCAGCCTCTGTTCCCCACCTCCTACTCCACGTTCAGTACCCCGGCGCTGGCCTCTTTTCTTTCAATAGCTTACGGATTGGGACCTACGGATTGCCAGTTCCTACTTAGAGGCGTGGGCGACACCTATTTGGTGCAGACGTCCACAGAAAAGTATATCCTGCGGATATACCGCGCCACCCACCGCTCGCTCCCGCAGATACAAGCCGAGACGGAACTGCTGCTGGCTTTGCAGGAGGCCTGGGTTCCGGTATCTCACCCCGTGAAAGACGTGGCCGGACAACTGATCCAGGCCTTGCCCGCGGCCGAAGGCACCCGCCATGCCGTGCTGTTCACCTTTGCCCCGGGACACTCCGTACCTATTCTGAACGAGAAGCAGCTAACGGTGCTGGGCGCACAGATGGCCCGGTTCCATAATGTGTCCTCCGTTATCCAGCTCAACGACTCCCGGTGGACTTTTGACGTGGAAACTACCCTGCTGCAGCCCCTGGCAAACATGAAAGACGCCTTTGCCGATTTCCCCCAAGACTATGCCTGGCTCCAGGAGGTGGTGCAAAAAACGCAGGAAAAACTGGCCAACCTGGATGTCACGCAATTCTCCAGCGGTTACTGCCACTTTGATTTCATGCCCAAAAACTTCCACTTTGAGGGTGATGAGAAGCTTACCTTCTTTGACTTTGACTTCTTCGGATACGGTTGGCTCGTGAATGACCTCATGACCTTCTGGCAACAAATCTGCCTGGATGTGCTTTCCGGGAAAATGACCCAGGATGCCGCCGATGCCGCTTTCGCCACTTTTGTAGCCGCTTACCGGGAGCACCGGCACCTCAGCGAGGAAGAATTAGGCGCCATCCCTGCTCTCAGCGTGGGGTTCTGGCTATTTTACCTGGGCTTCTATCCTACCCACGACCAATTCACGCCTTTGCTTCAACCCGCCCGCCTACAGCAGCGCATGGGTCTGTTCAGAAAACTCCATGAGCGGTTTTGGATTAAGTGATAGCTTCTAACAAAGCTCCCCAGTGAATCTCAGCGGTCAGCTTGCGATAACTAAATGAGCGTTTTAGAGCCGCTTTCCTGAAATCGACCTCAAAACCGCCTGGCCTATACTGAAAGAAACCGGATTTCCGTAGACTATCAGCGGCATGGACCGTATACCCGCTCCTGAGATAACCGCCGGCGCCACTTGCAAAGCGCGTATATTTGCGGACTTTTCACCTGCTTATGACAACTCATTCCGTTTCCGCCTCCTCCGCCCACGCCCATCCGGAACTTACCAAACTTAATCTTTGGGTTATGACCATCGCCACGGGCATGGTGGTGGCCAACCTGTATTACAACCAGCCGCTGCTGGGCAAAATCGCGGTGACGTTTGGGGTATCAGAGGCCTCGGCGGGAAGTCTGGCCATGCTCACCCAGATCGGGTACGCCGTGGGCATGCTCTTTATTATTCCGCTGGGCGATATGCTGCGCCGCAAGCGCCTGATCATGATTGATTTCGCGGCCATTATCATTGCCTTGCTTTTGGCGGCCGTGGCAGTGAACATCCAATCTTTGATGGTGGCCAGCTTCCTTATCGGGGCTACCTCGGTTATTCCGCAGCTTTTGGTGCCCATGGCGGCGCACCTCGCCAAACCCGAAGCCCGGGGCCGCACGGTGGGTTTTGTGATGAGTGGCCTTTTGATCGGTATTCTCCTGTCCCGCACCGTGAGCGGATTTGTGGGCGCGCACCTGGGTTGGCGGGCCATGTTCTACATTGCGGCCGGCATGATGGCGGCGCTCTGGGCGGCGCTTTATTTCCTGCTGCCCGAGGTGCACCCGGATTTCAAGGGCAGCTACAAAAACCTGATGAAGTCGTTGATTCACCTTATCAAAGAGCAACCCATGCTGCGGCTCGTTTCCTTGCGCGGGGCCCTCTGCTATGCCACTTTCGGGGCATTCTGGACTACGCTAGTGTTTCTGCTGCAGGAACCGCCTTTTAATTTGGGCAGTGATGCCGCCGGATTGTTTGGCTTGGTGGGCGCCGCCGGGGCCTTGGGCGCTTCCTACATGGGCCGCCTTAACGACAGAGGAAATGCCTATACCGTTACCACCGTGACCATTGTGCTCATTTTGCTTTCTTACGTGGTCTTCGGGTTCTCCGGAAGTAGTATTGTAGGCCTGGTAATTGGCGTGATTCTGCTGGATTTGGGCGTACAGGCCACCCACATCTCCAACCAAACCTTTATCTTCTCCCTAATCCCCGAAGCCCGCAACCGCCTGAACACCGTGTACATGGTGACCTATTTTGCGGGCGGCGCCTCGGGCACCTTCATTGCTAGCCAGGCTTGGCACCTTTGGAAATGGAACGGCGTGGTGGCGGTTGGACTGATTTTCTCCGGGTTGGCTCTGCTGCTGCACCTGTTGTTCATGCGTCATGTAAATTCTCCGGCTCCTAGCGTGGTCAAGCCTTAAAACGAATTCCCGTTCAGGGGCCATTTCCTTAAAAACGGCTCCTAAACGGGAATTCGGCAGAAGCTCTAAGCTTTCGGCTTTATTCAAAAAACAGGTAAAGCGAGTCTTTTTCTTCTTCGGCCATGACCACAGGCGTGAGCCGATAGGCCGCTTCAATGTTCGCCGGCGTGAGCACGTCCCATTTGCTGCCTTCGGCCAGAACCCGGCCATGGTGGATCAACACAATCTTATCCGAGAATTTGGCAGCCAGGTTCAGGTCATGGACCACACCTACCACGACTAAATCTTGGTGTTGCCGGAGCAGGTCCTTGACCTGGTGCATGAATTGAAACTGGTAGTGCACATCCAGAAACGAGAGCGGCTCATCCATGATGAGGTAGCGGAACTGGTCGGGCACGGGGTACCAGATCTGCGCCATCACGCGGGCAAACTGCACGCGCTGCTTCTCGCCCCCGCTCAGGGTCAGGTAATTCCGATCGGCTATGTCCCAGACCTCAAAGTAGCGCATGGCTTCCTCGCAGGCCTGCTCGTCTTTATAGGTGGGTTTGATGGAAAAATGCGGGTAGCGGCCCATCATGACCACTTCCCACACGTTCAGCGGAAACGCCAGGTCCACGTTCTGGGACAGCACAGCCCTTCTTTTTCCTAGTTCCAGGTCCGAGAACACTGTAAGAGGTTTGTCTTCTAGGAGCACTGTACCCTGCGCCGGTTTCAGCTGCTTGCACAGGACCTTCACCAAGGTGGATTTACCGGCGCCGTTCGGCCCGATGATGAGACTGAGTTTGCCCGGTTCAAACGTGGTGGAGACGTCCTGCAGCAGGGTTTTGCCGCCAATCTGATAGGTGATGTTTTGTGCAGACAGCATTAGAAATACACGTTTTTCTTCCGTAACAACAACAGGAAAACCGGCACCCCCACCGCCGAGGTCACAATCCCGATGGGCAGCTCAGCGGGGGCCAATAAGAGACGCGCCACCAGATCCGCCAAGCTCAGCAGAATACCACCCATCAACGCACTCCCAATGACCAGAAACCGGTTATCTGAGCCCTGCAACAGCCGTAGCAGATGCGGCACAATGAGCCCGATGAAGCTGATGACGCCCGTAAACGAAGTAGCCACCGCCACCATGACCACGTTGATGAGCAGAATGGTGAACTTGAGCTTCTTGAGGTTGATGCCCAGGTACTGCGCCTCTTCCTCCCCAATCATAAGCGCGTTCAGGTGCTTGGTGTAGCGCAAGGCCACCAGGATACAGGTGATGGAAACGGCGCCCACAATGCCCATCGAGTGCCAGTTGGCTCCAGAGAGCGTGCCCAAAGTCCAGAAAGTGATGGATCGCGCCTGCGGGTCCCGGGCGATGTAGGACATAAAGCCCACCCCGCTCAGAAACAAGGCATTGATGGCGATGCCCGTAAGCAGAAGCCCCACAATAGAGCTCTTGCCCGATTCCTTGGATTGCGCCAACGTGAACACCAGCCCCGTGGCCAGCACCCCGCCCGCGCAGGCCGCCAGCGGCAAGGTCCACTCGCCCGTTCCGAAGTGGAACACCGAGCCCAGCACGAAGTACAAAGCCGCTCCGAAGGCCGCGCCACTGGAAGTACCCACCAGCCCCGGCTCCACAATGGGGTTCCGGAACAAGGACTGCATGAGCACACCGCCCACCGCCAGGCAAGCCCCCACCACCACCGTCAAGAGCGCCCGGGGCAGGCGAATCTCAAGGAAGATACGCTCGTTCAGGCTCAAGTCCTCGGGGTGTGAAAAGGCCTGGTTTAAGGCTGATGACATTTCCTGCAGCGAGATCTGCACCGCCCCAAACCGGATGGACAGCAACGTGACCACCAACAACAAAAGGACAAGCACCGGGTACAGGCAGCGGTATTGCTTATTGAACCTGCCCATTCTGGTGAATTAATTTCTGCAGCGCCAGCACGTTCTGCCCAGTTCTAGGGCCCAGGTACACCAGATCATGCTCCTCTACTCGGTAGATGCGGTTATTTCTGAAAGCCTTGGTAGTCGAGACGCCCGGCAGCTCGCTTATCTTCTGTTTGGAGCCCAGCTTGTCATACCCGAAATCGGTGAGCAGGATAACGTCTGGGTCAGACTGCGCCACTACCTCCGCCGAGAGCTGTTTCATGCCTTTTTCACCTTCCACGGCCATGGTGCCGCCGGCCCAGCTCACCATTTTGGCCCCGGTGCTTTTGCCTGTCATGACCAGGTACACATTATTGGCCTGCCCGTAATGGATGATGAGCACTTTTGGCTTGTTCGGGTAGTTCTTGGCATTCTCCAGCGCCTGCTGCATCTCCCTGTCCAGCTTCTGGGCCAGCGAATCGGCTTGCTTTTCTCTATGGAAGTATTGGCCCATCTCTTTAAAAAGCAGTTTGGTGCTGTCCAGCGTGGTGCCGTTCACGGGAAACTGCTTCATCGGGATTTTGAGTTGCTCCAGCTGCCGCACCACGTGCTCTGGCCCGATGCTGGCCGGGCCGTCATGGATGATCATGGTAGGTTTAGCCGCCACCAGGCCTTCCAAGCTCAGCGCCCGATGATAACCCACCGTAGGCAGTTTCTTAGCCGCCTCGGGGTAAGTGCTGGAGACATCCACGGCCACCAGGTTCTGCTCCGCACCAAGGGCGTACATGATCTCCGTGTGTTGTTTGGAGACGCTCACAATGCGCTCGGTATTCTCTTGTTTCTGGTCTTTGTTCTGGAAACGCTCGCAGGACAGCAAAGCAAGGCTGGCACTCGCCAGGATCAGGTATTTTCTCATTTTGAAGTTTGATTTAGTTTTTGAGGTGATGAGGGCTATGGTTTTGACCCTTCTCCCTTCTTTATCATCATGACTCTCCCTCTTTCTTTCACTTCTACCCCTCTTCTGTCATCATGGAAAGATCTTGGTAGCGAACTAGACAAGCGTTTACTCAAGCACTGTTACAGTTCGCCCACAAGATCCTTTCAGAATGACAAAAGAGGAATGGTAAGGAAAAAAGGATTCTGTGAAAGGAATACTATGGTTGATTCTTAATAAACCTGTGAGGTTTTGGAAACCTCACAGGTTTTCCGATTTCGACCTGATTTCATCAAAACAGACCGAAAGCGGAATTAAGCAGTTAAAACTTGTACCCGAAGTTCAAACCGCCGAAGTAGGTGGCTTTGTAGGCTGCTGGCAAGTAGATGTTGGGGTTATTGGAGGTGGAGTAAGCATCAAGGAACACCATGTTGTAGTACAGGTCACCGGTGAGGTTGTTGCCGCCGGCAAACACATCCAGAGACACATGGTTGCCCAGGGTCTTGCGCCACCCGATTTTGGCATTGAGCAGGTTGTAGCTAGGCGCGCGGTGCTTGGCGTCATAGGTGATGGGCATGTCATCCACGTGCTGGAAGGTGGAGTAAAGGTAGAAACCCGACTTCAGCTCCACGTCTATCCCGGCATTGAAATTCTGCTTAGGAACGCCAATCACGGCCTGGCCCGAGTAGTCCGTGACCACGCGGGTGTTGGTGGTGCCCACTTTCACAATGCTCTCGCGGGTGAAGTTGTCATAGGTGAAATCTGAGTAGGTGTAGTTCACAAAGGGCTTCACCAAAGTCACGAAACCTTCCTCGTTCTGGATGAGGCTGTAGTTCAGGGCCACTTCCAGGCCTTTGTTCGTCTGCTCTCCGGCGTTCGCGCTGATGGTGTACAGGACGGAGCCAGACTCCGGATCAGTGTAGGCCTGGGTAATGATCTTGTCTGTTACCTTCAGGTTGAAGAGCGCCACCTGGTAAGAAAGTCTCTTGTTTAGCAGACTGCCTTTGCTGCCCACCTCGTACTGCGTGCCTTTCTCGGGTTTCAGATTATCCAGCACGCGGCCGGCCTGCGGAATCACCACGGCCGTGGAAGCCGGCGGCGAGTAGCCCTGGCTCACTGAGCCGTACACCGTCACGTTGGGCATAAGCAGTTTCTGCAGGGCCACGTGCGGCGTCACCACGGTCTTGAAGGTCTTGTAGCCAGACTGATCGGCGTGCGAGGCGTTGGCCGAGTTGGTGAGTTTGTCGGTGATGCCGTACTCCACCCGGTTGGCGCTGGCTCCGGCAATCAAAGTAAAATCAAGGGGCAGTTGCAGGTTCCACTCCGTGAAGGCCGAGTATTGCACCGCCGCTACTTCCAGGTCTGCCGTGATGCCGCCCAGGGCGCCGCCGGTGCCCAAAGCGTTGGTTTTCCGGAACGAGTTGGTTTTCTGATACTCGCCGCCCACGGTTCCGGTGAGGCCCTGAAGCACGTTGGCCAGGTTGATGTTGAACTCGGTGCGACCGCCCAGGTTGTAGGCCATGTTGCTGTTCAAGCCTGCCGCCGAGGCCTGCTCCTGCCGGTAGTTGCTGAAGTAAGCGCTGGTGTTGTTGCTGAACACGTCTGAGAAAGCATAGGTGTGCGACAAGCCGCTTCTGAAGCTCTCGTAGCTCACGCGACCGTTGTTCTCCAGGTATTTGGCCTCGCCCTCGTTCTCTTTGTTGAAGAAAGAAGCGCTGTCTAACTGGCCCGCCATGGCGTTGTAAGAGTTGTTATATGCCGCGTACGCTGTAATGGACTGTTTGTCTGAGGTCCTGAAATCGCCTACAAACGTGGCGAAGTCTTTTTTGGAGTTGGTATGCACGCGGTAGCTGTCATAGTTCTGATGGCCGTAGTTCACTAAAATGGACGCGCGCTCATTGGCGCTTTCCAGGCGGGTGTTGGTGCTCCAAAGGCCGTAGCTGCCCACCACGCCTTCCTGTACCAGGCGCGTAGTCTGCGCCTCGGGCCGGAGGGTGAACATCTTCACCACGCCGCCGATGCCGGTACCGTACAAACTGGAGGCAGGTCCTTTGATGACTTCCACCTTGCCCAGGGTAGAGAAATCCACATCATCCAGCACGGTTACGCCCTCGGCATCGGTCACGGGAATTCCGTTGAGGTACGCCTTGTAGCCCGCACCGTTGAAGTTGAGCTGGTTTCCGTTGGCCTGCGGCAAGCCGTAGCCCCGGATGAGGATGCGTTGGCCGCCGTTCATGGTGCGTTTTTCCATGCGCACACCCGGCACCAGGTTCAGGGAACTCTCCAGGAAGATGCCCTCGCTGCGGGTGAGCTCCCGGCGCGTCAACAACCCGATGGACTGCGGCTGGCGCAGCACCGGGTTGGTTTCAGAGGCGGCCGCGCTTACTTCTACCTCATTCAGGTTGGTATTGGACGGCGTAAGCCCGATCTGCAGGTACTGGTCGCAGATTTTCACCGATCCGCTAAAGGTTTCATAACCCACAAACTTCACGGTTATCGGCGTGGCGCCGGTGCATTCTAAGGTAAACTCGCCTTTGGCATCGGTGGTAGCGCCTTGGGTGGATGATACCAGCACGGTGGCGCCCACCAGCGGGGTTCTGCTGTAGGCATCGTACACGCGGCCTCTTAGCTGGCCGTTCTGCGCCGCTGCCGTGAGGGACAAAAGCAGGCAGCACATTAATTGTATGTATTTTTTCATAAGAAGTTAAAGGGGAAATTGAGGGGAAAAGACGGTTCTGGGGCCTCCATTTTGAGGCACAGCGGCAAACGCAGGCACAGGTTTCCCTGCCATTTCTTGGCGGTTTTCTAAAAATTATCTTCAAAACAGCACACAGCCTTCCCTGCGGCCCAGAGATAGTCTTATCCCGGATAATTGGTTTTGGTTAATTGAGAAATGATTCATCACGGCAAAGCAGGCCAGCCATTATCATGACGATTCCTGAGGAACCCCGCCATGCACAAAGGAGCAGCCTTACGCGACACTTCATGGTTTCTGCTTATCCCTGAAAAAACGGGCGAAAAACGGCAACAGCGTTCATCCAGGCTTTACCCGCCTGCCCAATTTTCAGGATGACCAGAATATGAAGGTCGTTTTGCCCTGAAATTTAGAAAATGAGAATCAAGCCAGTTTGGGCGGCGGAACGGGGATGTCCTGCCAGATAACGGAAAGTGAGAATTGATAGAAGAAAGCTGCCGGGGTGGCATCGGCCAGGAAATGCAGCGGGTAAGCTATTCTGGTGGTCTGGTAGGCTTTGGCCAGGTTCTTCACCAGTTGTTTGAGGTTCTTCTGCTTGGTGGAACGGGTCATGTAGTCCTGCACCAACTCGTCCAGGGCCTCAAACAGGTCGTGTTCCTCGGTATCGGTGACGCAGTGGTAGAGCAGCAAGTCCGCCTGGCGCTGCACGCGCACAACATCGTACATCATGCCCTGGTAACGGAACTCCCGGCCCTGCTCTTTCCAGTCCAAGACGGCCACTTCTTCGGGGGTAAAGGAAAGCTGGTGCAGTTGATCAGGGGGCAGGCCTTCTTTGATGCGTCTTTTCACCTCTGAGCGCACCTGCGCCTGCAGCATCACCAGCACCAGCGAGCTACCCACGCTGTGGAAGAGGAAAAGCGAAATTAGCAGAAAAGAAAGCAGGCGTTTCAAATGGGGGTATAAAAGCAGGTAGCGAAAGACAAATAAAGCACCTGGCTTTTTCCCGTGCAATGGGTAGAAGTTGGGTTCCTGAAAAACCTGGGGCAATGAAGCAAAAAACGCTTCCTGATAAGTGAAAGGGTTTGGCGGCCGTTTTCTCTAAAACAGCCACGATTTGAGTTTTACTAAGTCAGGGCACAAAGGTGATGGTTAGTCTCCGCCGCAGTCTCCCCCATCGCCCCCGCAGTCCCAACCATCTGAATCAATATCACAGGCATCAACATCAGATGAGCTGATGAACCCATCTGAATGGAGTGATTTCCCTAGCTTTCTAGTGTATATTTTAAACGCAATGAGCGTCAGGAGACCTCCAAAAAAGACCGCTAAGTCCATGCTTAGAAGCTTAATAATTAGAACTACCCTCCACTACCTGAAACCTAGTTCGCAGGAACTGCTGATGCTTCGCCGTACTGCTGCACGTCTACCTGGGGTTCTTTGCCCTCGCGCAGGGTTACTTTGAAGAGGTAGTCATATTGGTGATCGGCAATCTCAGCGAAGGGTTTCTTGCCGCCCAAGGCTTCTACCAGGGACAAAACGGTATTGGAATGGCCGGCCACGACTACGGTTTTACCGGCGTACTCCTGCTTTATCTTCTGCGCCAGTCCGGCAAAATCGCGGGCGTCATAAACCTGGATTGTCTGCTGCAGAGTTGTGGCCAGAGGTTGCAGGGTTTGCTGCGTGCGCTTGTATTTGGTGGCAAAAAGCGCGGCTACCGGTGCTGAGGCAAACTTGGTTTTCAAGACCTCGGCACGTTTTTGGCCTGCTTCTGACAAATCGGGGTCATCGGTCATGTTACCATTGGAGGCCGCTTTCTCGGCGTGGCGCACCAGGTACACCACGGTTTGGGGCTCCGATGTCTTTTTGGAGGCTCCGGTTGCTGGGTTTCTCTTTCCGGCGGCTTTCTGCGCCGAGAGGTCAAATAAGGAGAAGACTGCCAGAAAACAAATTCCCAACAGAAAAAACGGCTTCATACGTTTCATAGGTAAACAGATAGTAGACAAACCAAGGTAGCACAATTCTCTGAATTCTACCGCACTTTGGTTAAGGCGTGATTTTGGAAAAATCGGGCAAAAACAGGTTAGTTGCCCAGCAAGCCGTGAATCTGGGCGTACTGCAGCAGCATGATGGTTTTGGCATCTCTGATTTCGCCGGTATTCATCAATTGAAGGGCTTCCGGAAAAGGCAGTTCTAGCACCTCAATATTTTCCTGTTCCTCGGCGTGGCCTCCGCCCTCGTTTACCTTCATCTCCTTGCTGTACTCGGCCACAAAAAAGTAAAGCTTCTCGGTGACAGAACCCGGTGACATGTATGCTTCAAACACTTTCCGCACGTCTGACACTTTGTAGCCGGTCTCCTCCTCGGTCTCCCGCCTGATGCAGTCGGTGGGGTTGTCATTGTCCAGCAGACCGGCGCAGGTCTCAATGAGCATTCCGTCTGCGTTGCCGTTGAGGAAAGTGGGCATCCTGAATTGCCTGGTCAGGATAACGGAGTTGCTCTGGCGGTTATAGAGCAGAATGGTGGCTCCGTTGCCTCGGTCATAGGCCTCGCGGCTTTGGGTTTCCCAGGCGCCGTCCGGCTTCCGGTAGTCAAAGGTCACTTTGTTCAGGGTGTACCAATTATCAGAAAGGATTTCTGTCTTGATGTTCTTTACTCTGGGTTCAGACATACGTAAGTTCATAAGGTATTTTTCTCAGAGATGCCTTGGAAGATGACGGCTCCGGATAAATTTTTCAGCCAGACCCAACCGTCTTCTTCTTTTTGTTTTTCAGGTCCCTACAAGAGGAATAGAAAGCTTAACGAACAAATATGTAAAATATTTACCTATAACTATATTTAATAAAATCAGTATGTAGCAGGAGTAAGACAACACTATGCAACTGACACTTTCTGCCCGCCTTTTTACCCATATTTACCTGTTCTGCCTCTTGCTGGCGCTGGCCGCAAGCAGCTGCAAAACCGCCAAAACCCATTACCGCGAGGGGCTGGAGCGCGCCAGCAAAGACGATTACATTGGGGCCATACGGGAGTATGATGCCGCCATCGCCAAAAAGCCCGATGACGGCAGCCTGTACCGCCTGCGGGGCGTGGCCAAATACGAGATGGACGACTTTGACGGCGCCCTTGCCGATTTCTCCCAGGCCATTCTCCTGGTGCCCACTGATGCCGAGTCTTTCAAATTCCGTGGCGATATCAGGCAGAACCGGGGCCAGTATAAACAAGCCATTGAAGACTATAACCAGGCTATCACACACCAGCCTAACTACGCCAAGGCCTATAACAACCGCGGCCTTAACCGGGCACGGCTTAAAGACATCAAAGGTGCGGTGCAGGATTTCAGCCAGGCCATTGCCCTGCAGGAAGACTATGCGGTGGCGTACCTCAACCGCGCCAACGTACGCATGCGACAGAAGCAGTACAACCTGGCCCTGGAGGACTACGGCAAAGCTATTTCCCTGGACTCCAACATGGTGCAGGCCTTTTACAACCGGGGCGTCCTCTACCATACCCAGAAGAACCGGCGCGCCGCCTGCTCAGACTGGCAAAGAGCCTTTGAACTGGGCTCCCCCGATGCCGGCAACCTCCTCAACCGTTTCTGCAAGTAATGTCATTGATCTAAAAAGATTTCATTCATTGGGTATCACGCATTCCGGCCCATGCTCATTTTAAGGCAAGGCCATTTTTATTCTTTGATTTCTATGGTTCAAGTCTGTGACTTGGACCTAAAATGATCTAAAGTTTGCAACTTCAGTGAGGCGGCGGCCTCAAACCGGTTTTGCCGATCTGCAAACAATAAGCTTCACCTCAGAAGGAACCTACCCTTCCGAGGAGGCGAATCTTCACAATCGCCGTTTGCCATTCTCGCCGATGTTGGTGTTATCACCAATAACCTGTCTTACGGTGGCCGACGCAAGGGCAACCACAAGGGATTGCCCCTACAATTCGGAAATGCCATAATCAATACGATTGGTCATCCCCTACCCCCTTCAAAGGGGGACGGAATACGTGCAATCGACTTAAGCTTTCTGTTAGTAGAAAGCTTTGGGCAGCTTCTTTCCTTGCCTCCTTTTCAACCAATTTTCCTAAAAACAGGCCGTAAACGGAAGCTCGTGGTGAAAACCTTGGGGTGTTACTTTGGCTCCCGTCTGCAATTAGTATATTTGGCCCTGAGAACCGGGGACCGTCTACTTTTTGGTGATGGCCCTTTAAAGAAGCACTATGAAATTACTGGAAGGAAAAATTGCCTTAGTAACCGGCGCCTCTAAAGGCATTGGCCGGGCCATCGCGAAGAAATATGCCGAAATGGGTGCCAATGTGGCTTTCACCTATCTCTCCAGCGTGGAGAAAGGCCAGGCCTTGGAGCAGGAGTTAGCCGAGTACGGCATCCAGGCCAAAGGTTACCGCTCAGACGCCTCTGACTTTACTCAGGCCGAGCAACTGGTAGAATCTGTGGTGAAAGACTTCGGGAAACTGGATGTGCTGGTGAACAACGCCGGTATCACCAAAGACGGCCTGCTCATGCGCATGTCTGAAGATCAGTGGGATGCCGTTATCAATACCAACCTGAAATCGGTCTTCAACCTGACCAAAGCTGCCACGAAGCACATGATGCGCGCCAAGAGCGGTTCCATCATCAACATGACCTCAGTGGTGGGCATCAAAGGCAATGCCGGACAAGCCAACTACGCCGCTTCTAAAGCGGGTATCATCGGTTTCACTAAATCAGTTGCTTTGGAACTGGGCTCCAGAAACATCCGCAGCAACGCCATCGCTCCGGGCTTCATTGAAACCGACATGACCGATGAACTGGATGCCAACGTGGTAGCCGAGTGGAGAAAAGCCATTCCGCTGAAACGCGGCGGTGCCCCTGAGGATGTAGCCAACGCGGCTGTGTTCCTGGCATCTGACCTGTCTGCCTACGTAACCGGCCAGACCCTGCAGGTAGACGGCGGCATGCTTACTTAAGTATGACTGCTAATTGCTGATTGTCAATTGCTGATATTCTTCAAAGCCGATGTGGGTGCAGACCTTCATCGGCTTTTTCATTGTGGGGCAATTCCATGTGGTGGCCCTTATTGGATGCCACTTAAGTATAAGTTGTTGGTGAAAACACCAACAACGGCTAGGGAACTAAACAGCACCAACCCCCACTGGAAGGCTTTTCAGCTCCATGGATAGAAGACAACCACTATCAGGAAATCTGGTATAGGTAAAGCAACAGCAAACTCTGACATACACACAAGTCAGGGTTTCTCTTCTGTTTTCAGAAAAACAGCCCTCAAACCCGGTTGCAGGCAATAACTTAGAGTTCTGGGCAGTTCAGAAGAAAAGATGTATGTCTTCTGTTGAACATGTTTTATCTTGCTCCTTGATCCTGTGACCTAACTCACCGTTTGTGCAATCACTCCAAATTCACACTGCTTATTCTCCTTGGTATGCATTGCTTTGCCTGGCGGCAGGGATAGGTGTTTCCTGGTTCATGTACCGGCGGGGCGGACCCTGGCCCACAGGCCTGCGTTTGCTGTTGGCATCGTTGCGGGCGTTGCTGGTGGCCTTGGTATGTTTCCTGCTGCTGGAACCGTATACCCGCCGCATCAGGCAGGAGGAAGTGAAACCCAAAGTAGTGCTGGCCCTGGACAACTCCCAATCGGTGGGGCTGTTCACCTCCAAAGCTGAGCTGAGCCGCACCCTGCAGGGCTTGGATGCCTTGGCCGAAAGATTGCAGAAAAGCGGCCTGGAGGTAGTGAAACAATCTTTCCAGGAAGCTGATAGTGCTGCGGCTTCTTTTGCCCAGACCCCGCTCAAAGCCCCGATGACCAACCTCCACGCCCTGGTGGAAAAAGGCGACCGCGCCTTCAGGAGCCAGAACCTGGCGGCTACGGTACTCATCTCAGACGGAATCCACAACCAGGGCCCCACCCCTACTTTCCAGCTTTACAACGCCCCCATTTACCCGCTGGCCTTAGGCGATACCGTGGCTAAGCGCGATGTGGTGCTGGAGGAAGTACAATACAACAAAATCAACTACACGGGTACCTCTTTCCCGGTGGTGGCGCGCGTGCGGCACAACGGCTTTAACGGCACCACCGCCACGGTACTGCTGCAGGAAAACGGGAAAACCGTACAGCGGAAAACCGTCTCTCTGCCTCGCGGCGGCACGGTACAGACCTCTTTTCAAGTAACCGCTGCCCAGCCGGGCAAGAAACACTTCCAGGTGCTGGTACAACCGCTCACCGGCGAGTTCACCAACCTTAACAACAGCCGACACGCCTACCTGGAGGTGATCAAAGGCAAACTGAAAGTGCTGGTAGCCGCCGCCGCCCCTCACCCCGATATCAAAGCCCTGAGAAGCGCGTTGCGCACAAATCAATTATTAGATGTGGAGGTAGTGCTGGGGCCTTTCCAAAACCCATCGTTCAAGACGCCTTATGACGCGGCCATCCTCCACCAGATCCCCAATGCCACCGGGGTGGGCACAGACTGGCTCCGCCGATTAAGGACCGCCCGCGTTCCCACATTCTACATCCTGGGGGCCCAGACCGATTTCAACGCATTTAACTCCCTGCAAGCCGGCGTGCAGCTCAACCGCCCATCGCCCCAGTTTGACGAGGTGCAGCCTCTGCTCAATACCACCTTCCAGCGCTTCTCCGCCGAGCCCACTGCCCAGACCCGCATCAAGGCCTGGCCGCCCACGCCCGTCACCTTCGGGGAATGGCGGATTGCGCCGGCCGCCGAGGTTATCCTGCAGCAGCAGGTGGGCGCCGTACGCACCACCAAACCGCTCCTGGTCTATAAACCCGCCGCCCCTACCCCCTCGGCAGTACTCCTCACCGATGGCAGCTGGCAGTGGCGCCTCACCGAGTCCGTGGACCACGGTTCTTCCCAGATTTACGATGAACTCATGACCCACCTGGTGCAACTGCTGGCCAACCGCCGAAACCAGAAGCGCCTGCATGTGTACCCAGTCAAAGATGAGTTTGAGGCCTCTGAAGGTGTGGCCCTCCAGGCCGATGTTTTCAACGCCGTGCAGGAGGAAATCTTCGGGCAAGACATTTCGCTTACGCTCACGCATGAGGGCGGCAAACAAACGCGGCACCGTTTCCGGCACGAGCAGGGCGGCGAAGGTCTGCGCCTGGGCAACCTGCCCGTGGGCGTGTACCGCTACACCGCCACCGCCAGGGTGGAAAACCAGAACTACACCGATGCCGGCGAGTTTGTGGTGCAGGAACAGAACCTGGAATCGCTTATGGCCGTGGCTGACCACAGTTTGCTGAGCCAGATCGCTGAGCGCTCGGAAACCCGCCTGTACTACCCGGCCCAACTAGCCCAACTGGAGCAGGACCTGATCAAAGCCAACTTCAAGACCATCCTACGCAGCCACGAGGAGGAGAAAGACCTGCTGGAGCAACCCTGGTTCTACTTCCTGCTGCTGGGTCTGGCGTGTGCTGAGTGGGCGCTACGGCGTTTCTACGGCAGTTTGTAGAAAATGCCCTCAAAACAGGTTTTCACCACAAACAAAAAGGCTGCTTTGAAAAGCAGCCTTTTTGTTTGTGGTGGTTATTGCCCGGTTGTTGCCCCGGCAGAATCGGTGGCAGGCGGAATGGTGTCTGCGCGGTTATCGGCAGCGCCGGTCTCATAGTCCTGAGCCCGTACGCTAGGGTCCCGGTCTTCGGTGGCAGTGGGCTCTACGTCTCCCTCTTTGGGTTTTGTGGTGGAATTACAGCTCGCCAAGTAGAACATGGGGATGGCGGCGCAAAGGATCAGGCACTTTTTCATAGTTTCAGGTTTTGGTTCAGTACATTTTATCAGGCCTTGTTATGGGTGAACGCCACAAAGCCGCCGGGATCTTTCTCATTCCCAACTCCCTATACGGATTCTTTCAAGCTAAGTAGTAAAGCCGATTTTGACCTGTTTTCCAAAAATTAGGTCGAGAACGATTGCAGCCATTATTTTCCGTTGATTTGATCACGCGCATTTTAATAAGCCTCCCTCTCTCCTTTTCACCAGGCAGTGACAGATTAAGCCTGAATTCAGAAAAACACGCCCTAAACAGAATCAAAGCCGTACTTTTGTCTGTCATACAACCGCTACCACCTTGCAGTACCTCCTCCTCAACAAGCCTTTTGAAGTTCTCACCCAGTTCACCGATGAGAATAACCGTGCTACCCTCAAAGACTATGTGGCGTTGCCTAACGTGTACCCCGTGGGCCGGTTGGACTATGACAGTGAGGGCCTGGTGCTGCTCACCGATGACAAGCAGCTGCAGCACCGCCTCTCTGACCCTAAATTCAAGGTGGAGAAAACCTATTGGGTGCAGGTGGAAGGCGTGCCTACAGACGAGGCGTTAGACCAACTGGAAAGTGGCGTGCTCCTGCAAGGCAAGAAAACGACGCCGGCTAAAGCCAGACTGCTGGAAGATGTCACCTTCTGGGAGCGCTCCAAGCCCATCCGGTTCCGGGCCAACATTCCTACTTCGTGGATAGAGATTAAAATCAGCCAGGGCATGAACCGGCAGGTGCGCAAGATGACGGCGGCCGTGGGCTACCCAACCTTGCGGCTAGTGCGGGTGGCCATCGGGCCTTTGCAACTGGGCTCTTTGCAGCCGGGCGAGTACCGGGAGTTAACTTTTGAAGAGGTGAAGCTCCTCAAAGGCTTGGCGAAACCGGTGAATACCTTTGTAAGGCCTTATAAAAAGCGGTAATGCGTTTTAAGCCTGTTTTCAGGAAAACAGGCTTAAAACAGAAACGTAGCGTCGTTACACCGTAACGACGTGGCGCCACGGAGCCCCCTCTCTTTCATCTTCCGAAACGGTGCTTGCAACAATAACCACTTTTGCTTTGAAGGACCGTTAGCCGATAATGGGGCATTTCTGTTTCATAGAACCACGGCGTTACGGTGTAACGCCGCTACATTGGGGCTCTTTTCTGAAAAACAAGCCAAAAACGCCGCCTGGCCTGTCACGTTCTGCCTAAACTTCGTATAGCCTTTTTCATGGTCTTCAAGAGAAATGACATTGTGTCACAAAACGGCAGAAATCCGGCCTTGGCACATCTCTTGTTAATGAGAGAACATCAAGTTTAAACTAGGAACTACTAAAATAAAACTATAGACAATGGGAAAAATCATAGGCATTGACTTAGGAACTACCAACTCTTGCGTTGCTGTAATGGAGGGGAACGAACCAGTGGTGATTCCGAACAGCGAAGGCCGCCGGACTACACCGTCCATCGTGGCATTCCTGGACAACGGGAACGGTGAGCGTAAAGTAGGGGATCCTGCCAAGCGTCAAGCTATCACTAACCCACAAAATACCATCGCGTCCATCAAGCGTTTCATGGGCCGCGGCTTTTCTGAAGTAAAAGAAGAAACCCAGCACGTTTCTTACAACGTGCAGTCGGGCAGTAACAATACCGTGCGCGTAAAAATCGGTGACCGTGAGTTCACGCCGCAGGAGATTTCTGCCATGGTGTTGCAGAAAATGAAGCAGACTGCTGAAGACTACCTGGGCACTTCCGTGACCGAGGCGGTGATCACAGTTCCTGCTTACTTCAACGACGCACAACGTCAGGCTACGAAAGAAGCCGGACAGATTGCCGGATTGGATGTAAAACGTATCATTAACGAGCCTACTGCCGCTGCATTGGCGTACGGTTTGGATAAAAAACACGCTGACCAGAAAATCGCGGTATACGACTTAGGTGGCGGTACTTTCGATATCTCTGTTCTGGAGCTGGGTGACGGTGTGTTTGAAGTATTGTCTACCAACGGTGATACCCACCTTGGTGGTGACGACTTCGACCAAGTAATCATTGCCTGGTTAGCCGATGAGTTCAAAGCCGAAGAAGGCATGGACCTGCGCAATGACCCAATGGCATTACAGCGTTTGAAAGAAGCTGCTGAGAAAGCTAAAATCGAGCTTTCCTCTTCTTCTGAGACAGAGATCAACCTGCCATACATCACTGCTACGCAGACTGGTCCTAAGCACTTAGTGCGCAGACTGTCTCGTGCCAAGTTTGAGCAGTTAGCTGATGACCTGGTACGTCGTTCTATGGAGCCGGTGCGCAAGGCGTTACAAGACGCTGGCTTGCAGCCAAGTGACATTGACGAAGTAATCCTGGTGGGTGGTTCTACCCGTATTCCAAGAATCCAGGAAGAAGTAGAGAAATTCTTCGGCAAGAAACCATCTAAGGGTGTGAACCCGGATGAGGTAGTAGCCATTGGCGCCGCTATCCAGGGTGGTGTATTAACCGGTGAGGTGAAAGACGTTCTCCTTTTGGACGTAACTCCTCTTTCCTTGGGTATTGAAACCATGGGCGGGGTGATGACCAAACTGATTGAGTCTAACACCACCATCCCAACCAAGAAGTCTGAGACTTTCTCAACTGCTTCTGACAACCAGCCAAGCGTGGAAATCCACGTATTGCAGGGTGAGCGCCCAATGGCCCGCGACAACCGCACCATCGGTCGTTTCCACTTGTCAGACATTCCACCAGCACCACGCGGCGTTCCGCAGATTGAAGTAACCTTTGATATTGACGCCAACGGTATCCTGCACGTGTCTGCCAAAGACAAAGGCACCGGCAAAGAGCAGAAAATCAGAATTGAGGCTTCTTCCGGTTTGTCTGAGCAAGAAATCGAGCGCATGCGCAAAGAGGCTGAGGCCAACGCCGAGTCTGACCGCGTAGCGAAAGAGCAAGTAGAGAAAGTGAACCAGGCTGACTCTATGATCTTCCAGACCGAGAAGCAGTTGAAAGAATACGGCGACAAACTATCTGCCGGAAACAGAACTGCCATTGAGGGTGCCCTTGGTGACCTGAAGAAAGCGCACGAGTCTAAAGACATCGCCGCGATTGACAGCGCCATGGAGAGCATCAACAATGCCTGGCAAGCGGCCTCTCAGGAGATGTACGCCGCCACTGGCGGAGCCGGACAGCCAGGTGCTGATGGTGGTTTTGGAGGTGCACAACAGCCAGGTTCTGACGGACAAGGCGGTGCCACCCAGTCTGCCAGCAGTGACAATGTAACCGATGTGGACTACGAAGAAGTTAAGTAATTTAAAATAGGTTTAGTTGAGAAAGCCCTATCGCCTTGCGGTAGGGCTTTTTTGTTTTACCCCTAGACCAGCGAATAAAAAACCTTGTTTATTCCATGTTCTACGTCATTTTAAGCGTGTTTTACTTAATACAGCACAAAACCGAACAAATACTGATAACCAACCACTTAACACTCCCGTAATATTTGGTTAATATCTATTTTACTACCATGCATTACGCCATTTACTCCCGAAACGGTACCCCCGCCTTTTTAGAAGAGGAAACATTGGTACTAGCAAAGAACACCCTGAAGGTGCTGCCTGAAGTTAGCCCGGTCGCGTTATTGGATGAAGAAGGATGTTTATACCCTATCAGACAGGAAGGGAATAAACCGTTAGAAGAGGCCTTGTTTGCTGCGGACTATCTTGATCTGGATTTCAAGAAGGTTTTGAATCCAATCGGACTGTAATTGAAGTCCAACACCAGCACAAAGGCCACTCTTGAAAGGGTGGCTTTTTTTATTTCACGGCAGGCCATTCCCTTTCATCACCTCCACAAAGAATTTTTCTCTTCTCACTTCAACCCCGCTACTGACTGAGGCCAGGTAGGTATGGTTTAAGTTCTTTCAAACAGGATCGGGTCATTGCCCGAAAATGGTTGTAACTTGCCATGGAAACGCTAAGTGCAGGAAGAGAATGAATTTCATCACCCTTGATTTTGAGACAGCCACGGCAGAACGCGACAGCCCGTGTGAGATTGGATTGACGTTTGTACGGAACGGACAAATAGAAAAGACGGAAGCCTGGCTCATCAAACCGAAATCCTACCCCTACTTCAACGGCTGGAACATCGCCATCCATGGGATTAAACCGCAGGATGTAAAGAACAGCCCCACCTTTGACCAGGTTTGGCAGGAGCTTCAACCGGTGCTGCAGAACCAGTTGGTCATTGCCCACAACGCCAGCTTTGACATGAGCGTGCTGCGCGCTACCTTGAATACCTATGGCCTGCCCTTCCCGGAGTTGAACTACGCCTGCAGCGTGCAGTTCTCCAAACAGGTGTGGCAAGGCTTGCCGCAGTATGACTTGAAGTCGCTCTGCAACCGCCATGGCATCCAGTTCAAGCACCACCGCGCCGCCGCCGACTCCTACGCCTGCGCTGAACTCACCTTGCGCGCCCTTACCCATACCAACTGCAGCCACTTTGACGATATCCAAGAGAAACTCAAAATCAACTTCGGGCGCTTGTTTGAAGGAGGCTACACGGCGTCATCGGTGAAGAAGGCCCCGAAGCCTAAAAGAGCGTTTCCTTATTAAGCCGAAAACTGCTCCGCTTTAGGCCTGATTTCTGAAAATTGAGGTTGAAACAGTTTTGCTTTTGCTCAGTTTTGAACGCTTGGTCTGCAGCTGAATATCGACCAGAAACCTATTGCAGGCCGAAACCATCAGGTCTTCTACAATTGGTTAAATACCTGCAAAACCTGTAGGCACCTGCCCCAACAATCACGTTTTCTGCTTCCTTTTGTGCCGCTTTTAGCTTAATTTCAAGGAAACAGCCCGAAAATGTTCCTGAAAGAGTTTCCTGACTACCGGCAGTTGAAGGAGAGAGCCGAGACGGCTTTTCAGGAAGAGAACGGGCCTTCGGCAGCAGAGCCAAAAAAAGAGAGATTTGAGTGGCCGCTGGTCATTCTCAACACCCAGACCCGCGGCTGTCACCGCCCAGATATCAAAGGTCCGTTCTCGCTTTTCACCAACCTTAAGGGAACCTCGTATGTGAGTGCGGGCAGCAAGAAAGTGGCGGTCCCCGATGATTGCTTTTTCCTCACTAACCGGGCCCAGCACTACACTCTGGACATTGACAGCCAGCACCAACTAGTAGAGACCTTTAACCTGCACCTGGGCCAGAACCTGTGGGAAGATTACCTTAAAGCCACGGTACACCAGCCACAGTACCTGCTGGACAATCCTTTCTCACCAGCGCTGGGTACAGGGCTCGCAGACTTCCCCAACTTGCTGCAGCGGAAAACACCCGCCTTGAACCAGGCCCTGCAGAGACTGCACCTACTGGGTGCCGCTCCCGAGGTACCAAATCTACAGTTGGAAGAGAGCTTTGTGCCATTGCTGCAGGCTTTGGTTCAGCATAAAAAAGAACTGCACCGGCAACTCCGGAGCCTATCTGCCGTCAAAGCAGGTGCCCGGGCCGAGCTGTTCAAGCGCGTTTCCCAGGCCACCGATTACCTGTTGGCTGACCCGTATCAGAATCCAACTTTGGGAGAATTGGCCCAGGTGGCCTGCTTGTCTAAATTCCATTTCCTGCGGGCCTTCAGCCAGGTGCATGGCAGCACTCCGCACCAGTTCCTGCTGCAGCACCGCATCCAGCGCAGCCTGCCCCTGCTGCAGAAAACCAGAATGACTATTGGCGAAGTAGCGCTGCAGTGCGGCTACCCCGAGATTTCCATGTTCAGCCGCACTTTCAGGAAGGTGATGGGCTGCTCGCCGGCTTTGTTCCGGCAAGAGGGAAATTAGCAATTTCTGTCAAACAGATCAGGCGCTGGAGGCTGCATCTTTACACCATAACAACATGGTTTGGTTATGAAAACAGATTCTCTATTTCTCGCCCAGATTGGGTTCGCCGTTCTCAGTCTTCTGTGCCTGGCTCTGGTTCTGGCCGGCACCCGCCACACGTTCCTCCGCATGGGCTACTCATCGGCCCAGGCCACCAGAAAAACCTGGATCATTGGCAGTCTGCTCCTAACCTGGTTGGTGCTGGCCAGCCTTTTGGCCTTGAGCGGCTTTACCTCTAACTTCGCCATCGCGCCCCTGAACATGGTTCCGGCCTTGTTCCCGCCTTTAGCAACGGTACTGGTGATCTGCTTCCATCCTAAAACCCAGAACTTCCTGCGGCATTTGCCATCGGGTGGGTTGCTTTACCTGCAGGCCTTTAGAATACCGGTGGAGATTTTCCTATGGTGGCTATTCCTGGCGAATGCAATTCCGGAGCGCCTGACGTTTGAAGGTCGGAACTGGGATATCCTGTCTGGCATCCTAGGGCCTATTTTCGCGGTAATCTGCTATGCCGGACATCGGCGTTACCACAGACTGGCATTTCTCTATCATTTGATTGGTTTGGGGCTGCTCCTCAATATTGTAATCAATGCCTTGCTCACGCTGCCCAGTCCGGTTCAGGCCTTTTTTGAGGAGCCCGGGGCCACTATCCTCACCACCTTTCCCATTATATTGCTTCCTTCTTTCCTGGTGCCATTGGCTTATACTCTCCATTTCTTCTCACTCCGGCAAGCGGCGCTGGAGAGAAAAGAAAGCTCATCTCACAGGCGTAAAGCAGTAGTCGCCTAACCCACCAACTCTGTTCCCCGCAAGGTTTCTTGTCTTGTTTAGCGCCCAATTTTTAAGAAACGGGCGCTAAACGGTTTGCTCCTTTTTCAAGCTGCGTCACGCCTACGTAGCCTCGGCCACCGTCCAGCAGAACTTTCCAGCCGTGTTTCTTCAGGGCTCTTTTGATGAATTCATTTAGGAAACCGTGCGCCACCAGCACAGCCAGGCCATAGGTCTCTGCTTCTTGCACCAGATGATCCGCGGCCTGTGCAGCCCGTATTTTGGCCTGTTTAAAGCTTTCAATGTCTTTCTGGTTCAAACCCAAGAGCCACAGAATACGGGAGGTTACCTGCCACCACTTCAGCGGAAACTTACCTAAGGGCAGCCCCCATATCCGGTTCTCAAATTCCCTGAACCTTGCATCTTCTATAAGCTCCACCTCGGGCCCAAACAACATGCGCGCAGTGGCTTTGGCCCGGGGCAAGGTACTGCAGAATACCCGTTTGATGCGGTCCATGGGCAGATGCTCGCTCCTTTCTATGACCTTCTCCACCTCCGCCAGGTTGTAGTCACTGATATACTGCTGAGCCTGCGCCTTACTGAAAAAGCCTTTCCGGCTGATGATAGGCCTGGCGTGCCGGATGAGGTAAATGTGCGCGGGTTGTGGGTTCATTTTTTCTTCTTACCAGAAAGCAGGTCAGGGTGTAGGCCTCCGTTTTGCCCTCCTTTTTAAATTCGGCCTTAGAACGGAAGAAATTACTGGGCCGCCACGGCCTCGGTTCTTTTATGCCTTCTCAGGGCTTTGAGATACACTACCAGTTCATCCATCTGCTCTCTGGAGATTTCGTGCTTTTTGAAGGAGGGCATCCGGCCGATGCCCAGGAAAAAGGCTTTGCTCCGTACCCTGAACCGCAGGGCAACTCCCGGCAGCGGAATGTTGTTGAGCGACGGACCTAAACCGGCTTCGCCGAGCGGATGGCACCGCTGGCAGTTCTGCATGAACACTACCCTGCCGTTCTCCAGTTGCTGGGTCTGCAGGGCCAAAGGTCCCATGATAGGCTCACTGCGCCGGGCCGTGCCGCAACTGCTGAGCACCAGCACTGGAATTACTGCCAGCAGCAACCAGGTTTGTTTGTAAGTGTTGAATAGCTTTTTCATCTGGCTCCGGTTTTAGTGATTCTCCAAACTACCCCGGTTTTCTGCTTGGGGGCAGGTCCCTGCTCGGTCATCGGCATGATCCCGAAATCCACCACGTAGAGGGCGTTTCCGGCCGGGTTAAACTTCACGGCGATGGGTCTTTCCAACCCACCGTTCTGCAGGATGGAGGCGGGTCCGTTGATTTTGGTTTTGTTTGTGGCGAAATCCTCCACTACGCCATTGCCAGGGTTTACGCGCACCACCTTGAAACCCACCGGGCCGTAGGTGTGGCCTACTTCGGGGGTCATATCGCCAAACTGGGCAATAAACGCCTCCCCCACATGACCGAAGCCGGCGTTGCGGGAGAAGTCCAAGCCATTAGAGGAGGAATGCACCCCCAGGATGGCAGCCGGCTTAGGCGGAGTACCCGGGTGTTTGGCCAGCAGGAATTTAGGGTCATCGTGCGGAGTCTTATAGTCATCTGAGGCCATAGGCTGACCGTTCGCGAAGTCGGGCCAGCCGTACCACTTGCCCGGCTGCACGGCCCAGAGCACATCGCCGGCGCCGTAGCCGGGCCGGCTGCCGCGGGTATCGTAGCCATTATCCGTGACGTAGAGCTGGCCGTTCTGTGAAAAGGCTAATCCGTATGGGTTTCTTAAGCCCCAAGCCACCAACTCTAAAGGCCCACCCTGCAGAGACACCCTGAAGATGGCCCCGGAACACGGAATGGCCCCTTTGATGGTTTGGTTAGGTGTACTGGGAGTCCCGAAGGGCAGGTAAGCGCCAGTAGTGACTTCGTCCTTGTCATCTTCGGTTAGGGGATTGTAGGTGGTGAAGTTCTGGCCCGTCAGGACAATGTCCTGGCAGGGGATGTCATGGAAGGTGGGGTTGCGCTTGAGCCAGCCGTAGTGGTAATTATCAGTGCCCACAATGGCGGAGTTGGTGGCCGTTCCCTGCCCAAAGTACAGGTATCCGTCCTGGCCAACTACGGGGGCATCGGTGTGGTGGTCGCCCATGCTGGGCAGGTTCTCTACCAAGCGGGTAATCTGCCCGGCTTTTGAAATCTTAAGGATACGCCCGCCCTCCAGTTCCCCGCCTTCTGAGACGTAGAAAAAGCCATCGTGGTAAGCGGCGCCGGTCCAGGGGCCATTTTTATCGCCGGCCGCAACCTGGGTCGTCGTTCCATCAGGGTTCAGACGCAGGAGTTTGGGCGGCAGCCAGACTTCGCCGTAGGCGTAACCGGCCTCCGTGACGTAAGGGGTGCCCTGCTCGTCAAAGGTGATGCCGGTGGGGTAGTTCAAACCCGAGGTGACCGGTTCAATGGTGTAGCCGCCTGGTAAAGCCACATCTGCGGGTTGCAGGGCACGGGTCTGCGGCTCAAAGCTCTTGGGACCACCGTAATGGCCCTTGATCTTGTAGCATCCGGATAACAGCAGGGGCGTAAAAAAAACTATAATGAAGCGGATAAGTATTTTCATAGGCACGCAATAGAAAAAGAGTTCTACTTATGATACTTTTAAGTAAGTGAAACAGTTGCTATTGCACCTTGTTTAGAAAATTTTACATTAGCGAAGAATATAGAAAAAGCTATTCTTAAACTCCTATGAAATTCCGGGTATTGCTTCTGCTTGTATTTATGCTGATGTTCGTTCTGTTTGCCTTTGTGCAATTGAACGACCCTGATCCTGCTGTTTGGGTACCGGTTTATCTGTCGGCGGCGGTACTTTGCTTTCTGGCTTATAAGCGCAAGCTGTTCAGGTGGGTGTATGCAATGGCTTTTCTGGGGTATGCCATTGCCGCCTTCTTGCTTTGGCCACCTGTGTACCAGGGCATCTTTTTTGACATGAGCCGCTCTCCCGCCATTGAGGAAGCCAGAGAATCATTAGGACTCACGATCTGCGCACTGGTGATGATTTATTGCTTTATCCTGGAGTGGAGATACCGGGCCTAAAAACCTCTCACCATTTAATAGCCGGAGAAGCGATTCAGGTCTCCTTTTCAGAAACTGGCCCTTAAACGGCTTGTTGGTAGACATAACGGTACAACTGTACCTTCACCTTTTCAATCTCCGCCGAGGCTAAAAGAGAGGGGTATGACATTAGCAACAACGGCACCCACGGCATTCTGGCAACATAGGGCGGTTGCCGGTATTCAAAATCATTCAGCCGGAAGCCCAGCCGCTCGTAAAACCTGATGCGGCGCTGAGCGATCTCTGAGTGCGGAGTCTCTACTTCCAGCACCAGGGGCTGAAGAAGGGTTTCCAGTAAAACAGTTAAAGCCCTTGCCCCTGTCCCTTTGCCGCGGAGCGAGGGCAGCACGGCAAAATGCTCCAGAAAAGTGAACTCCGGCAGCTGCCAAACCCCAAAGAATCCTGCAAACTCTTCCTGGTCCGTGATGGAAAGGAACCGGTAGGCTGGGTTTGAGAGTAGTTCTGTCTGCTGCGCTAGGGTGCGGCGCTCCTCCAGCGGGAAGGCCTCTTCATACAACTGCCACGCTTGGGAGAACCCGGGCGTGGCAGTTGTTTTTATGGGCTTTAGCGTGAGCAAAGGCTAGTCCATTTCTATATCGCCGCGGCGTAGCTGCTCCACAGAGCGCATTACCTTGTCATGCTGCACAGCCCGGTGTTTCTCTAGGGCATCGGCCACTACGGCGTTGGTACTGCCCAAAATCTGGGCGGCCAGCAATCCGGCGTTGGTAGCACCGTTCAAGGCTACGGTAGCCACGGGCACCCCGGAAGGCATTTGCAGGATAGAAAGGATAGAATCCCAGCCGTCAATGGAGTTGCTGGACTTCACTGGCACGCCAATCACAGGCAGCGTAGTGAGGGCTGCTACCATGCCCGGCAAATGCGCGGCTCCGCCGGCCCCGGCGATAATGGTTTTGAGGCCTCTTTTGCGGGCACCCTCAGCGTACTCCAGCATGCGGTGCGGGGTGCGGTGCGCCGATACGATGGTAACTTCAAAGGGAATGTTCAGTTGCTCCAGGATATCGGCGGCGCCAGACATCACCTTCAGGTCTGACTGGCTGCCCATGATAATACCTACCAGTGGCGTGTTTTTATCAGGAGATTGGCTCATGCAATAATTTTTAGTCGGTTTTTTAAGGTATCTGCTTTCTGTTTTACTTCTGCAATGGTAGGGGCCAGCACGGTTAAATGGCCCATTTTACGGTAAGGCCGGGTAAACTTCTTCCCGTACAGGTGAATGTGCACGCCAGGCTCCTGCAATGTATCTTCCAGGCCTTGGTAAACGGCCTCGCCGGAATAGCCGGCCTCACCCAGCAGGTTCACCAGCACCGCCGGGCAGTGCGGCTCAGTGTCGCCCAGTGGCAAGCCCAAAATCGCACGCAGGTGCTGCTCAAACTGCGAGGTGGCGTTGGCTTTCATGGTATGATGGCCGCTGTTATGCGGACGCGGGGCTACCTCGTTCACCAGGATCTGCCCATCGCGGGTTACAAACATCTCCACCGCCAAGAGTCCCACAATGTCCAGCGCGGTCGTCACGTGGGTGGCAATCTCAATGGCCATGCGCTGCAGTTTATAGGCAATCTGGGCCGGCGCCAACAGATAGTCAACCAGATTGTGCTCTGGGTGCATGACTTGTTCCACCACCGGGAAGGCCTTCACCTCGCCCTGTACGTTTCTTGCGCAGATCACCGATATCTCTGTTTCAAACTCCACCAGTTTCTCCAGTACGGTTGGGGCCTGAAAAGCCTTGGCCAAATCATTCTCGGAGGAAAGTCGCGTAACGCCGTTACCGTCATAGCCGCCCCGGCGCAGTTTCTGGAAAGCAGGCAGAAAATCCAAGTTCGTCTCCAGCTCAGCGGCATCCTGCAACAACCTGAAATCTGAGGTAGGGATGCTGTTCTGTTTGAAAAACTCTTTCTGCAGGCCTTTGTCCTGAATGGTCTTAAGCGAGGCAGGCTTAGGATACACCTGCACGCCTTCTTTCTCCAAGGCAAAAAGGGCATCTACGTTCACGTGCTCAATCTCTATAGTCACGTGCGTACAGCGTTTCCCGAAGGCATACACCGTATCGTAGTCCTTGAAATCACCGTGCACAAACTCCTCGCAGAGATGGCGGCAGGGCGCGTATTCGTCTGGGTCCAGCACCAGGGTGTAGAGGTTGAAATCCAAACCGGCCTGCAGCAGCATGCGACCCAGTTGACCGCCGCCCAGAATACCTAATCTAACATTGTTCATTTTAAAACCGGAAAGTCACAAGATAAGGAATATGAGTTTCCGGCTGAAGGCCACACCCTCAGCCGGAAACCCAAATCTCAGGCTTATGCGGGTAAGCTACAAGTTTTAGGGCAGCCAGCGGCATTTTTTCTTGCACAGATTCTTTATTTAATCTCAAAAGGCTGCTCAGCATAAAAATTTCTGGAAAAAAGAATATCTTTGAAGGAAAGTAGAAGATAACGTTTCCAACTTATCATTATATAATATTCATAATCAGCAAACTCCATATTTGCCTAGATTAAAATAGAATTATCTAAACCTATCTATGAATACTTCCTATAGGCTCTTACTCTTGGAAGATGACCAAACCCTGGCAGCCGCACTTGTGCAAGCTTTGAATAAGCAAAATCTATACGCCCAACGGGTTGAGGTGCAGACGCTAAGCTATGATGTATTTGAAAGCCATTTTGGCGTAGGCCGTAACTCCACCCGTGAAATCATTGTGTTAGGCGGCAAAGCAGCCTTAGGCTATGAGCCGGACACCCGCTTGCTGAAGTCTCTTACGGCACACCTGGACCGTACGCATCTGTTTGTCCTTACCTCGTCCATTGACGGCAAAAAAATCCTGGACTGCTGGCAACCGGGCGTCATTGGCGTGCTACAGCGCGATGGACAGGCCCACTACCCGCTGGTGAAATCCATTCTGCGTTTGCAACTGGCGCAGCAGAAGCGTCTGTCTACCCCAGCCAAGTCCAAGCAAACTGGTATCTGGCAGCGGCTTTTCGCCTAAATCATGATTTTTCCCTTACCGGTGCAGCCCTCCCACCTACCGGAGGGCTGTACTAGGTAATATCCTGATTTTGCGTATTATTGGGCGCAATGGAAATTCTACTCGCAACTTTCTCGGCTTTGTTTTCGGTGGTGAATCCTTTTGGCGCCATGCCGGTGTTCCTCACGCTCACGCACGATGACTCCCCCGCCCGCCGGAAACAGCAGGCCTTCAGGGCTTGTCTGTACATGATCATGATTCTGACGGTTTTCTTTCTGGCCGGGCAAGCCGTGCTGGATTTCTTCGGCCTCCGGATCCATGATCTGCGTATTGCGGGGGGTATCATGATCATGCGGGCGGGCCTGGACTTGCTCAACCCTAAAGAGGACAGCAAAAAGATCTCCAAAGACGTGGTCGCCGAGGGCGTAGAAAAAGAAGATATCTCTTTTACGCCGCTGGCCATGCCTTTGCTCTCGGGCCCGGGGTCCATTGCGGTGGTCATCAGCCTTTTCACCAAGTCGCTCACCTATTTTGACATGGTCCTTACGGTGTTGGGCATCATTCTGCTGGGCGCGGTGAGTTACACCATCTTGCTTTTCTCGCCTCGCCTCATGATCTTCATGGGCAAAGCCGGCCTTGCCGCCCTCACCAAAATCATGGGCTTCATTGTACTGTCTTTGGGTGTGAGCTTCATTGTAACGGCTCTGCTGGCGCTGTTCAAATAAGCCAGCCACCTATTTCTAAGCTCATTTTCCTAAAACATGCCCAAAACCAATTCTGGTTTATGGGCTCTGCTTTCCATAATTTCTGACTCCGGACCCTAGACTCAGAACTCAGGACTCATTGTTTTACCTTATCTTTGCGGCATGCAATTAAAGAACGACTTGCTCCTGCGCGCCGCCATGGGGCAGCCTACTGAAAGAACTCCCGTGTGGCTCATGCGTCAGGCTGGGCGTATTTTACCGGAATACCGCGCCGTGCGCGAACGCCTCTCCGGTTTCAAGGAACTGGTGGAAACCCCTGAACTGGCCGCTGAGGTGACCATTCAGCCAGTGGATCTGCTGGACGTGGATGCCGCCATCATTTTCTCCGATATCCTGGTGGTGCCCGAGGCCATGGGCTGCACCTACGAAATGATTGAGAAACGGGGACCTATCTTCCCCTACACCATCAAAACCGCCGCTGATGTAGAGAACGTCCGCGTGGCTGATCCCTACGAGCACCTGAACTACGTGCTGGAAGCCATCAAGGTCACCAAACGCGAACTGAACGGCCGCGTGCCGCTCATTGGGTTTGCAGGTGCGCCCTGGACTATTTTCGCGTACATGGTGGAAGGCAGCGGCTCCAAGACGTTCTCCAAAGCCCGCAAGATGCTGTACGAGGCGCCTGAACTGTCGCACCAACTGCTGCGCAAGATCACCGATACCACCATCGCTTACCTTAAGGCGCAGGTAGAGGCCGGCGCCAACCTGATCCAGGTGTTTGACTCCTGGGCGGGTATTCTGCCTCCGGCGCACTACAAAGAATTCTCTTACCGCTACATCGCGGAGATCTGCCAGGCTATTCAAGGAGTACCGGTGACGGTTTTCGCCAAGGGCGCCTTCTTCTCCCTCGCAGATTTCTCCCAACTGGATTGCCAGGTAATTGGCCTGGACTGGAACATGGACGTGAAAGACGCCCGCGCCGCTGTAGGACCGAACAAGACCCTGCAAGGCAACCTGGACCCCTGCGCCCTCTACAACGACTTTGCCGGCGTGAAACGCGAAACCATCAAAATGCTGGAAGCCTTCGGGCCTAACCGCCACATCGCCAACCTAGGCCATGGCGTGTACCCCGATACCGATCCTGAGAAGGTGAAATGCTTTATCCAGACGGTGAAAGAATACAGCCACCGCTAAGCAGTTTCTGCCCGTTTTTCAAAAAACGATATAAAAACGGCCTCTTGTTCTGATGAGCAGGAGGCCGTTTTGGTTTAGTTCTATAGACTTGGGAATGCTTTTCTGAGGCTTTGCCTCACTGAAGTTGCAAACTTCAGGTGATTTTAGGTCCAAGTTGAAAACTTGAACCAGATAATATCCATTACCTAAATTACTAGGTAATGGATATTAAAGTATGAAACCTTACCTCATACCACCTCATCCCCTACCGCAAGTTTAGCGTTAGCGTAACTTGTGGTTGCCATGACGGCAAGTTTGCAACTTGCCTGCTGCACTAGCAGCATTTAAAAGGTTACTGCACTTTATAAGAATCAGCCTTTAACCACAATCCCATTTAAAGGCCATTTTCTCAACAACAGCCCCAAAACACCTATACTTCAGGTAGTCACTTCAAACGAAGCCAGCTCTTTCTGTAGCACCTGCGATTTCTGGGCTTCTGATTTCAGTTGTTCTTTGTCAATAGGCACTACGCCTACGTGTTCGCAGACCAACCCTCCGCCTAAGTTGGCCAATTCAGCCAAGGCTGGCAACGGGAGGCCGGCAGCCAGGCTCAGGGCCGCGATGCTCACTACGGTATCCCCGGCGCCGGACACATCAGAAATGGAGCGGATGTGGGCATCCAGGTAAGTTTTGCCTTGGGAAACTGATTGGCAGAAAACCCCGCGCTCAGAGAGGGTGACCAGTACGTTCTCCAGGTCCAGTTTTTCCTGCAACTGGTTTACCGCCGCTTCAAAAGCTTCCAGATTCGCATCCGCGAAATCCACTTTCAGACCTTCTTTGAGTTCTTTCAGGTTGGGTTTAAACAGCGTGCTGCCTTTGTAAGACAGGAAGTTCTTTTTCTTGGGGTCTACCACCGTGGGCACACCGGCTTGCCTGGCCAGCGTGAGCAGCTCGTCAATGACCTCGGCACTCAACACGCCTTTGTCGTAATCCTCGAAAATGACCACATGGGCGGTTTCTAACAATCCCTGGAACCGCTGCACCAAGGCTTGGCGCTCAGTGGCGGTGAGGTCCATCTCAACTTCTGAATCTATCCTCAGCAACTGTTGGCCGCCGGAGATGATACGCTGTTTTACGGTGGTGGGCCGCTCGGGGCTCAAAACAATGCCCTCGTCGGTTTGGCCTTGCTCCCGCAGTAAACGGAGGAGGTCGGCACCCTCGGGGTCATCACCTACCACGGAGCACAGCAGCGGCGTGGCGCCCAGGCTCTGCACGTTCAGGGCCACGTTGGCAGCCCCGCCCAGGCGCTGCTCGGTTTTGGTTCTGTTCACAATGGGAACCGGCGCCTCTGGCGACAGGCGGGTCGATTTTCCCCAGAGATAGGCGTCAATCATCACATCCCCTACCACTAACACCCGCAGTTGGCTGAAACGGTCAAAAAGGGAGGATACGGTGCGCTGAATGGACATTCAGAAAGATAAATAGGGTTGAAACAAAACATTGGATAACCCACCTGGTCTGTAGGCGCGTTATCCAATGTCTGTCAAAGGTAAGAAGAAAATGCGAGACTCGTTTTTAGCTCAGTTTAGCCAAACTAGCCTTGATACGCTCCAGGGCCTCAATCAATTTGGCGTCTGAGGCGGCAAACGAGAACCTGATACACTCTGGTGCCCCGAAGGCGCCACCTTCCACCAGGGAAACGTGGGCATCGTTGAGCAGGTACATGGCCAGGTCGTTCGCGTTCTCAATTTTGATGTCGCCGGCAGACTTCCCGAAGAAAGCGCTCACATCCGGGAAGATATAAAAGGCACCCTGCGGCACGTAGGTTTTGATGCCGGGTATATCGTTCATGAGGCCCAGCACCAGGTCGCGGCGACGCAGGTAAGAAGCGCTCATTTCCTCAGCAGAAGCACGGCCGCCTTCCAGCGCGCCTTGGGCGGCTTTCTGGGCAATAGAGCAGGTACCGCTGGTGATCTGGCTCTGCATTTTGTCGCAGGCATCGGCGATGTCTTTGTGGGCAGCAATGTAACCCACGCGCCAGCCGGTCATGGCATAGCCTTTGGAGAAGCCGTTCACGGTTACCACGCGGTCTTTGATAGACTCAAAGCGGGCCAAGCTGTAGTGTTCCCCGGTGAAGTTGATGTACTCGTAGATCTCATCGGCGATCACGTGCACCTGCGGGTGTTTCTCCAGGATGGCGGCAAACGCAGCCAGTTCGTCTTTGGTGAACACAGACCCGGTGGGGTTACACGGCGAAGAATACATCACCAGCTTGGTGTTGGAGGTGATGGCGTCTTCCAGTTGCTGGGCCGTGATTTTGTAGTCGTTCTCAAGGGCGCCACGTACGGGAACCGGAATCCCCTCGGCCAGTTTCACTACTTCCTCGTAGCTCACCCAGTACGGAGAGATGATGATCACCTCATCGCCGGGGTTTACCAGGCACATCACCGCGTTGGCGATGGACTGCTTGGCACCCGTGGATACCACAATGTTCTCGGGGCCGTATTCCAGGCCGTTGTCGCGGCGCAGCTTCTCCACAATGGCCTTGCGCAGGTCTGGGTAGCCGGCTACAGGCGTATAGAAGGTATAGCCATCGTCAATGGCTTTCTTGGCAGCGTCTTTAATGTACTGTGGGGTCTGGAAATCGGGTTCCCCAAAGCTTAGGTTGATTACATCCACGCCTTTGGCTGCCAGTTCGCGGGCCTTTTTGGCCATGGCAATCGTCTGTGATTCGGCAAGTGAGGTAATGCGGTCTGATAATACTTTTTGTTCGGTAGTAAGCATCTCTTGAGAAGACATAAAGGTGTGGGATCAAAAATAGGACCTTTTGCTGTTTTTATAGCTGATTCGTGAATATTTAATTAATCTTTCACGGTTTTGGGGCCATTTACTGGAAAATAAGGAAGAAACAGGCACATGTATCTCCTTAAAACGCGCTCTTTGCTTAGAAAGTATCTTCTGGAGGGAATACGTCTGGCTTATGCCTCTTCTACTAATTAAAACGGAAAGGGTTATGTTTTCCTAGATGGATCTTCCCAGATTAGAGAGATTCCTGGCCAGGATAACTAGGTCAGTATAAGGCGTATAGTCTTTGGCGTAGACTACCTCCATCTGCCGGGCCGCCGCCGGACTAATGCGCCGGTTAGAGACTTTGTCTACCGGCGAGAGGATGGCGGGCTTAGACTCAGGGGTGGCGGTGGCTTTGAGCCCTACCCACTGGTAAAGGCCCACCAGGTTTCCGAGGCAGTTTTTCAGAAACTGCCTTTTTCCTTTGATGCGCCAGATCAAAAACGGCGACAGCATCAGCAGCACCGCGCTCACGAGTGAATTCAACACTACTTTGTTCCGGCGGTGGTAGGGGTTGAGCAGGTTCACCTCAATGTGCAGGGCGTAATAGTCGCCGCGGGCGTTCTTTGACGAGGACCCGATGATGTAGGTACTGTTCTCAGGCAGGATCTTGAATTCCACGGCGCTGTTATGGATCTGCACCATCCATTCAATGATCTGGGATACGGCCAGGTCCTTTCCGCAGAAAATGAGCTCGTTTATTTTATAGATTTCGATTACCTCCTTGATTTGCCGCAGATCTGCCGGGGTGTGCTGGGGCTCCAGGTGCGTCAATGGTTTCTGGGCGCCGGCCTGCCGCAGCAGCACCGAGGCCCTTTTCACCTCCCGACTACTGCCCACCACCGCAATGCGCTTGGCCTTGGGCTCCCCGAACCGCCAGTGCCCGTACGATCTGAAATGCCATATGAGGCGCCAGAGCGTCATGCCCACCAAACCCACCAACACGGCCACCAGCAAGTGTTTCTTGTTCGTCTCACCTACAATGGACACGATGCTGGAGAAAGCCATGAGCAAAATACTGCCCCACAGCATACCACTGACCAGCCGGTACAACCGTCCCGGTTTGTCATATGCCCCACTGAAGAAAGCACTGCCCAGCCAGACGGCCAGGTACGCGCCCCACATGGGCGTAATGCCCAAAGGCAAGGGATCAGGCACTACTTTCTCGCCCACCACCGCGCCAATGGCCAGACAAAGCCCATCCAGCAGAAGCGGCGTCACCCGCTGAAAAGCCCTGACCAGAATAGCAATGGCGGCCCGCAGGTAAATGGCCAACCGAATAAGGAATGAGTACAGCCGGGCCTGCCGCCCGCTGAAGTGCTTCTCCGCGAAGACCATCATGGCGCGGTAGAACATGAACACGTAGTTCACGCTGGTTTTGCGGGTGCTCTCGCCTTTGTAGTGGATGATGCGGGTCTCGGGGAAATACACCACGTCGTAGCCGCCTTCCTTTATGCGGTAAGAAAGGTCTATGTCCTCGCCGTACATGAAAAAGTCCTCGTCCAGAAGGCCTACTTTCTCCAGGGCTTGGGCACGCATGAACATGAAAGCCCCGGCCAGGATATCGATTTTGTGTACCTGGTCTGGGTGCAGGTGGCCCAGGTGGTAGCGGTTGAACACCGAGGAAGTAGGGAACATGGCCGCCAACCCGAAGACCTTAGAAAAAGCCACCCAGGGCGTAGGCAATCCGCGTTTGGACTCGGGCAGGAACAGCCCGGCCCCGTCCATCATTTTCACCCCCAGGGCCCCGGTTTTGGGGTGCTCTTCCATGAACCTGAAGCACTTGCAGAAGGTGTCTTCTTCCACCACCGTGTCTGGGTTGAGCAGTAGCACATACTTGCCCTGGGCCTGCCGGATGGCCTGGTTATTGGCTTTGGAAAAACCCAGGTTCTCTTTGTTGGCCAGAAGAATGACCTCGGGGAAGCGCCGCTGCACCATCTCCACCGATCCGTCCACGGAGTTGTTGTCTACTACAAACACCTCTACCTGCAGCCCCCGCACCGCCTTTCTCACAGAAAGCAGGCATTGCTCCAGGAAATAGCTGACGTTGTAATTAACAATAATGACGGAAAGGTCTTTCAAGCAGCGAACGTTGGGTCGTAGTGGATGTGGCTGGTAATGCTTCTGTAAGTTCAGAAAATTCTACAAACATAAAAAAAGCAGGAACATATGTTCCTGCTCTGGAAGCCATTTCTGGCCTGTTTTCTTTAAAATAAGCCTAAAACCTAGATCTGGCTGTAAGCGGTACGGTCCAAAATGCTTCGGCCCAGGGTGATCTCATCGGTATACTCCAGTTCGCCGCCCACCGGCACGCCCCTGGCGATGCTGGAAATGCGGGCCGGGTAGTCTTTCAGTTTGCGGGTAAGGTAGAAAGCGGTAGTATCACCTTCCATTGTGGGGCTCAGGGCCAGGATGATCTCTTTCACCCCGGAGTTCGGCAAACGCTCCACCAGTGACTGGATGTGCAGGTCTGACGGGCCCACGCCTTCCAGCGGGGAGATCACGCCACCCAGCACGTGGTACACGCCCTTGTACTGCGACGTATTCTCAATGGCAATCACGTCGCGCATGTCGCTCACCACGCAGAGCAGGGCACGGTCGCGGAGCGGATTGGAACAGATGCTGCACACCTCCACGTCTGAGATGTTGTGGCAGGTTTTGCAGTACCTGATGCCGGTGCGCATGCGTACCAGCGCCTCAGAAAGTTGTTTGGTATCTTCGGTTTCGGCTTTGAGCAGGTGCAGCACCAGGCGCAGGGCGGTTTTCTTGCCTACGCCGGGTAACTTGGCCAACTCCTCTACCGCATTCTCAATCAGCTTTGAAGGAAAATTCATCCAGTTAATTCAGGGGTTAAACGATATCCGCTGAGATACCCCGGTCATGGATGGCAGTGCACATGATTTCCAACTCGGTGAAAGTGCCCAGTTTCACGGTACACTTCCCTTTGTAGTGAATCAGCATGGTACATTGCTCGGCCTGTTCCTGCGTGTGGCGGCAGACCTGCACCAGTGTATTGATCACGTGCTCAAACGTATTCACGTCATCGTTGTACACCACCAGCTCGCGCACATCGGTGGTTTCCTCCAACAACAGCACGTCTTCCTGCTCCAGAATTTCAGTTAGAATGTCCATAACGCAAAATTAAGCAATTAACATGAGTTTAGGAAGCTCTACCTGTTTGGGTCTCAGCAAAAGTAAAACAGTTAAAAAACACCTCTTGTTCCGATAAATAAGGTAGTTTAGCCTTATTTTTGATAGAAAAACTGTCTTGCAAAGCCGTTGCACAGACGGCTGTTTAGCGGCTGTTTTTCATCTTTCAACCCCAAAACCAACATGTATAGACGACCCCTTCAGCTGATAGCATTTTTATGGCTATCGCTCCTGGCTTCTTTTACGGCAAACGCCCAGCAGAAGCTGTTGACCATGGAAGACGCCTTCCTGAACCCAAGCCTCTCGCCCGCCAACCTGCGCAGACTCACCTGGGTGCCCGGCACCAATGACTTCAGCTACGTGAGCGACAAAATGGACCAGCTCATGCGCGGTTCGGTGCGGGAAAACGCCCGCCCGGTCCTCTCCCTCGCTGACCTCAACGCCGCCCTGGAAAAAGCCGGCGCCGCCAAAGCCGCTAACGTGAATGGTTTGGAGTGGCTTAACGGCAACGAGGTGGTTCTAAAGCAAAACGGCACGGTGTTCCGGTACAACCCGCAGACCAAAGCCGGACAGGTATTCTACAAACTGGATGCCGCCGCCGAGAATACTGACTTCTCCCCTAACCACCAGCGCGTGGCCTACACCAAAGCGCAGAACCTGTTCATCTCTCAGCCCGGCAAAGAGAACCAGCAGATCACCCAGGAAACGAACCCTGCCATTGTGAACGGACAGGCGGCCCACCGCTCAGAGTTCGGGATTAGTAAAGGCACATTCTGGAGCCCCAGCGGCAACAGCCTGGCCTTTTACCGCATGGACCAGACCATGGTCACTGATTATCCGCTGGTAGACATCAGCGCCGTGCCGGCCAAACTGAACAACATCAAATACCCCATGGCTGGTGGCAAGAGCCACCACGTGACGGTGGGCGTGTACAACGTGGCCTCGGGCAAGACGGTTTTCCTGAAGACCGGCGAGCCCGCCGAGCAGTACCTCACCAACCTAACCTGGAGCCCAGACGAGAAATCCATTTACCTGGCAGTGGTGAACCGCGCCCAGAACCATATGTGGCTGAACCAGTACGATGCTGCCACCGGGGCCTTCGTGAAAACCTTGTTTGAGGAGCAGAACGAGAAATGGGTAGAGCCTGAGCACCCCATGTACTTCGTGCCCAACCACCCAGATCAGTTTGTCTGGATGAGCGAGCGCGATGGCTTTGACCATTTGTACCTGTACAGCACCAGCGGCAAGCTCATCCGGCAGTTAACCAAAGGCGAGTGGGTGGTGACGGATTTGGTGGGTTTTGACAAAAACGGCCGCGAAGCGTACTACACCTCCACCGCCGAGAGCCCGCTGGAGCGCCATTTTTACGCCGCCGAGCTCAGCACCGGCCGCACCGGCAGACTCACCCAGGGCAGCGGGGTGCACAACATCAGTTTCAGCCCCACCGGCCAGTTCTTCATTGACAACTACAGCAGCCCGGCCACGCCGCGCACCATCCGCATCCTGGACACCGATGCCGGCAAAATCACCAAAACGCTGCTGGTAGCCTCTAACCCGCTGCAGGATTACCAGTTGGGTGAGACCACTGTTTTCCCCATTAAAGCCGAGGACGGCACCACCGATCTGTTCTGCCGCATGATCACGCCACCCAACTTCGATGAGAAGAAAAAGTACCCGGTGGTGGTGTACGTGTATGGCGGTCCGCACGCTCAGATGATCACCAACGGCTGGCTGGGCGGTTCCAACCTCTGGATGCAGCTCATGGCCCAGAAAGGCTACATCGTGTTCACCCTGGACAACCGCGGCTCCGCCGACAGGGGCCGGACCTTCGAGCAAGCCATTTTCCGGCAGGTAGGCGTACCCGAGGTGAGCGACCAGATGCAAGGAGTGGCTTACCTCAAAAGCCTGCCCTACGTAGACGCCAACCGCCTGGGCGTGCACGGCTGGAGCTACGGCGGCTTTATGACCACTTCCCTCATGCTGAAAAAACCCGGTGTCTTCAAAGTGGGCGTGGCCGGCGGACCCGTGATTGATTGGCGCCTCTACGAGGTCATGTACACCGAGCGCTACATGGACACGCCCCAGGAAAACCCCCAAGGCTTTGAGCAGGCCAATCTCCTCAACCAGGTAAAAAACCTCAAAGGCAAACTGCTCATGATCCACGGCACCGTAGACGATGTGGTAGTATGGCAACACAGCCAATCCTTCCTCAAAAAAGCCGTGGACGAAGGCGTGCTGCTGGATTACTTCGTGTACCCCGGCCACCCGCACAATGTGGGCGGCAAAGACCGCGTGCACCTCTACAAAAAGGTGACCGAGTACTTTGACGAGCATCTGAAGTAAAGACGTTTAATGCTTGTTTTGCAGAAAACAGGCCAGAATCAGAAAGGGCGCCTCCATCACAGAGGCGCCCTTTCTGTTAACCCGGCAATGTCTATCTTTGAAAGCACTACGCTTACCGCCTCTATGAAAAAACTTCTAATCGCCTTCTTTCTTCTGCTGTCTACAGCTGGGTACACTCAAATTATTTCACCTGAGAACCGAATCGTAGTGCTTGGTGCAGCCTCCGTGGAAGCCCCTGCAGACCGGGTTACTTTTCATATCAACCTTTCCACCATAGATACTTTTAGCCTGGACAAGGTGTATGAACAACATAAATTGTTAGAAGCAAAAGTGTTCAAGATACTGAACGACTTTCACGTGCCCTCTCAAAAAGTAAAGTATACTCTTTTCTCAGTAGTAAGACACCCCACTGTTTACGGTCCAGCAAATGGAAACGAGGTTTTGATTTTTGAGGGAATGCAAGAAGTCACTTTTACCATTGACTCCATTAAAGATTACCCCAGCATCCAGGAAAATTTAATCAGGGCAGGAGTTAACAACTTCAACAGCAGTTTCTCTTCATCCAAGGAGGAGGCTATGAAGAAAGAAGTGCTAGCCAAAGCCGTGACCGTAGCAAAAGAGAAAGCAGATATTCTTGCATCTGCCGCTGACAGAAAGGTGAAGCGCATTGTGAAGGTAGCCGAAGCCGATGAATCAGACCCTACTTTCAGTAATTACCTGGGTGATGGCGTAACTGCATCGGCTCCAGCAGAGGCTTCTTTGATAGATATTTCGCAGAATGTTTCTGTGGCTATAACCGTGAAAGTGGTATTTGAGTTAAAATAGCTGTTGAAGAAATACTCCTTTCTTACACCCAGATTCATTTCAGGTGTAAGCCATTCGTTAGCTTTATCTAAAGGTACTGCGCCAAACAGTTATTCATTAAACACCCAAACAACAACTCTTTACATGCTTAAACGATTTCATTTCTGGGCTATTCCCCTCAGTCTAGGTCTTTTTCCCGCTTGCCAGTCCACCAGCCCGCAGAGCAATACCGCCGTCAATAATGCCACCACCGCTGGGGCTAAGGAGGCTCCGGTTGCGCGGGAAGTGCGGGTGACAGAAGGCAGCTACCGCACCTATGTGACTGCGCTGGCGTCTGATGACATGGAGGGCCGCAAACCTTTCTCCAACGGCGAGAAGAAAACCCTCGCTTACCTGGAGAGGGAAGCCAAAGCGCTGGGTCTGGAACCGGGTAATGGTAACAGCTACCTGCAGGAAGTGCCCATGGTGGAGATCACCTCCGCCCCTGCCCAGACCATGACCGTGAAAGGCAAAAAGTCCATGACGTTGAAAGGGCTGGAAGATTACGTGATCTGGGCCAGACGCACCGAGGAGAATGTCTCTATCAAAGAAAGCGAGTTGGTGTTTGCGGGTTTCGGGATTGTGGCGCCGGAATACAACTGGAACGACTACGCCGGGCTCAACGTGAAAGACAAAGTAGTGGTGGTGCTGGTGAGCGATCCTGGGTTCTATTCTTCAGACACTACCTTCTTCAAAGGCCGAACCATGACCTATTATGGCCGCTGGACCTACAAACTGGAGGAGGCCGCCCGCCAGGGAGCCAAAGGCTGCCTCATTGTGCACGCCACCGAGGCCGCCGGCTACGGCTTCAAAGTGGTGCAGAACAACTGGAACACCTCTAAGTTCTACCTCGATTCTAAAGGCAAAAACGTCTACCGCTGCGCCATGGAAGGCTGGATTACCACGCCCGTCGCCGAGAAACTGTTCGCCGCGGCTGGCAAGAATTTCCAGACGGAGCTGCAGCGGGCCGCTAAACCCGGCTTTAAAGGCAACGCACTAAGCCTGACCATGAGCACTTCCCTGAAAGCCAAAGTGCGGTATGACAAATCCTACAACTTCATCGCGAAGATCACCGGCAGTAAAAGGCCCGAGGAAGCCATTGTGTACTCGGCGCACTGGGATCACCTGGGCATCGGGAAGAAAAACGAGCAGAACGACAGCATCTACAACGGCGCCGCCGATAACGCCAGCGGCACCGCCGGGTTGCTGGCCGTAGCCAAGGCGTTTCAGGCGCAGGGACAGAAACCCGATAGAACCATGGTATTCCTTTCGGTGACCGCCGAGGAGCAGGGCCTGCTGGGCTCCCAGTTCTACGCCGAGAACCCCACCTTCCCCAAAGAGAAAACCGTGGCCAACCTCAACATGGACATGCTCAACCCCTACGGCACCACTAAAGACATCGTGCTCATTGGCATAGGACAGTCTGAGTTAGAGGAAATCCTGGCAGAGGAAGCAAGGAAAGAAAGCCGCTACATCTCCCGTGACCCGAACCCTGAGGCCGGTTTGTACTACCGCTCAGACCATTTCAACTTCGCGAAGATGGGTATTCCGGCGTTGTTCACCGGCATGGGCATTGACCACGTGCAACTGGGTAAAGCCGAGGGCAAAAAGCTCCTGGACAACTTCACTGCCAACGTCTACCACAAACCCAACGACGAGGTGAACGCCGCTTTCAAAACAGATGGTGCCGCCGCCGACCTGCAGTTGCTGTACCAGGTGGGCAAACGCCTGGCTTTCTCCAACCAGTGGCCGCAGTGGAAATCCGGTTCTGAGTTCAAGTCCGTGCGCGACCAGTACATGGCTAAGTAAATTTTGTTTTAGGCACGATTTAGCAAAACCGGATAGAAAACACCAAAGCGAGGCCGCTCCAATAATTGGGGCGGCCTCGCTTATTTAGCCCCTCACGTCTCAGACCTCACCGCTTTCCGTATAGGTACTGAACCAAACCTGGTAGAATATGTGGTGGATGTATGCGCTTCTCTCGGCTATTTTTGCGGCCTTAACCGCCATTTTCGCCAAAGTGGGCATCAAAGGCGTAGATTCAGACCTGGCTACGGCCATCAGAACGGTGGTCATTCTGGTATTGGCCTGGTCCATTGTCCTGGTGAAAGGAAGCCTTGGCACCGTTACCACCCTTTCCAGAACTAACTGGACCTTTCTGCTTTTATCTGGCGTAGCCACCGGTCTTTCCTGGATCTTTTATTTTAAGGCACTGCAATTGGGTAAGGTCTCGCAGGTAGCTACCGTAGACAAAGCCAGCGTGGACATTGCCATTCTGCTCTCCGTCCTTTTCCTGGGCGAAACCCTGACCCTTAAAACCGCCATTGGCGCCGGGCTCATCATTGCAGGCACATTGGTGCTGGTTGCCTGTGTTTGAATCCTACGCTTCGCTTTAGGCCATTTTTGCAAAAGGAGCCCAAAGACGAAATCATACTTCCATAAACACCAAAGAGGCTTCCACTTATCATAAAAGTGGAAGCCTCTTTGGTGTTTATGGTATACTGAAGTTGAGATTAAATCGCCTTCGCTTTTTCCGTCAGCCAGGTTAATTCTTCCGGGGTTAAATGCGGTCCTAGTTTCTCCACCACGCCCTGGTTATAGTTGTTCAGCCATTGTATGTGGTGCGCCTCCAGCAGGTCTTTGTTTACCAGGGCAGTGTCAATTAGGAATTGGGTGAGCGTCTCAAAAGTATAGAACTCCCCGAACTCATTGATTTCATCAACCACAGTGAGCACCAGGTTCTCTATTCGGATGCCGTAGCGGCCGGGACGGTAGATGCCAGGCTCCACCGAGGTGATCATGCCCAGTTCAATGTCCACGGGTAATGGCGTGGGATTGAAGGTATGGGGCCCCTCATGCACGTTCAGGAAGAAGCCTACGCCATGGCCGGTGCCGTGTCCGTAGTTGCGGGCATGGTCCCAGAGCGGCTTGCGGGTGATGGCGTCTATCTGGTAACCGCGGGTGCCCTTAGGGAAACGGGCAGTGGAGCCGTCAATCGTGCCTTTTAGGACGAGCGTGTAATCGGTTTTCTCTTCTTGAGTGAGGTTGCCCAGGGAGATCACGCGGGTGATATCGGTAGTGCCGGTCTGGTACTGTCCGCCGGAGTCCAGCAGGAACAGGCCCTCGGGTTTCAGCACGGCGTCGCTCTCAGGGGTGGCTTTGTAGTGCGGCAAGGCGCCGTGCTCACGGTAGCCGGCAATGGTGTCAAAGCTTTCGCCTACGAAGCCTTCCTGCCCGGCCCGGAACTCTCTCAGTTTCTCGGCGGCAGAGATCTCGGTGATTTCCGTTTTCGTGATGTTTTCCTCTAACCACTTGAAAAACCGGGTGAGGGCCACGCCGTCTTTCACCATGGTGGTGCGGGTGTGCGCCACCTCCGCCTGGTTCTTGATCGCCTTGAAAACCGTGGTGGGGTTGGTTTCCTGGAACACGCTGATCTGGGCGGGCAATTGCTCAAACAAAGCCTGGCAGGTACGTTTCGGGTCAAGGTAAATAGAAGAATCAGCGGGCAACTGGCTCAGGGCCTGCCCCACCGCCTCATAGGGTTGAAGGGTTACGCCGGCGCGTGCCAGACGGGTTTTCTCTTCCGGGCTCAGTTTGGCTTCGTCTATGAACAACACGGCCTGGTCCTGGCTGATCAGCGCGAAGCTCAACACCACCGGATTGCATTTCACATCGCTGCCGCGCACGTTGAAGAGCCAGGCAATATCATCCAGCGAGGAGATGAGGTGATACGCTGTTCCGGCTTCCTGCAAGGCCCCGCGAAGTTCCCGCAGTTTGTCTTCCAAGGGTTTGCCGGTGATCTGCTCATCCAGCAGGAACGCTGGAGCGGTAGGCAGGGCCGGGCGGTTCTCCCAAACTGCTTCCAGGAAATCGCGGTCACTGGCCAGTTGAATGCCGCGGAGTTTCAGTTGCTGCTCCAGTAGTTGGGCCAGGGTTAAGGACATGAGCCGACCGTCAAAGGCCACGGTTTCGCCGCTCTGCAGTTTTGTGGCCAGCCACTGGATGTACTCCGGCGCGTGCTGCACTTTCAGTTTCACCAGCTCAAAGCCCGAGCCTGCCAACTGCTCCTGGGCCTGCTCAAAGTAACGGGCATCGGTCCAGAGGCCGGCGAAATCCTGGGTGATCACCAAAGTACCCGCTGAGCCGGTAAAGCCCGAGGCAAAGGCAATGCACTTGTAACGGTCTGGCACGTACTCGCTGATGTGCGGATCTGCCGATGGAATGATGTAGGCACTCACGCCCTGCGCCTGCATCTGCTGCCGGATGCCGGCTAATCTATCTGTATAGTTCATAAACTCTTGCATGTGTTTGCGGGCCAAATTACGGATTTTAAAGAAAGGTGAGTTACTTCCGCACCATCCAGCGAAGCGTCATATCACCCCACCACCAGCCTCAATAAGCATCAAAATCGGGTTGAAAAGAGAATATCGGCACAGACTCAGGTCCTTGTGGCGCAATTGCTAACAAAGCCTTACTTTTGCTAAAGAATTGAGCGTCATGCACTCTTAACGGCTTCAATTCCTAATTTCCAATTCTTCATTCCTAATTAACAAAGCATGCCCGTACCCTCCGCTGACTTCAAGCAGGCGTTGAAAAAATTAAGTGAGAAAGAGAAGGAGGCCCTTATTCTGCGGCTGGTGCGCAAAGACGCCGAGGCATATGACACCCTGGCCTTTGAGTTGCTGGACGATGTTACCCTGGAAACCCTCTACGAGCGCAGCACCGAGAACCTCCATGACATTTTGTTCACGGCCAATGGCCGAAGCCTGAGCAAGGCCCTGAACCGTGCTCTCAAGAAGTGTTCCCAGGAGATTGCCCGGTACTACCGGGTCACCAAAGACCGTAAAGGCGAGGTGGAACTGCACCTGTACCTGCTGGGGCAGATCTTTGATAACTTCACCGGTCAGTTTGATAGCATCTACAAAGGCTTCTATGTGTCCACGGCCCGGTTGGTGCAACGCTCCATGTCGCTCATCCTGAAACACCTCCACGAAGATTACCACCTGGAGTACCAGGACCAGATCAACACCTTCCTCACCGACCTGAACGGCCGGAGCAAACGCCGCCAATTGCCGTTCAACCTGCCCATGCAATTTGAGATAGACTAATATGCCCTCCTCTTTTAGCCCTGTTTTCCGGAAATCAGCCTTAAAACAACTTTTCTGCTTTTGCCTGCTGGCGGCGGTACTCTTCCTGCCCGCCGGGCTGTGGGCCCAAGATACAGTCCCCAAACCAGTTTACCGGAACCTGGCCCTGGAAGGCGGCGGCATCAGGGGTATTGCGTATGGCGGGGCTTTGATGGAACTGGAGAAACGCGGCTTACTGCATCCTATTGAACGGGTGGCGGGCACCTCGGCGGGAGCCATTCAGGCTTGCTTGCTGGCCATGGGCTACTCACCACTGGAAATCACCGAGATCACTTTCCAGACGCCTTTGCAGCAATTCACCGATGGGCGTTTCCTGTTCCTGGGCGGATTCAACCGGATGGCAAAGAACTATGGCTGGTACCGGGGCGAGAAGTTCACGCAATGGCTGGCTTCGCTCATAGACAAGAAAAGCGGAAACCCTGACCTGACCTTCGCGGAGCTGCACGCCCTGGCGGGGAAAAACGGCTTCCGGGATTTGTACATCACGGGCACCAACCTGTCAGTGCAGCGCGCAGAGGTGTTCAGCCACGAGACATACCCCCAGATGCGTGTGAAAGACGCCGTACGGATCTCCATGAGCGTGCCTTTGTTCTTCCAGGCGGTATTCATGGACCCAAAGGGAGGCGTGCACCCCAAGCCGCTGCCCAACGGGGAAACCTGGGTGATGGTAGACGGCGGATTGCTGGCCAACTTTCCTATCATGGTGTTCGATGACCAGCGGTATGTCTCCGGCGGACGACCATCGGCAGTGCCGCAGGAAAAACGTTTCATCAACCCCGAAACGCTGGGCATCAGGCTGGACCACGATGACCAGATTGCCTTTGACGCGGAACGAAAGGGATTGGCGCCGCACCAGATTGTAGACCTGCCCTCTTACATGAACGCCTTCTACCGCATGGTCCTGGAGAACCTGAACCGCCATGCCCTCACCCCAGCCGACTGGGACCGAACCGTCTCGGTGAGTACGGCTGGTTTCGGGCCCAAGGTGAAGCGCCTCTCCGAGAAGGACAAAGAGAAACTGCTGGCCAGCGGCCGCACTGGCATGCTGCAGTTCTTCGCGGCCTGCGAATAATCACTCCATGGGCGGACCTCGCCTGTATTTCTTCAGCCCAAGGCGTTTTACGCCTGTTTTCTGTTAAACGGCTCTAAAGGCGTCAGGGGCCCTTGTGTTCCAACAATATAGCCTACTGCGTATTTTTCCTAAACCTGACACGGTAGTTCACGTTCATAAAAGTTCATAAACCATAACCGAACGTATGTCAACTAACAAGAAACAAAATGTCGTGGAGGTTCTATCTGAACTAAACGAATTTGTCCATGATGGCCTGGAAGGCTACGAGCGTGCCGCCAAGGAAAGCACTGATACGCTCCGCCAGGACGCGTACCGCCGTTTTTCACAGCAGCGCCTGGCGTTCGCCAATGAACTGAACCAAGTAATCCAGCAACACGGCGGAAGCCCCGAGCGTGATACCACAGCCAAAGGAAAACTCTACCGCCAATGGATGGATTTCAAAGCCACCATCACCGGCAGCAGCGAAGAAGCCATTCTGGGCTCCTGCATTTACGGGGAAGAATGGGCCCAGAAAGCCTACCGTGATGCCCTGGACCATGAGTTGCCAGCCGAAGTGCGCGGCATTATCCTGCGCCAGCGTGAAGCCTCTACCGATGTGCTTTCTTACCTGCACCAGCTTTGGGAAGCAGCCGGGTACGAAGAAGAGGCACCTACCGGCCTGACCGCCGCCACTGCGGTTACCTCTACCCCTAACAAAACCTGGAGAACCGCCCTGTACGTGGCCGCCGGTGCTGCCGGAGCCGCCCTTATCTACGGCCTTATCACCAAAAGAATCCCTACCGACCGTCTTATCGCTGGCGTAACCAACCTTGCCAAAGGCAAACTGGGATCAGACGGGCAGACTTCTGCCAGAACCAGCAAGGCGAATCAGTCACGCTAAGCAACCACACAAAAAAACGGCGGACAATGTCCGCCGTTTTTCCTCATCCTATAACACATTCACTAAACTTAAAAATCTTTAGAACCTGAAACCAACCGAGGCTTTGAACCCGTGGTTATAGGATTTGTAATCTGCCCCTTCGTCAATGGTGGTGAAGCCCATATCATAGCTACCGCCCACGTTTAATCCGTTCTGGAACTGGTACCCAGCCCCCGCCGACATACCCACATCCACTTTACGCTGGCTGTTCTGCCACTCAAAATCATTGTTGTAAGCAGAGAACCCAAAGGCCCCGGCGTTCACGTTCACCTTGTTGGAGAGCAGGAAAGACACCTGCGGACCGGCAAACAGGTTGAAACCGCTGCCCAGGTACACTTTGGCCAGCAAGGGCACATCAATGTATTCGGCTTTATTGGTTAAGGTGACTTTGGCGTTGGCAAACTGGGCCGCATCGCCGGGTACTCTTCCTTCCAGCACCATTCCTTTCTGTGAGTACTGCACGCCGGGCTCAAACTCAAACCCGTTAGAAAGCGGAATGCTCAGGAAAGCCCCGGCGTGGAAACCCTGCCGCATTCTGGTCTGCACGTTGCCGTCTGTATACTCCAGCATCTCGCCAAAACTCTTCACGGTCTCGCCTTGCCAACCGGCTACGCTATAACCACCTTTGATCCCTATTCTCACCCCGCCGCCATCCTGGGCGAAGCTTTTATTCAGAAGTCCTGCCAGCAGAACCACCGCTATTAGTAATGTCTTTTTCATGTCGCTTGTATTTTCAAATCTTCATCCGATCCCGGGCTTGTATCTGCCTAAATGGAAAAACCGTGCCAAAAACGCTTCATCCCCAGACAGCAGGAAGCAAAACACAAGCACTTATTTCTAAAACACACTGATTATCAGTGATAAAATTTTCACCTAAAAACTAAACAACCGCTTAAAACAAGAAGGCCCCGCCTTCTAAAAGACGGGGCCTTCCCTGTTCTACAAAGTAGTTTTTCCTATAATTTGATGAGTTTCACATCTTCCCAGTAGCCCATGATTTTGTCATTGGGGCCTACCAGAATATCTACCCGGTTTTTAATGCGGCGGTGCATGGCGTCGCGAACCACGTAGATGCCATCCAGCTGTGGCGAGATACCTTCCACGCGCACGGAGTCGCCGTACTCTATTTGGCCGCCCCAACGGGACAGCAGGTTTCTGGACAAAGCCAGCCAACGGTGTTGCCGGGGATTTTGCTCGTTGATGAGGGAGCCATCGGCGGTGACAAAGGGATCTTCGTCGGTCTGCGCTTCTTCTGGAAAGTAGACAGAAGCATCCACGTTGATGTGCACCGCATCCTCAGAGGCCGGTAGCTTGGGTGGAGACTTGATGACTACCGGGTGATTTATGGCCGGCATAGCGGGTGCCGGCGTAGTTGACCCTGAAATTTCTTTCAAAAAGGGCAGAAGAATTAAAAGTAGAAGTCCATATGTTTGGTTTTTGACCATGCTTTCGTTGTTGGTTAAACATCGGTTTAGGCACTAGGTCTTAAACGGTTTATATTTTACAGGGTTTTACTTCTTGAATAAGTACAAATATAGATTTTGAGGCATGTTTAGCACATACTATGCCATAAAAAGCCCTCTAAAGGAAGCGGAGCAGGAAAGCAGCTACCGCATAAAAAAATCCTTTTTGCCTCATTTTCACGAAATGAGGCAAAAAGGATTTTAGCTATATAAAGGGGTAGTTGAAAGCTAACTTCTAACTAGGCAGTTCTTTATCCAAAACCTGCACCGTGCGCAGGATGGTTTCCACAGATTTGAGGTAGAAGGCTTGGTGAATGTTTCTAAACTCATCAGTTTCCTGGTGGTAATGCGGATGGTCTTCCACCCCGAAGTAAATAAAGGGGATCTTGGCGTTATGGAAACTGCCGTGGTCAGACTGCTGGGTCCAGTCATCATGGCCTTGCTCCGGGCGGTCGTGGCCGAAGCGCAGGTTCAGTCCCTCGGGCACTTTCACCTTTTCTATGAGCGGCTTAAAGGCCGGGTAATGGTACGCCCCGGAGGCATACAGCTCGTTCTTCTCTGAGATGCTTACCATGTCCAGGTTCACGTCCAGCAGGATTCGTTCCTTCGCGAAAGGCAGGTTGGCCACAAAGGCCTTGGAACCGCGCAGACCTTGTTCCTCGGCATCAAAGGCTACAAACACCAGCGTGTGCTGCGGCTTCTGTTTCTGAAAATGCGTAGCGATGGCCAGGATGGCGCCAATGCCCGAGGCATCATCATCGGCGCCATTGAAGACTTTGCCATTGCGGGTGCCCACGTGGTCATAATGCGCCGAGATCACAATCACCTTGTCTGATTTTCCCGGGATCATGCCCACCAGGTTCACGCCCTGCACCTCACTTGTGGCGTTACGCGGCGTGAAATTGAAAGTATGCTGATATTGATTCCCCACCGGCTTCAACCCGATGCTCTGGAACCGTTGCACCAAGTATTGCTGCGCTTTGGCGTGGCCCGGCGTATTGGGCAGCCTTCCGCCCAAAGAATCGGCGGCTAGTATCTGAACGTCTTTCAGGGCCTGGCTATGGGCAGGCTGCTGGATCACATCCTGGGCACAAGAGGTAATACTAAGCGTAAACACGCTGAAGGAAGCCAACAAAAGGGCTGGAAGAGACTTAGAACGGTTCATGTCCAAAAGGTACGGCAAAAATCGGAATCCTGCACTTGCGGGAATGTTTTGGGCTTGTTTTAAGAAAAACAGACTAATAATGGGAGGAAGGTTCTGTAAGTGGAAAGTGGGTTGTGGAAATGGTGGGTAGGTTGAAGTTGGGAATCAAGAGGTTTGAGGGTTGAATGGCGGAAGAGGGGAATAGTAACCCAATCCCTGTCCTCTTTCAAGAAGGTGTTGTTTTCCCAAAATGCCTAGTTCTTCACAATAGAACCTGGTTCAAGTTTTCAACTTGGACCTACCATGTCCGGAAGTTTGCAACTTCCGTGAGGCGCAAGCCTCAACCCGGGCATTGCTGATGCTGTGACCTTAAAATTCACGCGTCCTCCCCTTGGCCTGCCGCCCGACAGACCAACCCAATGGCGACCTATTTGAGGTTTGGCAATACGCAATATCAGGGGACTGACCGAGGAACAAGGGCCTAATGGTCTGTATTACCGTCCTGTACTAGCTAACAGAAGTAGAAGCAACTAACTCAATATAGCCTTTCCTGAGGCTGTCGCCTCACTGAAGTTGCAAACTTCAGCCCCTTGTAGGTCCAAGTTGAAAACTTGAACCAGAGAATTCAAAGGAGGAATCCACCCCTTCCTACTTAGAACAGGAACTTTCCTTAGTAGGCAGAAGGCTTACAACGGCAACAAAAGCTGGCTGAGTTTTTAGACTGATTTAAGAAAATCGGGCCGGAAACACTTAACAGGCTGAAAACAAAAGCGCCGCTTTCTTTGCAGAAAGCGGCGCTTAAAAATCATGTATTGAAGTGGCTTAGGTGGTGGTTAAGACCCCTACCCGCTGACCAGATTCGTTCAGGAGCAATCCGTCTGTGCTCACGAACAGGTAAGAGAAGTAGCGGCTTTCCAGCACGTAAGGGAACTTGCTGCTTTTGGTTTTCTGCAGCTTGCCAATCACTTCCAGGCCATCTTCGGTTTCCCGTACCAGGTTATAGGAAGTGGTTACGTACAGGCGCTCCTGGGGGGCGCTTTGTAATTTCACCTGACGCAGGATCTGCTCAGAACCTCTTCTGGCGCTGGTGGCAGGACGTCTGCTGGTGGTATTGGCAGCTACGGTAGACTCAGACATGATGGGGCGGCTTACGCCGGCCACTGTGCGGTTTGGCGTACCGGCCTTAGCGCTGGCCAGGATCTGCTCCTGGGCATTACGCCAGCCTCTGCTGATGGCAGTAAGGCGGGAGCTTTTGCCCGGGTGCGTGTAATTATCTTCTTCGTCGGCTAAGGCTTTGATGGCAGCCTGGGCCTCGCTTAAGCTGGCACCCATTTTCCGGAGCACAAACCCAGAGAACTCATCGGCCTCCAATTCATCCTGCTTGTTACTGCCGCCTTGTGTAAGGGTGTGCCCGTTGAGGTGGTGACCGATCTCGTGGGCCAGGATACTAACCCCCGCCCAGTCTGTTCTAAGCGCGTTGTTCAGCGTGCTCACAAAGTTCTCATTGTAGAGAACATAGCGTTTGCCGTTCATGATCACGGCAGCTGCGTTAGGAACGTTGGCAGCGCGTACCTCAAACCGAGGCTTCAGCCCTACCACATCAATAATCTCAGTGATAATATCTCTGGCCCCTACCGCGGCAGGCGCTGCATATGCTGTTGCAGCTCCTCCCCTTGTTTCAGCCACAGCCGGTGTCGCCACCGATGCACCGGTCAGAAACAGACCGGTAAGTACTGATAAAAGAACCTTTTTCATATGCTTTTCCATGTAGTTTTATAACAGAAGAACACGCTTTTTGATTCAACGCCAAAGCTGTCAAATCATTGCGTACTCACTTAATAGCAAGTTCTCTGCCAATTTTAGAAAAACAGCCGTTAAACCCACGTATGCAACAGGGGTGTTAAAAATATTTTTTTAGTTCCCTATAGCGCGCAAAAAAGCCCTTGAGCGTATTTCCCTAGGGCTTTTTTCATCAAATTAATAGTTGTTTTCCTGGTTGGAATCGCCATCGTTGGTATCGCGCTCGTCAATGGTGTTGCCACCGCCGGCTTTCTCCGTGCCCGAGAAGTTCTCGTCCTGCTTAGAGGCGTCATACCCAGTGACATTACGTCTGTAGCTATCATGGTCACTGATATCCTGACGCTGGTGCTCTGACTGTTTGCCTTGCTCCATTCTGTTAGCAGAGTTGTTGGTTTCCTCTGGGTTGGCGGGGTTATTTGATTTATCTGGCATCTTCTTAAGCTTAAGTGAAACATGGCAGCCCATTTCTACAATAGGCCTGTCTTCTTGTACTAAAGCGGAGGCAAAAGGTTCTTTCAGCCAAGACGCTGAGTTGCTTTTTGAGGCCCGGTACACAGAACCAGGCAGACAGGTAAATCAAACAACGGTTTTGCGCTCAATGACTTCTAACAGGTGCAGGAGCCGTTGGGCGGTATCATCAATTTGGGACAGGTCTTTGAGGGCCTGGTCTTGCTGCCCTCGCTGGTAGAGCTGCCAAAGGTGCCGGGCAATTACGTGCATTTCATTGTGTACCCTCTCCAATTCCCGCACCTCCGGCAGATGACCTATGCGGGGCATGGCTACATCGTAAATCCATTTGCCCAGCGCACAGCCCGTAGTAGAGATCACCGGCTCGGTGTCAATGTCTGCGCCGTAAAGCAAAGCCCTCAGTTTTGATTTGAACAAAACGTGCTTAATGCGCGCCTGCTCAAAATCAAGCCTTCCTATGCTCTCCAAAAAATTCTTCTGCTCTTCTCTATTCATTTTCACGACTAAGGTGTAAGCCGTCTCGCCTCCTAAACACCAAATACCCGCACATGTTCTAGTTTACCATAAAACACCCCAAAATCAGCCAGGAAATTATTTACAGCTATAGAGCCATCATTGTCAGTGGCAGGCTTTCTTCAAACCTGAAAGCCTGCCACTGATCTGTCAGCCTTCGTCGCGGCCTTTTACCTGCGCCGGAGGCGATGTAGCCTCCACGGCCGTGAATTCCTCCAGAATCTTGTAGGTGTGCGAAGCGCCTTTGGGTACCACGTAGGAGTTGCCGGGTTCCAGCAAAACTACCTGTCCCTCGGTGTGCAGCTCAGCGCGGCCCGAGATCACGTAGCCTACGGTTTCGTACTCGCGGCGCACCTCAGGTTTAGAGTCTCCGGGCTGTTCTTTCTCCCAGAGGCGCATGGACACCGTTTTGCCCGAGGCCAGGTATTTCTCGCCGTCCTCTCCTTTTGGCGAGTAGGCGCCGTCTATTTTGGTCACTGTAGTATCACTCATATTTTTAGCGGTTGGTTTAAGTTAGGTGTACGTAAACAGCAGGCTTGCTACCATTGAAAAGCCAACGGGCCAGCCCTCAGGTAAAAACTGCTCTTCACCTGCTTTGTTTTTGTTTCCGGGCTGATGCCCTTAAAACTCGTTGTTTTCCCGGGCCGCTTTCTGGTTGGGGGCATTCAGGGGCGATTGCGTGAGTTCGGTTTCGCTTTCGTAACCGCGCACCGCCTCCTGCCCTACGCCACCCGGACCCGGCAAAAACATGTTCACCAACCCCATCAGGTCTGAAGTGGTGCCGGGGAAAAGCCCGTGCAGCATACTGATGAATTTGGCGTTGAGCCCCAGGGTAACCTCGGATTTCCCATAACGGCAGGCATTGATGATATCTCGGGCGGCTTTGTCAGCGGCCAGGGAGATCAAGGGATTGGCATCCATGAGCGCGAAAGCGGTGTACTCTTTCTCGTTCTGACCTTTGACAAAAGCGTTGCGGGCACTGCCGGTGCGCATAAGCCCCGGGTTGATAGTGGTAACGTAGATACCGTCCTTGATCAGTTCAGACCTGAACCCCTCTGACATACCCACCAGCGCGAACTTACTGCCGCTGTACGGCACCAGGTGCGGCACGCTCACCTTCCCTCCCACCGAGGCAATGTTCACGATACGGCCTTCGCCTCGGGCTTTCATCTCGGGAATGACCTCCAGCATGGTGTAGAGCGACCCGAAGTAATGGATGTCCATGGCGGCTTTGAAATCCTCCACGGTCATTTCCTCCAGCGGCCCGGCGGCAATGATGCCGGCGTTGTTGATGAGCACCTCTACCGGCCCCAGCCGCTCGGTGATCTCCCTGATCATGGCTTTCACCTGACCCTGGTCACTCACGTCGCAGTCAAAGGCCAAAACGGTGGCGCCGCCGGCCTCCAGCTCCTCGCGGGCAGCATCCAGTTGGTGCTGGGTACGCGAACAGATGGCTATTTTGGCACCTTGCTCAGCGAACATGCGGGCCAGCACCAGACCCAGCCCGCGGCTACCTCCGGTGATGAGCACGGTGCGGTCTGTAAAGGAGAATTCCGCTTTGCGGCGGGCGCGGGTACGGAGGGCCAGCAAAGCCCCCAAACCGGCCCCGGCCAGTAAGAGTGATGTCTTGGTTGAATCTTTCATAGGTCTATTTTTTCAGTTTCTTAAGATAGGCGGCAACGTCAATGCCTTCGCCCAGCACCGGCTTGAAAAGGTCACCCAGTTTCTGGACGCGGTCTGGCACATTCTTCATGGTAAACTGCGAAGGGTGCAATCCGGTTTTGACTTCTTCCCACAAAAGCGGCGTGGAAACGGTGGCGCCGGCCCTGGGCCGCACACAGTAGGGCGCGGCAATGGTCTGTGCGATGGCGTTCTGCAGAAAATCAATGTAGATCTGGTTCCGGCGTTCTTTGGGGCTGCGCTCCAGACTGGTGAGTTTAGGAAGTCTGTCTTGCAGGCGCTGGGCCAACAAGTGGGCGAGTTCTTTCACCTGCTCAAAGGGCCATTTGGCAGCCAGAGGCACATACAGGTGCATGCCGGTGGCCCCGGAGGTTTTGGCGTACACGGGGATTCCCAGTTCATCCAAGATCTCCTTTGCAGCCAGGGCCGTTTCCACCACCTCGTCATAGGTGTTCTCACCGGGGTCCAGGTCCAGCACCAGGTAGTCCGGGGTGTCCAGGTGCTGCAGGCGCGAGTTCCAGGGATTGAGTTGGATGCATCCTAGGTTGTTCAGGTAGGCCAGCGCAGCCTTGTTCTGGCAGACCAGGTAATCTACGTCCTTGCCCGTGGACTCCGCTTTGATGGTCGTGGTCTGGAGCCAGTCCGGGGCGTTATCGCCGGCGTCTTTCTGGAAGAAGCCCGGTTTGGTGATGCCGTTGGGGTGGCGCAGCAATGACTCAGGCCGGTCTTTGAGGTAGAGCAACAGCACATCGGCCATGGTCTGGTAGTACATGACCAGGTCTTTCTTCGTGATGCCTTCCTCGGGCCAGTACAGTTTGTCTGGGTGCGAAATAGAAATCTGCTGACCGTCCAGTTCCAGCACCAGGGTGTCTTCGTCTTTTTCTTGTTTAGCGGCCATTTTCGGTTTTTTGGTTGATTTCTGGGAAGTGGTTTGCTGGGGTGTTTCCGGGGCCGATACGATCTGTTCATGCACCACGTCTTTGGCTTTCTTGTCTACCCGCAGGCCCTTGAAGATGGCCTGGCGCATCTGCCCGTCGGCAGTCCACTCCGCGAAGGCCAGTTCGCAGACAAGTTCCGGCTTTACCCAGGTCACCTCGCGGCTCAGCGGCACTTTCTCCTTGAACGGCGATTTCTCCTGCTTCAGCGGCTCTAGCTTTTCTATGAGTTCCTGCAGGCTTTGCTTGTTGAACCCGCTGCCGCTCTGGCCCACGTATTTGAGTTCTTTTCCCTCGTACACGCCCAGCACCAGCGCCCCGATGTGCACGCGGCTGCCCTGCGGCTGGGTGTAGCCTGCGATAATGGCCTCCTGGCGTAGGTGGGTTTTGATCTTGAGCCATTCCTGGGAGCGCTTGCCCATCAGGTATTTGCTTTGGGCCGCTTTGGCCATGATGCCTTCCCATTCGTTTTCCTGGGCCTCCTTGAAGAACTTGGTCCCTTTGCCCACACGGTGCTCACTGTAGCGGAGCGGGTTCTTGGCTTTAGAAAGCACCGCGGCTAGCTTCTCCTTCCGCTGGACCAAAGGAAAGTCGCGGAGGTCCTGGCCATCCAGGTACAAGAGGTCGAAGATGTAGTAGTAGAGGTGCTCTGAGGGAGTGTTCTGGTAGTTCTGCAATGCCTGGAAATCGGCTTTGCCGTTTTGGTCCAGAATCACCAATTCCCCGTCAAAAACGGCTTGGTGCGGCAGGCTTTCCAGGGCCTTCACCACGGGGCCGTATTTCTCTTTGAAGGATTTTCCGTTGCGCGAGTACAGCTGTACCTTGCCGTTCTCCACCTCGGCCACGGCGCGATACCCATCCCACTTCACCTCGAAAAGCCAGTTCTCGTCATCAAAAGGACCATCGGTGAGCTTGGCGGTCATGGGCACGATGTCATGGGGCATCTCCGCAGAACCTGTTTTGCTTTCAGCTTTTTTGGCCGAGGCTTTGGGCTTCTCTTTGGTTTTAGCGGAAGCGGGTTTGGTCGATTTTGTGGCGGGCTCGTCTACGAAATCCTCGGCATCATAAGGAGCATCGGTGGCATCCTCGTCTTTCTTTTTTAGCAAGAGCCAGGCGTCTTCCTGGCGGCCTTTCATTTTAACCAGGCTGAATTCCCCGCGTAGTTTCTGGCCTTCCAGCACGAAGTGCAGACTGCCCGCCTCCAGTTCCTGCAGCATCTGCTGTTCGCCCTCAGCACGGTCCAAGGTGCCTACGGCGTGGAAAGTGCCCTGGTCCCAGATATCCACGTGGCCGGCGCCGTAGTTCCCCTCGGGGATGTCGCCCTCAAAGGTGCTGTAGCTCACCGGGTGGTCTTCCACGGCCACGGCCAGGCGTTTGTCAGATGGGTTAAGTGAGGGGCCTTTGGGCACGGCCCAGCTTTTGAGCACGCCCTCCAGCTCCAGCCTGAAATCATAGTGGAGTTTGGAGGCCTGGTGCCGGTGCACGACAAAGCGCAGGGCACCCTTGCTGTTGGCCTCCTTACCCTCGGGCTCGGGGGTTTGGTTGAAGTGGCGTTTCTGGTTGTATTCTGTCAGGCTCATGTAGGTAGGTCTTTCTTTGAGTGACTGACTTTGGCAGCTACATCTGCGCGGCCCGTCAGTATTTTACACCTCTTGTACGGAAGAAAACTTTTCTTTGGTGCCTGAACTTCCAGGGTGGGTTTCTGGGCCAGTTTCCAGAAAACAGCCCTAAAACAGAAGGCCTGCCCTTTTGCAAGAGGCAGGCCTTCTGTTTTTCAGAAATAGCTTTCCTTAGTTTGTTCTGGCACCGCGGCCTGCTACGTCCGGATCATTGTTCTGATCCTTGCCGCCTTTGTTGGGTGAGTATTTCTCATCATCCGGGTCGCCGCCGTGGCCGGCATGTCCGCTGCTGCGGCCGCCGCCGGTTCCGTCGTTGCCGTTGTGGTTGCCTTTAAAGCCGCTGTGGCTATCGCTCAAGCCCCCGGCGTGGGTGCCGTAGCCTGTGTCTTTGTCGCTTTCAGCGCCGTGAATAGGCCGTGTGTGCTCGGTGGGGTGTTTGCCCAGTTCCTGCTCTCTTTCACCGTAGCCTCCGCCCCGGCGACCCTGGATGTCTCCGCCGCCATTGATATCCACGTGCGGGGTTCCGCCGTCTTCTTTGCCGTTGAAGTCTACGAAATCGCCATCTGCGTCATAATTGGCGGTGTTGCCGCCTTCGGCTTTGGTACCGTAGTTATGATCTGCAAATACACCGTCCCCGCGGTTTCCGTCCTGGCTGTTATTGCTTCCAGAACCCTCCTGATGGGGCGTTCCCTGGTTCTTATTTTGATCTTCCATAGTTGGGTCAGATTTAAGTGATTACAACAAACTGATTCAGAGCATATTTAAACTTTGTCTTTGGTGCTGCAAAAGGCCATAGCAAGAACCTGCGTTCGCGCTTTCATCGCCTTCGTAGCGCTGCTACGAGGCTCAAAAACCACTTCCGCAGAACCTTACTCTTGCCATTTTCGCTAACCAATCCAAAATTTAAAAATGCTCTTCCCTGTTTACGGACAGAACCATGGAGAGTTAATTAATAGCCTCTATTTTAAGCCCGCTAAAAGAAAAGCGCCTTTCACCCACTCGTGAATGAGCAGACGAAAGGCGCACCTATGTTTATGAGCTGATTTCTACAAATCAGGCTGGAAACGGAATCTTGGGGAAGAGCCCTTGATCATTGGATGGGTCTGCATGAAGATTGGAAGAGGTTGCCTATTTTCCTTTCTTCTTTGTCTGTAAGTAAGGCAGGACATTGGCTTTTGCCCACTCCACGGCCAACAGGGTTTTGCCGTCAATGAAGGCGTATTTGGCCAGTTCGTCAACGGACAGTTCAAAGGTTTTGATGTCTTCGTTCTCGTCGTCTTTGCCGCCGCCTTCGCCTGTTTTCTTGCTTACCTCGGCGTAGAAAAGGTAGATCTTCTCAGCGAAAGCCCCCGGAGAGGGATAGAACTCATAGATTTTCTGGAGTTTGTCTACGGCGTAGCCAATCTCCTCCTCAATCTCGCGGGTAATGGCGTCTTCGGGCTTCTCGTCTTCGCTGTCCAGCATGCCCGCCACGGCCTCTACCAGGTCCTGCTCAATGGCCGGCCTGAACTGCTTGGCGAAGATGAATTTCTGTTTTTCTGTGTCATAGACCAGCGCCGCCGCCGCCTGACCGGTCTGGAAAACCTCGCGCTCAAACTCATTGCCTTTGTCTTGCACGGTGTACACTTGCAAGCGGTAGTGCCCCTGATAGGCGGTTTCTCTCTTGGTTATTTTCATGTGTATAGATGGCTTTAAAATAGATCTGGGAATCTTGGTTTCCTGTGGTACGCAGACAAAGGCAAGCGGTTCCTGCGCCAGGATTGTCCAAAATAAATAAGTCCTAAAACTGGCTATTGTGCCCCGCTATACGTATTTATGGAACAAATTAACCTCAAAAAATGAAAAAGTTATTCTCTCTGTGGGTCATGCTGCTGGTGGTTTCAGCAGGCAGTGCCATGGCGCAAGCCCAGACGCAGACCCAGAGCAGCCATTACAAAGCCGCAGAAACCCTGCTCCTGACCATGGGCAGCCCCAAGACCATTGATGACAACCTTCAGCAGATGCTTACCATGCAGATGGAACAGGTACCGGCCATGAAAGCCGCCGAGGTGGAAGTACGGTCCTTCTTTTCCAAATACATGAACTGGGATGCCATTAAAGCCGATCTGATCCAACTGTACATGAATGAGTTCACTGAGAAAGAGCTCAAAGACATGAACACCTTCTATCTCACACCCACCGGCAAAAAGCTGGCCTCCAAACAGTCTATCATCACCATGAAAAGCGCCCAGATTGGCCAGTCTAAGGTGGAGCCGCACATGATGGAGCTGCAGCAGGCCATCCAGAAAAAAATGCAAGGCGACAATTAAGGCCCGCGTCTGACGTACCAGGTATTTTCCCTTGAAAACAAGAAGCCCTTCCCCACCGGAAGGGCTTCTTGTTTTACAACAATTTACTAAAAGTCAATCCGTTACTAAAGACAAGCTGCCTTTTCTCATGCCCTTACCAGATTATTTTGCCAACTGATTTCCTGCATTGGCAGCCGATTTCCCGGTTTTCATCGAAAGTTTAGATTCAGGGAAACTAAAAAGAGCAAATTCCACTTCCTAGAACACTACCAAACACTACCCTTTGACATTCAGAATTTTAAGTTTCTATGCGACCCTTTCTCCTTCTTGTAGCACTTCTCTACATGACCAGGGTTTCGGTATTTGCCGCCTCCCTGGGACCCGAATCCTTACAAGCTCCTGCAGACACTACCCAATTCCTTCAAAAGGCACCCCAGCTTTCCTGGACCAAAAAACATAAAAGCCTGCTCCTGAAGTCTTCCTCGGCGTTGCTGGCGACCGGAATTTTCATTACCGCCTATAACCGGTATGACCGCCCTCTCCGCGTTATTTCACAGAAGGAACGCACTTCCATTTCAGACAAAGCCGCCAGCCTGGTAGAGCCTTTGGGCACTTCCCTTCCGCTGCACGCCACCTTTGCCACCATGTTTGCGCTGGGTGCCCTGGCTAAACGGCCCAAAATGCGGGAGGCCGCCATAGTGGGTCTGGGGAGCTTTTACCTGAGCGCCGTTTCCACCAGTTTCCTAAAAAAAAGCTTCCAGCGGCACCGGCCCAGCAACACAGATGACAGTCACCTGTTTGACGGCTCCGATGGCAATGGACAGAACACCTCCTTTCCGTCATCGCACACATCCAACGCCTTCGCGGCGGCCACGGCCCTGGCCTCGGTGTACCGAGACAGCAAGTGGGTACCCCAGGTAGCCTACGGAGTGGCCACGCTGGTAGGCTTGTCGCGCATCAATGACAACAAACACTGGGCTTCTGATGTACTGGCGGGCGCCGCCCTGGGCTACCTGACCGGAAAGGTTAGTTACTGGACCTTTAATAAGGTGAAAAACCAACTGCAGAAAAGGAACTGGGTGGTCTCTCCTAACTGGCAGAGTGGCGCCGTAGGTGTGAATGCCTCCCTGCAGTTCTAGTCCACAGACCAGCGTTTTGTTTTGCGCCTGTTTTTAGGAGTTGGGCCCTGAAATAATGCACTTGTTTTACTGGTTTCTCAGAAGTAAGCGGGGTTTCCAGAACAATTAAGAAATTGGGTGGTACTACGCCCAGCCAATATAAAGCGGAACTGTTACCTTAGTGGCAGTTCCGCTTTTCTTTTTATCCGGGTTTGAATATTGAGCCGGTTACCATTGATGAACCTAAAACGCTAAAACATGATGAAAAAACTACTTTTCGCTTTCCTGCTATTCTTTACCGCGCAGGTAGCGACCCAGGCCCAGCAGATTAAAACGCAACTGGTAGAGTACAAAGAAGGCGCCACCACGCTGGAAGGTTACCTGGCTTATGATTCCAGCAAGAAAGGCAAACTGCCGGCGGTGCTGGTGGTGCACGAGTGGAACGGCCTCAGCGACTACACCAAGAAAAGATGCGACCAGCTAGCCAGAATGGGCTATGTGGCCTTCGCGGCCGATATCTACGGCAAAGGCGTGCGCCCTACTACCCCGGAGGCCATGGGTGCCGAGGCCGGTAAATACAAGAACAATATTCCGCTCCTGCGCCAGCGGGTGAACGCGGGTCTGGCCCAATTAAAGAAACAACCCAACGTAGACCCCGCCAGGGTAGCTGCCATTGGGTATTGCTTCGGAGGAACTACGGTGCTGGAACTGGCCCGCAGCGGTGCCGATGTAGCCGGCGTGGTGAGTTTCCACGGCGGCCTGGGCACGCCTAACCCCGCCGATGCCGCCAACATCAAAACCAGAATCCTGGTAGCGCACGGGGCCATTGACTCGTTTGTGCCCAAGGCCGAGCTGGACGGTTTCTTCAAGGAGATGAATGATGCCAAAGTAGACTACCAGTTTATCGCCTACAGCGGGGCGGTGCACGCCTTTACCAACCCAGAGGCCGGCACAGACATCAGCAAAGGCGCAGCCTACAACGCAGCCGCCGACCGCCGCTCCTGGGAAGCCATGAAGCAGTTTTTCGCCGAGATTTTCAAAAAGTAGTCCCTAAACAGGCGCATATACCCAAAAGCCGTAGCCGGATCTGTTTCCGGCTACGGCTTTTTTCTTTGTCTGCAGCTTTCTTGTTTTAGGTGCTAATTGCAAAAAACAAGCTGGGAACAGGAATTTGCTTTGAAGGCATTCCTGCAGTTACCAAGCTCCCATCAGATGGTGAAACAGCTCTCCTGTCACCGGCTCTTTGCCAATCTCTAGTTCTTCCAGGCAGTCATGCATAGTCCTTTAAACCGTTGGGTTTGCCTCCTTGGAAAATGATTTTACTATTTAGGCTCAGCTGTCAACCAACCTGGAAAGATAGCGTAAGGTAAAGGCTTTTAGATGGGTGCCTTCTCCTTCCCCGGCCCCGGAAAACAGAACTTATTGCCAACCCAACATGCCCAAACTCTCTGCCCTAGCCCGTGTTCTTCCTCTCTTTTGCCTTATGCTTTTCCTGGCCGGTATTTGCTTTATGGGCTGTAAAAAGAAGAATCCGCACGCAGAGGAAACGGTGGTTTTCAAGCCTGAGCCCATCTCGCCGGAGGATACCATCAAATACCCCAATGCCCTCATCACCACGCTTAACCGGAAGAACAAGTGGGTGGACTCCGTTTTCCGGCGCATGACCCCAGATGAGCGCATCACGCAGTTGATGATGATTGAGGTGTTTTCCAACAAAGGACCGGAGCATGAAGAAGACGTTCTCCGGCTTATCAGGCATTACAAGGTGGGCGGGCTTATATTTTTCCAGGGAGGGCCCATCAGGCAGGCCAGAATGACCAACCGCCTGCAGGCTGCCTCCAAGATTCCCCTCTGGATTGGCATGGACGCCGAGAACGGCATTGGCATGCGCATGGACAGCGCCATGCAGTATCCATTGCCCATGCTGCTGGGCGCCATTAACAATGACAGTCTTATCTACCAAATGGGTGCCGAGATGGCGTTTGAGTTCAAGCGCCTGGGCATGCACCTCAACTTCGCGCCGGTGGTGGACGTGAACAACAACCCGCATAACCCCATTATTAGTTACCGGGCTTTTGGGGAGAACAAGAACGATGTCAGTTCCAAGAGCCTAGCCCAGATGATGGGCATGCAGGACAACGGCATCATTGCCACCGCCAAGCACTTCCCCGGCCACGGCGACACCGATGTAGACTCGCATTACGACTTGCCCATCATCCCCTACGGTCGCCACCGCCTCGATTCCCTAGAGTTGTACCCTTTCCGGCACCTTATCCAGAGCGGGGTGGGCGGCATCATGGTGGGGCACATCCATTTGCCCAAACTGGACTCCACCGCCAACCTACCCGCCTCCCTCTCCAAGCCTATCGTGACGAACATCCTCCGGAAGGAACTCGATTATAGCGGACTCATCTTCACCGATGCCATGGTGATGAAAGGCGTAACCAAGTACTTCAAACCCGGCGAGGCCGAGGTCATGGCGCTGGAGGCCGGTAATGATGTGCTGGAACGTCTGGTAAGCGTACCTCAGGCGCTGCAGGCCATCAAAACCGCCATCCGGGAGAAACGGTTGAGCCAGAAGGAGATTGACCGTCGGTGCCGCAAGGTCCTGGCCGCCAAGTACTGGGTGGGGCTGAACAAATACAAACCCATCATGATTGACAGCCTTTACCGCGACCTACATGCCCCGCATGCCCATGAGATGCTCCGGCGTCTTTCAGAAGGGTCACTCACGCTGCTGCAGAACAAACGCAAGATCATTCCGCTGGAAGAGAAAAAGCGCCGCACAGTGGCCAGCCTGGCCGTGGGCGGCACCAAGAGCACGTTTTTCCAGAAACAGATCAAAACCAAACTCACCACCAAAGACTTCTTCCTGCCCCGCCGAACGAACAAAAAAGACCTGGAGAAACTCCGGAAGGAATTGCTCAAGTACGATCTGCTGCTCATCAGTATCTACGGACCCAGCATCAGGCCCAGCAATAACCTAGGTTTCAGCCCGCAGGAGCGCGCATTGGTGAACGAACTCATCCGGAAGAAAAGAAGCGTGGTGGTGCTGTTTGACAATGCTTACACTTTGAACCGCTTTGAAGACGTGAACCAAGCTACAGCACTGGTGGTGGGCTACCAGCAATTACCGGCAGTACAGGCGGCGGCGGCCAGACTGCTCACCGGCGAGCTCACCCCGCAAGGCAAACTGCCCGTGACCGTGAACGCCAATTTCCGGTACGGCGACGGGTTGTAATTTTTACTATCTGCCTTTCAGGGCCATTTTTAGAAAATCGGCTGTAAAACAGGGGCGCAGATAAGGAGATAAAAACCAGCAACTTTGCTATATTGGCCTTATGATCCGACTTCTGCCCTCCCGTGTAATCTGCCTTCTGTGTCTCTTCTTTCTGGTGCTCTCCCCGGCCTTTTCCCAGGCCCGGAAAGGAGCCAAAGCAGCCGTTCCCGAGGACAGGATCATCATCGGGATTGAGCGGCTGGTCACGCCCGAGTTCCTTCCTTTTATCCAGAACCGCCGCGTGGCCATCCTCACAAATCATACCGGCGTCATGCCAGACAAAGGCCATATTGTGGACCTGCTGCACGCCCGCCCAGATGTAAAGGTGGTGAAACTGTTCAGCCCGGAGCACGGCATCCGGGGCGAGGCTGATACCCACGTCTCTGACGATGTGGACAAAAAGACGGGCCTCAAGGTCATCTCGCTCTACGGCAACGTGCGCAAACCCACGCCCGAGATGCTCAAAGACGTGGACGTGCTCATTTTCGATATACAGGATGTGGGCGCCCGCTACTATACCTACATCGCTACCATGCAGGCTGTGATGGAGGCCGCCGCCGAGAACCAGAAACTGATGATCGTGCTGGACCGGCCTAACCCAATCACCGGCCTCTACGTGGACGGTGGGATAGGCAAAAACGCGAATGAACCCGTAACCAGCCCTAATTTCCTGCCCATTACCCACGGCATGACGGTAGGCGAGCTGGCCCGCATGTTCAACGGCGAGCGAAAAGCAAAAAAACTGCCCCAAGCCGAACTCATGGTGGTGCCCATGCGCCGCTATAGCCGAGGCCAGTGGTTTGACCAAACCGGTCTGCCCTGGGTCAAGCCTTCGCCCAACATGATCAACCTCACCACTGCCACCCTGTACCCGGCCACCTGCATTCTGGAAGGCACCAATGTCTCGGAGGGAAGGGGCACCATGCAGCCTTTCGAGTTCATAGGCGCGCCCTGGATGGACGGTGAGAAACTGGCCCGGCAACTCAACAGCTACAAACTGGCGGGCGTCACCTTCAAGCCCGTGCAGTTCAAGCCAGACAGCGTGGTAGACGGCATCCGGATCTATCCGCCCAAGTTCGTAGGCCAGGCCTGCTACGGCGCCCAGGCCATTGTCACGGACCGCAATAAGTTTGAGTCGGCGAAGGCCACCGTGTACATTATCCATGCCTTGAAAGCGCTGTATCCTACCCAACTGGAGTGGAAGAATACCCGCCTGGACGGCCTCTGGAAAACCGATGTCACCCGCCAGCGTCTGCAGGCAGGCGACCAACCCAAAGACATCATCTCGGCCTGGGCCGATGAATTATCTTATTTCAAAAAAGTGAGAGCCCGATACCTGCTGTATCCGTAAAAGCAGGCTTTAAACCTTTGAGCACTACATGATTATTCGTCTCCTACTGCATTCTGTCTTTTCTGGCTTGTTGCTGAGTTCATCCTGCCAACCGTCTAACCCAACCTTTGCCTCAGAGCAAAGACCTATTGTTTCAGAACAGAAAGCGGCCGTGGTACCGCAGCCCGCTTCCGCTGTACTTCAGCCCAGCGGCACCTACGCCACCCAGAACGTGGTGCTGGTGGTGATTGACGGAGTGCGGTATTCAGATTCCTGGGGAGACGCTTCGTTCAGCAACATTCCGCACATGGCCCGGGAACTGGCACCTAAAGGCGTTTTCCACCCCAAATTCTATAACAAGGGTGTTACCAAGACCAACCCGGGGCACGTTGCCCTTACCACCGGCCATTACCAGCAGATCAGGAACACCGGCGGCGAGTTGCCTAAGCTTCCGTCCGTTTTCCATTATTACCGCCAGCACACCGGCGCCCCTGCCACCGATGCCTGGGTCATCACCAGCAAAGACAAACTGGAGATCCTGGCCCGCACCTACAGTTCAGACGAAGCCGCTAAGTTCGCGCCCTCCACCAGCAGCGGGAACAACGGCCTCAACTCCGGTTACCGCCCAGACACCACCACCATCAGGGTAGCCAAACAGGTTTTCACCCAGCACAAACCCAAACTGGTGCTGATTAACCTGCGCGAGCCCGACTCTGAGGCGCACGAAGGTAACTGGGACGGTTACATCAAAGCCATCAAACAAAGCGACCGTCTAGTGGCCGATTTATGGAAATGGCTCCAGAAACAGCCCAATTACCGCAACAACACCACCCTGCTCATCACCAACGACCACGGCCGCCACCTGGGCGACCGCTTTGATGACCACGGAGACAGCTGCGAGGGTTGCCGCCACATCAGCCTGCTCATGCTGGGCCCTGATGTGAAACCCGGCACGGTGGCCTCCAAGCCCCGCTCGCAGGTAGACGTGGCCGCCACCATGGCCGAGTTGCTGGGCTTTCCCCTTCCCAGACGGGACGGTGAACCCATGCTGGAACTGTTGACGCCAACCCGCCACATAGGTGACTAAGCTAAAAAGCGTTTGGGGCCCGTTTTCCAGAAAACGGGCCCCAAACGCTTTTTAGCTTAGTTCTGAAGTTGAAAAGGATACTTCCGCCGGGTGCCTATTGGTTCAAGGCCTGATTTTTCTCTTTCAGTTCAAGGGCTTTGCGGGCTTCCATTAGACGGGTGAACGCGGTGACATTGGTAAAGATGGCCAGCACCGTGATGGGAATGGTGAACACAGACATGGTCTCAAAGATGTGGAAAGGCAGACCCGGTACGCGCAGCTTGTAGTCGCCGCCAATGAGGTAAGCCGTGAGGCCGCAGAACATCCCCGCCAGGGCAATCAACACCACCCGCTCGGGCCGTTGAAAGAAACCGCCTTTGCACTCCACTCCTAACCCCTCGGCGCGGGCGCGGGTGTAACTCACCATCATAGACCCAATCATGGCAATAAAAGCGAAGAGCGAGCTGAGGAAATAATGGTGGGCCATGAGATAATAGCAGATGCCCAAGAACATGATGAGTTCACTGTAGCGGTCCAGCACCGAGTCATACAACGCCCCGAACGTAGAGCCCATGTTGCCCATGCGTGCCACCTGCCCATCCAGCATGTCAAACAAACCGGCCATCATGATCAGGAACCCGGCCCAGCCCACATAGGAAAAGTCATTGCGGTTCTCGCTCTCCCCGCCAACCACAAAGATGATGGCCACCCCCACATTCAGGATAAAACCGGTGGTGGTAACGGCGTTGGGCGTAAAGCCCAGCCTGATGAGGAGCCGCACAAAGGGATTGACTATTTTATAGATTCCCTGCTGCAGAAACACCTTCCAGGCTTTCTCGCCGGTGCCTTTCTTTTTCTCAAAAGTAGAATCTACCTTCATTTTTTCTCCGGTTGCTTCCATGGGTGCAAGGTCAAGGGATTAGCTGTATGTGGTGTCCTTTTTGAAAACGAACTTCTTTTGCATGAGGTAATTGTAGCCAACCCCCACCAGAATAGAGACAATGACTTTTGAGATAAGGTAACTTACCCCGGAGTAATGCGTGATCACGAAGACACCGGCGGCATTCAGAAACAGACTCCCCATCCAGATGATGAAGTACCTGGAAGCCTGCACCAGCAAACTGGCATCCTCGGCGTGAAAAACCCATTCCCGGCCCAGGGCAAAATGCGTGATCCCGCCCGAGGCGGTTCCCAAAACAGTGGCCAGCACATACCAAGCCCCTAACAACTCCACAGCCAGTACGGTCACCAGAAAGTCTACTACCGTGGCGGTCATAGAGGCCGTCTGCGCCTTTAAAAAGGTGAGCATCTAATTTAGCTTTACGTAAATCAAAAATGGAAGAAAGCGGTGGATGCAGCCCTGAGCCCACTTCACTTTAGGGCTTCTAAGCACTTTCCCGTCTGCCAGCCTATGGGCTCTGAAAGTCTTGTGGCTGCCTGGAAAGTGGAACCGCATCCATCCTGTGAGCACTCATACGCAATAGTTGCCTAAATGGCTAATCAGGCAAGCAATTGTGCCCTTTTTCTTAGCAATGCCCTCTTTCTATCATTTTTGCCCCGCGGATTTGACCTGGCGTTTGGCTACCCATACGCTAGAATTATAAGGTATCTACCAGGTCCTGGTAATAGTCCAGACCCAGGTGGGTGATCAGGTCCTCGCCCATGAGGTGACGCAGGGTATTCTGCAGTTTCATCAACTGCTTGAAGATGTCATGCTCCGGAGCCAGTCCCTCAGCGGTCTGGGGCGACTTGTAGTAGAAGCTCAGCCACTCCTGGATGCCAGACATACCGGCTCTTTGCGCCAGATCCGTGAACAAGGCCAGGTCAAGTACCAAAGGCGCAGCCAGAATGGAGTCGCGGCACAGGAAGTTGATCTTGATCTGCATCTGGTACCCTAGCCAGCCGAAGATGTCGATGTTGTCCCAGCTTTCCTTGTTGTCGCCGTGCGGTGGGTAGTAGTTGATGCGTACCTTGTGGTACATATCGCCGTACAGCTCGGGGTTGGATTCCGGCTTGAATATCTCGTCCAAAACGCTCAGTTTGGAGACCTCTTTGGTTTTGAAGTTCTCAGGGGCATCTAAAACCAACCCGTCGCGGTTACCCAGGATGTTGGAGGAGAACCAGCCTTTCACGCCCAAGGCACGGGCGTGCAGACCCGGCGCCAGGATGGTCTTCATCAGGGTCTGCCCGGTCTTGAAGTCCTTGCCGGAGATGGCAATGCCGTTTTCTTTGGCCAGCTCCACCATGGCGGGAATATCTACCGTGAGGTTAGGGGCGCCATTCGCGAAGGGCACACCCATTTTGAGGGCCGCGTAGGCGTAGATCATGCTCGGGGCAATCCGCGGATCACTTTGCCGAAGTCCCTCTTCAAAAGCGGCAAGCGTCTCATGCACCTCGGCGTGCTCAATGTAGATCTCAGTGGAGCCGCACCACACCATGACCAGACGGTCGCAGTTGTTGATCTCCTTGAAGTTGCGGATGTCTTCCATCAGCATCTCGGCCAGCTCCATCTTGTCAGCGCCTTCTTTCACGTTGGTCCCAACCAGGTTGCGGGCATAGGCTTTGTCAAAAACCGCTTGCATGGGCACTATGCGCTCCAGTTCGGGCTTCACGGCGTGCAGCAGCATGGGCTCCAGTACCCTGGCGTTGACGGCGGCCTCAAAAACGTTGTCAGAGTACACATCCCAGCCCCCAAACACTATATCAGACAGTTCCGCCAGCGGCACGAAGTCTTTGATGAGCGGGTGTCGGTTCTCAGTGCGTTTCCCTAACCTGATGCGGCCCATTTGGGTGAGCGAGCCCACCGGTTTGGCCAAGTCTTTCTTCACGGCCTCCACCCCGGCGATGAACGTGGTCGCGACGGCGCCCAAGCCCGGAATGAGGATTCCTAGCCTTCCCTCTGCTGGTTTCACTTCGTAGTCCATAGTGCTGTTGTTTAGATTGTAAGATGAGGTTCTCAATAGTCTAAGCGCATAAACTATGGCATAAGTTATCTAAAATCCTTTTAATGCCGCTATGTAAGATCCCTTATTATCAGCGGTTTTTATACTATAAAAAAATAAGCCTGCTCTGGTTTGGGCCAGCGCAGGCTCAGAGGAAAACAGGCAAAATATAATCCCATTTTGGGTTCCAGGTTTATTTTCAGGAAATCAGCCCTGAAACGGTGTGCTGCTTCCCAAAGAGCTGTCAAAAAGCGTGCTGGTCTGGAGGTGCTTCTTCGTTTGAGGAATCTGGCAGGGACTTAGGCCATCGGCCCGATCTTTTAAGCGCTTTGCACAATCCATTCAATCTGGCCATTGGTACTTCTGAACGCACCTGCGGCCCACTTCACCAAGGCTTTCATCATATCTGCGATCATGCGCAGGGCAAATGATTTTTTCTGGGCCATAGGCTAGGGGTGTAAGGGTCCGGCATTCACCACGGGGTGGATGCTTCTATCTGAGCAGAGGACTACCATGAGGCTTCATGCGATGGCAACCCTGCATCTCTTCCACGCGCCACCCTAGCACCACGCTAATTATGATAGGGATACAAAGCTTATCCTTGGCTGTAAATCAGAGTTGAAAAGAAGAAGTTTTTCCTCACAAACCGTACTTACCGAATTGTAACTTCTTAAAAATCAGTCAAAACACTACAAGCCATCTCATTTCTTCCCCGTATAAAAATAGAGTTGTTTATAGGTTTAAAAGAAGGAGGTTCTTATGCGGATTATCCCATCCACTATCCATGGTTTCATGGATTATTTCATTGCTATCTTATTGATTGCCTCTCCGTGGCTGTTTGGCTTTTACCGGGGCGGGATAGAAAGTTACATCCCCATTGGGGTGGGTACTCTCATTCTGGTGCAGGCCCTTATGACCCGCAACGAGACCGGGGCCATGAAAGTGATTCCCATGTCGGCGCACCTCATGAGTGACCTGGCCATTGGGTTGTTTCTGGCTTTGTCTCCGTGGCTGTTTTTCTTCCATGATTACATCTGGGAGCCGCATTTCATTGTGGGACTGCTCATTACCGGACAGGCCATTCTCACCCAAATAGCCCCGGCAAGAACCGTGAGCAAGGAACGGTTCTGAGGCTACCCTGCAGATTGATGACAAAAAAGGTTCTCCCGTTTCAGGCGCGGTTTGGAGAAAACACGCCTGAAACGGGAGAACCTCTTTTAAATAAAAGCCTCATGAAAACGAACGCCGGGCTACAGCATTATGCCTTGCTTCAGGTCCTTGGGTTGGGGGAAGTTCTTATCGCCCCAGTGCTCTTTGAGGTTGGTTTCAATGGACAGCGAAAGTTGGGTGAGTGGCACATCTTCCAGGCGGTTCTCAAACGGGTCTTCCATGCGTTCGCCCACCAAATCCAGGCACAGAAACACGAAGGAGATGATCACCGACACCGGGATGCTGGCCCACCCGATCTCCTCCACAAACACGAAGGGCAGCAGCGAGGCGTGGATGAACACAAACACCCTGGAGAAGAAACTGTACTGCCGCGGAAAAGGCGTGTTCTTGATCCGTTCGCTCCGGCCCTGGATGTTGTTGAACTCCACCAGCGTCTGCTCCAGTTGCACAAACCGGTAATCTGAGAGCCAGCCCCGCTGGAAAGCCTCCTTCAAGTCATCGCCCTGTACGTTGAGCAGGTAATTGGGTGGATTGTTTTTATGCCAGAAAGCCTCGTACTCCTCCGGGGAGAGAAAGGCTACGGTGTCTGTGTACTCGTTCGTCTCCTCGAAGATCTCCTCCTGCCGGGTGCTGTTGTAGGGCTTTGGCTTGCGCAGGAAAACCCGCAGGCCGTGCACAAACGCCAGGTGTCGATACACCATGCGATACTGCAGCTTCTTCACCAGTTCGGCATTCTGCGGGTCGGTGGGGATGATCATGGTTATGACCTGCCGGGCCCAGGAACGGCTGCTGTTCACCAACTGCCCCCAGATCTGGCGGGCCTCCCACCACCGTTCATAGGCATTGCTGTTCTTGAAACCCAGAAAAATAGCCAGGGCGGTACTCAAAGCGGTAAGGGTACTGAACGGCAAATGCAGTTTCAGCACATCAAAATAATCATGGAGCAGGAACACCGCCACCGAGAGCAGCAGGTAATACAGCATGCTTTTCCAGGTGTAATGGACAATGACCTCCCACTTCAGGTTTCTATCTAAAATCATAACGCGCAGGTTTTAGAGGGTAGAACAGCAAAAGAGCTTATCTTGTTTGGGCAAGGTTCACCCGCAGAATATTGGCGGGCTCTTTTTTGCCTTCGTTGGAGATGAACAACTCACCCGAAGGGCTGAACGCAATCCCCTCTGGTTTGTAGAAAGCTGCATCGTCCAGTTTGTGCCGCTTCCTGATGCTGCCGTCATGGTTCAGGATAAACAACTGCGGATTAGAGGCCTCGGTGAGGTAGATATCCCCGGTTACCGGGTGAATAGCTATCTCGGAGGGCTGCCAGCCTTTGCTCAGGGTTTTGGCCTTTCCCTGGGGCAACTGGGGATCTTTCAGGTTCAGCCTGAAGATGGGCTCCGCCGATAAGGATTTTGAGCCCAGGTCAAACGCGTACACGCCTTTGAAATCTGGTACGCCAGGCTCTTCGCCTTTGATGGCCAGCAGCAACCGGTTCTGTTTCGCGTCATAGGTGAGACATTCCACGTTGTGGGCCTCGGTGAGCGAAGTGGAATACTCTTTTATCTGCGGCGCTACAGATTGCCAATTGCCCACTTCAAACAAGTGTCCGTCACTTCTCACCACGTAAGCGGTATTGCCTACCAGCGTAATGCCCTCATAGTCTCCGGCGGCCCCAAAGGTTACCTGCTTTTCAATCTGGTTGGTGTTGGTGTTGTAGACGAAGATCACGCCGGCCTCGTCCTGCACGCAGGCAAAACGCCCGTCGCCCAGGAACGCAATGCCAGACACCTCACGCAGGATCTCGGGCACCTCCCATTTCTGGTTTACCTGCACCGCCGCCGACGCGGGCTCCAGGGTTTTCTTCTTTTTGGCCTTTTTAGGTTTTTCGGGCGCTAAACCCTGCGCAGTGCTATTGTCACAGGCCATGGCTGCCACAGACAGCAACAAACTCAGGCATATTATCTGAAAACGTTTCATATCTAGGTTCTTTATTTGATGGATAAATGCGCAGGAATGCCTCGTCTGGAATCCTGCTGATTATTAAAAGGTATTTACGAGTCGATTTTATTAAATGGCCCTGAAAACGGGTCCTTTCAACCTGGCTGGCTAATCCCAGAAAGCGGTCTCCTCTAACTTGCCGTTGGCGTCGTACACTTTTTTGAGGTCGCCGTTGCTGTTCTCCAACTCCACCTGGTACAGCACCTTCCCGTTTTGCTCCACCTTCTCAAGGTCATCCAGGAGGTAAGCCTTAAAATCGCGCTGCACGGCCGCCAAAACAGGGGCCGGAAGTTCTGAGGCCACGATATCCTGTTTATGGGCCACCACCTGGCCGGCGGGGTTCACCAAAGCCGCATGTTCTGTCGTCCCCATGGTAAACTCAGCTTCGTAGAGGTTGCCTTCTTTTTCCCATTCAACGTCTTTGGCGGCCGGGAATTTCACTTGCAGGGCATTCTGAACCAGAGAAGGCATTTGCGTAGGCGTGATGTGCTGGTTGCAGCTCCAGAAGGTGAAGGCTGCGGGCAGCATGGCTAAAATCATTGCTTTTTTCATAGGTCTAAAGGTTAGCTTCTCAAGTTATTGTAAGCCAAAGGTCAGACCCGAAACAGGAAAGAATTGGGAATCTTAAAAGGAAAGAGAAAAATTTTGAAGATTCATACACCCATTTAAGACGATGAAGCAGAAGCGTTTCAGGCGCTGTTTTCTAAAAACGGCCTCTAAACCGATGCCACGGCATTCTGGAAAGTAACCGTAAACGTGTGGCCCTGCCAGTAACCATACGCCACCCGGAAACCATACAAGTCACAGATGGCTTTCACGATGGATAACCCCAACCCGGTGGAAGTCGCCGCCGAGGTCTCTTTGTAGAAACGGGTGAAAACTTTTGCTCCGTCCAGCTGCGCCTCCTGCCCGGCGTTTTCTACCGTGAGTTCCTGTTTAGACAACCCGATGCGAAGAAAGCCTCCGTTCACGTTATGCACGATGGCGTTCTTGACCAGGTTCACCACCAGCATGGCGGCTAAATCTGGGTTCATCTGCAGCGATACGTTTTCCTGCACCTGCAAATCCACGGAAATGTCTTTATAGCTTAGCTGATCCTCAAAATCAAGCAAGGTCTTCTGCAGAAGCTTTTCCAGGGGCACCGGTTCTTCCTGCGCAAACTGCCGGTTCTCAATCTTGGACAGCAAGAGCAGGGTTTTGTTCATTCGGGTAAGCCGCTCCAGGTTCTCCATCACAGACCCAATCTGCTGCAACTGGTCTTCCTGCAGCGGCTGGCTCTCGGCGAGGAGTTCCAGTTTGTTCAGGCTGATGGCTAGCGGGGTCTGCAACTCGTGGGAGGCGTTTTCAATGAAGGCTTTCTGGTTCTGGTAGGTGGCCACGTTCTGCTGCAACAGCTTCTCCACGGTCTGGTTCAGGAGCTGGAACTCCTCTATGTTCGTTTTCTGCACCGGCACCGTTTTGGCCTCTTCCAGCCGGAAACTTTGCAGGCGCTGCAGAATGTGGTAGAAAGGTTTCCAGATGCGTTTCAGGAGCAGGTTATTGAGTACCAGAATGCTGCCTACCAAACCCAGGTACAGCCAGAGAAGCGAATAGAGCAAGTCTTCAATGAGGTCGTCTTCCTCTACCATGGAGGTGATCACGCGCAATTCATAGTACTGGTCTTCTTTCCGGAACACGGTGGTGAGCATGCGTACGGGCTCAAAGTCCTGCTCGTTCTGCATGTACATGAGTGTGTCCTGGTAGCGGTCTTTACGGTGCACGGCCAAGGTGAACGGAATCTCCTTGATGCTGAAATACCCGGCCTCAAATTCTTTCTGCCGAAGCACGGTGCTGTCCCGGGTGGCTTTCTGCACCACCAGGATCTTCTGGTTCTCCAGGCCGTCGTCCATGCTGTCATAGATCTCGTCCAGCATGTTGAAGTAGAAGAGCGCCGCCCACCCGGAGATCACCACCAGCAGCAGCCCCGCAAAGTAAGAGGTGGCGTAGTTGAGCAGTTTCATGCCGCCACCAGTTTATACCCGATGCCGTAAATGGCCTGAATTTCTATTCCGGCCCCGCAGTCTTTGAGTTTCTTGCGCAGGTTCTTAATCTGGGAGTAGATGAACTCGTAGTTATCAGCTTGGTCAATGTAGTCGCCCCAGACGTGCTCGGCCAAGGCGGTTTTGCTCACCAGCCGGTCTTTGTTCGTGACCAGGTACAGCAGGATATCAAACTCTTTGCGGTTGAGCACCAGCTCCTGGCCCGCCACCCACACTTGGTGCTTATCGGGGTCAATCTGCACGTTCTGGAGTTGATGCAGATGCTGGCCGTCAAACTTCCTTCGGCGCAGCACAGATTTCACGCGGGCGTGCAGCTCGGCCATGTGGAACGGCTTGGGCAGGTAATCATCGGCGCCCAGCTCCAGGCCCTGGATTTTGTCATCCACGGAGTTTCGGGCCGAGACAATGATCACGCCCTCGGTTTTCTGCTGCTTTTTGAGTTCCTCCAGAATCTCCAGGCCGCTGCCGCCGGGCAGATTGATGTCCAGCAGAATGCAGTCATAGGCGTACACGCCCACTTTCTCCAGCGCACTGTCATAATCGGTGGCGGTTTCTACCAGGTACTGTTCCTGCTTTAAGGAGCGCACCAGCGTGTCCAGCATCTGGGGTTCGTCTTCAATCACCAGTATTTTCATGGCCGTGGGGTTTGCCCGCAAATACGGCGGGAAATCTGGAAAGAATTGGGAATTCCTGAAGTAAGATGGATTTATAAAGAATAAAGGAGAGCGACCGTTTCAGGGCCGCTTTCCTGAAAACGGCCCTGAATCAGAAACGGGTGACTTTGCCTTTGGCATCCCAGTGGCTGGATTTGAGCGTGATGCCATCGGCCTCAAACTTGAGGCGGCGCACATAGCGCTCGCCGGTGATGCTGCCGTCTGACTTGCGTTTACCTATATATAAGGTGATGGGGTGGCCCTGCTTGTCTGTGATGAAGGTGATGTCGTTGCCGGAGTACACATCGTCCACGCGGCTCTCCGGCGCGAAGGTTTTGTTCAGTTTGGCTTCCAGTTTGGGGCTTAGCGGCATGGCAGAAAGTCGGTTAGGATTCGGTGTACGATTGCAGAATGGATAAGGCCTCGGCTTCCTCAGCCTCCACCACCTCGTCTATCACTGTTTGGATTTCCTGGTCTGACCACTGCGCCTGCTCGGCGGCTTTCACAAATACACCTAAGGCCACAAAGCGGCCACCTTCCAGGGGAAGAATCACTTTTACTTTTTTGCGGATGTTCATGCGGGATGGAATATCGTTTTGGGGCTATTTTACGGAAAACAGACCAAAATCGCTAAGTCCGGAGGTCTTTTCCTGGGCCCACCGCATGGCGGAGTTCAACTCCTGGAAGTACTCCACCTCGGCGTGTAACTTGGGCCGGAGCGTGGCCACCATGCTACTGACCGCCATCTGGTTGAAGATATCGTCTGAGATCACGAAAGCCAACCGTTTGATTCCCAGTAACTGGAACTGCGGAAACCAGGTATTTAAGGTCCATTCCTGGTCGGCCTGCCGGATGACTTTCATGTGCTTCATGTCCATGACCCAACTCTGGAGATTGGTCTTACGGGATACCTGCAAAGCCTCGGTCATGCCGTCGCGGTAGGCATCACTGGGCACAAAACCTTGCCAGTGCAGCACCAGAAGCAGGTGCAGCCGGTCGGTTTCCATTTGCAGGTAAGACTCAGTCTCCATTTTTTAAGGTTGTCTTTTGTATGGCCTTAACAGGGCGCGGGAAGGCTTATCTGGATAGCCCCTAGGGCAACCTTCATCATTCTATTAACTTATTTGAGGAAAACAGGTTTTGCAGGCAAACAACAAATGAATTGCACATAGGTAATATTTAGCCTCTTCCGTGCTGCTAAGCCTGTGATATTGATCAGGTAGCGCCAAAAGGCCAGCTTTGCGGATTGCTCCAGCCTTTCTATACGGGTCCCAAAGAGGAAAGTGACCAACCAATAACCTTAAGTGGAATTGACAGAAAAGCAGGAATCATCTTCCGGGATTTTTGATTAATTTGGGTAGGTAAAGCATAAAAGGCGATGTCTACCCAAACGGTACAGATTATTTTAGTGGGCGGAGCGGTACAGGGCCTGGTTTTGGCTTTCCTGTTAGCCACCCGTAAGGCAAACCAACTGGCAAACCGGCTGCTGGCTACCCTTATTCTGCTTATCTCGCTGCAGTCTGTTTTGGTGGCCTTTGATACCCGTGACTTTTTCCTCACGTTCCCGCACCTGAGCAAGGTAAGCTGGCTATTGCCCATGCTTTTTGCACCACTCATCTACCTGTTTACGGTTAAACTCACCCATGAACGACCGCGTCTGCGCCGGCTGGATGCCATTCATTTCACCCCGGCGGTGCTGGTGTTTTTAAACCTTTTGCCTTACTACCTGAAAAGCCGGGAGGAGAAAATTGCTTACCTCAATGACTTTGAACTGGCTTCTAAAGATGATTTCGGGTTTATTGGGCAGTTGGCCCTGGCCATGGTTATTTTCTATGTAATCCTTTCCTTAGGGGTGCTCAAACGGTACCGAGCCAGGATTATGGAGGCGTTTTCTGAGCTGGAAAAGATCAGGTTGCAATGGCTTCGGCAGTTCCTCTTCTTCATGCTCATTATTGTGGCGGTGGCCACGGTTTCCTTCTACGCGAAGAAGTGGGACGTTCCCGTGGTCACCGAGATTTACCGCTACCACCTCCACTACTTCGGGGTGATCACCCTTATTTACTGGATCGGGTACAAGACCCTTTCGCAGCCCCGCATTTTCACCTCCGCGCCTCCGGTCTTCTCAGAAACCGTGGCTATTCTCCCGGAGCCCGTGCCTGCTCCCGTATTGCAAACCCACCAGGAAATTGCCGGCGATGCCGCTCCTTCGGGCTTAGGGCCTAAATACCAGAAATCTGCTTTAAAAGAAGAAGACGGTCAGCTGTACCTGGAGCAACTGCTTTCCTTTATGGAAACTGAGAAGCCATATTTGCAGCCCACCCTCACCATCCAGGAACTGGCCGAGAAGCTGGGCGTCTCCAAGCACCACCTTTCTCAGATCATCAACTACCGGCTGGGCAAGAACTTCTATGATTTCATCAACCAATACCGGGTAGCCGAGGCCCAACTCATGCTGGTGGACCCAAAATTCAGGCACTTCACCAACCTGGCCGTGGCCGAGGAGGCCGGGTTTAACTCAAAAGCCACTTTCAACGCCGTTTTCAAAAAACAGACCGGAAAGACGCCGTCTGAATACATCAAAACCCACGCAGAAGGCCGTCTGAACTTAGCGGATTAGATAGAAACACCTCTTTAAACAAGTCTGAACTTAGCGGGCCAGACGATTCGCGTCTTAGGGCCATGTAGGTTTGCAGCGTTCAATCAGTTAAAACCTATGAAATCTACATTCTTGAAACGCTGTCTATTTTCCCTGTTCATGCTGGGCTCTTATCCGGGCCTGAGCCAGACAAACCCCACTGCGCCCGCCGCCACGCAACAGTTCACGCCGGCCCAGTTACAGGAGGATCTCCACTTCATGCACCAGGTGCTGGATGAAGCGCACCCCGGCATGTATCGCTACACCTCCAAAGATCGCTTTGAGGCGCTGTTTGACAGTGTGGCCAAAACCCTTAACCGGCCCATGACCCAGCAGGAGTTCTTTGTGGCTGCCACGCCGCTCATCGTGGCCCTGAAAGATGGGCACGTAAAGTGGATGCCCCGCGAGCGGAAACATGGCCAATACTATTACAACCTGGACCAACTCTTTCCGCTGGAACTGCACTTCACGGGCAAGCAGGGGCACCTGGTGTACAACATGGCAGGCACCTCCGCTATCCCGGTGGGAGCTGAGATTGTCTCCATCAACGGGTTGCCCACCGAGAAAATGGTGGAGAAACTTCTGCCCACCGTTTTCTTTTCTGATGGCAACAGCCAGGCCGTGAAATGGCTCTCGCTGGATAAGTTCTTACCCTTCTACTACGGCACGTACATTGGCGCCTCTCGTAGCTATGAGATTGCTTTCCGGGCCCCGGGCAGTTCTTCCGTACAGACCGCGCAAGTGCCGGCCGTTACCCTAGAAACCATCCAGAAGCTGGAAAAAGAAAGGGAAAAGCCCAAGCAGCCGCCCATTAGGGTAGCCTACAAAGACCAGAATACCGCCTTGCTGTCTATAGACAACTTCAACATCTATAAGAACGAGATGGATGTGGAGAAGGTAATGAAAGACATTTTCTGGCAGATGAACGCAAAGAACACCCAACACCTCATCATCGACCTACGAGGAAACGAAGGCGGCATTGACAAATGGGGCGCCCTGCTGTACTCTTACCTTACTGATAAGAAGTTCAGGTACTATGACAGCATGCTGGTGCCCAAGAAAGAGAAGTTCACGTTTGAAAAGAACATTATCTGGCTACCTGGCATGTACCCTCTTTACCGCAGGCTCATTTCCAAGACCAAGGGTGGCAATTTCACCTTCCGGTTCAAGAAAACGCTGCGGGAACAGAAACCCCAGAAGAACCCTTTCAAAGGTGAGGTTTACATCCTTACAGATGGGTACAGTTTTTCGGTTACCTCAGAATTCTGCGCCATAGCCCACCACCACAAGCGCGCTACTTTTATAGGCCGCGAGACCGGCGGCGGCTATTACGGCAACACCAGCGGTTTCCATGTGCCCGTGAAACTGCCAAATACAGACCTGGAACTAGCCGTCCCACAATGGAACTACTTTATGGCCGTATCTGGCTACCCCCACAAAGACCGAGGCATCCTGCCTGATTACCCGGTTGAGTACACTGCGCAGGACCTTATCCAGAAGCGGGATGTAGACTTGGAATTCACCATGGAGTTGATCAAATCTAAAAGGGCCTCCTCAGCGCAGGCTAAGTAGAGGCTCAAGACCTTCCCACGCATTCCGTCCCCCCCTTTTGAAGGCCCGGGATGATTACTCTTGCAGATCTTGGCATACTCGAAATGTAGGGGCAATCCCTTGTGGTTGCCCTTGCGTTAACAGAAGTGAAGGGTTCATGAAACGTCCTTGTCATCCCCCTACCCCCTTCAAAGGGGGACAATCAAGTACCGTGCTTCCTTTTTCAAGCCTTATAAGGGGAGTAGACAATTAGAGATATTCCGTTTAGAGCCACCTTTTCCTAAAAGCACCCAAAACAAAAAGGCCAGTGAAAATCACTGGCCTTTTTGTTTATAATCTAAAGTCTACCGGAACATGTTCTTCAACTTGTTAAGTTTGGTAGCCATGTCTTCCTCTTCTACCGGAGCGTCACGGCGATTGCTGCCTCCGGTGTTCCCCGGCTTGCGGTCATTATTGCCACGGCTTGGCCTGGCAGTTGCGGCCTGCGGATCTGATTTCATGGAGAGCGCAATGCGTTTGCGACCTACTTCCACTTCCAACACGGTTACTTCTACCTTCTGCCCTACTTTCACCACTTCATGTGGATTGCTCACGAAACGGTCAGACAGGTGGCTCACGTGGACCAGACCGTCCTGGTGCACCCCAATGTCTACAAACGCCCCGAAGGCGGTGATGTTGGTGATGATGCCTGGCAGTTTCATGCCCTGGCGAAGGTCTTTGATCTCGTTCACGCCCTCGGTGAAGCTGAACACCTCATAGCTTTCGCGCGGGTCACGGCCGGGTTTGGAAAGTTCGCTCATGATGTCCTGCAGGGTAGGCAGCCCCACGGTGTCAGACACATATTTCTTCAGGTCTATTTTCTTGCGGAGGTCGGCATTCTTGAGCAGGTCTTCCACGGTGGCGCCCAGGTCTTTGGCCATCTGCTCTACCAAGGCATAACGCTCAGGGTGCACGGCGCTGGCATCCAGTGGGTGCTTGCCGCCCCTGATGCGCAGGAAGCCGGCCGCTTGTTCAAAGGCTTTGTCACCCAGGCGGGCTACTTTTCGCAGCTCGTTGCGGGTTTTAAACGGACCATTCTGATTGCGGTAGTCTACAATGTTCTGCGCCAACTGCGGCCCGAGACCAGAAACGTAAGTCAATAACTGCTTGCTGGCAGTGTTCACTTCTACGCCCACGGCGTTCACGCAGCTCATCACCACATCGTCCAGGCTGTGCTTGAGCGCATTCTGGTCCACATCGTGTTGGTACTGGCCTACGCCAATAGATTTAGGATCGATCTTCACCAACTCAGCCAAGGGGTCCATGAGACGACGACCGATGGAAACGGCACCACGTACGGTAATGTCCTGATCCGGGAACTCCTCGCGGGCTACGTCTGAAGCGGAATAGATAGAGGCGCCGCTCTCGTTCACCATGATAATGGCGATGTTGTTGGGCAAGCCCAAGCCGCGCACGAAGGTCTCGGTCTCGCGGCTGGCGGTTCCGTTCCCGATGGCGATAGCTTCGATCTGGTATTTATGGCACATCACCATCACCTGCTGTCCGGCGGTAGTGGCCTGGTGCGCTCCGTTGTGCGGGAAAATGGCTTCGTAATGCAATAGTTTGCCTTGCTCATCCAGCGCCACCACTTTACAACCGGTTCTGAAACCCGGGTCAATGGCTAATACGCGTTTCTGGCCCAGCGGCGCAGACAAGAGCATCGGTCTTAAGTTATCGGCAAAAACCCGGATAGCTTCTTCATCGGCGCGTTTCTTGGAGGAAAGGCGCACCTCGGTTTCCATGTTCAGGCGAAGCATCCGCTTGTAACTCTCCCTAATGGCCAGTTTCACCTGCTCAGCGGCAGCGTTGTGGCCGGTCACGAACTGGTCTTCCAGGATAGACAGCGCAGCCTCTTCCTCGGGCTGAGCATCCAGCATCAAGACCATTTCCTTCTCGCCGCGGCGCATGGCCAGGATACGGTGCGATGGGGCTTTCTCAATGGGCTCGTCCCACTCAAAGTAATCTTTGTATTTCTGGCCTTCCTCCTCTTTGCCCGGAATCACGCGCGCCTTGAACACGCCCTTCTTCTCAAACAGATTCCGGATGTTGGCACGGGCCTCAGGGTTCTCATTCACCCACTCGGCAATGATATCGCGGGCACCAGCCAGGGCTTCCTCGGTTGATTTTACTTCTTTTTCTTCGCTCACAAACGCGGCGGCTTCTGAGGCAACGTCCATGTTGGCTTGCTCAAACAGCCTTTGCGCCAGCGGCTCCAGGCCTTTCTCGCGGGCAATGGTGGCGCGGGTGCGGCGCTTGGGCTTGAACGGCAGGTAAATATCCTCCAGCACAGCCATGGTCTCGGCGGCCAGCACCTGGGCTTCCAATTCTGGGGTGAGTTTCTCCTGGTCTCTCAAAGATTTCAGGATGCTCTCGCGGCGCTTGTCCAATTCCCGCAGCTGTTCCACGCGGTCACGGATGGCGGCAATGGCTACCTCGTCAAGGCTGCCGGTTACTTCTTTGCGGTACCGAGCAATAAAGGGCACGGTGGCCCCCTCGTCCAGTAAAGCCACAGTTGCTTCTACTTGCTTTTGGTTTACTTGCAGCTCCCCCGCAATCGTCTTGAAATGGTTTTCTGGCATGCTAAATAAATGATCTGAAAAGACTTTGTCCCCTATTTTACGCGTTTAAAATGGCAGCGCAGGGACTTCAAAGATAAAACTAAATTGGCGGAACCCCGCGCCCCACGACCGGCTTTTATTACTGACCTGCCAACGCAAGCTGGCCCGGTATTTGTATCTTTGCCCAAGATGGGTGGGAACTAAATTTGCGGCCACTGGCTTTTGAGGCCAGGCTGTAAATGCCCACATAATCTAGATTAACACCATTTACGCATATGAAGAGGATTATCTTTTTGCTGGCCTTGGCCTTCACTACTTTCACAAGCCAGGCCCAGACACCGGCGGTTACCCCCGAGGCCCGCGCCAAAGCCATGACCAGCACCATGACCCAACACCTGAAGCTGAATCCGGCGCAGGTGAACAAGGTGACTGCTATTAACCTCACCAGCATCCAGCAGTTGGAGCAGGCCAAGAAAGACCACAAAAACAATCCGCGCCAGCTCAAAGCCACCATGGACCTCATCAGCGCCACTCGCCTGGAGTCTTTGAAAGGCGTGCTTTCCGTGACCCAGTTCCAGCATTACCAGCAGCAGCGCGAACGCAAACTGGGGATTCCCTCGCAAGCCGGCACCGGCGGCGTTCCGGAGCAATACAACAACTAAATAGTTAACCGGCCTTTCGGCCGATAAAGAGCAAATCAAATCGCCTTGGTTTTGGGCCTGTTTTTAAAGAAACAGGCCCAAAACCAAGGCGATTCTTTTAATATAATCTGTTTGAAATTTTTCTGACCAGGAGTTATGGAATGTGGACGGTTTCAGCATCGTTTCTTATATTCAATTTTCCACATAAACTTCAGCGCTCCCATGAAATTCATTGGATTAGGAATGTTCCTGGTTGGTTTGGTTTCCCTATTGGTAGCCACGTTTGGGGCAAACCACTTCTTACTTCTCTGGGCCGATAACTGGGGCAGGCCGCTGGGCTGGACCATCAGGGCGGCGTTCACCACGCTGGGGTACGTAATATATTACCTGCATCGGCACGATGACTGAAGTTTCTGTTTAGGAGCTGTTTTGGTCTAAATGGCTCTAAAAAAGAATCGGCACCGCCTTCTGCAGACGGTGCCGATTGTGCTGTTGTAGGATTAGCGCTAAGCCGCTTACATTTCAAGCAAGCCCAGCAGGATAAACACCAGACCTACGATGGCCGCCAATGCGCCCACCAGACCCAGACCTGGGATGATGGAAAGCAAAGCACCCGCCACCAACAGAATCAAACCGATTTTGATGTACTGGTTAATGGCGTTGGCTTTTTTCACGGCTTTGGCTTCGCGCATGATCTTTTTGGTGGCCATTTTCACATCCTTCTTGGTTTTAGCCGAAGCCAGGTCATTGGCCAATGATTTCACGTGCGGATTAGCTTCCAAAGCGGACGCTACCGCAGCAGAGGTCAAAGGAGCCGTACGGGCCACTTCTCTGGAGGCTACGGGCTTAGCGGCGTTGGCTTCCAGAGCTGGGGCAGTCTTTGCATTTACAGGTGCAATGGGGGCAGTAGCCTCAGTAGGTTCTGCCTGGGCAATGACTGCCTCCTGCGCAGGAGCAACGATTTCTGCCGGCGCGGCCGTGGCAGATGCTGGAGCGGCTTTATGGTAGGTAGTAGCGGGCGCGCTAAAGTCATAGTATTGGCCAGAAGAACAACCAATCATGAACTGGCTAGCCACACCGCACACTAAAAGAGACAGTAAAGATTTGATTTTCATAGTTTAAGGAGGTTAAGGGTGTATGGATTTAAGGGTAAATAAAAAGAACCTACCTGCCAGACTAGCCCAAGTAGGTTTCAAAGGCTAACTTCGCAGTACGTAGACTAACGCCGCAAGTTCACGATTCATTTTACAATGGAAAGCCTGCAAATGTTTTTCGTCTGAAAATCAGGAGGAAAAAATTTATGCAAGGCTTGCACCGTACCCAAAAATAGGTCTAAAAAGCCTTTTGGGCCATGTTTTCTTACTAGCCAGAGACTGCCATTTTGCGCAAAATCATCCACATAGACATGGACGCTTTCTTCGCCTCGGTGGAGCAGCGCGATAATCCGGCTTTGCGCGGGAAACCCGTGGCTGTGGGCGGCACCAAGGCGCGGGGTGTGGTGGCGGCGGCCAGCTATGAGGCACGGCAGTTTGGCGTCTATTCAGCGATGCCCTCGCAGCTGGCCCTCAGGAAATGCCCGCACCTGATCATGGTGCCCACGCGCTTTGAGGTCTACCAACAGGTCTCCAGGCAGATACGGGAGATTTTCCTGCGCTACACCGATCTGGTGGAGCCGCTCTCCCTGGACGAGGCGTATCTGGACGTGACGGAAAACAAGTTCGGGCTGCGGTCAGCCATGCTCATCGCGCAGCGCATCAAAAACGAGATCCTGCAGGAGACGCGGCTCACGGCCTCGGCGGGCGTGTCTTTCAATAAGTTCCTGGCCAAGGTGGCCTCGGGGAAAAACAAGCCCAACGGCTTGACGGTGGTGCTGCCAGACGAGGCCGAGGCCTTTGTGGAGGCGCTGCCCATTGAGAAGTTCTACGGCATTGGTGATGTCACCGCCGCTAAGATGAAGCAACTGGGCATCCATTCCGGTGCCGACCTGAAAAACCGCTCCGAGATGGACCTGCGCCGCCACTTCGGGAAATCAGGCTCCTATTTCTACCAGATCGCCCGTGCCCAAGATGATAGACCCGTGGAACCCAACCGGATCCGGAAGAGCATCGGCTCGGAGCGCACCTTTGGGCAGGACCTGGAGACCGAGGAGGAGATGCTGCCCGAACTTCAGCGCCTGGCTGAGGAAGTGGCCTACGACCTGCACCGGCTGGAGGCCTCGGGCAAGACCATCACCCTCAAGCTCAAGTACCACGATTTCACGAACAACACCCGCAGCAAGACCTTTTTCTCCTCGGTACGCGCCGAAGAAGTGCTCCTGGATATTGCCCTGGATCTGCTGCGCACGCCGGCTTTCCCCAATAAACCCGTCCGCCTGTTGGGTATTACGGTCTCTAACCTCAACTACGGCAAGCACCAGGGTGGGCAGTTGTCTTTTCCGTTTTAAAGTGGACGTTTGACGCTGGACTTAAATTTCTAGACTGTAATTAAGAATTGATCTCTGTCACAGCGGGGGATTACTTACTTTCACCTGTCTATTGTCTTGTACCTAACATCTAGTGTCACTTATGGATGCCTCTGCCGACTACATTGAGATAAACCGCCATGCCTGGAACCTGCGCACCGGCGTACACAAAGACTCCGCCTTTTATGACCTGGTTTCCTTTAAACAGGGCAAAAACAGCCTGAACCCGCTGGAACTGGAAGCGCTGGGCGATGTGCGCGGGAAAAAGCTGCTGCACCTGCAGTGCCATTTCGGGCAGGATACGCTCTCCTGGGCGCGGCTGGGCGTCAAAGTCACCGGCGTCGATTTGTCTGACGAGGCCATCGCGCTGGCGCGGCAACTGAATGAAGAAATGGGGCTAGATGCGGAGTTTGTGTGCTGCAACGTGTATGACCTGCCACAGCACCTGAAAGGTCAGTTTGATATTTTGTTCACGTCCTACGGCGTTATTGGCTGGTTACCAGACCTGGAGAAATGGGCCCAGGTGGTGGCGCATTACCTGAAACCCGGCGGCACGTTTTTCCTGGCAGAGTTCCACCCAACCGTCTGGATGTTTGACAATGAATTCACTCGCGTGCAGTACTCCTACTTCAACAACGGCGGTCCCATTATTGAAGAATCTTCGGGTACCTACACAGACCGCGACGCCCCTATCCACTACACCGAGTTCTCCTGGAACCATGCTTTGAGCGAAGTCTTAGGCGCCCTGCTCGGCCAGAACCTGCAGCTACAGGAATTTCAGGAACTGCCTTACTCCTACTACAACTGCTTAGCGAACATGGTACAGGGCCCTGATGGCTTCTGGCGCATCAAAGGCATGGAGGACAAACTGCCCCTGATGTACAGTTTGAAGATGGTGAAGCCGCATGCCTAAAAAGAATTAGAAAATCTCGTGCAGTTCCCGCTTCAGGAACTGGATGGAATGGGCAGTGGGGTCCACCTCGTTGTGCAAAATGGTTTCCAGTACGCGTTTGGCCAGCTCCGTTCCCCGGCTTTTGTCCTGTAAGTTCTGATAGGTCTGGTTGATCATGGAGACCACATCTTCTTTGGCTTTCTTCACCTGTTGCCAGGCCGCCTCGCTCATGTATAACTGTTGGGAAAGGTTATGCGTGTACTCCGCCCGGATTTCCTGCAGCAGTTGGGCCTGGAAATCAGAAGCGGTCACCCCAGAGGGACTCACCCTTAAAAGTAAGTTACTTGGCGTGATGCGCTCCAGAAACAGGATGATGCGCTCGTAGGCCTGCAGCCTGATGGGCAAAATGGTCTCACTGTTTTTCAGCCGGATGTCCAAAACCTTTTTGCGGTAATCGCGCTCCAGGTACCGTTGGGTTAACAGGTACATGGCGCCACCTACCACCAAGGCCGGCAGGGAGCCCAATAAAACTAAAAGTACAATGGAGGAAGTGTCTGTGGTCATAGTTTAGAGGTAGTTGACTCAGGTTCCTGGCGTTTAGAGCAGAAACTAGCCTGAGTCATATAGTACGCGTATTCGCAGAGTAAATATCGGTAAAAAATTGATGTGGTGGCCGCTGAATCATTTTCCCGGATTTTCGGTTACCCATAGTATAGCGCCGAGACGTAGAAACAGCTTAGTTTTTAGTAACTTTACAGCGCAAAACCCACTGTTATGGAAAGCACAACTATAAAAAAAGCCCCAATTTCACTCACTGAGCGTGCCCTGCACGAAGTGAAAGTGATTATGAAAGATAAAAACGTACCCGAAGAATACGGTTTACGGATTGGCGTACAAGGCGGTGGCTGCTCTGGCATGTCTTACCTGCTAGGCTTCGACAAAGCCAAAGACGCCGATGAGATCTACGAACTGGACGGCGTACAGCTGATTATGGACAAAAAACACGGCATGTATGTGATGGGCATGGAAGTAGATTTCCAGGATGGCCTAAACGCCCGCGGATTTGTCTTCAACAACCCGCAAGCCAAAAGCACCTGCGGTTGCGGCAGCTCTTTCTCCGCCTAACATTCCCCACCTCAACTTCTCAAAAGACCTGTTTCTAACAGGTCTTTTTTTATGCCTTATTGAAGCTGTTTAGGAAAGACCAAGGCATAGTATTGAGGGTATTTTTCACACTATTAACCATGCTCTGGGAAGGCAGCGCCCTTCCATCCTTCCGGAGACGTCGTTGCAGTGCAACGTCGTTACATATTACCCTGTAGCGACGTTATACCGTAACGGCGTACGCATTCCGTCAGAACAGCAGTAAGCGTCATTCCTTAACTAAACTGGTTCATTTTTATAAAGAACTATAAAGAGCTAAAAACGAGAAATAGCTAATTGAATCATCTCTGCATTTTGGCCTGACATTTTGTTTTCGATCTATTTTTGGCAAAACACCTCAAAAAGGCCCTAAATAGCACATCAGCACATTAAAAAATTAGCACATTAATAAGTTTTGGTCATGGTTTCCGGCACTACCAGCACATAATCTGCTCTATTTTCATGTTCCTGGTTTAGTTTCTCCAGTTGCGGCTGAACAACGGTGCTGATGGTCATGATTTTCAGTTCGGGGCGTAGGCGGCGGAGATACCAGACAATGCCTTCGTGGTGGTCAGAATGGTAGGCGCCATTGAGGTGAAACAGGTGTTGACCAGCCTGTAAGTTTTTGCTGATGAAGTGGGCCATGGTAGCGTCTTTCAGGGCCTGCGCTTCCACAATCTGGGCCGAGGCTGCCGAAGTGCCGTGCGTATCCCCAAACATGCTGAGCATGCGTTTGTAGGCGGGTAATTCCAGATCTACGGTGATGGGCAGCGGCGCGAGCCATTGTTTTTCATCTGCCGGTAAGGCCTCTAAACTTTTCAGGCCCTCGCGGGCCACAATGCGGGCCGAGCGGCGGGGCGCGTTGGTGGCAATTACTTTAATGGAATTGGCCTTGGCAAACTGTACCGTGGGTTTGTAGTCGGTGGGGTAGTTGGGCCAGGCACGGCTGACTTCCATGAACCTGGGTTCTTCCAGTTGCCCTAGCAGGAAGGAATCCACAGCACCTTGGATATCAGTTTCCCACATCTCGGTGCCCAGCACCAATTGTTTGCCATGTGCCTGGTAAAGGTCTTTTGTCAGTTCCAGTTCAAGCCAATGGGCGATGGGATCGTTGTGCTGCTCGCCAAAAAATACCACATCGGTGGTAGCCAGCTCTTTGAGCATTTTCCCATACTTTACCGATTTTCCATTGCCCTGGAACAGACGATACGCAGGTTTATCCATGGTAAAGGAGGAAAGGAACACAACTGACACCAACAGCAACCATATCTTTTTCATGTTTCAGAGCAGTTTTCCGGAAAACGGGCTAAGAACAGTTGTTAGTGTTTAGTTGTTAGTAAGGGAATATGCGCTGTTGGTTACCTGACGGTTGCTGCCGCACGCTAATTTCTGCCTGTTTTCAGAAAAACGGCCTAAACACTAACAACTAAACACTAAACACTAATTCAGCCTTTGTAGAAGAGCCATTTAGACAGCTCACGGTAGTTTACTTTTTTGCCGTACATGAGAATGCCCACCCGGTAGATGCGGGCTGCCACCCAGATGGTCCCGATGAAGCCCGCGATGAGCAAAACCATAGACAGCAACAGTTCCCAGGTTGGTACGCCAAAAGGCATCCGCAGCATCATGACCACCGGCGAGGTGAACGGAATCATGGACATCCAGAAGGCCACCGGCCCGTTGGGGTTCTTCACGATGATGGTCTGGGCCACGATGAACGACAGGATGAGCGGTACCGTGATGGGCAACATGAACTGCTGGCTGTCGGTCTCGGAGTCTACGGCCGCGCCAACTGCGCCGAATAAAGCCCCATAAAGCAGATAACCACCCAAGAAGTAGAAGAGGAAAGTCCCGATGAGCAAGGGCAGGTTGAGGTTCTGGGCGGCGCTTACCACCTCATGGATTTCCTGCGCCTGCTGCACATCGCGCTCGTTCCCCATGCCCTGCACTGTCTGGTTTATCTGCGCATCGGAGAAACGCTTCAGGTCAAAACGGGCCGATATGCCCCCACCGATGGCCGAGGTAAGCACGATCCAGAGGACAAACTGGGTAAGCCCCACCGCCGCGATGCCCATGATCTTACCGGCCATGAGTTGGAATGGCTTCACCGAGGAAACCATCACCTCCAGAATACGGCTGGTTTTCTCCTCAATGACGCCCCGCATGATTTGGGCCCCATAAATGAAAATGAACAGGTAAATGAGGAAGGCGCCTATGAAACCAACTCCGGTGGTAACCTCCACATCGCTGCTCTTCTCCCCTTCGGCGCTTAGGTTCACGGTTCTTATACTTACCGGCGTTTTAATCTTGTCCAGCACCTGTTGGTCAATGCCTGATTGAGCGAACTTCACTTCCTCCAGCTCCTCCCTTACCCTTTTCTCCAGGTTGGCTTTCATGGCCAGGCTGGTGCTTTTCTGGGAGAACAGCTGAATGCCCTGCGGTTTGTCCAGGTTCAGTTTGGGGATATAAAGGAGCGCCGCATCCTCAGATTCCAGGTAAGCGGACTTGGCGGTTTCCACCGGCCCGGGCACGTTCACAAACTTCAGTTCTTCTGTGGTGGTGAGTTTTCCTTTGAGGTAGCCGCTCTCGTCCAGCACCTGCACCACTTTGGTGTCATCAGACATGGTGGCGAGCCAAATGGGCACAATCATGACCAGGGCCATGAGCACCGGCCCCAGGATGGTCATCACAATGAAGCTCTTCTTGCGCACGCGCACCAGGTACTCGCGCTGAAACACTAACCAGATCTTATCCATGGGCTTCCTGGGTTACGGTTTGAATGAAAATGTCATGAATGCTGGGCACTTTCTCCTGGAAGCTGTGCACCTCTACCCGCTCGGTGAGGTACCGAAGCAGTTGGTTGGGCCCCACCTGGGGCTCCAGCTGTACCTCGGCCTGGAAATCATTCCCGTTCTGGGCTTGGGTCAGCACCTTAAAATCTGGCGACATGATGAACAGTTTGCCCGTGCCCTCCACGTGATAGGTGTGGCTGCGGTACCTTGATTTCACCTCCTTCACGCTTCCTTCCATCACTTTCTGGGAGCGGTTGATCAACACAATGTAGTCGCACATCTGCTCCACCGATTCCATGCGGTGCGTAGAGAAAATAACCGTACACCCCTGGTCCCGAAGCTTGAGGATCTCATCTCGGATGATGTTGGCGTTCACCGGATCGAAGCCTGAGAAAGGCTCGTCCAGGATCAGCAGCTTGGGCTCATGCAAGACGGTGGCGATGAACTGCACTTTCTGTTGCATGCCTTTGGAAAGGTCTTCCACGTTCTTGCTCAGCCAGGGCTTGAGGTCCAGCCGCTCGGCCCACACCTTGATGCGCTGGGTGGCGTCCCCCTTCTCCAGTCCTCTGAGCCTTGCCAGGTACACCAACTGCTCCCCTACTTTCATCTTTTTATATAGGCCCCGCTCCTCCGGCAAATACCCAATCTGCTGCACGTGATGGGGCTGCAACGGCTGACCCTCAAACAAAACGCGCCCCTCGTCTGGAGCGGTGATCTGCGTGATGATGCGGATGAGCGAGGTTTTACCGGCCCCATTGGGACCCAGCAGCCCGAAAATACTGCCTTTGGGAACCTCAAAAGAGACCCTGTTCAGGGCTTGATGTGCTTCATAAAGTTTGCTTACGCCCTGGATCTGAAGAATGGGTTGCAAGAGATTAGCGGTTAGTTCGTCAGGCTAAAGCTAAGTCAAAGCGTTTCAGTTTGCAAGTGGGGCAGAATCCGTTTACAGGCAGTTTTCAGGAAAATGGGCCAGAATTGTAGCGGTGTTACACGTAACGCCGTGGTTCTACATAGCAAACAAATTTCAAGCCTAGAAGGACCTCTCCTTGCAGTAATTCCTCTATGCGGTGTAGGAAGGATTATTCTGGTAGAGGCGCTTCTGTTTCACGAGAACACGGCGTTACCATATGAACCACGGCGTTAAAGTGTAACGCCGCTACATTTCTGGCCCAATTCAAAGAAATTGGCCTAAAACAGCATCGCCCACTTCCTGTATAAGAAAGCGGGCGATGTATATTATTTCCTGACTCAGGACTTTGGATTCAAGACTCAGAACTCCTCTTATTGAAAGTACTCCTTCATTTTCTCGAAGAAGCCTTTCTCGTTTTTGCCGGGGTTCGGCACGAAGTTCTGGGACTCGCGTAGACGCTCCAGGATCTGGCGCTCCTCTGGGTTCACGTTCTTAGGCGTCCAGACGTTGATGTGGATGAGCTGATCGCCTTTGCCGTAGCCGTTGATGTCTGGAATACCTTTGCCGCGCAGGCGCAAGATCTTGCCGGACTGGGTACCTGGATCAATCTTGATCTTCACCTTGCCTTCAATGGTAGGCACTTCCACGCTGGCGCCTAACGTGGCATCCACGAAGCTCACGTATTGCTCAAACATGACGTTGTTGCCGTCGCGGCGCAGGGTTGGGTGCTGCTCTTCCTCAATCTGGATTAACAGGTCACCGGGGATACCGCCGCGCTCTGGCACGTTTCCTTTGCCGCCCATGGACAGTTGCATACCGTCGGCCACGCCGGCGGGCACGTTGATGGAGATCACCTCTTCGCGGAGCTGACGGCCTTCACCGTGGCAGGCATCGCATTTCTGGCTTACGGTTTTACCTTCGCCGTTACAGGTAGGGCAAGTGCTGGCAGATACCATCTGGCCCAGCATGGTGTTCACCACGCGTTTCACCTGACCAGATCCCTGGCAGGTACCGCAGGTATTGAGGGCCGTGCCGTTCTTGGAACCGTTTCCGTCGCAGACGTTACAGGCCTCGTAGCGTTTCACCTTGATTTTCTTCTCAACGCCTTTGGCTACTTCCTCCAGGTTGAGTTTAAGCTTGATGCGCAGGTTGCTGCCTTTGCGTACGCGTTTGCCGCCTCGCTGTCCGCCGCCCCCGAAGAAGCTCTCGAAGCCGCCGCCTCCGCCGCCGCCGAAGATGTCGCCGAACTGGGAGAAGATGTCTTCCATGTTCATGCCACCTCCGCCGAAGCCGCCACCGCCGTTCACGCCCTGGTGCCCGAACTGATCATAGCGCTGGCGTTTCTGCTCATCGCTTAGAACCTCGTAGGCTTCCGCTGCTTCCTTGAATTTATCCTCGGCCGTAGGGTCATCAGGGTTTTTATCGGGGTGAAACTTGATCGCGATCTTGCGGTACGCTTTCTTGATCTCATCCTGTGATGCCCCTTTGGCTACGCCCAGTATTTCGTAATAATCTCTTTTGGTTGCCATGGCTTCTTATGCTCCAATTACCACCTTGGCAAAGCGAACCACTTTGTCATTGAGGTAATATCCTTTCTCTACTTGGTCAATCACTTTCCCCTTCATTTCCTCCGATGGGGCCGGAATCTGCGTGATGGCTTCGTGCACATCGGCATCAAACGGCTGGCCTACAGCGTCCATGGCTTTCAGGCCTTTTTGCTGCAACAGGTTCTGAAACTTGCTGAACACCAGCTCCACGCCTTCGCGCACGGCGTTCACATCCTGCGCGTCTTTCATGGCAGACTGGGCCCGCTCCAGATCATCCAGCACCGGAATCAAAGCTACCATCAACTCCTGGTTGGCCGTCTTGAACAGCTCTAACCGCTCTTTGGAGGTGCGGCGTCTGAAGTTGTCAAACTCGGCGTGCAGGCGCAGGTATTTGTCGCGCAGCTCATCGGCTTCTGAGGCGCCGCCTTCGGTAGCGGTGGCCTCGCCGTTGGGCTGTTCAGCCTGCTCGGTTACGGTAGACTCGGTTGCCTCGGTGTTTTCAGGCTGGATATTCTCTTGTTCCTGAGGATTTTGTTCAGCTGCTGTACTCATATGTGTTCTTTATCCTTTCAGATGTTTATGCTTCTTTTCTTGGTGCCTGACTAGAGGCAACTATTTTGCCAAACCCGTTTTTATGTCATTCTGGCATTTTCGGGCGTAAAACGCATCTTTCCGCGCCGCAGCATTGGCAGCCACTACCGGGCTTTGAACACCTGTTGGCAGGAGAAAGACGCTATCTATTTTAAGCCTCTTTTTGCAAAAACGGCCCTAAACCGGGTCAGGCGATTGGTTTACGCGTTGTTCAGCTCTTTCCAGATCATGTCTTTCAGTTGCATGATGTTCTTGTTGGTCATGCTTGAGATAAACACGGTGGGTAGGTCTTTGGGAAGTGTCTCCCGCATCTCGGCCTCCAGTTCATCGTCAATCATATCTGATTTGGTGATGGCCAGCAGGCGCTGTTTGTGCAGCAGCTCAGGGTTATAGGTCCGGAGTTCGTTCACCAGGATCTCGTATTCCTCGGCAATGTCGGGGCTTTCCACCGAGATCATGAACAGCAGGATGGAGTTCCGCTCAATGTGCTTCAGGAACCGGATGCCTAGGCCCTTCCCTTCCGAGGCGCCTTCAATGATTCCGGGGATATCGGCCATCACGAAGGATTTGTAGTCGCGGTACGCCACCACGCCCAGGTTAGGCACCAGCGTGGTGAACGGATAGTTGGCAATCTTCGGCTTGGCCGCCGATACGACGGACAAGAGCGTGGATTTACCGGCGTTGGGGAAACCTACCAGACCCACATCGGCAAGAAGTTTCAGCTCCAGGATGGTCCATTCCTCCAGGCCGGGCTCGCCGGGTTGGGCGTACAGCGGCGTCTGATTTGTGGGCGACTTGAAGTGGGCGTTGCCCAGTCCGCCGCGACCACCGGGCGTGATGATCTCCATCTGGCCGTCCTCGGTGATCTCGGCTTTTATATCGCCGGTCTCCGCGTCGCGCGCAATTGTCCCGATAGGCACTTCCAGGATGATGTCCTTCCCGTAAGCACCGCTGGAGTGGCTAGGACCGCCGTATCCGCCGTTCTCAGCGATCACATGTTTCTGGTACTGCAGGTGAAGCAAGGTCCAAAGCTGGGAGTTGCCTTTCAGGATGATGTGCCCTCCCCGGCCTCCGTCACCGCCGTCTGGCCCGCCATGGGCCGTTTTCTTGTCGCGGTGCAAGTGGGCCGAACCGCCTCCGCCATGCCCCGAGCGGCAGCATATCTTGACGTAGTCAATAAAGTTGGATGATGACACTATGGTATTGGTAAAGTAAATGCTATGTTAACAAGGAAGCATTCCTTTGCGGGGAATGCTTCCAACGTAATGTATCAAAATGTACGTCTAATCAGAACAGAAGGAGGACTATGAAACGTTCCTTTGCCGGACGGGACGGTTATCTTTTACTTGTTGTTATGGGCCAATTGACAGGCCCCGATGATCTCGCAGTTCTTCGCGAAGATTTCATCAATCTCCCCTATGCCGTCTACGGCATAGAATTTATTCTGCTGGGCATAGTAGTTGGCCACCTGCGCCGTTTTGGTGTTGTACTCCTGCACCCGCTTCTGGATGAGCGTCTCATCGGCATCATCAGGGCGGCCCGAGGTTTGTCCGCGGAGCAACAGGCGTTTCACCAGTTCCTCTTCAGACACCTGCAAGGCAATCATGCAACTGATCCCTTGATCGTATTTGCTCAGCAGCACGTCCAGGGCCTCGGCCTGTGGTACGGTGCGCGGGAAACCGTCAAAGATGAATCCGGCCGCGTCGCGGTTGTCCGCGATCTTGGATTCAATCATGCCAATCACCACTTCGTCGGGCACCAGCAAACCAGCGTCCATCAGGCCCTTCGCTTTCAAGCCAAGTTCTGTTCCCCCAGAAATCTCTGAGCGCAGCAAATCACCGGTAGAAAGGTGGATAAGCCCGTATTTTTCAATTAATTTCTGGCTCTGCGTGCCTTTGCCTGCCCCTGGAGGACCGAAGAGTACGATGTTCAGCATGGGTATGGAAATTGTGAGGAAACAAAAGTAAGAATAAAATCTTGGAAATGACAGCTATTCAGCTGACCGGCGCCGCTGGGCTTGTCTGTTTTAGGCCTGATTTTCAGAAAACAAGCCCTAAACAGCTTGGGCTCTTACATTACCTTGTAGATATCCCGCAGGTTTCGGCCCAGACCGTTGTAGTCCAACCCGTAGCCCACCACAAAGTCATTGGCGATGGACATAGCCGGGTACTTAATCTCCAAATCGTGCTGCAGGCTTTCAGGCTTGATGAGCAGCGTGGCCACCTCCACCGAAGCCGGTTCCTTTGCCTGCAGTTGCTTTAAAAGATTGGCGATGGTATGCCCCGTGTCTACGATGTCTTCCACTATCACCACGTGACGGCCCTTAATTTCTTCCTTTAGCCCGATGATCTCTTTGACCTGGCCGGTGCTTTGCATGTCCTCGTAGGAAGAAAGCTTCACAAAGGAGATCTCGCACTCAATGGTCAACTCCTTCATCAGGTCAGAGGCAAACATGAACGCCCCGTTGAGCACCGATAGAAACAGCGGCTTTTTCCCGCGGTAATCATGGCTTAGCCGGGCAGCCACAATCTCCACGCTATGAAGGATTTTCCGCTCAGGAAGGTAGATACTGAACTGCTTGTCTAGGATTTTTACCGTTGGATGGTGCATCTGGCTTGAAAATAAGAAGCTCCAAATTTGCGCAAAACTGCCCTAAATTAAAAGCAAGTCGCCCTTTTCTGTTGAAAAGGGCGACTGGGAAGCTGAGTTTACGTCAGCAAAGGGTAGCGGTTACTTAACGGGCCTCTTGCGGGTATTGCGCTGTGGAGGCCAGGTTTGGTTTGCCATCTACCTGCCTAGAGCTTTCTAAGTCCGGGCGGGTCTCAGGGGCCGCAGGTGGCGTCTCACGCACGGCAATGTGCGGGGCAATCACCAGAGACACAATGGACATAAGCTTGATAAGGATGTTCATGGACGGACCTGAGGTATCTTTGAACGGATCGCCCACGGTATCGCCGGTCACTGAGGCCTTGTGCGGGTCTGAGCCTTTGTATTCCATCACGCCGTTGATCATGACACCTTTCTCGAAGGATTTCTTCGCGTTGTCCCAAGCGCCACCGGCATTGGATTGGAAAAGGGCCATCAAAACGCCCGCCACAGTCACGCCGGCCAACACGCCACCCAGGATCTCGGCGCTGGAAACCTCCTCAAACGCCCCCTTCAGGCCAAACCCGATGACAATAGGCACTATCAACGCTATGGCGCCCGGCAGCATCATTTCCCTAATGGCCGCTTGCGTGGAGATAGCCACGCATTTATCATACTCAGGTTTGCCGGTGCCTTCCATAATGCCCGGGATCTCGCGGAACTGGCGGCGCACTTCCTGCACCATGGCCATAGCCGCCCGGCCCACCGCACTGATGGCCAAAGCCGAGAAAACAAACGGAATCATGCCACCTATAAACAATCCGGCCAGCACCGGGGCCTTGTACAAATCAATAGTACTGATGCCGGAGATCCCCACAAAGGCGGCAAACAGGGCCAGTGAGGTCAGAGCCGCAGAAGCGATGGCAAATCCTTTACCCGTAGCGGCAGTGGTGTTGCCCACGGCATCCAGGATATCGGTGCGCTGACGGACTTCCTTGGGCAATTCGCTCATCTCAGCAATACCTCCGGCATTATCGGCAATGGGCCCGAAGGCGTCAATGGCGAGTTGCATGGCGGTGGTGGCCATCATGCCGGCGGCGGCTATGGCCACGCCGTACAAACCGGCCACGGAATAGGAAAACACAATGCCGGCAGCCAAGACAATGATCGGCATGGCGGTACTCATCATACCCACACTCAAACCCGCAATGATATTGGTGGCGGCCCCGGTGGAAGATTGCTGCACAATGGTGTCTACCGGTCTTTTGCCCATGGCGGTGTAATACTCCGTGATAATGGAAATAAGCGTTCCCACAATAAGCCCGATGATCACGGCATAGAAAATGCCCATGGAGGTGAACTCATAGCCCCGCAGGTTCAAAGTATCGGGCATGAGCCAGTCAATGACAAAGTAAGAGGCAATAGCGGTTAACGCCACCGAGGACCAGTTGCCCATGTTCAAGGCCGCTTGCACGCTTCCGCCCTCCTTCACACGCACAAACAATGTCCCGATCATGGAAAAAATAATGCCTAAGCCCGCAATGAGCATGGGAAGAATGATGGGCGACAAGCCTCCGAAGTTATCTGTAACGGTGATTTCGCGGCCCAGCACCATGGTAGCCAAAATAGTGGCTACATAGGACCCGAACAAGTCGGCGCCCATACCGGCCACGTCCCCTACGTTATCACCTACGTTGTCGGCAATGGTAGCAGGGTTTCGGGGGTCATCCTCGGGAATACCCGCCTCCACTTTCCCAACCAGGTCTGCTCCTACGTCGGCGGCTTTGGTGTAAATACCTCCGCCCACGCGAGCGAATAAGGCAATACTCTCGGCACCCAAAGAGAAACCAGTCAATACCTCTAGCGCCTTTTCCATCTCCTCACTGCTGGCGGAGGCGCCTACGCGTTGCACAAACCAGTAATAGAAAGCGATGAAAAGTGAGCCTAAGCCCAATACGGCTAAACCTGCCACGCCCATGCCCATCACCGATCCGCCGCCAAAAGAAACATCAAGGGCTTTAGGCAAACTGGTCTTGGCGGCCTGGGCCGTCCGGACGTTGGCTTTGGTGGCGATGCGCATGCCAATGAATCCGGCCAGGGCCGAGAAAATGGCCCCGATCAAAAAAGCCAGTACAATAATAGGTGAGGATTTTTCCCCGGCGTAGCCGAGGTAGAGAAGGAAAAGCGAAGCGATGACCGCAAAATACGTGAGCACTTTATACTCTGCCTTCAGGAACGCCATGGCACCTTCGGCAATGTAGCGGGCAATGGTGCTCATCTTTTCATCGCCGGCATCCTGTTTGGTAACCCACGCTGATTTAATGGCAGTGTACAACAAGGCAACCAGCCCGAAGGCCGGTATTGCGTAGAGAATTGTCTGCATAAAGTAAGGCTTTGTTGGTTAGTTTGGATTTTGAGCATAGAAGCTCTCTGCAAGCTAACCTTTCTGCCCTAAAAAACAAATATACCTTATACTCTATGCAGGCTCTTTTATAGTTTCTGCATCAGGAGCTTATACAAGTCTACCATCGCGTAAATGTCTTTCTTGTGCACGATTTCATCCGGGGAATGAACGTTGTTCTCGGGTGCCCCGATGAAGCACCAGTCCCAAGGGATATTGCCGTAGTGCAGTTCCTTGCCGTCTGAGCCGCCGGCACTCTCCACTTCCACTTGGAACGGAATGTTGGCCTCCTGCGCCACCCGAATGATTTTCTGCACGAAGCTCCGTCTGGGGATAAGGGAATCACGTAGCGAGATCGCCACCCCCTGGCCAGCGTGCACGCCCTCCGTGACCCAAGTAATGTCTGAGATCAAAGCCTGGGTAACCCCGTAGTTCTCATGAATATATTTGGCCAAATACCCCACCGATCCGCCGCCGGTCTCTTCCCAACACCCAAAAGCGATTATGCCATCTTCCAACGTCTCGGCCACCTGCAACACGTTCCACACGCCCAACCGGTTGTCCAGATAGCAGCACTGCACGTTTTCCTCTGTTTCCCTAAAATCAGGCTTAAAAACCAACTCGGTGCCCCGTTCTATCTCCCGCTCAAACTCATACCTAAGCTCTCTTTCGTCCTCATCCACTACCAGCGTACACTCAATCTTTCCCTGGCTATCCTCCCCTACTAGTCTGTATCCGGTTTCTGCATCGGGCCCACCAATTCTGATCAACTGCTTCCCGTACCGAACCATGAACCCGATGGAATCCATATGGGCGAAAATGACGGTTCTGGGCTGGCCGAACACCAGCAATAGGCAATCCTGAAAACCTTTGCCGTGGTTGATCTGCGGTTGCACCTTCCATTTCGCCTGATTTTCCTGCACATAACTCAGCAGGAATTCCTTCATTCTCACTTCGTTCCCAGACGGGGCATGGATTTGGCAGAGGTCACGCAATAATTGCATAATTGTTCGTTTTTTCAAAAGTAGCAGATTTCTTTCTACCGATGCAGGAGAGAACCGAATTTCAGGTTTACGTAGGAAAAGGATAAAGAAAGGACCTGCGCTACCATTTTAGCAACCAAAGTTCTAATATCTTACCTGTGAAAACCTCCCGATAAACGTTACGCTTATTCTTTTCGCGCACAAAAAGAAGAACAGGCAAGGGCCTAGGGGATTTTTGACTTATTTTTGTAAAAACAAACCCAAAACAGCCTCAGTATTACTACGTAAATTGAACCCTACAGAAGCCAGTGCATGTTGTGGGAGGGCTATACCACCTCTTAAGCCGCACCCCTCTGATGAGCTTGTCGCGTTTTAGGAAGTTTAAAAATTTGATGAAAAAGACCCTTTTCTTATTTCTTCTTCTCTTCAGCTTTATCCAAGCCAGGGCCCAGGTTATTGACACTACCAAACAGATTGACCAGAAACTCTTGGACTCTCTGCAGGCGAGCATCATTCTGGACTCGGTGGATGTTTTGCCGCAGGCTCTGAATATCAAAGGCTGGCTTCTGCTGAACGAGAGCATCATGAATGAATTGGGAGGCGCTGTGGACAACATGTACAATTTCAAGTTCGAAACAGCCGAAAAGCAGTTCAAATCCTTGCGCCGCCGCTATCCCAAACACCCCATGCCTTATTTTCTCATTGGCCTGAGCCAATGGTGGAAAATGGTGCCTTCCAACATCACCGATACGCGCTTTGACAATTACTTCCTCGCCTACATGGATACCACCATCACCCTGGCCGAGGACCTGTACGACAAAGACAAAAACAACCTGGAGGCTGCCTTCTTCCTTTCGGCCGCCAATGGCTTCAGTGCCCGGCTGCACGCCGAGCGGAAAAACTGGCGAAAAGCAGCCATCACCAGCAATCGCGCTTTGGATTACCTCCAGAAAAGCAAAAAAGCCAACGGCCTAAGCGACGAGTTCCTCTTCGGTGAGGCGCTCTTCAACTACTACTCCATCTGGATACATGAGAATTACCCGCTCCTCCGCCCAGTGCTTTACTTCTTCCCAAAAGGCAATAAGAATTTAGGCCTGAAACAACTGCAACAAGTCGCTTTCAACGGCTTCTACACCGGCACCGAGGCCAAGTATTGGTTGATGAAGATTTACGCAAATGATGCCAAAAACGGAGCCTCGGCTATGTCGCTGGCGCAATACCTGGCCAGTACTTACCCAGACAACCCCTACTTCCAGCGCTTCTACGCCCGTATGGCTTTCACGGAAGGGAACTTTACCGTGGCAGAGCAGCTTTCAACCCAGATCCTGGACAAGATCAACCACAAAGTCTTCGGCTACGAAGCCATCAGCGGCCGCTACGCCAGCTTCTATTTGGCCTATATCAACCAATACCGGAACAGAGATTACGCCAAAGCTAAAGGTTACTACCAGCAATGTATTAGCTTTGCAGAACAGATCAACGAACAGGAATCTGGCTACTACATCTCTTCCTTTGTCAATCTGGCAAGAATCAGTGACAAAGAGAAAAACGTGCGGCAAGCAAAGCAGTACTATGAAGTAGTAATGAAGCTAGCAGACTCGAAATCTGATGCGGAAAAAGAAGCGAAGGCATATTTGAGGAAAAACCGGAAGATGAAGTAAGTTCCTACAGTTCAATATACGGCAACATAATTAATTACTTTTAAGGATTACTATTAACTTCAGTGTGGATGGAAGAATTTAAATCAACCAGGTATTTCTTAGACCTCAAAGACCTATTTTTAACTCCCATTTTCCTAATCATATACTATATTATTGCAGTATTTTTAAGGAACAAATTTAGCAATAAAGTTACTAAGAAATATTTTCTCCCAGCATTAACATTAAAATTCATTGGGGCAATTGGGTTAGGTCTAATTTATAGATACATGTATTACGGAGGCGATACTGCGAACTATTACTTCCACACAAAGCTTATTACAGCCGCTTTTTATGAATCACCCCTAGCAGGTTTCAAACTTATCTTTTTAGAAGCAGGTTTTGATCCTGAAACTTATAAATATACCTCATTAATGTTTTGGTATGGAGCAGACACAGAATATATGATAGCCAGAATTGCTGCAATACCATCAATTTTCAGTTATAACACCTATTCAGTAATTGCGATTACATTTGCAGCAATTAGCTTTAGCGGTATGTGGGCAATGTATCTTACATTCTTAAAAATATATCCTGATTTAGCCAAACAATTTGCTATTGCCGTGTTTTTTCTCCCATCTGTATTTTTTTGGGGTTCAGGATTTATGAAAGATTCGATTACGATCGGAGCTTTAGGATGGACATTCTATGGTTTCTACAATCTTTTAATTTTAAAAGTCAAAATTCCGACATCGCTTTTTGCCTTCGTATTAGGAGCAGCAGCTTTAGCTTCAATTAAAATATATATATTATTATGTTTTCTTCCACCAGCTCTATTTTGGTTGTTTAATGAATACAACTCAAGAATACAAAACAGCATAGTTAGATTGATCTCGAAACCCTTGTTCTTTGCCGTTGGTTTATCCGTTGCAGCACTTGGAGCTACAAAAATCACAGAAGGAGACGCAAAATACGATATAAATAATATTGCAGAAACAACAAAAGTCACAAGTAGGTATTTATCAGAACAAGTAACAAGTGGATCCCAATATAATATTGGCAATCTTGATGGATCAGTTTCAAGTATGGTAAAGGCAACTCCACAAGCAATTATTGTTTCGCTGTATAGGCCGTTTTTATGGGAGGCAAGAAATCCAACTATGCTTCTATCAGCTATTGAAGCACTATATTTTTTACTTTTTAGTTTATATTGCATCTACAAAGCAGGTATAATAAAGACATTTTACATCATTTCTTCAATTCCTGTTGTTAACTTTAGTTTGATATTTTCTTTACTATTTGCATTTGCAGTTGGCCTAAATAGCGGAAACTTTGGAACACTGGTAAGATATAAAATTCCATTAATGCCATTTTACTTATCAGCTCTTTTTATCATTCAAGGCAATTCCAACTCAAAAAAACAAAGAAAAAAAAACTTAATCCAATTAAAAAGAAGCTTTTAATAATTAAACATAGATAATGACAAAAAAAAGACATACGCTCGCATTTATCATTCCATCATTAACAATCGGTGGGGCTGAATTACAAACCATAAACCAAATTAATTATATAGTTAACCACAATTTATTTGATATAAGATTATTAATCCTAAGCAATAAAGTGCCTTTATATGAGCAAATCAAACTTCAGCGTGATCATATAAAAATACTTAATGAAAATTCATCTACGACTATAGATAAATTATTTTTTAAAAAACTTCCATATATTTTAACACAAACTGTCACTTTTCTCAGAGACCATCAGGTCACTGATATTCTAGCAATTTTACCTATGTCTCAATTCATTAGTAGGTTGGCCAAAGGAACAAATAATTTACTTGGAAGGAACATCTCCCTTAGTTCTTATTACCGAGATGTTGAATATAAAACAACGCCACTCGACACCATTTTTAAGAAGACCTTCAATGCATTAAATTCAGGATTAGCTTTTTTATTTGACAATAGAAGCTTATTCATATCAAATGCAGTACATGAAGATATTAAACAAAACATATACGTCAGGAGAAGTTTAGTACTTCCAAACAGTCTTCCTTTGAACCAAGTCAATTCAGACGAAGGCAAATATTTTCTTGCAGCAAATGGAATAAGCGAAGAAAACTTTATAATCTTAATTCCAGGAAGATTACATCCTAAGAAGGGACACAATGTCTTCATAGAAGCTTTTAAAGTAATATTGGAATCAAATAAACTAAATAAAATAAAAGTCATCATTGCTGGGGACGGTCCCTCTAGATTAGAGATAGAGAACAAAATCTCCGAATATAATTTAGAAAAATATTTTTATATAAACGGGTTTACAGAAAACAAGCTACTATTATCACTTTATAAATGTGCAAATTTGGTAGTAATACCTTCTATTTACGAAGGGTTTGGAAATGTAGCAATTGAAGGCCTTATGCAGCAAAGCCTAATGCTAGTTTCTAATACAGGCGGACTAGGTGAAATAATATCTGATGGTATAAATGGTTTTACCTTCCAGTGTGGAAACTCAATAGACCTTTCTAAAAAACTCTTATTCATTTATGAAAATAAACACAAAGTATTAATTGAAAAATCGGTTATGCTTAATGATTTTAAGAGCAACTATACTATAGAGAGCCAACTAAAGAAAATTTTTAAATTCTTAAACCTAAATTTAAAATAAAATACACTACAATATAACACAAAAAAACATTATCCTTTAATGAAAAACAAATTACTATCAAAAACAAACACCATAAAAGGTCAAAACAGCGAAAATTTATTATATTAAAACTTCAATCATTCTTTATAGAAAATAAATATAAACATTTAAGAAATGTATCAAATTCGTCAACTCCTAACATTTTTAGCGAAGATACTCCTACAGAACCCAAGCAATTAATTGTGAGAGATTCATTTACATTACACAATTATTTTTTATTTATTACACTTATTTATATATAAGGATTTCATCCGACACTAACGGAAAATTATTAAGCCTGACATAATCAGTTAGTGTTTTTCTAATTCAAGAATCTCTCTTGCAAGTTTAGCAGTCAAAGCCCACCATTGACTTCTCCTTGTAGTTATTTATAAATAAGCAACTTTCTAAATAGAAATACTTTTGCAACATATCTAATCACATAAAAATTGATTTCTTTTTTAAGGTTTAAACAATATGTGAGAAAAGAATATATTTAAAATTTTATTCATTAAATAGAAAACAAAACTCAACTAACCTTAAATTAAATAAAACCACCATTATTAATCCTATCCAATAATTAGCCATTATTCTCCACCTGCCTGCGACTATTTTGTCACCGATCAAAGAAACACTTTCAAAAATACAGTCGCACAACTTAATACAAAATACTAATGTATATTAAGCATTATTGAAAGATGTATGAACATATCCAAAACACAACTAAGCACAACTTCTTAATCAAATAAAAATTAGGTTATTCAACCCAACCATAGTTGATAAAAAAAATAAATAAACACATTTTTAAATATAAATATTAAAATATATTCAATAACTATTAAGTTGTAATCTACAATGTATGATGAAGGAATAAGCATGGCAGCAAAGGTGTTTACAGAAAGTTGTGTGCGAGATAGCTATCCAGGTAAACTGCCCCTAGTGCCACAGTTTGAAGGTAGTGAAAAACGGCGTTAAGCGCACGGGCAGGTAGAACTTTCTGTGCCACAGGTGCTCGAAGCAGCTCCAGTATGAGTACACGAGAGCAGGCTGCCAGCGTGGTGCTAAACAAGTGGTGCTACGGATGCTGGTGCGGATTTGCGGTATCCAAGACATTGAGGAGGTGACGGGCGTGCACCGGCAGACCGTGTTCCGGTGGCTGAACCACCAGGCCGGCAGCCTTAGCGTACTCCCCGTGCGCGGACACTACTCCTGGGTGCAGATAGACCAAGTCTGGACCTTCGTCAAAGAGAGCAAGAGACGCAAAAGGTGGCTCTCCTATGTCTACGCGCCTGAAACAAACGAGGTGCTAACCTGGAGTTGAGGAAACCGCAGCGATCACACGGTCGCAAAGCTATACAGTCAGTTGCACAGTTGCAGACGCTAGAAATCGGCAGGTTCTGCACCGATGACTAGCCCGCCTTCACCAAGGTACTGCCAAAGGAAAGGCACCTAATCAGAAAGGCCTACACAAGGAACAACGAGTGGTGGACCTTTGCCTGAGGACCAAAAAACAGAAGGGTGATCAGAAAAAAAACTCTGCTTCTCCAAGAAAGAGCAGAACCATTACAATGCCATGAAACTGATATTCTACTACCGCACCCATCATCCATTGTAGACCACAACCAACTTCTAAACTCAGAATCGCCCATTGAGAATAAGAAAAAATAATAAATAAATAAATAAATAAATAATTAATAATTAAAGTACGTAAATTTAATTTTAAAGTATTTAATAGAACTTAAAAGCGGTTTAAAAAACAATCCAAATTGGACCGTTTTGACATATGGAGAATGACTAACCTTTGCGTTTGTTTCTAGGAAAAAAATCAATGCGCCGCTATTAGATAACTGACCTTCAATAGGAGCTGATGTTCCCATTGTTGCCAGGGAAGGCCCGGGACGTGGGCCGCACGGCCGGTGAAAACCGCATCTTTAACGAGGTGCTGTAGGTCGTCCCTAGCGGAGCTTTCTGGCGGGACCTGCCCGAGGGCTTTGGCCCTTAGAATTAGGTCTATGTGCGCTTTCCCCGCTGAGTCCTGAGAGCTTTTGGCAGCAAGTATTCCAACCCCTTTAGAACCCGGACCTTGACTAGCTCATGGTCGACTCGACTGCCGTCAGGGCGCACCAGCACACGGCGAGGCAAAAAAGGCGACCCTACGTCAGAGTGCCTAGGCTGCTCGACGGGTGGCTGGTCCATCAAGACCCACCCGGTAGTGGCCGAATTGGGCAATCCGCTGCGCATCACCCTCACGGTAGGTAAACGGGGCAACGCCACCCAAGCCCGGAGACTGTTGGAGAGCTACCTGTTAGGTGCCGTGCTGGCCGACCACAACTATTACGCCAACGCCTTACTTGCCTTCATCTGGGACACGACCCGAGGCGGTGATACCCTCCAAGGGGAACAGCCTGTGGCAGGGGCCGATCAACCAAAACCTCTAAAGGAACAGAAACAAGGGGGGGCATCCCTTCAACAAGATTAGGAATTCCGGCGCGTGGCTACCCTGTACGAGAAGACCGCTGATTACTTCGCCGGATTCGTTTACCTGACTTCAGCAATCATATTGTTGCATTAATTGACAACACGCCCTAAGAACTTTGATTAAAAATAAGAGTATTATAAGCTGAAACAACATAATCAATTGATCTGTACCTTTCTGCCATTCCTCTCAGTTTGCTTTTATGATTTTCATCATTCAAGATTATTTGAATCTGATCAAAGGCACTTTCAATATTTAAGAAACTTCTATCAATTATAGCTCCACCACCTTCATTCTTAATAATATCTGAATCATCGCCAACCCCTTCAGAAATCAAAATAGGCAATCCATTGGCCCAATATTCCCCATTCTTGGTGGGAGAGGCAAAAGCTAAATTCTTGGTTGATCTCATAAATGAGAAAGCAAAATCGCTGGCTGATAAATATTTAGGCACTTCATTATGTGGTACTTTACCAATATAAATTTGTTTTTCGAAAACTCCTATGGACTTAAATTTTTCCAGCACTTCCTCATAAGGGTTGGGAGTCAAAACAATTAATTTAAAACTAAATTTAAAATAATCAAAAGCTTTTTTAAAAATTAAAAAAGCTTCCTCATCATAATAGAGACCACCAAATTTCCCAACATATATTCCAACAACATCATTTGAATTAAATTTTAAGTTAAATCTAAGTTCATAACGTGCATTTAAATTATGCTGAAACTTAATTAAATCAACAGGGACAGGAACAGTATAAATCCTGCTACTAGCAATCCCATCATTAATAAGCTTAAATTCAAATTTTTTTGAAACAGGCATTAAGCCATTTGCAAATTGCTTTATAGCCTCTTCCCACTTCTTTTGAAAGTAATATCTAGGGTCATAACGTTTCCATACTCCTGACTCAAGCATATAATCAGCATGCGGCTCAAATGACTCTACAAAATAAGGCACACCTGTATTTTTGAGTGCCAAATAAACCAAAGCCCCAGCAGGAGCTCCTCTACTAATTACTTTATCAACTTTATAACCACTAACAAGCCTTTTAATATTTTTTGGGAAATAAATAAAATCATAAATTTTATTAAGCAAATTGAAGACCTTATTCTTAGAATATAGAGGCTCGAATATAATTTTTTGATTATGTGTAAAATTAAATTTTAGAATAGATGGTACTTGTCCTTCTCTTTCAACCGTGGTGAGGATAATTTTCTCTACCTCCACCTTCTTTGCTAATACCTCTAAACTTGGAAAAGCAGTTGCAATAGTCAATGGATCATTTATACTCCAATAGGTTAGGTAAAGAATTATCATTTATACAACTTTTAAACTTGCTAAAAATTATGCCAAATCAGCAGAAAGTGGCGAGGCTTCATTCATGAATGCAACATTCCTCATCCTTAATTGTAATTTTTTTCTTCGCTTACGTAAAAGTTGCACAAATGGGAAAACTTTATACTTATCAACTAGCTTAACGATTTTACCAATTAAAGTAGAGTAATCTACATAATCAATTTCACTTTTTAAAAAAGCTGAACTTGCTAAATAGGGATAACAACATCGTAAAATTTTAAATGCCCCATTTTCATGAAAATATTTCCACTGATCTGCTGTAACCCTTATCGGCAAAATTAGTTCTGATAGATTTTTAGCTACTTCAAAAGTTATGATATATGCTCCTGTTGTCATTGAAGGATGTACTCTACTAGGGTACGACAAAGTAAACTCCCCTATCAAAGCTTCCTTATTTATATTAGATAGTTCAAGAAGCTTTGTTGTAGTATAATATAACAATACAACCTCGCTTTCAGCCATTTTGTTTCCAATAGCTTCTGAGACAACAGAAAAACTGTTATCAAGAATCATATCATCCTCTAAAATAATTGCCTTTTCAATTTTTTCTTCAACAATTTTTTTATAAATATTATAATGACTAAGCGCACAACCAATGGCTCCCTTTGAAAGCCAAGTTGGTCTCCTTTCTATAGCTTCCAAATCACACATCTCTGCTATAAAATTGTCTGTCAGATTGTAGCCATCCACCGCCTCCACAAACTCATAATCTAACTTTAGTTTATTAAGTTGCTCCTCCATGAATTTACGTCGCTCAATAGAACGACGCATATTAACAACAAAAATTTTCATTATAATAAAATCTTAAAGAAATACTAAGGGAACCGTAACTACTTAATCTTTTTTATTCTCCGATTTTGAATATACTCCCAAAGCGTAGGGTGTGACCATAATCTAGAATTTCCAGTAGGTGCAGATATAAATGAAAGACAATCACTTGAAATATCTTTAATAGCTTGTATTAACAATGGCAAACCCACAGCTAATTGTAATAAAGGATAGGTTGAAAAATTATCATCTGCACCAACAGTAATGCGACCTTGATAAATTATTTTACCAGTATCTATACCTGAATCAACAATATGCACGGTAACACCACAATTAATTTTATCATTGTTGACCAAAGCCCAATAACCACCATGAACTCCCCTGTATAAAGGGGTTATACCTGCATGTATATTAAGATAAATACTGTTACAAGCATTTAATGTAGGTCTTGAGATAATTCTAGTGCCATTTACAACGATAATATCTGGTTGTAAATCATGTAGCACCTTTATACACTCGTTGGAATTAGCAGAGGGCACATGAAATATTTTATCAGAAATTAAAGGGCTGTTGTTTAGATCAAATTGATTTCTAATATACTGTAATCTAGATAGAGCCTGACGCTGCAAAATAAATTTATTATAAAATTGGAATATTACTTGCCCAACAACTTTAAACAAACCTAGCTTCTTAATTCTTTTTTTAAGAAATGTAAATTGACTAATATTCTCTTCCAGGATAACAGCTTCAATTGAAAACTCACTGTTCAATGCATGAAACACAATATTTGTAGACTCACTAGCAGTTGCTAAGATAACAATCCTTTTTCCCATTATTTTGATCAATTAAAAAGTCCGCTATTTCTCCCATACTTCTTGAAACCATTCCATAATCATTCTGAAGTTGTTTGAAATGAGCAAGGATTTCATCCAAAAAAAGCATATTATCTGGCAAATTACCTCCAAAATTATGGGGGTGCCACCAAAGATGAAAAACCTTCTTGTATTTTGCAGCATAAGTCATAGCAGCCTTAATCCGTTTCACTCTAAGATCTTCAAATATTTTAAAAGAATTGGAAACAGGACGTAAGAACCTACTAGCAGGAATATTATATGGAAATGAAGTTGCTATATTCTTTAATTCATAACAATTATGTCCGGAAAGATTTAAATAAGCATCTAATAGCCTAGCTCCTCTTTTCAGCATGCTTTCTTCCTCTTCTTTCTTCTTATTATAAATCCATGAAACTTCATTACCCCTATAAGAGGTAAACCCAGCTTGCTTGCAAAGGGGGATATATTCATTATTTATCTGGTTTCTTGGAAAAACAATACTCCTTAAATGGACACCAATTCGGTTAGCAACAGAAATTGCGGTATTCAAATCACATTTAAAATCATTAGCAGTTTGCCCAGACTCTAAACAATAATAATGACTAAATGTGTGAGAAGCTAACTCTTGCTTAGGGTATTTCAGAATCAATGTAATCAATGATTTCCCAAAATGATAAGGATCATCCTCCTCTGACTTGCCAACTTTTAAAATATCAAGATAGGGAGAAAGGATACTATTACTATAATTAGGCTTTACTTCAGGCAAATTGGAAAGCATTTCCTCCTGATTACCAAAAAACAATAAACCTACAGTTGCCCAGGTAGCTCTTACATCAAACCTATCAAAAATTTTTAACAGAGCTGGAACCACCTCTCTTACACCTAAAATATTTTTACCATACACTTCTAAACTTTGTTGGTCTCTTACTCCCCAATTAAGTTCAAAATCAAGTGAAATTACAAACAGACCTTTGTCATAAAGGTTTTCATTCATAAAATAATATCTTTTAAAGATCCGATATCAGCGTTCATTAGCTGAAAAGATTCATAAAATTCTTTTGGTTTGATAATACAGAATATTCACTCTCTACCTTTTTGCGAGCCTCTGCTCCCATCTTAACTCGCTTATCTACCGATCTATACAATGACTTGATAGCTAGTTTCCATTCATCATCAGAATTACAAATATAACCATCAACACCATCAATAATTATAATAGAATTGACCCCAACGGGTGAAACAATGGCAGGGACACCTAGTGACATATATTGAAGAGCTTTGAAACCACACTTTCCCTCTGTCCACTCATCTTCTTGAAGTGGCATAAGACCAACATTGAAATTTAAAAGATCTGAAATCTCTGAAAACTTATTCCATGGCAGGAATTTAAAACTTTTAAGATCCCACTCTGGATTTTTATTAGCAATCACATATAAATCAAAATCTATTTCATTTTCAAGATCACGGATTAAATTAATTTTAGTTTCTAAATGACATAAAGTTGAGTGCGTACCAGTCCAGCCTATTACAAAACGATCAGTAGATTGATTCTTTATTTGATTGTGGAGATTGACAGTATCAATAGTAGTAGGATTAAGAACAACATTGTTAGTAAAATGTTCAGCAAAACTACACAAATAATTATTTCCAGCACTCACTTTATAGCTCCAAGAGCATATTAGCTGTACCTTCTTAGGATACTTAATAAAATTTTTCACCCACTCACCTTTACCAAATTGATGTAACCAAATAGCATCATCAAAATCATAAATAATTTTTTTCTTAAAAATTTTTGCGACTACCCATTCAAACCAAGGTGGTCCAGCCAATGTTGCCTCCCTATGTATGAATACATAATCAAATTTATTAATTTTAAAAAGAAGCAAGAATCTTCTTAGGAAGCCCAAAATAATACCTACAATTTTTTTTATCAAGTACCCATTCTTGTAAAATATTTCCCATGTTTTATCATCTAAAAAGGAATGGATTTCAAAGATATGGCCATTATTAGTAAGGCAATTCAAATATTGCTCATACCTGAAGCGCTGTGAAGGGGCTTTGCCAAATGGATAGGGAACGACAAAGACAATTTTATTCATATAATTGTAAACTCTCAAGCAATAGGATTAATTTATCAAATCACCGATTAAATCAACGAAACCGTCTAAATCAATACAAAAATCAAGGTTATTATCTGCAGTACCACTTATGTAGGAACGATACTCATGTCCACATGCTTTACTAAGTAAACAATAATGAGATTTAACCATATTTTCAGGTTGGATTTCTACAACTTTGCAATCAGAGGCAAAAAGTACATGAGTTAAACCCGCACCATGACAACTAATAATAACAGAAGCATTTACAAACAATTCAACCTGGTCACGAAAAGCTAACTTTTCTGCTTGAACAATTAAATAACCACTCCTCTCTAATAAGTTAATAATACTAGCCTCATTAAGAATTCTTCTTTTCAAAGCACCTTTTCGACTTATATATATTTTCTTTTTAGAACTACTATTATTAATCTGATAACCCTGCAATATTATGGATTTCACATAACAAATATGCTCCTTTGGTAAATACCCGCTCATGTGACTCGAAGCGAAACTAGGAAGCCAAAATTCATCAATATACCATTTTTCTGAGTTCTTGATTTTAACTAATTTAAGCCTACTATCTTCTTGAAGAAAGAATTTAACCGATTCCTCCTGAAAAGGCTCCAATCTATCATTAACTATTAAAAAAATAGTACTTTCAAAAGGAATTTGTTTAATCGAATAAAATCTAGGAAGGCAATCAATAAACCAATGATAAATATTCCATTTAGACCACGGCAAGTGAATAACAGAAGTGTAAACTCCCTTTTTATTTTTACCAAACATAAGGGATGGCATTCTAAAAGACGGAGATTTAATCAATCTTAATTCATCAAAAGCGGATTCTGCCACCACAGCATTCCTTTCCTCAACGATAGCTCCAGAATTACCTAAAAAAATTACATCTTTATGACAACTTATAAAAGTCTCTTTTTGAAAATACTTCAAACTATATCTATAGTGAACACCATATATCTGCTCAGTTTTTATTAAACATTCTCTTTCACTATCACAGATATCTACCTCATAAGAAGGGGTTACTACTATTTTATTATTCAAAGCCCTAAGTGGCAAGTGATCGGCAAAATACCCAATCAACCCTATACTTCTGGAAAATAGCTTTGTAAATAAATCCAACATAAACAACTCTTATAACGTTTTAGAAAAATCATCAAGATTTTGATCATATTTTTCATCATAAAAATATGAAGCATTCTTCTGACAATTTCCTAACCACCTTTCTCTGAATAAAATATCATTCTTGAAACACATAAAAAGCTTGACAAATTCATCTGCAGATCTAATATCTTTAAGCACATCACTAATATTAACATTAACTAAGCTATTGATTCCTCTAGGGAATTCCTCCGTTCCTATTGTGACTGCAGGCATACCTAATCCCAGAACCTCAAATATAGCAGTTGAATGATAACTCACTAAAATTTCATGTTCCTTCATGAGTTCCATTAAGCTTAAGTCAGGTGTTAAATATTTTGTATTCTCGTTATTAACATAAGATTGATACCAATCATTGTTATTTTTTGGTTCACGCACATGGCATTTGATAGATACCACAATGCTACTAGGTAATATATCCTTTAAAGCTAAAAGAAACTTTTTTGTATGCTCAAAGGTGCTAGGTTGGGTAGCAAAAAGTATTTTTAATGTATCATTTGGTTCTGTTTTCCTACTAAATGATTTCCTCAATTTATCAACCCTAAAATTACCAAGAGAACGTATTTGATTGTGATTCCAAAAACCGCTTTCAAGTAAATTCTCTCTAAAAAACTCACCAAATACAAAAATATAATCTGGAAGAACCATTTTATAATATAAGGATTTTAGATATCCAGACATGATATAATCAGGCTTATCTTTAATAATAAATCCATGTTGAAATTCATAAACTGGAATACCTAAGTTTCTGCCTGCAGCCATCGCTCCTGTAGGAATCCCGTCAACCATGCATATCGCCTTAGGTGAAACTATTCTAAAAAGCATCTTATTTAAAAGATAATCAGCATAAAATCTACTCAAAATTGAACAAACCTTATTTTCCTCTATTACAAAGGAATATCCCTCCTTTCTAAAGAAATCATTTAGCAAAAAAACAATCCTTTTAGCTTTGTCGCTTACAACATATTTATTTACAAATAATTTATTTACAATAAAAAGCAATAATCTCATGTCATCAGTATGCAAATCCTTTTTAACAGCAACATTTTTAGGATCTTTAACAACATTACTTTCAACATATACAACTTTTCTTTTAAACCATTTTATAATTAAATAATCAAAGAAGACATCAATATGCTTACCATTTAATTTCTCAAGTTTATAATTAGCGTTAGTATAAAAAAGAGGCCTTCCACGTTTAAATACAAACAACTTAAACACATTGAAAAAAATCCTTAATGTTGAATAAATCAAATTAAACGGACTATTATTAAGATTTCTTTTTTTAACTTTAAAAGTTGTGTCTTTAACAGAATAATATAAAGGCTTTTTAAGCAATTGCCAGGTATTCCAACCATAAAACGTGTCTTGCAATATAAAATCCTCATTATTAACCTCAAATTTTGAAATTGCTTCAGAAATCTCATGAGGGCTCATCAAATTAATATTCATAATTGAAGTTACATTTATTTTAAGAACACATTGTTAGTATAAGATTTTTCAATGAAACCAAACAACGTATTTTGGCATCAATAACGAAAACAATTTTCTAGCCACCCTTTTTAGATACGTATTTTCAACTATTTTTCTAGATCTAATATTAATATACTTTTTACCAAAACTATAAGTCATTTTATTTACTAAACCATATTCCAAAGTTTGTTTCCAAACAGTAAAAGCAAGGCTATCCTCACCTATACTCTTAATCTTACAAGCTAATAAAAGATAATTAGCTGCCATTAACCTTTTATTAAGATCATTTAATAAATTTTTCTTTTTAAGATTACTAACAGTATTTCCCAATAAGGGTATTCGGTTGCTATACATATAAAGTCTAGTCTGACCTGAACTCATACGCTCATTCCCTCGACGACAATAACAGTCGACAGAATTTGGATAAACCTTGAATTTAAATCCTTCAATTAATGCTCGAACATGTATATCCCAATCCTGCCATTTACTAAGAGATTCATCAAAACCATTAATTTTCTTAATCGATTCTGTTTTCCAGATTGGACTAGTAATTGGCCATTGAGGTCTGAATAAAAACCCACTTAAATAATTATCTTCAAAGGACTCATACATCCAAACTTGACTAGAATCACCTATGCTATTTATAAAAACCTGCATAGGGAATACAGCAAACTCTAATTCTAGGTCTACCAGCATCTTTTCAACACGACTCTCAATACAATGTGACGCTAGTAAATCATCAGAGTCTAAAAAAATTGCATATTCTCCTTTTGATAAATTAAGTCCAATATTTCTACAAGTTTGTGCTCCTTTAGGGAGTCTATCCCTTTTTACCAAAATAAACCGTTCATCTTTGCAGACATACTTTTGGATTATGTCTATACTATCATCTGTCGATCCATCATCAACAATAATAGCTTCCCAATTATTATATGTTTGTGCTATTAATGAATCTAAAGTTTCATTAATAATACTTGCTCTGTTATAATTAGGGATTATAATACTGACTAATGGGTTGTTCTTCATTTTTAAACTAAGGCTAAATGTTCTGCTCAATTATTTTGCGAAGATTTAAAATACTTTTTTCCATAGTATAATTCTCTAAAACATTCTTATAACCAGCTTCACCAAGTTCAGATGCTAGCTTCTTATCAAGCAATATTTGAACCATATAATTTGCCATATCAAGAACATCACCTTCTTCAACTAAGTAACCTGTAGAACCATGTTTAACAACATCCTTTATACCTGCATGTTTTGTACTAATAACAGGAAGGCCTGAAGCTTGAGCTTCTAAAATTGTATTAGGTGTTCCTTCTGAATCACCTGAAGATGGCATCAAAGAATGCTGAATAAAAGCTCTTGAGCCTTGCATTAACTCAGCTACTTTTTCATGTGATAATGCATTATAAATCTGAATGTTCTTGTCTAACTTAAGTGATTTTATAATATTCAGACAAGTTTCAAACAAAGCACCAGACCCAACCATTATTAATTTCGCATCTGGCACTGCTTCTAAAGCTTTTTGAAAAGCAAGAATTGTTAAATAAGGAGCTTTTTTATCTACAAATCTTCCAACAGCTATTAACTGTCTTGGAGAGTTCTCGATATTAGCTTTTTTAAACTTCTCAACATTAACTCCATAAACGTTATAAAAAACTTTTGAGGGATCAGCACCTAATCTTATTATTTGCTGCTCCATATCCTTAGAAACCACAATAATTGCCTTAGCAACACTGAAAAGTTTAACATAATCGTTTCTGTACATCTCTAATATATCCTTTCTATATGCATCGTATCCATGAAAATGAACTATCAATGGTATATTATATTTTTCACAAAATTTCATTGCTCTTACTCCTGATATGCTATACTCAGCTAATAACACTTCAACATTATGCTTTTTTATAAATCTTAATACTCTCCAGCCTTTGATTAGATTTTTCAATACTATTAAAGCTTTCAACATCCAACTAATTATAATAATTTGTTTTTTAAAATTTATATTATTAGCTTCAAGAGGAAGTGAAAAATATGAAAGTGTACAAGCTGGCAAAAACTCGACATGAGCTTTGATAAAGGTTTCTGAGTAGGGTAATTCTTTATCTCTTATTAGCACACAAATTTTAGTTTTAGCTTTCATCGCTTCTTATCAACTGTTTAAAAAATTTAAAACAAAAATAGATATACTAGATTTTTTTTCTTAATACTGAATTGTAAAACAGATAACCCAAAGACCTATTTTTAACAATTAAATAAGTAAAATATACTAATAATAAAATTGGCAAAGCCTTATACATTCCCACCCATAGAGCAAATAAAATAAGCAAGGATAGTATTATCTTTGGCATCCAAAATCTTACGATAAATTGAAAATCATAGCCAAAGCTCTTTACAAATCCAAAGTACAAATTCACAGGAACATTAACGAGCAAATATCCTAATGCATATACCCTAACTATATCTTTAACAGAGAAAAAAGCACCAATCCCTATAAATGCAATCATCAATATTGCATTCACTGCCCCAACATAAAAGTTCATTTTCTCTTTACCTAATAAGTAATATATATTACCCACAGTGGTAACTAATCCTTGTGTTAGAATCATTAATCCAAAATATGGTAATAACTCAGCAACCATTAACCAATTGTCACCCCATAATATCTGTACTAGTTGACTAGGAAAAAGAATCAATACCACAGCTATAGGAAAGTCCAGCATACTTATAATACTTAAGATATCTTCATATTCTTTTTTATAGTCCCCTCCATCTTTTACCAACTTCTTTAGACTTGGAAAAAGAATTGAACCAAATACTCCAGAAATCAGATTTAAAGGAAGCGTTAACAAAGAATATGCTCTATTATATATACCTAGTTCAGCAGTTCCATACATTTTACCAATTAAAAGGTTGTCAAAGTTTCTAGCCCAATAATTAACCAAATTAAACCCAAGCACATTAGCCATCAACGATTTTGTATGTCTATAACCTGCAACTGTATACTTCCATGAATATATTTTATATCCAAGTTTAACTTTGTTTTCGATGAATAGATAATTTAAAACTGCAGCAACAATTTGAGGTATGATAAGTGCCCAAAATGTAAATCCTAAATAAGCAAGGATAATGGTTATAATTACACTTAACAAAGTGGAATACAGGTCTCTTTGGCCCAAAAAAATAAAATCCAATTTTTTCCTTAAAATTGCGGATGGGACAATAGATAAGGGCCGAAAAATAAAAACTATTGAAAAGACTACCGTCGGTATGATCAATTCCATATTCCCATAAAACAATGCTAAAGGATATGCTAGAATCAGCATGATAAAGAATATAGAAACACCTATCATGAAGCTTAAATTCCTTAATGCTTTATAATAAGTTTCACCATAATCTCCGCGTATTATAGCTGCTCCAAAACCTGCATTCGCAAAAATTGAAACAAAACCTGTAAACACAGTAATTAATGCAAAAAAACCATAATCTTTAGGCAATAAAAGACGTGAAATAATTGTAGAGGATAAGAAATTAATCACCTGTACTGAATAACTGTACCCTCCTACAGTTAGCAAATTTTTAAAAAAACCTTTTTTAAAACTCAATTTCAATCAGTTATAATAAATATCGGCCGTATTAGAATTTAGACAAAAGTAATCAATACTCTAAGTACTAACTGTCAATTTGTTAAATTTTTAAATACATCTTTAACAACTTTTTCACCAAACAAGAAAATGATTAAAAGAATAAATATCCTCCATTTGGCACCATCATATTTTCTAAACTACTAACCGCGCTAAGTAAAAGAGAATCAAGTATATCCTCATAATAATATACTTGATTCTCTAAAAAGCATGCAGTTTATTTTAGATACCTTTATAATTGTTGGTTTTCTTCCCAATTATAGATAACTTTTTCATCCACTTTGCTAGCGAAGCGGCCACGATAATAATCACGGTTAAGAAGTTCTGCCTGAGATAGAGGCCGAGTAGCTTTTCCCAAGGTCATTTCCCAATTAGGCAGTTCTCTTTTGATAATTTCCATCATCTCAAAACGGCTTAAGTCAGCAAATTCTCGCAATTCTTTTACCATGGAAGGAGTGATCGAGACTACTCCATCTCTTGTCTGATCTGGAGGCAATACAGTATAGTGACGCTCAATGCAGCTTGCGCCAAGAGCCAAGGCAATTTTTGTTGCCCACAAGCCGGTGGTAGATGGTTTTGAATGGTCTGAATAACCTACTTGGTGCGTCAGTTTACGCAAGAAACTCATTCTTCTTAAGTGTACATCTTCCAATGGAGTTGGATAAATAGTTACGCAGTGCAATAAATGGAAATTTGTACCTCTTAAAACCTCCGCTGCCTTAATAATTTCATCATCATACGTAGCTCCGGTAGAGACAAATATGGTGGAGAAGTATTTCTTCAGGTCTTCTAGTAAAGGATATGAAGCACAATCATAAGAGGCTACCTTTATTGCCTCATAGCCTAAATCTTTGATATCCTTTACTACTGATCTGGTAAAAGCAGTTGTCATTGGTGCAACACCAGCTCTCCAGCATTCCTCTACAAACCATGATTCCTGCTCTAGCGTCAAGTCTAGCTTCTGCAAGCGCTCGTACTCTGCCTGATAAGGTCGTTTAATGGTCTTTTGAGTACCATCAGCATTTACTTCACCTTCATCAAATCTTTCACGATGCGTAAGATCACTTGATCTGATAGATTGAATTTTTACATAATCAGCGCCATTAGCCGCTGCCTCATGTATCATTTCTTTTAATATCTCTTTGTCACCATTGTGGTTTTGGCAACATTCAGCAATAATGATAGGCTTCATTTCCAATTATATTGTAATTCAAAAATTATTCTTGTTCTGTTCTTTTTGGGGCAATATACTCTTGGTACAGCCATTCAGCGTACCGAAAATCATGGATACTGTCAATGTTAGCAGACAACTCTTGCGGCATCTCTAATGCTCTACAATCATTACCTTTAAACGAATTTTTCAACATGGTTTCTCTACGAGTTAAGTAGATTGCGCCATTTTTAATGTAAATCTTTCGTAATTCCTGTCTGGGCTGATTTTCATAATCTTCGCAGAAAGGTGGATCCACAATTTTTCCCTCCTCAATATACTTCATACGGGCAGGATGGTGTCCTTCCACATCTACTACACTGATCACACTATCAGAGGCAGTTTCCTCCAGAATCTGAATAGCTTTATTTATATCTTCTGTCCTCCTGAAAGGAGTAGTAGGTTGCAACATCATGATGGCATCATACTGTTGCCCTTCTAATTCCTCCACAGTTTTGAGAGCATGCTGCATTACTCCTACTGCATTAGCCAAATCTGTGGCGTGTTCTGAAGGACGTATAAATGGAACATCTCCTCCCCATTGACGGGCTATTTCTGCAATCTCCTCATCATCTGTACTTACTACAGTTCTGGTAAGGTTTGAACCTGCTGCAGCTTCAATAGTCCAAGCTAAAAGGGGTTTATCTCCAATTGGCTTGATGTTCTTTCTAGGAACACCTTTTGAACCTCCTCTGGCTGGTATAATCCCTAAAATTCTCATCTATTAATTATTTTCAATGGAAGAATGAGTGAAGCTAATACCCATGTAGGTACTTGGTGCCGCATGCAGTATTTCCTGATAGCGAAACAAATGCCAACCATCATAGATGATAGGCTTCTCATTCATAGAACGCACCATCTCATAAATATCTAATCTTGCATAAGAGCGATGATTGTTCAGGAATAAGATAGCATCTTTGCCTGCAAACCCTTCCGGAATTGTTACTGGTTCTATATTGAACTCTTTGATTTCTTCTGCAGATGCTACAGGATCATGTCCTGCTATAGACTTTACTTTGTCTCTCAACAACTCAAGAATCTCAATAGAAGTTGAGTTTCTGATGTCACCAGTCTCTGGATACCCTTTGAAAGCTAGACCACATACCAAGATGTTAGCCTCTTTTGGATTTTTGCCATTCAATCTTAATTGCTCTAGCACAGAGTTAGCTACAAAGTCATGCATGGACTCGTTAATCTTTCTACCCTGCTCAAATAATGTGGTGTCAAAATCCAGCTTATCAGCTACTGTGGCAAAAATGTATGGATCTTTGGTTAAGCATGGTCCACCTACGCCTGGGCTTGGCAGAGGCACTCTGTCTCTTGGATATCCTTTATTGGCAGCATTGATGGTACTAACCACGTCAATATTGAAATGCGAGGCGATTTGAGCAATATGGTTAGCATAGGAAAACACCACATCTCTGAAGGTATTATTCACTAACTTGGCCATCTCAGCAGCTTCTAAAGAATCTACTCTAACTATAGTTGGCGTTAGCTCCCTGAAAAGAGCCACCGTTGCTTCTACAGATTCAGGATTGATACCACCTACCATCTGAGGTAGTTCACGTAACTCTTGTATAGCTTTTCCCTCAGCAGTTCTCTCTGGGGCGAAAGACAGGTGAAAATCACGGCCCGCTACTAATCCAGATTCGCTTTCAATTATAGGAGCTACAAACTCACGGCTAGTCCCAATAGGAACAGTAGAACGCAAAATCACCAAATTACCAGGCTTTATATGCCGACCAATCAACTCAGATGCATCTTTCAAATAATCATTAATGAGTATTGTTTTACCAAATGCATCTTTCTTAACGGGTGTACCAACGGAGATGATGTACACATCACCATCTTCAGGCATCTGAGTTGAAGCTCTAAAATTCTTTTGGCTCTGCTCCCGCAACATTTCCGGCAAACCTACTTCATGTACATAAGATTCACCTCTATTCAGAGCTTCAACTCGCTTCTGGTCAATATCAACTCCTGTTACTAAGAATCCCTCATCAGCTAATACTAGGGCAAGAGTTAACCCCACATAACCTAAACCAATTACCACCACATGACGGTGCGTTGCTACCCGCTGTTCCCATAGTTGATGGTAATTCAATACTTTAACAGGTGTTTTGTTCTCATCTACCAAAATAATCTTGCTCAAGAATTTATTACCTCCGCGTTTTCTCTGAGAAAGTGCTTGGGGTAACTTGTCTAAAATATCTTGGTAAGAAGAGTTTTCCTGAAAAGCAATTGGATTTTCGCGCATGACTTCACGCGCTTTTAAATCAAATGATTTATGCTCTATATAGGCTCTACGAATGTCGCCGTCTGTGATAGTACCTACCAAAACCCCATTATTGTCCAGCACAAGACAAATACCGCCAGGGATACTACCCTGTGCAGGAATATTCAGTTTGTCCAGTACCTCAGTGAGAGGACTTTCAAGATTAGCGCAAATAGGCTTTAGTCTATTATCCATTATTAAACGAGTTGTTTCAAATGATTTACAAGCCAGTTAACGGAGGCATTCACCCCGTCCTTAGGTCTTGTCAGTATCTTTTCTTTTGATTGTTTGTATGCAGCGGAGGCCAAAAAGTTTACAATTTTATCTTTACTTTCACCTAGGGCACTTGGTGTGCCTAAATTGATTCCAATTTGCAATTGTTCCACCATTTGTCCGTTATGAGTCATCTCGATGTTTCCAGCTTCATGTATAGAGGCAATAGGTACGCCATAACAAACTCCATCTGTAAGAGTTCCCACCCCTGGTCTGCAGACAATCAGATCCAAAGAAGCAAAACTTGAAGCAGCATGATCAAATATCTTTATGTTTTCTCCTCCAAATTTAGCCCAAAGCTCCTTAGGTAGAAATATTTCAATATCTTTTGAGTGCGATAGTTCAACAGCCAAATGTTCTAATTCATTTGTAATAGAGTCTGTTGCACCACCAAGTAATGCTATTTTGTATCTTTCCTCACTTTCTCCTCTTTTTCTTATATGCGTATTGCCTTCACAAAACCAAGGTAACGGAACTGCCTTAGCCTGCGAAGTTACTCCAGGCATTACTATATCCCTAACACAAAGCATAAAAGGAGTGTGCTTAGTTAACAAAGCACGCTCCTCTTCTACAAATGCTTGGATAAAGGGATTATTGGGATACGCATCTTCAAGAATATCAGACCATAGGAAAGATCCTAAAAGCACAGCATCTCTACGATAATGTAGTACTTGCGTTAAGTTATCACTTAGCACTACATCAGCACTGTATAGTTCTTTAACATTTTCTAAGCGTTTGTGCCATTGCAACAATCTTCTGTCTTGATAGTTCTCTGGATTCTTGTCCCAGTACACACCAGGGAACACAAGTCCAGGTAATACACGAACCTTCTCCTCCTTGAAGAAAGCAACTGCTACATCCCAGTCCTGCATCCTATCAATTTGCCACTGTTCACATGCTACTGTTATTTGTCCGTGAGGAAACTGCTTTTGCAACTCACTTAGGACAGCAATGCTACGCTTATAATGGCCAAGGCCGTTATGGCAAATAACAGAGAATATTTTCATCTTTCTAAGAATGTCTCTCAGCACCTCTGTATCTGCAGAGGCTTATAGTGTAAGGAAAGCGTTTAAAAAGTGCGGTGCTCTGCTTCTGAAGTTTCAATATGTTCTTTAAAGTACTCTAAAGTTCTTCTTAGTCCCTCTGTCCTAGACACCTTTGGCTCCCAACCCAAAATTTCTTTCGCTTTGGTAATATCTGGACGGCGCTTCTGCGGATCATTCAGTGGCAACGGCTGGTATCCTAACTTGAAAGGTGAACCGGTCAACTTACAGATCTCCTCTGCAAATTCTTTAATAGTGATCTCATTAGGATTTCCAACATTCACTGGAAATGGATAATTACTTAGAAGCAATTTATAAATACCCTCAATTAGATCATCTACATAACAGAAAGACCGAGTTTGGGAACCGTCCCCAAAAATGGACAATTCCTCTCCACGCAGCGCTTGGCTTAGAAAAGCTGGAAGCACCCGTCCATCATTTAGGCGCATACGAGGACCATAAGTATTAAAAATACGTACTATCCTAGTCTCTACTCCATGATGTGTATGATAGGCCATGGTTATGGCCTCTTGAAAACGTTTAGCTTCATCATAGCACCCCCGCGGACCTACAGGATTTACATTCCCCCAGTACTCTTCTACCTGTGGGTGTACTTCAGGATCGCCATAAACTTCAGAGGTTGAGGCTATGAGCATTCTTGCCTTTTTGGCTCTGGCAAGACCTAATAAGTTGTGCGTTCCCAATGAGCCAACTTTCAAGGTCTGAATTGGTATTTTGAGATAATCAATAGGTGAAGCTGGAGAAGCAAAATGCAGGATATAATCTAGATGCCCCGGTACATGCACATACTTGGAAACATCATGATGATAGAACTCAAAATTTTCCAGTTGAAACAGATGCTCAATATTCCTAAGATCTCCGGTAATCAGGTTATCCATGGCAATGACATGGTACCCTTCTTTCACAAATCTATCGCAAAGATGGGAGCCTAAGAATCCTGCCCCCCCGGTGATTAAAACTCTTTTTCTAGGTTCAGACATCTTAGTTTGTCATCTCTGTTACGGGTTGTACCTCTTGCACGCCAATACCATAGTAAGCAAAGCCTAGGCTTTGCATTTCTTTTGCCTCGTAGATGTTACGGCCATCAATGATAACTTTGTTTTTCAGCAGCTTACCAATCACTTGGAAGTTGGGAGAACGGAACTCTGGCCACTCTGTCACAACTAATAATGCATCAGCGTCAATCAGAGCCTCATACTCGTCTTTCGCGTAAGTCACTTGCTCATTCTCACCAATCATATGTTGGGCCTCTTTTATGGCTACTGGATCATAGGCTACAACGCTGGCACCTTCTGACAAAAGCTTTTCAATGATTACCAATGAAGGAGCTTCACGCATATCATCTGTCTTAGGTTTGAAAGAAAGTCCCCACAAAGCAAAAGTTTTTCCAGTTAACTGCCCCCTAAAGTGTTTCATTACTTTGTTGAACAGTACTTCTTTCTGGTTCTCATTAACAGACTCTACTGCCTGTAGGATCTGCATTTGGTAGCCGTTCTCGTGGGCCGTCTTGATCAGGGCCTTCACGTCCTTGGGGAAGCAGGAGCCGCCGTAGCCGATGCCCGGGTAGATAAACTTGTTACCAATACGGCTATCACTACCAATACCCCGGCGAACCATGTTTACATCTGCTCCCATGATTTCACAGAGGTTGGCGATGTCATTCATGAAGCTGATCTTGGTGGCCAACATGGAGTTGGCCGCGTACTTGGTCATCTCGGCACTAGGCACGTCCATGAAGATGATCGGGTGCCCGTTCAACAGGAACGGCTTGTATAATTTGCGCATCACCTCCTCAGCCTGGTCAGAGTCTACACCAATCACAATCCGATCTGGTTTTAAGAAGTCATCAATGGCAGCTCCTTCTTTCAGAAATTCTGGATTAGAGGCTACATCAAATTTCAAATCTGATTGGCGTCTCTCCAACTCCTCTGTAACAGCCTGCGTTACTTTTTTAGCAGTTCCTACGGGTACTGTGCTTTTGGTTACCACTACCAAGTAATCATTCATGTGCTGCCCAATTTCACGGGCTACTCCTAGCACATACTTCAAGTCAGCGCTACCATCTTCTCCCGGAGGTGTTCCTACTGCAATGAAAGCAGCGTCACAACCCTGAATGGCTTTAGCCAGATCTGTAGAGAAATGCAGCCGATCTTTTGCCACATTACGTAACACCATTTCTTCCAAGCCAGGCTCATAAATAGGCAGAATTCCTTGTTTTAAATCTTCAATCTTCTTGACGTTTACGTCAATACAAGTCACATCAATACCTACTTCGGCAAAGCAAGTACCAGTTACCAGGCCTACATATCCTGTTCCTACCACAGCAATCTTCATGAACGACGAAAATTTATATTAAAATGAAAAAGTATTGTTAATACACTTTTGAGTAATTAGTTAAAAGCTCTAGAATTATTTATAAGTAGCTTTCTCCAAAGGCTTCGTTTACTTCTTGTGATATTTTTTTAATATCCTGCTCTTTATCTTTAGGATAAATCAGTAATACAGAGCCATCATCTACCACAATGTAGTTATTTAGCCCTCTGATAACAGCCAATTTATCCTCTGGAAGTTGAATGACACAATCATGGGTATCTTGCAGATGCATTTTTTTACCTGAAAGCACATTTTTGGTTTCATCTTTATCCGCCACATCATAAAGAGAAGCCCAAGTTCCTAAATCTGACCACCCCATCTCAGCAGGAATAGTATAAATATTATCAGCTTTCTCCATTACGGCATAATCAATAGAGGTATTAGGTGCTTGTGGGTAAATCCTATTGATAAAAACCTCTTCATGGTTAGTGTTATAGATATCATATCCTTTAGCAAATAAAGTATATAATTCAGGGCAGTGTTTTTCTAATTCATTTAAGAAAGTAGATACTCTCCAAATAAATACACCTGCATTCCATAAGTAACTTCCGCTTGATAGGAACTCTTCAGCTTTTTCTAAGGCCGGTTTTTCTGTAAATCGAACCACTTTATGCAAACCTTGCATACTGTTTTTACTATAGTTAATATATCCATAGCCAGTATCAGGTCTGGTGGGTTTGACACCTAAGGTAATGAGCACCTTATTAGATGCACTGAATATTAAAGCTTGCCTTAATTTATTTATAAATACATCTTCATAAAGGATTAGGTGATCTGAAGGAGCTATCACAATATTTGCCTTTGGATTAAGTTTGCTTACCTTAAAAGAGGCATAAGCAATACAAGGAGCAGTATTGTTACGAGAAGGCTCATTTATGATGTTACTATGCCTTACTTCTGGCAATTGACCTTTGATGATGTCTACATACTGGTTATTTGTAACAATAAAAATGTTATCCGCTGGACATAACTTAAGGAAACGTTGGTAAGTTAACTGAAGAAGAGACTTGCCTATTCCTAGAATATCAATAAATTGTTTAGGAAAATGATTCCGACTTTTGGGCCAGAATCTACTTCCTACACCTCCAGCCATTATCAATACATAATTATCACTAGCCATTTATGTCTCTTTTAAAAAAATTAGCTATGTTTTTAAATTTTAAGAGGTGTAACAAGTACTAAGCCATCCACTTCTTCCACCAGTGCTGGAATACCACCAAGGCCCAAATACGGGCATGAATATCTCCTGGATTCTTGGAGAACAGCTGGGCTTTTAGACGCTGGATTTCTTTCAGGTTGAAGATTCCCTGGGCTTCAATGAAGGCATCTGACAGAAGGTCATCCATGATCATGGGCCGGAGTTCGTTTTGGAACCATTTTAGCAAAGGAACCTCAAAACCGTGTTTGGGGCGTTTGTACAGTTCAGCCGGCAGCATCTCGCGGAAGGCATCCTGCACAATCTTCTTTTTCATGTTGCCGTCAATTTTGGAGGACTGTGGCAAGGAGAAAGCGAAGTTCACCACTTTATAATCCAGGAAGGGCGTACGCACCTCTAAACTATTGGCCATTGACATGAGGTCCACTTTGGTGAGCATGTCATTGGGGAGCACGAGCTGCATATCAGTTAAGAGCACCTCGTTTATATCCCCTTTTTGGGAAAGGTGGCTTAAAATCTTTTGGCGGCGCTTCTTGTAAACATCCTTGGAAAGTATCTTTTTGGATCTACCGCTGAGCAAAGATTTAGCATCTTCTTCGGTGGCGAAGGAGGCCCAGCGCCAGTAACGGTCTTTGGCGGAGAGGTTCATGCCCTCGCCAAACCGCTGGAACTGCCGGATACGGTTACCGAAGGTAGAATTCCTGGACTTGGGCATCATTTCCCATACCGGTAGCAAAGCGGCCACTGCTTCGGCGGCAAATCCGCCTTGGCGCACTTTATACTCGGCCATGTGCTTGTTATAGCCGGCGAAGAGCTCATCGGCACCGTCACCTGACAACGCAACGGTCACTTTCTGGCGGGTATAGTGGCTGAGAATATTCACGGCCAAAGCCGATGAATCTGCAAAAGGCTCATCTATGTAATCGAGCGCCCGGAACAGGTGATCGTATAGGTCATTGTTCGTAAGCGAAAAGACCGTGTGGTTGGTCTTATATTTATCAGCCACCAATTTGGCGTACTTGGTCTCGTCAAAGAATGGTTCGTCTTTGTACCCGATGGAGAAGGTATTCAGGTGCTGTGTATGGCGCGAGGCCAGAGCTACAATCGCGGATGAATCGATCCCACCGCTTAGGAATGCGCCTAAAGGAACATCAGAGATCATGCGGCGCTGCACCGCACCGTCCATTAGGTCCACCAGCTTTTTCTGCTGCGCCTCATAGGAGAGCGTATTGTGCTTTACCTTTTTCTCGTCGTACGGAATCTTGTACCAACGCTTTATCTCCACTTTGCCTTTCTTCCCCACCATAAAGTAATGGCCAGGCATCAGTTTCTTGACACCTTTGAAGATAGAAGCTGGTCCGGGAATGTAGTTCAACTGCAGGTACTCGTACAATGAGGCATAATCCAGCTTGCGCGGGATACCGAACGCCAGCAGAGACTTCATCTCAGACGCAAACACCAGTCTGTCCTCATCCTGGAACATCAGCAGGGGTTTTACGCCAAACCGGTCACGTGCTACAAACAGGGTTTCCTCCTCTTTGTCATAGATGGCGAAGGCAAAGAAACCGTTCAGTTTCTTGAGGAAAGAAGGCCCTTCCTCTATGTAGTATTTCAGCAATACCTCAGTATCAGAATGCGAGAAGAAGGTGTAGCCTTTTTCTACAAGCTGTTTTTTAAGCTCCTGATAGTTGAAGATCTCGCCGTTGAAGACGATAGTGTAGCGCTCATTTTCTGTATGCATGGGCTGACATGCCACATCACTCACATCAATGATGGATAGTCGCCGATGGCCCAACCCTACGTTTCCATGGGTAAAATGACCTCCCGAATCTGGGCCGCGCAGTTGGAGCGCGTCAGTGGAGGCTGGTAAACGATCAACGGCCAAACGGCCTTCCTGAGTAAAAGCGTAGATTCCTGATATACCGCACATATTGCCGCAAAGGTACGACATATCCTTGAGATGGTTTTACTATATCGGATAGATTATACTTCACCATTCAAATGCACTTCCAGATGAAGCCTCCAAACAAAGCTAACTATCTAGTAAGCAAATGCTTATTCAACAAAAAACAAATTGTTAAGAATTTACTCTTACTTTTAACTTTTTAAATCACCATTTGTGTTTTTTGACAATTTTATAAATAATCCAAGCAAAACGGCTTCAGATGATTTCACCCAGGACCCTCTTCTGCTTTGAACTTTGTCACAGCAGGACAGTTAGGATTTGCTTTTAAAGGTCAACAATTAACAAAAGCCCACATAAAACAGCTATCTATAGATACATCCATCCTGAACTATATAGCTGCTGGCTCCCTCTTCTTTCAACATGATATAAATGGTCACTAATAAAAAAGGGATTGCTACCAATCGGCAGCAATCCCTTTTTGACCTGTTTTTATAATAGGAGCTCTAAAACGCCCGATGCTCGACCTCTTCGGCGTGGACGTTCTCGCGGAAGTACTCCAGGGTCCTTCTCAATCCTTCTTCCCTGGACACCTTGGGTTCCCAGCCCAGCAGGGCCTTGGCCTTGGAGATGTCGGGGCGGCGCTTCTGCGGGTCGTTCTCGGGCAGGGGCTGGTAGCCCAGCTTGAGCTCTACCCCGGTCAGCTTGCAGATCTCCTCGGCGAACTCCTTTATCGTCACCTCGCTGGGGTTGCCGATGTTCACGGGCAGGGCGTAGTCGCTCAGCAGCAGCCGGTAGATTCCCTCCACCAGGTCGTCCACGTAGCAGAAGGAGCGCGTCTGGGAGCCGTCCCCGAAGATGGAGAGCTCCTCGCCCCTCAGGGCCTGGCCCATGAAGGCGGGCAGCACGCGGCCGTCGTTGAGGCGCATGCGGGGGCCGTAGGTGTTGAAGATCCTGACGATGCGCGTCTCCAGGCCGTGGTGCATGTGGTAGGCCATGGTGATGGCCTCTTGGAAGCGCTTGGCCTCGTCGTAGCAGCCGCGGGGGCCCACAGGGTTCACGTTCCCCCAGTACTCCTCCACCTGCGGGTGCACCTCCGGGTCGCCGTACACCTCCGAGGTGGAGGCGATCAGCATCCGCGCGCCCTTCGCCCTTGCGAGCCCCAGCAGGTTGTGCGTGCCCAGGGACCCTACCTTCAGGGTCTGGATCGGGATCTTGAGGTAGTCGATGGGCGAGGCGGGGGAGGCGAAGTGCAGGATGTAGTCCAGGTGCCCCGGCACGTGCACGTACTTGGATACGTCGTGGTTGTAGAACTCGAACTGCTCCAGTTTGAACAGGTGCTCTATGTTTTTGAGGTCCCCGGTGATCAGGTTGTCCATCCCGATCACGTGGTAGCCCTCGTCTATGAAGCGGTCGCACAGGTGAGAGCCTAAAAACCCTGCGGCGCCGGTGATCAATACGCGTTTTCTGTCCGTTTTTGCCATTATAGCCCTAAAGTAGCGTCTGTATGGTTTCTTCTCTGTCTTTTAGTTGGTGGTCTCCACGATGGGCAGCACTTCCTTCACCCCGATGCCGTAGTAGCAGAAGCCCAGTTCCTGCAGCTCCTTGGCCTCGTAGATGTTGCGCCCGTCGATGATGACCTTGCTTCTGAGCAGCTTGCCGATGACCTGGAAGTTGGGCGAGCGGAACTCGGGCCACTCGGTCACAATCAGTAAAGCATCAGCGTCAATCAGGGCCTCGTACTCGTCCTTGGCGTAGCTCACCCGCTCGTTCTCCCCGATCATGTGCCTGGCCTCCTTGATGGCCACCGGGTCGTAGGCCACCACAGAGGCGCCCTCGGCCAGGAGCTTGTCTATAATCACAAGGGACGGGGCCTCGCGCATGTCGTCGGTTTTCGGCTTGAAAGACAGGCCCCACAGCGCGAAGGTCTTCCCGCTGATGTCGCCCGAGAAGTGCCTCATCACCTTGTTGAAGAGCACCTCCTTCTGGTTCTCGTTCACGCTCTCCACCGCCTGCAGGATCTGCATCCGGTAGCCGTTCTCCTGGGCCGTCTTGATCAGGGCCTTCACGTCCTTGGGGAAGCAGGAGCCGCCGTAGCCGATTCCCGGGTAGATGAACTTGTTGCCGATGCGGGAGTCCGAGCCGATGCCGCGGCGCACCATGTTCACGTCCGCCCCCATCAGCTCGCACAGGTTGGCGATGTCGTTCATGAAGCTGATCTTGGTGGCCAGCATGGAGTTGGCCGCGTACTTGGTCATCTCCGCGCTAGGCACGTCCATGAAGATGATCGGGTGCCCGTTCAAGAGGAACGGCTTGTAGAGCTTGCGCATCACCTCCTCGGCCTTTTCGCTTTCAACACCAATAACAATTCTGTCAGGTTTGAGGAAATCATCAATAGCTGCTCCTTCTTTCAGGAACTCGGGGTTGGAGGCCACGTCAAAAGAAAGATTAGAACCTCTTTTCTCTAACTCCTCGGCCACGGCCTGCTTTACTTTCTTGGCTGTCCCTACCGGTACGGTGCTTTTGGTCACCACGACAAGGTAGTCGTCCATGTGCTGGCCGATCTCCCTCGCCACGCCCAGCACATATTTAAGATCCGCCGAGCCGTCCTCGCCCGGAGGGGTGCCCACCGCGATGAAGGCCGCATCGCAGCCCTGGATCGCCGAGCCCAGGTCCGTGGAAAACTGCAACCGCCCCTTCTCCACGTTGCGCAGCACCATCTCCTCCAGGCCCGGCTCGTAGATGGGCAGGATGCCCTGCTTGAGGTCCTCGATCTTCTTGACGTTCACGTCTATGCACGTCACATCGATGCCCACCTCGGCGAAACACGTGCCCGTCACCAGGCCCACGTAACCAGTGCCTACTACTGCAATTCTCATAATAGATATATTAGAATTATACTTTATTTGAACAAAAAACAGGTTACCCTTACGATTTCTTCATACAAACATACCCGTATTCTAATCAAAAGCAAAAAAAGTTACAACCCTTCTATAATTCAGACAAATTAACTACTCCATTTATGGTACATTTCTTGAAAATCACATAATAAAAGCTATTAGCGGCTCACAAATTTGTAATTATATACTTCTTTCCAACGTTTGCATTATATATTTTAATAAATTAAATATTTTTTTGCATATTACCTACACAACTGTAACTTTGTTTCACTTCATAAAGCGTCAGTAGCTCAATATTTTCACTCAAGTTTAAGGTTATGAAAGGTTTATCTGAGAACACATTTGTAGTTGTGATGGCTGGCGGAGTTGGCAGCAGGTTCTGGCCTTTCAGCAGAAATAACTACCCAAAACAGTTCCACGATGTTCTAGGCATAGGGGAAAGCATGATTCAAACCACTGTAAAACGCTTTTCCTCGGTTTGCCCTAAAGAAAACATCTACATAGTAACAAACAGAGAGTACAGGGACTTAGTAAAGAGTCATTTCCCAGACCTAAGTGACGCCCAGATTTTACAGGAACCGATTGGCAGGAACACTGCTCCCTGCATTGCCTATGCCTGTTACAAGATAGCTCAGAAGAATCCGCTGGCCAATATCATAGTAGCCCCTGCAGACCATGTTATTTTACGGGAGCAAGCCTTTTTAGACTGTATACAGCAAGCTTTGGAAGTAGCCTCTAAAGAGGACATCCTGGTGACCTTAGGCATAAAACCCACTCGGCCAGACACGGGCTATGGATACATCCAATATATAAAGGATACCTCCCAATGTTCCATGAAAGTGAAAACCTTTGCGGAGAAGCCCACCTTAGAAAATGCTTTGAAATTTATTGAAAGCGGGGATTTTGTCTGGAATGCAGGTATTTTCATCTGGAATGTTCAGTCTATTCTTAAGGCATTCAGAACCCATCTGACAGATGTAGCGGATCTTTTTGAGGCAGGCACAGCCAGCTACTACACGCCAGAAGAAGAGACATTCATTGACGACACCTACACCAACTGCCGCAACGTCTCTATTGACTATGGAATTATGGAGAAGGCAGATAATGTGCATGTGATTTTAGGTGATCTGGGCTGGTCTGATGTGGGCACCTGGAATTCACTGTACAGCATTGCAGACAAAACCCCTGAGGGGAACGTGGTAGACGGCGATACCATGCTTTACGATACCCAAAACTGCATCATCAAAACCCCTCAGGATAAACTTGTAGTCATTCAGGGTCTGCAGGATTACATTGTAGCGGAACACAACAATGTTCTAATGATCTGCCAACGCAAAAATGAGCAGCAGGTCAAGGACTTTGTCTCCCATGTGAAGGAAAGTAAGGGAATGGAATACGTCTAACCTAATCAAAAGAACTTACCAATACTACTTCTTAAATTTCCAATCTCTACAACCATCCTTTTACAATTCTATTAGGTGTTGAGGGGTTTAAGGAAAACGCATTGCCATTCTGGAGCATGTTTCAACCGCAACTCTAGGCAAGCTGCTTTGCTTCTGGATTATACATAGCTTTAAAGCCTACGAGACATTGCATACACCTGCTTTAATTAGCCGCTTTCCTTGCTGAATTTGGCTCGGAATTCTGAGTGCGACTGTTATAGCCTTTTTCTGATTGCTTCACCCATAGCAAACTATCTCTTTTCTGAATTATCCTAAGCCTTATTCCAATATGAGAGGAATGGAGGCACAAATGCAAACTGCCAAATCTATCAATTAGATTTCTCCAATGTTTACAGTTAGCGCAAACTTGGGCCCTTAGTTTATTCCATTGGGTACAAAGGCTTGATTTTAGGTGCATCTCCATTGAAACAGCCAAAATCAAAAAAACTTAAGAAATCCTGCGTCTTTTCAGGCAACTCTCCGTCATCAGGGCAAAACTAAGAAACCCTAAAAAATTAAGCCATGAAAAGATTACATGTAAACATCAGTGTAAAAGACTTGCAGGAATCTGTTGAGTTCTACACCGCGCTTTTCGCTGCCCAGCCTACCGTACTGAAAACCGATTACGCCAAATGGATGCTGGAGGACCCGCGCGTGAATTTTGCCATCTCCAGTCACCAGGGAAGCATTGGCATTGAGCACTTGGGCATCCAGGCGGAAACACCAGAGGAGTTACAGGAAGTATACGGCCGATTAACACAGGCCAAAGGCACTATCCGCAATGAAGGTGCCACCACCTGCTGCTATGCGCAGTCAGAAAAGTCCTGGATACGGGATCCGCAGGGAGTAGAATGGGAAACGTTTTATACCTTTGGAGAGTCCACCACCTACGGCGGTGAGGCCAAGGCAAACGCCTGCTGCGCCCCTACTTGCTGCACACCCACTACCCAGGAAATCGCCACTGTTTAACCCGTAAACCTCTGATGTAATGGAAACGCTCACCCAAATTACCCTACAGCCCCTGCTGGCCGAGCATTACCCGCAGGTTAAAGCCATTTATGAGCAGGGCATCGCCACCGGGAACGCCACCTTCCAGACTTCTGCCCCCACCTGGGAAACCTGGGACGCAGTCCATCTGCCGCATAGCAGGTTGGTGGCGATCACCGACTCCGGGAAAGTAGCTGGTTGGGCTGCCCTTAGCCCAGTCTCGGGACGGTGCGTGTATGGCGGCGTGGCCGAGGTGAGCGTGTACCTGCACGAGGATTTCCGGGGGCAGGGGTTGGGTGCAAGGCTGTTGAGCCAGTTGATACAGGAATCGGAAGCCAACGGCATGTGGACCCTGCAGGCGGGAATCTTCCGGGAGAACGAGGCCAGTATTGGGTTACACCAGAAATGCGGTTTCAGGACGGTGGGAATGCGGGAGCGTATAGGGCAACTGGATGGCCAGTGGCGCGATACCGTATTACTGGAACGCCGCAGTAGCACGGTAGGCCTATAGTTGAAGAATCCTTGCTCTGTTTTGGACTGGTTTTTCAGAAAACAGGCCCAAAACAGAGCAAGTACCATTTAAAAGAATACTAGGTTCCTAATTGAAAACCGCTGTTCATCCTGCTTCTTCTTGCGCTTGCTTTTTTCGTTGCTTATGGAAAATAAAACCAATTGTAGTTCTGCCTCCGTTTGCGTTTCGCAAGACCCATGCGCGGCTGTGGCGCCCGTGTTTCTCACTTACCAGGAAGCCCTGCAGGGTTTCATCCGCAAGCGGGTTCCCAGCCGTGCAGATGCCGAGGACCTCTCCCAACAGGTGCTATTGAAAGTGCATAGGAATTGCGAGAAACTGCCAGAGGTCCGCAACGTACGGGCCTGGCTCTATGAGATCACCCGCCACGTCGTACATGACTTCTACCGTGAACGCCAGCGCGAGACAGCCTTACCGGAAGGCGCCGATGTAGCGGATTCTACTGAACAGAACCCGCTCCGCGACCTGGAGAGTTGCGTACTCCCACTCCTGCAATTACTTCCGCCAGAATACGCTGAGCCTCTACGTCTGAGTGACCTGGAAGGGGTTCCCCAACAGGAAATCGCCAATAGACTAGGGCTTTCCTTATCCGGAGCCAAATCAAGGATCCAGCGCGGGCGCGAGAAACTGAAAGCGGTTTTCCTGGAGTGCTGCCACCTGGAACTGGACAGACAGGGCCACCTTATCAGTGCCGAGATCAAGCCAGGCTGCCAGATTTTACAAGATTGCCGGCCTTAACTTAACCACGCCTTTTTTGCGTTCAGAGCCTATTTTCTAAAAACAGGCTCTGAATGTTTACACTTTAATTAGCTTTCTAAGCGGACAACCACCCTCTGCCCTACTCTTATCGCTTTAAGTTTCCTCAAAGAATCTATCTTAGATTTCTTGCGGCCCCCTCTCTCTGTTTCCCAAACACCAGAATGTTGCTTTTCCTTCTCCCCACTTATATATTCGTTTTAGGTAGCCTCCAAAAGGTATAGGCAAAAAAACAGCTTGTTGTGTACTTCGGCAAGCGAGCAGCTGCCAGTGTATAACTTTGGCAGAACCCTTTTTGCCTGTTATCTTTGGAAAGCTTATCCTGCTTTTATGTCGACTCCCTCTACAGCTCTTATTATTGGAGCTGGACCTGCCGGTTTAACGGCTGCCTATGAATTCTTGAAGCATTCCAAGGTGCATCCTTACGTAGTAGAAGCCACGGACCGTATTGGCGGCATCTCGGCTACCATCAATTACAAGGGTAACCGGATGGACATAGGAGGTCACCGGTTTTTTTCCAAATCTGATCGGGTTATGAACTGGTGGTTGTCAATTTTGCCCCTGCAATTAGAGGCCGGACAAACCATTGGCGCACTTAATTACCGGGGTAAAAGTCGGGCAATTCCAATTGTTTCTGCTACTGATACATCGGCCGGCGATAATGTGATGCTGTTGCGCCAACGTAAATCCCGCATTTTCTTTCGCCGTAAGTTCTTTGACTACCCACTTTCTTTCTCGCTGAACACCCTTGCACAGTTAGGGATAGGTTGGTCCACGAAGGCCGTGTTCAGCTACCTGAAGCAGGTGCTAAGCCCTATCAAAGAAGAGAAAAATTTGGAGGAGTTCTTCATCAATCGCTTCGGCAAACACCTGTATGAGACTTTTTTCAAAGCCTACACCGAAAAAGTGTGGGGTGTTCCCTGTCAGCAGATCAGTGCCGAGTGGGGTGCCCAGCGTATCAAAGCGCTTTCTATCACTGAGGCCTTGAAGCACTTTCTCCGGCAGCAATTCTCATCCCCCTCAGAGGACTTCACTCAGAAAGAGACGGAGACGTCCTTGATTGAGCAGTTCTTGTACCCTAAACTGGGACCGGGGCACCTATGGGAAGTTGTCACCCGCCAGGTACAGGAGTTGGGAGGGGAAGTGCACATGCAGCAAAAAGTGGTAGCGTTGCAATTAGAAGGCAACCGAATTGTCTCCGCCACTATCCAGGAAACCGCCACTGGGGCTACCTATCAGATGAATCCCGAGTACGTGATTTCCACCATGCCCATCCGAAGCCTGATTCGCGCCCTTGGCGAAGTAGTACCTGCCGAGGTACGGGAGATTGCGGAAAACCTGCCCTACCGGAATTTCATTTCCGTGGGCCTGCTTTTGCATAGACTGGCCCTTAAACAGGAAAACAGCGACCTCATCCAGGATAACTGGATCTACATCCAGGAACCGGATGTCCAGGCCGGCCGACTGCAATTGTTCAACAACTGGAGCCCCTACCTGGTCACCGATCCAGATAAAGTCTGGCTGGGCGTAGAGTATTTCTGCCAGGAAGAAGACGAGCTTTGGCAAATGTCTGAGAATGATCTGCAACAATTGGCCATTGATGAGCTGCATAAACTGGGCATCATCTCCGCTGACCAGGTCATTGACGGCACGGTGGTGAAAATGCCGAAGGCTTATCCGGCTTATTTTGGTTCTTACAACGAGTTCCCCAAGGTGCAGGCCTATTTAGACGGTATTGAGAACCTGTTTCTGGTGGGCCGCAACGGCATGCACAAGTACAACAACCAGGACCATTCCATGCTTACTGCCATTCTGGCCGTGGAAAACATCACTGCCGGCCGCACCGACAAAGCCAACCTGTGGGCAGTGAACACAGAACAGGAGTACCATGAACAAGCTGATTCGCTCTAAGATCCTATGATTCGCTCCTTTCTCCGGGACAACTACTTTGCCATTGGATTTACATTGCTTTATGCTTTGTTGCTGGCCTGGCTCATGCAATACCATGAAATGTGGTTTGACGAGACGGAACCCTGGCTACTGGCCCTGTACAGTGACACTTATGGTGAACTTCTGGACAACAAGCGCTTTGAGGGCCACCCAAACCTGTGGTATAGCTTATTGTTTGTAATCACAAAATTCACTTCCAATCTAAAGGTTTTACAGGTTACCCAGGCTCTTTTCGCGATCAGTTTCGTATTTGTCTTCCTCCGCTTTTCCCCGTATCCTAAAGTAATCAGGTTAATGGTTTGCTTTGGATACTATGGTCTATTTGAATACGGGATTATCAGTCGGCTTTATGCCATTGAATTGTTTTTTCTGTTTTTGGCTTGCACCTTTTACCCAAAGCGTTTTTCTCATTGGTATTGGTATCTCACGCTACTTGTCCTGCTGGCCCAAACCAACCTCTTTGCCTTTTTCATGGCTGGTGTCTTAGGGTTACTATTGTTTTCAGAAGCTGTAAAGTTTTGGAAAAGTTCACCTCATTGGATGCCCCTTTCCTCCCTAAAGTTAATTGCAGGGGCTATCATTTTGGCAGCAGGCTATCTGCTCTCTCTCTGGAGCATGGTGCGCCCCAATGAGTCGAACGAATCTACCTTCACCCTTTTTCATCCCTACTATCTTTACCAGGCTGCTGCACGGGTTTGGCAGGCCTTTGCACCTGTACCTGAATTTACCACCACCTTTTGGAACACCTCCTATCTTCCAACCAGGTTTGAAATACTTTTATCCGCTATCATCATAGGCATACTGTTCGCGGCATTCTTCCGAACAAAGCGCCTTTTATTCTCTCTCTTCTTACTGTTTTTTGCTTCTTTTTGCCTTTTTGTGCTCAAAATGGAAGGGAGTATGAGGCACCATGCCCACTTCTTCTTTTTCACAATTGCCTTTCTTTGGATTAAGACACACTATACCCAAACCTATTCCTCTCCTTCCCCACCTATTCCTTTTCAACAAAAGTTAGCTCCCGTGCTTCGGACGCTTTTGATAATAGCGGCATTTTTTCAGGTGATTGCCGGAATATATGCTTTGGTAATAGATTGGCAACACCCGTTTTTTGAGGGTAAAAAGGTAGCCGCCTTCCTAAGATCCTTGCCTAGAAACTACAGCATTGCTACCGATGATGGGGTTGTTTCATCAAATATTACTGCCTACTTAGGAAAGCCTATCTATAACTTGCCCACAGGAAATCTCAAAAGCTTCTACACCCTTAACCCAAATGAAGTAAATGACCTAAAACAAAATGTATTATTAGAATGGGCCATGGCTTTGGCACAACAGAAAAGCACCCCGGTAATTCTGGTTTGTCGATATGAATTACCATTTCAATGGGCTTCAATTCCAATAAGACCCATAGCCATCTTCCGGGGGAACTCCATTACTCCCTATGCATTCTTCATTTACAAGATCAATCCACTCGCAATTGCTCCTAAGCAGATGGTAGCTGAATACCCCGCCGTTAAAGCGTATTAATTTGTGTATACCCTCTAGGAGAAAATCATGTAAAGTCACACAAATGCGCCTGCTCTCCCGCAACTGGTCTTTTGCTACTTTCTTCACCCTGCTTTACGCCTTGTTGCTGGCTTGGTTTATGCAGCACCATGAGCTTTGGTTTGACGAGACAGAACCATGGCTCTTGGCCCTTTACAGCAATTCTTATACTGAGCTTTTACAGAACAAAGTGTATGAAGGGCACCCGAATCTGTGGTACAGCCTGCTGTTTATAGTAACCAGGTTCACCCATGATCTACTGGCTTTACAGGCAACGCAGTTCATATTTGCCATGGGGTTTGTGCTCGTTTTCCTGCGGTACGCCCCGTTTCATTGGCTGTTGCGGCTGCTGTTCTGTTTTGGGTACTACGGGTTATTTGAGTACGGCACCATCAGCAGGCTTTACGCACTGGAACTGTTCACCACTTTCCTCATCTGTGCCCTCTACCCCAAACGGTTCTCCCACTGGTATCTCTTTTTGCTTGTGTTGGTGCTTAATTCGCAGACACACCTCTTCGGGTTGTTTTTTAGCTGCGCCTTAGGTCTTTTGCTGTTCTCAGAGGCATTTAGTTTCTGGAAAGAGGCGCCGGACCAACCAATCATTTCTCCTTTGAAAAAATGGCTAGGTTTAGGCATATGGGTTGCGGGTTGTCTTTATTCCCTGTACAGTATGATCAGGCCGTCTGAGGGAGAGTTGGTGATGCTGAACCTCAGATCGGTGACTAGGCCGTGGCAGGCATTCTTTCCCATCCCCCACTTCTTTGTTGATTTCTGGAATTCATACATTTTAACGCCCACCTTGCTGGGATACGCCTGCGAAGCTATTCTTTCGGTGACTATTGTCACTTTCGTGCTTCGGTGCTTTTTGCCGGTGAAACGCCTGTTCCTGCCTCTGATAGGGCTATTTGTTCTTCTTACCCTGTTCTTTGCGTTCAAATACATGGGCAGTATCCGGCACTACGGGCATTATTTTGTCTTTACTTTGACATTTGGCTGGCTACTAAGCTACTATCAAGACACTTCCGCACTAGCCCAGATTTCCTTTAAACGGCTGCAAAAGCTTTTATTGCTGGCTACTTTCATTCAGTTTGGAGTTGGCATTTACGCGGTAGCTACGGACATCAGGCATCCTTTCCACCCGGCTAAGCGAACGGCGGCTTACCTGAAGGCGAAAGTACCGTCAACCGACCTGATTGTTCTGGAAAATGACATCATTCTGTCTTCTATTGTGGCTTACTACGGCAAGCCGATTCTTTACTTGCCGACGTTGACTCCCAGCACTTTCTTCCAACCTGACAGTCCTGAAGAAAATGAGCTAACCCTCTACCAACTGCTGAACTGGGCCAAAGCCCTGGCGCAAAAGGAAAACAAGCGCGTTGTTCTAGTTTCATCGCAGAATATTGACTTGAATTGGTACCCTTACCCAGTCAAGTTGTTGTCCAGGTTTGAAGAGCCTAACATCACCCACCACTTCTTCTACCTGTACCAGGTTGACCCCAATCCTTTTCCAAAGGCGGACTTTGTGGCGGGTACACCACAAAGTGACTTGCGCGCCAACCCTATTAAATAGCAAACCCTTTTTACTCCCGATTTTTAAAATAGCCTAAAAACGGTAGCGGACTTGAAGCCTGACATCGGTGCGTTTAGGTCCTTGGATCTGCTCCAAGCCGGAGCCGATAGTGCTTTGCCCGCGGTAATTCGTGTGGCTGAGCTTGAACCAGGCATCCAGGTGGCGGGTGAGGCGTTGTTGGGCCAGCAAATAGATACGGGTGCCTTGACCAGCAAAAGCTGTAATGGAGAACCCGTACAGCACATCCTGCTCCGGAGCATAGAGACGCGTATCGTAATCATCGGTGTCAAAGAGGGCGTAGCGGGCGCTCAGGCGGGTATTGCTACGCTCCCAACTCACATCCTGCGCCACGAAATAGCCGGTGCGGGCGGGACCATTTTGCCTGAACCTACTGGCTTGCACTCTGGAACGCAGCCGCAAGGAAGGCAGGGGGCTAACATCCAGGAGCAGCAAAAAGCGGTGAGCATACGTATCGGTGACTTGCCGCAAGGGCTCACCTTCCACAGATTCATTACGGGCTTTGCGCTCGTACTGGTATTGCCCGTAGAGTAGGGTGGTTTTGGAAGGCATGAACTGCAGACGCAGGAGGTATTCTTCGCCATCAGAGGGGGCATCTACCCGGAAACGGAGCCACGGAAAAGAAAAGCGGTCATAGTAACCAGTGAGTTGCCACCTATCGCTCAGCTTGACTTTCAGGCCGGTGTACAAACCGCTCTCGTTTTGGTTCCGACTCCCCTCCCCGAAAGCCGAGCCATATAAAGTGTGGAAGCTCCGGGCATAATAGCGGTACAACAAAGACACCTCCACCTTCTCCGAAAGGCTGGCCAAAACTCCGTTTACGGTACCCAGGCCTCCGTTATCGGAGCGGGCCGTCTCTCCGAAGAAGTTGAGATTCTGCCAGAGGTAGCTGTAATGCAACCCAACTGCCGTATTCCGGTTTCCGCGGAAGGTAAACAAATTGTAAGGCTCCGGGCGGGGTTGCAATGCGATGTTAAACCAGGTGTGCACGCCGGTGATTCCCAAGCTGAGCGTCTGCTGTGGATTCCGATAGGTGATGTCTCCGCCCAGGACTTGTTCCCGTGCCCGTTGCCGGTTCGCCAATTCGGTAGGCGTGCGGTGCAGTCCCGAGGTTTGCAATCCGCTCAATGTCACCAAAGTAGAGTCATCCGGCAGGGCGTCACCCACCGAGGCATCTACCCGCCGATTCGAATAGAACAAGGTGGTCTCTAGCCTTTGCCAGCGGTGGGTAGCAGCGGCGCCTCTGAAAAAATTGGCTTCCAGGGTGGAAGTGTGGGGTCTGATGCCCAGCTGGCTGCGCCGGATGGTAGTGATGGTCTCGCCCCCTTTGCCCACGCTGAAACCACTGGAGAGCAACAAACCCTGCCCAAATTGCAGTTGGTAATCGCCTAAGGCGATGGTCTTGAAAGCGCCCCGGTCATACAGTTGGGCGTGCGCCGAAAGGAAATCAAAACCATAGATCCGCTGCCCGGGGTTCCACGTGAACGACTCGCCTGCATCCTTTTCAGCGGTGACGCCAAAGCTGAAATCCCGCGGATGGCTTAGCCGGTAACGCAGCAAAAACTTATCCGGAGACCCGAGATAGCGGATAACTGAACGGCCTTCGGGAGGCGTATAACCACGGCGTTCCTGCAAGGTGCGGTCATACCGAAGTAAGAGGGAATGGTTGTCGGCATTTTTGAGGCGCTCCAGCCAGGATCTTTGGCCTACCTGCCTTAAAGCCTGGACCGTTACAAAGGGCAGCAATCTTTGGATAGAGATCAGGTCGAAGCCGGGCACTGACTGCAGTTCGTACAAACTGAGCAACCGGCCATTGTCCTCAATGTGCTGCAACAGCGCAGAGATCTGCCCTTCAGAAAGCAACCAAAGTCCCCGGAGCTCCTCGCGGGAAGCGCGGTTTAAATCCAGAGGCTGGCGGTAGTACTGGAGCAGCGTTTCATAGAGGTCTTCATAGGCCACGGAGTTTTCATCATCTTGCTGCGCGAAGAGTTCCTGCACCAGCAGTTCCACATCTACGGGCGGGCGCGGCGCCTCCTGCCCTGTAGCTACCTGTTTTAGGCCTATTATCAGGAAAACAAGCCAAAAACCATATTTCATGGCCTCTTCTCCTTTTCCAACTTGTAGCTAATTGAGAGGTAGTTACTCATGCCTAACTGGTGCTGCGCCCCAAAAGCGTACGCCACCTGAAACTGCTTGAACCTGACATCCACGCCAGCGGTGCCTGATCTGGTGCCGGTGTTGAATCCGGTGCGTAACCCCAGCGCCGGCATCACCCGGTACTCAATCCCACCTTTCACCGCCACCGGAAACACCAGCTCTTTCTCAGCCTCCAGCACCAGCAACACCTTGGTGGCGGCCTCGTAGCTCAGCCCGATCTTCATGACCGTAGGCACGCGTTCGTCTTCAAACTGGGCCAGTTTGGCCTGGTTAAGGTTGTAGATGTGCGCCCCAAAGGTGAGTTTCGGTAGCAGGTCTGACTGAATTCCCATGCTCAGGGCCACAGCTTTGCGGCTGCCCCATTCTTTCACCCGTACCTGCAACAGATCGGCCTTCAGGCCCAACCGCACCACGCCTAATTGATATCCCATCCCAATCCCCAGCCGCTGCTCATTGTACAACTCTCCGCCGAACCGCTGCACATCCACCCCAATGGTTCCATACCTGACTGTTGGATAGACCGCCAGCAATCCTACCGTGGTAAGTTCTTTGAGGGAGAAGCGGTTGTGGGCGTAGGCACCCAGTTCAAGGCTTTTCAAGGCGGCGATGCCCGCCGGGTTATTGCTTAGGGCCCAGACATCGGGTAAGGTGACAGCCGCCCCGCCCAGGCTTACTCCTCTGGCTCCCACGGTTGAATTGGCCATTTGCCCCTTCGCGGAGAAGGGATTATAAAGCAAGAAGAGAAACAAGTACAAGCGTAGAAGTCGCGGCATAGACAAAGGCTTGGTGGGCTTCTACTTTACGAATCTCTCCTCAAAATGGTAGTACTTAAATATTTAGTTTTACTATATTTATACGCGTATTTACTTGCCTCTTTATTACACCATCGGAACTATGAAAAGAATCTTTACCACTATCTCTTCAGCGGCCACTTTAGGATTCCTGCTGTCCTTTTCAGCGCCTTCTCAACCCTCTGCAAACGCTGCTTCCGTCTACAACCCGCAATGCACTGCTATTGCCAAATCAACCGGCAAACAGTGCAAGAACAGACAGTGGGGTAAATGCGAGCTGGTTCTTTGCTATGTACACTGCAAATAAGGTTTCTGGTCTAATTGCCATCAACACTCCTCATAGGTTTTCAGCATTATTGACTTGTTGGTAAGCAGCAAGGCTTATTATCCCTCTTTGTCATCCTGAAAGGATCTTGGTGGTGAACGGAAAGGGCGATTTCCCTTTGCTTTTCTAGCTTGCCCAAAAGATCCTTTCAGGATGACAGAGGGATGGTTCAAAGCAGAAAGGGTTGGTTCAATTCAGGAGAGATTGTTGAATACAAAATAGCGGGATAGAGAATACCCCTACTTACCTATCCAGTTAAAAAACAAAACGCCCGGAGAAGCTCTCCGGGCGTTTTGTGTCTATTTTCAGAAAAGAGGCTCTAAACGGCTTAGCTCTTCTGCTTCTTCGTTTCCTTTTTGATTTTGGTCTCGTTCTTTTTCTTCTTGATTTTGATCTGGCCCTCGGGGGTCTCAATCTCCATCTTGCCGTCCATCTTCACGTCGTTGATGGCGGGGTTGAAAGTTGTATTGGGGTTGCCTTTGTCCAACAGCGTCATCTCGTTTACCAGGTGACCGGCGCCGCCCAGTTTATCAATCACGAAGAGAACGTACTTGATGTCAACGTTGATGCAGCGCTTGTACTCAGGGTCAAACACCAGGTCACCAGTCATGGCTTCCCAGTTCCCGTCGAAGGCCAGGCCCATCAGCTCGCCGCGACCGTTGATGACCGGAGAACCGGAGTTACCGCCGGTAATATCATTGTTGGTGATGAAGGCCACGCGCAGTTCACCATTCTCGCCGTAGCGGCCGTAATCCTTCTTGTTGTACAGCTCCATCAATTTGGCTGGCACGATGAACTCGGGGTTGGTGGGGTCTTCTTTCTCGGCAATACCTTGCAGCGTGGTGTAATACTTGTACTGCACGCCATCGCGCGGCTCGTAGTCTTTCACGGTCCCGTAGCTCAGGCGCAAAGTGGAGTTGGCGTCTGGATAGAACACTTTGTCTGGGTGCATTTCACGCAGACCGGCTACGTACAGGCGGTTGGCCCGACCCAGGGCAGCGTTGTACTCATTCAACTTCGGTAGGATGTTGTCCTGGTAGTTCGTCTGTACGGCGCGCATGAACTTGAACACTGGGTCCGTTTCCAGGGCTTTTAGCGTAGGATTAGCTAAAAACGCGTTGGCTTTCGCCTCAGAGGAGAGCAGGGATTTGCTGTACACATCGGCGGCCCACTTCTTGAAATCACCTTTGTAGGTAGCCGTCAGGTCTTTGAAGATATCGGCGTGCTGCGCTTTGGGAACATCGTTGTAGTACATCTGCATCAGTTCGGCGAAGATTTTCTGGTCAGAGGACTTCACGTAGTTGGCGTAGAACTCTTTGTTCATGTCTTGGTAGGCCGATGCCAGCTCCTGCAGTTTGGCTTTGTCTACGTTGCCGGCCTTCAGCATATTGTAGAGCGGCGTATACTGGTAGGCGTGCGCGATCAGCTGCGGGGCCAGAGCGGCCTCGGTGCGGTAGATGGCCGACAGGTTATAACCACGCTGTCCGGCGTAAGAGGCGTTAATGTCAGCTAAGGCAGTGCCGTAAAGGGCTTTGCGGCTGGCATTGCCATTGGCCCACTCCTGGAAGGCTTTCTCCTCGGCGGCTTTCTTGTCCAGCGTTTTCATGCGCTTGATGCCTTCGTTCTGCCCGATGTAGTATTTGTAGTAGTTGCTGATGCTGGCATAATTAGAGGCCAGTTTCAGACGATCAGCGGGCGAGGCATCCATGGCTTCCTTCATCAATGCCAAGCGGCGCTCCCGCAGTTTGATACGGGCGGGGTTGGACTGATCCACGGCCATGCTCAGACCAGAACCGGCCATGAAACGGGTAGTTTTGCCCGGAAATCCGAAAACCATGGCGAAATCGCCTTCTTTCACGTTGCTCATGGACACGGGCAGGTGGTGCTTAGGACGATAAGGCACGTTCTTCTCAGAGTACTCGGCTGGCTTTCCGTCTGGGCTCATGTACACCCGGAACATGGAGAAGTCACCAGTATGGCGCGGCCACATCCAGTTATCGGTATCACCTCCAAATTTTCCGATGCTTTCCGGCGGGGTTCCCACCAGGCGCACATCAGAGAAGCGCTCGTACACGAACATGTAGTATTCGTTGCCATTGAAGAAATCGCGCACGTAGGCCACGTACTGGCCGTTGTTCTTGGCGGCATCAGCGAGGGATTTAGTGCGCTCAGCTACCAGGCGGGTACGCTCCTGCTCAGCGGTCTGCGGCGTTATGCCCTGCAACACCTGGCCGGTCACGTCTTCCATGCGCACCAGGATGTCTACGAACAGGCCTTCGTTTTTCTTTTCCTGCTCGCGGGTCATAGCCCAGAAACCGTTTTTCAGGATGTCATCCTGCGGGGTGGAGTTAGAGGCAATGGCATCGTAACCGCAATGGTGGTTCGTAAGCAAAAGGCCTTCTTTAGACACGAACTCGCCGGTACAAAAGCCCCCGAACTGCACGATGGCGTCTTTGAGGCTGGCGTTGTTCACGTTGTAGATTTCCTCGGCGGTTAGTTGCAGGCCTTGCTTCTGCATGTCCACGTGGTTGAGGCGCTTTACCAGCAGCGGCAACCACATGCCCTCATCGGCGCGGGCGTTCATAGACAAGCCCAGGCAGCCAACAAGAAGTAAACTATAGATCTTTTTTAGCATTACGATTGTTAGTTAGAAAGCACAAAGGTAAGGATTTGTGACTTTTTTTCCCGAAACTAGCAGCATATGCAGGCAATCAACTGGCTTTTCAGGCAACTCTTTCTGGGCATTGTGTGGGTGTACCGCTACATGATTTCGCCGCTAACGCCCGGCAGTTGCCGCTTCACGCCCACCTGCTCAGCCTACGCGCACCAGGCCATTGTGAAGTACGGCCCGTTCAAAGGCGGCTGGCTGGCTTTGAAGCGCATCGGCCGGTGTCAACCCTGGGGCGGGCACGGCTATGACCCGGTGCCGTAGCTAAACCCAATTCTCCCCGAATACTTCTTCAAACTACTTCAAGCTAAAGTACTTGACTCATGAAACGCCTTTCCTTCTGCCGCTCCACAGCGTTAAACAAGTTGCTACATGGCTGAAGTGAAAGAAATAACAAACCTCAGCAGACTTTATCTGCTGTGGCCGTACTTGTGGTTGGCAGTGATCACGCTGGTCATTTTCCCCCACCTGACGGGCTTGGTTGTAACCCTCTTAAACAAACCCTATGCGTTTGCCGGAAAACCAACTTTTGATTTCACCTATTATGAAATAGTACGGGGCACCACGTTGTTTTACGGTACCTGGAGCTTTCTTCTTTTCGTGCTGGTTCCTTACAGTTTCTGTTGTAAAACCCGACCGTTCAAGAGGAAAAGCATCTTGGTGAAGTTCGCGTTGTTTTATGCACTCCTGGTTTTGATGGGCTTACTGGTACCCGATGGTTCCGTCATTGATTTCTTTGTGGACGATAAGTACCTCAAAGCCTGGCTCTTGCACTTTGCCCTTGCAATTGTTCTTTGCCCGCTGGTAAATTTTGCCTTGGCTGGAATAGCAAAGAATTCGGCCCCTTTTCAAAAAGATTAACAGTTCACCAGCCACGTATCAATTTGGGCCACCTACACGTTAAGAAGACTTAAGCTTCACGCGCATGCCCTTCACCTTCTCTCATCCGGCCATTGTCTTACCGTTCATAGGGTTAAAGTACCGGTGGCGATCCGCAACGGGGCTTATTGTGGGCAGCATGGCCCCAGACTTTGAGAAATTCATCCGGATGAGTTTGCATGACCCGCACAGCCACACCTGGCAGGGCATCTTCTACTTCAACCTGCCCATGGGGCTGCTGCTTTGCTTTGTCTTCCATCTTATTGTGCGCGATGCCCTTATTGACCACCTGCCTTATTTCCTGCGGCAGCGCTTTAACCGGTACAAGCGGTTTAACTGGAAAACATATTTCAAAAGCCATTACCTAATTGTGTTGCTGTCATTGCTGGTGGGCATTGTCTCGCACCTGGCCTGGGATTCTTTTACCCACAGCACCGGGTTGGGCGTAAGGCTGTTTCCCTTTCTGTTGAGCGAGGTATTGCCCGAGCCTTTCACCAGGTCCTGGTACGCGTTCCTGCAGCAGACCTTGTCGGTGATAGGGGGCTTTATCATGGTCATCTTCATCTACCTTCTACCCAAAGAGAACCGGCCCCTGGAGAAGAAACCGCTGCTGGGCTTCTGGTTTATGTCTGGGGTGATTGTGTGCGTGGTGGTGGCGCTCTGGATCATGGCCGGCGGAAAACTGAACCGGTACTACATTATGGTGGCGGCGCTCTCGGCGGGTTTGCTAAGCTTGATTATTCTGCCTTTCTTGATCAGAATAAGAGAACACCTACTTTCTAAATCATGAACGAATTTTTGCAGGCTGCCTTAGACGAGGCGAAAAAAGGATACGCGGAGGGTGGCATTCCCATCGGATCAGTACTCGTACACAACGGCAAGATCATCGGGCGGGGCCATAACAAACGGGTGCAGGACGGCAGCGCCATTCTGCACGGCGAGATGGATGCCCTGGAGAACGCCGGCCGTCAGCCCGCCTCAGTGTACAGCAAGTGCACCATCTACACCACTTTGTCGCCGTGTTCCATGTGCTCGGGTACTATTCTGCTGTATGGCATTCCCAAAGTAGTGGTGGGTGAGAACAAAAGCTTTATGGGCGAGGAGGAACTACTGCGCTCGCGCGGCGTGGAGGTAACCGTGGAAGACAACCCCGAGTGCTACGAGCTCATGCAACGGTTCATCCAAGAGAAACCTACGGTCTGGAACGAAGACATAGGGGTATAACCCGCCTGGTTCATTTCAGGCCTGTTTTTCATATTTCCGGCCTAAAACAACTTTTCAACTTATTAATTGGGCAGCCCGTTTCCGGTGGGCTGCCTTTTCTCTAAAAGTTAATTACCCACATGGCTTCCGCCTTTGCCCATGCCTTGATGGCTTTCACCCTGGGAAGACGATCCCAGAAAGAAAACCAGCGCAAACTGCTACTTTTAGGCATCTTCTGCACCATCCTCCCCGATGCCGATGTGGTGATGTTCAAGTTCGGGGTTCCGTATGAGCACTTTCTGGGCCATCGGGGATTTTCTCATTCGCTGGTATTTGCGCTGCTGCTGGGCATGCTGGTGACGCTTGGTTTATACCGCAACGTGCCCCTAACCAGCCGCCGGGGCCTGAAACTGACTGCGTTCTTCTTTCTGTGCACGGCCTCCCATATCTTGCTGGATGCTTTGACCAACGGCGGCCTGGGTGTGGGCGTCTTCTCCCCTTTTGATAACGGGCGCTATTTTCTGCCTTGGCGGCCTATTCAGGTGTCACCCATCGGGGCGGGGCGGTTCTTCAGCGAGAAAGGTTTGGCCGTGATCAAGAGCGAACTGGTGTGGGTGGGTTTGCCGTGCTTGGTTTACTTTTTGGTTTCGGGCCTTTGCAGGAAAATAGGGCGGAAAACGACTTCGGCTTAGTTTACCGATGGTGGAAAAAAGATGCTTTACGCTATTTGAAAAAACCATTTTCAAAGGAATACGGTCCAGAAGAACAGAAGTGAAATTCTTCTGGCTTCACATGCGTTATGGAGAAAACTGCCTTAAAACAGAGAATCCACCGCTTGGGCGTTTGCCGTACATACAGACGCCAGATGAATCAGGCTTAGTTTATCAGAAAGAGTCTCTTCTTCCTATTTTATCCTTATGAAACGCATCGTATTGCTATATTCCGTTTTGCTTCTGGCGCTGCTCAGTTGCCAGCGGGCCGCTCCTAAAGTAAGCCAGGAAAGCCAAGCTCCGCCCATGGTAACCACCCAGCAAAAGGCTGGCGGCCCGCAGCACGCCAAGAACCCCTACTATTCCCGCACCGACACCACCAAACTGCACGTCTCAGACGCCGATTGGAAAAAGGTGCTCCCCAATGAGGTATACCACGTCTCCCGGAAGAAAGGCACGGAGATGGCCTTCAGCGGGAAGCTCTGGAATTTCACGGGCCGCGGCACTTACTACTGCGCGGCCTGCGGAAACAAACTCTTTAAGTCAGATGCCAAGTTTGCGAGCGATTGCGGCTGGCCCAGCTTCTTTGAGACCATAAGAAAGAACGCCGTTATTTACCAGGAAGACCATACCTACGGCATGGAGCGCATTGAGGTGCTCTGCGGCCGCTGCGACGGGCACCTGGGCCACCTTTTCGATGATGGCCCCGCCCCTACCGGCAAGCGCTACTGCATGAACTCCATCGCGCTGGACTTTGAACCGGCCGCCGGTTTGCAGGTAAACTAACCCTTCTAAATCCTTCTGGAAACTCCGCAGTCTGCCCGGCTGCGGAGTTTCTGTTTTCAGCCTGTTTTGGGAAAATCGGCTTGTAAACAGATAGCCTAATTCGGGTTTTCATAAACCCCCTTGGCTTGTGCTCCGTTAAATAAATTTCCGGCCGGTCCGGAAAAACACATGCACCAACCCTACAACACGACCACATGAAACGAAACCCCCATCTTTATCTGTGGCCAATTTTGGCACTACCCATCGCCTTTGTTTTCAGCAGTTACTACCCTGCCAAGGCCCCGGAGAATACGTCTGTGAAGGTCACAGGAACCAGCACCCTCACGCATCTGGCCAAGCTGCCCGGCGCCGTGGTGGAAAGCTCCGGCCTGGAACTCGCCGATAAGCCCAATACCTACTGGACCCACAATGATGCCGGCAACGCGCCCATTCTCTACAAGATCAATGAGCAAGGCAAACTGCTGCAGGAAGTGACCATCCAGGGCGCCACCAACACCGATTGGGAAGACCTGGCCGAGGATAACCAGGGCAACCTCTACATAGGTGACATGGGCAACAACAGCAACAAACGCAAAGACCTGTGCATCTACAAAGTATCGTTGAAAAATGGGTTTAAGGCGCAGCAGATCAAGTTCACCTATGAAGACCTACCGGCCGGGAAAATAGCCAAGGAAAACCGCAACTTTGACTGTGAGGCCTTCTTCTGGCAAAACGGCAAACTGTACCTCATCTCCAAAGACCGCGGCGCGGAGCGCACCGCCAAACTGTATGTCCTCCCAGATGACGCAGGCACCCACACCGCCCGCCTGCTGAGCAAAAAAGAACTGAATGGCCTGGTCACCTCCGCTGACCTCAGCCCCGATGGCCGTCATCTGGCAGTGCTGACTTATGGAAAATTGTACCTGTACCCGGTAGCCAAAGGCTCTACCCAGTTCTTCTCTCAGACACCCAGAATTCTGGATCTGCCCGCCATTGGCCAGGCCGAGGCCGTTCTTTTCAAAGATAACCAGCACCTGGTCATCACCAACGAGGAAGGAAACCTCTACAGATACGCCTTGTAACGGATTGCCCACTCAAGGAAAGCACACCCATAAAAACGCCGGGGCCTCGCAAGTGTACTTGCGAGGCCCCGGCGTTTAAAGGCTATTATAAAGAAAAGAAACTTAAAACCGCTAAACTTTCACCGGTCGGCTGGGTTGACGCGGTTGTTTCATGGCGTAGAACAGCACCACAATGCCCACCAGCACCAGCGGGATACTCAGCCACTGGCCCATGTTCAATGGCAGGGCGTTCTCAAACTCTTCCTGGTTTTCTTTCAGGAACTCCACCAGGAAACGGAATGAGAACAGCAAGGTCACAAACAACCCGAATAAAAGTCCGCGTACCTGGCCCGCTCCTCTTTTCCATAGCGTATATAGCAGTATAAACAGGAAAATACAGAAAAGGCTCTCGTAGAGCTGCGTAGGATGGCGCGGATCTACGTAGGCCGGCACTCCGTTGAACAGCTCATTGTTGCGCACAAACTTGAAGGCCCAGGCCACATCGCTGGGCCGCCCGATGATCTCAGAATTCATGAGGTTCCCCAACCTGATGCAGGCGCCGCCCAGCGCGGTCACAATCACAATGCGGTCCAGAACCCACAGGTAATCGAACTTATATTTGCGGCAGAATAGATACAGTGACAGCAGAATACCAATGGTACCGCCGTGGCTGGCCAGGCCGCCTTCCCAAATTTTAAAAATCTCCAATGGATTAGAAAGGTAGTACACCGGGTCATAGAAAAGGCAATGCCCCAGGCGCGCGCCAATCACGGTCCCAATGATCATGTACATGGTCAGGATGTCCACGTCTTCATCTGAACGGCCGTCTTTGCGGTAAATGTATTTCTCAATGGGCTGCGTGAGCACAAAAGCCATCGCGAAGAGCAAACCATACCAGCGTACCGTCACCGGCCCAAGGGAAAAAATATCGGGGGAAACGTCCCAGGTGATAAAATTCAGCATGTAAAACAGGTTAGAGGGGCTAAAATTACAATTTAATCTAGGAGTGGCAAGAATCACTTCTGCTTCTGAGGAAACACTTTACCCGAAAATGATGTTACTTTGTGGGCGCAAACCATAAAGTGTAACGTTTGCGCACCACCTATATTGGCGGAAAAGCAGAAGCCAGACTGCCTGTGTGAATTACTATACCATTTATGTCAACTGTAACTACTGATATCTGTATTATTGGCGCCGGGCCGGTTGGGCTTTTTGCCGTGTTTGAAGCAGGTCTTCTTAAAATGAAATGCCACGTGGTAGACGCCTTGCCTCAGGTGGGCGGCCAGCTTTCAGAGATCTACCCCAAGAAACCCATCTATGACATCCCGGGCTTCCCGTCTATCCTGGCCGGCGACCTGATCAAGAACCAGATGGAGCAGATCGCTCCTTTCCACCCTACCTTCACCCTGGGCGAGCGCGTAGAGGACCTGGAGAAACTGGAAGATGGTTCTTTCAGACTGGTGACAAACGAAGGAACTGAGATCCATTGCAAGGTGGTGGTGATTGCCGGCGGCCTGGGTTCTTTTGAGCCCCGCAAACCAGCCATTGACAACCTGGCCAACTTTGAAGGCGGCAAAGGCGTGAACTACATGATCCTGGACCCAGAACACTACCGTGACAAGCGCGTGGTACTGGCCGGCGGCGGTGACTCTGCCCTGGACTGGGCCATTTACCTGGCCGATGTTGCCAAAGAACTTACCCTGGTACACCGCGGCACCACCTTCAGAGGCGCCCCGGAATCTGCCGAGAAAGTGGCCAGCCTGGCCGAGGAAGGCCATATGCGCCTGCTCCTGAAATCTAACGTAACCGAGGTACACGGCAACGGCCAACTCAAAGCAGTTACCCTGGCCCCCGATGGATCCGAGCCGTACCAGATTGAAACGGATTACTTTATCCCGCTCTTTGGGTTGGTGCCTAAGTTGGGCCCGCTGGAGAACTGGGGTCTGGAACTGGAGAAATCAGCCATTGTGGTGAACACCGTGGATTACAGCACCAACATCCCTGGCATCTATGCCATCGGGGACATCAACACGTACCCGGGCAAGCTGAAGCTGATTCTGTGCGGTTACCATGAGGCCGCCCTTATGGCCCAGAGCGCTTACTCCCACATTTACCCAGACAAGAAATTCGTTTTGAAATACACTACCGTAAACGGAGTGCCAACCCTGTAACAACATGCAAGAAGACATCACCGTTTACGTTGAAAACCAAGCCGGCGAGCGCGTGGCCGTTCCCGTACCCACAGACATGGGCCTGAGCCTGATGGAAGCTTTGAAAGCGAACGAGTTCGATATACTGGCTACCTGCGGCGGCATGGCTCTATGCGCTACCTGCCACGTGGAACTGCTGGAGGCTCCGGCCCTGCCTGAGCCCTCAGACGATGAACTCTACATGCTGGAGAACCTGCCCAACCTGCGCGACGGCAGCCGCCTCTCCTGCCAGATAAGGGTTACCCCTGAGTTAGACGGAATGGTCCTGCGGGTGATGTCTGATCACTAAAAAGTACACTCCTTTTACAGAAGCCCCGGCCGATGCATCTCTTGCATTTGCCGGGGCTTCTCTGTGTTAGGGCTATTCTGCGAAAACTGGATCAAAACCAAACGATTACTAATAACTTACTTGTCTCTGAATAGGAATTTTCTTTTTCAATGCTTAGCTTTTTATGGCCTCAGCACAAATTTTTAATTATTTCCTCTAACCTACTTTGCATAATATTTCAACCAAAGTTGTACCTTGGGAAAAATTAAGAAAAATAGATATATAAAATATTTTATACTAAAAAACTTCACAATGCCACTTACTGCTTTTGAAGAAGCGCAAAGAATCTGGAAACAAATCTCAAAAGAAGCTACCGTTCCTGAGCTAAGATTTGACCTAAAAGTGCGTAGAAAGCTCCTGAACATCTTCCAAGTAGGAGACTATTATCACTACATTTTCAACTGCCACGAAGCCAAGGTAGACTTTGTGCATGAAAATGTATTGTCTGTTTTGGGCTATGCCCCAGAGGAGGTTACGGTCCCATTCATCCTTGACAAAATTCACCCCGATGACTTGGTCTGGTTCCTGAATTATGAAGAGGCGGCCAAGGATTTCTTACTGAGTTTACCGCCAGACAGAAGCCTCAAGTACAAGATACGCTACGATTACCGGCTCAAGAAGTCCAACGGCGAGTACCTCCGCATTCTTCAGCAGGCCCTTCCTATCCAGGTAGATGCTTCTGGAGGGGTGTTGCGGACCTTGGGGGTGCACACAGACATTTCGCACCTGAAGAAAGAAGGCATGCCCGTACTTTCCTACATCGGGTTGCAGGGGGAGCCCTCTTACATCAACGTCCACGCCAAGAACATTTTCTCCCCAGACCGCGACCTGCTAAGCAAAAGGGAAAAAGAGATTCTGTCTCTGCTCATTGCCGGGTTCCCCAGTTCCCAGATCAGTGAGAAGCTGTACATTAGTCAGCACACCGTAAACACGCACCGCAAGAACATGCTGGCCAAAACTGGGGCTGCCAGTACCTCAGAACTAATTGCAAGGGCAGTGCGGGAAGGTTGGTTATAGGCTGGCACTGGCCTTCAGTTAAATCTTGTTTTTCATCCCTTTTCCAGAAATCAGCCCAGAAACAAGGCCAGATGGTTTACCTTTGGAATTAATCTATTCGCATCCTTTTCTTCTAGCCTACACCTTACACAGCAAACACCTCACTTACTGATACTTACTACTCAAAGGCCATTGTTGCAAATGTTAAGGTTCTGTTAAAAACCTTCTTTTTGTTTTTGGGGCTGTAATAATCACCGGGGCGGGCATACTAATGCTTCAACTGAATAAATACTGATGCGCTGCGAACTGCCTTCAACCTTTATCTCTGGCACCGCAAATCATTAAGTACCTTTGTCAGCCGCAAAAGCAATTACCTTCTCTAAACTCTGTATGAAAAAACTTCTGCTCTTAACCTTGTTAAGCTGCGCCTCGTCTGCCCCGCTCTGGGCGCAGAACCCAGTCAATTCCCCCCGTCCACAGGCAGCGCCCGCTGGGGCTGCTGGAGCCATTACCCAAGTTGCCCAGGGAACCGGTAAAATCACCGGAACCATTGTAGATTCCATCTCCGGCAAGCCCGTAGAGTTTGCCACCATCGCGTTGATCAATGCGGCCAACGGCAAAACAGTAGACGGTACCGTCACCAATGAGAAAGGCCATTTCTCGCTGAACCGGGTAGCCAATGGCACCTATACCCTTAACATCAGCTTCATTGGCTATGAAACCAAAGAACTGAAGAACATCACCATCTCCGCTAATGACCAGGAAGCGAACCTGAACCGCGTACAACTAAGCGGCTCGCAGACCAGGCTGCAGGAGGTGACTGTAGTAGGCGAAAAGCCTTTGATTGAAGACAAAGTTGACCGCATGGTCTACAACGCCGAGAAAGACATCACCAATGCCGGGGGTACCGCCGCCGATGTGATGCAGAAGGTACCTTCCGTGTCTCTGGACCAGGACGGCAATATTCAGATGCGTGGTTCCTCTAACGTGCGGGTGCTTATCAACGGCAAACCTTCTACGGTAATGGCCGGCAGCGTAGCCGATGCCTTGAAGCAGATCCCCGCGGATGTGATCAAGACCGTGGAAATCATCACCAGCCCCTCAGCGAAGTATGACGCCGAAGGAACCGCTGGTATTGTGAACATCGTCACGAAGAAAAACAGCCTGCAGGGCGTAACCGGCTCGGTGACATTGACCGGCGGTACCCGCGCCAGCAACGGCAACGGGAACATAGGCATCAAGCAAGGCAAACTGGGCATCAACGTGAATGCGGGCGTGAACCGGTTCTACAGCAAAGGCGCCATGAACATCAACCAGATGAACCAAAGCCGGGATCAGAATACCGGCCAGGTATTTGAGAACAATGTGGCTCAGGTAGGTACCAGTACCGTAGACGGCATGTTCGGGTTTGGTCAGTTAGGCCTGGAGTACGACCTGGACGAGAAGAACAGTCTGGCAGCGGGCATCAGGGTGAATACAGGTTCCTTCAAGATGCGTTCCCATCAATCGGCTACAAACACCATGGCGGGGCAAAATGATGCCGGCACTGGTTTTGGAGAACCCACGCTGGTGGATGAATACAACCTGTCCATGAAGAACAACAACCAACGGTTGAGCATGGACCTGAACCTGGACTATACGCACCTCTTCAAAAAGCCGCAGCAGGAACTAACCTTATTGGCACTCTACAGCCAAACCGACCAGGACAACAGCGTAAACCAGACCCGGTACGAGGTGGAAGGTCCTTTGCGCTCTACCCTGCTCAATGAAAACGAAGGCCTGAACAAGGAACTTACCTTCCAGGCCGACTACGCCCACCCCATGCCTAAGAATACCCTGCTGGAAGTCGGGGCCAAAGGCATTCTGCGCGATGTTTCCAGTGAGTCTTTGTATAACGGCTCTGGCCAGAACAGCGGCTTCTCCTATGACCAGAACGTGATCGCTTCTTACCTGTCTTACGGCTTCAACCTGAACAAGAAAACCCAGGTGAAGTTTGGCGGACGCTATGAGTATACCGACGTGGCCGGGAATTTTGCGAACCCAGAGCAGGACTTCACCACAAACTACGACAACTTCATCCCGAACATCACCCTGGCCTACGACCTGAAGCCTAACATGAAGCTCCGGACCTCGTTCACCCAGCGAATCCAGCGGCCGCAGTTGTTCTTCCTGAACCCGTACCGCCAGCAACAGGGACCAAACGTGATCGTGTACGGTAACCCAAGACTGGACGCTGAGTTAACCGATTCTTATGAAGTAAACTACAGCACCTTTTTTAAAACCACTTCCATCAACATATCAGCGTACATGCGCGTCACTGACAACGCCATTGAGTCTGTTTCTGATGTAGTGGATGAGATCACCTATGTGACCTTCAACAACATTGCCAAGAACAAGACCTACGGCACCAGTATCTCTGGCTCTACCAAGCCTATCCCGGCCTGGAACATCAACGGAAACCTGAACCTGTATTTTGTTGACTTGAACGCGCCTTTCGCCTCTAACTCCGGCTGGATGTACAACATCAACGTAAGTTCTGGCTATACCTTCGGGAAAGGAATCAGCGCGCAGTTCTCCGGTGGGTTCAACTCAGACAGAGTCCAACTGCAAGGTATCGCTTCCTCTTTCTCTTACCACAACCTGGCTATCCGGAAAGAGCTGTTTGAGAAAAAAGGTGCGCTGAGCTTAGGCATGGACAACCCGTTCAGGGAAGCATTAAGATTTGAGAATGAATTGTCTGGCAGAAGCATCACCTCTGGCCTGCCCTTCAGAACCGAGTCTCTGGTAACCCAGTACAACCGCGGCTTCAGGTTAACCTTTGAATACCGCTTCGGGAAAATGCAGCAGCAAGGACCGCCTAAGCGCAAGAAGTCCATCCGCAACGATGACGCCAAACAAGGCGATGGCGGCGGCGTGCAGAATTAAACTTTAACCTCTGTGATAAAGGTAAAAAGGGCGATGGCTTCAAGGTTATCGCCCTTCTTTTTTGCCGTTCGTTTTAAGCCTGTTTCTGGAAAAACAAACCCTAACCAGAAAAAGCCACTTACTATTTTTTCAATATATACTTCTTGTATATACAATTTGTATTATATACTTCACGTTGAATAATCATACTGCCTTAAAGCTCTAAGAATGCCTAAAATTTTAACCTTTATAAAATATCACAATCAAATATTCAATTCAATATTTAATCAACAATCCTGAATAAGAGGCCTTCTTATTCAGGATTCCCCCGACATGAAACGACCCTCCATAACCTTGTCCTTTTTTAGTGTATTTCTTTTTCTATGCTCTTTTACTTTCCCTGCGTGGGAACCAGACGTTCTGGTAAAAAGAGAGAAAACAATCCTTTCGGGCACTGTCATCACTAGTGGAACAGATCAGCCTATTGCTTATGCCAGCATAGGGGTTTTGAACGGTTCAGAGGGCACAATCTCAGACGAGAAAGGGAATTTCAGTTTCTCCATTCCCACGGAAAAGCTGGGAGAAATGGTCAGGATTTCCGCCATCGGGTATGAGGCCAAAGAGGTGAAAATTGCCAGCCTGTTGCGTGCCCGCACCCCGGATAACAAGCTGACCATTAGCCTAAATGCAAAACCCGTACAGCTTGCGGAGGTAGACGTTCATCTTAAGAAATGGAAGACGAAGAAGCTGGGCGGAGACGCTGGCCCAGTCACCATGGTGCATCACAACTTTGCCATTGCGCAGCGCCCGCTGCATGAAAACCTGGGGCATGAAATGGGCATCCTGATCAAAAACGGGCAGAAAACCGCCTTCCTGAACAAGCTTAACTTCTGCCTCACCATGAACAAATATGACCTGGTCAAATTCAGGGTGAATGTTTATTCCATAAAAGGCAACCTGCCCTTCCAGAACCTGGCCCCCAAAGACATTTACGTGACCGTTGAAAACCAGAAAAGAGGCTGGATGACGGTTGACCTGGAACCTTATGGAATTTATGCAGAAGATGACTTTGTGGTTTCTTTAGAATGGATAGACTGCCTGCCTAAAAAAGAAGCGTTAACCTTGACTATTTCGGGCGCCTTACCCGGTTTTCATACCACTTATCATAAAGATGCCAGCCAGGCGAAATGGGAGAAATTAACCCCTTTAGGAATGGGCATGAATGTGGAAGTGCAGCGTCAAAACTAATAACATTCTTGCGTCTGTTTTAGCCTTCATTTAATAAAATCAGCCCTAAAACAAAGGCGCTGTAAATAGCCAAATGCAACCATGTTTTTATTTGCTTGTCTTTGGAAAGTAATTTAAACCCTTGCCTGTAAAATAAGTCTAACCCACAGTTATCTCTACAGGCAACTTCTTTACCATATCAGATTTTTATTTTACCGTTTTCAAATACCAGATTACCGAATTATCTATTATTTATTTTATCTATTAATCTATCGTTCAACCCTTTATCTATCTTTCCACTCTCCCTTCATGCGTCACCCTTTACTAATTGCCTGCCTTAGTCTGGCAACTGTGGCCTCCTTGCGGGCACAAACTTCCTCCCTTGTTCCCACCCCTTCCACAGCCGCCGCAGCAGGCGGAGGCGTGCAGCGGGTAGCCGGGAAGATAAGCGGCGTAGTCACTGATTCCACCACCACCAAGCCCGTGGAGTTTGCCACGGTATCATTGGTGAGCACCGCCACCGGCAAACCCGTTGACGGCACCGTAACCGATGACCGGGGCCGCTTCACATTGTCCCGCGTGGCGTATGGCACCTACTCGGTTGGCGTGAGTTTTATTGGCTATGAAAGCTTTACCCGCGCCGGGATTATCGTTTCAGACAAAGACCCCGAGGTAGTAATAGGCCGCATTGTTTTGAAACCCATCCAAAACAAGCTGAAGGAAGTAACGGTGGTGGGTGAGAAACCGTTGGTGGAAGACAAAGTGGACCGCATGGTCTACAACGCCGACCAGGACATCACCAACATTGGCGGCAATGCCTCAGACGTGCTCAAGAAAGTGCCTTCGCTCACTGTGGATTTGGACGGCAACGTGCAGCTGCGCGGCTCTTCTAACGTGCGGGTGCTCATCAACAACAAGCCCTCCAGCATCATGGCAAACAGCGTGGCCGATGCCTTGAAGCAAATCCCTTCGGACATGATTAAAACCGTGGAGGTCATTACCAGCCCCTCGGCCAAGTATGATGCGGAAGGTACGGCCGGTATCATCAACATCATCACTAAGAAGAACACGCTGTATGGCGTGAACGGCAGCGTGAGCACCTCGGTAGGCAACCGAAACTCCAGCGGAAACGGCAATGTGAACGTGCGGCGCGGCAAAGTGGGTTTCAATGCCAGTTTGGGCACCCACCAGCAGTACAACAACCAAAACGACAGCGAACTGCACCGTTCCACCAAAAGCAAAGCCAATCTGGAGAAATTTGATACTTTCCTGGACCAGATGGGCGAATCCAAAAGGCGCGGCGGCGGGGTGTTTGGGCAAATTGGTTTTGACGCCGACCTAGACTCTTCCAACAGCATCAACGCAGGCGTTAATATTTACCGGGGTAATTTCCACAATCAAGGCTACCAGAACTCTCTGACCAGAGACCCCGCTGGCCTGCAGCAGATTGAGAATGACCTGAGGGGTGCCAGCAAGAATGCATCAATAGATGCCAATATCGGTTACACCCACATCTTCAAGCCGCAGCAGGAATTATCAGTTTTGGCGCAATGGAACAAGGGGAAGAACAACAGCTCTTCAGACCAGGACATTTTCCTAGACCAGAACTACACCCTGGACACGCTTCTGCGCAACACCAACGACGGTACCAACCGCGAGGTGACTTTCCAGGTAGACTACGTGCATCCGTTTCAGAACAAAACCCAACTGGAAGTTGGTACCAAAGGCATCCTGCGGCACGCCGAGAGCGACGCGATGTACCGCAGACTTAGGCTTTCTACCGGCGCGGAGGAACTGCGGCCCAACGAGTTCTCCTATGACCAGGATGTGTACTCTACCTACGCTTCTTACGGGTTTAAACTGCTTAAAAACTACAACGTGAAATCAGGTGCTCGCTTTGAGTACACGGCCATTGACGGTAAGTACATACAGCCCTATCAGGACCCATTTACCGACAACTACTACAATTTCATCCCCAACATCCTCATTTCCCGCAACTTCAAAAGCCAGACCGTGCGGGTGGGGTATACCCAGCGCATCCAGCGGCCGCAAATCTGGTATTTAAACCCGTACGTGAATATCATAGACGCCAAGAACGTGTCGTTCGGGAACCCTGAGTTGGAGCCGGAATTGTCGCATGCCTATGAGTTGGGTTATAGCAACTACTTCAAGACCAGCTCGGTGAACGTGTCTTTATACCTGCGCCAGACCAATAACGCCATTGAATCTATCCGGAGGATTGTGGGCGACGAAGGTGCTTTGCCCGTGCTGGATGGTACCTGGCAACAGCCCGGTGTCTCTTACAACACCTTCCAGAACATCGGGAAGAACGCTACCTATGGCCTGAGTTTTTCGGGGAACACCAAACCCATGCCTAAGTGGACCATCGGGGGCTCTTTCAACCTGAACTACATTACCCTCAAGAGTACGCTCCAAAGCAACTCGGCCATGCAGTACAGCACCAGCCTCAACTCCAGCTATGATTTCGGGAAAGACCTGGCGGTGCAGTTCTTCGGGAATTACAGCTCGCCAAGGCCTACGATACAGGGCAAATTCTCGGGCTACTACTACTCCAGCTTCAGCATCCGGAAACAGCTTTGGGACAAGAAGGGCAGCCTGAGCCTGGGCGTGGACAATCCGTTTTCCAAGACCATCCGGTTCACTTCTGACTTAAGGAGCACCACCTTTGAGCAGCACAGCCTTAACCAGAATTACAGCCGCAACGTGCGGGTGAGTTTCTCGTACCGTTTCGGGAAAATGGAGATGAATCAGAAGCCGCGCCGCAGCAAGTCCATCCGCAACGATGACGCCAAAGGCGGAGAGGGCAATTAAAGGACCTTTATTCAGCTTAGCAGAAGCATCCTTTAAGGGGTGCTTCTTTTTTTTGCCCGTTTTTAAACTGAAGCCTGCTTGCCAAGCTTCCCTCAGAAACAAAACAGGCGTTTTTAACCTGTTTCCCAAGAAATAGTACGAAATCGAAAAAAGTTTGCAACCTCAGGCAACCGCTTGGGCCGGTCTCACATCTAATAGACAGTTGCGCGCATCAACTGCTTACCCAATTCCACTACAGATGCCATATTCCTCACGGCGCGGCTACCAGGCGGTAGCGGCGGATGGAAGAAGTGCGTCCCTGTGAACCTGATGTAATACACCCTAAACCTGCAAAAGAAATCCCGATGCGTCTCTCTCTCCTTGCTTCTCTGTTCTTCCTTTTTCTAACCATAGCCTCTCCCTTGCGGGCCCAGGTCCAAACCGGTAAAATCTCAGGCCAGGTGCTGGACTCCGTTTCCACCAAGCCCGTAGCGTTTGCCACCGTTACGCTTACCAGCACCTCCACCGGCAAACCCGTAGATGGCACCATCACCGATGAAAAAGGCAGTTTCAGCTTCACCAAAGTGACGTACGGTACCTACGCCCTTTCTGTAAGTTACCTGGGCTACGCTACCAGTTCTTTGCCTTCTTTCACCATTTCAGCCGATAAACAGGAAGTCACCTTTCCCAGCATCAGCCTGCGGTCAAATGCCACCAAACTGCAGGAAGTGACCGTGGTGGGCCAGAAAGCCCTTATTGAAGACAAAGGAGACCGATTGCTGTACAACGCCGAGCAGGATATCAGCAACCAGGGAACCACGGCTTCTGAGGTGCTCCGGAAAGTGCCTTCGGTAACGGTAGACGGAGACGGCAACGTGCAACTGCGCGGCAGCGCCAATTTCAAGGTGCTCATGGACGGCAAACCCTCCAGCATCCTGGCCAACAACCTCGCGGATGCCCTGAAACAAATTCCGGCGGATATCATCAAGAGCATTGAGGTGATTACCAGTCCCTCGGCGAAGTATGACGCGGAGGGTACGGCCGGCATCATCAACATCATCACCAAAAAGAACAGCCTGCAGGGTGTGAACGGCAAGGCCAGCCTTTCTCTGGGCAGCCGGTACCGGAATGTGAATGGCAGCCTCAACATCAGGAAAGGCAAATTCGGGCTGAGCACCAGCCTTAGCGGCTATGACAATAATCAACGGAGAATGAACCTGGTAAACCGCACTAGCGACGGACAGCCTACCCTGCAGCAGGAAAGCCGCAATCTTTCTCTAAACCACGGCTTCTACGCCAAAGCAGAACTTACTTTTGACCCGGACACTTTGAACGCCTTTAACCTGGGCGTCTCTACCCGTCGCAACCACTTCTCGGGCTTTGGCTACCAGACCACCCTTAACCGGGGCGCCGGTTCTGAGCAGCTTCCGGTGGCGTACTCAGACCTGAGAAACCCCTGGAACGGCGGAGGCTACGATATAAACTTCGGGTACACCCGCACCTTTAAGCCCAAGCAGGAACTGACCTTCCTGGCCCAACTGAACCACAACGAGTCTAATGACCTTTACGATAACCTGCTCTATTCGCCCGAGGCGCCCTTGGTTCAACGCCAGGTAAACGACAACACCTCGCCCAGCGAAGAGAAAACCCTGCAGCTGGATTACACCCAGGCCTATAAAAACGGAAGCAAGCTGGAACTGGGCGCCAAAGCCATCTTCCGGGATGCCCATAGCCGCACTACCTACGCCTACACGTTCCCCACCCAAACTGATTCTACCGTCATTAACAACTTTGACTATAACCAGGATGTAAAGGCAGCCTACGCTACCTACGCTTTCCAGGTGAAGAAATTCGAGGTGAACCTGGGTACCCGTTATGAGCACACGGCCACCAAAGGCGTGTTCCTGAACTCCCAATGGAACGATGACGCCAAAGAAACCCACCTGGTGAGAAGCGCCTTCAAAGACGCCTACCAGAATGTGATTCCCAGCCTGAGCATTTCCCGCACCATTGACACCATCCATACCGTGCGGGTAAGCTACACCCAGCGTATCCAGCGGCCGCAGATTTATTCCCTGAACCCTTTCCTGCAACTGGAGGACTTCAACTTCGGGTACCGCGGCAACCCAACCCTGGATGCTGAATTGACCCACGCCTATGAGGTAAGCTACAACACCTATTTCAAGACTACCTCTATCAATGCCTCCCTGTTCCTGCGCCAGACCGACAACTCTATCCAGCAGGTATTGGCGCCAGAGCAACTGGTGGTGAACAACCAACTGCGCGAGGTACTCTTGATTACCCACGATAACATCGGGAAGAACAAAGTGTATGGCCTCAGCCTATCCGGTGCTACCAAGCCAATGCTTACCTGGACCATCAGCCCGAGCCTGAACCTGAATTATGTGAAGATGGAAGACAACAGCCAGAAAAGAGAGGGGCTGCAGTACAACCTGAATCTGAGCACCAGCTATGAGTTTGGCAAAGGCCTGACTGCGCAGGCCAATGCCGGCTACAACTCCAGGAGCAAAATGCTGCAGGTGAATATCGGGGAAAACTATTATACCGGTTTCTCTTTGCGCAAGAAGGTGATGAAAGACAAAGGCTCCATCAGTTTCGGGGTGAACAACCCATTCAGCAGCACCATCAACTTCAAGTACACCGTGGTGACCCCTGGTTACGAGCAGACCGTCCAGAACATCAACTACAACCGCACCTTCAGAATCGGATTTGACTGGACCTTCGGGAAGATGCAGGCCAGCCAGAAGCAGAAGAAAACCATTGAGAATGATGATGCCCTGAGCGGCGGTAAATAAGGAGGTAAGCCCTGCTGGTTTAGCGCCTATTTTATAAAAACAGGCCTTAAACAGCGGGGCTATTCTGCGTCCTGCTCAGGGCTGGATGTGTTTTGCTCAGGGCTGGAATGGAACCTTCTCTCCTCCTCTAGCCGGAGAACTGCTTTCTGCACCTCATAGCAAGCTAGCATGTACAACCGGAACGGCTCACCCCTTTTCAGGACCTCCAGCAACGCCACAATCTCCGGGATATATACCTTCGCGAAACTGAAGTCATGTTGGATGATGTCTCGGGTGTTGTCAATGATACCGGCGAGTTTGATGGTTTGGGCGCGGGAGGAGATTTGGGCCAGGCGCTCCACTTCCATCTGCTTACGGCGTTTGCGGTTATGCCCGGGCGCGTTCTGCTTGGTGAACTGGTCCGTAAGGTCAACCACCATCTGCAGGACCTCAGGGGGTTTCACGATGGTACCCTGGCAGACCTCCTCTAGAAACGATTGCATCTCCCCCTCCGTCACGAGCGTGTCTTCCAACACATCATGAAGGAGTGCGGCCATAACCATGCCGGTGGTGCCACCATAAGCCATCACGGTTTGGGCCACCCGCTCCAGATGCTTCACATAGGGTTGATTGTGGTACTTACGCCGTTGCTCGCCATGGGCTTTCACGGCAAAAGCCCACGCAGCCCTCTCTAACTCATTGAAACTGGCCGGACACTCTAACTCTTCCATAGATTCTAAACCACAATGACAGACACGCAATCCTTGCGCCCCGGAGGTGAAACGTTTAAGGTCTGTTTTACGCAAATCGGGAAAAAAACAGCGCTGGGTTATAGCAGAAGAAGCAAAAGTAGAGACGCAATATATTGCGTCTTTAAAAGAAAGCATTTAGGGCCTGTTTTCAGAAAACAGGCCCTAAATGCTTTTCTAATCCTCACATCTTCACATCCCCAAATCTCCACATCTCCAAATTACCTCAGCTCACTCAGCTCCTCGCGGAAGCCGCCGCTGAGGATAGGGAACCGGAGCCAGCTGCGCGGGTCCACGTTGTAGTCATCCAGGTGGAAGGCCGGGGCGTAGCGTTCGCGTTTCCATTGGTTGCGGCTCCAGAGCGAATAGAACCGTTGGATGAACTGGCGTAATTGCTCGTCGGGGTAAGTGCCTTTGAGTTTCTCAAATACCTGCTGTGGCGCTAAGCGGTCGTAGAAAGCCAGCCGTTCAATCTGGTTCAGGAGCGGATAGGGCATGAGGTCTTCTTCATCGGTCTGGGTGTTCTCCAGGGGACGCAGTTCCGCCGAGGGTTGCAAGTTGTTTACGTACTGCAGGCCTTCGTAGCCGAGTTTCTCCTGCGCCCATACCAGCCATTGCCTGATGAACGATTTGTCTACGCCCGCAATGGGTGAGATACTGCCGGCCGTGTCGCCGTCCATAGTGGCGTACCCAACTGAGGCCTCGGACCGGTTAGAGGTGGCCAGCAGCAGGGAGTTTTTGAGGTTGGCCAGCATCCAGATACCAGGGGCGCGTACGCGGGCCTGAATGTTCTGCAGCGTGAGGTCATCGTGCTCCCAGGTAAGGCTGCGCCCGATGGCGTGCTCAATCTTACCCCGGTAGCTTTTCACTTCTTCGTCAATGGTCCAGTTATAAAAAACCGCCCCAATGGATTTGGCCAGTTCCTCAGCGGAACGGTAGGTGTCGTCTGAGGAATTGACGGTGCCCTGGTAGGCAGTGACCAGCAGTTTATTCACCAGTATGCCTTTCACCTCGTCTACCGGGAGGTCCTTGTAATCGGAAATCTCATTGGGCGTAAGACAATTGGTTTTATGGGCAAACTCCTCCAACCCTATTTCCTCAACGGCCCGGCGCACCATTTCGGCCACAGCCACCGCGCATAAAGAAGAATCGGCGCCGCCGCTCAGGGAGAGCACAAATCCGCGGCTGCGGCTCTTGCGCAGGTAATCAAACAACGCCAGCGTGATCGCCGAGATAAACTCCACGTTCTCATCTACCGGCAGCAAGTCCATTTCTACTGGTGGAAGCGGCGACTCAAAGGAAACCTCGGCACACTCAAAATCCACGCTCTTAAAGGAAAGCAGCTGGTTACGGAGCACCAGGTTTCCATTCTGCGCGATGATGATTTCCCCGTCATAGATCATTTTGCCGGCCTCGTTGCCCAGCAGGTTCACGTACAGGTAGGTGCATTCAAACTGCCTTGAGGCGTCCACCACCAGGTGGTAACGCACATCGGTTTTGCTCATGGCAAAGTGGCTGGCGCTGGGGTTGATGATGAGTTGCACGCCTTTGGGTTTATGCCGATACGCGGGTCGGTTCTCGTTGCGCCAGGCGTCTTCGCAGATCTCAAAGGCAAACTTGATGCCTTGGTGCTCATAGATGATATCACCTATGGGATAGGTCTGGCCAAAGGCTTCAAACTCCGCCACCGTATCAGGAATCCAGGAACTGAACCAGCGCGGCTCATAGTGCACTCCGTCATTGGCCAGGAACTGCTTGGCCGTGAAACCCAGAATTTCTTTGTCCCTGATGACGCAGGCGCAGTTATAAGTGGTGTTATTCAGCCGGATGGGAAGGCCTACACAGACAATCACACCCTCGCACCAATCCTTTATCTCCAGCAGCCGCTCAAAGCACTCCACACTCACCCATTCGCTCAGGAACAGGTCCTCGCAGCCGTAGCCGGGAATACTCATTTCGGGGAGACAAAGGATATCAACGTTCTGTTCTTTGGCCTGCTCAATGGCAGATTTTATGTTGCGGAGGTTGTTATCCCAATCCAGGGGAGTTTGGTTGAGGGCGGCGCCGGCAAGTTTCATAGGATGCTAGTATTTATACTTTTCTAACGCAAGAACAGCCTTGCAAGTTAAAAACCCAGCACCAACAGCGCTAAAGTCTATTGTGCCTGGGCTATACAAAACTAAGAACCATGCCATAAGAACCAAGAATCCGTTCAGAAACTCAGACAAAGGTATCAGCTATAAAGCTATGTTTTAAGGCCGTTTTTCTGTTAATAAGCCAGAAATAAATGGATAAATTACGTTCGCTTTAAGAAGAATTCAGAAAAGGAAATAAAGCTTATTTGTGCTATTAAAATCACTCTTAATGTTAAGCCACAAATCAATGCAACTACAAACAGCTAATCCATTCAAAATGAACGTGTTTCTGCAAACCCGCAAAGTGAAAAGCAGGAATTAGAGCCTGCTGTTTTTAGGCTGGATTGAGGAAAATAAGTGGAAAATAGAAGGGAATTCAGGAAAGGATAATACCCGTGGATTTGAGCACTTCCATGCTTTTCTCAGCGGCGGCTTGCTCCGCCTTCTTTTTGGAGAGACCGCTGCCCGAGGCAATAATATCATTGTCTACCACCACAGCGGCAGTAAACTCAGTGGTACTGCCAGACTGCTTCTGCCCCACAATCTCAAACCTGATGCTGCGGTTCTGGCCCTGTGCCCACTCAATGAGTTTGCTCTTGAAATTGCTGGTAGTAGTGGTAAGCTGGTGCAGGTCAAAGTGCGGCTTCACCAGTTTTTTCAGGATAAACCTTTTGGTGTCTTCGTAGCCTTTGTCCAGGTACACGGCGCCCACCAGGGCCTCTAGCGCGTTGCCGTTGATGAACTTATGGCGGGTTACCCCAGAAACGTTGTCTACCTTGATGAGCGAGTGCAACCCTACCTTTACGGCCAGGTTGTTCAATGACTCGCGGTTCACCATACGGGACCGGATCTCGGTTAAGAAGCCTTCGTCTTTGTAAGGGTATTTTTTGAAAAGGTACTCGGCCACTACGGCACCCAGAATGGCATCGCCCAAAAACTCCAGTCTTTCGTTTGTCTCCTGATTCCCTTTTAGGTTCTGGCGCACAAAAGACGTGTGCGTGAACGCTAACTGGTACAAGTGCAGGTTATCTGGTGCCATACCCGTAATGTGGGTAATGGCGTTCACAAAAGCCTTGTCCTTGTAAAAGAATTTATGGATTGCGCGAAAGACCGGTCTAATCGGGCTCAATGCTATTCGGTGAATTTCTTGAAAATCACAGAGGTGTTATGTCCGCCAAATCCGAAGGTATTGCTGAGGGCAATGTTTACTTCGCGCTCTTGAGCTTTGTTGAAAGTAAAGTTCAGTTTAGGGTTGAACTGCTCATCATCCGTGATGTGGTTGATGGTAGGCGGAACAATACCGTGTTGGATAGCCAGAATAGAAGCCACCGCCTCAATAGCACCGGCAGCACCCAATAAGTGACCGGTCATGGATTTGGTGGAGCTGATATTCAGTTTGTAGGCATGTTCCCCGAACACGTGCTCAATGGCTTTGGCCTCTCCCACATCGCCGAGCGGCGTAGAAGTACCGTGCACGTTGATGTAATCTACCTGCTCAGGAGAGATTCCGGCATCGCGGAGGGCGTTCTGCATTACGTTGCGGGCGCCTAAACCGTCTGGGTGTGGAGCCGTGATGTGGTAGGCATCGGCAGACATACCGCCGCCAATGATCTCGGCGTAGATTTTAGCGCCTCTGGCTTTGGCGTGCTCGTATTCTTCCAGCACAATAGCCGCAGCACCTTCGCCCAACACAAAGCCATCGCGGTCTTTGTCGAACGGACGGGAGGCCGTCTCTGGGGAATCATTGCGCTCAGAAAGGGCTTTCAAAGCGTTGAAACCACCCACACCGGCTTCAGTAACGGCTGCTTCAGAACCACCGCTCAACACAATATCAGCCATACCCAACCGGATATAGTTGAAAGAGTCAATAAGGGCGTTGGTAGCAGAAGCACAAGCCGATACAGTCACAAAGTTAGGACCTCTGAAGCCGTATTTGATGGAGATATGACCGGCACTGATGTCGGCGATCATTTTAGGAATAAAGAAAGGATTGAATCGTGGTGTTCCGTCACCGTTGGCAAAGTTCACACACTCTTCCTGGAAGGTACGCAAACCACCAATGCCGGAGCCCCAGATCACCCCAATACGGTCTTTGTCTAAAGACTCGTCTTGCAGGTTAGCATCCTGTACCGCCTGATCGGCGACAATTACCGCAAATTGGGTAAAGAGGTCCATCTTACGGGCCTCTTTACGCTCAAAATATTGCTCAGGATCGTACCCTTTTACTTCGCAGGCAAATTGGGTTTTAAATTTTGACGCATCAAAGCGGGTGATGGGCGCTGCCCCACTCACCCCATTCACGAGGCCGTTCCAGTATTCAGAGACGGTATTCCCCAGAGGGGTAAGCGCACCAAGGCCAGTTACGACAACTCTCTTAAGCTCCATACGCTGCTAGTAGAGGGAAAGAACCTATATTAATTAGGTAAATTTGGATCGATAAAAGGAAAAAAGAGGAAGGAGATTACTTTGCGTGCTCTTCCAGGTAGCTGATCGCTTGGCCTACCGTTGCAATGTTCTCAGCTTGATCATCTGGAATAGACACATTGAATTCTTTTTCAAATTCCATGATCAATTCTACAGTATCAAGAGAGTCGGCACCCAGGTCGTTTGTAAAGCTAGCCTCAGGCGTTACCTCAGATTCTTCAACGCCTAATTTGTCAATAATGATAGCTCTTACTTTTTCTGCGATTTCTGACATTTTTTTAGAAGTTTTTTAAAACACAGTGCAAAGAAATAGATTTGGAAACACAATGCCAAACAAATTACGAGAGATTGTTTTATTGTGATACTTTTCTGAGAAGTTCACTTGAGTTTCCATTTGACTTCTTTAAATTGCCAACCCAACCTAAAGTACAACCAGCGCACCGCAACTCACATGAAATCTTTCCGTCTAGACGTTGAATACGATTTTGATTTCGACTTATATGGAGTTGTCTCATCCAGCAAGGAGCACACCCTTGCCTGGGCGCTGAACAAGTACTTTAAGATTCGGCTGGTGAAACAGACCGACCTATGCATTGACTTCCTCAACAAGGGTCGGTTAATCATCTCCAACTACCTGCACCGCGCAGAGCACGGCACGCTGCGTTTGTTCCGCAACCGGTCTGTAGGGACCAGCACTTTGGCGGCGCCTTTCCTGGTGCCGGATATCAAAGAATATGATTATGTAATACAGGTGTCTGGCGGACTCAGCCAGCTTCAGCAAGAGATCCTGCAGACCCTTAATGCCGTACCGCTGGTGCAGTACGTGCGTTCCTTTGACCCACATTGTTTACGTTATAAAGAAAACCTGCTTTTTTAGCGCATGGCTATTCCCTTCAACAACACCAAGATTATTGCAACCGTTGGCCCCGCCAGCAACACCCCTGAGCGCCTTCGCGCCCTGATTCAGGAAGGGGTAGATGTTTTCCGTCTTAATTTCTCTCACGGCGCTCACCACGAACACCTGAAGGTGATTGAACACGTACGCGCCATCAACGCTGCCGAAGGCTTCAATATATGCTTACTGCAAGATTTGCAGGGCCCCAAAATCAGGATCAATGATGTGCAGGACGGCGCCATAGAGATTGTGGAAGGCCAGCAACTGACTTTTGTCTATGACAAATCCATGGGTAACTCCCAGAAGTTGTCGCACAGCTACGCCCGCCTGGCCCAGGACGTGCGTCCCGGTGATGCCATCCTGATTGACGACGGTAAACTGGAGGTGCGCGTTCTGAGCACCGATGGTGTGAACGAGGTAATCACCGAAGTAGTGTACGGCGGCGTGGTGAAACCCCGCAAAGGCATGAACCTGCCAGACACTGTGGTAACCGCTCCTTCCCTAACTGAGAAAGACCTTCAGGACCTGCACTTCGGGCTGGACAATGATGTGGAGTGGGTAGCGCTTTCCTTTGTAAGAAAGGTAGAAGACATCCATGAGATCAAAAGCATCATCGCGGAGCGTGGCAAAGACGCCAAGGTGGTAGCCAAGATTGAAAAGCCAGAGGCCATCCGCAACATTGACTCTATCATTGAGGCCACAGACGCCATCATGGTAGCCCGCGGAGACTTAGGGGTGGAAGTAGGTATGGAAGGCGTGCCTATGCTGCAGAAAATGATTGTGGAGAAATGCAACAAGCTGGGCAAACCTGTGATTGTGGCTACCCAGATGATGGAAAGCATGATCACCAACCCACGCCCTACCCGTGCAGAAACCAACGACGTAGCCAATGCGGTAATGGACGGCGCCGATACCTTGATGCTGAGCGCAGAGACTGCCGCCGGTGCGTATCCATTGGAAACCATCCGGAGCATGAACCGCACCATCAAGTCTGTAGAGTCCCAGGCTGCTGTGTATCACCGCAACTTTGTATTCAACAAACAATCGCCTACGTTCTACAATGACACCGTAGTGGCAAGTGCCGTTACCCTGGCCCGTGATACAGACGCCCGTGCGCTTATCTGCCTTACCAAGTCTGGGTACACCGCAATTCAATTGGCCAAGCACCGCCCTAAAGCCAACATCTTCGTCTTCACAGACAACCGCGTGCTCCTGAACACCTTGAACCTGGTTTGGGGCATCAGAGGGTATTACTATGACCGGTTCGTGTCTACCGACGAAACCATTGCTGACCTCAAAGAAATCCTGGTGAAAGAAGGCCATTTAGAGACCGGCGACATCTTCATCAACATCGGTTCTATGCCGGTAATGGAGAAGAAGCGTGCCAACATGATCAAGTTGAGTGTGGTTCACTAAGAGCTCCAGAAGTTGGAGGTAATAGCTACACCCATATAAAAGAAGAAGGCCAGTCTCATTACAGAGACTGGCCTTCTTCTTTTATATGGGTGTAGCTTAGACAAATCAGGAACAGCAGAGTCAATTCAAATCCAATATTCCACTTCTATCGGATCTCAAGAGAAGTTGTTTTAAAGCTATTTTCAAACAAAGGGGCTTAAAACAGAAAGCAACTACAACACAAAAAGCCTTGCGGCTGGCAAGGCTTTTTGGTAATACCCAAGAAAGTAAATACTACCTAATAAACTAGGCAGCTAAGTTATTCACGAAACGAGCCAATTTAGATTTGTTGTTGGCTGCTTTGTTTTTGTGGATCACGTTCTTCTTGGCCAACTTGTCCAGCATACCAGATACCGTCTTGAACAGCTCTTGCGCCTCGGCTTTGTCGGTTGTGGTTCTTAAACGCTTTACAAAGGTACGGGTCGTTTTCGCCTGATAGCGATTCAGCAAGCGTTTCGCGTTGTTAGATCTGATTCTTTTTAATGCTGACTTATGGTTAGCCATGGTTGTGAATATAGATAAATGCTTTTGACTCTGATTCTAAATGAGTTTGCAAAACTACAAGCTTGCCAGATAAATTCCAAGAAACTTGCCCAAATTTAATCGGGTTTCTGCTTTTGCTCTTTCCTGCAAGGGAAGAAGAAGCGAAAGAGTTCCCGGTCGGGGCGTTTTGCAATGCAAAGGTAACATTTCTCTATTCCCAATTCCAGCTTTAAGGCAAAAGTTTTCCCCAGAGCCACATGTCCGCTGCAGTATCTCCTTCTCTGGTTTACATTGCAATAAAGGTGATGTCTCCCCAACAGCCCTACCTCCTACCCTTTCTCTTCCATAGGTGAAGCAGTCGTTAACACATATCGGCAGGCTCTCTTGCTATTTTAGCCAAGGTTTCTGACCAGAGAAATAGTATCCTTTTGGAAACCAGAAAGCTAACCGCGGTGTTTTACGGTTGATTTCGTAATTTTACGCCAGAAACAGATTTCACCTTTTAAATCAACCATATCCATGGCAATGTATCCTGAATATATGGTCGCTCCTATCCGGGAAGACCTTACCTCCGTTGGCTTCGAGCAATTGATGACGCCCGAAGAAGTGGAGTCTGTATTGAGCCAGAAAGAAGGCACCGTGTTGGTAGCCGTTAACTCTGTGTGCGGTTGCGCCGCCGCTAAAGCCCGTCCGGCCCTGAAAATGGCTGTGGCCAGCAGCGAGCAGAAACCAGCTAAACTGGTAACCGTGTTTGCCGGTATGGAGACTGAAGCCGTAGCCAAAGTACGTGAGTACATGCTGCCATATCCTCCTTCTTCCCCGTCTATTGCGCTGTTCAAAGACGGCGAACTGGTGCACGTGATTGAGCGTCACCACATTGAAGGCAATGACCTAACCCGCATTGTAGACAACCTGCAAGGCGCCTTTGAAGAATACTGCTAATTTGCGGTAGTCTTTAAGCAAAAACAGAAGAGCCTGACATTATTAGTCAGGCTCTTCTGTTTTTAGGATGTTTCCAAAAAATCAGGCAGTAAATGCAAAGACCTGTGAGGTTTTCAAAACCTCACAGGTCTTATAGTCCGCCTATTGTGGTGAAATTGTTGTGCGAAGAGTTAGCGTTAGCGCTCTCCGCACCAAGGGACAGCCAATCTCCAGATTGGCGTAACGGAAAGGCCTTGGCAATGACGATCGCAGGTCTCCCAGAAGCAATGAGGTCTTTGGAGTCTACCGGTTTTTGCCTGGTACAGCTTACAGCACCTTGAACCGCTCAAAGGCCAGCCGCTCCAGTTCCTCCTGGTGTGTGGGGTGCGCGATCCTGATGAGTTCTTTGGCGCGCTGCCGCAGGTTCTTGCCGTACAGATCCGCGATGCCATACTCCGTCACGATGTAGCGCACATGGGCACGGGTGGTGGTGACACTGGCTCCGGCTTTCAGCACGTTCACGATCTTGGACTCGCCTTTGTTCGTGATGGACGGGAGCGCGATGATGGGCTTGCCGCCTTCAGACAAAGCCGCGCCGCGCATGAAGTCCATCTGCCCGCCCACGCCCGAGAACTGGTACATGCCAATGCTGTCGGCGCAGACCTGGCCGGTGAGGTCTACCTCAATGGCGCTGTTGATGGCGGTCACCTTGGGGTTCTGCCGGATGATGGCAGTATCATTGGTGAACACGGTCTCCTTCATCACCACCGATGGGTTATCGTGCAGGAAATCGAAGACCTTTTTGGAGCCGTTCACAAAACAAGACACGATCTTGTGCTTCAGGACTCTCTTCCGGGCCCCGGTAATCACGCCCTGCTCCACCAGCGGGATAATACCATCTGAGAACATCTCTGTATGGATGCCCAGGTCCTTGTGGTTGCCCAACTGCTGCAGCACCGCATCTGGTATACCGCCGATGCCCATCTGCAGCGTAGCGCCGTCTTCCACTAGTTCCGCCACCAGTTTGCCTATCTGCGTTTCCACTGTGCCGCAGGCTTTCCCGGTGTGCTCCGGCAGGGCCTCGTCTGACCACACCTTGGCGTGGAACTTACTGATGTGCACAATGCCATCTCCGTGCGACCGCGGTACCCTGGGGTTCACCTCCGCAATCAAGGTTTTAGCCGTTTCCACCGCTGACAGCGCCACGTCTACCGAAGAGCCCAGCGTGCAGTACCCGTGCGCATCCGGCGGGGACACCTGCACCATGGCTACGTCCAGGGGCAGGATGTTGCGGCGGAATAAAAGCGAAATCTCACTCAGGAAAATAGGGATGTAATCGGCGGTGCCTTCATTGAGGGCCTGCCGGATATTGCCGCCCACAAAGCAGGCATTGGTCTTGAAACTTCCCGCGTGCTCAGGGTACGTGTAAGGCGCCGAACCCTCGGTGTGCATGTGGATGAACTCCACGTCGCGGAGCTCAGGCCCGCGGGCAGAGACGGCATTCACCAGCCGCAGCGGCGTCATAGCGGCCCCGTGCACAAAAACACGGTCCCCGGATTTAATCAGTTTAACGGCTTCCTCGGCGGTGGTGTAGTCAGGTTGGAGAGACATGGAATGTTTTCAGGTTGATGCTTCAGGTTCTACGTAAATCTGCCGCAAAGATCAACCCTGTCTATCCTCACAAAAATGACAAAGGCCAGCACAACGGCTGGCCTTTGTCATTTCAAGCCTGATTTCTAGAAATCAGGCTTGAAATGGAATTATTGGTTTTATGGGTGCCCCACCCGCCTTTCGCCCGTGAAACATGTATTTGAAGAGCTCTGTAGCACTTCAACTCTCTAGGGCTATTCACCTCTTTTGAGCCCGATTTCATCAAAACATTCCTAAAACCTGGTGATAATCGGCGGAGCCGAAGTCTTTTAGTTTACAGTTGCTGGGCTAAAAACCGTTTCAGGTCAAACCCGATGTCGCGGCGGTAGTTGCGGCCTTCCCAGGTGATCTGCTCGGCGGCGATGTTGGCTTTCTCCAGCGCTTCTTCCATGTCCTGGCCAAGGGCCGTCACGGCAATCACGCGGCCACCATCGGTGACAATCTGTCCGGAGTGGGTCTGTTTGGTACCGGCGTGGAAACAGAGGGTGTTTTCTGGCAAGGCTGTTTGCAAACCGCTGATCTCTTTTCCTTTTTCATAGTCTCCGGGATAACCGCCGGATACCAGGAAAATGGTGGTAGCCGAGCGTGGGTCCACCTCCAGTTGGAACTGACCAAGTTCATGGTCATGCAGCGCCCGGAAAAGCTCAAACAGATCTGAGTTGATGCGGGGCAGAATGGCCTCGGTCTCTGGGTCGCCCAGGCGCACATTGTACTCAATCACGTACGGGTCGCCGTTGGTGTTCATCAACCCGATGAACAGGAAACCGGTGTACGGGATGCCTTCCTGCTGTAAACCCTGCAAGGTGGGCTCAATAATACGCTGGCGCACTTTGTTCATGAAGGCCTCATCGGCGAACGGTACGGGGGAAACGGCGCCCATTCCGCCAGTATTAAGGCCAGTGTCTCCTTCGCCAATGCGCTTGTAGTCTTTGGCCTCAGGCAGGAGCACGTACTCTTTGCCATCGGTGAGAATGAACGCCGAGAGCTCAATGCCCTGTAGGAATTCCTCAACCACGACTTTGCTGCCGGCCGCTCCAAACTGGTTCTCCTGGAGCATTCCGGTCAGGGCCACCTGAGCTTCCTCAAAGTTCTGCGCGATGACCACGCCTTTGCCGGCTGCCAGACCATCGGCTTTGAGCACTACGGGGTACGGGTGGTTCTGCAGGTAAGAAATGCCCTGGTCAAAGGTCTGGGCGGTGAACGTCTCGTAGCGGGCCGTAGGGATGCCGTACTTGAGTAGGAACTTCTTGGAAAAATCTTTGCTGCCTTCCAGTTGGGCGCCGGCTCTGCGCGGCCCTACCACCAGAATGTGCTGCAGGTAATCCCGCTCCGCGAAATAATCTGCGATACCCTCTACCAGTGCCGCCTCCTGGCCTACCACCAGCATCATGATGTTGAAATCAGTGGCGAACTTGGCCAGTTCCTCAAAGTCAGTGATGGAAATGTCTACGTTGGTGGCAATCTGGGCGGTACCCGCATTACCGGGGGCTACAAAGATTCTTTCAGAGTAAGGGCTTTGGCTAATCTTCCAGGCCAGGGCGTGCTCACGGCCGCCCGCTCCTATTATCAGTACGTTCATACAAGCAGGGTTTAAGCCTGGGCAGGGCACAGGCAAGTACAGAGTTACGGTTCCGCCGTTTCGGGGCAATTTATTATAAAACACCACTAAAATGGTGCCACATAACAGAAACAGAAAAGCAGGTACTGCCACCTGCTTTTCTGTTTTCTACATCTTAGTTCGCGTATTTAGAGAGGAATTTGATCCGCATGAGACGGAGGTCATCCTCGGTATAATCATCGGTGCCCAGCTCTTTGATGGCGGCGGCCATGTTGTCTGTGGTGGCACTCATGAAATAGTCAATCACTTCCTGCTGACGGTCATCGTCCAGCACTCCGTCTATGTAGTAGTCCAGGTTAAGCTTGGTACCGGAGTAGCAGATGTGCTCAATCTCCTCAATGAGTTCAGACATGGTGAGGCCTTTGGACGAGGCGATCTCTTCCAGATCCATCTTCTTGTCTATCTGCTGGATGACGTAGATTTTGAGCTTTGACTTGTTCACCGTGGTCTTCACCACCACATCGGCGGCGGTCACAATGTCATTCTCCTCCACGTATTTGGAGATCAGTTCCAGGAAGGGCTTCCCAAACTTCTGCACCTTGCCCATACCCACCCCGGCAATGTGCGCCAGGTCTTCTTTGGTGGTAGGGTACGTGGTAGCCATCTCTTTGATGGACGGGTCCTGGAATAGCACATAGGGCGGCAGGTTCATGTCCTTGGCCAGCTTCTTGCGCAGTGCCTTGAGCAGGTCAAAGAGAACCGCGTCATGGCCGGCGGCGGCCTGCGTTTCTTCTTTCTCCTCTTCCTGCTGCACTTCCTCGTCAAAGTTATGGTCTTTGGCGAATTTGATGGAGTGCGGGCTTTCTAAGAAATCTTCACCTTTATCTGTGATTTTCAAAGTTCCTACGTTTTCAATGTCTTTCTCCAAAAAGTCAAACAAAAGGGCTTGCCGGATAATTGAATTCCAGAACTGGGGCTCCTGCTCCTTGCCTACGCCAAACACTTCCAGTTGATCGTGGCTGTAGCTTTCTACATATTGGTCTTTGAACCCAATGAGCACATTGACCAGGTGATCTATGCCAAAACGCTGGTTTGTCTGCACCACCGCCTTTAAAGCGTAGGTGAGTTCCTGCTCGGCCTCAAATTTCTCTTTAGGATGTACGCAGTTGTCGCAGAACCCGCAGTCTTTGTCATACTGCTCACCAAAGTAGTGCAGCAGCTGGCGCCGGCGGCAAACCGCTGAGTCGGCGTAAGACGCCATCTCCTGTAATAATAACTTAGAATTGTCGCGTTCGGTTACAGGCTTGTCTTTGCTGAATTTCTCCAGCTTCACAATGTCATCATAACTGTAGAACATGAGGCAGTTACCCTCCAATCCGTCGCGTCCGCCGCGGCCAGTTTCCTGGTAGTAGCCTTCAATAGACTTAGGCGTATCATAGTGGATCACGAACCGGACATCGGGCTTGTCAATCCCCATCCCGAAGGCAATGGTAGCCACAATCACATCCACGTCCTCGTTCAGGAAAGCGTCTTGGTTGGCCATGCGCACGTTGGAGTCCAGTCCGGCGTGGTACGGCAGCGCTTTGATGTCGTTTACCTGCAGCAGCTCGGCAATCTCCTCTACCTTCTTGCGGCTCAGGCAATAGATAATCCCACTTTTGCCTTTGTGCTTTTTGATGTACTGGATAAGCTGCTTTTTGGTATTGTGTTTAGGTCTTACCTCATAGTACAAATTTGTACGATTGAAAGAGGACTTGAACACAGAGGCATCGTCCATCTGCAGGTTTTTCTGGATGTCCAACTGCACTTTGGGCGTGGCGGTGGCAGTCAGGGCAATGATAGGCAGGTTGCCTATGTTGTCAATAATGCCTCTGATCTTGCGGTACTCCGGCCTGAAGTCATGCCCCCACTCAGAGATACAGTGGGCTTCGTCAATGGCTACAAACGCGATTTTGGCTTGTTTCAGGAAATCCAGGGTATCTTCTTTGGTGAGGGACTCGGGTGCTACGTAGAGCAGTTTCACGTCACCGCTCACCGTTTCCTTTTTCACCTTGTTCATCTCCGCCTTGGAGAGCGTGGAGTTCAGGAACTGGGCATTCACCCCAAAAGCGTTCAACTGGTCCACCTGGTTTTTCATGAGCGCAATAAGCGGGGAAATCACAATAGCCGTGCCTTCCATGGCCAGGGCGGGCAACTGGTAGCAAAGTGACTTTCCGGCACCGGTTGGCATGATCACAAAGGTGTTCTTGCCGGCCATGATGTTCTCTATAATCGCCTCCTGGTTGCCCCTGAATTGACTATAGCCGAAAACTTCCTTTAATTTGTTCTTTAATGATTCTTGTTTTACTAACATGTAATATGCTTGTTGTGAGAAACAAGGGTTTGTACTTTCTGTTGTTGTCTTGTCTAATACAAATCTAACTTGAATATCACGAAAAATATCAAAAGCATCGCAAAAAAAGTGTTGGAAGAGGAAGCCACCGCAATCCTTAAACTCGCTGATTATATCAATGAGGATTTTGAGGCATGCGTACAGGCAATTCTGGCCATCAAAGGTCGTGTGGTGGTCACGGGCATTGGCAAAAGCGCCAACATCGCCTCCAAGATAGTGGCCACGCTCAACTCTACCGGCACTCCGGCCCTTTTCATGCACGCCGCCGATGCCATCCATGGGGACCTGGGAATGATCCAGGCCGATGATTTCGTGATCTGCCTTTCAAAAAGCGGCAACACCCCAGAGATTAAAGTTCTGGTTCCGCTGCTCAAGCGCAAAGGCACCCAGTTGGCGGCCCTGGTGTCTAACGTAGATTCCTACCTGGCCCAGCAGTCTGATTTTATCCTGAACGCCACCATTGAGCGCGAAGCCTGCCCTAACAACCTGGCCCCTACCACCAGCACCACCGCGCACTTGGCCTTAGGCGATGCTTTGGCGGTTTGTCTTTTGGAGTCACGCAACTTTAGCAAAGAGGATTTCGGGGCCCTGCACCCCGGCGGGTCCCTGGGCAAGCGGCTTTACCTTAAGGTAGGTGATATCTACGCGCTTAACGCCGCGCCGCAGGTGAACACCGCTGCCACCCTAAAAGAGATCATCATTGAAATCTCCTCAAAACGACTGGGGGCTACTGCGGTTCTGGATAATTCTGGTAACTTAACGGGTATTATCACCGACGGGGACTTACGGCGCATGCTCTCCAACTTTGAGAATCTGACGGGTATTACGGCCGCAGACATCATGACCCCTTCGCCGCTCACCATCGATTGTGATGAATATGCCGTAGAAGCCTTAGCAACGATGCAAAAGAAAAACATTACGCAACTCATTGTCACCAAGAACGGCACTTTCACCGGTTTTGTGCACCTGCATGATTTACTTAAAGAAGGATTAGTATAAAATGAACGACAATACCTATGTGGTAATCATGGCGGGTGGCATTGGGAGCCGCTTCTGGCCGTTTAGTAGGGTAAGTCATCCCAAGCAATTCCATGATGTACTGGGCATTGGCGAAAGCATGATTCAAACCACCGTGAAGCGGTTCCAGGACATTTGCCCCCCTGAGAACGTTTTTGTGGTTACGCACCGTGACTATGACAGCCTGGTACGGGAGCACCTGCCAGAACTCACCGATAACCAGATCCTGCTGGAGCCCATTGGCAGAAACACCGCTGCCTGCATTGCCTACGCCTGCTTTAAGATAGCCAAGCGCAACCCCAACGCCAATATTGTGATTGCCCCGGCAGACCACGTGATCCTGCGCGAAGAGTCTTTCAAGAACTGCGTGCGCGAAGCCCTGGCGGCCACTGCCGAAAACGAGATCCTGGTGACCCTGGGTATCAAACCTACCCGTCCGCATACCGGCTATGGTTACATCCAGTTTATTGACGATGAGCAGAACAGCCTCAAGAAGGTAAAAACGTTCACCGAGAAACCCTCGCTGGAGATTGCCCAAATGTTCCTGGACAGCGGCGAGTTTGTCTGGAACGCCGGTATTTTCATCTGGAACGCCCAAGCCATTGTAAAAGCTTTCCACCAGTACCTGGGCGACATGGCCGAGACCTTTGACGAAGGCATCCCCGTGCTGGACACCGACCAGGAAGAGGCATTCATCAACCGGGCTTACTCCCATTGTCGTAACATCTCCATTGACTACGGCATCATGGAGAAAGCCGATAACGTGTTTGTGATTCTGGGTGATTTTGGCTGGTCTGACCTGGGCAGTTGGGACTCACTCTACAGCCTGTCTGAGAAAACCCCCGAGGGTAACGTCATTGAAGGAAACGTGCTGGCCTACGATGTCAAGAACTGCATCATTAAAACCCCGGCAAACCAACTGGTGGTGCTGCAAGGCTTAGAAGACTATATTGTGGCCGCCCATGACAACGTGTTCATGGTCTGCCGCCGCGAAGACGAGCAAAAAGTAAAAGACTTCGTGGCCGATGCCAAGGCCATGAAAGGCCAGAACTTCATCTAAGATTCCTTTTTCCAATAAAAAGCGTGGGGGCTCCTGCAAACCAGGAGCCCCCACGCTTTTTATGTTATTGTTGAAATTCTTACTCCGGCTGCTGCAACCTCAACCTGTATACATCCGTAATATCGCCGCGCTTGCGGATAAAGGTAACCTCCTGGTTTTGAGTGCTTACAACGTAGGCACCATCCAGAATCAACGTCCAGTCAAACTCCGCGGTCCAGAAGGAATTATCCTTGAACACTATCTCCTGCCCTTCCATTTGGTAGGTGCCCTGCCCAATAGCCGGGTATTTCACGTGGTCACTGCTACCCGAAAATGAACTTCCGTCCAGCACTAAGGTGACATTGGCGACATCATAATCTGCGGTTGGGCTTGACCTCTGGAACTGCCCCACATAGGTTCCACTAGGCAGCACGGCAGGCTCCTGGTCTTTGTCAAAGCAGGAAAACGACAAGAAGGCCAGCAACAGGAGTAGTAAGTTCTTTTTCATAACAGTGGCTTTTTCTTCAAGACCCTGCCTAGAGTCAAAAGGCTGCATGAGGCTTTCCAAAGATCATGAATTTTTGACTGCTTTTCGCGGTCAGCTAAATTCCATCCGGTTGGCCTTTGTGCTTGTTGATGGTAACACCAACAAGGGCGAGGTATTGACAATATGGACCTGACTAGCTGACGAAATGAACCTGATCATCAGATTTACGCCATACAGGAACAAAATACATAAAGCGCTTCGGGCCTGTTTTCTTAAAAACAGGCCCGAAGCGCTTTAGACTATGATCAAATACGGTAAGGCTATTCTGCTTTACGCTGCCTCAGGGCTTCATAGAGTATGATGCCGCTGGCTACCGATACGTTCAGGGATTGCACCTGGCCGATCATCGGGATTTTCACGCGCACATCGGCTCTCTTGAGGTACTCAGGGGAAATACCGTCTTCCTCGCTGCCCATGAGCACGGCAATAGGACCGGTCAAATCCACGGCGGCATCGGTGAGGTTATCATCGGCTTTTTCGGTACAGGCCACCACTCTAATGCCTGATTGCTTCAAGAAATGCAGAGTGTCTTTGAGGTTGGGCTCACGGCAAACCGGAATCAGGTTCAAGGCACCAGCCGAGGTTTTAAGGGCATCGGCGTTGATTTGGGCAGCTCCGCGGCTCGGGATCACGATGGCGTCCACGCCCATACACTCGGCGTTACGGGCAATCGCCCCGAAGTTCCGCACATCGGTGATGCGGTCCAGCACCAGCAGCAACGGATCTTTGCCCTTTTCAAAAAGAGAGGCTACAATCTCATCCAGCGGAGAATAAGAGATCGCGGAGAGATAGGCCACCGCACCCTGGTGGTTCTTGCGGGTTAATTGGTCCAACTTCTCGTTGGGCACCAGGGAAATCGGAATCTGGGCCTCGCGGGCCAGCTCGGTGATTTCCTGGCTGATGCTATGCTTGGTGCCTTTGAGCAGATAGATCTTCTCCATGGTCTTGCCGGCGTGCAAGGCTTCCAGTATCGGCCGCAGGCCGAACACCATCTCCATTTTATCTACCTTGGGTTGGGTAAAGTGTCTTGGCTTGCCGCCGCCTTCTCTATCTCTGTAATTTCTGTTCTCCATGGATGTTATGCGTTGATCTGCAGCCAGGCTGCTTTTCTGATTTGCCTGCAAAGGTAGCCGTATTTCCGCAGAAATGAAGCAGAAGCTTCCGCTCCCGGCTCAGGGCGTTCTAGCGGGCACCCTTTCCTACTTTCTGCTTCTTTGAAGTACGTAAGAACAGACCTCCTGTTTTTAACCCGGTTTTCTGAAAAGAAGCCGCAAACAGAAGTTTGGTAAAAAGCAGAAGGGCCGGATATTTCTACCCGGCCCTTCCGTTTTGATCAATCCAATTTACTTGCCCATCTGGCCGTAGTACTGCATGAACTTCTGCTCAATCTCAGCGGATTTCTGGGTCAGGCCAACCTGGCGCGACACCTGAATCAACTGCTGCATGATAAAGAGGTTGATGCGGATCTCGGTCTCAAACATGGAGCTTTGCGTGAAGTAATACCGCAGGGCGGCGTCTGACCGCGCTGACATGGTGTTCACGATTTCCTGGGCGCGTTTCTGCTCGCCTACCTCGTACAACGGCACTACAAACGGCGGAATATAGTAGTCATACGGGATGGATTTATCCGGCAACTGCGCGAAGCAGTAGTCCATGATCTTCTTGGCGGTGGCTTTGTCGCCGGCTTTCAGGTACTCCAGGGTGAGCTGGTAATACTTGTCGCGGGCATTGGCCGGGAAACGCAGGTAATTCTCATCGTAGAAGATATCCGTACGGTCCAGGTTGCGCCAGGAGAACTTGTTCATCATGTTGTCATACATGATGTCCTTGGCGATGTAACCCATCTGATCCTGGCTTCTGCTCTGCACCGGCACAATCCTGTAAGCCAGGCCTTCCAGTTGCAGGTAGTTGTCCAGACCCATGAAGTCAGAGTTGTCGGCGGTGGTAGAGAAGTACACAGGGCGCTTCCAGTTGTTGTTCGCCAACAGGTCAAGGATTGCCAGGTGCTTTTTCTCCAGGCCGCCTTTGTCAATGGTGAAGCGCATTTGGCTCACGATGGAGTCTCTGTAGGCCGCTGGCACCGCATTGGCGGCGATGACGGCGTTCTTGTCCACGTTCAGGAAGAAGTTCTTGGTTGGGAAAGACAGGTACGTACGCCCGGCGCGGTCCCCAATCTGCAGCGCCTGGTGGTTCTGCTTCACCAACTGGATGTACTGTTTCAGGTCAATGCCGTTGGCTACCTCGGGGCGTTCCACGTACGGCAGGTAGTCGTTGATACCCTGGCGGTAGTTCTCGTTTTCCAGGCTCATCGGGAACGGCTCAGACTTGTAGGCCTGGCGCTTCATTTGGTCCAGGTACCAGTCGGTGTTCATGTAAGAGAGTACGGCTACGCGCACATCCGTCCGGAAGCCTTCCACTTCCTGGGCATACCAAAGCGGGAACGTATCGTTGTCACCGTTGGTGAACAGGATGGCGTTAGGCGCCACAGAGCTCAACAGGTTTTTAGCCGAGTCAACGGAATGGTAACGGTCTGAGCGGTCATGGTCGTCCCAGCCCTGGGCCGCCATGATGCCGGGAATCAGCAACCCGATCACCGTAGCCACCACGCCGCCCAGCACATCAGACTTGAGGGTGCGGCGCAGGAAATCGGCGACAGCCAACACACCCAGGCCAATCCAGATACAGTAGGCGTAGAAAGCACCGGCGAAGGTATAATCGCGCTCGCGCGGCTCAATTGGCGGTTGGTTCAGGTAGATTACAATGGCAATACCGGTAAAGAAGAACAAAAGGCCCACCACAAAGGCATCGCGCTGTTTTCTCCTGATTTGGAAAATTAAGCCCAGAATCCCCAGCGCCAATGGCAGCATGTAGAAGTTGTTGCGGGCTTTGCTCTCGGCTATGCGGGCTGGCAGCCCGTCATTGCCTTCCCAAGGCCACAACACGCCAGACTGCTGAATATCGCCCTCGCGGCCCACGAAGTTCCAGCCGAAGTAACGCCAGAACATGTGGCCCATCTGGTAACGGAACAAGAAGCTCATGTTCTCCCCGAAGCTTGGCTTCTGGCCTTCCTGTATGTCTACCCATTTCTTATACTGGGCAATATGACCAGGTTGGTTGCTGTACAGACGGGGTAACAGGGTCTTGTCTTTTGAATCGTATACCGTCTCCATCTTGCGGCCTACCTCAATGTATTTGTCTTTGCCCTTGATGTACTGGGCAGCGCCTTCTTTCTGGTCTATAGGCTCCGCGTTGAACTGCGGCCCGAACAGTAACGGACGGTCACCGTACTGCTCCCGCTTAAGGTAAGACACAAAGCTCACGATGTTCTCTGGGTCGTTCTCGTCAATGGTGGGGTCGTAGCCCGAGCGGATTGGGATGATGAGGTAAGATGAGTACCCGATGAGCACGAAGATGAAGCTCAGCAAAGCCGTATGCAGCGTGCGGTTTCCGGTTCTGATGGCGTAACGCACCGCCCAAACAATGGCTGCAATGAACAGCACCACAAAGAAGATCACGCCTGAACCAAACGGCAATCCGAAGCTGTTCACGAACATCACTTCAAAGGAACCGGCAATAGAAGGCAAGCCCGGGATAACACCAACCAGCACTACACCTAAAATCACGGCGCTTACCACCAAAGTAATAAGAGCGCCTTTGTTTGAGTACTTTTTAAGACGGAAAAAGAAAATAAAGGCCAAAGCCGGGATGGCTACCAGGTTCAGCAAGTGAACGCCAATGGAAAGACCCACCATATAGGCGATAAGAATGAGCCATTTGTCTGAAACAGCATCATGGGCACGGCTTTCCCAGCGGAGCATGGCCCATACCACAAAAGCGGTAAAGAAGGATGAAAAGGCGTACACCTCGGCCTCTACTGCAGAGAACCAGAAAGAATCAGAGAAAGTGAATGCCAACGCACCAACAGCAGCAGCCCCCATGATGGCAATAGTCTGCCCCAGAGTGGGCTCTACCAGGGTTTCTTCTGGAGCGATAGCCGTAGCCATAGCACCCAGGGTGCTGGGGCGTTGGTTTGGCACCAGCAGTTTACGGGCCAGGATACTGATGGTCCAGAACAGGAACAACACGGTGAAGGAGCTGGAAAGCGCCGAGAGCAGGTTCACCCACCAGGCCACTTGCGCCGGCTCACTCGCAAACAAAGAGAAAATACGCCCCAACAACAGGTAAAAAGGAGCTCCGGGGGGGTGTGGCACTAAGAGTTTATAGGAACAGGCAATAAATTCTCCGCTGTCCCAGAAACTGGCCGTTGGCTCCAGGGTAAGTACATACGCGATGGTTGCCACCGCAAATACCAGCCAACCTACCAGATTGTTGATCCGATTGTATTGCAACATGATGTGTTAAAGATTGAACCCTCGAAATTAGCAATTTTCTGCACGTTTAGCCTCTTGCAGACCCCAATAAATAAAAAAAGAGCCAGCGCAGGCTGGCTCTTCCTATAACTTAGGCAGCTGAAAATTATTGCTGCTGCAGAATGAGTCGTTTGGTTTCCACCATTTTTTCGTTTACCAGCAGGCTGTAGAAATAGATACCAGCCGGCAAAGGCGAAAGATCCACCATGATGGTCTCAGAGGAAGCAGGCTTGCTTACCGGAATCTCTTTGTACACTTTACCAATGGCGTTGGAGATCCTGATCTTGTAGTTGTCATCGCCTAGCGAGCTCAACGAGATCTTGGTCATGCCCCTGGAAGGGTTAGGATACGCGCTGAGGGAAGGAATGACCTTGGGCTCCTTCACCCCCTGGTTCCCTGATAGAATCCTGCTGGTGCTGGCGTACAGGGCTGTGATTTGGCGCAGCCCGGGCTTTGCCGTTTTGGCGCCTGTATTTTTTGTCAGGTACAACAATGGCGAATACTTTTTCACGTTCGGGTTGTAGGAAGCAAGGGTTGAGGCCGCCGGTATCCCAAAATCCGTGATCGCTAGATTGGCAGAAGTACGCCAGTTCAGGAAAACGGTATCGGATTCAGACGTACTGGCCGCACGGGAACCCAGAGGCAAACCGCCCCGAATCTCGCCCAGAGAGGATGCTTTACTGCCTAAAACAATGCCCAGGGTTAGAACGCCCAGGATAACGCGTGTAAAAATTTTCATACCATATATGCCAAGAAGTTGGTGACTAAATGCGGAATCGTTCAAATATAGCAACGGATCTTTAAACTACAAACTAAACTATAGAATATTTCCTATCTATAACTATAAAAAAATCAATAAACCCTTTGTTCTGTACAAGCTACTTTAAGCCTGTATTTCAAAAACTGGGCCAAAAACAACTACTCTTCCATCACAAATTTAATCTCCTGGAACTGGAAGAACTGCAATTTTTGTTCTATGAGTACCGCCAACCGCCCAGTCGCGTCAACCCCGGTGATTTGCCCCGGCAGCACCTGCCCTCCTACCTCGTAAGAGTGCCATTCCTGGTAACGGTACAAATGCTGCAGGTACTCCCTTTTCTGGGCTTCGCCGGCCCCGGTCCGCAGTGCCAGGTACCGCCGCTCCAGATTTTCCAGTAACTTGCTGATGGCCTTGGGCAGGGGAATTTGTTCTCCGGTGAGCAAGGCCAGGGAGGTAGCCCTTGTGTGGACAAAGGAAACCTGGTTCACGTTGAGGCCAATACCAATAACACTGTGCTGCAGGAACCGCCCGCTTACTGCGTTCTCAATCAAGATGCCACCCGCTTTCCGGTCCCTGTAGTACAGATCATTAGGCCATTTAAGGGCTACCCCTTCGGGCAGGTATTCCCGCAGAAGGTCAAGCGCAGCTAGGGAGACGGCGATGTTGAGCGAAAATTGGTGCTGGGCCTCTAAAAAGGTTGGCTTTAATATGACAGATAACGTAATGTTTTTGTCAGGCTCCACGTCCCAGGTATTGCCACGTTGGCCGCGCCCGCCGGTTTGGGCACCCGCCACTATGACACAACCATCAGTGGCGCCATTTTTGTTAAGAAGCAGATGCGCCTCTGTGTTAGTGGAGGCACATTCTGGCATAAAAACCAATTGCTGGCCTATAAAAAGGGTATTTGGCGAAAATTTATGCAAAGACTTTAGTATTTTTGAAGATCAAATTTATATTTCCCAGATGAAACACAACACGATTCAGGACAATTCCGACATATTGGCAGAACTGGTAGTAAAAGGCATGCAAGAAAGAAAAGCAGCTGACATTGTCGTTCTAAACCTGAAATCTTTGAAGAATGCCGTCTCTGACTACTTTATCATAAGCTCCGCTAGCTCAGACACCCAACTAGACGCTATTGCTACGTCTATTGAGGAAGAAGTTTTCAAGCTAACGAAAGAACATCCCTGGCAGAGTGAAGGCCGCACCAACCGCGAATGGGTGGTACTAGACTACGTAGACGTAGTGGCCCACATTTTCCTCAAGGATAAGCGTAATTTCTATGCCCTGGAAGAGCTTTGGGGTGATGCCGAGATTACGCACGTAGAGCCTACCACAGGCACTACATCGGCGGTGGTTTAAACAATGCCCCCGTCCGGAGGTTTACTTTTTATTGAGAGAGAACAACCCATGACAGACAAACCAGAAAAAAAGAGAAAAAGAAAAATAATACCCAATACCCCGCCCCGCCCAACCATGCAGATCTGGGTTCTGGCGGCCTTGGTGATCTTTATTTTCGGCCTTACTTACTATAACAACCTCAACGCCACCATTGAAATCCGGCAGCCCCGGTTTGAGGAGATGCTGTTGGCCCAGGATGTGAAGAAAGTAGCCGTAGTGAACAACAACGTGGCAGAGGTGACCTTGAAAGAGGAAGCCCTGAAGAACGATAAATACCGGGCAGAACTGGAGAGCCGCGGGGGTGGGTTCAGCATGAACACGCAGGGCGCGCAATATCACTTCCCTATTATCACTGCCGAGAGCTTTAAGCAGGATCTGGACCAACTGCAGGCCAATATCCCGCGTGAGCAGCGCGTGCCTTTGGAAATTGAGAAGCGCACCGGTCTATTGGAGCTCCTCATGGGCTGGCCGTTCTTTATCCTGCTCATGGTAGGTTTCTGGTTCCTGATGCGCCGCATGGCGGGCGGAGGAGCCGGCGGACAGATCTTCAACATTGGGAAATCGCGCGCCGCCCTGTTTGACGCCGAGAACCGCGTGAAGATCACCTTCAAAGACGTAGCCGGGCTTGAGGAAGCCAAAGAAGAGATCCAGGAGATTGTAGAGTTCCTGAAGAACCCCACCAAGTTCACCATCCTGGGAGGTAAAATCCCTAAGGGTGCTTTGCTGGTAGGTCCTCCGGGTACCGGTAAAACCTTGCTGGCGAAAGCCGTAGCCGGTGAAGCCGAGGTTCCGTTCTTCTCCCTGTCAGGCTCTGACTTTGTGGAGATGTTTGTGGGGGTAGGTGCCGCCCGCGTGCGTGACTTGTTCAAGCAGGCCAAAGCCAAAGCCCCTTGTATCATCTTCATTGACGAGATTGACGCCATCGGGCGTTCCCGTAGCCGCGGGCAGATGCCAGGCGGTAACGACGAGCGCGAGAACACCTTGAACTCCCTGCTGGTGGAGATGGACGGTTTCGCCACTGATTCAGGCGTGATCATCCTGGCTGCCACCAACCGCCCAGACATCCTTGACTCCGCTTTGCTGCGTCCCGGACGTTTTGACCGCCAGATCAGCATTGACAAGCCAGACATCAACGGCCGTACCCACATCTTCGGGGTACACTTGGGTCCTTTGACCTTAGCCGATGACGTGGACGCGAAAAAACTGGCTGCCCAGACCCCTGGGTTCGCCGGGGCCGAGATCGCGAACGTGTGTAACGAGGCTGCCCTCATCGCCGCGCGTCGCAACAAGAAGGCCATTGAGATGAAAGACTTCAACGATGCCATTGACCGCGTGATTGGTGGTTTGGAGAAGAAAAACAAGATCATCTCTCCGCAGGAAAAGAAAATTGTGGCTTACCACGAGGCTGGTCACGCCATTGCCGGTTGGTTCCTGGAGCACTGCGATCCGTTGGTGAAAGTGAGCATCGTTCCGCGTGGCGTGGCTGCGTTGGGATACGCTCAGTACTTGCCTAAAGAGCAGTTCCTGTACAACACCGAGCAGTTGGTAGACGAGATGTGTATGGCCCTGGGTGGCCGTGCGGCTGAGCAGATCGTGTTCGGGAAAATCTCTACAGGAGCCTTGAGTGACCTGGAGCGGATTACCAAAATGGCTTACAGCATTGTGACCATGTATGGCATGAATGACCGTATAGGCAACCTGTCGTTCTATGACTCCAAGCAGCCGGATAACACGTTTACGAAGCCTTATTCAGAAACTACCGCAGAAACGATTGACTCTGAGGTACGCCTGCTGGTAGGTGACGCGTATAACCGCACCCTGCAGCTGTTGTCTGACAGACGGACCGAACTGGAACTGGTGGCGCAGGAACTGTTAGAGAAGGAGATCCTTTTCCAGCACGACCTGGAGCGTCTGGTAGGCCCAAGGCCTTTCGAGGGATTGACCAACTACCAGGCCCATACCGCCGGCACAGACCGCAGCAAGACGCAGAGCGAATTGGCCGGTGAAAGCCATATCACAACCCCAACCGGTGCCCAGCAAAACCAGGAAGACACGCCCACGGCTGCAGAGCCAACCGGCGCACCGTCTTCCACCGGCGAAGGAACTACGTTCAATTCGTAGCCCTTTTCTGAAAAACAGGCCCTAAACGGAAATTCAAAATGTACGAAGCCAAATCCAAAGAGATTGTGCTCCGCAAGGTAAGAGAGGCGCTGGCTAAGTCAGCGCCTTTTCTGCCTCCTACCCCAGACTTCTCCACCTCGGTTTACGGGCCGCTGCTGGAAGACCTCTCGGTGCTTTTCGCGGAGACCTTTATCCGCAACAGTGGCACCTTTGTGTACTGCGAGAACGAGGAGGATTTCTTTGACCAGCTGTTTGAGTTCAAGAAAGAGCGCGGCATTGACAACCTGTACGTGTGGGAACCGGCCCTGAAGAAGATCCTGCACGCCGGGGGCATCAACTTCAACGGCACCGAGGACGACTTCATCAACAATGCCCAGGCGTCGCTCACCACCTGTGAGGCACTGGTGGCGCGTACCGGCAGCATTCTGGTTTCCTCAGCCAACGCCAGCGGCCGGAGATTGTCCGTTTACCCTGCCATGCACCTGGTGGTGGCCAAACTGTCGCAACTGGTGCCCGATATCAAGCAAGCCCTGCAGTTTGTGCAGGGAAAATACGGCAACCGTTTGCCGTCTATGCTTTCACTGGTAAGCGGCCCCAGCCGTACTGCCGACATTGAGAAAACCTTAGTCATGGGCGCCCACGGCCCCAAAGAACTTATCCTGTTCCTCGTTGATGATCACACCGATTGACCACCTGCCGCCCGGTAAAAAAGTCTACTTCGCTTCAGATTTCCACTTAGGGGTTCCGTCTCCGGAGCAAAGCCTGGCGCGCGAGAAAAAGATTGTGCGGTGGTTAGATCAGATCAAGGCAGATGCGCACGCCATTTTCCTTTTGGGAGACATTTTCGATTTCTGGTTTGAATACAAGCATGCCATCCCGCGGGGGTTCATCCGCTTGCAGGGCAAACTAGCCGAGATTGCCGATAGTGGCATCCCCATTTACCTTTTCACGGGAAACCATGACATGTGGATGTTCGATTACTTCCCCAAGGAACTGAACATCCCCGTGCTCCGGAAGCCTATCTCCACCAAAATAGGGAACCATACCTTCTACATCGGCCACGGCGATGGCCTGGGCCCGAAGGACTACACCTACAAGGTCCTGAAGCGGATTTTCGCCAACAAGATGAGCCAGTGGTTTTTTGCCAGCATCCACCCCAACATGGGCATCGGGTTGGCCACTTTCTGGTCGCGCCGAAGCCGTATCCAAAACACAAAGGTGGACGAGGTCTTCAAGGGCGATGACGAGTGGCTCGTGCATTACTGCCAACGGGTGGAAGGAAGGCAGCACCATGACTTCTACGTCTTCGGGCACCGCCACTTGCCGCTGGATCTGCCCATTGGCGACCGCAGCCGCTACCTGAACCTGGGAGAATGGGTCAATTTTTGCTCCTACGCCGTATATGATGGACAGGAACTCACCCTTACGTATTTTGAAAAGCAGCCTGCCTAAGTTCTGCCTGTGCATCCTGGCCTGGTTCTTCCTGGTGCCTTTGTTTAGTCAGGCGCAAACTCCGACTTGGACACTGGCCTACCAGTTGCCGGCCAAGGGCAATGCCCTGCTGTCTATTGACCGCTTTGACCGCACTTATCTTTCAGATACCCGGCAAAACATCATTCAAATAGACACGGTGGGCAAGGTACTTAACACCTTCTCGCCGCCTACGCAGGGACGAGTGGCCATGGTAGAGGCCTGGAGTCCGGCCAAGATATCAGTGTTCTATGATGACCGGCAGCGGGTGCAACTCCTGGACCGTTTCCTCACGCCTCTAGGCCTAGCCGATCTGCGGGAATACACCGATGGCACCATCAGGGCCGCTACCCTGGCTGCAGATGACCGGCTCTGGCTTTTTGACGAGACCACTTTCCGCCTCCTCAAGGTAGACACCCGAGTGAACAGCGTGGTGTTTGAAAATCCGCTGGAACTGCTGCTGGACCGCAGGCAGCACGATATCACCTTTATGCGCGAGTACCAGGGCAAGCTGTATATGGTAGACCGCTCCTCGGGCATTTACGTGTTTGACAACCTAGGCAACTATCAGAAAAAGCTGCCCCTCCCCAATCTTACCTATCTCGGGTTTCTAGGCGATGAACTGTATTACCTATCTGGAAACCAGCTCCAGTTTCAGCACCTCTACACCTTCCAAACCCGCACCATCTCCTTACCTGAACAGACCCTCTCCTACCGGCAGGTATTGATAGGTGACAAATACGTCTACCTTCTTACGAACGACACCCTGTTTGCTTACCGCCGGAGGCAAGGGTTGTTTTAAGCGTGTTTTTATATAATCAGGCTAAAAAGTGGTTGGCCGAATACGGTTCCTTTTTGTAGTAATGCTTGAAAAACGATGGCATCTAAAAAGTAAGGGCAGTTCTTGTTGGCGCCCTTTTTCTTGTTGATTACGCGGATTGCGTTTTGAACCGCGGGAGACAAGGCGATGCCAGGTCTATACATTGTTTAATTTTTGGAAAGCGTAGATCAGTAGGTGTAAACACTCCTCCTCGCACCTCTCAACGGTGAAGTCTTGGATATAATAAAAAAGGATAGGTGGTACTATTGAATTGGCCTTTAAGCGGTCCTAAATGCGGTCTTAAGGCTAGTGCCTCACAGCAGTTGCAAACTGCCGGCCATTTTGGGTCCAAGTCGCAGACTTGAACCATGGAACTGAAGAGCAAACGCCATGACCAGCAGGTGTAAACACCCCTCTACAGAGCTACGCTCGCTGCCTCAAACTCTCGTTTGGGCAATCCTCAAGGGGAGAATCTCAGAAGAGAAGACCTCACAGGAAAAAAGACGCTCGCAGGACCTTCGGACGCTGCGAGGTCTGAGGCGTTCCCGCTACGCATTCCCTATTCCAGCCTTTCGGTGGAGCGCCTTTGTTTTAGACCTGGTGCCGCAGGCAGGCCAACCGGCCAAGGCTAAAACAGCAGCGCGAGGCCGGAAGGCGGGCCTCGCGGCCTGAGCGCTCGGATCCTAGCTATGGAACAGTTATGCTCATGAACTAACAGAAACAGCGGCACCACGCCAGCTACAGCGGACTACGTGTACCAACCCACATACAGCCAAGCCCACAAAAACTGAAACATCCTTATTCCTTCGCTAAAAACTTCAACCCCAACACGCCGGCAATAATCAACCCGATGCAAACCAGGCGCAAAGCGTCCTTGGGTTCATTGAAAAGAATCATCCCTAAAATGGCAGTGCCTACGGCACCAATTCCAGTCCAGGAGGCATAGGCGGTACCCACGGGCAAAGTGCGCATGGCCTGGGCTAGCAAGACAAAACTCAGGATCATGATGACCACCGTAACAACAGTAGGCACCAGCCTGGAAAACCCTTCTGTATATTTTAAACCAATAGCCCAGCCAATCTCGCAAAGGCCCGCCAACACTAAATACCACCAGGCAGAATTCATAGATGTCTCTCTTTAAAAATTGGAAGAATCAGGAAGCTTAATCTGTAGATACCACAGCTTCAGGGTATTAATTTCCGCCTTGGTCAGGATTATCTTGCCGGCTTGCGGTGAAAAGATCTAATTGCAAACTTAGCGGAGGTAATATCCCACTGGGATTCTTACGCAAACTTATGAAAAAAGCCGACAGGCCCTTTTGCTTCTTTTGCCGGCGCAGACCAGGCCTTGAGGCAAACGGATGCAAAAAAGGGCATTTGGATTCTGATTAAATTTACCACCCGGGCGGACACATTCTTTGCTTTTAGGCAGGAACACCAGACCCGGTCTAAAGATATTTTAAGGCTGTTTTTCAAAAAGTAAGCTTAGAACAGAACGTCAAACTTCAACCATTACCAGAATGAGGAGAGCGCACGAAACGGATTCTTTCACGGCGGCAGAGCGCTTTCATACTTTTTGAACTATGCTTCTCTCCACAGAGTTTTTGGACAGGCTGTTTGTGCAGTCGCCATTTATGAAAAAGAAGTTTCAATTCAAGAACAAGCACCTGTTGCGCTATTTGGGCAACACAGGCATTGCTTTTCTTATTTTCTGGACGTTCTTCTTTATCCACCGGGTAGGCGTGCGTGATTTTGAGGCGTTGGATGTTTTCCGGTTGCTCTACAATGCCTTGATGGTAAACGTGGTACTGGAAGGAACCCGCCGCATTGCCAAACGCCTGAGCCGGAAATATGACTGGCGCGAGTACGGGCTGCGCCGCTTTATCTATGAATGGGTGGCCGTGCAGATCTACATCCTGCTGGTGATGGTGTTGTTTGAGATCATGCCAAGGTTGGTATTCGGGCAGATGGAGTATGACTTCCAAGACCCCAACGCCATGCGCGACCTCAAAGAAGTGTTTGTGTTTGGCAGCATCATTCTGCTGTTTGTGCACTTCATCAGGTCTGGCATCTACTTCTACAACCAGTGGCACCGTTACCTCATGCAGTCTGAGAAGCTGAAGAAGGAAACCATTAAAGTGCAGTTTGAGTCTCTGAAACAGCAGGTGAACCCGCACTTCCTGTTCAATAGTCTTAATGCCCTTTCCTCGCTCATTTACAAAGACCAGGACTTGGCCGCCAAGTTTGTGGAGCAGCTGTCAAAAGTGTACCGCTACGTGCTGGAGAACAAAGATAAAGAGCTGGTGACCCTCAACACCGAGCTGGACTTTATCTATTCTTACCTCTTTTTGCTCAAGATCAGATTCAGGGAGAACCTGCGGGTGAACATGGACGTGCCCGATCATCTGCTCAATCACCAGGTAGCCCCGCTCACCATGCAGCTGCTCATGGAAAACGCCATCAAGCATAACATCGTGAGCCGCGATGAGCCTTTGTTCATTGACGTGTTTGTGGAGGGCGATTATATCATCATCAAGAACAACCTGCAGCTAAGAGAGAGCAGCGAAGAGTCAACCGGCGTGGGTCTGAAAAACATCATTAACCGCTATAAATTCATCACCGATAAAAAAGTGGACGTGGAGGTAACAGCCCACGATTTCATTGCTAAATTACCGCTTCTAAACAAAGCCGCCTGATGAACATTCTCCTGATTGAAGACGAGTACCTGGCTTCAGAAAAACTGGAAGCCCAACTGCTGCGCTACGACCCCAGCATCCAGGTGGTAGGCACTATTGATTCTATCCGCAACGCAGTGAAGTGGTTTGAGTCCAATCCGGCGCCCGATTTGGCTTTCCTGGACATCCACTTGTCTGACGGCAACAGTTTTGAGATTTTCCAGAAGGTGGAGGTGAAGTGCCCCATCATCTTCACCACGGCTTATGACGAGTATGCCGTGAAAGCGTTCAAGGTGAACAGCATTGATTACCTGCTCAAGCCCATCAGCAACGAGGACCTGGGCGCGGCCATGGACAAATTCAAGGCGTTGCGGCAAAGCCAGCCCGCGCCAGCTCCGGCTTTAGACATGCAGCAGATCATGGCGCTCCTGAATCGCAACTCCGTCCCTGCCACCGATACGCCTAATTACAAAACCCGGTTCCTGGTGAAAACCGGCCAGAAAATACGCTCGGTCTCCACTGATGAGATCGCCTATTTCTACGCCGAGGACAAGATCGTTTTCCTCATCACCAACGCCGGCCAGCGCTTCATCACCGACTATACCCTGGATACCCTGCAGGAGCTTTTGGACCCAGAGCATTTCAGCCGACTTAACCGCCAGTTTATTGCCCACATCCACTCCATTGACGAGATTCACCCTTACCTTAAAGGCCGCCTTAAAGTGTACGTGAAACCTGTTACTGATAAGGAAATCATCATCAGCAACGAGCGGGCCGCGGCTTTCAAAGAGTGGCTTGGCAAGTAGTTGTTTAGAGCCTGTTTTCAGGAAAATAAGCCCGAAATAGAATCATCTTTCATCAGTTGGCCAAGTCACCAATGCAGACTTAGCCAACTGATTTTTATTTTATGGGCAGTGGAAAGCTACTATTCCCCGACTGTTGTTTCAGCAGAAACCTCTTCTGTCAGGTCTTTCAACATCCAGATGTTGCAGGCAAAATGGCCGGAATTACCTATTGCGTGGGGCAACGGTTTGAAGCCGGCTTTGTTGTACATGCTCACGGCTTTGGCTAGCTCGGGAAAAGACTCCAGATACAGTTGTTTATAGCCCAGTTCCCGGGCCAGCTCCATGTTTCTCTCCAGCAGTTGCAGGCCAATTCCTCTGCCGCGGGTCTCAGCAGAAAGGTAGAATTTCACCAACTCTGCACAGCCTTCCGGCAGGCCATCGGTGGGGAAAACACCGCAGCCGCCAATGATTTCTCCCTTCTCCACGGCCACCAGGTAAACGCTGCCGGGCGTAAGGAAAAGATGGAACAGGTCATTGGTGGTGGGGTCTGTGTAGACGGTGCCCGGCTTATCTATTTTGAATTCCCTGAACACCTTTCTGATGAGTTCCGCCAGCGGCAGGTTGTCTTTTTCTTCTATGGCTCTTATGGTAATACTCATGTTGCTGGGTTGCTCAAGTTCAGGTAAAACAGGTAGACAGTTCTTGTCTGGCCGCAAAAGTATGGAAGGAAAACTGAACTGCTGAAATTAGCCATCTAAAAGATGCTTTTGGGAAAGGCACTTCGGTCGCAGTTTCAAGCGTATTTTCCTAAAATTAGGGCCAAAATAACTCTGGGCTTGATGCAAGCCCCCTCTCCTTTCAGAATAATTTTTTTCTGTTACTCCCTCTTTTTTCGGCTGTTTTTGTAGCTGTTGCCCTTGAAAGTCTGCTTTTCAAAACCGGATTTTTTAGGAAATACCCAGGTTTTTAGCCCAATAAGCACCCATAAGCCTCAAGTAAGTTGGTGGGTTTAGGTCACTTCCGTAGAAACACCGTATAAATACGTATTTACTCCTGAACAAAGCACATACTGAAACTTTCGGGTCCTCAGGAAGTAAAAAATACCTGTGTTATGAAATCTTATGTGGGATTGGTGCAAACCGCCCTGCCTGGAAACACGGCACAACTACAAAATATGTCTCACTTTAACCCCAAGGAGAATTCTTATGCTAGCCATGAATTACCGGGGACCTTTACGGGTCCGGATAGATCAAAAACCAATGCCTGAAATCCTGCACCCCCAGGATGCAATTGTTAGGGTAACCAGGTCGTGTATTTGCGGATCAGATTTGCACTTATACAACGGTTCAGTGCCGGACACCCGCGTGGGCATGACCTTCGGGCATGAATTCACTGGTATAGTAGAAGAAGTTGGTTCTGAGGTAACCAAAGTGAAGGTAGGCGACCATGTGCTGGTGCCGTTTAACATTGCCTGTGGCCAATGTGTTTTCTGTAAGCAGGAATTGTACGGTAACTGCCACGAATCCAATCCACAAGCAACGGCCGTGGGCGGTATCTTCGGGTACTCACATACGGCGGGTGGCTATAACGGGGGACAGGCCGAGTATGTGCGTGTGCCTTACGCCAATGTGGGCCCTACCGTGATCCCTGAGGGGATGGACCCGGATGATGCCGTTCTCCTGACCGATGTGGTGCCAACAGGCTACCAGGCCGCCGAGATGGGCGGTATCCAGCCCGGCGATACTGTGGTAGTGTTTGGTGCCGGCCCTGTGGGGATTATGGCTGCCAAATGCTCTTGGTTATTCGGGGCAGGGCGCGTGATCATTATTGACGAGGTGGAGTACCGCCTGGAGTTTGCCAAAAACTACGCGCAGTGCGAAGCCTACAATTTCAGGGAGTTTGGTGACCCAGCCGTGTTCATCAAAAAACAAACCGATTGGCTGGGCGCCGATGTCTGCATTGACGCCGTAGGTGCCGAGGCTACCGGTAACGCCCTACAAACCATCACTGGCCGCAAGTTGCTCATCCAGGCAGGTTCTGCCACCGCGCTGCACTGGGCCATCAACTGCGTGAAAAAAGGCGGGATTGTCTCTATTGTTGGGGTGTACGGCCCTACCGATAACCTGGTACCCATTGGGAACGTGCTGAACAAAGGCATTACCATCCGGGCCAATCAGGCATCGGTGAAGCGCCTGCTGCCCAGATTGATTGAGCACGTGCAGAACGGCGTTCTTAACCCCAAAGGACTTATCACGCACCGCATACCATTAGAGGAGGTTTCTGATGCGTACCGCATGTTCTCTGAGAAACTGGATAACTGCATCAAACCTGTTCTTATTCCACCATCAGCAAGAATTTAAAGGAAATTGACTATGGAAACCACACCAAATAAATATGCCCATATCATTGGCTGGGGAATAGACGCAGACCCCAAGAATGACCCCACGTATCCTATGAGAAACCGCGCCGGCGAGGAGGAAAAGGGTTACACCTGGACCCGACCCACGCAGCAGCCGGTGAACATTGAAGTACACCACTCCATAGAACGCCCCAATGTGACAGCAGTCTTCGGGACGGCGGTTCCGCCCAGCGGTCTCAGCGGTATGATCCGTCGGCTGGCTTTCAAGAAAAGCGAGAACGACTACGGCCACTGGCTTCCGCTCATTCTGGCCGACCGCGTAAATGTGGTGGAAGGAATCATTGAGGACATCAAGAACGGAAAGTTCCCCAATATCCCTGCAGAGAAAGGCATGAAGGCAGAATGGCAGCACAACCGCGGCGGCCTCCTTCGCCAACTGGCGGTAACTGCCATCATTGGCTACGGAATAGTCGCTTATTTCAGGGCCAAAAAGAGAAGAGAGCAAGAGGATTATGACTATTAATCCCTCTGCTTGACTTCAGAAACAGAAAACCCCGGCAGATTCTAAAGATCTGCCGGGGTTTTCTGTTTTTTCGCTATTGCATGGTTTTCCTCTGGTTTGAAGAAAACGAGCTAAAAACTGGTACAAGCTTTTATGTACAACTTGAGAAACTAAAAACGGTATTACCCTTCTCCTTTTTAATTTTGATGTCATCGGCGGCATCGGCGCCCACCATCATGCGCTCAATAAACCAGTACGCCTCGTTGTAAGAAATGCTGAACGTATATTCGTAACTTCCACAGCCATCACCCCAAGTAGAATGAAAGACCAATCCCCGGGGGTACGTTTTTTCCTCTATTTCAAAATCTATTTCCCCACCTTGCGCCGTTAAACTCTTTTTAGACGTCTTCAGGGTTGGCTTCCCGAACAAAGAAACCAGCCAAGCGTCTTCTTCATAGCTACCCAAGGCCAATCCTTTGTATTTGGAGAGCATTCCGTCAAACACATACCCCATTGCCTGACCAGTGCTCACTTTTACCCAATGCCCCTGGAGGTTCAGTTTTCCGCCCGCAAAATCAGTTACCGGTATTTGGAGTGACTTCCTGGGTGATGCGTCTTCTGCAATGGTGACCTGGGTGTTATAGTCCAGTTTGGCCAGAACAGCAGATTGGGAATCAGGTGATTTTCTCAGATTCAAACCTTTGGTAGGGGCTACAAACAGTTTGTCCCCTGCTTTGTACTTCTCCGCTCCTTTTGATTGGTGAGGCAGGAAATTGAGGCAAAAAACAAACAGAAAGAGGGATAGAAATCGCATAAATTTGATTTGTATAAGGGGTTTTAGAATATATAATAGAATTAAAATACTGAGTAGAAAGACCTTTTGCGGATACGGTTAAAATATTGAGGTTCTTATTTCATTTCTAATCCGATAATGATACTTATTTCCGACCTATTTTCCCAAAAACACTTCTAAAACACCGCCTTACAAAGGCCACAGCATCTCGTACTGGCCCAGTAGTTCTGCCATTTTCCGTTTCTTGAAAAACCGCAGCAGGCGCTCACCTTTGGCATCCACGTTTATGACGCTGACTACGGGCGATGGCGTGAGGGAGACCAGTTGTTGTAACAGGGCCTGCCCAATGCCCTTCTCGCGCCAGGCGGGGGCTACTGCTAGTTGGGCGATGGCTCCGGTGAGCGGATAGATGATGCCATAGCATACGCAGCTGCCCTGGGCGTGCGCCTCCACTATCTGCACATCGGAGATGGTGCGGTCAATGGCGGCGGTATGCAGGTGCCAGCTGGGCTCCACCTCCCAAAACGATTGGTACAGCGGCCAATCCGGCACATAAACCTTCTGGAAGGTGACATCTGTGGGCGAGTGACCGTGCCAGGCAAGATCTGCTTTATTGTGCCTGAAAACGTGAAAAGACCGGGTCACCTCAAAGCCTAGCCCCTGGTAAATCCCCAGCGCGCGCTTGTTCTCCTGTATCACCTCCAACAGGCACTGCTCTACTCCGTGCTCTTTCAGGTAAGGCAGGCAGAACTCATACATCTTGGGGGTGAGGCCTTGTCCGCGCGCTTTGGTGACCACCCCGGTACCGCTGTTGTACGCCGTCTTTTTGCCCTCCCATTCGCCCAGGTTCTGGAAGATAAAACCCACCGGTTCCTTCTGGTCCAACGCTAGCGGAGATAGAGATAGGTTGGTACCATCGCGCCGCAGTTTCAGGGACATCACCTCCGGGGTAAGCGACAGGGGCATAATGTAGTTAGAGAAAGCCGAATTGAAGAGGGAGGTCAACTGGTCAACCGTCTGGTTCTGGGCAAAAGCAAAGGTCATAGAAACTGTTGATTGGAGATCAAAGCCCAAATAACGGAAACAGAAACCATGATCAAAACCCGGTCTTTTCCAGCATGAAAGAAAGACCTTTAAGAAAATCCTTCACCTGGCAAATTCCCCAGTATAGCCTGTTATCGGCTTCCATTATCCAGGTAAACCAGGGAGTTTCCTGCGCTGATTTTGGTCCGGTACCTGGGTCAAATATGTTCTGGAGGATAAGAAAGGAACGGGCAGCCACTTCTTTTTTGTTCAGGGGTTTTGAGGTTATAAGGCTGTTTTAGGCAAAACAGCCCCAAAATCCCCTGTTGATAACTTAACGAATCGTGCCAAGCTATTCGGATTTAGTTATTATATTTGTTAATTAGGCTCTCAGTATTTGCCGTAGAAAAGCGTAGAATTGCCTTTTACCCCCATTTACCTCCCCATTAATTCACTTACATTCAGGAGGATAAATCTTACTTTTTCCGGGGTTAGGCACCTTGCTTTTGGGGCTGCGTGAGTAATTATTTTTGAAAACAAGAATTATCTATATAAAGGAAATTGACCTGTGGGATGTAGTTCATGTTCTAGTGGCGGCTGCGGCTCCAAAACCACTTCCCTTGCCGATGGCACCGAGGTAGTTGCGGGTTGCAAAAGCAACGGCGGTTGCAGCACGGGAGGCTGTAACCGGTTAAATGTATTTGACTGGCTCTCAGACATGGAGATTCCCGTGTCTTTTAAAGAGTTTGATATAGTAGAAATCCGCTTCAAAGGCGGACGTAAAGAGTTTTTCAGAAACGTAAACCGGCTGCCGCTCATTACCGGCGATGCCGTGGTGGTAGACGTACCCAACGGTCACCACATTGGCCACGTGTCTCTCAAAGGCGAACTGGTTCGCCTGCAGATGAACAAGAAGAAGGTTCAGAACAACGACGAGATCCGGAGCATCTACCGCGTGGCCACCGAGAAAGACATGGAGAAGTTTAACCTCGCCCGCGAGCAGGAACCCACCACCATGTACCGCGCCCGCGCCATTGTGCAGGAACTGAAGCTTAAAATGAAGCTCTCAGACGTAGAGTACCAGGCCGATAAAACCAAGGCCACCTTCTTCTACTCCGCCGATGACCGCGTGGATTTCAGGGAACTGATCAAGAAACTGGCCGAGGAGTTCAAGGTACGCATTGAGATGCGCCAGATAAGCCTGCGCCATGAGGCCGGCCGTCTGGGTGGAATCGGGTCCTGCGGCCGCGAGCTGTGCTGCTCCACCTGGCTCACCGATTTCCGGAGCGTGTCCACCACCGCGGCGCGTTACCAGAACCTGTCTCTGAACCCCAGCAAACTGTCTGGTCAGTGCGGGCGCCTCAAGTGTTGCCTTAACTATGAGCTGGAAACCTACATGGATGCCCTCAAAGACATCCCTAACGTGAACCGTCCGCTCCAGACCAAAGCCGGCGATGCTTTCCTGCAGAAGACCGACATTTTCCGGCGCATCATGTGGTTCGGATACCGTGGCGACAGCAACTGGTTTCCGGTAACCGTGGAGCGCGTGCAGGAGGTATTGAAGATGAACGCCGCCGGCGAAATGCCTGAGAACCTGGCCGAGGAAGTGAAAAAGCAGCTGCCCGAAGTGGTAGACTTCGTGGAAGCCCTGGAAGGCAACCTTGACCGCCTGGACGAGCAATATAAAACCAAGAAGAAGCGCAAGAAAAAGAAAAAAGACGGAGGCAACGCCGCCACTGCTACTGAAGTGTTGGCCCAAGCCACTCCTACCCCGGAGGTACGCAGAGACCGTCCATCGGGCCGCGTGGTGCAGGGTGAACCCAAGCCCCGCCAGGAACGCGGTGAGCGCCCTGCCGGCGGAGAAGGCAGACCACCAAGACCAGAGCGCGAGCAGCAGGCCAAAGGTCAGCAGCAGCAAGGCAAACCCCGCCAGGAGCGTGAGCGTGATCCTAACCGGCAGCCTAAAGAAGGCGGCAATCGGGAAGGCGGAAACCGGCCACCGCGCCAGGAGCGGCCCCAGGGGCAGCGTCCGCCGCAGAATAGGCCTCAGCCGGTAACCCAGGGAACTGCGCCCGCTACGGTAGGCGCCCCAGAAAGGCCAGAAGGTGGCCCAAGGGCAGAAGGGGAACAACGCTCCAGACGCAACCGCAACCGTAATCACCGGAACCGCAAACCGGGCAACCCAGAAGGCGGCACTCCAAAAGCAGAAGGATGATGATAAAAAGTTTTCGTGTAATAGTGTCACTGCTGAGCCTGGGCCTGTTCCTGGCCAGCTGTGACGCCAACCGCGTGTTTGAAGAAAACCAGGATATTGAGAACAACCAATGGCCAGTGGCCCTGGCCCCCAAGTTTGAGTTTGAGATCACAGACACCACGCAGCAGTACAACGTGTTCCTCAATGTGCGCAATGCCATCCAGTACCCGTTTTACAACCTGTACTTGCGGCATTACCTCATAGGGCCAGACGGCAAACAGATCAACTCCATGCTGCATGAGATGTACCTCATGGACCCCAAAACCGGTGAGCCCAAAGGCAATGGCACCGGAGACATCTTTGACCATCGGTTCAGAGCCCTCAAGAACGTGCGTTTCTCCAAATCGGGAAAATACCAGATCAAACTAAATCAGTACATGCGCCAGGATCCTTTGCCAGGCATTATGTCTGTGGGCGTGCGGGTAGAGCAAGCAGCCCCTTAATTAACATAAAATATAAATTTTTGAGCGTCGTTTCTGGCCTGATTTTCGCAAATCATGCTGGAAACGACTTTTTTTTGGCGGCTACTTTCCCCAGCGCCGGGGCTGTATTTTTACTGAGGCAACCCTGCTTCCAGAAATGAGTATGTGAACGAACCGAATCACTGCTAACTATGAAAATTACCCTTGAGCTGCTTGGCTGTATTGCCATTTTGGCCTCTCTACTAACTATGGTAAAGAGTACTTATTGGTGGATCAGAATCCTGGATTTCCCCAGGGTTCAGGTAGCTATTTTATGTACGGTCATCCTGGGGCTGTACGGCTGGCTATACGGGTATGAGTTGCTTACCCAGAAGATATTTGCGGGGCTGCTGGTTCTGGCCATTGTGAATGAATTGGTGCACGTGTACAAGTTCACCCCGTTTGTGCGGGTACAGGCCCTCAGATCCAAGATAAAGGCCCCTAAAAATTCCTTCGGGGTCATGATTTCCAACGTGCGGATGTCCAACACTCGGTATGACCGCTTTTTGAAGGTAGTGCGCGAGAACGACCCAGACCTGCTGCTCATCAACGAGCCTAATCACCGCTGGGCCAATGCCATCTCTGAACTGGACCAACGCTACCCTTATTGCATTAAAGAGCCCCTGGAGAATACCTACGGCATGATGTTCTACAGCAAGTTCAAACTCACGCATACCGAGGTTAGGTACCTGGTGGAGGAAGGTATTCCCTCTTTCTACATGTTAGTGGAATTACCCTCCGGGCTGAAGTTTGATCTGTTCACCGTGCATCCGCAGCCGCCCCACCTGAACAAAGACACAGACACCCGCGAGGCCGAGTTGCTCACCGTAGCCAAAATGGCGAAAGACTCTCCTTATGCCAGCATTGTCATTGGTGACCTGAACGATGTGGCCTGGTCTTACACCACCAACCTATTCCGGAAAATAAGCGGACTCTTGGATCCTCGCATCGGGCGCGGATTCTTCAACACCTACAATGCGTTTGTGCCGTTCTTCCGGTACTCCCTGGACCACATTTTCTATGATCCTGCTTTCCGGTTGATCAGGATAAAACGCCTTCCTTTCTTCGGGTCAGACCACTTCCCCATGTTCATCAGGCTGAATTATGAACCATTAGAGGCAGATGAGCACGAGGTGCCCGAGCCTAACGAGGAAGAGCAGGAAGACGCGGAGGAACTCCTCAATAAACTGGATGTAGATGTACCTACCAACATCAGCACGAACATCAACACCAACACGGTTACCGCGCAGGGCAACAACACGGGGCAAACATAAAAGTCCTTTGCAGAAATTGGTTGTACGTTAGCAGTCTTTGCGCCCGGTCTCTGCTCATTTTGAGGGCATTCTCCTCTTCCCTTATCCAGCCTTTCTGCCAGATTGGTTACTCTCTGCCAGCGGCGCTTTCCTGATTAAGACAGAAAGCGCCGCTGGCATTTCTGTTTCTTTTGTGCATTACTTGAAGCCCTCTGCCACCAAATCTGCAAGCCATATTACCTTTCTCTTCCGATAGAAAAAAGAGGCCTTCCACGAACGAATCGTTTCCGTTAAAGAACGGTTTCATGACAGTTTTCTACTCATGTTTCTACAGCCTCACATTAGGCGTTGAGCCTGGTTGCGGCAATAATTGTTTTGGGTTCGGTTTTAACAAGATAGGCCTGAAACAGATAGCTCCATTTTTGCGGCTTTTCTAAAAACCCGGCATCTAAAACATTCGGCAAAATCATTTTCATAATTTAAGCTTCATTTTAAGCAAAGTTTTTAAGGCTATTCTCCTACAAATTCTTTCTTGATTAAAAAATCGCAATGAATGAGTTAACCATGCAAACACCCGTTCGTATAGTATAAACACTTGCCATAGAATCTGGTATAATTTCAGGGTCTCCGGCAAGGGTATTCAAAACACCATTCACAAACTAAAAACAAGGAGATTTAACCATGAAAGACAATCAAAAAGAGCAGCAAAACGATAACCAGAGCTCCTCTTCTACCGGGTCATCCGGTGGGATGGGCACCAATGCTTCTTCCTCCTCTTCATCAGGTACCGTGGGCCAAAGCTCAACTTCAGGTTCCTCTCCTGGATCTCTAGGTTCTTCCGGCTCACAAGGAACTTCTGGTTTACAAGGTAGCACTGGCTCACCAACCGGCGCTTCTAGTGGAACTGCCTCTGGTGGAACTTCTACTGGCACCGGCACATCAGACAGCTCCAGCTCTCCTACCGCCACTAGTGGTTCTTCCACTACTTCTAAAAAAGGATCTTCTTCTACTACCAATAGCGCTTCGGGAAGCAAAACCTCCGGAAGCAAAACATCCACTTCGGCATCAACTTCTTCTGCTACGCCAAAAGCAGGCGGCAGATCAGGCTCCTCCACTTCTGCCAAAGCGTCTGGAGATAAATCAAGCTCCGGCAGATCATCTAAGTCAGGCGCATCTTCCGGCTCAGATAGTGCTTCAGGATCTTCTGCTTCTATGGGCAGCGGCATGGGCTACGGTGGCTCACAAGGCGGCGACTACGGCAACCAGGGCAGCTCTTCTATGAGCGGCATCAGCGGTGGCGGTAACTTCAACGGCGAGCAAGGTGGTTACGGATCACAAGGCAACCAGGGTGGCTATGGCTCACAAGGCAGCCAGGGCGGATACGGTTCACAGGGAGGCAACAGCGGCAGCTTTGGCGGCGGCAGCTCCTGGAACAACCATGACGACCAGCACAACCGTTACGGCGGACAAGGCGGCGGCAACTACGGAAACCAGGGCGGCTCTAACTATGGTCAGGGCGGTTACGGATCACAGGGCAACCAGGGTGGTTCTAACTACGGCCAGGGCGGCTACGGCGGATCTATGGGCCACTCCGGCGGACAAGGCTTTGGCGGTGGTTCCGGCATGGGCAGCAATCCATACGGAATGAGCTCACAAGGCGGATACGCCGGTAATTCTTCTCGTTCAGAGTCTGACCGCGGCGGCTATTCAAACTACGGCGGCTCCGGCTATTATGGAAACCAGATGGGCTACGGCACTGAGAGCGGCTACGGCATGCACGGTGGCGGAGGCCAGGGCAGCGGCCACGGCGGATACAGCCAGGGTTACAGCAACCAGCAAGGCGGCTCTTACGGCTCTATGGGCTCCCGTGGCGGATCTTACAGCGAAGAGTACGGCTCACGCGGCGGATCTTCCCGCGGTGGCTATGACGGAAACTCAGACTTTGACGGCGGCTACAGCCAAGGCGGAACCAGATACAGCACCCAAAACCAGGGTGGCCAAGGCAGCTCTAACTACGGTTCACATGACATGGGCTCCAGAGGCGGCTACGGCGGATCTATGGGTTCAGACATGGGATCACGCGGTGGCTACGGCTCTTCACAGGGGGGCAACCAGGATTGGCAAGGCAGCGGCGGCTCACGCGGCCAGAACCGCGGTGGCGATAGCAGCGGCTACGGCTCTATGAGCGGCGGCAGCGGCCAGGGCGGTTACAGCACCTATAACTCACAAGGTGGCGATTTCGGCTCCCGTTCTTCACAAGGCGGAAGCGGAAGCCATGGCTCTTCACAAGGTGGCTACGGCTCAATGGGCGGTGGCAACTACGGCAGCTCTAACTACGGTTCCAGCCAGGGATCACAAGGTGGTAACTACGGTGGCTACGGCGGCGGAAGCTTTGGTGGCACCAACTACGGAAACATGGGTAATGACATGGGCTCCCGTGGTGGTTACGGCTCTTCAGGAACCGGATCAAGACAAGGCGGCTATGACCAGGACCGCGGACACGGCGGTGCTTCTACCGGCGGTGGCTACGGCGACCAAAGCCGTGACTACGGCATGGGCGGATACGGCCAGGGCGGTAGCAGCTACGGCGGCTCCAGCGGATACGGTTCTTCCTCTTCCGGCAGCATGGGCTCACGCGGCGGCTACGGCGGCACCCAGGGCGGACAATCCAGCTTTGGGGGCGGTGGTTCCGGCTACGAGAACCGTAACCAGTATCGTCCGGACCAGGATCATGATGACCGTCGCTCCAGCGGTGACAGAGATCGCCAGGACCGTTCATCACGCGGCGGTTCTTCCAGAGATGACCGTTAACAGAATTATCAGATAATTTCATCTATAGAAAAGCCCCGCTGATTTCCAGCGGGGCTTTTTGCTTGCTGCAAAACCTCCCTCTTTACCTGGTTTAAGTTTTCAACTTGGACCCAATATGAGCTGAAGTTTGCAACTCCATTGAGGCTGAAGGCCTCAAAGCGCCCCCGTTTGAAAAACCACAACCTATTGGAAATAACACAGCAACAGCAATACAAGCAACTACCTGTTCTACGGAGGCATGTACATGGGCAACCACAAGGGATTGTCCCTACATGATAAGATAACGCGGAGACAAGGTGGTGCCTGGTCACTACATGATCGGCAGCGCCAGTTAAGTCAAATCCTTAATCAGCTCTCCTCTAAAACCGAAGCGCCCGTTTACAGCTGTTTCCTGAAAAACTGCTGTAAAACGGGCGCTTCTTCTTAGGGCGTTTGCCGCTTGTATTTAGAAACAATCGCGGTAAACCTGCACGAATTCTTCAAAGGTGTAGGGCTTCCGCCCGATGATTTCCTGCACATCGCTGGTGACCCCTGAGGCGTAGCCGGCCCGGGTAATGGCGTTCAGTTCCAGCAGACTTTCAACCATCCAATCGGGCAAACCTTGCTGTTGCATGGCGGTGCGGGCGGCTTCTTCGGGTAAGTCAACGTATTGAATGGTGCGGCCTAATACCCTTGAGAAAATATCGGCGACCTCCTTCCCGCTGAGGGCCTGCGGACCGGTGAGGGTGTACGCCTTGCCGTTATGTTCATCGGGGTTCAGCAGGATTTCCGCGGCCACATCGCCAATGTCCCGCACATCAATGTGGGAGACCCGTCCGTCGCCGGCTGGCTGGTAAAAGGTGTTGCTTTCCTTGATGGTGTGCGCGTATATGTTGACGAAGTTCTGCATGAAAGACCCTGGCCGCAGCATGGTGTAATTCATGCCCGTTCCTTTGAGATATTCCTCGGCCTGGCGGTGCCAGCGGCCCAGCTGGATACCCGGCTCAGACTCTGCCCCGCTCGCTGAAAGCCGGATCACGTGCTTCACACCGGCGGCCTGGGCGGCATCAATCAGCTTCTGGGCCATTTCCACCTGGTTTTGGGCAAAAGGTGTAATAAGGAGCGCAGTAGTGACGCCGGTAAAGGCCACCGCCAGGCTCTCGGGTCGGTCAAAGTTGATTTCCACCAGGTCTACGCCCGGCAGGCGTTTCAGGCTGTCTCCTTTGATCAATGAGTGTACCCCAGCCCGAACATCAGCCCCTGCCGCTGAAAGTGCCCTGACGGTGGCAGAACCTACGGTACCGGTAGCGCCGGTTACTAAGATGATATGAGCCATATGGATGCGGTTGATTGTGTGGTTAGAAGATCTGGTACTTCTTACGGTAGAAGCTCAGGCCCGGTAACAGGCCCATGGGTTTTCAGGCCGATTTGCAGAAAGCGACCCAAAACGACAGCCCATTACTTTTCCTGAAAAACGAGCCTGAAAAGCTACTTTCTAAGGCTGAGCATGAACAGACGGCCGGCCTCGTTGGAGATCATCATGTCAGAATCATTCACGAAAACCAGCCCCTCGGCCTGACCAACTTTGCCCAGCGGAATCTGCTCTTTCTTGCCCTTGAACACGCCTTCAGGGCTACTCTCTTCAAAGAGGTACACCCAGCCTTCACCCAGCAGCGCAATGTGGCGACCATCCGGCGATACGTCTGCGGCGGTGATTTTGGTGCTGATCTGGATGCTGTCCAGCGGTGCTACGGTCTGCGATGCACCGGGTTGGTTGGCTACTTTGTAAAGCTTCACCCAGTCGCCTTTGCCGCGGTTTTTGGTGAAGAGGTAAAAAGCATTGTTGTGCATCAGAAAGCCTTCCACGTCAAAATTCTGGTTCGCTTTTGAAGGCGGAAATTCGGTCTGGTCTGCGTACTTGAACGGAATGGAGGCCACCACCTTCTTGGCTTTCTCGTCTACTTTCAGGATCTGCAGGTCCTTTCGGGTGTTCTCGTTGTTGCCCATGTCCCCGATGTACAGAAAACCATCATCGCCACGGGTCACGTCTTCCCAATCATTGTTTTTGGCGCCCTGCACCGCCATGGTCTCCAACAGTTCGCCGGACTGGTTCACCTTATAAAGCACCGCTTCATTGCCTGCGTCCGGGTGGGTCCAGAAGTTGCCGTCGCCGGATGCCTCCAGCCCCGAGCTCTCGGGCACGGTTTTCTTGCCCATCTTGCTCACCTCCAGCAGGTCATAGTTGTTGTTGACGGCAAAGCCCTCAGAGGCGGGATTTTTGTCTTTCTTTTTCTCTTTCTTCTCTTTTTTGGCAGAGGAGTCCAGGTTGGCGTCCTCATTTTTCGCCGATCCGGTGTCACAGGCCACGGCCACCAGCAGGCACAGGCCCACGCCGATTTCCAGCAATTTATCTTTCATAGTCTTGGTACAGTTCGGTTAGTTTTTGCCAGACCTTCTCGGGCTGGTTCCAGAACTGACGACTGTACACGGCGCCGTATTTCCAGCCCCGGGCCTTGAGGCGCAGCGGCACATCGGCGTGCGATGCTTTTGCTGAAGGCCGGCGGTAGTACAAATCGTCATCGGTAAGTACTACGGCCTGGTACTGGTTGCCGTTGCGGAAAGTAAGATCTGCGAAGGGAAGTTCCAGTGACAACTGCGTTTCTGGCCCGTTTTTCCCAAATGCCTGCAAAAGCTGCGGATACAAAAGCAGCGCCGATGGAATGTTGGCCGGCGGCGCCGGTTGCGGCGTGAACCCGTTCTCGCTCACCTCGCGGGCGAAGGCCAGGTACTCGCGCAGCAGCCTTGGGCCAGGATGTTTTACGTTCTCCGTCGGGAATTGCTCTGGCCAGAGGCTGGTCACCACGTACACCCGCTTGATGGCGCGCGTGATGGCCACGTTGAGCCGGTTCTCGCCTTTGGCCGCGTTCAGGCTCCCGAACATGGCGCGCACCGTGCCGGTGGCATCCGGCGCGTACCCGATGGAGAAGATGATGTACTGCCGCTCATCACCCTGGATATTCTCAATATTCTTGATAATGAGTTCCTCAGGCAGTTTGATGTTTTTGGCCAGAGCTTCTTCCTCCAGAAGATCCTGCACCAACTGCTGCTGCGGAAAGTTGAACGTGATGACCCCGATGTTGGTCTCGCCTTTGGCCATGAATTCAAACACCAGGTCGCGCACGCGCTCCGCCTCTACCCTATTGGTTTGATTTTCCCAGACGCCGTCAACCTTCAGGTACTGCAGCGCGGGCTCTGACGTGTTCATGGCCTCCAGTTTAGGAATTAGCTGCAGCTTGTGGCGGTAGAAATTCTGGTTGGAGAACTGGATGAGCTCTGGGTACTGGCTGCGGTAATGCTCAGAAAGCAAGGTCTGCGGCAAGTGCAGCGCGCTCAGTTGCAAGAGTGATTCTACCAACAGTTCTTCGGTCTCTTCTTCATCCGTCCCGAAGCGCACGCGGTACAGATCCGAGGGTCCCAACTGCTGCTCATCGCCGGCAATCACCGCTTGTTTTGCCCTGATCATGGCCGGAATGCCCACCTCCGCGAAACACTGCGAAGCCTCGTCAAAGATGACCAAATCAAAGATGCGCTCCAGCGGAAACAACGCCGATACCGTCTCGGGCGAGGCCAGCCAGCAAGGCAGCAGCTGCCTAATCTCCTGCCCAAACTCGGCGTTCAGTTTGCGGAGCGGGAACAGCATGCGTTTCTTGCTTACCTGGGTGAGCAGACGACGGTACGTCACGGGGTTGCCCAGCCGGTTGTACTCCATGTTTTGGTAGGTCTGCTCGCGCAGGTTAAGCAGGATGATCTGGCGGCTCAAATCGGCTTTCTGTTTGATTTTGTCCTGCAGTTCAGCTTCCAGACGTTCCAGCTCGCCGGTGCTCACGATGGTCAGCACCGGATGCTGGCCTTCCAGATGCTGCACCCAGGCCAGCAACACGCTGTTCTCCAACGCCTGCAACTGGGCCTCCACACTTTCTGGGATCGCGGAACGGAGTTCATCTAGCCAAGACCGGAGCTCCGGCGAAAGCGTTTGCACCAATTCATCAAAGCTGACCATGCGCTCAAAATCCTCGGCTAGGCTCTGGCTCATGCGCTGGGTAGCGGCGGCATCCGTAGCGATGGTTTCAATCTGGGAGGTAGTCAGCCACTTTCCCCATTCGCGCTGCTCTTCCTGCAGTTGGATTAGTTTTGGCAGCGTTTTGGTAAAAACGGCCATAAAACGATCCGCCGGTAATGGCAGCAGGGCATCGGGCAGAACGTCATAGGCGGCCAGCCGCTGAATTACCTTGCGCTGTTCCCAGGCCTCTTGCAAAGCGACTAATTCCTGCTTTGCTTCTGGCGCGAAGAAATCCGCGGGAAGTTCCAGCGTGGGTTCCAGGGTCTGTAGGTTCTGCCATTGCGTCTGCAGCGCAGTCCACTGTTGGAGGGCGGTGCGCAGGTGCTCTACGGCGGTGTCTGCGTTCGTCAGGTTTTTGCCTTCGGCGAAGGCGGCGAGTTTCTTTTTATCTGAGGAGAAAGCCCACTGGATTTTGCCCAGGAACCCGCTGTGCGCCTGGTCATACGCCGCCAGAAGTTGGGTTACCTGCTGAACCTCTGCGTGGGTGAGTTTGGTCTGGACGGCGGCGGTGTCTTTTTGGAGTTGGGTGAGCTGCGCCTCGCGCTGGCGGTAGTCTTTGGTTTGGGCCAGATTTCCAAAAAACAGCCTCAAAACGGCTTTGTCGCGCAGGGCTTCCTGCACCGCCAGTAGTGCGGGCAATTCCTGCATGAGCGCCTGGAGCCCGTCCCAAACATCGGCCTGAGTAGGCAATAATTCCTGTACCTGTCCTGCTAACGCTTGCACTTCGGCTGGAATCTGGGAAAGAAGTTGCGTGAGTTTCTGGCGCTCGGCCCAAGTATGGAGATGGAAAGAGCGGCGGTCGTTCCACGGGAAATCGGAGCTTTGCAGCAACACGGCGTCTTGGAGGTAATGCAGCAGGCGCGGCCGCCGCTCCTGCCAGGAAGAAGCCGTGAAGTTCAGGTAAATGCCCTGGGCGGGCAGATGCGGCGCACGCGGATTACTGCGCAGATACAGTTCTTTCGGGGACCATCCGCAGGCGCTGGTATCAAACAGGGCTTCCTTGAGGTCGTTCAGCCGATCCGAGATCTGGTTGATGCGGCGGCTGGTTTCCAGGAACTGCCGCTCGGCCTGGATGTTGCCCAGGGCCACGTTCTGCCGCTGGTACTCCTCTACCTGCTCAATCTGGTACCTGATCTTGGAGAACACCGCCGGGCGGTCCAGATTGAGGTCATGCACCAGCGCCGAGAACTGGTCCAGGCCCGTGGTAGACAGGCGTTGGTACACCACATCCAGGGCGGCGCGTTTCTGGCAGACCACCAGCACGCTTTTACCGCGGGCCAAATAATCAGAGACCAGGTTGCAGATGAGCTGTGACTTACCTGTGCCCGGAGGTCCCTGCACCACCACGCTTTGGCCGGCTTTCACCTGGCGCAACGCTGCTTCCTGCGAGGAATCGGCGTCAAAGGCGGTGAAGAGTTGCTGTTCCAGTTGGGCGTGCGTAGCGTTCACCTCGGTTTGGGGCAAAAGCAATTCCTCTAAAGACTCAGCAGGCGGATTCTCCAGCAGGTCATCGTAGTCGGCTAATTGGTAAGAACCGGCCTGGGGAAAAATGCCCAGCACAGCCTCGGGTTGGAGCTTGAGTTGGCCCGGTTTCCAGGTTTTCTCCAGGTCTTCGCGTTTGTAGGCTTTGAAGGGTTGCAGTCCATCTTTTAGGAGTTCCTGGTTGAAGTTGATCTCCAGGTTGCTCGCCTTCAGGAGCTCGTAAAGTTTGGTTTTGAACTGCAGGTCATCGGAGGGAAATTCATCGAAATCCTCCTCCATGAGCGCTTCATCAGGTACTACATTCAGGTAATGGGCGTAGGCCAGCAAGAAGCTTTTGTTGAAGAAAGCAGGCGCATCCTCGGGCCGGGTCAGTTGCCACTGTCGTTTCTCGTTCACGCGCAGCTCCACCGGAAAAAAAATCAAAGGGCAGCGCACCAAAGTCCCATCGGGGAAAGCGCCTTCCACGAAGGGCCAACCCACAAACAGTTCCTTCGCGCCGCGCTCTTCCCAGATCATGTGGGCCCTCCGCTGAATGGTTTTCAGGCTTTTGGTAAGCGGCGCCAAAGTAGCATCGCGGGCATCGGCTACTTCGCACAGCGTGATGTTCTGCCTTCCGGCCAGGAGGTCTTTTACGTAGTCGTATGCCGGGCTTTTATGGGCAAAATCCAGCGCCTGAACGTCCAGGTGCAGGCTAGCCGAGGGTTTGAGCAAGACCAACGAACGGTTAGAACCGCTCAGGTTCAGGAGCCGGCGCTGGTATTGTTTAAGCAAGTGCGGAAGGGACGTGGCGGGGTTGGTCATCTGGTAATTAAAGGAACTGAGATCAATATAAGCGAATGCCCGGGGCAATCTGTAAGAAGATAAACTGCTTTGGATGGGAAACGGTTACTTCTCTTTCTTTGGTACACCTGTACGTGCCCGCACCCGCCACGGTAAATTAAAGAATGTAGGTTGCATTACAAATCTGGCTGGATTGGTGGTTCTTCTTTGCAGATGCTGAATTCAGGAATGGTTTACAAATGCTGAAGTAGGGGCAATCCCTTGTGGTTACCCTATTCGGTGCAGAGCGTAGGTTCGGTTGTTAGTGATAACACCAACAACGTCGGCAAATTGATTTTAGGGAATGCCATTGATCAGCACGAGTAAATCATCCCCCTACCCCTTCAAAGGAGGACATCTGAATAGCGTTTCTATGTCTTGGATGGCCTTCGCCGTTGTTGGTGTTATCACCAACAACCTGTATTGCGGTGGCCGGCGCAAAGGCAACCACAAGGGATTGCCCCTACAGACTGAATACCTAAAAACCCGTTTAGCAGCCGTTTTATGAAAATCCGCCGCTAAACGGGTTTGTGTAAAATAGTCGTTTACACCGCCCCAACCGCCGGGTTTGACAAGGGGAAAGAGATGCTGATGGTGGTGCCTTGGCCCGGGGCCGAGTCTATTTCAATGGTACCGTTGAGCAGCTTTACCCGGTCATGGATGGCTTTGAGGCCCATGCCTTTGTGGCCCACTTGGTTTGGCACAAAGCCCTGGCCGTTGTCTTCGGCCTCTAGCACCAAGGCGCCCCGTTGCTCACGTAGCAGAAGCCCGCCCTGAGTAGCGTTGGCGTGTTTCACAATGTTGTTGGCCAGTTCCTGGGCAATGCGGTAAATGGCCAGCTCCATGTGTTTCTCCAGGGGCGTATGCAGGTTGAAGACCCAGCATTTCAGCTTTAGCTGCTTGCTGCTTAAGGTAGAACAGATGTCTTTGATGGCCGCCTGCAGCCCCAGGTCAGACAAGGGGGTGGGAATCAGCTCATGCGACAGGGAGCGCGTTTGTTGGATGGCCTTTTCAAGAATGGCGTCTGCTTTGGCGGTTTTTTCCAGCAGGTGCTTGTTCTTCAAAATTTCCTCTTCCCCAATAACCTGGCTCAGGTTCAGTTTGGCTGCGTACAGGAGCTGCGCGATGCCATTGTGCAGGCCTTCGGCAATGCGGCGGCGTTCCTCGTCCTGTGTATTCAGGATAGCCACCAGTAAATCCTTTTGCTGGTTCAGCCTGATGGTGAGGTTCTCCTCTTCCAGCCGGTGCATCTCGGTGATGTCCCAGTTCACGCCTAGCACTTTGGAGGGGGTACCGTCTGCCCCTACCACCACGGTGCCTTTCACTTTCTGCCTTCTCAGTCCCTTGTAGGTGTTCAGGCGCAAGGTTTCCTCAAAGGGTTGCGGGTCTTGCCGGAGGGCGTTCAGGATGCGGTCGCCAATGGGTTTGTCTTCCTCTACCACGGCCTCCAGGAAATTCTGGGCCCAGGAGCCTTTGGTTCTGTCTACCTCCAGCAGCCGTCCCAACCCCTCTGACCAGGTGATGGTGCCCGAGGCGATGTCATACTCCCAACTACCCATGCCCGCCAGTTCCTCGGCCTGCTGCAGAATGTTGAGGTGCTTTCTGATCTGCTCTTCGGCTTGTTTTACAAAAGAGATATCATGGGCAATACTCAGCACGGTGTCTACAGTGCCATCTGGGCTAAATTCTGGCACCAGGCGCGCCAATAAGTTTATCCGGCCTTCCGGTGTATCTATATCACAATCATGGTCCTTAGCCTTTCCGGTTGAGAATACTTCTTCCAGACTCTGGTTGAACGGCAAAGCCACTTCCGGGGGAATACCCATCTCCTGGTTGGTTTTACCTAACCAGGAGCCTGTTTCGAAGCCCAGTTTATTTTCAAAATTATGATTGCAATACACCAACCGGGCGGTCCTTTCCCAGCGCGAGATAAGGCTGGGCATGTTCTCTACCAGCAGCCCGAATTGATCTTGTTGCTTTTTAATCTCCAAACGGGCCTTCACGCGGTCTGTAATATCAATATACAACACTATGAGGCCAGTAGGCGACGGAGTGATATTGTAGAAAAACCATTTATCTTCCTTCGGGCTGTGTACCCGCTTCAGGACCTGCTCACGGCTTTGGTTGGCTTCAAAAATCACCTCGGCCATTTCTGAGTTCTGGTGTTGGGGGAGCACCTCAAAGTAGTTTTTGCCCAGCACCTCTCCCTCTTTTTTAGACCAGGCCTCTAATGCCTTACGGTTGGCGTACTTGAACCGGAGTTGCTCATCCAGCTCAAAGCACACTTCATTGATGGTGTTCAGGATAAGATCGGTGCGGGTCTGGTCTGTGATGTCATAGATAGTACCCAGGTATTTGAGGGGCTTCCCATCCGTATCGCAGACAATGCGCCCTTTGCCTTTAATGTAGCGCATCTGCCCATTGGGCCAGTAAATACGCCGCACGTACTGGTAGGGCTCTTTGGTTTCCAGGGCCTGCGCCAGTTTTTCCCTGATCAAAGGGGCGTCTTCTGGGTGCGTAAAAGTGTCTACCCAGTCCAGCGAGGGCTGCACAGATTGCGGTTCATACCCCAGTATCCGGAACATCTCATCAGAGAACCTGAAAGTCATGGTGTCTATCTCAGCCTCGTAGCTGCCGGTATGGCCCACGGCCTCGGCCTGCCGGAGCAGGGCTTCATTGGCTTCCAGCTTTTCCTGGGCCAGTTTCTGCTCGGTGATGTCCTGCATGGTGCCGTGCACCCTCTGTTGGAGGTCCTCGGCACCTATCTGGATGGTGGTAGCCCGAGTGTGCACCACTCTGGTCTGCCCATCCGCCCGGATGATGCGGTAGGTAAGGTCAAAATTCTCTTTGGTTTGGTAAAACCGCTGCATGGCCTCCTCAAACCGGGCTTTGTCACTGGGGTGAATAAAAGAGGCGAACTTTTCAAAGGTGGCTGGCTCCTGCTGCGGCTCCAACCCGAAGATCCGGTACATTTCATCTGACCAGATTAAGTCTTCCTGTGGCAAATCGGCCTCAAAACTCCCGATGTGGCCCATTGCTTGGGCTTCTTTCAGACGGCGCTCCCCTTCCCTGGACTGTTGTTGTAAATCCTGGGCTAAGTTCAGGCCTTGCTGCAATGCCTGCCGCTCCAGGGCCAGCAGGTGCACTTCCTTCTGTTCTTTGACCAATGGGGTGACATCGGTTACTTTATGGATGATGCAGAGCACTTCCCCAGCCTCGTTGAGCACGGGTACGTTTATGGGTATCCAGTGCTTTTCTTCAAAACCATTCCCTTTGGGCACGTCATAGTGCTGCACGGGCATCTGGTGAGGTGTTTTGGTTTCAAGCACGGTCTGCAAGGAAGCATGCAGGTTTTTCACGGCCATGGCCTCTGGGGTAGCCGGGTTGTCTGGGAAGGCATCAAACAAATATTTCCCCAGAAGGTCTTCCTGCTTGCTTAAGGTAGCGCTGAGATAAGCCTGGGTCACGAACAGAATGCGCAGCTCCGGCGACAGGATCAGGTATGGGTCAGGAGCCGCCCGCAGGATCCGTTCCAGAACTGATTCCTCTAATTGGTGCTCTCCTATGATTTCTTCCTGTCTCATACTCCTGTGCTTCAGCGGCTCCGTTCTTTTCCCTAACCTCCCTGGTTCAGGAATACCGTTGGTCCTGGGTCTAAAAACCAGGCACGCCCGTTGCTCAAAGAGATTACGGTTGGTTTACTAAAATATTGGTATTCTTCTGATTTGTACGTGGAAAGTGCCGGATTAACCTCCAAAATCAGTGTTTATACTAGATATTTTACTTTACCACGTTTTAGGGCTGCTTTTTAGAAATGGCCGCGTAAACAGGCGGGGTAATCAAAAGGCTTACGGAAAGATATCCCGGCTTCTTCTCCTTACTAATTGGAATATCCTCCTTTCTGGCGCACCTGTTGCTATGGGGCACTCAGGTAAGCCTGCATCTTCTGGAACTTCTCCTCGTCCAGGAGCTTTATTTTGCGCAGTTCCGCCACGCTGGGGTACGGCCCGTGCTGGGTGCGGTAGTTGACAATGGCTTTGGCCAGAGCGTAGCCGATGTAAGGATGTTGCCGCAGCTCGTCAAAAGAGGCGGTGTTGAGGTTGATGCGCTTAGGCTCATAAGCCTTGGAGATGAAGCCGTACTTCCGTACACTGTCCACCACCTCGGGCGCCAGACCATACACCTCTGCCACCTGCTCCACCGAGTGAAAACCGCCTACCTTGTCCCTGAACTTCACAATGCGGGCCGACAGCTTGCTTCCGATGCCTCTGATTCGCATCAAATCAATGGTATCAGCGGTGTTCAAGTCAAAAGGCTGCAACTCCCAGCGCTTTCGGGGGTATTCTGTTTTGGGCCTGTTTTCCGGATAAGGGCCTGAAAAGGGTCGGTCTTTGGCATAGACCCGGGCGTAGCCTGGACTTTCATCCGGCAGGTTTATGTACGGATACCACATCTGGAAAAGCGAATCTGGCAGGCCGTAGATTTTCTGCAATTGGGCTTTACTTTTGAAGTCGCCGGCCTTGGCGCGGTAGTTGAGAATGCGCTGTGCGATGTACTTGTTCAGGCCCAGTTCCTGCCACTGCGCTACCGTGAGTTCATTGGGATTGAAGCGGTACAATTTGATGGGCTTGCGTTTGTACTTCTCCGCCCGTTCCGCATCGGCGGCCTCCTTCTGGTTGTCCAGTTGTACTACCAGGCTGTCCAGGATTTTCTGGTCGGCGGTGGGGTCATAGGGAACATCGTCCTGGAAAAAGAAAAATGGCGCCGCTATGAGCACCACCATGAGAAAGATGAGAATGAAAAACTGCGTCAGCTCCCGCTGGGAGAACGAGAAGTAATCCTTTATGGAGCGCAGCAGACGTTTCAGCATAGAGTCATTCTACGGCGGAACATTAAGAATGTTAAATATTTAGATTTACCTAAGGGGTTGTATTGGGTTATTGTTTATTTCCTGGTTCAAGTTTTCAACTTGGACCTATAATGGCCTGCAGTTTGCAACTGCAGTGAGGCGTTAGCCTCAGAGGCACCCTATGGGTCTTGACTTCCGGGGCTCTCTTTTTCAGCTTTTGCTTCCTAATTCCTTCCTTGCCAAGCCCCATTGCTGCAGCCGCGCTCTGCGGGCGTTTGTCACTTTTCTCCTTGATGAGAAAAGTAACCAAAAGCATCAAGAAGCCTCAAACTCGCTGACGCTCGGACAGTAAGGCTTCAATCAAGGTACCACCGGGCTGCCGTCCTCTGTTTCATAGCCAATGCAGGACATTACTGCTTGGCACGACCCTACTTGCGGCAGGCCAGTGCTCGGCCTCACTGTAGGCCTTCGCCCCGGCCTGCCGCAGGAGACAGCTTCCTTAGGTGCTGTTGCAAGCCATGCCACCTACAATTGGGGATTAAAGGTCTTGAACGAGAACGGCCCTCCTGCATAATGCAAAAGGGCTGTTCCGGTTAACTTGTTTTTTATATCTGCTCTGCAACAATAGCAATGCTTTCTTTGAACGTGCGGGGCTGGTAGCCTAGCTGCGTTTTGGCTTTGGTGATGTCAAAGCCGGTGCGTGGGGGGCGCTTGGCGGGTTGGGTGAAGATAGAACCGTCTACTTCCTCAATCAGGCTTTTGTCCAGGTTGAAGTACTCTGCTACCTGGATGGCCATTTGGTAGGGGGTGAGCAGTTCTTCGCCGGAGATGTTGAAGATTCCCTGGGCATCATGCTTGGCGGCGAGCCAGCAGCCCTGAGCCAGGTCCTCGGCGAGGGTTGGCGTGCGGAGCTGGTCGTTCACCACTTTGATCTGCTTGCCTTGCTCCAGGGAGCCTTTCACCCACAGCACAATGTTGGAACGGCCGTAATCATGCACAATCCCGAAGACCAGCACCGTGCGCAGGATTGCCCATTTGCAGGCGGCGTTTTTCACCAGTTCTTCGGCGGCCAGTTTGCTCTCGCCATAGAAGTTCACCGGGGCACCTTCGGCGTCTTCTGAATAAGGGCCGTTTTCACCATCGAAGATAAAATCTGTGGAGACGTGGATGAGGTGCACGCCGTGCCGCTCCGAGGCCTTTACCAGGTTTTCTACGGCGTCTACGTTCTGCTTCCAGCATTCTTCGCGCTGGCTCTCGCAGTCGTCCACGTTGGTCATGGCGGCGGTATGGATGATGTGCGTAGGCTGCGTCTCCGCGATCACGCTTTCCACCTGCCCGGCATCGGTCACGTCCATGGCGGCGAAGGCCACGTGCGGGTACAGCTCGGCTAGTTTGTTCTGGCCCCTAGAGGAGGCGATGAGTTTGATGTGGGGCTCGGCGTGGAGCAGGCCAATCAGTTTCTGCCCCAGCAGACCGTTGGAGCCGGTAATGAGGATCGTCTTCATAGTGGAGAGGTCTATTCGTAACGGTAGCCGTACAATTTAGTGATTTTCTTTTTAGGCATCTTCTTGGCGGTTACCGTCATTTTGATGTCCTGGGTAGGCCGGTCACGGTAATCTTTGGGCGCCTCCGCGATTTTGTCAATCACACTCAAGCCGTCAATCACCTGACCGTACACCGTATATTGTTTGTCCAGGAACGGAACGCCCTCATGGTTCTCCACCAGGTAAAACTGCGATCCGCTGGATTCTCTTTTGGGATTCATCTGGTCTCCCATCCGCGCAGCGGCAAGCGCGCCGTAAATGTGTTTGTGGTGCGGCAGAATCTCGGCGGGAATAGGAGCTTGTGGACCTCCGGCGCCGTCGTTGTTCGGGTCCTCGTCTTTGGAGTTGGGGTCGCCGCCCTGGATCATGAAATCATTGATGACCCTGTGGAAGGTGGTGCCGTCATAGAATTTCTGTTTCACCAACTTCAGGAAATTCTCGCGGTGCTTTGGCGTGTCCTCAAACAACACCAACCGAATGGTACCCTGGTTTGTGCTGATGGTGACCAGGTAATCTTTCTTGCTTTTCTTCTGGGCGAATGCGGTAACTCCTAACAGCACCAGCAAAGCCAACAAGTACAAACTCTTTTTCATGGGTGTTTTTAGATAAACAGGGCTAAAACAGAAGTTTCCTCAGCCGCTCCGCCCTGCTCCTTTATTAAATCTTTTATGCTTTTTCTTCTCTGATGGCTTTTAAAATGCGGTCGCCGCCTTTGCTGAGTACGGTATGCGCCAGTCTCTCTCCCATGGCCTCGGCCTGGTCTGCGGGAGCGGTCAGCTCTTCCACAATGAGTTCCTTGCCGTCCAGGCTGATGATGCCAGCTTTAAGCGTGAGGGTCTCCCCATCAATGGTCGCCAGGGCGAAGGACGGGATGCTGCAGCCGCCTTCCATGGTACGCAGGTAAGCCCGCTCAGCCAGGAGACACAGGTGCGTGGGTTTGTGGTCCAGGGCCAGTTTCAGGTTCAATTTGCGTTCCAGCGATAGGTTCTTGGAACACTCTATGGCCACGCTGCCCTGTCCGGCGGCGGGAATGAATTTGTCCAGCGGAAGGTGCTGCGCCACCATGTGGTCATATTGCATGCGGGACACGCCGGCATAGGCCAGCAGAATGGCATCGTACTGACCGTCTTTCAGCTTCTGGATGCGGGTCTGCAGGTTGCCGCGGCACTCAGATGTGATCACATTGGGATAGAAGCGCTTCAGCATAGACCGGCGGCGGGTAGAAGACGTGCCGATGACCTGCTGCCCCTCACCCAGCTTGAACAAAGGATCGAAGGAGATCACCACATCATGCACTTTCTCGCGCTCCATAAAGGCCAGCAGTTCCAAATCATCGGGGATGGTGGACTGCACGTCTTTGGCGCTGTGCACGGCAATATCAGTAGCGCCGGTACGCAGGCTTTCCTCCAGTTCCTCGGTGAACACGCCTTTCGCGCCTATTTTATCCAAAGACCGGTCTAACACGATGTCTCCTTTGGTGGTGATGGTCACGATCTCCACTTCCATGCCGTTGGCGCGCAGCGTATCTGCTACATGGTGGGCCTGCCACAAAGCGAGCCGGCTGCCTCGGGTAGCGATGCGGATGGGAGACGTTGGTTCAGTTGTTTCCATGTTCTCTGTTTATGCCACTGGCCTGATGAGCTGGGCAATCTGTATAGAGGTATTTAAAAACGTGATTTTAGGGTGGGCGTTCCGCTCAATGTGGTAATGCGCCTCGTTCAATTCATGCGACAATTGTGCCCCGTTGCCCTGATGGATCAGTTTGGAGAACTTCTGCACAAAGTCCAGCTCCGGCGGCGGCAAAAACGCAATCAGCTTACTGTTTACGCCAAACAAAAGCACTTTCCTAAGCAAGCCCAGAGCAAACTGCAGGAAGTTCTTCTGGTTCTCGCGGCCCAGCTTCTGGAAATCCTCGCTCTGCTCCAGCACGCCATCGAACTTGTGGTTGTAGCACAGGCGCATCCAACTCAGGAAGAACGTAAAGTAATCCGAGGTCATCTCCTGGCTCAAAACGCGGGCGGCCTGCAGGTTTCCCTCGGCCAGAGAGACCACCTGGTAGGCGCGTTCCCGCTCGGTGCCCCGCTGCTCCATCAGGTACTGGATCACCTCTTCATCGGTGAAGGCGCGCACCTTTACCAATTGGGTCCGGGACAGGATGGTAGGCATGATCTTGTCTGAGGCGTTGCTCACGAGCAAAAACACCGTAGCGGCCGGCGGCTCTTCCAGGAGCTTCAACAAGGCGTTGGCGGCGCTGGCGTTCATGAGCTCGGGGAGCCAGATCACAATGACTTTGTATTTCGCCTCGAAAGCTTTCAAAGATGTCATGCGCACCAGCTCGCGGCTCTCGCCTACCGGAATGGTGCCTTGCTTGTTCTCGGCCCCGATGAACTGCATCCAGTCATTGAGGGTCTGGTAGGGGCTGTCACTGAGGAAGGCGCGCCACTGGGTCACAAAGTTCTTGCTCAGGGCATCCTGGTCTTTCACCTTGGTCACCGGCATCACAAAATTCAGATCGGGGTGGATGCGCTTGCTGATCTTGTTGCAGCTGGGGCACACGCCGCAGGAATCCTGGAGCTGCGGGTCCTCGCAGTTGAGGTATTGGGCATAGGCCAGCGCCAGCGCCAGGTTGGCACTCCCTTCAGATCCTAAGAAAAGCTGGGCGTGGGCCACGTGCTGTGACTTCACGGAGTTCAGCAGCAGTTGCTTGGTTTCCTGGTGGCCGTAAATCTGGGAAAACTGCACGTATGAAGGTTAATTTTGAATCTAAGGCGCGGAAACTCTGCTCCCGCGCCAATTGGTCTGTAAAGATAACGGCGCCGGATCGTTTTTGCCCTACTTTTCAGAAAATAGAGTGAAAACCATCCGGCGCCGGGGTTCTATGTTTTTGCGCGGCTTAGGCAGTGGTGCCCGCCGGCTCCGTTTCCCAGGTGCGGAAGGTTTTGGTCTCCTCAAACACCTGGTCAAAGATCTTACGGTCTTCCTCAGAAACCGAAAGGCCGCGACGGCCTACTACCGCCTGGGCCACTTCATAAAACTTGTTCAGTTTAAACGTTTGGGACTCTGCCCCACCACCCCAGCTGAACGACGGCACAAAGTTAGGCGGATACCCGGCCCCGAACACGTTGGCGCCCACGCCCACCACCGTTCCGGTGTTGAACATGGTGTTGATGCCGCATTTGGCGTGATCGGCCATGATGGTGCCGCAGAACTGCAGGCCGGTGTCTTCCATTTTCTCCTGGGCGTGGCTGTAGAGCCGTACGTTGGAGTAGTTGTTCTTGAGGTTGGAGGTATTGGAATCGGCCCCGAAGTTGCACCACTCCCCTACCACCGAGTTACCCAGGAACCCATCATGCCCTTTGTTGGAGTATCCGAAGAACACGCAGTTACTGATCTCGCCGCCCACTTTGCAGTACGGGCCCACGGTCACGTCGCCGCGCATCTTGCCGCCCATGTTGATCACAGATTCCTCGCAGATGGCAAACGGTCCTCTGATCACGGTTCCCTCCTGCACCTGCACGTTCTTCCCGATGTAGATAGGACCGGCCTCGGCGTTCAGGATGGCCGCTTTGAAAATCACGCCTTCCTCAATGAAGATATCCTCCGGCTTATAGGCCACCGTATGCGGATCTGAGATTTTCTGGCTAACGCGGCCCTGGGTCACCAGTTTGAAATCCTCCCGAATTTGGGGTCCGTTGAACTTGAAGATGTCCCACAGATGCCGAACCACCGTATGCGCCGGAAGCTCCACCTGCACTCTCTCTGAGGTGTTGTGTTGATAGACCTCTTTAATGCTTCTCAGGTCCAGATGGTCTGCGTTGAGGGCCACCAAGAGCCCGTCCTGATACAGGGTGCCACCCACGGGCAATTGCTTTATCTGGGCCAGCAGTTCCGGAGTAGGGCAGATGGCACCGTTAATATAAAGGTTATTGCCATCGGCTAGATGCTGCGGGAATTTGCCCTGCAGGTATCCCTGCGTGAGGTGAGAAACCAATTCCCTGGAAAGGGTTTGCCACTTCTCAGCAATGGTCAGGATCCCGATCCGGATCTGGGCCACGGGCCGGGTGTAGGTGAGCGGCAGCAGGTTGGCCCGCAGAACCGGGTCGTCAAAGAGAATGATGTTCATAAGGCAAAAATAAAAAAGTCTTCCTGAGGTTCAGGAAGACTTCTGTACGGAGAACCGCAATACGCTTATTTTTTGTAACGCTGCTTGAACTTGTCAATACGGCCGGCAGTATCCACGTAGATGTTTTTACCGGTGTAGAACGGGTGCGAAGCAGAAGAAACCTCCACTTTAACCACTGGGTAAGTCTTGCCGTCTTCCATGGTGATGGTCTCGTTAGAGTTCATGGTAGAACGAGTGATGAATTTGAAGTCTGAGGAAGTGTCCTGGAAAACGACTTCTCTGTATTCAGGATGGATGTCCTTTTTCATTATGCTATATTTTTAACTACGGATTTCTAGAATAGGACTGCAAAAATAGGGCATTCGCCTCACAATTAAAACCTTTTCCCGGAAATATTTTCAAAGATACAACTCTGCCATGTACCATGCGGCTGTTTTGGCGATTATTTTGGTAATTTGGCCCCTAAACAGCAACTCGCCATGGTCTTTACACAAGAGAACCGCATCCTGGACCACCACCAGATCCTGCAGAAAATCAAGCGCATGGCGTTTGAGATCTACGAACAGAACTTTGAGGAAAAGCAGCTGGTGCTGGCCGGCATCCATGAGAACGGCTACTTTCTGGCCCAAGCCCTGGCCCAGGAACTGAGAGAGATCTCGCCGCTGGAGGTACAACTGGTAGGCGTCTCCCTGCACAAAACCGAACCCCTCACCCATGACATCCAGGTGGAGCCTTCCCTTTCCTCTTTGACCCACACCCCTGTGGTACTGGTAGACGATGTACTGAATACCGGCAGAACGCTGGCCTACACACTGCGGGAGTTTCTGGAAAAAGACTGCAAGAAACTGGAGATTGCCACACTTATCAACCGTCACCACCCGCTTTACCCTATTTCCGCCACTTACACCGGTTATTCTTTAGCTACGACCCTGCGGGAGCATATTAGGGTAGTGTGGACGGAGGATGAATGGAATGCTTATTTGTTGTAGGGTTTTAAGGCTGGTTTTGGGAAATTGGGTTTGAAACACCTTTTATTCTTCCATTAATATTCTAGCCGCACGTTAGCCTTTTGCCTTAGTGAAGCGTTCCTAAACAATTTATAAAATCGTAGTCCGCTTTTGCTGGCGTAGCAGCGCTGTTTGCGTGGGTGCATAAGCTTGATTGTTGCATCGCTGGGCTCCGAGCGCTCACGGCCGCGAGGCCCCGCCTTCCGGCCTCGCGCTGCTGTTTTAGCCTTGGTCGGTTGGCCTGCCTGCGGCACCAGGTCTAAAACAAAGGCGCTCCACCGAAAGGCTGGGATTGGGAATATGGTAGGAACGTCTCAGACCTCGCAGGTTATGAAAACCTGTGAGGTCTTCATAATACTATGACATGGTTCAAGTCTGTGACTTGCACCCATGATGCGGGCAGTTTGTAACTGCCTGAGGCGAGAGCCTCAAATTACTCTTGTAACATTTTCCGCTGGCGCGAGCTTGCAGCTCGTGTCCGCACGCATTCCAGAGATTCTCCTCGGGAAGATTGCCCAAAGAGTATTGTTTACACCTGCCGAGTCACTCAATTCCATTAGTTGCAGATTGTAGAGACCAGGCACCGCCTTGTCTCCAACGGTTCCACCGCAATAGACAGTGGCAACAAAAAGGGCACCCACAAGAGGTGCCCTACTATTTGCTGATCTGCCCGCCGTTGTTGGTGTTATCACCAACAACCCTTAAGGCGTTACTATCATTATTTTCCCCCTTGCTGCTTTAGGCCTATTTCCCTGAAAACAACTTCTAAACACTAGCCACAACCTTATACAATCAATACGCCGGTCCCGGAGTAGCAGCGGGTGTTTCGGCGGGCTCGTTGCTCGTGGTAGCGGGGACAGGTTGCTTTTTCTTGTCTTGCTTCTCTTCCAGTTTCTGGAGGCGTTCCTGGCGCTGCTGCTCGCGTTCCTTTTGTTTGGCGTCGCGTTTGGCTTTGCGGCGGAAGAAGCCGTTGAGCAGGATGCTGTGTTGCAGGCTTTCCATGTTGGCGTCCAGTTTATCGGTGCCGGCTTCCAGGTTCTGCATGGTCAGTTGCAAGTCCAGGGCAAACTGCTCGTCGTTGAGGAGCACGCCTAGGGCGTTGTTGTTGCTGTTAAGTTTGTCTGAAGTACGGTTGAGTTTGCTCGTGAGTTGATTCGTGGTGGCCATCACCTGCTCCAGTTGCGCCACAGTGGCCTGCAGTTTGTTAAAAGTGACCGTATCGGTGAGCAGATCATCGGCGAGGCCGCCTTCGGTGTTCAGTTTATTGGAGAACTGCGCCAGAGCCTGCGAGGCCCGCACGCTGGTGGCCGAAGTTCTCTGCAGGTTGGCCAGGATGGCCTGGAAATTCTGGGCAAGCTGGTCATCGGTGAGCAGCGCGCCCGCCAAGCCTTCGCCGTTGGCCAGGCCGGAACTGAGTTTTTTGAAATCGGTGGTGATAGCTACTAGGTTCTTGTTGTTTTCCTGGAAAGTGGCCATCATTTCCTCGGTGCTGAGCTGGGCCTCGGTTCCTAGACGGTCGCCTTCCTGGATAGAGGGCATCTGCGGACTGCCGCCGTAGAGCACGATGGCCTTGTTCCCGATGAAACTTTCAGAGCCTATGCGGGCTTTCACGTCCTTGCGGATGTATTTCTGCGATTCCTCGGTGATGTCCATGGTGATGGCTACCTGCGAGGGTCCCTCGAAGGCGATGCGCTTCACCACGCCTACCCGTACCCCGGAGAAAAGCACCTGGTTTCCTATCTTAAGGCCGGTGACATCGTCAAAGATAGCCGATACCTGGATGGTTTTGGTGAAACGCTTTTGCTGGCCGCCTAGCACAAAGATGCCTACCACCAGTATCACCAGCGCTAAAAACACAAAGATGCCTACTACAACGGCTCGCCTATTTTCTACTGCACTCATTTAGTCTATAAAGTTGTAATCATGGAATAATTTCACCCGCTCATCTGGGGTGTCAAACACCTCATCAAAGGTGCCCTGGCGCTGGAACTGCCCGTCCAGGAGCATCACCACGCGGTCGCCCACGTCTTTGGCGCAGGTAAGGTCATGGGTGATGATGATGGAAGAGGTATTGAAACGGCTCTGCACCTCATTGATGAGGTTGTTGATGTCGATACAGGTAATGGGGTCAAGACCCGCGGTGGGCTCATCGTAGAGCATGATCTCGGGCTGCAGGATAAGCGTACGGGCAATGCCGATGCGCTTGCGCTGACCGCCGGAGAGCTCAGACGGCATCTGGTTGATGGTCTGCGAGAGGCCCACCGCATCCAGCACCACGGCTACCATGCGGTCTACCTCGGCCCGGGTCATGTCGCGGCGGTTACGTACCAGCGGAAACTCCAGGTTCTTCCGAATTGTCATGCTGTCATACAGGGCGCTGTTCTGGAACGAGAACCCAATCTTCAGGCGCAGCTCGTCCAGTTCACGGCCCCTCAGTTTGGGCACTTCCTTACCCAGCACGTTCACGGTACCGGTATCGGGCTTGAGCAGACCGGCGATGATCTTGATCAGCACAGATTTACCGGTTCCTGATTTACCCAGCACCACCAGGTTCTCGCCTTTATATAAATCCAAATCCACGCCGCGCAACACGTCCAGGTCCCCGAATGATTTCTCCAAGCCTCTAATGTTGATGACGCAGTTGCTTCTATCTATAACGGGTTGTGTCTCCTTCATCGCTTCTATTCATTAAAGGTACCGGAGCGCCGTGATCACCTGCAAAGACAGCAACTCCTCAATAAATACCAGGAACATAGCCGTTACTACGGAAGAATTGGCCGCCTTGCCCACGCCTTCGGTGCCTTTTGAGGAATGGTAGCCTTTATAGCAGCCCACCACGCCAATGGTAAAGCCAAAGAGCGCCGATTTGATCACTGAGGAAAAGATATCCAGGAACACGATGGCATCGAACACTTGGGTGAAATAAGTGGTGAAACTGGTGCCCTCGTTCGCGTTCACGTTCAAAAAAGCGCCCAATAAAGCCACCAGCATGGTATACATCATGAGGGCCGGAATCATGAACGTAGTGGCCAGCACCCGACTCACCACCAAAAACTTGAACGGATTGGTGGCCGACACCTCCATGGCCTCAATCTGCTCGGTCACTTTCATGGAACCCAGCTCGGCCCCAATCATGGAGCCAATGCGGCCCGCCCCGATCAAAGCGGTTACCAATGGGGCCAGCGCCCGCACAATGGCCAATGACACCAGCGAGGGCAGCCACGAGGTAGCCCCAAACTCGGCCAGCGAGGGCCGGGACTGGTTCATGAACACGATGCCTATGATAAAGCCGGTGAGCGAAATGAGCGGCAAGGACTTCACCCCTATCTCAAAACATTGCCGGATAATCTCTTTGAACTCATAAGGCGGCAGAAATACCTCCTTGAAAAAGCGGCCGATAAACGAAGCGATATTGGCCAGCTCCATGAAAATGCGGTCAAATCTGCGGGAGATTACCTGCGCACGGGGCCGTCTTACCGGTCTTTCGTCATCATTATGAAATTTCATCTACTGTCTTTGTTTTTCATCTTCGGCCTCCCTTTACTCTGGGGTGCCTGTCCAGCACTGGCTATTATGCGCCATGCAGCAATTCAAGGTCAGGGGTAACGAGCCTGTTTCTGATATCAGACATTTCTCACATGTACCCGTTTCAGGCTTGATTTCCTGGAAACAAGGCTAAAACTGCGAACCGATCCGCAAAAGCGGGAACGTCCTTGCGGCGTATACGGCTATCGCTTTCCTTAACTCAAAAAGTTCGGGCAAAATTACATCAAAAAGCCTGATGACCTATTAAAAAGGTTGAGAGTTCTGGGCAAGAGCCAGATGCGTGTGAAATCTGGAAGTTATTTCTGGGCCACGGCCTAGAAAACTCTGCGTTCTGGCTATTCTGGGGCGGTTACCACATCCTGCCTCCCCATTCTAACGTTCTTTGAACTACCAGCTGCACCTAGTATCATTGCCGCACTTACTAACTTACGTTATACCAAAACGCAGTATGAAAATCTGTTTTGCCTCAAACAATGCCCATAAACTAAAGGAAATCCAGCAGTTGCTGGGACCTCCCTTTGAACTCGTGAGCCTGGAAGACCTAGGCTGCACCCAGGAACTGGCCGAGGACCAGGACACACTGGAAGGCAATGCCCTGCAAAAGGCTTCTTACGTGTGGGAGCAGTACCACGTGATCTGTTTCGCGGATGATACCGGGCTGGAGGTAGAAGCACTGAACAACGAACCGGGGGTATACTCGGCGCGGTACGCGGGCCCGGAGCGCGACAACCAGGCCAACATGCGGAAAGTGCTGGAGAACCTAAAAGGCCAGAGCAACCGCAAGGCCCGGTTCAGGACGTCCATCGCCCTTTTCCTGGAAGAAGGCGAGCAACACCTGTTCAACGGCATTGTGGAAGGACATATCATTGAAGAGCCCCGCGGCGAGCAGGGCTTTGGCTACGACCCCATCTTCGTGCCCGAGGGGCATGACCGCACCTTCGCCCAGATGAATAGTCAGGAGAAAAACCAGATCAGCCACCGGGGCCGGGCTGTGCAGCAATTGGTGTCCTTTCTGCAGCACCGCTATGTACAAACCGGCACCTGAAGAAATTCTTTTGAACATGCGTTAGGCTGCATGCACACAAATGGTTAATTTTGCACCCCGTAAACCCATACTTATTTATGCATCAAAAGCCGTTCATTGTAGGAATTACGGGAGGAAGCGCGTCAGGAAAAACCACATTCCTGAGCAGACTACTGGCTTCGTATGCACCTGAGGACATTTGCCTGGTGTCTCAGGACAATTATTACCACGACCGCGACAAACAGTTCATTGACGAGAACGGCTTTCATAACTTTGATTTGCCCAGCTCCATTGACAGCGCCGCGTACGCCCATGACATCCTCCAACTAAGTAAAGGAGAGACCGTCTACCGCAAGGAGTACACTTTCAATAATCCAAACGTGGTACCCCGCCAGCTGGAGTTCAAGCCGGCACCCATTGTGGTGGTGGAAGGCATCTTTGTGTTCTACTTTGAGGAGGTAGCCAAACTTCTGGACATGAAGGTGTACATAGACGCCAAGGAGTACATTAAACTACAGCGCCGCATCATCCGTGACAAAGTGGAACGCGGTTATGACCTGGACGATGTGCTCTACCGTTACACGAACCACGTGGCCCCTACCTATGAGAAATACATCAAGCCGTTTAAGAACGATGCTGATGTGATCATCCCTAACAACCGCCATTTTGATGTAGGGCTGGATGTTCTGGTAACCTACCTGAACTCCAAGATCAAAAAATAACCTTTTTCAAGCCAAAGGGCACTTATCAAAAGCCTCTGCTGTTTCACCACCAGCAGAGGCTTTTGTTTTATTTCAAGAATCCTCTACCTTTGCTTATAGAGATGAAACCTGGGCACTACATACAACGTAATTGGCGGCTGCTTTGCACAAGCATGGCCTTGCTGTTGGTGCTTACTGTGAACAACAGGACTCTCCCAGCCTACGCCCATACTCCGGCCTCCCCGGCCGAGCAAACGGCGGTGAACAACCAGGGCCGAGACCAGCAATCATCGGTGGTGAAACAGAAAGTTTCCTTTGAGGCCACCACTTCCTTTATTGCCTTACAGATTGCCGAGCCGGCCACCTTCCTGCGCCTCACCTTCACGGCGCCGGTGCAGACTCTGGTGAAAACCGCTCTGGGAACACCCTACTGGACATTCCTTTTGCAGCAACTGACCACGTTGCCTATCTCACCCAACGCACCATAACTTCCTGTTTTCCGGAACTTTACCACTTACAAGGGCATTTACCGAGTAAACTCCGCATTCTCTTTTTGGGTTATGCCTTGCGTTTTCTGATTCCTTTCTGGTTTTCAGGCCCTAAACGGCATTCCCGGCTGCTTATACTATTATCATTCATTTTTATTTATCCATCTATTCACCAATGCGTAACAAAGGTTTTATCCTGGTTTTGACGGTTATCGTATCGGCGTTGTGCCTGTACTATCTGTCGTTCTCTTTGGTCTCCAAAGGCGTTGAAGAAGACGCTACGCGGTTTGCCACCACTAAAACTGGCACCGTAGACCACTACAAAAAACAATCTTACCTTGACTCTGTCTGGAAAGCCCCGGTTTTCAACTTCCTGGGAGCTGAGTACACTTACCAGCAGGTAAAAGAAAGCGAACTTGGCCTTGGTCTTGACCTGAAAGGCGGTATGCACGTAACGCTGGAGGTTTCTCCGGTGGAAATCATCAGAGCTATGGCCGGAGGTCGCAGAGATGCCGCTTTTGAGCAAGCCATTGCCCGCGCCCAGAAACTGCAGGCCACCAGCCAGAAGAACTTCGTAGACCTGTTCTACCAGTCTTACCGTGAGCTGCAGCCAAACGGCAAACTGGCTTCTATCTTCGCTAACAGCACCACCCGTTCTCTTAGCTACAACTCTACAGACAAGGAAGTACTGAACGTAATCAACAAAGAGGTTGATGATGCGGTAGCCCGTTCTTTCAACATCCTGCGTACCCGTATTGATAAATTCGGGGTAAACCAGCCTAACATCCAGCACCTGAAAGGCACCAACCGTATCCAGATTGAGTTGCCAGGCGTTGACAACCCAGAGCGTGTTCGTAAACTGTTGCAAGGAACCGCTAACCTGGAGTTCTGGGAAGTTTGGAGCGTGCAGGAGTTTGGTCCTTATTTCACTCAGTTGAATGACTACCTGGTAAAAGAAGAAGCCGCGAACAAACTGAAAGGCGCTGCTGCCCCTTCTTCTACCCTGGCTTCTGCTGCTGACACCACTAAATCTTTGACTGCCGCCGCCGGTGCTGATACTTCTGCCTTGGCTGCCCAGTTAAGCAAACCCGCTGACAGCGCTGCTGCCAAGAAAGACTCTATCAACCCTAACCAAAGCTCTCTGCTGGCGCGTCTTTTCACTACCCTGCCAGGTGGCTTAGGTACCAATGTGCGTGACACCGCCAAAGTAAACGCGCTGTTCGCGAAGCAGGAAGTGAAAGCTCTGTTCCCGCAGAACATGAAGTTCCTGTGGGGCGTGAAGCCAATCGTTTCTAATGACGGTGCTGAGTTCCTGGAAATTTACGCAGTGAAGAAAGGCCGCGAAGGCAAAGCTCCTTTGACTGGTGAGTACATCTCAGATGCCCGCCAGGACTATGACCAGCAAGGTCGCCCAGAAATCAACATGAGCATGAACGCCGCCGGTTCTAAGAAATGGCAGCGTCTGACTGGTGACAACATCGGTCGTCAGGTAGCTATTGTGTTGGATGACTATGTGTACTCTGCCCCAGTGGTACAGAGCGAGATTGCCGGTGGTAACTCTTCTATCTCTGGTTCTTTCACCATTGAAGAGGCGCAAGACTTAGCCAACATCCTGAAAGCCGGTAAAATGCCAGCTCCTACCCGTATTGTGGAAGAAGCCATTGTAGGTCCTTCTTTGGGTCAGGAAGCCATCAACCAGGGATTGCTTTCTTCTTTGGCCGGTATGGGTCTGGTGGTTCTGTTCATGTTTGCCTACTACAGCAAAGGTGGTCTGATCGCTAACATCGCCCTGTTCTTCAACATCTTCTTCATCATTGGCATCCTGGCGCAGTTTGGTACTGCCCTTACCCTGCCTGGTATTGCCGGTATGGTATTGACCATGGGTATGTCTGTGGATGCGAACGTACTGATCTTTGAGCGTATCAAAGAGGAATTGCACGGCGGCATGAGCATGGGCGAAGCCATCAGAAGAGGTTACAGCAAAGCGTTCAGCTCTATCTTTGACTCCAACGTGACCACGTTATTGGCGGGTATCATCCTGTACTTCTTCGGTTCCGGTCCAGTAAAAGGGTTCGCCATCACGTTGATGATTGGTATTGCTACCTCTTTCTTCACCGCGGTATACATTTCCCGCCTGCTGATTGAGTGGATGACCAAAGGCAAAGACACAAACGCAATCTCCCTGGAGACGCCGCTTTCCAGAAACTGGTTTAAAAACATCAAGTTCGATATCCTGGGCAATCGTAAGAAAGCGTACATCTTGTCTGCTATCTTTATCCTGTTCGGTATTGTGGCCGTGTTCATTAAAGGCGACCTGCCGTTGGGCGTTGACTTCAAAGGCGGTCGTTCTTACGTGGTAGACTTCAAGAGTGCGGTTCCTGCCTCAGATGTAAGATCTGCCCTGGATGACGAGTTCAAAGGCGCTGGTACTGAGGTAAAAACCTACGGTGCTCCTAACCGCTTGAAAGTCACCACCAGCTACATCGCTGAGAATGAGTCTACCCAAGCCGATGAGACCGTAAGAACTGCCCTGGTACAAGGTCTGAAAGAATACCAGAACCTGAACCCGCAGATTGTAAGCTCTTCTAAAGTGGGCGCCACCATGGCCGATGACATTCAGAAGACAGCCATCATTGCGGTATTACTTGCCTTTGCGGGTATCTTCATTTACCTGGCCTTCCGTTTCAGCCGCTGGCAGTTCAGCTTGGGCGGGGTAATCGCCTTGATCCACGACGTGTTGGTGGTATTCTCCGCCTTCACCATCGCTAACCTGTTCGGGGTTTCCTTCGAGATGGACCAGGTATTCATCGCGTCTATCCTGACCATCATTGGTTACTCAATCAACGATACCGTGGTAGTGTTTGACCGTATCCGGGAGTTCTCTCATGAGAACCCACGTATGAAGTTCCGTGACATTGTGAACCCAGCCTTGAACAGCACCTTCAGCCGTACCATCATCACCAACTTAACCGTATTGTTGGTGGTAATCATCCTGTTCATCTTCGGTGGTGAAACCCTGAGAGGCTTCTCCTTCGCGATGTTGATCGGTTCCTTGACCGGTACTTACTCTACCTTGTTCATCGCCGCCCCAATTGTGGTGGATACTACCAACGTAGATAGAGAGAAACTGGTAGCTGTGAAGCCAACCGTGGTTGCTGCGAAATAACAGCAATAACTTACTCACATAAAAAAAGCCGGGCACCTGCCCGGCTTTTTTGTTTCTATGGTAATTGCAATGGATTCTGTTTAAAGCCTGCCCAAGAATTAACCAGGAAACTGGGCTAAGATTGGTTTTGAAAGCTTTAGGCGCCCGCCGTTGTTGATGTTATCACCAACAACTTCTACTCAGTTCAGTTTAAAGGCAGTTTTGAAAAAAGAGCCGATAAAGGATTGTTGGTGATAACACCAACAATGGGACGGAAGAATGGCACGGAGAGGTTTCTACTTGAAAGCTAAACTGAACTCATAAACTTCCTGTTGTTTCAAGGCCGATTCTAAGAAAACAGCCCTGAAACAGAAGTTAACAAGTTCAACTTTTCAGGATAGTTGGCTGGTTACATACAACATCAAGAAGATACCCGTCTAACCTAAGCGGACATCGCCTGAACATCGCCTCCCTCCAGAGACTTTATTTTCCTGGGGATGCCTACTACCCACACGATGTCTCCTTCCTGGAACACCATCTCAGAGTCTGGGTTAAGGATTCTCTCCCCTCTCCGCTCAAGTCCCACAATCAACCCCTTGGTTTTCTCTCTGATGCCGGAGTTCCGGATAGACTTGTGCAGCAGAACAGAGTGGCTCTTGATTTGAAGTTTCTGCAGACTTACATTTTCGCGCTCACTGTCTGACGGGGAGATTGACTTGGCCTGGATAAACTGCCGGAAAGCCTCCACTTGCTCTTCTGAACCAAACACGTAGAGTTTATCATGAGGGAAGAGTTGCTCGTTGCGGGTGGGCGCCATAAGGGTGCGGTCTCCCCGTTCAATCACGGCCACATTAACTCCGTACTTCTCCCGGATCTGCAGCTCATACAAGGTCTTTCCTACCACTTCGGCTTCGGGCGCCACATCCAGGCTGGTCAGATGAACATTCCAGGGGGTAATGGTGTGGTGCATCTTGGAGGCTTCTTGGATCTCGCGGGCGTTGAGGTTCCGCAGAAACCGGTTCTCGATCCGGATGTAAAAGCGCTGGATTTTTTTGGAGAAGATGACCATGAGCGCCGCTATCACCAACCCTACCAGGAACGCCAGTTGCACCGAGAAGAACTGGATCAGCAAGAACCAAATGAACAGGATAGCGACGGCGATTCTGGCAAAACCCAGAACAATGACCAAACTGCGGTAATTGCGGTTAGCCCAGATGCGGCCCTGTGCCTCTTTCTGCGGATGGTGCACCGCCAAAGCCCAGAGAAACGGCGCCATAAAAACCAGCGTGATGACCGTGGTGATGATGTCGCCTAAGTTGCCTTCCACCACATTTTGGGTGATAAACGGATTCAGGTACTGGGCCGACAAAAGCACAATACTGATGACGATGACCGAGTACACCACCAGGTTGATCACGTAAGACCGGAGCACCAGTTTCCAGTCGCTGGTGGTGGAGATGGTCTGCGTTCCGGAGCTATACTCATTCAAAGACTTCTGCCACCTCTCCGGCAACACCCTCTCCGCAAACTGGTACAAAGGACCAGACAGCCGAATCATGTATGGAGTAGTGAAAGTAGTGATAGCCGAAACCGCCACCGCTACCGGGTACAGAAACTCGCTGGTCACGTTTAAGGTAAGCCCCAGGGTGGCAATAATAAACGAGAACTCCCCAATCTGCGACACGCTCATCCCCGATTGAATAGAGGTTTTGAGACCTTGCCCGGAAATCAAACCGCCCCCGGTGATGCTGATGGCTTTGCCCAGCAACGTGACAATGGTGATAAGCGCAATGGGTCCGGCGTAGGTCACCATCATGGCCGGGTTGATCAGGATACCCACTGAGACAAAGAAGATGGCCCCAAACAAGTCTTTCACCGACGCAATGAGGTGTTCAATCTTCTCTGCTTTGGTGGTCTCAGCGAGAATAGAACCCATGATAAACGCTCCCAAGGCTGGCGAGAATCCGGCCTGGGCCGCCAAAATTACCATGAGCAGGCACAGCGCCAGGGAGACAATGAGCAACGTCTCGTCGTTCATGAGTTTGCTGGCTTTCCGGAGGAAGGTAGGAATAAGGAAAATACCGCCCAGGAACCAGAGCATCAGGAAGAAAGCCAGTTTGAGCACCGCCGTTAGCATTTCTGAACCGGCAAACTGCTGGCTCACGGCCACCGTGGAAAGCAGCACCATGAGTAAAATAGCCACCAAGTCTTCCACAATCAGAACGCCAAAAACCAGGCCGGCAAACCGTTGGGTTTTCACGCCCAGTTCGTCAAAGGCCCGGATGATGATGGTGGTGGAGGAAATGGAGAGAATACCGCCCAGGAAAATACTATCCATGGTGGTCCAGCCTAGGATCTTACCGGTGAGATAGCCCAACAGCAGCATGACCACCACTTCTATCAAAGCCATGATGGAAGAGGCCCCACCCACCTTTACCAATTTCTTGAAGCTGAACTCCAACCCTAGGCTGAACAATAGAAAAATCACGCCTATCTCGGCCCAAATATTAATGTTCTCCAGTTCTACGATGGTGGGAAGCAGGGAAAAATGGGGCCCCACGAGTAAACCCGCGATAATGTAGCCCAGCACCAAGGGCTGCTTCAGTTTTTTGAATAGAAGGGTAGTGATACCGGCAGCCCCCAGTATCAACCCTAAGTCAATGATGAGATGTGGTAAATGCGTCATAGATGAACAGGTGAAAAGAAAATTCTACTGCCCACGTTGAGGCAGCAAAAAGCATCAGAATGCTAAATAGAGGTACCAACCGCAGGAAAGAACAACTCTCCGGCAATCGGTCTGAAAGTGAAAAGGCAAGAAGGAGCAGTTTTTATCCGCCATGAACCAGCGGCATGTCTGGGTCCGGTGACAGGTAAAAACCACTTGATTTTAAATAAACGGCTGGAAAACGTACCAGCGAAAGTACGCCAGTACAGAAGAGGCACGGGCCTCCGGGTTCCCGATAAGGCTCTGGAAACCTAAGGGGCGTTGGGTTGAAGGGAAGAAAGGAGGTATTGTTTCTGGATAAATGCTTCCCCTGGAATCTCTGATGGGGAAGGCAGTAGATAGGCGAGTATCGGAGGATTAAAAGCCTCAGTTGTTTTGGCCAGCACGGCCGGACTTACTTTCAGAAGCGGGGTTTTGGCTGGCTTGGCATCTTTGAAGGCGTGCAAAGCCTCCTGCTGCACCTTTGCGGCCGATAATTTCCCCGCGCCTCTTTCCAGATACGTGGTGGCCGGAGCCGGTTTGCCCGTGGTAAAACTCAGCAGAAACTTATAAACTTCCACCTCCTGCCCGGGCAAGGTGAGCGCCCAAAGCAGCATCACTCCCATAAGGGAGAACTTGAAAGGGGACGTTATTTTTCTGAATACCCGGTGCAGCATTACCGTAAAGTTAAAAATTTTTAGGCCTCCATGCCAACCTAACCCTTAGTCTTTCAGGCATCTCCCTCCTTTCTAATTGGCTTTGCAGGCAAAAAAGGCAGCTTTTTCTGTCCTTAAGCCCCGTTTTCGGCCTGCTTTTTCTAAAAGACTCCTAAAAAGTAAACAGAGCAATTTCTTTTCTGGGCTTAGATGATTTGCCTGACAAGCCCTCTATTTTCATTATCTTGCTTTGCAAGCAACTGTCCGTTCCTGACTTCCACCAGATACTTCTGCCACCCATGATTTCCGCCGCCGCCCAACACGTTGATTTCCGAGCCGAACTCAAAAACATTCCCCTCATTCTGCTAGGAATCCTTTCCGCGGCGATGGGGCTCAAAGGGTTCCTGCTTTCCAGCCATTTCATTGACGGCGGGGTAACGGGCATTTCCATGCTTATCACGCACCTCTTCGGGATACCGCTCTCACTTTTGATTGTGGTCATCAACCTTCCCTTTATTTTCATGGGGTACCGCTATGTAGGGCGGGTGTTCGCCTTTAAGAGTGCCTTGGCCATTGTGGGGCTATCGGTGTGTTTGGCCGTGGTGACTTTCCCGGATATCACCTCAGACAAGATGCTGACGGCTATCTTCGGTGGGGTTTTCATTGGTCTGGGCATCGGCTTTGCCATGCGCGGGGGCGCCGTGCTGGACGGTACCGAGGTGGCCGCCGTGCTGGTGAGCAAACTGTACCCGTTGATGAAAGTGAGTGACGTGATCCTGCTGCTCAACATCATCATCTTCTGTACCGCCGCTTTTTTCCTGGGCGTGGATGTGGCGCTTTACTCCATCCTCACGTATTTCTCCGCCTCCAAGATGATCGACTTTCTCTTGCATGGAATTGAGCAGTACACCGGCGTGACCATCGTTTCCCGGCAAAGCGAGCAGATACGGGTGGCCATCACCGAGAAACTAGGCCGCGGCGTCACCATTTACCAGGGCAAAAGAGGTTTCGGGAAACGGGGCGATAACCTGGAGATCGACATCATCTTCACGGTGGTGACCAGACTAGAAATCCCAGCCCTGCGCAAAGAAGTAAAATTCATTGACCCCGAAGCCTTCCTCATCCAGCAAAGCATTGACGACACTGACGGCGGAATGGTCAAAAGACGGGCTTTGCATTGATTTGCTTAAAACAGAACTGCTTTAAAATGACTCGGCCTGCTGGTTTTAGGCCCGTTTTGATCAAAACGGGTCTAAAACCAGCAGGCCGAGTCTCTAGGACGAACCTAAGCGTGCTTCTCTATCTCGGCAGGCTCCTGATTTAAGACGTTCTTCTTCATAAACCAATAGTACATGGGAATACCGGTCAGCATCAGGATCATGCCAATGCCTGCCTCCCGGGGACGCACAATGATCGTATTGAAAAACAGAGCCACGCAGAAGATCACCATGATGGCCGGCACCACCGGGTAACCCCAGGCTTTGTACGGGCGAGGGGCATCGGGCATCTTACGGCGCAGGATGAATACGCCTAAAGTAGTGGCGCCATAGTAGATGAACACCGCGAAGATGATCATGTCGGTGAGTTGGTCAAAGGTACCGGACAGCACCAGCACGCAGGCCCACACGCACTGGAACAAGAGCGAATTGGCGGGTACCTGGGCCTGGTTCAGGTTGGCCGCTTTCCGGAAGAACAGTCCCTCCCGCGCCATGGCAAAGTAGGTACGGCAACTGGCCAGGATGGTGGCGTTGGTACAGCCCAAAGTAGTCACTAGAATCAGGATGGAAATGAAAAAGCCACCGCCGCTACCCCAGAAGCTTTTCACCGCCTCAATGGCCGCAATCTGGTTTCCGGCTTTGAAAATACCCTCAAGTTCCTGAATGGGCAGCAGCGCCAGATAAGTGGCGTTGACCAACAGGTAAATGGCAATCACGGTGAACACGCCAATGGTGATGCCGCGCGGAATGTTCACGTGCGGATCTTTGATCTCGCCGCCCACAAAGCCCACCGAGGCCCAGCCCTGGTACGCCCAGAACGCCGAGAGCATGGCCGCAAACACCGCGCTGAACGAAACCGGCTGATTGTTGGAGGTCTGCAGGTCAAAGCTGCGGCTGAGGTCGGCGTTTCCGCTGCCCAACCCAAAGAGGATGATAAGGCCAATGCCAATGAACACCAGAACCAGAATGGCGGTGCTCAGCCCGGCTCCTGCCTTCACGCCACGACTGTTGATCCAGGTCAGAAAAATGATGAGCAGAATGGCCGTGAGTTTCACGTTGAAATCGGCGAAGGGATAGAAAATGCCCGCGATGCTCACATCGGCTAACTCCGGCAGCAGCGGCGGCACCGCAGCCAGGCTGTGCAAAGACTGCGCAAACACGTAGGCCAGCGACGAAATACCCGCCGTCTGGATCACGGAGAACAGCGACCAGCCGTAGATAAAGGCGAAGAAGCGGTTGTAAATGCGCTTGTAATAGGCGTATTCGCCGCCCGTATCGGCGAGCAGACCGGCTACCTCGGCATTACTCAGAGCCCCGAACAAGGTGATGATTCCCCCTAAAATCCAGCAGATGAGCACCCACCCCGGCGAATGCAACTCTGCGGCCATGGGCGCCACTTTCTTGTACACCCCAGACCCTATAATGTTGCCAATCACCACCACCACTACCAGCTTAAGGCCCAATGTGCGGTGCAATTGCTTTGTATTATCCATATTTATGACTTATTTCTTACAAGAAACGAATAATCTCAGAAACCATCCTCATTTAGGGCCTCAGAGGTAGTTCCTCTGGGTCCACTCCTGTCCTAAACCAACTCAAAGTCAAATACATATTCCTGAAAGCTGGATCGGGTAAACTTTCCCAATTACGCCAACCTTTCTCGCTGGCTCACGCCCGGCTTTTAGAGCCATTTATTGAAAAATCGGCCCTAAACAAACTTAAACCCCAGATCTTTCCTGATGCTTCGGGACTAAGGATGTAGGACCCATTTTCATGGAAAAAGAACAATTCACTGGCAATTAGAAAAAGGACCAACCTTCTGCGCCGAAGGTGAACAGATAAAATTTTAGGGGCTAAGGTTTTACAGGTAAATATCTGTATTTTTGTCACCATGTTTTTTAACATATCCTACATGACGTCTTCCAGGACCGTTTTCGCCGTGACGACGTTGCTGCATTTGCCTGTTCCTTTTCACTTCCTTTCCTTTTTGGGCAGGCCTGGTAGTCAACGTAAATACCTGAGACGTTCAAAATGATCCATACAAATTACTGGTCATTGGTAGCCCCAAACCCAACTAACATCAAAAAACCTTTCAATTTTATATGAACCGATTTACCGGCCTGATTGGCATTGTTCTAATCTTAGGTATTGCATTCTTACTTTCCAATAACCGGAAAGCCATCAACGTGAGGCTGGTGGTGGTGGGCCTTGCGCTCCAGCTTGGACTGGCTTTTTTTATCCTGAAAGTGCCTTTCGGGCAGATGATTTTCCAGAAACTGGGGCACTACATCACCCAAATCCTGAGTTTCTCTGACCGCGGCGCGGAGTTCGTGTTCGGGGCGCTGGTGAACAAAGAGAAAATGGACCGGGCCTTCGGGGTGGGTAATGACGTAATCTTCTTCTTCAAGATTGTGCCTACTATCATTTTTGTGGCGGTGCTGGTGAGCATTGCCTACCATATAGGGTTAATGCAGCGCATTGTGTCTGTAGTGGCGCGGGGCGTGCACAAACTTATGGGGGTAAGCGGTAGCGAGGCGGTTTCCAACGTGGCCAGCGTGTTCGTGGGTCAGGTAGAAGCCCAGATCATGATCAAGCCTTACCTGCCAACCATGACCAACTCTGAGCTTTTGGCATCCATGGCCGGCAGTATGGCTTGTATTGCGGGTGGTGTGATGGCGGTGTACATCGCGCTTGGCGTTCCCGCGGAGTACCTCATTGCCGCCAGTATCATGGCTGCCCCCGGCGCCCTGGTGATCTCCAAGATTGTTTTCCCGGAGACCGAGGTTTCCGAGACCAAAGGGAAAGTAGGCATCGAGGTAAAGAAACAAGACGCAAACCTGGTAGATGCCATCTCTCACGGCGCTTCAGACGGACTTCGCGTAGGTTTGAACGTGGTAGCCATGCTCGTAGGCTTCATCGCCCTGATTGCATTGCTAGACTATTTCCTGGGCTTTATAGGTAGATCTCTGGCCGGTATGGGAATGTCCCTGGATGCTGTTGGTATTCCGTTGGAAAACCTGAGTATGAAGAGCCTGTTAGGCAGCGTGTTCTCCCTTTTCGCTCTGGCCATGGGTGTTCCTTCCCAAGATATGTTTACCGCCGGCTCCCTGATGGGTACCAAGATCGTGATTAACGAGTTTGTGGCCTACCTTGACCTGGCTGCCATTAAGGCCAACCTGCACCCTAAGACTTTGCTTATCACTTCTTTTGCTCTTTGTGGTTTCGCCAATTTCAGCTCTATCGCTATTCAGGTAGGTGGTATCGGGCAGTTGGTACCAGAACGTAGAAAAGACCTTGCCGCCCTCGGCTTGAAAGCCTTGATCTGCGGTACGCTGGCCTCTTACATGTCAGCTGCACTAGCTGGTATCTTGTTGTAAAAGGACTCTTTTGTGAATAAAGCGCCATCGGCGGCTATCCAGCTTTAAGGGTTGGGTAGTCGCCGATGGCGTTTTAGAGCAGTTTTGGGTAAAATAGCGTCAAATCAGAAAAAGCGGAAATACCTTGTTCGGATTATCAGGAAAAGAGGTACGCACCCCTCCAAGGAGGGGAATAACATGTTTTGAGCTTGATCTTTCGATCTGTCACCTGACAGACCGAAAGATCAAGCTCAAAACCTTCCGCCTGTGGGTTGGTCTGTCAGGGGACAAACCAATGAAACGGGGAACGAAAATGGGACTGGCTAGGACTACACACTACCAAAAACGAAAGGCCGCATGGATAACTAATTCCATGCGGCCTTTCGTTTTCTTTATCGGGCAATTACCCGATTTGCTTTTAGGTTAGATAGCTGGCTTTTCCATAATTCGGCGGAGCCACTTGAGCATGAGCACGAGGGCCAGAGCCGCAGAGACCGTTACCGCGAAATTCACCCAGAAGAAGTACTGTTTGTCATCGTAGGTGTCCCAGAGGCTGGCCAGGATACCGGATAGTTTGTTCCCTATAGAGGTAGCGATAAACCAGCCGCCCATCATGAGGGCTGTCAGGCGCGGCGGACTAACTTTGGAGACCAGAGACAAGCCCATCGGGCTGAGGCAGAGTTCGCCCAGGGTGACCACAAAATAAGTCCCCACGAGCCACAGGCTGGATACTTTGAATTGGCCATTATCGCCGGCCCATACAGCGCCTACCATTACCAGGGTAGAAAGGCCGGTAATGAATAAGCCCAAGGCCATTTTTGCCGGTGTGCTGGGTTCTTTTCCGTTCCGGCGCAGCAACCCAAAGAAGCCTACCACCAATGGCGTTAAGGCAATCACGAAGAACGGGTTGATGGATTGGAACAGCTCGGTGGAAATAAGTGAGAGGGAGTTTCCTTCCTGCGGCCATTCTTCTTTGGGCAGGTTGTTCAGGTAGGGGGCGGGTCCTTCTTTGGTGATCACCTTGCCATCGGCATCGGTGCGGGTACGGAAAGCGGCGTCAAAATCTGGAACGGTGGTGGTTTTGGCATCCACTTGCTGCACCATCCCCAAAGAAGCGGCTGGTTTCTCCAGCACTTCGGGCAGGCTACGGTCAGTATAATACTCGGCCCAGGTGGTGAGGGCGGTACCGTTTTGCTTGAACACGCCCCAGAACACCACCACCACCGCAAAAATAGAGAGCAGCGCCGCAATAGGGTTCTTGTCTTCCTTAGAGGCACGGGCCCAGAGGCTCACATAGAACAGGATAATGGGAATAGAACCAAAGATGAACGCATCAGTAGAGTCTGACCCGAACACATCACCTGGAATTAAGACCCAGCTCAACACACCAACAATGATCGCCGGCAGAATAACTAACCCGAAAACCTTCCATAGCGGCATGTCATGGGGTTGGGCGGGTTTCCGGATGTCGTAGTCGCGGTGGGTTTTATTTCCGGCCCAGAAGATGATGAGGCCTATGAACATACCAATACCGGCCGCCAGAAAAGCGAAGCCCCAGCCGTATTTGTTGCGCAGGTAAGCCGCCACAAAGTTGCAGATAAAGGCCCCCACGTTAATGCCCATGTAAAAGATGTTGTACCCGGTGTCTTTCTTGGGCAGATATTGCGGCTCTGAGTACAAGTTACCCAGCAGCGTAGAGATATTGGCTTTGAAGAACCCGTTCCCGATCACAATAAGGGCCAGCGAAAGGTAGAAGAAGGCATCACCGGGCATGGCCAGGCCGCAGTAGCCCAGCCCCATGAGAACTCCGCCAATGGTGATGGACAGGCGGTAACCCAGGAGTCTATCGGCCAGGAGTCCGCCGATGAAAGGCGTTAAGAATACCAGGGCAATGAAGGTTCCGTAGATATCGGAGCCCTGGTCTTTGGGCAACCCCATTCCGCCGCTCTGGGTATCGGTCATGTACAGGAAGAAAATACCTATCATGAGGTAATAGCCGAAGCGTTCCCACATTTCCGCCAGGAACAGATAATACAAGCCTTTGGGGTGCTTAGAAGCAGTTGTTGACATTAGGGTATATTTTGGAATCTGCTTTCAAAATAGGCAAAAGAAATGGAAATATACCGTTGCCGGAATATAGAACGAGCCTAAAAGGCCAAAATCGGCCTAAAAACCCAACTCTTTCTCTCTGAAACAGAAAAGCCCATGAATGAAAAAGGCCCTGACAGAGCAGGGCCTTTTTCATGTAGTTAGATTATTTCTTAGAGCACAACGCCTTCAGCAACCACTTCGGTTACTTCTGGTACCATGCGCTTCAGCAGGTTCTCAATACCGGCTTTGAGGGTAACGGTGGCAGACGGGCAGCCGCTGCACGAACCTTGCAGGTTCACCGTTACTACGCCTTCTTTGTAAGAACGGAAAGTGATGTTTCCACCATCCTGCTCCACGGCCGGGCGTACGTAGTTTTCCAGCAGGTCAATCACTTTCTGCGAGATTTCAGTGTCCTCAGCAGAAAGGTCAGCAGGAACCTCGGCAGCAGCCGATGCCGCGCTGGTAGTTACCGGGTTGCCCAGGAAAATAGGTCCGCCAGCCTCTACGTATGATTTGATGAACGTTCTCAGCTCAGGGATCAAATGCGGCCACTGCACCGGAGAGTTCTTGGTTACGGTGACAAAGTTGCTCGCGATGAACACGCGGGAAACGTAGTCAAAGTTGAACAGCTCCTGCGCGAAAGGAGAATCTGCGGCACTTTCCACGGTTGGATAGTCCACGCTTCCGCCCTCTCCCAACAAGGTTGAGTTCAGGACAAATTTCATTGACTCCGGGTTAGGGTTCGCCTCGGCGTACACAGAAACCGGTTTGGTTGTATTTTCAGTCATGGCTGTCTTCTTTATATAAAGTAAAAACTTACGCTCAGGTATTTAAGTTTCCAAAATTAGTGAGAATTTCCGATACCTGTTAGTTACTTCTTGGGTACCGCCCATTCTGTGTTTTAAGCCGGTTTTACTTAAACCAGGCCCTAAACGCCCACCCTTTCCCGGATAAACCTTAACTTTATCCGGATTGCTCCTTCCTTCATCACGCGCCTATGCTTTTTGACACCGTTCTGTTGGCGGCCACCGCACCAGATGTACCTGGTTTCCTTATCGCTCCCTTCGCCTTGCTGATTGGCCTAATTGCCACGGGCCCTATTTTCTTCCCGGGTTTCTGGCACCATCAATTCAAGAAAATATCCGTTGGATTGGGTTTGCTGGTACTGGCCTATTACCTTTTTGTGCTGCATGACACGCACCTGCCGGTAGAGACCCTGGCCGAGTATGCCTCTTTCGCCATTCTGCTGAGTTCTCTGTACATCGCCGCGGGCGGAATCTACATCAACGCCAACGCCAATGCCACGCCGCTCATCAACGTAGGGATTCTGCTCTTCGGCGCCATTATTGCCAACCTGATAGGCACCACAGGGGCCTCTCTCCTGCTGATCAGGCCATTCATCAGGCTAAACAACCACCGCATCAAGCCTTACCAGATCGTATTCTTCATCTTTATCGTGAGCAACGCCGGAGGCTTGTTGACTCCGCTGGGCGATCCTCCGCTGTTCATCGGTTTCCTCAAAGGCGTGCCTTTTTTCTGGACCCTGCAGCACCTTTTCACGCCCTGGGTTATTGCCGTGGGCGCCTTATGCCTGATTTTCTTTATTCTGGATAGCCGCAACAAAGAAACCTTTACGCCTAAACCAGAGGTGCAGGCCCGCAATGAAGCCAGAACCGAGTTCTTCTTTACCGGCAAACGCAACCTGCTCTGGTTGGGCGTCATCATTGGTGCTACCTTCCTGAACCCTGCCTCTTATGATTGGTTGCCGTACATTCCGCTAGAAGGCGGCGTCAAAGTTTCTTTTGTGCGGGAACTGGTGCAATTGGCGGCCGCCCTGCTGTGTTTCAAATTTGCCAGCCGAACCGCCCTTAACGGGAACCACTTCACCTTTGACCCCATTCTGGAGGTGGTATTTCTGTTCTTCGGGATTTTCTTCACCATGATGCCTGCCCTGCAACTTTCCGCGGAACTGGCCTCGTCTCCCGAGTTTGCCGCCAAACTGACCCCCTCAGTCTTCTACTGGGTAGCGGGCTCTTTATCCGGCGTGCTGGACAACGCCCCCACCTACGCCAACTTTCTGTCTTTGGGCATGGCCAAATACCACCTCAACTATGCCAGCACCACCCAAGTCTATAACTTCGCCTACGGCCTGGGCCAAACCCCTGAGACCCTGCTGGTGCTGGAAGCCATCTCCATCGGATCAGTACTATTCGGCGCGATGACCTACATTGGCAACGGTCCCAACTTCATGGTGAAATCCATCGCCGAGCAAGCCGGCGTCAACATGCCCCCCTTCTTCCAATACATGTTCAAGTACTCCATCGTCTACCTGTTGCCGGTACTAGCTTTAATTTGGCTGCTGGTGATTTTGTAAGGATTTTGGATGTTATTTGGGGTTTGTTTAGCGGCTGATTTATGGAAATCGGCCTCCAAATTGATCTTGTTTTATAGGGACGGGTATGATTGATAGGTTCTTTGTAGGTACCTCCCGGTTGTTGCGGAGGAGCCGTTGGAGACAAGGCGGTGCCTGGTCTCTACAATCTGCAAATGTCAGAATGCGTGGACTGAGTGGTGTAAACCTACCCCTCCCAATAGAGGAATTCGGGAATGCGAGCCTCTTTCCCGTCTGCAATACCGTCTGCTCATCTGCAATACCGTCTGCTCAAAAGACCTCGTAGGGTCCGAAGGTCCCGCGATTATCTGTGCCAATTGCCGGCCCAGAAGACACAAGGCATTGCATTTCTACAAAGGAAGACCTCACAGGTTTTCAAAACCTGTGAGGTCTGGGGCGTTCCTGCAAACTCATTTCCTTTTCCAGCCTTTCGGTGGAGCGCCTTTGTTTTAGACCTGGTGCCGCAGGCAGGCCAACCTGCCAAGGCTAAAACAGCAGCGCGAGGCCGGAAGGCGGGGCCTCGCGGCCGTGAGCGCACGGAGCCTAGCTATGCAACAATAAAGCTTATGAGCTAACGCTAACAACGGCGCCACGCCAGCACAAACGGACTACGTAACCAGTGAAGCGGCTCCAGAAGATAACCAACACACTCAAAAACAAACTTTTTAAAAACAAAAAAGGCCTGTTTTTCACAAAACAGGCCTTAAACATATCAAACTTTATTCGTCCGCTGCCGCAACACAAAATCAGCGAGCACCAGAGCCGCCATGGCATCTACAATCGGCACGGCGCGGGGCAACACGCAAGGGTCATGCCGGCCTTTGCCTTTCAGGGTGATCTCCTGTCCGCTCTGGTCAATGGTAGTCTGTGGCTGCAGGATAGTGGCCACTGGCTTGAAGGCAACTTTGAAATAGATGTCTTGTCCGTTGGAGATACCGCCCTGGATACCGCCAGAATGGTTGGTGCGGGTTTTCACCTGGCCGTCGTCATCGGTGTAGAAGACATCATTGTGTTGGGAGCCGTACATGCTTACGCCCTCGAAGCCGCTGCCGTATTCAAAGCCTTTCACGGCGTTGATGCTCAGCATGGCCTTGCCTAACTCGGCATGCAGCTTGTCAAACACCGGTTCTCCCAGGCCAGCCGGAACGCCAGTGATCACGCAGGAAACTACCCCACCCACAGTATCCAGCCGGTCGCGAGTTTCCTCAATGAGCTGGATCATGGTTTGGGCCGTCTCGGGGTGTGGGCAGCGCACAATGTTGCTGTCCACCTGGCTCAGGTCGAGCTTGGTGTAGTCAGCGGGCGCGTGGATAGGGCCTACCTGCGAGACATAGGCGGTTATCTGGATGCCTTGCTGGGCCAGGAACTTCTGGGCCAGCACCCCGGCAGCTACGCGGGCCAACGTCTCCCTAGCCGAGCTCCGGCCGCCGCCGCGGTGATCGCGGGAGCCGTACTTTGCGGTATAGGTATAGTCTGCGTGCGAGGGCCTGTAAGCGTTTTCTATGTGGGAGTAATCATGGCTTGCCTGGTCTTTGTTGAAAACCGCCAGCGTGATGGGCGTACCCTGCGTCTGGCCGTTGAAAATGCCGGAGAGGATCTGCACCTGGTCTTTCTCATCGCGGGGTGTGGTGATCTTGGACTGCCCCGGGCGACGGCGGTCCAGGGCGGCCTGGATTTCCTCAATGGCGATGGGCAAGCCGGCAGGGCAGCCATCCACAATTACGCCAACGGCCGTCCCGTGCGATTCCCCAAAGGTGGTGATCCGGAAAATGGATCCGTAGGTATTACTCATTTCCTCTTTAGTATGAAAATAAACGAAGCCACTCCCAGCAGCAGACCCAGCACCACATTGGTGTAAAGGCGCACTTCCTTGAACTGGTCTATGCTGATGAGCTCATTGCTTTCTGTGGCGGCAATATTGTAAAAATCGCCCACATCTTGCGCCCTGATAAAACTATTTTGGTCCTCCTGGCCGCGTACCTGCACCGTAAGCGCTGGCTTTAGCGTGTCATAACGGGCGGTGACGGGATTGAAAAACACCCACTGGAACAACTCCTTCAAGGGGAACTCGCCCGCCTGGCGGCCCACAATGAAATACCGGAACGTCTTGTTCCCCACCAACCGGCCCTGGGTTACTTGTTGGTTTTGCCGTATCTCGGGGGAATAGATTTCCAGCTCGCTGGAGATACCCATGCTCTGCGGGGCCGGCAGGGTCCTGATGTTGCCTTCGCCTTTGATGTTGAAATGGTACACCAGGTTCTGGTTAAGGGAAATGGTTTTGCGGGAAACCTGCTCTTCCAGGCGGAAAACGCCTACGGCTACCTGGTCCCGTAGCGGGTGCGACGGCAATCCGCGCACGGTCACTTCTTTGCTTTGCGCTGAGTAGGTTTTGTTTTCCGGCAGCCGGTTTTGGGTGAGGAGCGAGGGATTTTTCGCGATCTTGTATTTGATCATGCGCAGGCTCACCACCGGAAAGCTGAGCGGCTGCGGTGTGATGGGAAACAGGATGGCCTCATACAGTTTGTAGCGGGTGAACGGCTTCTCGCCTATCTTGATTTTCTCCGGCAGAATTTCCTCCTGCTGCACCACTTCCTCCAGGGTGCTACGCTGTTTCAGTTGCCGCACAATGGTGCCTATCTGCGACTCAAACTCAAAGAAATCCAGCAGGCCCAGGTCGGCATCTGCTACGTAGAACCATAGCGAGACCGGTACCGCTTCCCCCACAAACACCTTTTCTTTGGGCACGTGCAGCGTGAGGAAGGCATTCTCTTTCACGTCTACAAACTCGGGCGCAGCCGCGGTGGCGGGCACAGGAGAGGCCAGGCTATCCTTAGGTGCCGGAGCCGCAGGCACCGATGGTCCCACTTTCACCTTGACACCCGGTACCGCCACGTTCTTTCCGTCTACCACCAGGGTGAAGGGCTTTACGGTGACCTCTCCTTCCTTGAGCGGGGCATATTGCTGGGTGAGCGTGTAAACCATAGAGGTTTTGGTGCCTCTGGTTATGGTGGTGGTAAAGGATTTCTGGGTGCTTTTCTGCAAGCCTTCAATCTCTGGGAATCCTTCAACTTTGGCCGGCCGCACGCCAGGCGACTTTAAAGAAATAGTGAAATATTGGTCAATGGGGATAGCGGTAGGGCCAAATTCTACGGTAGGGCCCTGCGCGCTGCACCAGGCAGCCCAGCCCATAAACCATAGAAAGAAGATAACCGCCTTTTTCATCTGTTTTCTTTGAAACGGCCCTGAAAAGCCGTCTTTTAATTTTTACAAAAGTACGAATAACCGCTCAGCCTCCCTATCTATCTGGCGCATAGTTCAGAAACCTGCCAAAAGAAATACCTCAATTCTCATTTTTTTTCCTGGACCCGAAATCCGGGGCTACAACTCTCCTCGTAGGTCTCGCAAATTCCGCCGGTGAAAGGAGCCGGGCCAGGGCATGGCCTAAGGATGGGTAAGCCTTAGGCTATTGAAATTATTTCATCTTCAATTATTTAAAACTATGGCAAAAAACACAAATTCAGTTCCAGAGCAGGGCATCCTGCAGGGATTGAAAAACCCTCTCAACAGACGTTCTTTCCTTCAGTACACTGGGGCAGGCGTAGCAGCATCGGCACTTTTACTGGCAGGCTGCGATGACGATGATGACATGACCAACACCAACATGTCTGGTACCGTAAACTTGGGTTCCGGCGATGTAGGTATCCTGAACTACGCCTATGCCCTGGAGCAATTGGAGGCGGCGTTCTATACCGCGGTGGTAGCGTTGCCTAATTTCTCCACCCTGTTCACCAGCGCCACAGAAAGACAGGTGCTCACTGACATCCGTAACCACGAGGTAGCGCACCGCGAGTTCTTCAAAGCCGCCATCACCGCCAATGCCGCCAGTCAAATCATCCCAAGCCTGACGCCTAACCTTCCTTCCAGTGCTTTGGCTAGCCGTGCCTCTATTCTGGCAACCGCCAAAACGTTTGAAGACCTGGGCGTAGCCGCTTACAATGGCGCGGGCAAACTGCTTACCAACTCGGCATTCCTGAGCATTGCCGGTAAAATTGTTTCCGTGGAAGCCAGACACGCCGCCGAGATCAGAGACATGATTGAGAACGGCACCTTCGCCAGCGGCGCCGCCGGCATTACCGCAGGCAACATTGTAGACGCCAACGGCCTAGATGTAGCCCTTACGCCAGCCCAGGTATTGGCCGCCGCCCAGCCTTTCATCAAGGAAACCATTAACGCAAGCAGTTTACCAACCACCTAATCAACAGAAAGCCATGAATATCTTCAATATACTAAAAGAGGTAGAGAAAGTAGATCCGGAAATATTTGACCGCATTGATCCGCGCCGCGAAGTCTTCAAACACTTCGGTGGGTTCGGGAAGAAACTGGCTGCTGCCGCTATTCCTATCGCCTTCGGGTCTATGCTGAACAAAGCCTACGGACAGACAACCGCCAACCCATCGGTGAGAGAGGTGCTTGAGTTTGCGCTGTTGCTGGAAAACCTGGAATACCACTTCTACCTTAGAGCCGCTGCCACAGACATTTTCCCGAGTGCCGCCGGTAAAACCGCTTTCGGGGTCATCCGTGACCATGAAAAAGCGCACGTAGACTTCCTGCGGGCCGCTATCTCAGGCATGGGCGGCGCTGCCCCCACCACCTACACCGATGCCAGCTTTGACTGGACCGCCAATGGCTTGTTGGGTAACGCCACCTTCACCAGCTATCCAACCATGCTGGCAGTAGCCCAAGCCTTTGAAGACACTGGGGTAAGGGCCTACAAAGGAGCCGCTCCGGCCCTTATGAGCAATGACACCGTTTTGCAGGCCGCCCTGCAGATCCACTCGGTAGAGGCGAGACATGCCGCGCACCTGCGCCGTATGCGCCGTGACATGACCAATGGCGTGGCTGGCCTCAAACCATGGATCACCATGAAGGACAGAGGCGGACTTCCGGCCGAGTTCCAGGGAATCTATGACGGTGAGGAAAACACTACCCAAGCCACCGTGAACATCACCGGTACCTTCGGCGGGATCACGATTGATGCCAATGCTGCTTCAGAGGCCTTTGATGAGCCGTTGACTGTGGCCCAGGTGAATGCAATTGTAATGCCTTTTATTGCTTAATTTATTTAAATTATACAAAAACAGGCCGGACTTGTACAAGTTCGGCCTGTTTTTGTATAAATACGAACCTAATCAGTATAAATATTTCCACAAAAACTTTTAATATATGGAATTAAAAGATGCATATTTGCGTCTGCATAATATCTAATCCATCATAAATTAAATTACATCTTACTTAAAGACATGTTAGAGTACGTGAAATTGATTTTAGACAAAGTAAGCTTTGACTCGAGTTTGTTTGAAAAAGAACTGCGGAAAAGTATGCGGATGCTAATGCACAAAGAGTTGGAAACCTTGCGCGATTGGTGCTACAATCACTTCTCAGGCACTTATAACACTATTTTAGATAAGGTCTTCGGCAACGTCTTCACTGCCTAGGGAAGGAACGGGCTCAGTGGCCACAAAGTGCAGGTTGCGGGTAAGCCCGTCAAACCCTGTCCGTTTCACTGCCGATTTTCTGAAAACATCCTTAAAAACCTCCTGGGTTAGCTCCAGCCAATCGGTTTTGGAAAGGTGGAGCAACTCTGGATGGGGCGCGAAGGCCGGCTCACGGTGCGCTTTGCTGAAACGGTTCCAGGGGCAGACATCCTGGCAAATGTCGCAGCCAAATACCCAATTCCCAAATTTCCCCTCCACTTCCTGCGGAATCTGGTCTTTCAGCTCAATGGTGAAATAAGAGATGCACTTGCTGCCGTCTACTACGTACGGCTGTGAGATGGCATCTGTGGGGCACGCATCCATGCATTTGGTACAGGTACCACAATAGTCTTTGATGGGCCCATCAGGCTCCAGTTCCAGGTCCAGGATGAGCTCCGCGATGAAAAAGAAACTGCCCACCCCCGGCCGGATGAGGTTGCTGTTCTTGCCTACCCAGCCCAGCCCGCTTTTCTTCGCCCACACCTTGTCCATGACTGGTGCCGAGTCCACAAACACGCGTCCGCCCACCTCACCAATCTCTTCCTGAATGTAGTTGAACAGCGTTTTGAGCTTGTCTTTGATCACGAAGTGGTAATCCTGGCCATAAGCGTATTTGGAAATCTGGAAAGTATCCTCGGCCTGGGTTTCCTCAGGGTAATAATTCAGCAGCAGGCTCACCACCGATTTTGCTCCTTTCACCAGCAGGCGCGGGTCTAGACGCTTGTCAAAATGATTGGCCATGTAGTGCATCTGGCCATGCATGTTCTGGTTTAGCCAATTCTCCAGCCGGGGCGCCTCTTCCTCCAGGAAATCAGCCTTAGACACACCACAGTACATAAAACCCAGTTCCTGGGCTTTCTGCTTGATGAGTAGGGTATGCTTTGGGGCAAGATTGAACATTGGTATTGAGGTAAGCTGTGAGGACAGAACAAAATTGGGGGAAAAGAATTTCACTTACATCGTTTTTCTGCGTTAAGGGTGCGTTTCTGGGAAAATAGGCGCAAAACACCTCATGGTTGGCAAACAAATCCTTCCACTCCGTTGTGGAGGATAAACCCTGAGGTTTCCTTCCAAGTGGTTTATATCCCTAGCAGATGGACCCTTCCTAAACAGGCGAGTAGGGATGTTTTTGGTTTCGGCTGTCAGTATGAAAAACTTTCGCCTACACTATGACCAAATCTTTCTTTACCCTCCTTCTTATTTTACTGGCGTACACGTCACAGGCCCAGGAACAAACCGGGGCCACGCCAAAACTGTACCGTCCTAACCAGGAATGGAATTACGCCCAAGCCTACCGCAGCGGCAACCTTCTATACATCTCCGGCACCGTGGCAAGCGGCCCCATGGACAAAGCCATTGATCAGGTGTACCGCACCCTACAAGCCACTCTGAAGCAGTATAACCTTGATTTCACCCACGTAGTGAAAGAGAATCTGTACACCACCAACATGGAGGAAACCTCTAAGCACCACCTGGTCCGGAAGAAGTACTACGGCACCCACACCCCAGCCGCCACCTGGGTACAGGTAGTTCGGTTGCTGGAGCCTAATGTGGTCTTAGAAGTGGAGTTGATCGCCGAGATCAAGAAAACAGAATAAAGCAGTCAGGAAAAGAAAAACCTCACAGGTTTTTAAAACCTGTGAGGTTTGCACATACATTTTCAAGTACTATTACCTCATAGTGAACGCAGCTCCTACGAGTAGTGTCTTACTGTTTTAGCCTGTTATCACCTAATTAGCCTTAAAACGGCTACTCAGCGTTGTCAAACAAGGTACCGCTGCGCACGTGGTTAGGTGGAATTTTGCCCAGGTGACGGTACGCGGCCTCGGTGGCTTCGCGGCCCCGGCTGGTGCGCTTTATGTAGCCTTCCTGGATCAGGAATGGCTCGTATACCTCTTCAATGGTCTCGGCTTCTTCGCCGCAGGCCGTGGCGATGGTGGAAAGACCCACCGGACCACCTTTGAACTTGTCAATGATGGTGCTCAGGATACGTTTGTCCATCTCGTCCAGGCCGTTATGGTCCACGTCCAGAGCATTCAGGGCAAACTGTGCGATCTCCACCGTGATGGTACCGTCGCCTTTGATCTGGGCGAAATCGCGGGTACGGCGCAGCAGGTTGTTGGCGATACGCGGTGTACCACGGCTGCGGCGGGCAATCTCAAAGGCAGCATCCTCATAGATAGGTGAACCCAGGATCTCGGCGGAGCGCTGTACAATAGAAGTCAACAACTTGGAATCATAGTACTCCAGCCGCGAGTTAATCCCGAAACGGGCCCGCAATGGTGAGGTCAACAGACCGGAACGTGTGGTAGCCCCAATGAGCGTGAACGGATTCAAAGAAATCTGCACGGAGCGGGCATTAGGGCCCGAATCCAACATGATATCTATCTTGTAGTCCTCCATGGCAGAGTACAGGTACTCCTCCACAATGGGGTTAAGGCGGTGAATCTCATCAATGAACAGCACATCGTTGCGCTCCAGGTTCGTGAGCAAGCCTGCCAGGTCACTAGGCTTATCCAGCACCGGACCAGAGGTGATCTTGATATTGGAACCCAGCGAGTTGGCGATGATGTGCGAAAGCGTGGTTTTACCCAGGCCGGGAGGTCCGTGCAGCAGCACGTGGTCAAGTGCCTCGCCCCGCATGATGGCAGCCCCCACAAATACTTTCAGGTTCTCCACCACCTTGGCCTGACCGGTGAAGTCGCTGAAGTCCAGAGGCCGGAGGGCCTTGTCAAACTCCTTCTCGGCGGGCGAAAAGTTATCGGCAGAGCCGCTTAAATAGTCTTCTCTCATGTGTAAAATCTCTTAGCGGTCTAAGCAAAGATTCAGATGTAAAGATAACAGCTATCTGCCTAAAAACGCTCCATTGTTGGTGTAAAAAGCCATCTTTTTGCTACTATTTTTACCAAGACAGATCAACCAAACCAATTATTTTAGCAAAAATATTCCTTCCTTACTTTCTCATATTTAGCCTAAAAACAGAAAAGGCAGCCACGTTCCCGTAACTGCCTTTTCTTAGATTTCTAATGCTGGTTTGGTCATAAACGAAACCAACACATTAACATGGCTTTGCTCCTCAACCTATCTGAGGTCTGCTTCCCAATAGGGCTTTATTTTTTGGAGCTTCCATAGATACAGAACCAACAGGATAGGATCTAGCTTGAAGTTGAGAACGAAACCTTCAGACCTATCCACAAAAGGAAGTACAAACAAGGCAATCACACAAGCCACCAAGCCAATAATGGCATCAAAAACCCCTAATTTGACAGCCCAATCCTTTTCGGTCCATAATCCGAAGGCGGTTACTCCCTTTATCAATATCAGCAACGTAAGGATAATACCAGTTGGCGAAATGGGGTTGGTGGTCTCAAATCCATATAGAGAAATAGAAAAGCTTAACCCCATAACGGCCATGATTACTCCTATAGGTACTAAAGCCGCCATGAGGAGGAACATCCAGATAAAAATCTTCATCCACCAAGGCAACAAATCACGCCTTCTGCCTTTTACTTCTTCTAAGCTTTTGGTATCTACTAAATCCTCAAATCCAAAATAGGCGTCTTTCTGACTTTCTTCCATTTTTTCTCTCTACCAAAGCCTATTTGAAAGCCTGAATGCCGGTGATGTCGGCGCCGGTAATGAGCAGGTGGATGTCATGGGTACCCTCGTAGGTGATGACGCTTTCCAGGTTCATCATGTGGCGCATGATGGGGTATTCGCCGGTGATGCCCATGCCGCCGTGGATCTGCCGCGCCTCGCGGGCTACGTGCAGGGCCATGTCTACGCTGTTGCGCTTGGCCATGGAAATCTGCTGGGTGGTGGCTTTCCCTTCGTTTTTGAGCATACCCAGACGCCAAACCATGAGTTGGGCTTTAGTAATTTCAGTGACCATCTCGGCCAGTTTCTTCTGTATGAGTTGGAAAGAGGCGATGGGTTTATCAAACTGGATGCGCTGCTTAGCATAGTTCAAGGCGCTTTCATAGCAGTCAATGGCGGCTCCGATGGCACCCCAAGAGATACCGTAGCGGGCAGAGTCCAGACAGCCCAGCGGACCTTTGAGACCGTCTATGTTGGGCAGCAGATTCTCTTTCGGCACTTTCACGTTATCAAACACCAGCTCCCCAGTGGTGGAGGCACGCAGACTCCATTTGTTGTGGATCTCGGGGGTGGTGAAGCCTTCCATGCCGCGCTCCACAATGAGGCCTTTGATGCGGCCCTGTTCGTTTTTGGCCCACACCACGGCCACCTGAGACTCAGGCGAGTTGGAAATCCAGAGCTTGGCGCCGTTGAGCAGGTAATGGTCGCCCATGTCTTTGATGTTGGTGACCATACCGCCCGGGTTAGACCCAAAATCTGGCTCTGTTAACCCGAAACAGCCCAGCCACTCACCGGAGGCCAGCTTGGGCAGGTATTTCCGGCGCTGCTCCTCAGAACCGTAGGCGTAGATGGGGTACATGACTAAAGAACCCTGCACCGAGGCCGTGGACCGCATTCCGGAGTCGCCACGCTCAATCTCCTGCATGATGATGCCGTAACTGATGTAGTCCAGCCCGCCGCCGCCGTACTCCGTGGGGATGGTTGGCCCGAAGGCTCCTATCTCACCGAACTTGGGCACAATCTCAGACGGGAAGTGCGCGTCCTGCGCCCATTTCTCAATGTTGGGGGAGATTTCGCGCTTCACGAAGTCGCGCATGGTCTGCCGGATAAGCTTGTGCTCATCGGTGAGCAGGTCGTCTACGTTGAAATAGTCTGGGGCGCCGGAGTTGTCTGAAGCCATAGTTTTTGGGGTTAACTTCGATGTCTGTTTCCAAACTTAGCAAGAAACCGCACCTCTGCCAACACTTGTTAGCAAAACCTTTCACGCCGCTGGTTTGGCTCTTCGTTTTAGGGCTCTTTTCAGGAAATCAGGGCAGAAACAAACCCCGGCCACCTACTTCGCGGAGTTATAGCTGACTTTCAGCTTTTGATAGACTTGCCCTAATTGGGCAATCTCCTGACCGTACTGGTGCAAGTTGGTCTTCCCGGTAAACGCCTGGTAGCACTTCGGGCCCAGGGTAGCAAGGCTAGATTGCCAGGCTGCCCAGTCCGGTAAAGTTTGCAGCCGCTGGCCATAGTATTGATTAAAGGCCTGCACCAGGTAGTGCTGGGTGCGGTCTTCCAGCAGCTCTCCGCCGGAGCCCAACACAAAGATGGCCATGGGCACAATCATGTCATGGCCGGTGGGGTCCAGCAACTGCCGTTCCTCAAAAAGGACGCGGCTCTTGAGCCAATCCTGCAGCCCCACAAGACCCAGCGAGGGATCTACCGGTTGCCACTGTTTGGTGGCGGCATCGTACACTTCCAGCCAGACATGGTCATTGTGCTGCCGTCCGAAGACAGACCCTCTGTTTCCTTTTTCCTGCACCAACTGGCGGGCATTCTCCTGCCGTTGCTCACTTTCTTTGTGGAGGTTGATTTCCTGCACCGTGCGCTGCTGCACCTGCAGTTCTTTCAGCATGGCTTTAGTGATGGAAGCCAGTTCAGCGCAGTTCCCTCCGCCCCGGGCGATGATCTGTTCCACCGTGCGTTTCTGGTAATCGGTGGCTTTCCACTCAAAATGCTGCACCAGCCAATGCACCACTTCCTGGGTCTTGGCAAAGTCGGTGGGTGAATCGGCGGTGAATTCCCGGGCAAACTGCCGGTAGTCTTTCTTAATCAGTTGCAGCCAGTCAGCGTCCGTTCTGCGCTGCGCCGCAGCCTGAGAAACAACACAGAAGAGTGCCGCAAGAAGTAGTAATGGGAAAAGCTTTTTCATAGATATTGAGGTATTGGGGTTTAGTTATGGGTTTGATGAGTGACCGTTTGTAGGGCATGGACCCAAAAAAAATCGCCGGAGTTGCATCTGATGTGCAACTCCGGCGATTTTTGTTTCAGGTAAAGGTGAAAACCTAATTCAGACCAATTCCCATTTTAGGTCGATTTTTATAAAAAAGGCTTAGAAGCGCAGGCTGATCTGGGCCATGAAATTGCGGGGTGCCTGCGGGAAATAGTAGTTGTAGTCATAGCGGGTGGCGTCTCCGGCGTACAGCTCGGTGAAGGTATAGCCGTTGGCTTCGTACTCTTCGTTGAAGACGTTGTTCACCATTAGGCCCAGTTCCACTTCTTTCATCCAGTTCACCGGTCTGAAACGGTAGAACACGCGGGCATCCCCTACCTCATAAGGACGGATGCGGCGATTCTGGCTGGCGGTGTTGTCCAGGAATTGCTCACTCACGGTCTTGAACTGGAACGCGAACCGAAGGCCGGTCAAGGGCTGTACCTCCATCTGGGTAGAAGTCACAAAACTAGGCGAATACGCAATGGTGGTCTCGTCATACTGATTTACCACCACATCCTCGGGGTTGTAGTCAATGGGCAGGGTCTCGGTGAACTGCTTGATGCGGTTGCGGCTCAGGGAGAAGTTGGTAGACAGACGGGCCAAATCACCCAGACCCACGCCGGCGGCCAACTCTGCACCGGTGCGATAGCTTTCCGGGATGTTGGTCCTCAGGGCGGTTCCTACGTTATTGAGCTGGCCGGTCAGCACCAGTTGGTCTTTGTAGTCCATGTAGAAGTAGGTTAGATCAGTGGTGAAGCGCACTGGTAGGCCGTTCAGTTCTCCCAGGGGGTAGTTCAGGCGGTAACCGGCCTCGTAGTCGATCATGCGCTCTGCCTTGGCTCTATCGTTGGCCGGACGGTCCACAAAGTCTGAGCGGGTGGGCTCACGGTGACCTACCGCTACCGAGGCATACAGGCTGTTCTGGCCTGAGAAGGCGTAGGTGATACCCGCTTTCGGATTGAAGAAATTGTAGTCGGCACGGGTGGTGACGTCGCGTTGGTCATCATCAATGCCGTTCACCTTGTAATCTACCCTGCGGAGCTGCAGATCCCCGAAGAGGCTCAGTTTCTCGGTGGCCTGCAATGTGGCCTTGCCATACACGTTGAAATCGGTTTTCTGGGCATCGCCCTCGTAGTAGCGGTGGCGCGGCCGGATGGTGGAGGCGTACTGCGCCCAAATCACCTCCCCGAAGTGGTCTCCGGCGTAGCGGTTCCAGCCGCCGCCCAGCACCGCGGAGAGTTTGCCCTGTCCGTTGTACTGCAGGGAGAAAGTACTGCCATAAAAATCATTGTCCAGCCATTTGCGGCTCACCAGATCGGTGCGGGTGATAGCTGCTCCACCTGCCGTCACCGGCGGAATGTTATAGTTGGTGAGGCGTTCGTTCACCTTATACTGCTCATAGAACCCAAAACCGCGGGTATAGTGCAGGGCGGCGTTCAGGGTAAGGGCCCGGCTGAACTCGTGGGCGTAGTGTAGTTGGTAATGGTACTGCTGGTAGTCGTCTACCTCGTTGTCATACGGGATATCGGTGCTGCCGTAATCAGTGCCGGCGGAGTTGAAGGTGCGGTCTGTTTTCAGGGTCTCCTCGTCTACCCCGTTCCAGGCCTGGTAAGTGACTTCATGGCCACCAAACACCACCAGTTTCAGCAAATCCTTGGCTCCATAATAGCCTCCTGACAGGTAGAATGACTTCAGGTTGGAGGAAGCCCGGTCAATGTAGCCATCTGAGGTGATTCTTGATAAGCGCCCGTCCACGGCGAATTTGCCGCCCAGCAGACCGGTGCCAAACTGCACGTTGTTTTTCCAGGTGTTGTATGAGCCGAAGGCGTTGTCGGTGCGGGCGTAAGCTTCGGGGCTGGCATCCTGGGTCTGCAGGTTCAGGCTGGCGCCGAAGGCTCCCGGTCCGTTAGACGAAGTTCCCACGCCGCGCTGAATCTGCACATCCTGCAGAGAAGAGGCGAAATCTGGCATGTTCACGAAGAAAACGCCGTGGCTTTCGGCATCATTCACCGGAATTCCGTTCACCGTCACGTTGATGCGGGTGATGTCTGAGCCCCTGATGCGCATGCTGGTGTAGCCTACCCCGGCGCCGGCATCTGAGTTGGTCACCAAAGAAGGCGTGTTTTCCAGCAGATAAGGCAGATCCTGCCCAAAATTGCGGCTCTCCAGTTCTTGTTTGGTCACGTTGGTGTAGGTGGTGCCGGTTTTCTCATTGGCGCGGGTGGCAGTCACCAGTACTTCTTTGGTAGCCACGCTGGTGCGGGTAAGGCTGAAGTCCAGCGGCTGGGACGCGGGTACGGTGACTGCCTGGGTGGCGCTGGCGTAGCCCAGGTAGCTGATCTGCAGGTTGTAATCGCCGACAGGCAGATTGGAGAAGGTGAATCGGCCGGCGGCATCGGTGAGGGTGGCGCGGTTCCCGGTACCCAAAGTAACGGTGCTACCAGTAAGCGGAGCCTGGGTGGCAGCATCTACTACGCGGCCAGACAAAGTGTTCTGTGCCATGGCAAACCAAGGCAGCAGGCAGCCCAAGAGCAGGGCTAAAGCTTTTTTCATGTGAAAATTGAAAAATAGATAAAACAACCAGGAGCCACCAGGGGCCGGTGCTCCCACTCTGTTTTGTTCCCTTGTTTTTCCCTTCGCCGGCATTACCCGGATCAGGTTCAATGGGTATGATCTCAGCCCGTTATATTAAGGCACCCCTAAACTGAGGCAAAGCTACGCCCGCCTTCCTGGAAAACCAATTAGGGCCGGCATAACTTCAAATATTTTTTTGCCGATGCGGTCAACATAGCAAGGCCCCCATACGTTGAACAAAAAAGAGTCGCCTACTAGGCTGTGGATGTGATGTGAGACTTTTAACTCATCGGATTTTATGATGATCGTATACTCTTTGGCCATGTTTGCCCTGATTGCCTTTTTGGCGCTGGCCCCACGTAAAAGAATGAGCGTACCGCCGCAAGATGACAACGATGATGACGGGGGCGAACCAATCAATGATGGTTTACCCGATCTGGACCTCCCACCAGGCATCTGCCTGCCCATCAATGACTGGGAACCTGACTATAACCGGTCTTTGGTAAAGAACACCCTTTGACATAACCAGTTTTTTGCCCCAATTGCCAAAACCCGGAAGCATGGCCCTGAAGGCTAAGCTTCCGGGTTTTCGTTTTCGGGTTGATTTTATGGAAATGGGCTCAAAGAGGGAACCCACCTCTGACCCTCCCAGGAGGGGAAACATCAACTATTAACCGGAAAAACCGATTTTCGGGATACTTGCTTTTGGGCAGTGCTTCCCTGCTTCAGATTGAGGTCTGTTTTGAAAAAAGGGCACAAAAAAGCGGCCAGGACCTTACTGGAAGATCCTAGCCGCTTTTAGTATGTTTTGGTCTGCTTATTTCTTGGCTACTGCCTCTTGTCTGGCTACCAGCTCAATGTTCAGTTCAACGTCATCCATGATGGCTTTGTCGCCCAGGTTCTCAAAGAAGTTGCCGGAGCGGAATTTGATATCCCACTTGGTACGGTCAAATTTGAGGTTGGCTTTGGCGGTGGCCACGCCTTTTTTCACGGTTACCAGCGCCGGGAAGGATATCTGGTTTGTAATGCCTTTGATGGTAAGATCGCCGGTGATGGTGTAGTTGGCAGCATCGCCTTTGGCATTCTGCTTAGGTGTCAGGTTGGTGATGGCGAACTTGGCCGTAGGGTTTTTCTCCACCGAGAAGAAATCATCAGATTTGAGGTGGTCTACGAGTCTTTTGTTTGAGCCGCCCTGCAGGTCAGTATTGGTGATGGAGGTCATGTCCATGATGAAGGTTCCGCCGCGCAGGTTCGCTTTCTCCAGGAGAATGGTACCGCTGGCCAGCGTGATGTTGCCGGTGTGCTCGCCGGTTACCTTGCGGCCAACCCAGGTGATTTTGCTTTCAGCGGGGACTACTTTGTAGTTCTGAACGGCGGGCGCCACCACGGTTGCAGCGGCTTTTGCCTTGCCAGGCGTGCCTGGTGCCACCATTTTAAAGGCAGAAACCCCTACAGCGGCCGCTACCATAACAGAGAGTAAAACTTTTTTCATGGAGATACTGGTAAGTGGTTTAGTAGAAATTGCTTTTAAGGGTATAAGGTATAAAAATTTCAGCTTCTGACTTTATCCAGGAGATTATTTAAAACCTCGGCCTCTTCCTCAGTCAGGTTGTTCAGGCCGGTGAAACCCGCGTTGCCTAGGCCATCCATCTCGGTGAGCAGATCAAGTCCTTTCTGGGTGATGAGGATATCCACGGTGCGGCGGTCAGTGGGGCACTGCTCACGGGTAACCAGTTCCTTGGCTTCCAGTTTGTCTACAATGCGCGAGGCGTTGGAGGTTTTGTCCAGCATGCGATCTATGAGCAGGTTCACCGTGGCCGGCTTGGGAAACTGTCCCCGCAGGATGCGCAACACGTTGTACTGCGGCAGCGTGACCCCGTAAGACTTGAACATAGCAGACTGCCTTTGCTCCAACCAGTTAGAAGTATACACCACGTTGATGTACGCTTTCTGGTAAACGTCCTTGAAAACACTCTGCTTTATTTCTTCTTCTATTTTCATCTTAACCTCCAGTCTTCAGGCGATACTCAAATATATGTTCCTACCGCAAAATCAGCAACTTAGCGGGGCTTTTTCTGCGGCGGGCGCAAAGATACTACCAACATCCGGCTTCCTTCGTGCGTATTTCCCGTGAATCTATCTCTAATAACCGCATGGCAGACATTTTTTTGGTTTCCTGGGCAGATCTGTTCTCCAGCCCCGAGAACATGATCCGGTACGGCGGCCTCACCCTTATCCTGGCCATCGTGTTCCTGGAAACCGGGCTGCTCATTGGGCTAGTCATTCCCGGAGGCGACTCCCTTTTGCTGGCTACCGGATTATTGGCGGGCGCCGATGTGCTCACAGTGCCGCTGGCCGTACTGCTGGTCAGCATGACCGCGGCAGGCATTGCTGGCGACCTGTTGGGCTTTACCATAGGCCGCCGCATGGGCAAAAAACTCTACCGGAAGCAGGACACCTGGTATTTCAAGCGCAAGAACCTGGAGCGCGCTGAGAAGTTCTACCGTGAGAAAGGCAAAATGGCCATTGTGCTGGGCAAGTTTGTGCCGGTGGTGCGCACCTTCAATCCGCTGTTGGCTGGGGTTACCGGCATGGAAATGGCCAGGTTCCTGCTCCTGAGCAGCTTGGGCACCGCCCTCTGGATCTGCTCCCTGGTATTGGCCAGTTATTACCTAGGCCAGCAGTTTCCGCAGTTGAAAGACTATCTGCACTACGCTATTCCGGTCATTATCCTGCTGTCTATCCTTCCGGGTATCTTCCAGTACTGGCAGGAGCGCCGGAAAAGCGCCAATGCGTAAGCTAGCTCATAGCTCCGTTTTCGGGCTGTTTTAGAGAAATCATCGTATAAATACTCAAAACCACCATTGACCTATATGATCCAACGTTACCTTTTAGCCGGAGGCCTCTTTCTGGGCATTGCCCTTGCCCCGGAGATGGTTCAGGCCCAGAATGCCTATATTGGGAAAAGTGAGCGCGGCCGCACCACCACTACCAGCGTCGCCCCTTTGCGGCAGGGCCTTATCATGCGCAACGGCAAGATGATGGAAATAAACGGCCAGCAATTCACCCCCTTGACCCAGGCCCGGACTTTTCCCAACGGCGTCACCCTGCAACCCAACGGCACCCTGACGGCATCGGGTGGAGAGGCCATCCAGTTGAATGAAGGTGACCATGTAGACCTCAAAGGCAACATGCACCGCACCACCGTGATCACGCACAGAAGCACCACCATCACCGGCGATACCACCGGCATAGGCAAACAGCTCCTGCAGGCCCAACAAATGAACGACCGCCTCAGGCTCCTACAGGAAAAACAGCGGGTGTTACAGCAAAAGGGCGAGCTCCTGCAGAAAACCGTCCAGAACAAGCCCAGCCAAACCGAGCTTAAGAAACTAGACGCCGACTTAGCCAAACTCCAAGGGCAACTGGCCACCGAAGAAAAGAAAAAGCAGTAGCCCCTTCTCTCACGTAAAAACAGAACGCCTCCCAATGATCTGGGAGGCGTTCTGTTTTAGGCCGGTTTCTGGAAATCAGCCTTAAATCAATATTTTCAGCATTATGGCTGTTCTACGGGGTACAGGCGGCCGGCTTCTTCTTTTACCAGTTTGAATGGCTCATCTTTCACCACCAGCATGCCGTCCAGGTCCAGCAGGTGCACGCCGTGGGCCAGTTGCAGCGCCGACCAGATGGCCATGGACGTTTCCATCATGCACCCGATCATGGTTTTCAGGCCCATGGCCCGGGTCTTTTGCAGGATAGCCAGTCCGTTGAGGTAGCCGCCGGCTTTCATGAGTTTCATGTTCACCCCGTGGAATTGTTGCTGCAGCAGTTCCCAGTCGGCGTGGTCGGTGACAGATTCATCCGCGAAGAGATCATAGGGCGAGCGTTTCTTCAGGTAAAGGTATTCTTCCTGCAGATCTGAAGGCATTGGCTGTTCAATCATGAGCACGGGGTATCTTTTCAGCCCCTCAAAGAAGCGCATAAGGGAATCTGGGTCCTGCCAGGCCTCATTGGCGTCAATGATCAGGCCCTGGTTTGTGGCTTTGGTCACCTCAGAGAGCATGTCTAGGCCGCTTTCCTGGTTTACCTTCACTTTGAGATACTCAAACCGGTGCAGGCCATGTTCTTTGGTGAAGGCGGCAATCTTACCGGGGTCCATGATGGGGTAGGAATACGCCGTAGGGGCCGAGGCCACGGATTGTACGCCTAAAAACTCAGTCACCGTCTGTCCGTTTTTCCGGCAGAGGTAATGCACAAAAGCCGATTCTATGGCGAACCTGAGCGCGGGCAGCACCGGGTGCAGGCTCATGAGGTGCTGCAGTTCTTCCACGGAACCTACGTGGGACAGGCCGTTGGCCTGCAGGGTCTGGAACTGCTCTTGCAGCAGAACGGGGGTTTCGCCGTAGCGGGTGTTGGGGGCGGCTTCTCCCCTTCCCTGAAATCTCTCGTCACCAACGGTCACAAACAGATTGGTTTTCACATCTGAGGCATTGCGGGAGATTTTCCAGGTATAGCGCAAGGTGAGGTCCCGGGCCTCCAAATTCCAAAGTAGCATAGTAAATAGTAGGGGTTGCAAGCCTCAAGTGTAGTAAAAAAGACGCAAAGGCCAATAAAATTCGTGCTTTTGCCCGCATCTTTCAAAAACGGCCCCAGAACGCCTTGCCTCTTTAGGAACCGGAAGAAAAAAGTATATTTGTAGGTTCCAAGACCTTAGCCAGCTCTTTTGGGCCGGCGAACAAACTAAACCAAAACCTCCGCTCTTCCTTTTTCCTGAAGGAAGGGAGCTTAATTCATTTATGAAAAAATCCACGCTCGCCATCTCGGCTTTTGTGATTCTCACGGTGGCTGTTGTGCTCACGTTGTGCCAGAACTACGGCCTTCTCTCTCTCCCCGAAGTAGCCCTGACCGGTATCCGCTGGGTGGGTATTGCAGTGCTCCTGCTGTTTGCCCGCCAGAAGAAATCCCTCACCACCTGGATTCTGGTGAGCATGGTGGTAGGCGCTGAGATAGGCTACTCTTTCCCTGATTTCGCACAGGGCCTGAATGTTTTAAGCAAGATTTTCCTGAAGATGGTGAAAACCATCATTGCGCCGCTCATTTTCGCTACGCTGGTGGTGGGCATTGCCGGTCACTCTAACCTGAAACAGGTGGGCAAGATGGGCGTGAAGGCCCTGGTCTACTTTGAGATTGTGACCACCATTGCCCTTTTCATTGGGTTGGCCGCCATCAACCTGAGCCGCGCCGGCGATGGTATCCAGCTCAAAGGCCAGACCAGCAGCGAGATCACTGCGCCGCCCGCCCAGACCTGGCAAGACATCATCCTGCACATCTTCCCGGAGAACATCGCCAAATCGGTGGCCGAGGGACAGGTACTGCAGATTGTGGTGTTCAGCGTGCTCTTCGGGATTGCCCTGGCTATGCTGAATGAGCGTAAGCGCCGCCCGTTGCTGGAAGTAACCGAGAGCCTCGCGGAGACCATGTTCAAGTTCACCAACATCATCATGTTCTTCGCGCCTATTGCGGTGGGTGCTGCCATCGCCTACACCGTGGGTCACATGGGCTTCGGGATTCTGGTGAACCTCTTCAAACTGCTGGCTACGCTGTACGTGGCGCTCATCGCGTTCCTGCTTTTAGTATTGCTGCCTGTAGCGTTGATTTTTAGAATTCCGGTGAAAATGTTTGTGCAGGCCATCGCGGAGCCGGTGTCTATTGCTTTCGCTACCACCAGTTCTGAGGCCGCTCTGCCGCGCGCCATGGAAGCGATGGAATCTATTGGGGTGCCACGGAAGATTGTGGCCTTTGTGATGCCCATGGGCTACAGCTTCAACCTGGACGGTTCCACCCTGTACCTGTCACTGGCGTCTATCTTCGTGGCGCAGGCCGCGGGTATTGAGATGCCTTGGGAGCAGCAGTTGTTGATGGTTTTCACCCTGATGTTGACGAGTAAAGGGATTGCCGGGGTGCCGCGCGCTTCTTTGGTAATTCTTTTGGGTACAGCCGCGTCTTTCAACCTGCCGGTAGAGCCTATCTTCATCATCCTGGGCATTGACGAACTCATGGACATGGCCCGGACCTCGGTAAACGTGATCGGGAACTGTCTGGCCACCGCTGTCATCGCCCGTTGGGAAGGAGAGTTCGTGGACCTGGAGGCACCAAGGGCGCTGGAGACTGTCTAAAACAGAATCTGGCCAGAGGATATCTTTTGCGCAGGAAAATTCGTTTCTCCTTCATCTCCGTGTCTTAACTTCTTTAAAATACTTTGCAGATGCATTTCCGTTTGTGTTTTGTTCCTTTCCTGGCCCTGGGGGTTGTTGCCTGCTCCCGCCCGGCCGCTAATTCTTCCGTTGAACAGTCTGGGTACTCTGCCGCCGGGCAAACAGGTCTGGACGCGAACAAGAACCGGGAGGAGAAAAACAAAGCTGGCAACGAGAACATCCTTATTGGGGCCGTGGACCGCGCTGCTTTTGAGAATGCGCCTTACAGCACCTGGTTCCACCCGGCCTACCAACGCTATACGCCCAACCAGAAGATCATGGAAGAACTGGTGCCTTTGCTGGAGAACATCACCGTGAAAGCCTATATGGGCAGCTGGTGTGAGGACAGCCAGCGCGATGTACCCCGCTTCTACAAGCTACTGGACCAGGCCCATTTCCCGCATTCCCGCCTGCACCTTATTAGCCTGCGCGAAGACAAAACCGGCCCCAACGGTGAGGAGAAACTGGACAATATCACGGCCGTGCCCACTTTTATTCTGTACCGCGAGGGCAAAGAACTGGGCCGCATTGTGGAGACCGCCTATCCTACCCTTGAAATGAACATGCTCACCATCATCAAAGGCACAGGTAAATAAGCGTTTCAGGCCTGTTTGAATTGAAACAGCCCAAAAACGCCTTTCATATTACCAAAAAGAGAATCCGGATTCTTCCTGAGCACATCAGAAGGAATCCGGATTCTCTTTTTATTCAGCCTGTTTTATGGCCGGTATATTAAAAATGGAGCGCAAAAGCCCTGGTAAATGCCTGCGCATTTTCAGCCTGATTAATTTAAAAGGTCTTTAAAACGGAAATATCGCCTCTCCGCACCAGGTCAGTATCTGGATTTGAAGGTAAGCAGGAATCATGCTTGACGGTGCCTTATCGGCTCTTTTTCAGGCATTGGGTAAGCCAGGTTTCGGCGGCGGCACGGTCTTCGAAGAGTTTTACTTCAAATTTGCCTTTGATACGGGCCTGCAGCTGATCTGCAGACTGCGCCGAGAAAGTGCTGAGGTTATCCAGGTGGGCCCAGTATTTCAGGCCGGATTTTACGGCATACGGAATCCAGTTCTGCTCCAGCCAATCCATTGACCCATCCCAACGGCCCACCAGGTTCCGGTTATCGTTCAGTACGGCGGAGCAGCCTTTGGCTTGCATCCAGTCCAAATATTTGAAGGCCCCTTTGGCCACGTTGTCATGGGTGGGGTACCCAATCCAGTTGTTATAGATCCAGGGCCCTTGGGGCTGAAGATCAATCTGCAGGAAAATTTTTCCGGTAGAAGAGAGCATTTCTTCCAGGCGCGTAGAGGTTTTTTCCTCTGATAGCGGTTTGTACATTAAATGTATAAAAAGACAGGTAGGAGTTGTTTTTGCGGGATTAATCGCCTTCTGCCGGGCTGGTGCGCACAGGCCACTAGTGCTTGGTTTACAGGCGAAACCACGGTTATAGCCATGTACAGAAACCGCCCTTGTTTAGTTCCTTCCCGTAGAAAGATGTATTTTTGCCCGAATTTTATTCGCTCATGCTTTCTTCTGCTTCTCTCCCCCTCTCCAGAAAAACCCATAGAATAGCCGTTGGCACCCTGTTTTTCATGCTGGGCCTTTGCTTTTCCAGCTGGGGTTCCCGCATACCTTCCATCCAGCAAAAACTGCATCTCTCCGAGGCTGAGTTAGGCGCCGTGCTCTTCGCGCTGCCGGTGGGCCTGATGTTGTCTTTGCCGTTCACGGGTTGGCTTACCTCTAAAATAGGCAGCCGAAAGGTGGTCACCATTGCCCTGCTTTTATACAGTTCCACCCTGGTGCTCATTGGCATGAGCCAGAGTGTGCTGCACCTTACCCTGGTGCTGTTCCTCTTTGGCTTTGGGAGCAACATGGCCAATATCTCGGTAAATACGCAGGCCGTGGGTGTGGAAAGCCTTTACAATAAATCCATCATGGCTTCTTTCCACGGTTTGTGGAGCCTGGCCGGTTTTGTGGGTGCCGCCATTGGTACGCTCATGATCGGGGCCGATGTGGAGCCGCTGCAGCATTTCTTTATTATTATGGCGGTGATAATTGCGGGTCTGGCCATTGCCTACCAGTACCTCTGGCCCAAAGATGCCCCCGCCCCCGCAGATCAGCCGCTGTTTGTCATGCCAGACAAGTCGCTCATGGGTTTGGGCTTGATTGCGTTCTGCTCCCTTATCTGCGAAGGCGCCATGTTTGACTGGAGCGGTGTGTATTTCCAGAAAGTGGTGGGTGCCCAGAAAGCCTGGATCGCCGCCGGTTATACCGCCTTCATGAGCACCATGGCTTTCACCCGCTTCATCGCCGATTGGCTCACCACCAAACTGGGCCTGAAAAAGGTGCTGCAGCTCAGCGGTACGCTTACCGCGTTTGGGCTGGCCATCTCGGTGATCTTCCCGCACATGGTCACGGCTATCATTGGTTTTCTGCTGGTGGGGGCCGGGGTATCGGCGGTGGTGCCGCTGGTGTACGGTGTGGCCGGGAAAAGCAAAACCATGGCGCCCAGCATGGCCCTGGCGGCGGTGTCTACCATCGGCTTTGCCGGATTCCTGGTGGGTCCTCCCCTCATTGGCATGCTGGCGGGCCTGAGCAGTTTGCGCCTGTCCTTTGCCATTATCGCGCTTATGGGCGTGAGCGTGGCCCTGCTTTCGCGCCGCGTCAAGGCGGAGTAGGCGCGCTGCTCCGTTTTACTCTGATTTTATAAAAGCGGCCTTAATTCACGCTACAGGTGGGGTGATTTAAGGCCGCTTTGTTAATTTTACCTCAAATTCCACCGCTTTTCACCTAAATCAATGAAACGACGTAAGTCTTTTTCAGCACTCCTAATCTTCCTGTACCTGATGAGTTCTTCCGGCGTTTGGGCACAGTCCCATAAGTTTGACCAGTACCCTACCCCTGTAGAGGCGGACCTCTGGACGACGTATTCCCCGAAGGCTACTACCTTCAAGCTTTGGTCTCCGGTGGCGGAAGAAGTGGTGGTAAAACTCTTTGACCAGGGCAACGGCGGCTCGGCGCGGGAAAAATTGTCTATGGTGAAAGGTGAGAAAGGCTTGTGGTCACTCACCGTGAAGCGAGACCTGAAGGGCGTGTACTATACCTTCCACGTAAAAACCGGCGGCCACTGGTTGGACGAAACGCCCGGCATCTATGCCACAGCAGTGGGTGTGAACGGGCAGCGGGCCATGGTGCTTGATTTGGCTTCCACTAACCCCGCCGGTTGGGCGCAGGACAAAGGACCTTCCGTAAAAACGCCTAATGAAGTGGTTCTATGGGAAGCCCACGTGCGCGACATCACCACGCACCCTTCCTCGGGCAGCAAGAATGTGGGTAAGTTCCTTGGCCTGGTAGAGCCTGGCACCAAAAACAAAGCAGGACAGGCTACCGGCATTGACCACATGAAGGACCTGGGCGTGACGCACATTCACCTGTTGCCCTCCTTTGACCACCGCTCCATTGACGAATCTGCCTTAAACAAACCGCAGTTCAACTGGGGCTATGATCCGCAGAACTACAACGTGCCCGAGGGCTCTTATTCCTCAGATCCTTTCCACGCCGAGGTCCGCATCAAGGAATTCAAGCAGATGGTGAAGGGTTTCCATGACCGCGGGCTGGGCGTGGTGCTGGACGTGGTCTACAACCACACGGGCCTCACCAAAGGCTCTAACTTCAACCTGGAGTTCCCAGATTACTATTACCGCCAGACCCCCGAGGGGAAATATTCAGACGCCTCGGCCTGCGGGAACGAAACCGCCAGTGAGCGCGCCATGGTGCGAAAATTCATCATAGAGTCCTGTAAATACTGGGTCCGGGAATACCACCTGGACGGTTTCCGGTTCGATCTCATGGCCATCCATGACCTGGAGACCATGAACCAACTCACCGCCGAGCTGAAAAAGATCAACCCCAACATCATCATCTACGGTGAGGGCTGGACCGCCGGCCAAAGCCCCCTGCCCGACAATGCCAAGGCCCTCAAAGCCAATACGCACCTCCTGCAGCACACCGCCGCCTTCTCAGATGACATCCGGGATGCCATCAAAGGATCGGTCTTCGATGAAAAATCTAAAGGCTTTGTGAGCGGCGCACCTAACACCGAGGAATCCATCAAGTTTGGCGTGGTGGGCAGCATCGCGCATCCGCAGGTGGAGGTCAAGAAAGTGAACTACTCCAAAGCGCCTTGGGCCCGTGAGCCCTGGCAGGCGGTTTCCTACGTGTCCTGCCACGATAACCTGACGCTCTTTGACAAGCTGAAAGCCTCCAACGAGAAAGCCTCCGCGGACCAGCTCAAAAGAATGCACCTGCTCTCCAACGCCATCGTGCTCACAAGCCAGGGAACGGCTTTTCTGCACGCGGGCGTGGAACTGATGCGCACCAAGAACGGCGAGCACAACAGCTACAACCTCCCCGATGCCGTGAACCAAATCAACTGGAACTGGAAAACCGCCCATCAGGATGTCTTCACTTACTACAAGAACCTCATTGCCCTGCGTAAAGCCCACCCGGCCTTCTGGATGCCTTCTGCCCAGATGGTGAACAAGCACCTGGAGTTCAAAACCACTTTCCCCGGCCTGGTGGGCTACCAACTTAAAGACCACGCGCACGGCGATTCCTGGAAGAACATTCTGGTGTACTACAATGGCCGCGAAACCGCCGCCGACATCCGCCTGAACGGGGAATGGACCGTAGCCGCCGAGGGAGAAACCATCCAGCCGCAGGGCGGCCGCAAGGTGAAAGATAAAATAGCCGTTCCGCCGGTGTCTATGCTCATCCTTTACCAGGAGTAGTTTTCGACTTCGTTTAAAACAAGAATTACCTTCATGCCATTTCGGGGCTGATTTATGGAAATCAGCCCCGAAATAGTTTTAGGCCCACAAGTACCTGGGCCGTCTCAGTTGTTTCCTTCTGCTAAGTCTATTCTTCAAATCTCCCCATCACCATTGGCTAGATTTCAATTTTTCAGGGCCAAAGCAAAATCCCGTTTTCAGGCCGATTTATAGGAAACTGGCCTAAAACGGTGTTCCTTTTGTAAATTGGCACTTTCTTTGGCCGTTAGTTGCCATACCATTAATTAACCTTATTCTTTATATGAACAAAACAAAGCTGTTCTCTCTTTTGGTGCTTTGCTGCACGCTCGTTTCCGGGGTGTGGGCGCAGGGCCAAAGCGGAGACAAGATTCTGCCGTACCCTATCCAGCAGAAGAAGCTGGCCAACGGACTGAACGTGGTCACAGTGCCGTTCAACAGCCCGGGACTGGCGGCCTTTTACATTGTGGTGCGGGCGGGCTCGCGCGAGGAAGTGGAGCCGGGCAAGACCGGGTTCGCGCACTTCTTTGAACACATGATGTTCCGGGGCACCGAGAAATACAACACCAAGGAGTACGAGGCCGTCCTGAAATCCATCGGGGCCTCGGCGAACGCCAACACCTCTACAGACCGCACCGTCTACCACATGACCGGCAACGCCGATATGCTGGAGAAGATGTTTGAGATGGAGGGCGACCGTTTCCAGAATCTCAAATACTCGGTGCATGACTTCAAGACCGAGGCCGGCGCCGTGAAAGGTGAGTACACCAAGAACTCGGCCAGCCCGTACTCGCAGCTCAATGAGCTGGTGTACAGCACTGCCTTCAAGAAACACACCTACTCGCACACCACCATGGGCTTCTTCAAAGACGTGGTAGACATGCCCAACCAGTACGAGTACTCCAAGGTGTTCTTCAACCGGTTCTATCGCCCGGAATATGCCACTATTGTGGTGGTAGGCGACGTGAAGCAGGAAGAAGTGAACCGGCTGGCGCAGAAATACTTCGGGAACTGGAAACGTGGCAATTACCAGCCTAAGATTGAGACCGAGGCCCCGCAGAAAGAGACCCGTTTTGCTCACGTGAAACAGGCCGGTTTCCCGCCGTACCTCATGCTGGGCTACAAAGGCCCGGCTTTCTCAGACAAAAGCAAGGAGTTGCCGGCCCTGGATTTGATGACCAGCATCCTGTTCGCGCCTACTTCTGAGCTGTACAAGAAACTAGTGCTGCAGGAGCAGAAGGTGCGCTTTGTGGGCGGTGGCCCCAGCTTCTCCCGTGACCCTAACCTCATCAGTGTATCAGCGTCGGTGGTGAAGGCCGAGGATTTGCAGTACGTGAAGGACGAGATCGTGAAAGCTATTGAAGAGATGAAAACCAAACCGGTAGACGCCCAGAAACTCGCTGATACCAAATCAAACAACCGCTACAGTTTTGCCATGGGCATGGACAGCCCAGACGCCATCGCCAATTCGCTGGCGCGCTTTATCTGGCTTAACGGCGACCCAGAGTCCATCAACCGCATCTACGCGCTGTATGACCAGGTAACCCCGCAGGACATCATGGCCGTGGCCAAGAAATACTTTGTAAACACCGGCCTCACCATTGCCACCATTTCCCCTAACGACCAAGGAGGCGTGAAATAATGAAAAAGATACTCACCTATATACTGCCGCTGGCACTTTCGCTATCGGCTTGCCAGAAACAACCGCAGACCTCCGCATCAGACACCTCGGCGCAAGCCGCACCCACGGAGAAAAAGCTGGAGTTCATCAAACCCATTGAGGTGGTGGAACTGGCTCTGCCCGAGTCTGACAAAGTGATTATGAAGCTGATGTTCCGGAACGGCTCCGTGACCGACCCGGCCGGGAAACAAGGCCTCACCTACGCTACCGCCAACACCATCATGTCGGGCGGGACGCAGGAACTTACCAACACGCAGATCCAGGAGAAAATCTACCCTATGGCGGCCCGTTACGGTGCCACCGTAGACAAAGAAGCCACCGTGTTCACCTTCGCCGTGCACAAAGACTTCCTCGCGCAGTTCTACCCTATCCTGAAAGGGCTGGTGCTCACGCCCCGCTTTGAGGCCGCCGATTTCAACCGTGTGAAGTCTAACCAGCAGAACTACGTGGACCAGGTCATCAGGACGTCTTCTGACGAGGACTACAGCAAGAAAGCGCTGGAAGACCTCATGTTCCGGGGCACCAATTACCAGCATACCGCGCAGGGCACCAGCGCCGGTGTAAAGGCTATTACCCTGGAAGATGTGAAAAACCACTACCGGAATTTCTTCACGCAGGGCAACGTGACCATTGGCATTGCCGGCAGCTACTCGCCGGAATTCTTGCGCCAGTTGAAGAATGACCTCAAAGGCCTTTCCGCCACGCCGGCCTCCTTGCCGCAGGTGGCCCAGCCCCGTAAACCAAACGGCGTGGAGGTGGAGATCATCAGTAAACCCAGCGCGCTGGGCTCGGCCATTTTCACCGGTTCGCCGCTAACCATCACCCGTTCCTCAGATGATTTCGCGGCTTTGATGATAGCTAACTCTTACCTGGGTGAGCACCGAAAAAGCTATGGGCAGCTGTATGACAAAATCCGGAGCACCCGCTCCATGAACTACGGCGATTACTCTTACATTGAGTGGTACGAGAACGGGGGCGGCAACATGCTGCCGGTAGCCGGGGTGCCGCGCACCGCCAACTACCACGCCCTCTGGATCAGACCGGTGCAGACCGCCGAGGGGCTTAAAGACCAGTACAAGGAGCTCAGCAACATCAACGTAGGGCACGCGCATTTCGCGCTGCGGCTGGCCTTACGCGAGGTAGACAAGATGGTGAGGGAAGGCATCAGCAAAGAGAACTTTGAGCTCACCCGCCAGTTCCTGCGCTCCTACAACAAGCTCTACATCCAGACGCCTGAGAAACGCTTGGGCTTTTTGCTGGACTCGCACTTCTACGGTCGCAAAGACTACATTGAGGAGATGGATGCCCTGCTGGCCAAACTCACCGTGGACGATGTGAACCGCGCCATCAAGAAGTACTGGACCGCCGATAACGTGTTTGTAACCATCGTGACGGATGACAGCGAAGCCCAGCCTTTAGCGGATGCCCTGAAAAACAACACGCCTTCGCCTATGAGTTACTCCAACGTGGTGAAAGAAGGCCTGCCGCAAGCCGTGAAAGACGAAGACGCGCAGATCGCCAACTTCAAACTGAACGTGACCAGCGTGCGCGTGGTGAACACCAACGACACTTTTAAATAACCTTCCTCTTATCACCAAATTATGGAAAGCCGGTGCCCAAGCATCGGTTTTTCTTTTTAGGTCTCAGCTGTTCTGGGCACGTTTTCCGGTTTCAGGTCCATTTTCAGGATTCCAGACCCAAAACCCTTCCGGGCTTGGGTTATCGTTGCCTTCAGGTTTAGTTTAAGCCGGTAGACAGGGCCCCGCTCTCCCAATTTAGTGTCTGTTTTCCCTTGAAAAGCCAGGCTGTTTAATAGAAAGGCTTTTTATGTATCTGCCCTCCTGTTTTTGCGTTAAAAGCCCTGTATGCAATCCAACGATTATCAGATAAGTGTCTCTACTTTTCCGTTCAAGGCCAGTTTAAGCCTAAAGCCTATTATTACTTATTGGAAACAGTTTCAGGATGACTGCAAGAGCAGTTTCACGCTAAGCGCCCAGGAGATAAGCCGCCAACTGCAGGAGGTACCGGAGCTGTTAGACCCCATCACCGATGTCACCACGCTGAACGATGAGCACCATTGCCTCATTGACCTGCTCATGACAGCCATTTTCCCGCCGGCCACCCATGAGTCTGAGGCCAGTGGCGCGGTAAGTCCCCGCTATGATGCCAGCTTCTACTACACCCGGCCTTTCAAGCAGATCATCCTCAACGACCATAACCACCTCAAGCGTCCGCTCAACATAGACGAGCACCGCATGCTCTTTAACCGCGTACGCATGGTGTACCTGCTTATTCTGGAGAAATTCTACCAGGTGCAAGTGCCGCATGAGGAGTTCCTGATCTATACCGTGCCAGACTACCAACTGGGGCTCTACCGCCATTACAACGTGGTTTTGAACACCCAGTTCCTGGACATTACGGTAACTCAGACCCTGCCCGAGCTCAGTGAGGAAGATATCCAGACCATGCTGGACAACATCCGCGACATGGACATCTGGATGGAGCTGTTGCCGCCCCAGAACTTTGAGATCAGCGGTTTCTACATCATGAACCTGCTGGACGTCACCGACCAGGAAGTACTGTCATCGCTCAAGAACGATTTGCTGGAGCGCGACGTGATGCTGGCTCCTGACCGGTTTGAGCAACTGCAGGAAAAAATAAGGGTGCTGTTCAAACGACCGCACCTGCAATTGGGTGTGGCGGCTTTCCATAAAAACAAGAGCGCGTTCGTCAACTTCGGAAACAAGATCAACCACAGCTTTCTGCTGCAGAGTGAAATCACCAGCTCCAGCTACGCCGGTTTCAAGGCCATTTATGACGAATTGGTACGAGAGGGAGAGCCGCTGGTGATCAAGAACGTGGAAAATACCGTGCAGCTGCCAGAAGGCGTGCGCGAGGAGATGCTGACCATGGGCATCAAGAATATTGTGCTGGCCCTGCTGCGCTACGGCAATGACCCCATTGGTATTCTGGAACTGGGTTCGCCCAACCCTGGTGACCTGGACAATTTCTCCATTGCCAAGGTGGAGCAGTTTCTGCCCCTGTTTTCAGTGGCCGTGAACCGCAACTCAGAAGAGATTGAGGCCCGCGTGCAGTCCGTGATCCGAGAGAAGTTCACCGCCATACACCCGGTGCTGGAATGGCGTTTCCGGGAAGCAGCCATGAACCTGCTGGACAAGATCAACGCCTCGCCCATTGCGCCCAACCCCGAGATGGAGGCCATCATTTTCCCCGATGTGTACCCGCTCTACGCCGTGGCCGATGTGCGCAGTTCCAGCACCGAGCGGAACACCGCCATCCTGGGCGACCTGGTAGAACACCTGGAACTGGCCGAGGCGGTGCTGAGGAAAGCCGTGGAGGTGCATTCGCTGCCCATTCTGGACGAACTGCGGTTCTCCGTCTCCAAGCACCTTCGCCAGCTTAAAACGGGCGTGCTGGTGCAGGACGGCATCACCATCTTTGAGACCCTGCGCACCCAGGTAGAGCCCATGTTCCAGTTCCTGGAAGTCACCCATCCAGAGCTGATGGAAACCATTAACCTCTACCGTGAGGCCATGGACCCCAACTTGGGTATCCTGTACAAACGCCGGAAAGCCTTTGAGGAAAGCCTCACGCTTATCAACGAGACCATTTCTGAGTACGTGGAGCAGGAAGAGCTAAATGCCCAGCAGATGTACCCGCATTACTTTGAGCGCTTCGTCACCGATGGCGTGGAGTTCAACATCTACGTGGGCCAGTCACTGGTGGAGAATCTACCTTTTGACATCATGTTCCTGCGCAACCTGCGGCTCTGGCAACTGATGGTAATCTGCGAGGTGGCCCGCCGTACGCAGGCCCTCAAACCAAAGCTGAAAGTGCCCCTGGAAACTACCCAACTGATCCTCATCCACAGCCAGCCGCTGGCCATCAGGTTCAGGCAAGACGAGCGCAAGTTTGACGTGGACGGCGCCTACAACATCCGCTACGAGATAGTGAAGAAACGCATTGACAAGGCCCTGGTGCGCGACACTGAGGAACGCCTCACCCAACCCGGCAAAGTAGCCATCGTCTACTCCCAGGCCCGCGAAGCCAACGAGTACCTGGAGTACATTGAGTACCTGCAGAACAAAGGCGTTTTAACCGAGAACGTGGAACAACTGGAGGTGGAAGACCTGCAAGGCGTCAGCGGCCTCAAAGCCCTGCGGATAGAGATCAAGTGCTGAGTGAGTGAGTGAGTGAGTGAATGGTTGATTGAATGAGTGAGTGGAAAATCGGCAGCCGTCAACCCACCCCTACCCCCTCCGAGGAGGGGAATATCGGGTAACGTAAAAGCTTAGAGAAGAAAAATTCAGAATAGATAAGATCTTTAAACGGGTTTGCAAATCCCCTCCTCGGAGGGGTAGGGGTGGGTTGACGGCTGCAGATCTACTTTCAAAGAGCCTTCTTCCCAGCCACCTCCCAGTCACTCTCCCTCTTGATTCCAACCCGATTTTCTAAAAACAGCCTTAAAACCCAATTTGCTCTACAGTGTAAGTTGTCGGTTCTCCAAACGGCCTTGTCATCCCCCTACCCCCTTCAAAGGGGGACGGAATGCGTGCAATCCAGGGAGAATCAACGTGTAAGATGGAGAAGGAAAGAATGAAACTAACTTACCTGTCCCCTGACAGGCCAAATCATCCTTCTGATATAAGGTACATTCTTCAGTCTGTCAGGGGACAGACCAAGGAAGAAGGTCTATGCACCGACTAGCCATTCCGTTTTAAGCCTGAAAAACTGAAAGGACCTTGAAAACGAACCAGAAGCCTCCATAATTGAGGTGCTCCAATTCATTTACAAGGTCCTTTCTGGAAAAGATAAGTAAAGCTTCTTACGCTTTTACTTTTTGATCTTCTTATTCAGTTTATACCAGGCCTGGCACTTCCACTACCTCATTTACATCAGTGCCGTACTCCACGCCTTCCACTTCAAATCCGAACAGGTTGAAGAAATCGGTGCGGTAGCCTTGGAGGTCGCCAATTTGGGGGAGTGTCTCGGTAGTGGCTTGCTCCCAGAGGGCGGCAACTTCGGCCTGCACGTCATCGCGCATTTCCCAGTCATCAATCCGGATGCGGCCTTTCTCATCTACCGGCACGTCTGCCCCGGTGAAAAGTCTTTCCTGGAACAGGCGCTGGATCTGCTCAATGGTACCCTCGTGGATGCCTTTGGCTTTCATCACTTTGTAAAGCAAAGAAATGTACAGCGGAATCACCGGGATGGCTGAGCTGGCCTGAGTCACCAAGGCTTTATTCACAGACACATAGGCTTTCCCGTTCAGGTCCTTGAGGGAATCGGAGATGGTGAAGGCGGTGGCCTCCAAGTGGTCTTTCGCCCGCCCGATGGTGCCTTTACGGTACACGGCCTCGGTCAAAGCCGGCCCGATGTACGAGTACGCCACGGTGGTGGCACCCGGTGCCAGCAAATCAGCAGCTTTCAGGGCATCAATCCACATGGCCCAGTCCTCGCCGCCCATAACGGCCACGGTGTTTTCAATATCTTCCTCAGAGGCTGGCGTGATGCTCACCTCAGACACGTTGCCGGTATGGAAATCAACGGTTTTATTGGAGAACGTCTGCCCGATAGGCTTCAGCACGGAGTTGTGGGTAACGCCGGTTTTGGGGTGCACCCGGCGCGGAGAGGCCAGGCTATAGATCACCAGGTCTACCTGACCCAGATCGGATTTGATAAGGTCCAGCGTTTTCTCTTTGATCTCGTCAGAGAAGGCGTCGCCGTTGATGCTTTTGGCGTACAGACCGGCTTCGTGGGCGTGTTTCTCAAAAGCGGCGGTGTTGTACCAGCCCGGTGAGCCTGGTTTCCCCTCGGCCGAAGGCTTCTCAAAATACACTCCAATCGTAGCCGCGTTGGCCCCGAAGGCGCTGGTGATTCTGGACGCCAGCCCGAAACCGGTGGAGGCGCCAATCACCAATACTTTTTTAGGGCCTTCCACAGAACCCTTGGATTTCACATAGTTGATCTGGTTCACTACATTCTGCTCGCATCCTTTAGGATGGGCGGTAAGGCAGATAAAGCCACGTACTCTTGGCGTAATAATCATATAATGCTGGTTTAACAGACGGGTCTGTACGTATGGGATGTCGTTTGCTGGCGTAAATTTGTCAATTTTATTGACAAAATACACCAGCATCAGCGCTTTGCTACCGGGTTTAGAGGCTAGTTTTTAGAAAACGAGCTCAAACAGAGTATTTCTCTTACCTCTGCTGCATCTCTTTGTCTACCCGCCGGCCAAATCTACGCTGCAGTTTGTTAAGCAGGAATATGGCGATGATGAGCCAGAAAATGCCCGCCGCCCAGCCCGCCAGCACATCAGAGGCATAATGCACGTTGAAGTACACCCGGCTAAAGCCGATGAGCAGAATCCAGATGGACAACAAGATGCTGAGAACCCACTTGAGCCAGACCTGCCGCACATTGGTCCAGACCAGGTACACGAGCAAACCCCAGAACGCGCCGCCGATCATGGCGTGCCCGCTGGGAAAACTGTTGCCGCTCACATGGAAAAGGGCGCTGGAAGGCCTGGGCCGGTCAAAGAAGATTTTCATGCTCTGGTTGAACAGCGTAGTGGTGGCCGAGATGGCAATGATCTTGAGCGAATAGAACCGCCATTTCTTAAAGACCAGGAAAAGCAACGCCAATCCCAGAGACCCGAAGATGAGGAAATTCTTGGACCCGAAAAACGTGATAAAGTACATGGCATCTGTGGTCTCGGGATCTTTGAGATCACCGGCGAAGGCAAAAGCCGCCTGATCAAGGGCCTTCTCCTGCTCAATGAACACTACAGTGGCCATCCAGAAAAACAACAGTGCGCAGCCCACAAACACCAGCCATGCCACCACCATCTGCAGCGTTACCACCGCCAGAAACGTCCCCGCTTTCTTTCCTTTCTGTTCCACTTCCTCCTGCATAGGCAAGTCAATCTTTTCCCCGCTTGTACGCAAGAGAGCCCCCAGATAGATACACCATCAGTCTTCTTCCTAGCCGGGCCCGCCTAAAATCCGGGACCCGCGCCTGCTGCGTATATGGGGTATGTTGTACCTCTTAGGCTTTCTCTACCTTGATTTCGCCGGCCGCGCCGACTATCTGTTGACGCACGGTCGTCACCTGGCCAGCCGTACCGAGGGCAACTATGAGATTCAGCTATACTGGACCAGAAACTTCTTTGCCGAGGTCTATTTCTCCAGCCTCAGCGGCCGCAATGAGCAGATCAATGCGCTCACCGAGGAGCCAGATTTCACCGCCTACTTGGATGGAATAAGCCTGAACAATTTACAAATACAGTGAGGGTTGCCCTATCCAGAAAAAGACGCACAGGCTAAAGCGTGTTTAGGTCTTCCTGGGCAACCATCCTTAGGTGGCTACATAAATTTACCAGACCAGGGGCTAAGCTATAGGAAGAAATTCACAAGGCTTTGAAAGAGAGTTCTTAACAAAGGATTGCTATCTTAGAAGAAACAAAGGACTATGAGAAAAATTATACTTGTTTTATTAGCCCTCACCGTTTCATTTGGGGGTATGGCCCAAACCACTTTGGCGCTTGCCACAAGACCTAAAGCAGGGGCTGCCATCAACCTGTCTTTGCCTTCTTCAGCAGAGGAAACCTACCCGTACGTTTACACCAAAAGAGCAGACCGCTTTTTGTTAGTAGGCTTGGCCTTGATTATTGTCAGCGCGGGTTACTACATGATGGCACCGGGCTTATACAAGAAACCATATGATCCCACACTGGAATACAGCTATGCCCTGGCAGAAGCAGCCAAAAGCAACCCTGCGGCCTATCAACAGCTAACTAATGAATACAACCAGGCCATGCAGGTCTACCAACAACAAGCCAGTGAACGCAATAAGAAAGTCAGGAATACCCGGGCGGCTTTTGCTGCGGCTTTCACCGTAGGCATGGCGTTTGATTTGGCGGCTATCTTAACATTTAAAAAGGGGGGGCAGTAGATTTTTGAATTAAGAATATGGGGCTTTTTGATGTTACTGTCCGCATGAAAGCCATTAGTCAGGCACTAGTCTATTGTGCCGGCGCCTTCAACCATGCTACTGCAGATTCCAAATCCGCGAAAACCCTGAAACTTATAGTTGAGCCTACTTTTTGAAAAATCTCGTTTACCGCTGATATAGCTCGGGTTTCCAGGTTTAGAATAGAACTGTTAAGCCTGGCAAACCTTTCAAGACGAGTCAAGGTTAGTTTAAAAAGAAAGTCATTTATAGTCGCCCTATAATCCCTATCCTCCATCTTCTCCACTGAAACATTCGTTGAATCCAGAATCAGATTTTTCACAACGTAGTTAAGAACATTGTCAGAAACTATCTCCAGGGCATGCTTCAGTTCATTTGCACCAAACTCCTCTACACTGGGCAGCTTAGCCAACATAATATCCTCAGCCGGTTCGTAGTTAATAGTAATTAACCAATTTTGGAGTATAAGCATTACTGTACTTTTTCATAAAATTATTTTAAAAAATACAAAAAAGCATAAAAGCACGTTAAACCCTTCTATTTCCCCGTTGAATCGGCCTTGATGCTCGTTGAAATTTTAAGATGTTTTAGGTGGTAAGACTTTCACCAATATTGAAGGAAGGTAGAAACAAGATAGATAGTGATTCAACTGCTTACAGTGTCCAAAATGCTATCCAGTGCTTTGCTAGTGAGAGGCTATACCATTTGTTTATTAGGCGTTAATCCAGAAACGTGGTGATTTCGTCATCGTCAATCAGCAGAACCTTTTAAATTCCTTCATAAGAAATTCAAGGTTGATAGGATTGGTGAGAAGCATTGAGCCACAAAGATGCTCATACTTTTACATCCACCTCAAAACAAAAAAGCCTTGCAACTTTTCAGTTACAAGGCTTTTCTTTTGTGCGCAGGGGGAGATTCGAACTCCCACACCCGAAGGCGCTGCCGCCTGAAGACAGTGCGTCTACCAATTTCGCCACCTGCGCATCAATGTCCCTTAATTGCTTTAGGGAGCACAAAACTACCTACTTTTTCTTTATCCGCAATAGCTGTGCCTACTTTTTTGCGCAAAATTTTTCCTGTTTTATATTTCGCCCACGCGCTCAGGCACTTATTTTTTCAGGACACCACCTGCCCCTCGCCTTTCACCACCGGGTTAAGGTTCCGCTTGGAGAATTTCTCCATTCGGTTCAGCAGAAAAATGGCCAGAATAACCCAACCCAGGCCCGCGGCCAACCCGGCCAGCACATCGGTGGCGTAGTGCACATGCAGGTACACCCGGCTAAACCCGATAAACAAGATCAGCAACGAGAGCAACGTGATCAGCAGAAAGCGCCAGGCAGGCTCCTCAACGCTTTTGTAGACCAGGTAAATGAGCAGGCCGTAGAAGGAGGCGCTGATCATGGCGTGCCCGCTGGGGAAACTGAGTCCGTAAGACTCCACCAGGTGCGGCACCAGCGGCCTTGGGCGGTTGAACAGGTACTTGAGTAGCAGGTTCAGGGAAATACTGCCCACCGCAATCACCGGCACTTTCACAGAGTACCATTTGTGTTTCTTCACAAAAAGGAAATACCCGATGAGCATAAGCCCGGCTCCCGAGATGAAATTGCGCGAAGCCAGAAACGTGATGCCCTTGATAAACTCGGTCAGGCTGGGGTTGGCCCGTTCATCGGCCCAGGCGAAGGCCTTACTGTCAAACTTAAGTTCCTGACCCGGCAGCACTTCTTTGGCCAGCCAGAAAAACACCACCAAACACAGAATAAACACCGTCCAGATCACTACCAACTCCACGGTGAACAACGCGGTACTGGCCACAAATTTCCGAAATCTTTTTTTCATAGTCTCAAGTCAAGGCGACGGCCATTTAAAGGCTGTTTTCAGAAAACAAGGCCCAAAACGGCAAGATTCTTAAAATACGTAACCGGCCAAGTCCATGTTTGGCTAGGCTGTTTGGGCAACCTGCGCCCCTAAAAACAGTATCATGCCTCATAGGCCAAACAGGAAACCGTATGAAACCAGAAGAACTGACCCAGCTCATGATGAAATTGAAAGACAAGGACCTCTCCCTGGCTTTTGCCGAAAGCTGTACCGGCGGCAGCCTGGCTGCGGCGCTAAGTGAGGCCACCGGCACCACCGATGTCTTTCTGGGCAGCATGGTTGCCTACAGCGCTGAGGCCAAAAACAAGGTTCTGGGCGTGAAAAACGAAACTCTCAAGCTCTACACCGCCGAGAGCCAGCAGGTCACCAACGAGATGGTGCAGGGTCTCTACAAACTCCTGAAGGCTGATGTCTGCGTGGCCGTGACCGGGCTCTTCGGGCAGGGCGGCTCCGAGACCGCCGAAAAACCCATCGGGACTACGTTCATCTCCATCCTTTTCAAAGAAAAAGTGGAGGAGTACCGCCAGGTTTTCAAAGGCGATGCCCAAAAGATGCGCGACCAGGCCCAGGACTTTATCTTCAACAAACTCAGCGATACCGTTGACCGGCACTATCAGCATGCCGTGTAAGGTATCCTCGGGCTCATACCGCCCTATCAAAACCCATTTTTGTCAAAGCTGTTTTCATAGCTTTTTCAGATAACTGAGCCTGAAACAGGATTGAATTGCCACGGCTGTAAGACAGGTCAACTTTGTTGGCCAGGGTTGGAGTTTAAAACCCCACATCCGTCCTTATAAACGCTTAAATGCAGCCAGGTACCGCTACAAAAGGAAAGAAAATGCTTAGCCTATTCTCCGCCCTTTTCTGATTTCCCTGACCGACGGGTATTTGTTTTTGGGCTACTTTTGGGAAAGCGGCTCTAAAACAGCTCAGCTTGTTTCTTCAGATGCAGCCAAGCCTAACTCCAGACTTCAACTTTATCGCGCCGGTGTATGACGTCCTGGCGCAGCTGGTCTATGGCAAAGCACAAAAGCAGGCGCAGGCACATTTTCTTTCTTTGATTCCGGAAAAGGCGCGGGTGCTGGTTCTGGGCGGCGGCAGTGGCTGGATTCTACCCGAACTCCTGCGCCAAAGCCAACCAAATCATGTATTGTTCCTGGAGTCCTCCGCCATAATGCTACAGCAGGCCCAAAGAAGATTCACCCAGACATTAATTCAGGACAAGGTGGAATTCCGGCTGGGCACCGAGGCTGACCTTCGGCCCGAGGAAAGATTCCACGTAGTGCTCACGCCTTTCGTGCTGGACCTTTTCCCTCCCGAGACAGCCCTCGCCATGATGCAGCGGCTGGACCAGGCCCTTCTCCCTACTGGTCTCTGGCTCCATACTGATTTCCGGTTAAGCTCCTCTCCTACCCAAAGACTCTGGCAGAAACCCATGCTGTGGGCCATGTACCGGTTCTTCAGGGCAGTCAGTCACATCCCGGCAAAAGGCTTGCCGCCGTTTGAGGCGCTTTTCGCAAAACTGGGCTATAAACCCCGGCAGCAGGCCTTCTTCTTCCAAACCTTCATCTGCGTCCAGGTTTACCAGAAGCCAGGCTCCCCTGCCCAGGACAACTAAATAGGCGCCGAGTGTAAGATTCTAGGATTGATGTGTATCTTGGGGGTTGAAACATCCTCCTCCATGAAGAAAACACTCTTCACTGCCTTGGCCGCCGCGGCCCTGGCGTTTGCTACTCCCGCAATGGCGCAACAGAGCGTCAACTACCAGGTATCCTTTGAGAACGCGGTTCACCGCGAAGCCACCATCATTGCAACCTTCAAAGGCGTGACCGCGCCGGTGCTGGAAGTGAGAATGGCTCGCTCATCGCCGGGGCGCTATGCCTTGCATGAATTTGCCAAAAATGTGTACAATGTGCAAGTCACCGACGGACAGGGCCGGACTTTGCAAGTGAATCGCCCCAACCTGCACCAGTGGAACGTATCGGGCCACGATGGCACCGTAACGGTGAAATACACCCTCTTCGCTGACCACCCAGATGGCACTTACGCAGGGGTAAATACCACCCACGCCCACCTGAACGCCCCGGCCACTTTCATGTACGCCAACGGCCTGGAGAAAGCGCCCATTCAGGTAACGTTCACCCCACCGGCTGGCCAGAACTGGACCGCCGCCACCCAGCTCAAGCGTGAAGCCGCCCCACTTACCTTCTCGGCCCCAGATTTTCAGTATTTCATGGACAGCCCCACCGAACTGGCCAACCTGCAGTGGCGCGAGTGGACCGTGCAAGAGAAAGACCGCACCCAGAAAATAAAGATAGGCCTGCACCACAACGGCACCCCCGAGCAACTGGACGAGTACACGAACCGGGCCAAGCGCATCGTGGCCGAGGCACAGGCAGTGTTCGGTGAGTTGCCAGCCTTTGACTTTGGCGAATACACCTTCATTGCCTGTTATTTGCCCGGCACCCCGGGCGATGGCATGGAGCACCGCAACTCTACTGTAATTACCAGTTCCCGTTCGCTGGAGGCTGGCATGAACCCTAACCTGAGCACCCTGTCGCATGAGTTTTTCCACGCCTGGAACGTGGAGCGCATCCGACCCCAAAGTCTGGAGCCATTCAATTTCGCGGATGCCAACATGAGCGGCGAACTGTGGCTCGCCGAGGGTTTCACCAGCTACTACGGCACTTTGCTCCTGGAGCGGGCCGGGGTTTCCTCCCAAGCCGATTACCTCCAGAATGCCGCCTATCCAATTACCTCGGTAATGATTTCCCCGGGCAAGGCGTATTTCTCGCCGGTGGAGATGAGCCAGCAGGCGCCTTTTGTGGATGCTTCCCGTTCGGTGGACCCTACCAACCGCACCAACACGTACATCTCCTACTACACCTATGGCAACGCCATCGCCATGGGGCTGGACTTCACCCTGCGCACCAGGTTCAAGAACCTGTCTCTGGACGACTACATGCGCCTGCTCTGGCAGCGCCACGGCAAACCCGAGAAACCTTACACCCTGCCTGACCTGGAACGCGCCTTGGGTGATCTGACCAAAGACCCGGCTTTCGCGCAGGATTTCTTTAAACGGCACATTTCCGGCAAGGAGACCATCCCTTACGAAGCCCTGGCCCGCGAAATGGGATTTGCTTTGCAGGCTTCCAAAAATGCAGTGCTGGGCTGGGAAGGACTTAAGTTCCAGAACGACCAGGCCACCATTGCCCAGGGCACCTTCTCCAACAGCCCGCTCTACAAAGTAGGCCTGGACCGCGACGATGTCCTTTTAACCATGAATGGCCAGAAACTGACCTCGGAGAAAACCCTTGACAGCCTCCTGACCAAATTCCAACCCGGTGATCAGGTGCAACTGGAGGTAATTCAGCAAGGCACGAAGAAAACGGTGCCGCTTACGTTGGCGCAAGATCCTGGATTGGCCCTGGTACCGCTGGAAAAAGTAAACCAAACTGTCTCCAAAGCCGCCAAAGCCCGAAGAGAAGCTTGGTTGGCTAAGAAAAGCAAGTAGTTCAAAGCGTAAACCTCCTTTTAAAAGTTGAAAAGGAGGTTTACGCTTTATAGGGGTAACTCTCTTTGAAGGGCAATTTGAAGAGCAACTCTTTTCTCTGCCATCCTACTGCTGTTATCCTGCCCCTATCCTATGTGTCATCCTGGAAGGATCTTGTAGGCGAACAGCAATGTCGCTTGGGTAAACGTCTTTCTCGTTTGCTAACAAGATCCTTTCAAGATGACAATAAAGTAGGAAAGAAACACCCCTGTTTCAGCCCCGCTTTTCAGAAATCAGGCTTGAAACGGAAAAGGGTAAACTATTGAGGGGAGTTCTTGCGTTAGAGGCTTAAATACCTTTATCTTAGCAGGGTAGCGACCCACCAAGTCATGCAGGCTTTCTGGCAGCGCTTATTCAAAATCCAAGATGTCAAACAAACTCATACATACCTTCATTGCCTTGCTGGTCTGGGTGGCAGGCGTGCTTCCGGCTCAGGCGCAGGATGTGACCACCCGCACCTCTTCCCTGGACTCAATCAAAGCCTCGGCTCCGTTTGTTCCCCGGGTGAGCTATGGCCTAAATGCGGGCGCGGCGTTCAGTAACTTCGGATCGGTGTCTTATGTAGAGCCCCGGTTGCAGTACCAGGTATCGCCCAAGTTCCACGTGTTCAGCAGCCTGACCATGCTACAGACCTGGGGAGGGCCTACTTTCAGAACCACTACCGGCGAGGGCACTTCTACGTTGATGACTTCCGCTCCCAGCCGCCAGTACTTGTTACACGTGGGCGGTACGTACGCCATGACCGACCGGCTTTTGCTCAGTGGCAGTGTCTGGAAAGACCTGAACCCATCAGCGGCCAACCGCTGGAACAACAGCAATCCTTTGACTTACGGCCGACTGCCTAACCAGGGCTTTCATTTTCAGGCCCAGTACCAGGTAGCGCCTAACTTCACCGTTTCGGGTGGGGTGCGTTACAGCAACGGCGGCAATGCAGGTTATGGCTACGGTTACGGCGGCGGATATCCGGGCGGGTTCAACTCTCCCTGGGGCTTCTAAGAAAACCAGCCGTTTTTAAGATATTGCATCAAAAGCCTTCCCTCTATAAGTGGGGAAGGCTTCTTTTTGTCCTTCGGCTCCGGTTTTGCCCTCATTCTTTCAATTACGCCCTATTCTTTTTTGGTTATATTTGCCTTTGCACCAAAAACTAAAACGCACAAAACCCTACTTCCCCGCACATGTCGTCAACGCTTATCCTGGGTATCATTGCCGCTTATTTCTGTATCCTTATCCTCATCTCTTTTCTCACAAGTAAAAAAGGAGAATCCACCGATAGCTTCTTCCTGGCCAACCGCCAGTCGCCGTGGTACGTGGTGGCTTTCGGGATGATCGGGACCTCGCTTTCCGGGGTGACTTTTATCTCGGTACCGGGCATGGTGGAAAAGGCTCAGTTTTCTTATTTGCAGCTCATTCTGGGCAACATGCTGGGGTATTTTGTGGTGGCGCTGGTGCTCATGCCTTTATATTATCGGCTTAATCTGGTGTCTATCTACACGTACCTGGAGCAGCGTTTCGGGTATTGGTCTTATAAAACGGGCGCCGGGTTCTTCCTGCTGTCCAGAACCCTGGGCGCTGCCCTGCGCCTGTACCTGGTAACCGGGGTCTTGCAACTAGCCGTTTTTGACAATCTGGGCGTGCCTTTTGAGGTGACCGTGATCATCACCATCGGGTTGATCTGGGTATATACCTTCCGGGGCGGGATGAAAACCATTATCTGGACCGATACTTTCCAAACCCTGGCCATGCTCATCTGCGTGGGCATCACCATCATCACCATCTCGCAGGACCTCAACCTTTCTTTCAACGGTATGGTGAACACCATCAGCGAGAGCAAGTTCTCGCAGGTGTTTTTCTGGGACGTGAAAGACTCCAAATACTTTTTCAAGCAGTTCTTCTCTGGCTTCTTCATTTCCATTGTTATGGTAGGCCTGGACCAGGACATGATGCAGAAAAACCTGAGCTGCAAAAACCTGAAGGAGGCGCAGAAAAACATGTTCTCCTTCACCCTGATCATCCTGTTCGTGAACATCCTGTTCCTGAGCCTGGGCGCCTTACTGTACCTATACGCACAGTCAAAAGGCCTTACCTTGCCTGAGAAAGGCGATAACGTATTCCCGTTCCTGGCCCTGAACTACTTCTCGGCTTTCATGGGCATTGTGTTCATCCTGGGCATCACGGCCATCACCTACGCCTCGGCAGACTCGGCCCTCACGGCTTTGACCACCTCTTTCTGCGTGGACTTCCTGGACTTCAAGAATCGCCCCGAGGCGCAGCGCATTAAACTGAAGAACTGGGTGCACCTTGGCTTCTCGGTGACCATGGCGGTGGTGATTGTGATCTTCAAGATTGTGAACGATGAGAGCGTGGTGCAGGCGGTGTTCAAGGTGGCGGGCTACACTTACGGACCGTTGCTGGGGCTCTACTCCTTCGGGGTGTTCACCAACCGTCCCGTGCGCGACAGCCTGGTGCCTTTAATCTGCGTGTTGGCGCCTATCTTAACCTACATTATCAGCTTGAACTCCGTGAATTGGTTCTGGGGCTACGAGTTCGGGTTTGAGGTGTTGATCCTGAACGGCTTCCTCACGTTTATGGGCCTTTACTCCATCTCCCGGAAAAGGTCTGAGTTTGTGGATGTAACCCAAGCCTATTAACAACATCTTTTTGCGAGCCCCTGCGCTTTGGGCCTGTTTTACAGAAAACAGGCCCAAAGCGCAGGGGCTTGTTGTTTGTCCCGGAACTGGTTTTGCGGCTCTTTTCCCGAAAGCAGGCCTAAAACAGCTTTCTTCCGTGTACTTTTGCGCAGGCAATTCCCCACGGGATAGCCTCATGTAATTCTTAATTCCCGATTCTTAATTCCTAATTCTCCCAGTGTCTCCTCTGCTTATCCTCGGCATCATTGTCGCTTATTTCTGCTTGTTGCTGGCCGTTTCCTTTATAACCAGTAAGAAAGGCGAGTCAACGACCGCTTTCTTTTTAGCCAACCGTGAGTCGCCGTGGTACGTGGTGGCGTTTGGCATGATCGGGACTACGCTCTCGGGCATCACGTTTGTGTCAATCCCGGGTATGGTGGAGAAATCGGGGTTCACGTACCTGCAGATGGTACTGGGCTACGCGCTGGGTTACCTGGTGATTGGGCTGGTGCTGCTGCCGCTATATTATCGGCTGCAATTGGTTTCCATCTACACGTACCTGGAGCAACGGCTGGGATTCTGGTCTTACAAAACCGGCAGCGCCTTCTTCCTGCTCTCGCGTACCATGAGCGCGGCTTTGCGGCTGTACCTGGTGGCGGGCGTGCTGCAGTTGGCGGTGTTTGGGCCGCTGGGCGTTCCGTTTGCGGGCACAGTGGGCATTACCATCGCTTTCATCTGGGTGTACACGTTTAGGGGTGGCATGAAAACCATTATCTGGACCGATACCCTTCAGACCCTGGCCATGCTCCTGTGCCTGGGCATCTGCATCTGGGTTGTTTCTGAAGAACTGAATCTTTCCTTTACAGGAATGGCCAGGGCCATAGTACAGAGCAAATATGCCCAAGTATGGGTTTGGGACGCCAAAGCGCCTAATTTCCTCCTGAAGCAGTTAGTGGCCGGGGCCTTCATCACCATTGCCATGACGGGCCTGGACCAGGACATGATGCAGAAGAACCTGAGCTGCCGCAACCTGCCCGAAGCCCAGAAGAACATGTTCTGGTTCACGGTGATTTTACTGGTGGTGAACCTCTTGTTCCTGATCCTGGGTGCCCTGCTCTACTTCTACGCTACCCAGAAAGGAATCCTGCTGCCCAGCAAAGGAGACGATGTCTTCCCCGAGCTGGCTCTGCGCCATTTCCCGGCCGTGGCTGGGTTGGCGTTCATCCTGGGTATCACGGCCATTACCTACGCCTCGGCCGACTCGGCGCTTACCTCGCTTACCACCGCTTTCTGCGTGGATTTCCTTCATTTTCAGCATCGGCCGGAGGCTCAGCGCATTCGCTACAAAAACTGGGTGCACCTAGGTTTCTCTGGATTGCTGATGGTGGTTATTCTGCTATTCAGGCTGTACAACGATGAAAGCATCATCGCTACGCTTTTCACGTTGGTGGGCTACACCTACGGACCCTTGCTGGGCATGTACAGTTTCGGGCTGCTGACCAAACGTACGGTGCAAGACAGGTTCGTGCCGGTGATTGGCGTGCTGTCGCCAGTGCTCACTTATGTAATCAGCGCGAACTCGCAGGAGTGGTTCTGGGGCTACCAATTTGGCTTTGAGGTGCTGCTTTTGAACGGCCTGCTCATGTTTTTGGGCCTATGGTTGGTATCTGCCCGTAAAACTGCTTAGAAAGCCCTTTAACCCCATTTTATTAAGCTGCGGAAGTCAGGAGTATTGGCTACCTTTGCAGGTTGCTTTCCAAGATTAAGCAGATTTGTTCCTGTTTTAGCCCTACTTTCTTCAAAACCGGCGTAAAACGGATTTGATAGTCTCAGAAAGCTATTCTGGTGCTGCTTCCTGGCGGCACAATTTAAATTTAACTATTAAATAGTACATGGCAAAACGAGGATTCGGGCCGGGAGCGGCTTCCGAACTTGAGACAGAAGGCAAACCCAGACTAAACAAAGAGAGTCTGCGGCGCGGCCTTCAGATATTTAGATTTCTACTTCCCTACAAAGCCAAGTTCTACACGGGCCTGGTTTTTCTGCTTTTCTCCAGCCTTACGTTCATGGCTTTCCCGGCCGTGACGGGTATGCTGTTGGATGCGGCCGTGGGTAAGCCCACCGCTTTCTCCCAGGACATTGACCTTATCGCGCTGTTGCTTTTCGGGGTGATTGCCTTGCAGGGAATCTTCTCTTTCTTCCGGGTCTATTTTTTTGCCCAGGTAAGTGAAAACGCCATCGCCGATATCCGCAAGAGCCTGTACACCCAGTTCATGGGCCTGCCACTCACCTTTTTTGAGCAGCGCCGTGTGGGTGAGATCACCAGCCGCATCACCTCAGACGTGAGTTACATACAGGACGGTTTTTCCATAACCCTTGCCGAGCTGTTCCGCCAGGTGACTACCCTGGTGGTGGGCATCGGGTTTATCATGTTCATTTCCGTGAAACTTTCGCTTTTCATGCTGGCCACTTTTCCGGTGCTGGTCATTTTGGCCATGGTTTTCGGGAAACGGCTTAAAAAGCTATCGCGCAAAACGCAGGATGAACTGGCTATCACCAATGTGATTGTGGAGGAAACGCTGCAGGCCATTCAGGTGGTGAAAGCCTTCACCAATGAGCTATTTGAGATCAACCGCTACAAGCAGGCTTTGGGACGATCAGTGAAAACGGCCATTACCACCTCCTTCTACCGGGGCGCTTTCATCTCCTTTATTATCATCGGGCTCTTTGGGGGTATTATTCTGGTGATCTGGTACGGCGCTACCCTGGTGCAACGTGGCGAGCTAACCTTTGGCGAACTGACTTCCTTTATCCTTTACACCACATTCATCGGGGCTTCGGTGGCCGGTCTGGGTGATTTATACGCCAAGATCCAGGTGTCTATTGGTGCTTCTGACCGTATTCTGGAGATTCTGGACCAACCGGTAGAGCAACCTGATTTGGGTCTTCCGGCAGCCACGCCAGTGAGATTGAACGGGAATGTACGTTATAACCATGTGGGCTTCTCCTACCCTACCCGCCCGGACCTACCCGTTCTGCAGAACATTGACTTTGACATAAAAGCCGGGGAGAAAATTGCCTTGGTGGGCTCCAGCGGCGCCGGTAAATCTACCATTGCGCAGTTACTCATGAAGTTCTACAAAGTAGAGCAGGGTACCATCTCTATTGACGGCCAGAACATCAATAACCTGCACCTCCATGACCTGCGCGGTAACATTGGCATTGTACCGCAGGAAGTATTGCTCTTTGGCGGTACCATCAGAGAGAACATTGCCTACGGCCGTCCGGATGCTACCGATGAAGAGGTGCTGATAGCTGCTCAGAAAGCTAATGCCCTGCAGTTCATCCAGTCTTTCCCCGAGGCGTTCAACACGGTGGTAGGTGAGCGTGGCATCAAACTCTCCGGAGGGCAGCGCCAGCGCATCGCCATTGCCCGCGCCATCCTTAAAGACCCGGCCATTCTTATCCTGGATGAGGCCACTAGTTCCCTTGATTCTGAGTCAGAGATGCTGGTTCAAGAGGCTATGGATGAATTGATGAAAAACCGGACCACCATCATCATCGCCCACCGCCTAGCCACCATCAGAAAAGTAGACAAGATCCTGGTGATTGACAAAGGACAGATTGTGGAAGAAGGCTCACATGAAGTACTGGCCAACAACCCAGATGGGATTTACGCCAACCTTCTGCGACTACAATTTGACGTACATTCTTAAGAAGTTCTTACAAGAATGTAAGAGCTTCTTAGGCGATGCTCCGGAGCTATTTACGTGATAATAAAAACAAAGAGAGTTTGCTCCCGCAGGAGCAAACTCTCTTTGTTTTTACAGCCATTGCTTGGAAAGAATTTGATATGATGATGGGCATTTGACCTTATTGGAAATTCAGCAGCGCTGACCAGGATTTGTTATTGCAGCTCATTATTTCCAACTTAATAATATATCCATAGGGTCAAAATGGCATCCGCTGATGTATGCCTCAATTCATTTATGGCCTATGGAAAACATTGAACATAGAGTTATGGAATGAATACAGAAAAGAAGGAAATAAAAAAGCCCTGGCAGATACCTACCAGGGCTTTTGACTAATCAGGCTTTAGACCTGAAATATTTCTTAGAATTTATCCCAGAAAACTTTTGAGGTAACGGTATTACCACCAATGGCAGCTGAAGCAGCTTCGGCGTTATCACCATTACTGTTAAACTCTGTAGTTGGGTAAGTTAACCGAAGTGGAATCTCACTGATACCCAAAGCTGGTTTCACCAGGTTTGGAGCATCTAATCTTCTCCACTCTTTCCAACCTTCAACTGGGTTGTTGTAAAGGGCTAGCCATTTTTGGGTACCAATTTTCTGCTTGTAATCTCCAGGAGCAGTTAAGTAGTTAACGCTTGGTTGCAGAATGTAAGCAGTTGCTTCGGCTTCAGTTCCACCCCACTCAGTGATAGAGGCAGTGATACCAGCATTGTAGTGGCCCATTGCGGTTCCGCCTACAGCAAATCCTCTTTCAACTGCTTCGGCCAGCAAGAACTCAACTTCTGAGTATGACAACAGCATACCTGGGTTAGTAGGGCTCTCAAGGATAGTACCAGGGGCAGAGTTCGCAGAGTAAGAGTTTGGCGCACCGTAAGTACCTCCTTTAAAGGTACCATTCTCCAATGGTTTGAAGTACTCATTTCTTCTTGGGTCATTCAACGCGTTCATTCTATCAATGATCGTGTTTGCTCCCACGAAGTCAGCTCTACCACTTTGTACTAGATCTGTCCAAACAGGGTTAGTGTTAGGGGTAGTAGCCAGGTAAGTGATATCTGCACTTTCTGTGTTAGATTTAATTACGTTAGGGGCTGCAGCCTCTACCATTGCTTTAGCTTTGGCAGGGTCCACATCTGCTAATGTCATGCCCAATCTCAATTTCAGAGAGTTGGCAAACTTAATCCAGTTAGGAACATTGCCATTGTAGATCAAATCAGCGGTACCTAGACCAGTAGCTGTAGCGTCAAACATACCAATCGCTTTGTCCAGACGAACAGTTAAATCAGCATAGATGGCAGCATCATCATCGTACTTAGGCAATACATTAGCAATGTCTAGCGCCTCTGAGTAAGGAACATCTCCAAAGGTATTTACCAATACAGACCAGGCATATACCTCCAGAACTTCAATAGAAGCTAACTGGTTTGCTTTAATCTTTGCATCTAAAAGATTATTCGCCGTGATAATGGTCTTGGCCTCTTTTAAATCACGCAGAACGTCACGGTAAAAAGGATCCCAGAAGTTTCTGTCCACTTGTCTGGTAGCAATCACAAACTGGCTCTCATCTGGATACGTAGTAGCCGCCCAGTACTGTGCATAAAACCGGAAAGGGTTATTATTTACACTGGAACTGGTGATGATATTAGACAAGCTGCGCTCAGCACTAGTTACCAGAGTAGCACCCGGTACTTGAGTGGCGGCTTTCGTGTTGATATTATAATCATCTAAGCTATCTACACACGAAGTAGTGAATAGCAAAGCTGGAATGCAGAAATATAGTATTCTCTTCATTGTTCTTAATTAAAATTTGAATCTAAGGTTAAATCCAATATTACGGGTAGTTGGGTAGCTACCAGAAATATATCCTTGTCCTAAGTTACCAGAGCTCAAACCATCTTCTGGATCTGCGTAAGGCAGGTTTTTGTGGATGATCCACAGGTTTCTACCTACCAGAGACAAATCAATTGCAGAGAAAGGTTTCAATTTAGCCATCAACGGAGCTGGTAAAGAATAGCTCAAAGAAACTTCTCTCAGTTTTACAAAGCTGGCATCATAAACATGCGCCTCTTGTGGCATGTAGTAACCATAAAGACCTTCACCGTTTTCTACACGGATGTCGTTTGGCGTACCGTCTTCTTTCACACCTGGCAGGATAACTCCACCACCTTGAGCGATTGGCAAACGAGATGGGTTTCCAAGGTCATTGTTCTGAGTAGTTTCTTCATAAAGACCTGTACCAAAACCGTAGAAATTATCCAAAGAGAACACATCTCCGCCTTGACGCACGTCAACTAAGAAGTATAAGCCAATACCTTTGTAGTTTAAGGTGTTAGAAATACCACCTCTCCAGTTGGCATTAGGATCACCAATTTCTCTGTTTGAAGAAAGCATGTAGTGTCCATCTTCATCCACTACTTTCTGGCCGTCTTTGTAAACAAATCCAGCACCGCGCAGTGTACCAAACGGACGACCTACGGTAGCGTTAGAAGACATACCACCTTGGTAGGTAGCCAATGAAATGTTTTGAACACCTTCGTACAATGAAATTACTTCGTTTCTGTTTTTAGACCAGTTCACATTCACGGTCCAAGAGAAATCATCGTTTTTAACGGGGTTAACAAAGGCTGATACTTCAATACCTTTATTTTCCACATTACCAGAGTTCACGAAGGTAGAGTTGTAACCTGTAGCTGTAGAAACGCTCACTGGTAAGATTTGGTCTACTGTGTTAGTTTTATAAACTGACATGTCAAAACCAAATTTACCTTGCAAGAAGGCCATCTCTAAACCAGCTTCCACACTTTTGGTTCTTTCTGGTTTCAGGTTTTGGTTGTTTTTAGTTCCAACTACAGAGAACAAAGGAATAGAACCCCAGGCAGTTGGTTTGTCATACACGTCATAGATAGACAAGGCTGGAGCATCGTTACCTACTTCTGCATAGTTCAAACGCACTTTACCATAGCTTAACCAAGGCAAAGTTTCTTTCAGAGTTTCTGAGAAAACGTAGCTGGTTGCAACAGATGGATAATAGAACACATTGTTAGGAGCCAACAAGGTAGTAGCCTTGTCTCTTCTTGCTGTCACATCTAAGAACACAGTTTCTTTGTAACCAACTGTAGCACTGGCAAAGATACCATCCATTCCGGTTCTCAACTCACTCTCAGTTGGTGCGTTGATTGGGCTTACTGAGTTAGAGAGAGAATACAATCTAGGAACTACCAGACCTCCGTTAGTTGTGGCAAAGATGGAGCTCTCGTAGTTTCTGCGAATGTTAGCACCAATCAAACCAGATAAGCTAACATCGCCGCCTGCTACCATTTTGTTAAAATTAGCAATCAGGTCATAGTTAAACTCTCTGGAAGTTCTGTTGAAACGAGAATAAGCAGCGACACCGGTACTACCTACCGCATTTCTTTCTTCCTGCATCTCATCATAAGAGTCCAAAGTAACTCTACCCATCAGGTTAAACCAGTCAGCGAACTTATAAGTGGCAGATACATTACCAAAATAACGGTAACGCTCATCATTTTCATAGTTCTCATAACGTACCCAGTAAGGGTTGTCAGAGTAGATTGGTCTCAAGTCAGTGGCACTACGAGTGTTCCAGGTAATGTTCTGTCTGTTGCGGAAATAAGCTTCTTTCTGCTCTTTCAGGTCAACATTGGTTTGCCACCATTGTCTGAATTGCTGCATTGGGTTGAAAGAGCTATAACCAGTTCCGTAACGACCTAAGCCATTCACTTTGGAGAAGTTAACAGACGCACTGGTAGTCAATTTAGGCGACACGTTATAAGTAGCCGCAAAATTGATCATGTTCTTGGTAAGGTTACTGTTTGGCAGAATACCTTTGTCCTCATTGCGGGTGAAACCCAATTTGAAGCTACCGTTATCGTTGCCACCATCTAAAACAACACTGTTGTTCACAGAAACAGCATCTTCAAAGAAATAGTTAGGATCGTTTTTAGCACCTACCCAGGGAGTAGCCTGACGGTATTGCGGAGAGGTTGGATCTAATGAGTTCCACTGATACACCATCAGGCTTGGATCAAAAGGAGCACCGTAAGAAGCATCTTCAGTGAAAGGAACAACTAAGTCCAGAACGCCATCGCCGTTCATGTCACGCTGGTTGAAATAAGCATCTTCATCCGGGCCATAGAAAGGACCATAACCAGCACCGTATTGTTTCTGGTATTTAGGAGCAGTGCTTTTATCAACAAAGCCCATAGTTACACCATTGTTCATGGTGATACCCAAACCTCTTCTACCTTTTTTAGTAGTGATCATGATCACACCGTTAGCGGCGCGTGAGCCATAAAGTGCAGTTGCAGCGGCACCTTTCAGAACGCTCATTGACTCAATGTCGTCTGGGTTGATGTCAGCAGCAGCGTTACCATAGTCATAACCGCCACGGCCCGTTCTTTGGTTAGCGGAGTTGGTGTTGGCATTGCTGATTGGAACGCCATCTACTACAAACAGAGCCTGGTTGTTACCAGTGATTGATTTGGTACCGCGCATTACCACGTTGGTAGAACCACCCATGGTGTTGTTTTGCGTAATGTTCAAACCAGCCACTTTACCAGCCAATGAGTTAACGGCGTTGGGGTTACGAGCAACCGTAAGGGCCTCGCCCTGTACCTGCTGCGCAGCGTAAGGCAATGAGTTCTTGGTTCTTTCGGCACCTAAAGCTGTTACCACAACTTCTTTCAGCTGTTCTGCATCAGTAGACAATCTTACGTTAACAGAAGTTTGGTTTCCAATGGCCACTTCCTGGTTTGTGTAACCAATGAAAGTGAATACGAGTGTACCACCACCAGCAGGCACGCTGATGGAATAACTTCCATTAACATCCGTAGGCACTGCTGTAGTGCTTCCCTTGAGCTGGACAGTCACTCCTGGCATTCCCTCGCCAGTACTTGCGTCTGTGACTTTCCCTGTAATAGTCCTATTCTGCGCCGCGGCTTGTTGTAGCACCACGGTGAACAGAACAAGAACTAAAAGTAAGACTTTCTTCATGTTAGGTTGTAGTTAGGTTATAAATGGTTTTATCGTTGCCTAATATTAAGCGATTCTTGGCTCAGAAACAAGGTTTTTAGTTTTTCACCATCTCAAATCCTAACTTTTTTTCTTAAACTCTTCACCAGGCCAGAATTCCCACCTTTACTTAGAGGTTAGCTCCATGTTTTATTTAAATCAATTTTCCAGCTTTAAAAATGAGCCAAAGGTAGAAAATTCACTCTAGCACAATCAATACAGACTTTTTGGAGAGAGAAACCCTGTGCTTCCACTCACTGAATGTATTCCATTGTTTGAATAAGACAAATAACTTTTGGGGCTACTCTTCACCTTCTCTCCCGCGTTCTTGAATTATTTACAATTTCGAACCTTTACTTTAGACCTAAACATTTTCTCAAGCAGACTGCTCCCGTTTTAAGGCCTTTTTACGGTTTTAAGGAGAAAACCCGCAAGTCATATCTCTTTGCCTTAATCCTCTATTTGATGGAATGAAGAAGCTTTCAGGCAAGAATTCTTTAATCTTTTGTGTACTGGCATACTGATGCATAGAGTTTTATCCAGCTGTAATTAGCTTTTTCAAGAGCTATAAGACTTCCACCCTGCGCTTTTTCTGAAGCTTTGCCATTGATTAAACAGGCATGCACCACCACAAAACCAAAATGGAAATACACCATTCAACTAAACCTATCAACATTGCAACAGCCATTCAAAACAACACTCAATTCCTTATGCCTAAGTATTTTACACTTCACAAAACAGATAAAATCTTCTACTTACTTAAAGATCTCTAAAAATAAAACGTTTGTAAAATACAATAACCAAGCCTTGAATTAAAATAGAAAAAATGGAATATTTTACTGTCTCACTTTTCCAGAAACAATTTAGTAAACTCAAGATTCAAAATTGAACTTGTAATTTTATTTTTAATTTATTGAATATTCTTTATGAAATTAATAGAAACATGGTGTCCTATTATCATATAGGCATTGGCAACCCTCTATGGTTATAAGAAATTGATAGAATGAAAAGTAACTGGCTTGCCTTACTCCCTAAAACCAAGCCCTGATTTTTTTTGGATATAAAGGCCTCACATTGTGGCAGATCTGAAAGTCATTGCGCAGGTTGTCAAACTTGAGCAACCATGAGGAGGCAGTTGCTCGTCATGGCAATGACACATGACAGTGGTTGTTCTATCTTGGCAATGAATATTTACAAAACCCTTAGAAACAAAAAACGTTACAGCTTCTATCCTCTCAACAGATTTGCCAACAATTAAACTACAGCATCCTTCTGTCTGCATCCTTGTAAAGAATATATAATTTTGATTATATTCTAATTAACATATTATTAAAAACGGCTGTGCTTCAGCACATTACAGCACCTCATCAAAATAACCATATGTTAAGTATCAGTTATGCAGAGAAATACACTAAAAAAACAAACTAATAGCTCAAGGGTTATTGGTTTATATTAATAATTGTTATTTTTATACACTTCATTTACCTAAACAAACAAAAACCAACATGAAGAAAATTTTACTATTAAGTCTTTTCTTGTTGTCTATGGTTCTGCAGGAGGCCGTGGCGCAATCAAGGACGATCACAGGAAGGGTGACTGATGCTGCAACAGGCGATGCAATGCCTGGGGTAACAGTCCAGCTCAAAGGAACCAGCACTGCTGCGCCTACAGATGTTAATGGTAGCTACACCATTTCTGTACCGGCTTCTGGGGGAACTCTCGTATTCTCTTTCATTGGATACACCAACAGAGAAATTGCTATTGGAGGTCAATCAAACATAGATGTTCGCTTATCAACAGATGCCCGTACCCTGAGCGAGGTAGTAGTAACTGGTTATGGTACCCAAACCAAATTAGAGCAAACCGGGGCCGTGTCACAGGTTGGTGGGGCTGAAATAGAGAACATCCCTATGTCTTCTGTTGACAAGGCCCTACAAGGCCGGGTGGTTGGTCTACAGTCAGTTGGTGCTTCAGGCCAACCAGGTTCTGCCCAGCAGATTCGCATCAGGGGTATTGGTTCCATCACTGGTTCCTCTGCACCCCTATTCGTAGTAGATGGAGTTCCCATCAACTCTGGTGATTTGTCTAGAAACACTACCACCGCCAACGCTTTGGCTGGTATTAACCCCAATGATATTGAGAGCATCAACGTATTGAAAGATGCCTCTGCTGCCTCTATTTATGGTTCAAGAGCGGCCAACGGGGTAATTGTAATTACCACCAAGAGCGGCCGGGCCGGAAAAACCAAAGTGCGTTTTGATGCAGAGTACGGGGTAGCCAAACGGGCTTATTACAATGAAAAAACCCGCATGCTTACCACTGCCGAAAACATTGAGTTGCTGGGAGAGGCGCTACGCAATGATGGCTACTGGGACTTCTATGAACTGAATGAAGACAATATTGGCGCATTCATTCAAGAGAACTTCGGGCTAGACCCAGAAGTGAATACCAACTGGGAAGATGAAGTACTGCAAACAGGTAAAACGCAACAATATAACCTTGCCGCTTCAGGGGGAGATGAAAAAACTACCTTCAATATCTCTGGTGGTTATTTCAACCAGGAAGGCACCACTCTTAACTCGGAATTCACAAGATACTCTGGTGGTTTAAATATCAGACACAGCTTAAACCAGAAGCTGGCAGTAGGTACTAACCTGTTGCTTTCCAATAGTACTCAAACCGGTCCGCTTAACAGTGGATTCTTTGCCAACCCAATTCTGGCTGGTTTATTCCTGATGCCAACCCTTGGTCTTGATGCTGAACCACAAGGCCCTTTCAACCCACTCCGTCTGGCGGAATTGGATAAAAACGAGAGCAACATCTTAAAGGCTATCGGGAGCTTGAATGCAGAGTATAAAATTTTGCCAGGCCTCTCCTTCACTACAAAGTATGGTATTGACTACAACAGTCTGGAAGAAGACAACTACCAAAACCCTTTCTATGGTGATGCAGAGTCAGTAGGCGGTAGCTCCACAAGGTATTATACCCGTTATTTCAACTGGGTATGGACAAACCTGTTGAACTACACCTGGGACATTAACAAGGACAATGCCTGGGTTGTAAACCTGAAAGGTGGTTATGAAGCGCAGAGATCCTCAATCTACACATCCAATGTGTATGCCGAGAACATGCCGCTGAACATTGATTTCACGGCTCCTTCTAACGCCGCCACGCCAATCACGGCCAATGGAGCCAATGAAGGCTACTCCTTTGCGTCCATCCTGTCTTTAGGAGATATTTCTTACAAAGGCAAGTATGTATTGTCTGGCTCCTTCAGGAGAGACGGTTCTTCCAGATTCGGTTCAGAGAACAGATACGGTAACTTCTGGTCTGTAGGCGCTAGCTGGAACATTGACCAGGAAGATTTCATGCAAGATTATGACTGGATCAACCAGTTGAAGCTAAGAACCTCCTATGGGGTAAACGGTAACGCCGGGATTGGTAACTATGACTGGAGAAGAGTTTATTCTTATGCCAGCACATACGAAGGCGCTGTGGCTGCCACACCATCATCACTGGGTAATGCCAACCTCACCTGGGAGAAAAATAAACCATTTGACGTGGGTATTGATGCGATTTTGTTTGACAACCGCTTAAGCTTAACCGCAGACTATTACTCCAGAACTACCTCAGACCTGCTGCTGAACCGTCCGCTTTCCTTAACAACTGGTTTCCCTAGTATTCTGGAAAACATTGGAGCCATGAAAAACAGTGGCTTTGAGCTTGCCATTTCCGGTACTCCAATCCAAGTAGGAGACTTTAAGTGGGACCTGAGCTTTAACATCTCCAGAAACAAAAACGAGATCACAGAGCTTGCGGTAGACAAGCAACAAACCGGTGGTTTCATCAGACAAGTGGGTCAGGATATCTACCAGTTCTACATGCCAATCTGGGCTGGTGTAGATCCTGAGGATGGCATGCCAATGTGGTATACAGATGCGTCTCAGTCAGAGACCACTAAAACTTACTCACAGGCTGCTTATTCATTGACCGGGAAATCTGCCTTACCTACTGCTTTTGGTAGTGCAGGTACCACCCTTACTTACAAAGGCCTGACCCTTGATGCCTTGTTTTACTATAGCTATGGCAACTACATCCGCGACCCATACTTCCAGTATCTGAACAGTGGTGGATGGTACCTGAGCGGATTCAACCAAAGAGCAACCCAACTTGACAGATGGCAACAGGAAGGTGACCAGGCTTCTGTGCCTATGTTGTCTTATGACAATGACTTGCGTTATCGCTCTTTGTCTACAAACAACCTGAACAAAGGTGATTTCATTCGCCTGAGAGATGTAACACTGGGGTACAGCTTACCAGCCAGTCTTATTGGAAACCTAAAAATGACTAACGTAAGAGTATACCTGAGAGGAACCAACTTAGCTACTTGGGTGAAAGACGACACACTTCCTTATGACCCTGAGGCAGGGGGAGTTACGGGAACCACAAACTTCGAAATCAGTGTTCCTAAAACAGTCACTTTTGGTATTAACGTTGGCTTCTAATTTTAAAAAGACCTCATGAAAAATAATTATAAGGTAATGCTTTTAGCTGGGCTGCTTTCTGCAGGCATGCTCAGTTCCTGCGGTGATGAGTTCCTGGATGAAACACCTTCAACGGGCATCAACGCAAATGAAGCCCTTCGCACAGACAATGATGTTCTAAGCGCCCTAAGAGGAGCGTATGGCGGACTTGCTTCTACAAACCTGTATGGCTTGAACCTACCGGTGCTGGGAGACATGCTCGCCGACAACATGTATGTCGCTACTTCCAACTCGGGTTATTTCAACTCTCTCTCCGGCTACAATTTCCTGAACAACAGCGGGGAAGTAACCGAGATCTGGACAGGGGCCTATGACGTGATCAACCGAACCAACGCGATCATCAATTCAAACCCTACTGTTACCGACCAGGAAGCAGTAGACCAGTACAAAGGCGAGGCTTATGCTTTAAGAGCCCTAATGTATTTTGAATTGGTGCGGCACTTTGCCAGACCTTACAATGAAACCGCCAATGCCTCGCATTTAGGTGTGCCACTCGTCTTGAAAGAGTTCGAATACAATGCGCAGCCAAGCCGGAATACGGTAGCTGAGGTGTACGCCCAGATCTTGTCTGATTTGGACAAAGCCTACACCATGATGACCCTGGATGAAGGCACGGTACGCTTGTCTAAATATGCCGCCCGCGCTTTGCAGGCCGAAGTAAACCTCTACAAAGGTGACTACGCTTTGGCTTTACAGCAAGCAGAGGAAGTCATCAATGAAAGCGGCGTTGAGCTGTTGCCATATGAGTCTGTATTATCTTATTGGGCAGAGACAGACGCCACCAAACTGCAAGGCCTGGAGTCATTGTTTGAGGTTTCTGCTACCCAGACGGAGAACAACGGGGTAAATGAATATGCCTACTTCTTTAACCAGGGTGGTTACGGACAGAACCTGGCTACGCCAAGCCTTTTTGCCCAGTATTCACCTGATGATATCAGAAGACAGTTGATTAGGGTAGGTAGAAGAGGCGCCGGTGACAACCCAGCCTACATTGTCACTAAGTACAATGCCATAGCTGGCGACGCTGAAGACAAAGTAGTGATCCGGATGTCTGAGGTTTACCTCATTGCCGCCGAGGCAGCCAACCGTACCGGGAATGATGAACTGGCACTCACGTATCTGAATACTTTGGTAGCCGAGAGAGAACCAGGCAAGGTATACGCCTCTACCGGAACGCAACTCCTGAACGATATCATTACGGAGCGCAGAAAAGAACTGGCTTTTGAAGGCGATCGTTTTGCCACCCTCAACAGGCTAATGGCTGATATCACTGGCAGAAGAAGAGCACCAAATGATCTTCCCTACAGCGATCCAAAGAGAATACTGCCAATTCCACGCACCGAGATAACTGCCAACCCTAACATTCAGCAGAATCCGGGTTGGGAATAGTAGATGATAAATGAAAAGTCATTCAATCAAACCCTGAATGAATAACTAATAAGCCCTCAGACTTACCTGAGGGCTTATTTTATTTCAGCCTGAGACAAACGGTACTTACGCTCAATTTCTTTAGCTTTATAAGCGTTGCAGATGTAGCACTATTTTACTTTAACTTACAACATCTCACCATTTAACATGAACCCAAACAAACTTTTATGGTTGGTATTGCTGCTCATAGCATGTACCAGTATGAGAACCACTGCCCAAGTTTATTTAGAGGAAGTGAACGGCCGGCCTATCAGGATAAACCAGTACGTTAACGTGGAAGGAACCCCCTTTTTACAGGAAGACTTTAGCAAAGGAACCATCACACTCCCCAATGGCACCATCCACAAAGACGTAGAATTGAAGTATGACATGGTGGAAGGCCTGCTGCAGTTCAAAAACAAACATGGCATAGTGATGGAACTCACCCAACCCGTAACTTCCTTCACCATCGACTACTCTCGGGACAAAGTCACTGAACAGACCAGAACATTTGTGAGTGGCCCCACCGTTGATAAAAGCGCACAAGCCAACACGTTTTATGAAGTCCTGGCTTCCGGACCGGTGAGTCTGCTGAAAAGGGACTTCAAGGTAATAAGAGAAGAAAAAGCATTCAATTCAGCCACTGTCACCAAAAGGATTGCCGAAGTCACCATCTACTACCTTAAACAGGGTGATGAGCTTACCAAAATAAAGAATGATGAAAAATCGGTTTTGTCTGCGCTGAAAAACAAAAAAGATGCTCTGAAAGGCTACATCACCGCCAATAAACTGAATCTTAAAAACGACAAAGATTTAACCCAGGTAATCAATTACTACAACACCATTTAAGCAAAAACGAGCTATAAACGCCAAAAAGGGAAAGTCCTTAAAAGAACCAATTCATGGATAGTTCTTTTAAGGACTTTCCCTTTTTACACCCATTTCCATCATTGATGCAGACAAACAGCACAAGAAGATAATCCAAAACCATACTGTTTCATGCAGGTCAATTTCCTCTGAGCAATGTCTGGTGTGGCCAACAACAAGCAGTGGTGTTCGGGCTTTCTCTGCTCATTTCGTTTTAGTCTCAATTCTCCAAGAACAGCCTCTAAACGCTTTTTATTGAGGTTGGCGCTTTCCTGGGCTTATTGCTTTTGCCGCTGAGGATTACCAAGCTTAGATTAATTTTTCTTTAAGAAATGAACCAAACCGTTGGTATTTTGATTTTTTTATTGAAATCTTTGCGGAAGCTTTCAAGCAGAAGCCAACATTTTTTACACGATCCTAAATCAATGAATAAAAAGTCGCTTTTATCAGTTGTTGTGGCAACGGTAAAACGCTCCGTATTGAGGAGTGCGCTTTTTTCTGTTCTGCCCAGAACAGTTTTTTGTGAACCCATTTACCTTACCCGATCCAGGCGCTAGGCCACCGGCGCAGGTTGTAATCTACAACCAACCCGGATGCATCTCTGTATACCAACTCTTAAGTTGGTAGCAGTACCTCCTTTTCTTTTTTATTTTTTTAACAAACATATAGCGATGCGTACATACGCTTCGGCTGTAGAGTTGCAGCCTATTGCATCTGTTCCTTCCATGGAAACTTCAAATAACGCTTTCACGGTAGTGGTTGCTACTGAGGAGCACACCCCCTTTGCACAGCAGATCTGCGACGAGATGGAAGCCTCGGCGAAAGCACGCGGTACCGGCATTGCGAAGCGATCTCCAGACTATGTGGCCCAGAAAATGCGGGAAGGCAAAGCCGTGATCGCGTTCGACGCGGAAGGCAACTGGGCTGGTTTCTGCTACATAGAAACCTGGGGCCACGGCGAATACGTGGCCAACTCGGGCCTCATCGTGTCACCGCACCTGCGCAAAAGCGGGTTGGCCAAGCGCATCAAGCAGAAAGTGTTTGAGTTGTCGCGTACTAAGTATCCGGAGGCGAAAATCTTCGGATTGACCACAGCGCTGGCAGTGATGAAAATCAACTCAGACCTGGGCTACCGTCCGGTGACCTATTCTGAGCTCACCAACGACGAGGAGTTCTGGAAAGGCTGCCGCAGCTGTGTGAACTTTGACATCCTCACAGCCAAGAACCGCAGCAACTGCCTCTGCACGGCCATGCTGTTTGTACCGCCCAAGGACAATGAGTGATTGAATGATTGGGAGAATGAGCGAATAGTTTTTTTCAATCACTCATTCTCTCAACCACTCATTCACTCCTTTAAAATACTCTCTCAATCATTCATTCTCTCAATCAGTCATTAAAAATGAAAAAAGTAGTTCTCGCGTTCAGTGGCGGCTTAGACACATCTTTCTGTGTGAAGTACCTGCTGGAACAAGGTTATGAAATCTATTCGGCCATCGTGAATACCGGCGGCTTCTCAGAAGATGAGTTAGCCGAGATCGCCCGAAGGGCCGAGAATCTGGGCGTAACGCACCACGTAACCTTAGACGAAACCGATAACTACTACCAATCCTGCCTGAAGTACCTCATCTTCGGGAATGTATTGAAAAACAACACCTATCCCCTATCGGTGAGCGCCGAGCGCATCTCGCAGGCGGTGGCCATTGCCAAGTACGCCCAGGAGATTGGCGCGGAGGCGGTGGCCCACGGCAGCACCGGTGCCGGCAACGACCAGGTACGCTTTGACATGGTGTTCAATATACTGGTGCCGAACGTGCAGGTGATTACCCCCATCCGCGACCTGAAACTTTCTCGCGAGGAAGAAATTGCCTACCTCAAAGAGCGCGGCGTGGAGATGGATTTCCAGAAGGCGCAGTACTCCATTAACAAAGGCATTTGGGGAACCTCGGTGGGTGGTAAAGAGACCTTGACTTCTCACCAGGCATTGCCAGAAAGTGCGTACCCAACCCAACTAACCAAAGAAACCCCGGAGCGTATCACACTGCACTTCAAAAACGGCGAACCGGTGGGCTTGAACGATGAACTGTTTGACAAACCCGTGCACGTGATCCAGAAGTTGCAGGAGATTGCCGGCGGTTTCGCGATTGGCCGGGACATCCACGTGGGTGATACCATCATCGGGATCAAAGGACGCGTAGGGTTTGAAGCGGCTGCGCCGATGGTCATCATCAAGGCGCACCACGCCCTGGAGAAACACACGCTCACCAAATGGCAACTGTATTGGAAAGACAGCCTGGCCACCTGGTACGGCAACTGGATGCACGAAGGCCAGTTCCTGGATCCTACCATGCGCAACATCGAGACGTTCCTGACCGACACGCAGAAAACCGTGACTGGAAAAGTACACGTGCTGCTGGCCCCGTACCGCTTCCAGGTAGAAGGCATTGAATCAGAGCATGATTTAATGTCGTCTAAATTCGGGTCGTACGGTGAGATGAACAACGCCTGGACCGGCGAAGATGTGAAAGGCTTCTCCAAGATTTTCGGGAACCAGACCATGATGTACCGCTTAATCAACGGCGAAGATGGCGCAAAGTAAGCTTGTAAAAGTGGGCATAGTGGGCGGAGCGGGCTACACCGGTGGTGAGTTGCTCCGTTTGCTGGTGCACCACCCTCACGCGGAAATCAGCTTTGTGCACAGCAACAGCCAGGCCGGCAAGCCCGTCACTAATACCCACACTGATTTGATTGGCGACACGGACCTGGTCTTCACCAACGAGCTGGGTACCGAGGTGGATGTACTGTTTCTATGCGTAGGCCACGGCGATGCGAAGAAGTTTCTGGACGCCAACTCCATTCCAGACGCGGTGAAAATCATTGACCTGAGCCAGGATTTCCGGTTAACGGAGAAGTCTTCTTTGGGCAACCGCCAATTTGTGTACGGTCTGCCGGAGCTTAACCGCGAACTAATCAAAACGGCAGCTAACGTGGCGAACCCAGGTTGCTTTGCCACGGCGATTCAGCTAGCCTTGCTACCGCTGGCGCAAAACGGTTCTTTGCCAAAAGAAGTGCACGTGAGCGGCATCACGGGCTCCACCGGCGCGGGGCAGAAACTGGCCGAGACCTCGCACTTCAGCCGGCGCAACAACAACATCTCCAGCTACAAAGTGTTCGGGCACCAGCACCTGCATGAGATTACGGAGAGCCTGCAATCGCTGCAAAGCAATCTGGACACTTCCATAAGGTTTGTACCCTACCGCGGTAACTTCAGCCGAGGCATATTGTGCACCACCTACCTGAACTCAGATTTGAGCCTGGAAGAAGCACAGCAATTGTACAGGCAGTTCTACGAAGGCCATCCGTACACCCTTCTCACGGACCAGAACCCAGATCTGAAGCAGGTGGTGAACACGAACAAATGCCTCCTCTATCTGGAGAAGCACGACCGCCAACTGGTCATCACCAGCTTGATTGACAATCTGCTGAAAGGTGCCTCGGGACAGGCGGTGCAGAACATGAATCTGCTGTTCGGGTTGGAGGAAAGGGCTGGTTTGCAGTTGAAGGCCATCGGGTTTTAAGGATCTTCGTTTTAGGCTTGTTTTCAAATAACCAGGCCGAAAACGAAGATCAAATTCAAGGTTCCGCTGGCGCGAGCGTCCCGCTCGTGTCCGCACGCATTTCTGAACATTGTTCTGCTGATGTGCAAAAGAGGATCTGGAATGCGTGCGGACACGAGCGGGACGCTCGCGCCAGCGAAAAGAAATAGAAATCAGAATAGCCGTTTTAAGGCTGTTTTCCGAAAAATAGACCCAAAACAGAAATCGTGTTACGCGGTGCGTGATACGTGCTACGAACTATGAATCTCTTTGACGTTTACCCTCTTTTTGATATAACCCCAGTGAAGGCCCTCGGCTCCACCCTTTGGGACGAGAACGGCACCGAATACTTGGATCTGTACGGTGGCCACGCTGTGATTTCCATCGGCCACAGCCATCCGCATTACGTGCAGCGCCTTACGGATCAACTGAACAACATCGGTTTCTACTCCAACTCCGTGAAGATTCCGCAGCAGCAGGAATTGGCTGACAAATTGGGCAAACTAAGTGGCTACGAAGACTACCAACTGTTCCTGATCAACTCCGGCGCGGAGGCGAACGAGAACGCTTTGAAACTGGCCTCTTTCCACACCGGCCGCAAGAAAGTGATCTCGTTCAGCAAGTCTTTCCATGGCAGAACCTCGGCGGTGGTGGCCGCCACGGATGACCGTAGCATTGTGGCCCCGGTGAACGAAACCGAGAACATTATCTTCCTGCCGTTCAATGATGCTGCCGCGGTAGAAGAAACCTTAGCCACAAACGAAGTGGCGGCCATTATTGTGGAAGGTATCCAGGGCGTAGGTGGCGTAAACATCCCCACCACCCAGTTTCTGCAGGATTTGGAAAAATCTGCCAGAAAACACGGCGCGTTGCTCATTCTGGACGAAATCCAGTCGGGCTACGGACGTTCCGGCAAATTCTTCGCGCATCAGCACGCGGGCATCAAGCCAGATCTGATCACCATCGCCAAGGGCATGGGCAACGGTTTCCCGGTGGCGGGCGTGCTCATTTCGCCGGAGATCCCAGCCAAGCACGGCATGCTGGGCACCACCTTCGGGGGCAATTACCTGGCCTGCGCTGCTGCTCTGGCCGTGCTGGAAGTGATGGAGCAGGAGAACCTGGTGGAGAATGCATCCAATATGGGTTCCTACCTCATGGAGAAAGCCAAAGCCATCCCCGGTGTGCGTGAGGTGCGCGGCCAGGGCCTGATGGTGGGCATAGAGCTGGAAAACCCGTGCGCGCCGCTCCGCAAAGCCCTGCTGGACGAGTACCGCATCTTCACCGGCTCAGCCTCCAACAAAAACACCATCCGGGTCTTGCCTGCTCTCAATGTCACGAAGGCAGAGATAGACAGGTTCTTGGAGGCGTTTTCTGCGTTAGTCTCACAAAACGCGTAGCACGTATCAAGATTTTAGATTGATGTCAAACCGGTGTCGTGTTACTTAATACGCGATACTTGATACCATAAAAAAGATGAAGCAATTCACTTCCGTTCACGACGTAGAAGATTTAGAGTCACTGGTGCGGGAAGCGCTGGTGTTGAAGCAGCACCCTTACGCACATGAGAGCCTGGGCAAACATAAAACCCTGGGCCTTATCTTCCTGAACCCTAGCTTGCGGACGCGCCTCAGCACCCAGAAAGCGGCCCAGAGCCTGGGCATGAACGTGATGGTGATGAACATGGGCCAGGAAGGCTGGGCGCTGGAAACCCAGGACGGCGCCATCATGAACGGCACCACCGTGGAGCACATCAAGGACGCCGCGGCCGTCATGGGCCAGTACTTCGATGTGCTGGGCATGCGCTCCTTCCCCAAGCTGCAGAACGTGGAGGAAGATTACTCTGAGGAAATCCTGCAGAAGTTCATCCAGTACGCTAACGTGCCCTTCGTGAGTTTGGAATCTGCCACGCGGCACCCGCTGCAAAGCCTCGCCGATCTGGTGACCATCACCGAGCACGCCCCTAAAGGCCGTCGGCCGAAGGTGGTCCTGACCTGGGCTCCGCACGTGAAAGCCCTGCCACAAGCCGTTCCCAATTCCTTTGCCGAGTGGATGTGCGCCGCGGATGTGGATTTCGTCATCACCCACCCCGAGGGCTACGAACTGGACCCGCAGTTTACCAACGGCGCTACCATCACCTACAACCAACAGGAGGCTCTGGAAGGCGCCGATTTCATCTACGTGAAGAACTGGTCCACCTACGCACCCTACGGACAGGTACTCACCCAAGACGCCAGTTGGATGCTCACGAACCAGCACCTGGCCAACACGAACAACGCCAAAGTAATGCACTGTCTCCCCGTGCGCCGCAACGTTGAACTCAGCGATGAGATCCTGGACGGCCCCAACTCTTTGGTCGTGCAAACCGCCGCCAACCGTGAATTTGCCGCTCAGGTTGTACTGAAGCGATTGCTGGAAAGCATTGACTAAAGGCTAATTACTTTTAGGATGATGCCCCGCTGGCGCGAGCGTCCCGCTCGTGTCCGCACGCATTCCTACAGGCATTGTAAATCCTCTTTATGTCATCTTGGAAAGATCTTGGTTACCAACAGTAGTACCGCCTGATTAAGGCTTTTCTAGTTCACCCACAAGATCCTTTCAGGATGACAAATAATCAGTCATCAGAAATACGTGCGGACACGAGCGGGACGCTCGCGCCAGCGTAAAGTTTAAAACCAACCTCTAGTGTCTGAAAAAATAAACGTCATCAAAATCGGGGGAAACGTGCTGGACAACCCGGCGCAGATGGAGCAGTTCCTCACCGATTTCGCCTCCATAGAAGGTCCAAAAATACTGGTACACGGCGGCGGGAAAATTGCCTCGGAACTGAGCAAACAGCTGGGCATTGAACCCAACATGGTCAACGGCCGCCGCATCACCGATACCGATACCCTGCGTGTGGTCACCATGGTCTACGGCGGGTTGCTGAACAAGAACCTGGTGGCCCAACTGCAGGCGCGCGGCTGCAACTCCCTGGGCCTCACCGGAGCCGATGCCAACGTGATTCCCGCCCATAAGCGCCCCGTCAAAGACATTGATTACGGTTTTGTGGGCGATGTGGAAAGCCCCGAGCAGGTGAACATTACCTTCCTGGCTTCTTTGGCCGAACAGGGCCTTACGCCTGTTTTCGCCGCGCTCACGCATGACGGGCAGGGCAGTCTACTCAACACCAACGCCGACACCATCGCCTCTACCCTGGCCGTAGCGTTAAGTCAGAAATTTGAAGTGAACCTGGTGTACTGTTTCGAGAAGAAAGGGGTGCTGCTGAATGTGGAGGACGAAACCAGTGTCATTCATCACCTCCAACCTGATTATTACGCTGAGTTGAAAGAACAAGGCGCCATTTTCGCGGGGATGCTGCCCAAATTGGACAACGCTTTTGCCGCGCTTCAAGCTGGAGTAAATGCCGTCATTATTGGAGATGCTGCGGAAATCAAAGACATTGCCGCTGGCGGGAAAGCAGGAACCAGGATCACGCGGTAAGACACTTATAGGAGTTGCGCACACTACGAGTGTCTCCGGCAAAAGCTGTTTTGAGTCTGATTTTCAGAAAACTAGCTCAAAACGACTTCTGGAATCCGCAAATTACCTTTCTTGCGGGGAGAATTTTTAAACCGAAGCCGGTGCGCCGGCTGCAACCTAAAGAGCCATGAGTGAACAGTACAAGAAAATAGCCATTCTGGGCGGCGGTAACATGGGCATTGCGCTGGCGAAGGGCATGGTGGCCTCCGGGAAATACCGCGCCGGGGACATCACCCTCACCCGCCGCAACACCAAGCTGCTTGACCCGATGGTGGAGCAGGGTTACCGCGCCTCCAGCAACAACGCCCTGGCCGTGTCTGAAGCCGACATTGTGGTCCTGAGCATCTTGCCGCAGCAACTGGACAGCGTGCTGGACAACATCTCCGAGAGCATTGACCCCAGCCGCCACCTGTTCATCTCCATCGTGACCGGTGTGGCCGTGACCGATATCATCAGCCGCTTGGGTAAAGTGGTGGAAGTGGTCCGCGCCATGCCCAATACCGCCATCGCCATCCGGGAGTCCATGACGTGTATCACAAGCAAGAACGCCTCGCCTGAAAACATCGCGTTGGTAAAAGAAATTTTCGCGGCCGTGGGCGAAACCGTGGAGATTGAGGAAGAATTGATGTCCTCCGCTACGGCCTTGGTTGCCTGCGGCATCGCCTTCTTCCTACGCTCCATCCGCGCAGCAGCCCAGGGCGGCACGGAGATCGGTTTCCACGCGGGCGATGCACTGCGGATGGCGGCCCAAACCGCCAAAGGCGCCGCTTCGCTGCTGTTGCACTTCGGGAGCCATCCGGAGAATGAGATTGACAAAGTGACCTCGCCCAAAGGCTGCACCATTGCCGGCCTCAACGAGATGGAACACAACGGCTTCAGCTCTGCCATGATTAAAGGTATCCGGACCTCGGCGCAAAAAGCCGAGAAGCTGTATACCGATGAAAAGTAGAGACCAGGCACCGCCTTGTCTCCACGCGTTGCTGATTTGGGCCTATTTTCCAAAAAATGAGCTAAAAAAGAAAATCAGCAGATATAATCATCCCCCTACCCCCTTCTAAGGGGGACCATGGATAGTGTACCTCCTAAATGAATAACACCTTATACCAAGACGCATTAGCCCTGCTACAGCAGTTGATTTCCATTCAGTCCTTCAGCCGAGAGGAGGCAGGAACGGCAGAGGCGATTGCGCAGTTTCTGCAGGCCAGAGGCGTAGAGATTCACCGCAAGGAGCACAACGTCTGGGCCTTCAACAAACACTACAATCCGGCTTTGCCCACGGTGCTGCTGAACTCGCACCATGATACCGTGAAGCCGCACCCCAGCTGGACGTTTGACCCTTTTACGCCTACGGTGCAAAATGACAAACTCATTGGCCTGGGCAGCAATGACGCAGGCGGTTGTCTGGTGTCGCTCATCGCTACATTCCTGCACTTTTATGAGCGGCAGGATTTAACCTATAACCTGGTTTTGGCGGCTACCGCCGAGGAAGAAATCTCGGGAAGAAACGGTATTGAGCTGGTGTACCCGGAACTGGGTGACATGGAGTTTGCCATTGTGGGGGAACCTACCCAGATGCACCTAGCCGTGGCCGAAAAAGGCCTGATGGTACTGGATTGCTTGGCGCACGGACAAGGTGGCCATGCTGCCCGCGAAGAAGGCGTGAATGCTATCCATGAGGCGCTGCCTGATATTGAATGGTTCCGCACGTTCCGTTTCCCGAAGGAGTCCAGCTTCCTGGGGCCAATCAAAATGAGCGTCACCATCATTCAGGCAGGAACGCAGCACAACGTAGTGCCGGACCAATGCAAGTTTACTGTAGACGTGCGCATGACTGATGCTTATCAGCCTGAGGAGGTGTTAAGCATTATTCGGGAGCACGTGAAGAGTGAGGTAACGCCCCGGTCTACCCGTTTGCGCCCCTCGTCCATTGACCAGAATCATCCCATTGTGCAGTCGGGCATCAAGCTAGGCCGGAACCTGTACGGCTCCCCTACCACCTCCGACCAGGCGCTGCTGAACATCCCGTCGGTGAAGGTAGGGCCCGGTGATTCGGCGCGGTCGCACACCGCCGATGAGTTTATTTACCTTTCAGAACTGGAAGAGGGCATCGCCCTTTACATACAACTATTGACACCCGTTATTACCGCTTAGCATGAAACTCTGGCAAAAAGAAACCTCCGTCGCGCAGAACGTTGAGAAATTCACCGTGGGCAAAGACGCCGAAATGGACTTACAGTTGGCTCCTTTTGACGTGCTCGGCTCCCTAGCGCACACACGCATGCTGGAGAGCATCGGGCTGATGGAGCCAGAAGACCTGGCCGCCGTGCAGCGGGAACTAAAGGAAATCTATAAAACCATTGAACGCGGCGAGTTCGAAATTGAGCCCGGCGTAGAAGACGTGCACTCCCAGGTGGAGCTTTTGCTCACGCGCCGTTTGGGGGAGGCAGGCAAGAAAATCCACAGCGGTCGCTCCCGCAACGATCAGGTGCTGGTAGACCTCAAACTGTTTATCCGTCATGAAATCCGGGAAACCGTGGAGGCCGTGCACACGCTGTTCAACACCTTGCAGGAGCTAAGCGAAAAGAACAAGCACATTCTGCTGCCCGGCTACACGCATTTACAGGTAGCTATGCCGTCTTCGTTCGGGCTGTGGTTTGGCGCGTACGCCGAGAGCCTGGTAGATGACCTGCAATTACTTCAAGCGGCCTATAAAATCAGCAACAAGAACCCATTGGGCTCGGCGGCTGGGTACGGTAGCTCCTTCCCGCTCAACCGCCAGATGACCACCGATTTGCTGGGCTTCGAGGCGCTGAACTACAATGTAGTATATGCGCAAATGGGCCGTGGTAAAACAGAACGCAGTGTGAGCATGGGCTTAGCCTCTATTGCCAGCACCCTCGGCCGCATGGCCATGGATGTGTGCCTGTACATGAGCCAGAACTTCGCCTTCGTGACCCTGCCCGACGAACTGACCACCGGTTCCAGCATCATGCCGCACAAAAAGAACCCCGATGTCTTTGAGATCATGCGCGGCAAGTGCAACCGCCTGCAAGCCCTGCCCACCGAGATCCAGATGCTGCTGGGCAACCTGCCTTCCGGTTATCACCGAGAACTGCAATTGCTCAAAGAAAGCTTCTTCCCGGCCTTCACGGAAATAAGAAACTGTCTGGAGATGATGACCTTCATGCTCCCGCACCTGAAGCTGAACCAAGATATTTTGAAGGACGAGAAGTACCAGTACCTGTTCAGCGTGGAAGTAGTGAACAACCAGGTGCTCAGCGGCGTGCCGTTCCGGGATGCTTATAAGAACGTGGGTCTAGCCATTGAGAAAGGCGAGTTTACCCGGCCTGAAGCGTTGAACCATACCCATGAAGGCAGCATCGGGAATTTATGCACCGCCGAGATCAAAGGTTTGATGGAAGAGGTACTAAGCGGCTTCCAGTTTGAGAAGGTAGACAAGGCAATTGCTGAGTTGCTGGCGTAGATCGTTTTAGGCACGTTTTGATGAAATTGGCCTTAAAACATATTTGAATACGCTGGAAATCTGGTTTCGTAGAGATAAGGCAGGCCTTGTCTCTACAGGTTTTGTGCCTTTTATAAAAACACGCTAAAACCATCGCTGGCGCGAGCGTCCCGCTCGTGTCCGCACGCATTCCTGATCCTCTTCTGCTTCCGCTTTCAGAAGTCAGGGATTCTGGTTCCTTCCATAAACCCACCTTGGTCATCTTGGAAAGATCTTGTGGGCGAACTAGAAAAGCAATGAAGAAACAATTTTACCGCTTGCGCACAAGATCCTTTCAGGATGACAAAGAGGTATTCATGTAATTTATCCGGAATGCGTGCGGACACGAGCGGGACGCTCGCGCCAGCGGAAGAAGACCTAATTTGATGGAACTCGTTTTAAGGCTGTTTTTCTAAAAATTGGCCCAAAACAGACCACCTTACTTCACACTAATCTCCAAGGACTGCAGCTGAAAACCGCCTTGCTCGGCAATCACTCTGAAGACGTTCTTACCGGGTTTTAGGGGGATATTTTTCAGCGTTATGGTTTTCCATTTCTTTGGGCCGCCAGTGTTGGGGACACCCATGCCTGCTTTCACCACGTCTCCGTTTAGGGTGAGGGTAAGTTTACCCGCGTTGTTATCTGAAGCCACTAATAGCTTAAGTGTGCCCGTAGTCGCTTTGTTTTCCTCGAAGGCAGTGGTGTATTGCAGCCACTCGCCGGTTTCTATGTGATCCACGAATAACTTCTTAGAAATGCTATCCTGAGCAATGTCTACGCCGTCGTTGCGGTAGGTGGTGCCGCGGTTCCAGGGCGTGCGGGGGCCGCCGGTGGAGATGTAGTAGTTGGCGGTGTCTTTATCCAGATACGCGAAGCCGTTTCGGCCCAGGTCATAGTGCACGGCGGGGATGGTGAGCTTCTTGACAAAGCTGTAGTTCCCGAACGGAAGCGTTTCGGTTGATTTCACCTGCCGGAATATGGCATCCACTACATCTTGGTGGAAGAGGTTGTTCTCAAGTTTAAGGTTCTCGGTCAGTTCCATCAGGGCGGCGTAGGCTTCGTCGACGGAGGGTTTGAGGCCTTTGCCGTGCCAGTAATTCAGCAGTTTCTGGTAGCCGGGTGTCATGGGCACTTCCAGCGGATTGTTGAAGCCCAGTTTCTTGAGCGGCCACCAGGCCCAGCCAATGCCTTGCCCCTCCACCAGCTCAATGGCCTGCCGGAACCACACGTTGGAGTTCTCGCCGGTCTCGCCCAGCCAGATGGGTACGTTATGCTGGTCGCGCAAATCCAGCCATCCTTTAATGGCGCTCAGATCGTTGTAATTCCAGTATTTGTGGAAGCTGAGGCCCATGTTCTTGTCCCAGACGGGCAGCACGCCGTTGTAGTTGTTGCCCCAACAATTACCTTCAATGAAAATCAGGTGTCGCTGGTCTACATCCCGGATGGCCTTGGTGATGTCCACCATCAGCTGGCGCAACGGGGCGTTGTCTTTTTCGGCGCAGCCATTCTTGTCTTCTTTGCTCTGGAAGCCCCAGTTGGGCTCGTTGATGATGTCATAGGCGCCTATCCAAGGCTCGTCTTTGTAGCGCTCGGCCAGTTTGCGCCACAGCGCGATAGTCTTCTGTTTATTGGCCTCGCTGTCCCACAAAGAGGGTTTGGCGGGATCACGGTCCGAGATGTTGTTGTCGTTGCCTTGTCCGCCGGGCGCGGCGTGCAGGTCCAGGATGAGGTACATGCGGTTGGCTTTGCACCACTGCAGGAGGCTATCGGTCATCTGAAAACCTTTCTCCAGCCAGGTGTTCTGGCCCGCTACCGGCTCCTGCTCCACGGGCAAGGTGTACAGGTTGTAGTGCATGGGCAGGCGCACCGAGTTGAAGCCCCAGGCCGCCATGGAATCAATGTCGATTTTACGGGTATGGTTCTGCAGCCAGGCGTTGTAGAATTCCAGCGTGCGCTCCGGTCCAATCAGTTCCTCCATCTTCGCTTTGATGCGGTGCTGCTGGCCGGCAAACTCAGCGGTTCTGAGCATGTAGCCTTCCTGTAGCATCCAACCACCCAAGCCCATACCGCGCAGGATGACTGGTTGGTTCTGTCCGTTCACAATCTGTTTGCCTTCGGCGCGAAGAAAGCCCTGGGCGTGGACCTTCCCGTGGAAGAAAAATGAAAGACAGCATAGGACCATGAATAGCTTGGGCAAGGAACAGGTACGTGGGCGCATAGTCATTACAGGTTTTAGGGGAAATTCAGCTCGGTGCCAATATATCAATCTTTTAGATAACCGCATTTCCGCCAGAAACTTCCGATGAAAAAAGGCCGACTTGAACAGAGTTGTTTTTAGCCTCTTTTCGGAAAATTGTTTAAAAATGAACCGGCTTTTCTTCAGGTTTCTGGACCGTTTCTCTGCTCAGAAGCCCGCCTATCAGGTAACCAAGTACGCTCCCGGCCAGACCGTACCACATCGGCTCCACTTCGGTGCCGGCAATCCGGCAGAAAAGCCAGGCGCCCATACCCACTACCATGGACAGAATAGCGGCCGTTGCCGAGGCTTTCTTCAGGTAGATGCCGGCAACCAAAGGCACCAGCAGACTCACCAAACTCAGCGCCGAAGACTCGCTCACCAATTCATGGATGTTGTTGCGTGACAAGGCAAAGCCCAGCGAAATCACCGACACAATCAGGACGCTGCCGCGAGACAAGGCCAGCAATTTTTTATCCGTGATTTCTTTGAAAAATGGGCGCAGCAGGTTCTCGCTCAGGATAGAGGCCGGGGCCAGAATGGCGCCGCTGGCGGTACTGATAATGGCCGAGATCAGCGCCCCGAAGAACAGCACTTTGATGATCATAGGGCTGGAGCCTAAAATGAGGCTGGGTACCAGCATCTGGGCATCGTTATTCAGCAGATGCGGGTGCAACACCTTAGCATACAGCGCCAGAATCAAGGGCAGCAAGGCCACCGTCACGTACAGCAAAGCGGCCAGCAAAGAAGCGTTGATGGCCACCTTTTCAGATTTAGACGACATGACCCGCTGGAATACATCCTGCTGCGGAATGGAGCCCAACCCGATGGTCATCCAAAGGGCCAGGTAGTTGAGCCAGCCGGTGAAGGAAGTACCCGACTTAGGCGTGATTCTGTAAAAATCGGGCGGAAGCGTGGCGGTTACTTCTGAGAAGGGCTTCTCGCGCATGACCCACCAAGTGACAATCACCAAACCCAGGATGATCATGATGGTTTGCAGGTAATCGGTGACGCTCACACTCCACATGCCCCCAAAATACGTGTAGAGCACCACCAGAAAACTCCCGATCAAGATGCCCTGCACCAGCGTGGTGCCCAACAGCAGGTTAAACGAAATTCCCAGCGCCACCATCTGCGCGGCTACCCACCCAAAATAGGAAATGACCAGGCAGAACGAAGCGATGATCTCGGGGGTGCGCCCAAACTTCACGCGGTAAAAATCCCCGAAGGTGAGAAGGTTCATCCGGTAGAGCTTTCTGGCAAAGAACAGCCCCACCAGAACCAGGCACAGCGCCGCACCCAACGGGTCTTCCACCATGCCAATCAAGCCATCTTCGGCCACTTCGGCAGAGGCACCCAGAATGGTCTCCGATCCGAACCAAGTCGCAAACACCACGGCCGTGGCCATGGGCAGCGGCAAGGCCCGGCCGGCGAGCATAAAGTCTGAAGTATTGTGCACCCGGCGGGCGGCCCAGAGCCCAAGCAGCACGTTGAGTGCCAGGTACAGAAGAACGAAGAAAACGAGCATAGAAAGGCAATTTCTGTTTGGCGGCTGTTTTTATGAAACGGGTCCAAAAACAGGTGGCAAGTTATAGGATTTCAATTTCTTTTGAGTCGGGCAAAAAATATAGGATTGAACCCACTTAGTGGCTTTAATTAATTCTATTTTTATGCATCTATAAAACAACACCCACTGTTTTATCACTTTTTAAGCAATCACTTATTCTATCTGTCCTTCCATAGAACCTTCTACATGAATAAACCTTTACCCACATTCAAATCCTGCCTTTCCTTTCTACTCTTCTTCCTACTAGCTACCACCGTGGCGCAGGCTACCCACTTACGCGCGGGACAAATCTATGCCTCCACTGATACCACGGCCAACCCAGTGCCGGGACGGTTCTTCTTTACGCTGGTTACCTTCAGTGTGGCCCCACCGCCCTTTGAAGATTTGGAGACTACACTTCATTTCGGGGACTGCAGCAGCCAAACCGCAGCCCGCGTGTCCAGAACGTTGCTCAGCAACGGCCAGAACAACACCTTCCTCAATACCTACCGCTTTGAGCATACCTACGCCGAGCCAGGCACTTTTTCGGTCACGTTTGTGGGGGAAAACAGGAATGGCGGCGTAGTAAATATTTCTTCCTCGGTACAGCAGACCTTCTTTTTGCAGGCCACCGTTACCGTTGATCCCACGCTGGGAGTGAACCGTTCTCCAATTCTCCAATACGCTCCGGTGGATGTGGCGGTCAGAAACAAGGTTTTTGTGCACAACCCTGCCGCCTTTGACTTAGATGGAGATAGTCTCTCTTACAAAATGGTGGCACCACGCATTTCCAGTGGAGTAGACGCCTGCGGAAATCCCGTTGGAATTACAGCCCCGGGCTACCGGGAACCAGGGCAGTTTACCGGCCGTACCGCCACCGGTAGGCCCTCGGGTTTCTCCTTGGATGCGAATACTGGCCAGATGACGTGGAATACCCCCGGGGTGCTGGGTGAGTTCAACATCGCGTTTGAGGTGGAGGAGTGGCGAAGTGGCCGATTGATTGGCAAAGTGACCCGCGACATGCAGATTTTTGTACGGGAAGATTCCAACCATCCACCTCTGTTGACTGTTCCCCAGGCCCTATGCGTGGTAGCCGGCACCTCGGTCCAGAAAGTCATCCAAGCGGCCGATGAAGACCAAGACCCAATGGTTTTAACCGCCTTGGGCCCTATGTTTACGCTACTTTCCTCCAACGCCAGTTTTATTACCCAGGATGGCGCCTCGGGAGTTTTCACGTGGTCTCCTGGCCAATTAGATATCCGCGCAGAGCCTTACCAAGTGGTTTTCAGGGCAGAAGAACAAAAGGGGTCCAATCAGCTTAATCTGGTGGACCTGCAGCCTTGGCGTATTACGGTACTGGGGCCGGCGCCAACCCTTACTGCGGCAGTCCGGGAAACCGATGCCAGCATCCTGCTTACCTGGGAAACCTATGCTGTACCAAATGCCCGGCGCCTCTACATCTACCGAAAGGTAAACCCTTCCAACTTTACGCCCAGCTCCTGCGATAAAGGCATCCCGGCCTCGGCAGGGTATCAGTTGATCGGGTTCGTGCCGGCTGCTACAACTTCTTACGTAGACAACAACAACGGACGGGGCCTTGACCTAAGCCAGAACTACAGCTATCGCCTCTACGCCGATTTCAATGCCCCTAAAGGAGGCACCAGCATGGCTTCTAATGAGATAACCACTGGCCGCCTGACCGGAATTTCAGACGAAATCAAAGGGCAGATCAGCCTCCATCCTAATCCTACGACGGGTATCCTGAGGGTGAAAGCCCCAACGGCTGTGGAGATAAAGGCTGCCCAAATATTTGACCCAACCGGGAAGGTCCTGGCTTTGCCTATTCCACAGAAATCACCGGTGGGGTGGATTCTTGATATCCGCCATTTACCTGAGGGCTTCTATCTGCTCCGCTTGAAAACAGACCAGGGAACGCTGGCTCATAAATTGGTCATACAGCGTTAAATGGATTACCTGTTTCAGGGCTTTTCCTGAGAAACAGCCCTGAAACAAAAATTACCAAGCTTGGGGGTTTTCATCTGCGGCATTTGAACGCCCCAGACAATATTAGCATAGCTTCTTTCCATTCAAATTTGGCTTACTGCAAGGTGCATGGTTGGGTTCCGGCTGCGCTTAAAGGCTTAAGGCATCTGTTGTAAATGCGGCTCCAAACAACTATATTTATCTAAAAGCCAGACCATTGAAATTGAATCCAATATTTTATCCAACTGAATAAGGCAAGCGCCTCACACTATGAAACCTCCCCTACCATTTAAAAAGACCAAAGTTCTATTCCTGCTTCTGTTTTTCCTTGTTTGCTTCTCTGCGCAGGCCTCTCACATTAGGGCCGGGAATATCTACTACCAGAGTGACACAACCACGGCCCGTAACCCAATGCGGTACTTCTTTACCCTGGTCACCTACAGCGTAGCCCCGCCACCCTTTGAGGACCTGGAAGCCACGCTCTATTTTGGTGATTGCACGAGCCAGAAGGTAGCCAGAGAATCAAGGACTTTGGTGACCGTTGGTTCTGATAATGCATTTATGAATGTGTATAAGTTTGAGCACACTTATACAGGGGCAGGCACCTACCTTGCCACTTTCACCGCAGGGAGCCAGAGTGGCGTAGTGAACATCTCATCCTCGGTTAAGGGGACCTTTTACCTGGAGAGCACCATCATCGTTGATCCTTTCCTGGGAGTAAACCACGCTCCCAAGTTTCAGTCCTACCCTATAGGCGTCCCCGTCCGCAACCAAGTTTTCGTGCATAATTCTGGCGCTGTTGATGCCGAAGGAGACAGTCTCTCATTCAAGTTAGTAACGCCAAAAGCCTCAAACGGGGTAAGTGCCTGCGGAAATCCTATCGGCGTGAACACCCCGGGCTACAGCGGACTGGAGAACTTCCTGGGCGCCCCGGTCTCCACTTCACCTGCCGGCGTAACACTGAACAGAAACACCGGTTTGTTGACCTGGAATACCCCCCGCCTGCAGGGAACCTACAATGTTGCCATACTGGTAGAAGAGTGGCGCAACCGACGGCTCATTGGTACCATGGTGAGGGACATGCTCCTTTTTGCGCTGGAAAACCCACCGGTGGTGACCGGCGTCTCTGAAGAATGGCAAACGCAGGTTTCTGCTTTTCCTAATCCCGCCACTTCCACCCTCACCATGAAAGTGCCCGCCTTTGTTCAGGTGCGGGGCACCAGTATGTACAATTCTGTGGGTAAGCCAGTTAAGCTGCCGGCCCCGGTAAAGTCAAACGAGGGCTGGGTCTTTGACATCCAAGGTCTAGCCGAAGGCTTTTACCTCCTCCACCTCAGCACGGCCCAGGGTAAAATGGTCCAGAAGTTCATCGTGAAACGCTAGAACTAAGTTTCTTTAGGGCCGATTTCTGAATTTTAGGCTGAGAACGGAAAGGACTCAAGTGCCCCTAATTCTAAATCTGTCGGGGAAAAGAAAAGGAGCAGGTCATCAGCCTGCTCCTTTTCTTTTTTAAGGATGCTTTAGTCTATTGAAGTCTATTGGGTACACGCTTCGGCGAGGCATGTATTGACAGGCTAGCTAGTTTTCAGCTCCACTAGTTTTTGGCTTCCCTCGTCCTGGTTTTTCTCTGCGGTAGCTGCTTGTGCCCTTTCTGAAAACAAGGAAAGAACTGGCTTAGATGATAGATAGGGAGATTGCGATATTTAATTCTTACATGAGGCAACCTCCTGCACTTTTGGTTCATCTTTCAGGCATACCAAATTTGTATGAGCCAAACCTTTACTTTCCGCCACCTCCCCATCCTGATTTTCCTGAGTTTTCTTTATTCATTCTCCGCCTCGGCGCAGAACCGCACTACCGTGAAAGGCACGGTGCAGGATGGCCAGAAGCAACCCCTCGCCTACGCTACCATCGTGCTGGTGTCTTTACCGGATTCTGCCCTGGTCAACTCCCAGATGACGGATGAAGCCGGCGCCTATGTTTTTGAGAAAGTGACCTCCGGCCGATACACCATCAAAGCCAGCCGCATTGACCACAACACGGTAGCAAGCCCGGCCTTTGAAGTAGGCACCCAGCCGATTCAGGTGCCTGTTTTGCAAACCGCCCTCAAAACCACTGCCCTCAAGGAAGTGGTGGTGCAGGGCCAACGTCCGTTGCTGGAGCAGCACGCCGATAGGCTGATCATGAACGTGGAGAAACTCAACACCGCCGGGGAGAATTCGCTGGAGGTCCTGAAGAACGCGCCGGGCGTACGGCTGGACAAAGACGATAATATCATCTTCAGGGGAAGCGGGAGCGTGAACGTCATGATCAACGGCAAGATGACCTACATGACGGGCTCCGAGTTGAGCATGTACCTGAAGTCCTTACCAGCCTCGGCGGTGAGCAAGGTAGAGTTGATCGCCAACCCTCCGGCGTCATTTGATGCGGCCGGCACGGCGGGTATCATCAACATCGTGCTCAAGCGCGAGCTCACCAAAGGCATGAACGGCACCCTAAGTGCGGGCTCCGGTTACGGCACGTATGAGAAAGCCTGGGTTGCCCTCAACCTGAATTACAACCTGGGAAAAGTGAGTTTCTACACCCGCTTGAGCACCGGCCACGTGAATTCCTACAACAAACTCACCATGGAGCGCACCATCAGAGACAGTCTGTACCGCTCGGTGAACTACTGGCACCCCATCACCAAAACCGTGAACGTAGTGGCGGGCGCCGATTATTTCATCAACCCGAGGCACACCGTGGGCATCATGGTCAAAGGCTTCACCTCGCCGCAGGATGTCCTGACCACCAGTAACTCGGTGAATTATGACGTACGGGGCAACGCCATCGGCAGCGTGCAGATGAACAACCCCCGCGATGTGGTCTCCAACAACTACAGCCTCAACCTGAACTATAAGTTCGATATAGACACGACGGGCCGCTCGCTCACCTTTGATGCCGACTACGTGCGCTACCATAACGGGACAGATGAATCCTTCGCCAACCAGTACTTTGCGGAAGCCATCCAGAACGGGAAGGAGTTTGAAAATCTGCGCAGTTTCTCAGATGCCGCCACGCAGATCTACGCCATCAAAACCGATTACGTGCACCCGCTGGCCCACAACTGGAAAGCCGAAACCGGCTGGAAGAGCAGCTGGGTACGCAATGACGCAGACATCAGATTTGAGAAGCAACTGGAAAACACCTGGCAAACCGATGAGCGCCGCACAAACCAGTTCCTGTATGACGAGAACATCAATGCCGGCTACCTCAGCTTCAGCAAAAAAGTAAGCAAGGCATTGAGCCTGAAGGCAGGTCTTCGGGCGGAGCAAACCATCTTAAGAGGCAATTCGCGCACGACGCAGAAAGTGGTAGACCGCAACTATTGGGAGCTGTTCCCCAGCGTCTTCGCCAGCTACAACCCCAGTGACGAGCATCAGTTTTCTACCTCCTACAGCCGCCGCATCAGTAGGCCCAATTACCGCAGCCTGAACCCATTCACGTTCTTTTCAGACCCGTACATGGGCATCAAAGGAAACCCGTTTCTGCAACCGTCCTTCTCCAACTCCTTGGTGGCCAGTTATACCTTCAAGAACTTCCAGTTGCTGAGCATCAGCTACCTGCAGGAGAATGATTTTGTGATGGAAGTGGTGAGCCAGAACGATGCCACCAAAGAAAGCATCAGCACGCCGCAAAACCTGAGCCGCGCCCGTACTTTAAGTCTCAGCAGTGGCGGCACTCTGCCCGTGCGCAAATGGTGGAGCGCCAACCTGCAGCTGCAAGGTAACCTAAACAAAGTGAGCACCCCGGTGCAGGGCGAGCAGTACAACCAGGAGCAGTTTTCCTGGGACTTCAGCACGGACAACAACTTCACGCTGCCCAAGAACTTCAGCGTGCAATATTCGGCTTATTACAACTCCCCCTCAGTTTCTGGCCTTTTCCGGCACAAAGCCTCTTACCTCATGAGCATAGGCGGTAAGAAAACCTTCATGGACGGCCGCGCCACCGTAAGCGTGAAATTGAACGACATCTTTGACACCGCCCGCTTCAGGGCCAACCTGAACTACAGCAACGTAAACATGTACTGGGAAAACGAGTGGGAAAGCCGCCGCCTCAACCTCACCTTTGACTACAAGTTCGGTAACAGCAAAATCAAGGCCGCCCGCCACCGGAAAACCGGCACCTCAGACGAAGAGAACCGGGTGAGCAAGTAATTCCCATCCAAACCCCGTCCGCAGGACGAGGCAGCTCCAAAGCGAGGCAGTTCCTGCGGCAGGCCGGGGCGAAGGCCTACAGTGAGGCCGAGGCACGGCCTGCCGCACGGATGAACTGTTCAACCAGTAATGGCCTGCGTGAACGATGCAACAGAGGACAGCAGCGGGGTGTCACAGAAAGTGAAGAAAAGACTGTTTGAGCGTCAGCGAGTTTCTTTTCTTCTTGATTCTTTTGGTTACTTTTCTCATCAAGGAGCAAAGTGACAAACGCCCGCAGAAAGCGGCTGCAGCCTTGAGGCTTGGTAGGAAGGGATTGGAGAGTAATAGCAGAAATTTTACCGGATAGGCAGTTGAAGTAATTGGTGAGAACACAAACAACGACGATATATACTACCAACTGGAACCGCTTCCAATTCGCCAATCAGGAGATTGGCTGTCCGGGAAGTGCGGAGAGCGCTGCCGCTAACTCTCCGCACAACGCAAGCGAAATCCGAGTTTGAGGCTCGCGCCTCACTGCAGTTGCAAACTGCAGACCATGGAAGGTCCAAGTCACAGACTTGAACCAGAGATAAAAAGAGAGAAAAGAATCAGCAACTTTAGCAATCCCCCTCCCACTTCAAAGGGGGACTTTGCGCTTAGTAAACGTAGTTTTTGAAAAACCAATATCGGCTTGCAAATCCCTTATCTAACACAAGTTAGGCAAAGCGTTTCTCTCCTGTTTCCTCAAAAACACCCTGAAATCACCACCACACCCGGCACCAATGTTAAAAATCACCGGAACAACCGCCTTTTGTCCTATCCAAAAAATATAGGGTCACGTACCTTTGTAAAGAGAAAAGAATAGAAAGCTATGTTAGGAAAAGGCTCTAAACTATACAGCATTGCCAAACTGAAGTGCCCGCGGTGCCACGAGGGCGATCTGTTTGAGAACAACAGCCTCATGGGGTACCGCAAAATGAGTAAGATGCTGGACCATTGCCCGGTCTGCAACCAGATCTATGAACCGGAACCAGGTTATTATTACGGCGCCATGTTCGTGAGTTACGGACTCACCGCCGGACCAACGCTAGCCATTGTAGGCCTCATGATGCTGTTCTCAGAGGAAATCACCCTCTGGATGTTTATGGGCGCGCTGCTGTTGTCGCTGCTGCTGTTCATGCCTGCGCTCTTCAAGCTTTCCCGCGCCATCTGGATCAACATCTTCATCAGCTATAATCCCGAGGCCGCCGCGCATCCCTTTGCCCGAGGCCACTAGCAGGTCTTTGTTTTAAAGCTATTTTTCGGAAATTGGGGCCAAACCAGCCAGGCGCTGGCACTTTGCCCTATGCCCGAAAAGCTCCCCGTTTACCGCATCCCTGATTTTACCCCAGCAAAACCCCTGAGCCGGGGCATCCACGTGGCCGATCTGCAGGCGCACCGGCAAACCCACGCCTTTGTGCAGGCTCCCCACAAACACGACTTTTATCTTCTGCTTTGGGTGAGAAGCGGACAGGGCACGCACACCATTGATTTTACCCAGTATGAGGTTACTCCCGGCAGTGTGTTTTTCCTGACGCCCGGCCAGGTGCATGCCTGGGACCTCACCCCGGAGACCGAAGGCACCCTCCTCTTTTTCTCCCCGGAGTTTTATCGCGGCGGTCAGGAGAAAGACAACCTGCGGCAGTTCCCCTTCTTCCGGACCTGGCAACACCCTCCCGTTTTGTATGCCTCCGCCCAGGACCTGGCTCCCGTAGAACAGCTTCTTCAGCAGATGCAGCACGAGTATGCCCATCCGGCTTCCTTCCAAACCGATGCCCTGCGCGCGTACCTAGAGCTCCTCCTGATCCAGTTGGCCCGGCTGTACCCGGCGGCCCCTGTGCAACTGGAGGAGAACAGCTGGCCTTTTCAGTTGTACCAGTTGGAGAACTTGGTGGAGCAGCATTACCTGGAGCATCAGTCGGTGAAGTTCTACGCCCAGGCCCTGCACCTTTCACCCAAATACCTCAACGAGCTCTGCAAAGAGAACCTGGGCAAAACCACCACTGACCTTTTGAAGGAAAGACTCTTGCTGGAGGCCAAACGGCTGCTCACCCACTCGCCGCACCTCAACATCGCGCAGGTGGCGCAGGTCCTGGGCTTTGAGGACAATTCTTATTTCAGCCGTTTTTTCAAAAAACACACCGGAAACACCCCCGAACAATTTCGGCAGAAAGGATAAATACTGATTCTGGCTTCTGGTCTGGCATTTAGAACAACCTATTGCGGACAAGGCAGGTTAAAAGGGAGGAAAATCATGTGGGTCTTTCCTTTTTAGCTTATGCCGCGTTGCCTTCTGTTTCTGCCCTTCCTTCTGTTTCTTTCCAGTACCTTCACCTCGGCCCAGGACCTTACCGGCCCTAAAGGCGAGACCTTTACCGTGCGGGTGGTTAAAGACAAGCTCAGCGATCCCTGGGAAGTCACTTACGGCCCCGATAACTACCTCTGGATTACCGAAGCCAAAGGCTATAAAGTAAGCCGACTGAACCCGGCCACCGGTGCGCAGACCGTTTTGCTGGACCTTACCCCCGAGCGGAAATTCCCCCGCTATGACAAGGTGCCTGACTCCGTAGACGGCGGAAAACCCTGGCCACAGGGCGGTCTGATGGGCATGGCGCTGCACCCCCAATTACTCTCGGGAAAAGCGTACGTGTACCTGGCCTACGCTTACCAATATGCAGGCGCCGGAAAACAGGGCGATGGCTGTGATCCTAACTTCGGGGGCTGCCATTACACCATGCGCCTGGTGCGGTATGACTACGATGCTAAGGGACAGAAACTCACCAATCCGCAGGTACTCTGCGATTCCATCCCCGGCAGCAACGACCATAACTCGGGCCGATTGCTCATTGCGCCGGTGCAAGGCAAGAATTACCTATTCTACACCGTAGGCGATATGGGTGCCGGGCAGTTCAAGAACATCGGCCGGACCAACCACGCGCAGCTCACCAGCAGCTACGAAGGCAAAGTCCTTCGCTTCAACCTGGAACCCGATGCCGACAAAAACCAGTATGACCGCTGGGTTCCGAATGACAACCCATTTACCAGCACCCAAAAGCAGAACGCCGTCTGGAGCCTGGGGCACCGCAACGCCCAAGGCCTGGCGTACGCCCAGGTGAATGGTACCGGCCGCCTCTACGCCAGTGAGCACGGTCCTTTCTCTGACGATGAGATCAACGTGGTGGAACGGGGCAAGAACTTCGGGCACCCGTTGGTGATTGGCTACAATGACAACAACTACAACGGGCTGGCTGCCGGCGTGAGCAACCACGCAGAGATTCCCGGCGAGTGGCACACGGCCTACCCTACTATCAAAAGCGAGAAAGAGAATGCCACCGCCATCGGAGCTCAGACCTACCGCGACCCTGTGTACAGTTTCAACCCCAACTCCAACGCATTTCTCACCAGGATCATGACGCAGGTGCGAAGCAATGGCGAAAAGGATTCGCCGGAGTGGCCTTCTGAGGCGCCCAGCAGCATTGCCGTGTACACCTCCGCGGGCATACCCGGCTGGCAGAACTCCCTGCTGGTGCCCACGCTCAAAACCGGCAAGCTGATCAGACTACCGCTCAACGCCTCCGGCGCGGGCGTCACCGGTGATACGCTCACCTACTTCCGGTCCAAAATCCGCTACCGGGATTTGGCCATCTCGCCCGATGGCAAAAAGCTGTACCTGGCCGTAGACAGTTCCTCGGTAACCTCCGGCCCCTCCGGCGAAGACCCCAAAGGCAGCCAGTACCGCGGTTCCATCCTGGAGTTCACCTACGTGAAAGGCGGAACTGCTTTGAGAAAGGCAACTGATGGAAAACCAGATGGCAGCACCCAAACCGATACAAAAGCGGCAATCCAGGTTGGGGAGAAAAGGCGGAGAGAATAAAGAAAGGCAAAGAATTAAAACAGCCTTCCGTTTAGCAACTGTTTTCTGGGAAATCAGCCCAAAACAGTTTACAAGCCAAACAGGTCTTCACAGAACAGGCCTCTCCCGTTTTGTCATCCTGAAATGATCTTGTGCACAAGCTGAAACAGCCTCTTCGTAAACGCTATTTCAATTCGCGCGCAGGATCTTTCCAAGATGACATTTAGGTGATGATAATCGGTGATTTCTTATACTGGTTATTCTTACAAAATCCCCTTCGCCTTCTTCCGCTCTGCAAAATAAGCTGCTACTTCATCGCGCGTTTTTGCATTGAAGGTCATCTCTGGGGTTAGTCCGCCTTTGCGGCCTACCAGTACGCCGTAGCGCATGTCATCGTAGCCGCGCATGCTGTGGGCGTCTGGGTTGATGCTGAGCATCACGTTCTGGCCCAAGGCGTATTCTACCCAACGCCAATCCAGGTCCAGGCGCCACGGGTTGGCGTTGATTTCTATGATGACCTGGTTTGCGGCGCAGGCGTCAATCACGGTTTTATGGTCAATGGGATAACCTTCGCGGCGGAGGAGCAAGCGACCGGTGGGGTGCCCCAGCATGGTGGTATAGGGGTTTTGGATGGCGTTCACCAATCGGTCAGTGGCCTTCATGATGTCCATTTTTAGGTTGCTGTGGATGGAGGCCACAATGAAGTCAAAGGAGGCGAGGATGTCATTGTCATAGTCCAGCGAGCCATCAGCCAGGATATCAGACTCAATACCTTTGAAGATGCGGAACGGACCCAGCTCCTGATTCAGGCGGTCAATCTCTTTCTGCTGCTCTTTCACCCTGAACTCCTGCAGACCGTTGGCATAGTAGGCAGATTTGGAGTGGTCGCAGATGCCCAGGTACTCAAAGCCTAGTTGTTTGCAATGCACGGCCATCTGCTCCAGCGTGTGCGCGCCGTCTGAGTAGGTGCTGTGATTGTGCAGGATGCCTTTCAGGTCGCTGTCCTGGAGGAGCGTGGGCAGTTGGTTTTCGCGGGCCAGCTCCAGCATACGCAGGCTTTCGCGCAGTTCCGGGGTGATATACGGCAGGTTCACGCGCCGGAAGATCTCTTCCTCAGAAGCGGCCGGCTCGCCATAGGCCTCCGCGATGAGCGTATCGCCGGCCTCGTTCACGGGTTGCGATAACCACGCCGGACTGGCCGAGTACAGCAGCGTCTGGTTTGCGAAACGACGCTCGGGCACCAGCCGCACCTCCAGCTTCACGCCGGTAATGTCTACCAGTCCACGCCACACAAACGGTCCGGAAACTGCTTCCTGCGGCGATATCCCCGGCAGCTCGGCCAGGAAGTTGGGCCAATTCTCCTCACTGTTCAGGCTCAGAAGGAACTGCAGGGTCTCCACCGTCTCCAGGTTTCGGCGAATCTCCCCTACCACTTCGGTGGCTACCGTTTCAGGCCTGTTTTTGAGGAAAGAGAGCAATTCCAGCGCCAGGGTCTCGGCCTCGGCCCAGAGCAGTTTGCCTTTGTTGGACTCGGTGTATTGCAGCCCCTGCAGAATGGTTTCCTGGGTTTTCGCCCCGAAGCCTTTGAGCTTAGACACCTCGTTTTTCTCACAGGCCTCGCGCAGGCCTTCAATGGTGTCCACGCCCAGGTCTTTCCAGATAGTCTTGATTTTCTTCGGCCCGATGCCTTTGATGTTGAGCATCTGCACCACGCCTTCGGGGGTGGTTTCCAGGAGCCGTTTCAGGTCGGTGTGGGAGCCGGTTTGGATGGCTTCCATGATCTTGCCGGCCATGCCTTTGCCAATACCGTCCAGCTTTTCCAGCTGGGCCTGGCTCATCTGGTGAATAGGTGATTCTATCCGCTCCATCACCATCACGGCACTGGTATAGGATCTTATTTTAAACGGGTTCTCGTCATGCAGCTCCATCAGGGAAGCCGTCAGCCGGAACATACGGATAAGTTCTTTGTTCTCCACGAATGTTGTTGTGAATGGGGTTCAGACAAAGATAAGAACATCCTGCGGATGTAAGTTCTGAGTCAACGTGAGAGTCCTGAGTTCTGAGTCTTGAGTTAGGAATGTTTTCGGCAAAGCCGATTTAGGCTTGTTTTCTGAGAAACAGCTTAAAAATGCTTAACACCTTTAACTCTCCGGTAAATTCGCGCATTTTGTCCCCCTTTGAAGGGGGTAGGAGGATGACAAAGCAGGACGACGAACCAAAAGCTTAAATAGCAAAGAGGGGCAAAATGATTTCCGGAGATTGCCATGATCAGCACGAGCAATCATCCCCCTACCCCCTTCAAAGGGGGACGATATGCGTGTGAATTCTACAGCGTTTCAAGTGCTTTTCACTAAAATAGGCCAAAAACTTTCTATCGATGCAAGTATTTGAGTAGGGGCAATCCCTTGTGGCTGCCCTTGCGCAGGCCTCCGCAATTTAAGTTGTTGGTGATAACGCCAACAACGGGACCGAATTTAGTGGGTTCTGAGCTCTGGATCATGAATTATAGGTGAATTAAAGGATTGCTTTCGGCAAAGCCGATTTGGACCTGTTTGAAGGAAAACGGCTCCAAAACAAATAAATTCCTGCAAGTCAGCACTGACCCTTCATCGGCTTATATTCTTCCCAACTCAGGACTCAAGACTTAGAACTCAGGACTATTTTTTATATTGTGCCTGAATTGTCATGGACGCAAAGTTGAGGCAACACGCAGACGTATGAAACACTTCTTTTTGCTGAGCCTGCTGGCCCTGGTGCTCATGGGGGCCCGGTGTGGCGCCAAGGCCGATTTGCCGGCCTCGGTGTACGGGCTTACCTGGCTCAACTCCTATGAAGAAGACTCTGCCGATGTGCGCACCTACCGGCCTAATACCTTTGACTTCCCGCCTTCGCGGGGGCGCACCGGGTTTATGATCCAGGCAGACGGCACGTTCATCCGCTACGGCATCGCCCCTACCGATGGTCTGGAAGAGCAGCCCGGCAAGTGGGAGGCCAAGGCCAAAGACCGCCTGCTGGTAACCTTTGACAATCCCAAACATGCCCCGGAAGAACTGGAGATCATCTCTGTCACCTCAGACCTGATCAAGCTCCGGCGCAAGACAAACCAAGAATAGAATATTTTTACCTTTAACCATGGCAAGTGGCCTCCTCACTGGGAAAACCCTCTTGTTTTTAGCTTACCTATGAATTACTGGCTCGTTAAATCTGAACCTGAAAAATACGCCTGGTCTGACCTGCAACGCGATAAACAAACCACCTGGAATGGGGTTAGAAACTTCCAGGCCCGTAACAACCTCCAGAAAATGCAGCAGAACGATCTGGTCATGTACTACCACAGCGTCTCTGAGAAATCTATTGTGGGGGTGGCCAAAGTAAGCCAGGAAGCTTACCAGGACCCAACCACCCCGGAGACGCAATGGGTGGCGGTAACCCTGGTGCCGGAGAGCCCGTTTGCCAAACCAGTAACCCTGGACCAGATCAAAAAAGAAGAACGGCTCCAGAACATCGCGCTGCTGCGGCAGTCAAGGTTATCTGTGATGCCATTAACGCCCGAAGAGTTTGACCTTTTGTTGGCCATGGGCCAGTAAGCGGCATATAACATCTGGCTACAGGTTGGCGTTTTTATTGAGTTCAGCGTGATTTCTTAAAAACACCGTATGTTCCCACTCATCAGAAGCACTTCCTGGCGGTACCTGTTTCTCCTGCTCTGCTGGGGCTGGATTTTCTGTGCGCAGGCGCAGAAAAAAGACAAAGACAAGCAGAAACCCGAGCCGCCCGCCCAGACCTATCGGGCCGAGATAGAAAGTGACTCTTATGACGAGGAGCATTCTGTGCACGCGCTCCCAGACACCAGCCTGTTGGTGGTATCGTTTAAGCGGAACAGCTGGTTCAGCAAGGATGACTTTGTGCTCACCAAGTACAACCGCGAGCTGAAACAGGTCTGGCAGACCAAGTATGAGCACAAAACCAACCATGTGCTCCTGCAGGTGGCCGCCGACCGCAAATTGGTGTTCCTGCTGTTCTCTACCCCCAACAACAAAAAGCTGATGCTGCACAAGGTGAACGCCGCCACGGGCGTCTCCACCTTCAGCGAACATACGCTGCCGGCCTCCTATATCACCATCCGGGAGATGGCTACCCTTGACGGACATGTGTTCCTCAACGGCTTGGACCGCGACAACCTGAACATGCTGCACCTGGACCCCAACGTGGACGAGATAAAGCTGCTACCCGCCGTTTTTGGGATGGAAGATGACCTGGGCGAGTTCAGGGTAGACACGCTTACCCACGCGGTAGAGTTTGTGGTGGCCGAGTCAAACGGCAGGCGCTCACGGGTGCAGGCCAAACGCATGAACACCAAAGGCGAGGTCATAGGCACATATTTTCTCCAACCCGAGCTGGACGAGCGCAATGACAACACCCTGCAGGCTGGCCGTCTCACCCCCGGTGACACCCTCACCAAGGTTTTGTTGGGCACCTATGGTTTCCGCACTTCGGTGTTCGCCAAGGGTTTGTACAGCAGTGACCTGGCCGGCAATGTCAATTACTACGATTTCACCAAGCTGGATCATTTCTTTGAGTACATGGGGCCCCGCGCCCAGCGGCGCATGAAGGCGAAATTCGCCCGGCAGGAGGCCAAAGGAAAACCGCCCGTGCTGCGTTACCGCATGTACCTGCACCCCATCATGCCCCACCCGCAAGGTTACGCCTTGGTGGGCGAGATTTATTATCCGCAGTACCGCAACAACAGCCTAAACCAATACACCAACATCACGGGCCGGTACCCGGACATCCGGCAGGCCAGGAGCAACTTTGACGGTTATCGGTTTACCCATGCCATTGTCTGTGTTTTTGACCGTGAGGGCAAGCTGCTCTGGGACAACTCCTACAAACTGCAGAACGAGACCTACCCCCAACTTGCCCCCACCGTGGAGGCCGGCGTCACTCCCGAGGGCAACATCGCCCTGACTTACCCGGAGGAAGAATACATCTGGTACAAGACCGTTAAACCCAACACCTACGTTTCTGACGATGAGAAAGTAGAGGTGCGGCTGCAGGAGGAAAGCGAGAAAAGAATCACCAGCAGCAACGAAGGCATTGTGCATTGGTACGGCGGCAATTTCGTGGCCTTCGGGTTTCAGCGCATCAAGCCTGAGCACGGCTCGGCCCGCACAGTCTTTTACCTGCAGAACATGGTCTTCTGAAGGCCTTCCTTAAAACGCACCCGCTTGTGCTTACAGGCTACTTTTCTAAAAACAGGGTTAAAACAGCCCCAATACTGTTGTCCTGGTCAGGACTTCTATTTTCCAACAGGAGCAATCAAGCTGTCAAGCCCTACTTGGACAGCAAAACAAATCTGAAAAGTTCTTAATCTGACTTGTGGATTTATATAATTTTATAACTATATTAAGTTCAGATTAGCTTTTCTTGTATGCGTCTCTTCCCATGTGGTACATATCAGGTAATGCTTGCGCTCCTCCTGTTCTACTGGAGCATCACTTGTACTGCGCAGGTCCGCCAGAAGAACAGGGGCAAGGAGAAATCGGCACCTCCGGCTCAGACGCACCGGGTAGAGGTGGAAAGCAGTTCCTTTGACGACAAACACCTGGTGCATGCCCTACCGGACAGTGGCTTGCTGGTAATCTCCACCAAACGCCACGCGGTAGAGGGGAAGCATGATTTTGTGCTCACCAAGTACAGCAAAGCGCTTAAACCTATCTGGCAAACAAGCCATGGGCATAATTCAAACCACGCCTTCCTGCTTTTGGCCGCCGAGCCGGAAACCCTGTACCTGCTATTTTACAGGCTCCATGACAGGAAAGTCCTGCTTTACCAGGTAAATAATACTTTGGGTACGGTTACGTTTAGTGAGCATACATTACCACCGTCTGGTATTACCCTCAAAGAAATGAAAGCGCTGGACGGCCAAGTTTTCCTTAAGGCACTGGAAAAAGATAACCTAAGCCTTCTACACCTAAACCCCAGCCAGAAAGAAATAAGAGCCCTGCCCCTTACGCTGGGTCTGAAAGAGGATGTAGGCGAATTCAGGGTAGACACCTTAACGCACGCGGTTGAAGTTGTGGTGGCCGAGTCAAACGGAACGCGTTCGCGGCTGCAGATCAAGCGCGTGAATTCAAAGGGCGAGGTCGTGGGCACGTACTTTGTTCAGCCTCAGATGGAGTTCCGCTCAGAGAACACGCTGCAAAGTGCCCGGCTCGCTCCCGGAGACACCCTCAATAAGGTTCTGGTGGGCACTTTCGGGCATCGCAGGTATACCTTCTCCAAGGGTTTATTTTCCAGCAGCTTGGTTGGCAACCTCAGGTATTTTGATTTCAGCAAGCTCAAGCACTTCTTTGAATACCTCTCGCCCAGGAAAGCACGCCGGATGAAAGCCAAATTCGCCCGCCGCGAAGCCAAGGGAAAGCCTGTTTTGCTGCGCCCCCGCTTACTTTTACACCCTGTTATGCCCCACCCGCAAGGATACGCCATGGTAGGGGAAATTTATTACCCACAGTACAAAAGTGGCCCCCTTAATCTGTATAGCAGCATCTATGGTTCCGGGCAGGACAAGCAACCCTCTGAGCAGGAATTGATTGAAGGTTACCAGTTCACCCATGCCATTGCCTGTGTTTTTGACCATGAGGGCAACCTGCTTTGGGACAATTCCTTCCGGCTCAAAAATGAGACCTATCCAGAACTGGTGTCAAAGGTAACACCAGGTGTCTCGTCGGCGGGCAATATCACGCTGGTGTACCCCGAGGAAGAATACGTCAGGTACAAGACTTTACGGCCCAACGTTTCTATCTCCGATGAGGAAAAGGTGGAAGTGAGGTTACAGTCCGATTCTGAGAAACTTTACGCCAGCAACGAGGAAGGAATCATCCATTGGTACGGCAGCAACTTCATTGCTTACGGGTTTCAGCGCATCAAACCGGCCCACGGCCAGGACCGCACGGTTTTCTATCTCCAGAGCATGACGTTTGATTAGACGGCTTCCGTGTGATTCTCTAAAACCGGAGTTTTGACAGAAACCGCCCGCAGCAGAAAATAGCCCAACACCCCAGACAGCGCAGAAGCCACCAAAATGGAGAACTTAGCTCCGGTCTGGTACGCAGGGTCTGAGAAAGACAGAAGGGCAATGAAGATAGACATGGTAAAGCCTATCCCGGCTAACAACCCCAAACCGGCTACCATTTTCCAGTTAACGCCGGTAGGCAAAATACTCGCTCTCAATTTTACAGCCACCCAGCTGGAAAAGAAGATTCCCAGGGGTTTTCCCAAAAACAGCCCCAAAACAATACCCAGGCCCAAGGGGCTCAGCAATCCCTCCAGCATATCTGCCTCAAACCTGATGTTGGTGTTGGTCAGGGCAAAGATGGGCATGATGAGAAAGTTCACGGGTTTGGTAAGCGCGTGCTCCAGATGCTCTAACGGTGACTCTTGGGCATCTGAGGTGGTGGGGATGGTAAGAGCTGTCAACACCCCTGCTACGGTGGCATGCACCCCTGAATGGTGAATAAAGTACCACATGAAAAGCCCCGGCACCAAATAGAAGACCAATGACTTTACCCCAAACCTGTTGAAAGCCAGCAACAGCAGAAAGATTGCGGCGGCGTAGAGCAGGTACGCAAAGTGTAACCCTGCAGAATAGAAGACGGCAATGACCACTATCGCGCCTAAATCATCTACAATGGCCAGGGCGGTCAAAAAGATCTTCAGCCCCGCCGGCACTCTACTTCCCAGCAAAGAAAGCAAGCCAATGGCAAAAGCGATATCAGTGGCCATGGGAATACCCCACCCACCGGCTGTATCAGCTCCTGTATTGACAAGCGCATAAATGGCAGCCGGCACCACCATGCCACCCACCGCGGCAAACACCGGCAGAGCAGCCTTTCTGGGCGAGGAGAGCTCCCCTTCCACCATCTCGCGCTTGATCTCCAGCCCTACCAGCAAAAAGAAAATGGCCATGAGCCCATCATTGACCCAAAGGAGTATTGGATACCTCAGGTGCACCTGCGCAGACTCAAAGCCCAGCTGGGTCTGCAGAAATCCAGCATAGGCTTCTCCCCAGCCAGAGTTGGCTATGAGCAGGGAAATAACCAACGAAATGATGAGAATGATACCGCCCGCCGAGGCTGATCTGAAAAAATCGGGGAATACTTTCAGGTTAATGAGTTTAGCCATAACTCAAACCTACGGCAAAATCCCTTTGAGGTAAGCGGGTTTTTCTAAAATTAACCAGCAGGAACTCTGCTGCTCCTTGCTCCCAACTGGGAAAATTAATGTCAAGGCCCTAAAAATACAGCTTTTGAAACCACAGGCCAGAGAAGAGAAAAATTGCTTTCTTTTACCCAAGGCTGCCGGTAAGTCTTTATATTTGCCCAAAACCCGGCCATGCACAAACGCCTCATTGTTCCGCACGCACTGTTTCAGATCATGATCCGGCGCCTGGCGCACCAGCTCATAGAGACGCACCGCGATTTTTCCAATTCCGTTATCCTGGGCCTGCAGCCGCGCGGCATTTTTGTGGCAGACCGGCTCCAGCAGACCCTGCAGGAGATTCTGGGCATAACGGTGCAGACCGGCTACCTGGACATTACTTTCCACCGCGATGACTTCCGCCGCCGCGCCGCGCCGCTGGCCCCTAACGCCACCAAGGTAGATTTCTCCCTGGAAGGCAAACGCGTGATTCTGGTAGATGATGTGCTCTATACCGGCCGCTCTGTGCGGGCCGCCCTGGACGCCATGATCTCCTACGGACGCCCCGCCCAGGTAGAGCTGCTGGTACTTATTGACCGCCAGTACACCCGCGATTTACCCATTGAAGCCACGTATACCGGCCAGCGCGTAGACTCCCTGCACTCACAGCGTGTAGAAGTTACCTGGCAAGGCCCAGATTCACCAGAGGATGTTATCTGGCTCCTCACCCTTACCCCAGACCAAGAAGAACCCCATGCAACAGCTTAGCGTCCGGCATCTGTTGGGCATCAAAGAGATTACCCCGCAGGATATTCAGTTGATCTTTGAAACCGCTGACCAGTTTAAGGAGGTTCTGAACCGGCCTATCAAGAAAGTGCCTTCGCTCCGCGATGTCACCATTGCCAACGTGTTCTTTGAGAACTCCACCCGTACGCGGCTCTCTTTTGAGCTGGCAGAGAAACGCCTCTCGGCGGATGTAATCAACTTCTCGGCCTCGGGTAGCTCCGTGAAGAAAGGCGAGACCCTGCTGGACACCGTCAACAACATCCTGTCTATGAAGGTAGACATGATTGTGATGCGCCATAGCAGCCCCGGCGCCCCTCATTTCCTGTCGCGTAAAATCCAGGCCAACATAGTAAACGCCGGCGACGGCACCCATGAGCACCCTACCCAGGCGCTGCTGGACTCCTTCTCCATCAGGCAGAAACTGGGCCAGGTAGGCGGTAAAAAGGTGGCCATCATCGGTGACATCACCCACTCCCGCGTGGCGCTTTCCAACATCTTCGCACTGCAGATGCAGGGGGCCGAGGTAGCCGTTTGCGGACCGCCCACCTTACTGCCCAAACACATCGCAGATCTGGGCGTGAAGGTTTTCTGGAACGTGCGCGAGGCCCTGCAATGGTGCGATGTGGCCAATGTGCTGCGCATCCAGCTGGAGCGCCAGCAAGGCAAGCTGTTCCCGTCTCTGCGCGAGTACGCCCTTTACTTCGGGATCAACAAGAAGATGCTGGACGAGCTGGACAAGGAAATTGTGTTGATGCACCCTGGTCCTATCAACCGCGGCGTGGAACTCACCTCAGACGCCGCCGACTCTCACCATTCCATCATCCTGGACCAGGTGGAGAATGGCGTGGCCATCCGGATGGCGGTCTTGTACCTGCTGGCCAGCAAAGGATAACCAGTCAGCTACCCCACTGAGATCAATGGAAGATCAGCGCTTTTAGTCTGTTTTCCTAAAAATATGCTATAAATAAAGCAAGTGCCCGGGAGCAGAACTTCCGGGCACTTGCTTTTTATCAGGGTCCAATACCATGGTAAATCCGTTGCTTTTAACCTTTTACAGGCACACCATAGTCTTCCCTTTTATCATACAGCTATCCAAACAAAGCTACTTGAATTAAAATATGTATATTTGGAGTACAGAAAACTGAGCAACCTCAATAATACCATGACGAAGGAACTTGTTAATCCTTTTGGAAGAGTTTATCTCACAATCAAAGAGGATTCCCAAAACAGGTTAATCTATGTAAACTGGATGGGGTACTTAACCGAGGAAAACATAAAAACCGGGGCCAGGGCTTACACGCAGGCGCTGGCTGAGGCAGGATACAAATGCGTCTTGAACGATACGCGGCTCATTATTGGCTCCTGGGACCACTCCATAGACTGGGTTGTGAACGAATGGGCGCCCAGCGCGGCCAAAGCTGGCCTCAAACGCTTCGCGATGCTGGCCAATCCAGAGAGTTTGGGGGAGTCCTCAGCGTCAACGTTCCTAAGCGAGGTAAAAGCCTTTGAAGCCAGATCCTTTGACAACCTGGATACTGCCCGCAAATGGCTTGCAGAGGCTTACACCAGATAACCACTCACAGATACATTATAAACAGAAGAGCTCGCTATCAACAGTAGCGGGCTCTTTTCTGTTTATGGGCCTGTTTTCCAGAAACAAGGCCAAAACGCTGCGGCATCTTGCCCTGTTTTTCATTTAGAACGGCAGCGGCATGGTTAAAGGCTGGTTTGTCTCAAAATCATAGAGGGTCTGGAGGCGCAGGTTGTAGTAGGCATCCCAGAAATTGCGCAGAGAGCTCACGTAGCTACGACGGGCTGAGTCACGCTCGGTCGCTGCCTGGTTCAGCTCCAGCAAACCTATTTTCCCGCTCAGGTACCGGTCTTTGGCTCCCAGGAACCTACGCTCTGCCAGACCATTCGCCTGCTGCGCGATCTTCATCTGCTCACGCAGCATTTTAAATCTTTTCACCTGCAGGAACACATCCTGCTCAAAGCTCACGCGCTGCTGTTCCAGGTTGGCTTTCACCAGTTTCAGGTTGGCTTTGGCGGTTCCAATCTTAGACTTGTTACGGCCCCAATCCATCAGCGGAACGCTAAATCCCAGATTGACCCGTTGCTGATCTGTAGGGTCTTGGTACACCGGCCCAAGAGAACCCGCCCGCTGGGTTAAGCCGTACTGCAGGAAAAGATCAGCGTTGACGCCAGCACTGGCCTGGGCCCAGTCTAAGTTCCGCTCGGCGTCTAACTCCTCCCGTTTGATCCCGATCATGCGGGAACGGTTTTCGCGGGCTTGTCGCAGCGCCACTTCTTCATTCACCTCAAACTGCGGAATAAGGTCTGGCGGCAGCAACCGGATGGGGTACGTCTCGGTGAAACCTAAATACGTCTTCAGGCGCAGCGTGCTGGTCTCAATATCCAATCTGGCTTGCTCCAGGCTCTGTTTGGACGTCAAAAGGCTTAACTCAAGCTGCAGGAGCTCATTTACACTGATCTTGGCGTCATAAAAGCGGCTCTGGGCAATCTTGAAGAGGGTGTCATTATTGGCCACGTTCTTCTGGGCAATGTCATAGCCTATCTGGCTTTGCAACTGCGAGAAATAAAGGTCCGTAGCCCGCACGGCAATGCGCTCCATTTCCTCCCAGAAGTTACGCTTGGCTTCCTCGTAGCGCAGAGGCTCTGTTTTGCGGTCCCACTTTAAGCCGTTGTGGTTGAAAATAGGCTGCCGGAGCGTTACCACCACCGGGTTGGAGGCATAGATATAACTATGCCCCTGGATTTCGTGGAAGTTGTCAATCCGGTTCAGCTTGGAATCAATGGCAATGGTACCCCCGGTCAGACCGATGTTCTGCTTCAGCTCTAAGTGCCCTGATGAGATGGATGATTGGACAGGAACAAAGTTCACGCGTCCCTCCGGATCGGTGACGCGTTCATAGTCTTTGGTGTAAGAAGGCAGCGTGGCATACAGCGCCAACTGGGGCAAATAATTGCTTTTATACGTCTGATACTGCCAGGTACGGTTTTCCAGCTGGGTGATGGCCTGCTGATAGCTGGGAGATTGCTCCCGGGCCATCTTGATTACCTCCTCTAAGGTAAGCCGGCGGGTACCGGGCTCTTCCGTATCAATGGGCAAGGGCGCTTCTTTTTGCTGGGCCATTGCGGTTGACCCCACCAACAGGGCAGCCACCATTCCTGCCCAGGTAAGGGCACGCCCTGCTTTTACAATCTCTTTTACGGTACTCACGTTCTTTCTGAAAATCTAATTCGGCCGCCTGGCCTTGGTTTAAGCATTCCTGTTTAAGGGCTGGTTTTTAGAAATCAGCCCCGGAACAAGTCACCTGAAATCTTTTGCTTAACCGCGCATCTCGCGCTCTATGTCCTCCAGTTCCAGCGGGATGTTCTCCATCAAATCTACCGGACCGTTATGGGTGATGAGGATGTCGTTCTCCAGCCTGATGCCCAATCCTTCTTCCCTGATGTAGATGCCGGGCTCGCAGGTGAAGACCATGCCCTCTTCAAACGGGCGGTATTTGTCGCCCACGTCGTGCACGTCCAGGCCCAGGAAGTGGGAGGTGCCGTGCGGGAAGTATCTCTTGTAGAGGGGCTGCGCGGGATTCTGGTTGTTCACCTCTTCCTCAGAAAGCAGGTCCAGCTTGATGAGCTCGTTCTCCATCACCTTGCCCACAAATTTGTGGTACTGGTCCAGGGTGTTGCCCGGCACCAGCATCTGCTTGGCGGTTTTCATCACGTGCAGCACAGCGTTGTAGACATCGGCCTGGCGCTGGGTGAATTTGCCGTTAACAGGGATGGAGCGGGAAAGGTCAGCGGCGTAGTTCGCGTACTCAGCCCCGAAGTCCATGAGCAGCACATCACCGTCTTTACACTCTCTGAAGTTATCTACGTAGTGCAGGATGCAGGCATTGGCGCCCGAGGCGATGATAGAGCTATAGGCCGGCCCGCGGGAGCGGTTGCGCAGGAACTCATGGGCTATTTCGGCCTCAATCTCGTACTCCATCACGCCGGGTTTCACAAACTTGAGTAGCCTCCGGAAGGCTTTCTCAGTGATGTTGCAGGCGGTACGCATGAGTTCAATCTCGCGCGGGTGTTTGAGGGAGCGCAGGTAATGCAGGTGCTGCGTGCTGCGGCAATAGTTGTGTAAAGGGTATTTTTCCTTTATCTTCTTGATAAAACGGGCATCGCGGGTCTCTACCTCCACCACGGCGCGCAGGTGCTCGTTGGAGTTGAGATAGACGTTCTCGGCGTACGGCATGAGCGAGTTCAGGATAGAGTCAAATTCATGGGTCCAGAAAACGGTCTCAATGCCGGATACCTCGCGGGCCTGCTCCTTGGTGAGTTTGTAGCCTTCCCATGTTAGGATGTGGTCATTGGTCTCGCGCACGAACAGGATCTCTTTGAGGCGCTCCTCACGGGCATCGGGGAAAAGAATCAGCACACTTTCCTCCTGGTCTATACCACTCAGCCAAAGCAGGTCGTTGTTCTGCCGGAAAGGCATGGTGCCGTCTGCGTTGGTGGGCATCACATCATTGGAATGGAAGATGGCCAGTGACTGCGGCTTGAGGTATGGGGTGAATTTGTGGCGGTTGTGGATGTAAAGGTCTTTCCCGATAGACTCGTATTTCATGGCGGTACGTGTTGGCGTAGTTTGGTGTGCTACAAGCTTGGCGCTTCTGGCCTGCTTTTCTGAAATAGACCTTAAAACAAGGTTTTGAGGCTTAAATGTATGACATTAAACGGTAATTTGCAGGCAAATAGCCTTCATTTAATCTCTGAAACGTGAGGGTTTGTACAATAGTGTTTTTTTTCTGTGCCTTGGCTATAAGGAGCTTCTTTCCGGCCCAAGCACAGGCGCAACAGCGGTATTGGGTTATCTTCAAAGACAAGCCTGCCGCCCGTTTAGGCCCGCTGGTGAGCGCGGCCGCCCTGGAAAGACGCCGCCTGCAAAATCTGCCTCTCGCCCAATCTTCTGACCAACCGGTACACCCCGCCTACCTGGACAGTCTGACCCAAAAGGGCTTCACGGTAACGGCGGTTTCCAAGTGGCTCAACGCCGCCGTGGTCACGGCCAACCCCGCGCAGGTGAAAAGCTTGGAGCAAAGTTCTTTTGTGCGCGAGCTTAAGCCCATTACCGGGTATTTCAAGCCTACCCAGACCTTTACGCCTTACAAGCCGCTGTACGTGAGCAAAGCCCTGACCCAGCTCAAGCCCGAGGCCATTCTGGCAGCCGGTCTAACGGGCCGAGGGGTGAAAGTGGGCGTGATTGACGCGGGTTTCTTTGAGGCTCCCAAGAAAGCGGGTTTGCAGCCCATTTTTGAAAACGGCCGCCTGAAAGCCTTCCGTGATTTTGTGAACCCTGCCTTGAGCCAGACCTATACCAAGCGCGAAACCTACATGGACTCCCACGGCACCGATGTCTTGCTGTGCCTGGCCGGCTCTGACCCCGGTGCCCGGGTGCTGAGCGGCTTTGCCTCTGAGGCCGATTTCTACTTGGCCCGCACCGATCAGGGCAACCGCGAGAGCCGCGTGGAAGAGGAATACTTTGTGCGGGCGCTGGAATGGATGGACAGCCTGGGCGTACGCCTGGTGAACTCCTCTCTGGGTTATGGCACCGGTTTTGACAAACCCGAGGAAAACTACCGCCCCGAGCAGATGGACGGCAGCAGCTACATTGCCCGCGCCGTGCAGATAGCCGTGGAACAGAAAGGCATGATGCTGGTGATTGCGGCCGGCAACGACGGCAACAACAAGAAGTGGCTGGTAGTAAACACCCCCGCCGATGCCGCCGGTGTGCTCACCGTAGGCGCCTCCGACTTCTCCACCTGGAGCAAACAGGGCTATAGCAGCATCGGGCCCACTTTCCTACCCTACCTCAAACCAGATGTAGTGTGTTTCGCGGCCTCAGGGACTTCTTTCTCAGCACCCGTTATTGCCGGATTGGCCGCCTGCCTTCTGGAGGCAAACCCCAATCTCACGCCCCAACAGCTTACCAATATCATACAGAAAAGCAGCCACCTGTACCCCTTCGGGAATAACTTTGTGGGCTACGGGGTACCCAACGCCGGCAAGGCGCTAGAACTGGCGCAGGGCCTGGCTAGCCTAGATCCGGTGAACGCCGTGGTTCTGGTAACGGGCGGCAAATTCACCTTCAAAACCGATGCGGTGAAGGGCATACAGGAGAACGGTGGCATTGTGCTGTACCGGAAGGCTTCCCAGACTAGGGTCATGAGCCAGCAGAAACTCTCCAGTCATCTCAAGAAGGTTGTGGTAAACCGGCTGCCCGGCGAAACCCACACCACGGTGCAGGTTGGCCCCAAAGTGATGGAGTTGGTTTGGCAGTAGCCGCTTCGCTTTAGCCATTCCGTTTAGCAGCCGTTTTCAAAAAAAGAGCCCGGAAACAGGTTCCGGGCTTCTGGGCAAATAAGTAGTTAAGGAAAAGTTCTATTTGGACAGATCCACCTTGTAAGGGAGGTTTAGCTTGACGTCCACGGCTTTCCCGTTTTGTTTTCCCGGAACCCAGGTGGGCATGTTCTGAAGGGCTTTTTCCAAAGCCTGGTCCAAAGCAGGATGAAGTTTCTTTATCACCTCTACCTTCGTGATCTTGCCCTCGGCAGTGACCACAAAACTGGCGATGGCCATTCCCTCTACCTTTGCCTTACGGATTTCTTCGGGTAAACCAACTTTCTCAGAGAGATACTTCATCAAAGCCGCCTGGCCTCCGCCGGGGAACTCAGGCATTTGCTGCACGGCCACAAAAACCTTCTCCTCCTGATTATACGCTGGTTCATTGGTGCCATTGGCGGCGGCTTCAGCCACCACCCGGTACGGAACCGTGTATTTTACCGATACCGCTTTCCCGTTCTGCATGCCTGGTCTCCAATTGGGCATATTCTGTAGCGACTGCACGAAGGCTTGGTCCAGGCTGGGGTGCAGCTTCTTTAATACTTGTACATCTGTTACTTTCCCTTCCGAATTAATCACAAAGGAAGCCACCATCATGCCGGAGATATTGGCCCGTTTGGCATCTTCGGGATAGGCAATATTCTCTTTCAGGTACTTCATCATGGCTGCCATTCCACCGGGAAACTCGGGCATCTGCTCTACGGCGATGAAAACCAAGTCTTTCGCAGCGGCGGATTTCTCCTGGGTCACATTTGGCTTTTCATTGCCTTCGGTCCCTGGCAAATTAATATTCATAATTGTGGCAAACTCCACCGTTTCTTTGGAAGCAACCGCTGCACCTTTCTGGTAAGCTGGTGTCCAGCGAGGCATCTGCTTTACCACGCGTAGAAATTCTTTTTTTTCCGAAGCTGTGGCTACTATATTCAGATAAGGCTTGATAGAAGGCTTGACGAAGGTTACCTCCTCGACTTGACCGTCAGCCCCGATGTTGAGTTCTGCCTTTATATAGCGCAGGAACTTCACAGTGCTATCAGTCCTTCCTTTGGCTTCTAACGCAGCTTTAGGTGTAATAACATCTTTAGGTGCAATGTATTGGGTATGAAGGTAACGGAACATGGCATCTTTCCCGCCCGGGTATTCAGCTCGTTTGGCGACAGAACCATTGGCATCTCCTGCCTTTGAAGTGACCGAGGTCTTCTGCTGCCGGCTGGCCAGATACTCTGAGTAGGACAGGAAATTTCCGCTCACGCTGGCCACCGAGATGGTTTCTTTGGACGCGATGGATTTGCCGTCTTTCTGGGCCGGGGTCCCATTTGGGCATCTGGCTTACCATTTGAGCAAACTGCGCATGAATGGCTTTTACCACCTCGGGATCATTGGGTCGCACTTCAAGGCCCAGGTTTTTCCCGTAACGGGGCGTGCCGTCTGTCCCTATCTTTACCTCAATGCTGCCTTTCACCTCCACAAAATCGTTCTGGTTCTTTCTTTTCTCAAAAGCTATCTGGGGCAGCACCAAATGATTCTTCACGTAGGCATTGAGCGCCTCGCGGCCCCCAGGGAATTGGGCCGGTCCGTTCTGCACCTTGGCTGTTGCTGCGCTACTTTCCGGAACCGGAACTGGGCGCATGGCAGCTACCGCAACCAAAACCAGGATTAGAACAGGTATTACCATCAGCATCCGACTGATTTTAGGGGACTCATGCAATCTTTTCATCATCTTGATTCTGGTTAGGGTGAGGGATTTATTGAGGAAGAAGTAACTGCCCATAGGAAAGTCGGCGCTCCTGAGCACCTGCTTTGCCAGTAGTGAAGAATACAAAGCCGGAACGGAGGTTTTGGCCACGTGGGCATCGGCGATGAACTCATGGGTTTGTTCTAGTGCCTTTTTATACAGCACCAGCAGCGGATTAAACCAAAACACAATCCCGGCCAGCGACACCAGCAGCACATCCAGGGTGTGCCGCTGGTCCAGGTGGACCTGCTCGTGCTGGAGAATGCGCTCGGTTTCCTCCGGGGTGAGTGGCTGACTGTTGTCAAAGAAAACCCAGCGCCAGAAAGAAAAGGTAGGGAACTGGCCGTGGGTGAGAACCACGGGCGCCCGGTTGGGCAGGTAGAAGGAAACGCCCTCCTGCCGGGCAAACCGCCGCAGACGGATAATCTGCACCAGGAACCTTCCGGCAAAGAACAACACGCCCAGGCCATAGGCCACGTACAGCAGGTTCCAGTAGTCAAAGGATTCCTCGGGAGCCATCATCACCTCAGCAGTAGTAACCATAGGCATTTCCACCGCATCTTCAAAAACCGCTACTGGTTCCGGCTCCTGCGGCCAGATACTGAGGCCCGGTAGGTTGGAGAGCGGCAAAAGGCAAGCCAGCATGATGGCCGCCAGCAGGTAGAACCGGTTAAACTGGAAACAGGTCTCCCGTTTCAAAACCAGCACGAAGAAGAGGTAGAGCAACACCAGGCCCGCGCCCGATTCCAGCAGGTACTGCAGCAGCACCTCATTCATCTTCTTTCTTGTCTAGGTCCTCTTTCACGTGCTTAAGCATTTCCTCCAGTTCCTGCAGGTCCATGTTCTCCTCTTTTGCAAAGAAAGACACCAGGCGCTTGAACGAGCCCCCAAAGTAGCCGCTCACAAAGTTCTTGAGGTAGAAATGGCGGTAATCGTCGCGGGCAATAAGTGGGTAATATTCGTGGGTTTTGCCGTAGGCCTTGTAGCCTACAAAGCCTTTCTTCTCCAGAATGCGCACGATGGTGGAAACGGTGTTATAGGCAGGTTTAGGCTCCGGCAACTGGTCTAGGATGTCCTTCACGAAGCCCTGCCGCAAATTCCAGAGAATCTGCATGACCTGCTCTTCGGCTTTGGTTAACTCTTTCATAGGTAGGAAGTGATGGTGATGGAATAAACCTACAACTAATATTTTAGTTTTCAAACTAAATACTTAGTTATTATTAGGTAAAAATAGTAGGAGCCCCATGAGACGGTATTGTATACCGCCTCATGGGGCTCCTTTTGTACAGCCGTGCCGCTAAAGTATTCTTTAGATCAGGAATGCAGGAATATAGTTTTTAGACCATTAGTTTTTAGCCCATTATTTGAATAACCCACCTAAACCACCCAGATTACCTAATCCGCCTAACCCACCTTTGCCCAACATGCCTGTGAGGGATTCTGTGATGCTGGAGGGGGTGATGCTGTGATCATTGGGATCATTGGCCTTTTGGGTGAATTTCTGTAGTAAGGCAGGCAAAGCGGCTGCAATGGCGGTGGTAGCCGCTGCAGGCAAACCAAACTTACTTCCCAGGCTACTTACCACATTATGGGTGATGGAGGCAATCACAGGATTACCTGCGGTCGCGCCACCGCCCTGTAACATAGACAACAATCCGCCTATACCGCCTTGAGTGACCAACTGGTTGGCTAATCCATTGGTAACCTGGTGGGCAACCTCATTGTGCACTGCATCTGCCTTTCCTGGGGGGATGGCAGCAGCCACTTGGGGGTTGCTGCCCAACTGCTGCTTTACTAAGCCTAATATTTGATCAAACATGCGTAACTCCTTTACTTAAGTGAATGTAGATTCTCTGTAAACGGAGTTCAAACCAGAATTGTTAATGCAGGCTTTTTCATCGGCCACCCAATTGGGAAACCGAATTGAATCACGCAGCATGGCAGAACAGGAAATTTGCCGGTTTTCAACTTTACTCACTTTTCTCCTTCCTTTACTTCATAGGCAAATGAATAGATGGCCGGTACTGCCTTCCCTTTTTGCTTGGCAGGTTTCCAGGCAGGCATTTCCTCAATGGCTTGCCTTACTGCCTTGCTGAAGTCTGGGTGCAGAGCCCTGGTGATACGGATATCCGTTACTTTGCCGGTTTCTGAGACCATAAACTCTGCTTCAAAAACACCCGCTACTTTCATCTGTTTGGCGTCTTCCAGGGAGGCTTTCTTTTCCTTCATGTACTCCCACAGGGCCTTCTCCCCGCCCGGGAACTCAGGGGTTGCCTGTAGTTTAGGCTGTTCCTGCTGGAGGTGCCCATTGATAATGTTGGCAAGGGCATTATTAGGAGTGAGTCCTTTCCAGGCTACCTTAAGCGGAACCGAAGACCTAACGGCTACGGGAACCCCTTGGTGCACGCCGGGCTTCCAGGTGGGCATGGCGGAAACCACCCGCACCATTTCGGCATCCAGAGTTGGGCTTAATTTTTTCACGATCTCCACCTGAGACACTTTTCCCTCTGGGGTGATGACAAAAGACGCCACCATGGTGCCATTCAAGGGCTCGTTGGGCAAGCCAGGCAGCATCCTGAAATTATCAGTCACAAATTTGAGCATGGCGCTTTGCCCGCCCGGAAACTCCGGCATCTGGTCTGCGCTCATGTAAACTTTTTCCTCAGCGCGCTTTTCCTGGGCAGCCGCAGACAACCCAACACAGAGCCATGCCCAAAGCAAAACCATGAATTTAAACCCTTTTGCAGGAGAAAAGGGCCAAAACAGACTAAGTGCGCTTCTTATCATTTTGCAGGTTTTATGGAGAGTTTCTTAAAGGTTTGCTATACCCAGGCCAAGAGCAATGATGCATCAATATAGGATAAATCATCTATATATTTTCACCCATATTCAAAACCAGGAGCAATCCCGCGGAAATTATTTCCTATGAAGGTTACTTTCCCTGATCTGACCAGAATGCTGCGGCTGGGCAAAGCCTTTAGCTTCTCTTTTCCGTAATTTTCTACCTTGGACCTCCGGCTCAATCTACTTCTCCCGGAAGAATGCTAATATTGCGGTGCTGATATGAAGATAGGATACGACGCGAAACGCGCTTTTACCAATACCTCGGGCCTGGGAAATTACAGCCGGTTTGTTATCTCGGGCATGATGATGCATTATTCCCAGGACGAGTACGCGCTGTTTACCCCCCGCCGAAACGATTTGTTCAAGGATTTCTTTCCGGCCGTGGCCAAAACCCAGATTGTACAGCCCAACGGGTTAGGCAAGCGGTTCTCTTCTCTTTGGCGCACCTTCGGGCTTCGGGCGGCTTTGCCCCGGCACGGGGTGCAGGTGTACCATGGCCTCAGCAATGAGCTGCCCTACGGCCTGGACCGGCAGCGTACCAAACTAGTGGTCACCATCCATGATTTGATCTTCCTGCGTTTCCCGGAGCTTTATCCTACCATTGACCGCTACATCTACCGCAAGAAGTTCAAGGACGCCTGCGACAGCGCGCACCAGATCATTGCCATCAGTGAGCAGACCGCCCAGGACCTGGAGGAGTTCTTTGGGGTAGGCCGCGAAAAGGTACAGGTGGTATACCAGGACTGCGATCCTGTTTTTCAGCTGATTCCCGAAAAAGAGGCCCAAAACGCCGTGCGGCAGAAATACGGCTTACCAGGCCAGTTCATCCTGTGCGTGGGCACGCTGGAGCGCCGCAAAAACCAATTGCATCTTTTGCAAGGCTGGCACGCGGCGGGCGCGCCTATTCCGCTGGTCTTCATCGGGCGCAAAACGGAGTACTACCAGGAGATCCATGACTTTATTGAGCGGCATTCATTGGCGGAGAAGGTGTTGTTTCTGCCCTATATCCCGTTCCAGGAGCTGCCGTTGATTTACCAACTGGCCACGCTGTTTGTCTACCCTTCCATCTTTGAGGGTTTCGGGATACCTATTGTGGAGGCCTTGAACAGCGGCGTGCCCGTGATCACGTCTACCGGCTCCTGCTTCTCCGAGGCCGGCGGCCCGGCCACCCGCTACGTCTCCCCTACTGATGTTGAAGCCATGGCCCACGCCATCCGGGAAATCCTTTCCAGCCCCGATCTCCAGAAACAGATGGTAAAACAAGGCCTGGAACACGCCCAAACCTTCCGGCCGCAGGTCACCATCCCGCAGCTCTACCAGGTTTATGAGCAGGTCCTGGCTCAATAAAAATCACGTATCTGAAGAGGTAAGCCGTTACGCTGACTTACTAGTGAATTGGTAAGTTAAAACTGTTCAAGGCTGATTTTTTAAAAACGGGCCTGAAACGGATATCCAATCAGCTAACGTCAACTCTGAAACTATTGCACATTCCGTCCCCCTTTGAAGGGGGTAGGGGGATGACAAGGCGGCGTCAAAAACCGAAAGCTTTCGACACAGAGCTAATGCCGTCCTAATGAAAAGGGCAACCACAAGGGATTGCCCCTACACTTCGGAAATGCTATTATTAGCACGAGTAGTCATCCCTACCCCCTTCAAAGGAGGACGAAAAGCGTACACAGCATAGCAGAAAGGCACCCTATGTAAACTTAAATGTAGACTGAGTGGATTGTCCTTCTTTTTTTTCCCGAGCTCACTTTAATTACTTTCCTTCAGAAGAATAGAGAAGAATTTACCATTTAATCTGGGTCTCTAAGAAATCAATTCTTATCCAGCTCCATATACAGGATGGGGTGCGGCTTGCCCATGGCATCCTGCTCAGAACGGTTGATCACTTTGAAGCCGTGGCGCTGGTAGAACTCCAGGGCTTGCTCGTTCTCCTCGTTCACGTCTACTTTGGTTACGCCCTGATGCTGGATCACGTACTGCAGCAGAGCCGTGCCTATGCCTCTGCCCCGCGCCATGGGGTGCAAAAACAGCATCTCCAGTTTACCAGAAATTACCCCGGCAAAACCCAGAATGGCCCCGTGGTTGTTGCGGGCGCAGGTGAGCTGCATCATTTTGAGGTAGTCGTGCAGGATAATGGGCCGGAAATGGTCTATCTCCTCTTCGGTCACAAAGTCGTGGGTGGCCCGCACAGATGCCTCCCAAACTGCCACCAGCTCGGGATAATCCGCGGGCGTGGCGCCGCTCAGCCTAATATCAGGGATCGCTGAATGAATCATTTCCTTGGCCCTTTAATGACTAGACACCCAAAGACCCGGTGTACCCTATCAGAGGTTGAATAAAAACTTAAAGGGGAACGAATCCATTCTGATGCCCCCTTCTCCATCCTGCAAAATTGCGGGCCGCTTCTGCTAAATCTTCACCATTTCACGCCAATCCTCCGTACCTTTGCAGGCTGCTCTTTCTTTTAAACAACTTAAGGCAGCACAGAAGTGTTTTACTTGTAAACGCACCATTTAAATTGACGAAATTACCTGATTACCATATCCATACCCTATCAAACGGCATAAGAGTGCTGCACAAGCAGGTACCGCATACTAAAATCGCGCACTGCGGTTTTATGATGGACATTGGTTCCCGCGATGAATTGCCCCACGAGCAAGGCCTGGCCCACTTCTGGGAGCACATGGCCTTCAAAGGCACGCAGAAACGGAAATCGTTCCACATCCTGAACCGGCTGGAAAGCGTGGGCGGCGAACTGAACGCCTACACCACCAAAGAGAAGATCAGCTTTTATGCCTCGGTTTTGGAAAACCACTTCGAAAAGGCGTTTGAGCTCCTCACCGACATCACCTTTAATTCTACTTTTCCCGGCAAGGAGATTGAGAAGGAGCGCGGCGTGATTCTGGAGGAAATGGCCATGTACCTGGATACCCCCGAAGACGCCATCATTGATGAGTTTGATGCCGTGGTGTTCCAGAACCACCCGCTGGGCTACAACATCCTGGGCACCCGCGAGAGCGTGAGCGGCTTTACCCGCGAGAACTTCCAGGCCTTCATTGAGCGCAACCTCAGCACTGATAAACTGGTGTTCTGCTCGGTGAGCAACTGGCCTATTGCCAAGGTGGTGAAGCTGGCGGAAAAATACCTGGGCCACATCCAGAGCAAGATCCAGCCCCGCGAGCGGCTTTTGTTCAACAGCTACGTGCCCCAGACGCTGGTCATGGAGAAGGCCATCCAGCAGGCGCACTGCGTCATCGGGTGCCCGGCCTATCCTTTGTCTGATCCGCGCCGACTGACGTTCTTCATGCTGGTGAACATCTTGGGAGGACCGGGCATGAACTCCCGCCTGAACCTGGCGGTGCGCGAGAAACACGGTCTGGTGTACACCATTGACGCGAACTACGCCACCTACGTGGATACCGGATTATTCGGGATTTACTTCGGGACGGAGAAAAAACAGCTGAAGCGCACCGTTGGCCTGGTGTTGAAAGAACTGAAACTGCTCCGTGAAAAGCCTATGGGCTCGGTGCAGCTCCATACCGCCAAAGAACAGCTCATGGGTCAGTTGGCCATGGCCGAGGAAAGCAACATGGGCTTTATGATGATGATGGGCAAAAGCATCCTGGACCTGAACACCATTGAAAGCCTGAACGACATCTTTGGGCAGATCAGAAAAGTACAGGCCAACGACCTGCTGGAGATGGCCAACGATACCCTGCGCGAAGAAAACCTTAGCTTCCTGCAGTACGTGCCCAATTAAGCAACTGTCCTTGTACGTTGGCTTTCCTTTTTAACTTCACTTTCTCACTATAAGGCTGCCTCTGGCAGCCTTTTTCTATTTAAGAAGATTTCAAACCAGGAGAGCAAACATATCCAAGGTCGCTCAGGCTTTCTTGATTGAATAAATAACAGGAAATAGATTACGTATAAATACTCCTTTTCACATCAACTTTTAACCAAAACTAGCCACAAAAAATTTCAATGTTTGTACATGAATACAAGAAATATATCTTCTACCTATTCCTTCAATTAAGTTTAAAATAATCAAACCTACCTTGTAAATAGTTCTAATATTTTAACAACATATTGCCAGAATACAAAACCTTTTTACAAGAGAATGTTTGACAATTATTAAATAATTTTATTTACAGAAACAGACAATAATTACTTGCACTGCTTATTTTTTATCTATAAAATGGACACATTATTCAACTAACCCCAATAAGCAGTATGAAAAAAAATTACATGATCAAGTTCCTCGCTTTCGCTTTGGTATTAGGCGGAACCTCGTGCTCAGTGAGTGAAGAAGAAGTAGTGGAGAAAGCTGCCATCTCCAAAGAAAAGCTGCAGCAGATTTATGAAATGGGCTTTGGTACCACCGATGTAAAAGTAGTGGATGGCGGCTATCTGGTAGAGGGAGACATCTTCCTGACCGATGAGCAATTGAACAGCCAGCACGACCAGAAATTTCTGCGAGTAGGTGAAACCGAGCAGTACAGAACCAATAACCTGGTAAGCGTGGGAACGGGTAGAACCATCAGAGTGGCCATCTCTACCAGTTTACCAACTTCTTACGTGACGGCCCTGGATGAGGCCATCCGTAGATTCAACGCCGAAAACTTGTTGATCAAGTTCCAACGTGTTTCTTCCAGCTACAACATTTTGCTTTCCAAATCCCCAACCAATGCCACGTATCTGGCTTCTGCCGGTTTCCCATCCGGCGGAAACCCCTACAACCAAGTATTGGTTAACTCTACCTATCTAGGCACCAACCCTGGCACAAACTACCTGGCCACTATTCTGGCACACGAGATTGGCCACACCATTGGTTTCCGTCACACAGATTACATGGACAGAAGCTATAGCTGCGGCGGAGCCTATACGAACGAAGGCGCCAGCACCGTAGGAGCTGTTCACATCCCAGGTACTCCTACCACTGCCGACGCTACTTCCTGGATGTTGGCTTGCGTGGCCACCGGGCAGAACCGTCCGTTTAACTCCAATGACCGCACGGCCCTTAATTACCTCTATTAATAGCCTGAATTTAGTAAATCTACATAAAAATAGCCGCTGTTTTCACAGCGGCTATTTTTGCTATTTTATTTTTTAATGGCATTTATATAAGCACCAATCTAGTGATTTTATTCCCAGACTTAGCCCAAACCTTTAACAGATAAATACCGGCCTTTAAACCTTCCGTTTTGATCACCTTTATAGCCCCATCCTGCTGAATCTCTTTCAGCATTCTACCTGTTTGATCAAACACCTGAATTCGGGTTAATTCATCTTCCTTCAAGACTAATTGCACCTTGTCACCCGCTAAAATAGGATTAGGAAATACTTGCAAAAAGCTTTCTGGTGCATAGAATACGGCTTCCAATTGACTGTAATAAGTCTGTCCTTTAGCGGTCTGAAGCCTTAACCTGTACTCATTTCTGCCCGGCACCGGAGCAGGATCAGAAACCGTGGTCCGGGCTCCATTCATGGGCCACAGGGATTGTACCGCCTGAAAAGTACCGCGGGTCTGTTTCTCCAGCACCACATTGGCTAAACCATAAAGGGTACTAAGCTCCACATCCAGCAGAACGGAATCTGTGACCAGCTGGCGCGCCAGGAATTGCTTTACATAACATTGCCCTCCTTGGTCTGCATAATTCACTGTTAAGCTTTTAAGGCCCGTCTGGCCAGCTATCACCGGCGCAACTGCGAAGTGTAAGGCAGCATTTTCGCGCTCTGAGAAGATTAATAAGGTATCTGAGACAATAGTTACCGGCTCCAGGTATTTTTCGCCCAGGGCAAAGACCTGGTATTGACTGGCGCCGGTTGCCTTCGGCCAGAACAGTAAAACCTCCTCCTCGCACTGGTAACCCACCTGTAAAGGCAAAACTGGGCTCAGGATAAACTCCTGGGATAACAAAACTTCCCCAAGGGCAGGCACCAGCCTCAGCTGAACCAGTCCCGCTGAATCCGGGGTGAGCCAATCGGCCTTGCTTTCCTGCAAAGGCACATTATCTTGGATGAGCTTCCAATCCTGGCCGCCCCAGCGGTATTCTAGACGAGCGGTGGTGCCTGCAGCCAAAGGCGCCTGCCAGCGGATTCGGTTTTTCTGGGAACTCTTCAGGTTGCTCCCGGCAGTAGGAAAAGCCCACGTGAAAGGCGCTTCAAATTCATAGACAATACTGAACGGCTGAGAAACCGAAGTCACGTGGGTACCCGCCACCTTTATCTTGTAGTCTCCGGCACCCGGCAAGGTCAGGCTCACCTGCTCCAGGTTGTTCAGCCGGTCTACCTGCCGGCGCGCAGGCAGCGTTAAAGAGTCCCTGTGCGGGTGGGCACTCAGGCCCCAAGGCAACCACTCCCGGCCAGTAGACACTTCCTGCACGGTTAAGTCCAGGTCGTTTACCAGGGCTTTCGCCGCGGAAGGTTCAGCGGCAGCGTCATGCCAAACCAAAGTCACTTTTAAACCAGCTGATCCGGCAGGAACGGCAATGGAGAAGACCTTTTCTTTACCCTTTGAGGCAACTCCCTCAAAATACCTTTTCTTTAACACAGATTCCACCGCACCCATGGCGTCTACATTCCCGAACCCGGCCTCATAATCCGGACCGGGCCTTCCTTTATCATCGGCGCTGTTGACGAGGGCAGCTTTCACCAGCGCCGCAGAAGGTAAGGCTTCGTTGTGTTGTTCCTGGTAGGCCTGCTGCAAAAGCAAAGCCACCCCAGACACCACCGCCGATGCTTCTGAAGAACCCGATTCCCCAAAAGCCACCACCTCGGGCTTGATCCGGCCATCAGCGGTAGGTCCCCGGGAACTCAGGACACTCACCTGCCCAGAGGTATCCACCGCCCCAACGCTGAGAGTATTCTTTGAGATTTTGAACTGCCCTGTAAGGTTAGCAAATCCGGCTATCCCGGCGTAAGGTCCGGTGTTGGGTGTTTGGTTTCCGGCATTGCCTAAGGAAAAGACGTGCAGCAACTGGGGGTATTCCAGCACCTGCGAGTCGTAGGCCTGGCTTTCAAGGCCGTAGTAGTTTTCCAGCCCCACCCCGTAAGAATGGTTCTGCACCGATATTTTGCTTGATTGCAGAAAAGAGGTTTCATCTGGCATCAGGCGGGTGAAATCTGAGGTCATCACCTGGCTCTGCCAGGCCACCCCCTTGCCGGCCGGCGAGGTGTTTCCGCCCCCGGCCACCAACGTGGCCATGCTGGTGGCATGCGGAGTAGTCGCTCCGGTGGAAGATACCGGAGCCAGCACCCTTCCTTTGAAATCTATGTCTTCCGGGTCAAAGGGCTGCTCTTTGATGGAGACCACCAGGTTTTTCCCCTGTAGTTGCGGGTAGCGCAGATGAACCGCTTCTACCCCATTGACGGTCAAATCTGAGTTCTGCAGGTGGGCTTCTTCCTGGGGGGCTCTATTGCCTACGTCAATGAAAGAGACAAAGGGGCAATGCGTTAACAGGCTTATTTCTGAAAAACGGGCTGAAAGCAGGAAGGTATTTCGCTTAGCATCGGTCTGCAGCTCGTGTACCTGCGGCAACTGAGCCTTCAACCAACTCTTGAAAGCGGCTTTATCTTTCACCTGCACCCTAATGGTTATTTTAGCATGCCCAGGAGGCAATTGCCGGAGGGCAGGCGCCAGTTTCTCCTTCAGGATATCTGGGGCAAGCCCACGCGAGGTCTGCCCTACCGCCGGCAACGCCAGGGAAAAGAACCATACACAACCAAGAAGCCTGCTTAGAATATTTCTAGTAAAAGTGTTTCCCATCAAGTAATTATCTCACCTACACAATAAGATAATTTACAGGCTTTCTCGCAGAAAACCAACCAAGAGTAGCACTAATTAAGAAATGAGGTCGAGGATATTTGAGTTGCAGGCTCTTTTTAGTCCAAAATCTAAAAACCAGGGCAAAAACGAAAACGCCAGGCAGGCATTACCCCATGACCGCCGCGCCGTCATACTCCTTCAGGAACTCGGCGAGTTTGTCCAGGGTAAGGGCCAATTCCTCGGCCATGGGCAGGTACACCACCCTGAAATGGTCGGGTTGGGGCCAGTTGAAGCCGGTACCCTGCACCAACAGCACGTGCTGGTCAATCAACAAATCCAGCACCAGTTTCTCGTCTGATTGGATGTTGAATTTCTTCGTATCGATCTTTGGGAACATGTAGAAGGCACCCTTTGGCTTCACGCAGGTGATACCGGGGATGGAGGTCAGTTTCTCGTAGCACACCTCGCGCTGCTTGTACAACCGGCCGGAGGGCAACACCAGGTCGGTGATGTTCTGGTAGCCGCCCAAGGCCGTCTGGATGGCGAACTGTGAGGGCACGTTGCTGCACAGGCGCATGCTGGCCAGGGCGTTGAGGCCCTCCAGGTAAGAAGTAGCGATGGCTTTGTTCCCCGAGGCCACCATCCAGCCGGCCCGGAAACCGGCAGCCAGGTAGTTCTTGGACAGCCCGCTGAAGGTAAGGCACAACACATCCTCGGTGAAGGAGGCGGTGGAATGGTGCACTACTTCATCGTAGAGAATCTTGTCGTAGATCTCATCGGAGAAGATGATGAGTTTATGGCGCTCGGCTAACTGCACAATCTGCTGCAGCACCTCGGCGGGGTACACGGCGCCGGTTGGGTTATTAGGGTTAATGATGACCAGGCCTTTGGTGCGGGGCGTGATCTTCTTTTCCATGTCCTTCAGGTCTGGATACCAGTCAGAGGCTTCGTCGCAGAGATAATGCACGGCTTTGCCCCCGGACAAGGTCACGGCGGCGGTCCAGAGCGGGTAATCGGGGGCGGGAATCAGGATCTCGTCGTCGTTGTTGAGCAGGGCCTGCATGCTGAGCATGATGAGTTCGCTCACGCCGTTGCCTATGATGATGTCGTCTTCGTGCACGTTGTGAAGGCCTTTGCTCTGGCTGTAGTGCATGATGGCCTTGCGGGCCGCGAATACCCCTTTAGAGTCTGTGTAGCCCTGGCCGTTGCGCAGGTTCACCATCACGTCATGCACAATCTCATCTGGCGCCTCAAACCCGAAGGGCGCCGGATTGCCAATGTTGAGCCGCGTAATGCGGTAGCCTTCCTTCTCCAGGTCCACTGCCTTTTCAAAAATGGGACCTCTTATCTCGTAGAAAACATTGTCTAAGCGGGTACTCTTCTGTATCATAATGCAAGCATGAAAGAATAAAGATAACGATATCCCTTAGCCCAGGAAATTTGTTTCAGGCCTGTTTTCCTCAAAATGCCCTTAAAACAGGTCTGCGCCCGATGACAATGGGTACGAAAAAAGCCACTCCCGGGGGAGTGGCTTCCTAATGAATACTTTCTGTTTTAGGCTTGGTTTTCTTGAAACAGGCCTAAAACGTTAGCGATCTTCTTCTTCGTCCTCGTCATCGTAGCCTTCCTCGTCATCCATGTCCTCTTCCTCAGAAGACGCGCTGGCGTTCGTGACCTGCTCATCGCCCAACACGTCAATGAGCTTCTCAATTTCGGTGGCTTTCTCTGGGTCGTTGAGTTTCTCGTAAGACAGGGACAGGTTCCGGAGGGCGCGCCGCACGATGTCAATGGGCGAGCAGGGCTCGTAGAAAATATCCACGGGGCTCAGGTTCAACTGCAACAGGTAATTGTCTATGTCGCTCTTGGAGAGGATAAGGCCGCGGTTGTACACGTTGATATAGAACTGCGGAATCACGTCGCTCTTGAACGTGAGGATGAACAGATTGGGCAGGTTCACGCCGTACACGGGCAAACCCAGTTTCTGCGCCAGGGCCATATAAATCACGCAGAGTGTCAAGGGGTTACCCCGTTTACTTTCCAGCACCTGGTTGATCATGGAGTTGTTGGGCGCGTGGAAATTCTTGGTGTTGGCAGAGAAGTGGTGCAGCTTGAAGAGCACGTGATTCAGGGCTTTGACCTGGTCATATGGGTGCATCTCGGGCCGCACGTTCACCCAGGCTTCATAGTACAGCTCGGCCAGGGGCTGCATGATCTGCTCCAGGGTAAGGTCTGGGTATTGGTAGGTGCTCACGAGCCACATGCCGCGCACCAGATCGGTGGCGCCTTCTTCTTTCCAGGTTTTCAGGCGCTGCGTGAGGGAGCTGTACTGCAGGTCATGGATAAGTTCTTCCAGCTTCTTCTGGTGCTCAGGGTCCAGGCTCTCTTCCCAGGCTTCCTCCAGAAACGGCGTGATGGTGTCGCCTAACTCCACAATCTTCTGGTGCACGTGCGCCACCACATCCGGGTCCTCGTCATCCAATAGTGAGATGAGCGCCTTTATCTCTTTATTCGTCAAGGTAAATCAATTAAGAATTTAAAATTAGGAATTAAGAATCATAACTGCCGAATCTGTTTATGAACTAGGGTGGCGGTTAACCATATTCCTTCTTCTGAGAACGGGAAATAAAGCAAAAGCGTTTCCGGGCTGTTTTCCCAAAGTCAGCTCCTAAACGAATTTGACCTCCCGGATTAGCGCCAGGAGGTCAAAAATTCTATCCGTGCCGCTCTTCTTAATTCCTGATTCTTACTTCACCCAAGGTGCGGTTTACAGATGGGGATAAATCAAATGCGTTCCTTTACCCACCCTTACCCCTCCGAGGAGGGGAATATCAGACAATGTAAAGATTCAGGCTAGGGCCTTTCTAAATACACAAGCGGAAAGTCCCTTGCTGGGAGAACTGGGTTGGTTTCCACGCCATTCCTAATTCTTAATTCCCAATTCCTAATTATAATCAAGTTTGGATCACGCCTACGTTGAAAGGTTTGGTGATGGGTGCGTGGTTGGCCGCCTCAATGCCCACTGAAATGACTTTCCGGGTTTCCAGTGGATCAATGATGCCGTCTACCCACAGGCGGGCCGCCGCGTAGTACGGGCTCAACTGCTCATTGTACCGGTCTGTGATTTTATCCAGCAGTTCTTTCTCGGCCTCGGGGGTGATCTCCTCGCCTTTGGCCTGGAGGGAGGCCACCTGGATCTGCAGCAGCGTTTTGGCCGCCGAGGCGCCAGACATCACCGCCAGTTGCGCCGTAGGCCAGGCGTAGATCAGGCGCGGGTCATAGGCTTTGCCGCACATAGCGTAATTGCCCGCGCCGTAGCTATTCCCGATCAAGATGGTAAACTTAGGCACCACAGAGTTGCTCATGGCGTTCACCAGCTTGGCGCCGTCTTTGATGATACCGCCGTGCTCGGCCTTGCTGCCCACCATGAACCCGGATACGTCCTGCAGAAACACCAGCGGAATCTTCTTCTGGTTGCAGTTCATGATAAAGCGGGCCGCCTTGTCCGCGCTGTCTGAGTAGATCACGCCGCCCATCTGCATCTCACCTTTCTTGCTTTTCACGATCTTGCGCTGGTTGGCCACAATGCCCACGGCCCAGCCATCAATGCGCGCCAAGCCGCAGATGAGGCTCTGCCCATACAGGTCTTTGTAAGGCTCAAACTCCGAGTTGTCCACCAGCCGCAGGATGATGTCCATCATGTCATAGGGCTTCACGCGGTCCTGCGGCAGGATGCCGTAGATTTCCTTCGGGTCCAGCTTGGGGTTCGCCGCGGCTACCCTGTTGAAACCGGCCTTGGGATTCTCGCCCATTTTATCGAAAATGTTCCTGATGTGGTCCAGGCACTCTTCGTCGGTCTCAAATTTATAATCTGTCACGCCGGAGATCTCTGAGTGGGTAGAGGCGCCGCCCAGGGTCTCATTGTCGATGGTCTCGCCGATGGCCGCTTTCACCAGGTAAGAACCGGCCAGAAAGATAGAGCCGGTGCCCTCCACAATCATGGCCTCGTCGCTCATGATGGGCAGGTAGGCGCCGCCCGCCACGCAGGAACCCATGATGGCCGAGATCTGAACAATCCCTTCACTGCTCATGATGGCGTTGTTGCGGAACATCCGCCCGAAGTGCTCTTTGTCAGGGAAGATCTCGTCCTGCATGGGCAGGAACACGCCGGCGCTGTCTACCAGGTAGATGACCGGGAGGCGGTTCTCCATGGCAATCTCCTGCGCCCGCAGGTTCTTTTTGGCGGTGATGGGAAACCAGGCGCCGGCCTTTACGGTGGCATCATTGGCGACCACCATGCACTGCCGGCCTTTCACGTACCCAATACCCGCCACTACCCCGCCACCCGGACATCCGCCGTACTCTTTATACATGCCCTCACCGGCAAAGGTGCCTATCTCCAGAAACTCAGAATCCTCATCCAGCAGGTATTTGATGCGTTCACGGGCGGTGAGTTTGCCTTTTTCGTGCTGTTTGGCAATGGCTTTCTCGCCGCCACCCAGGGCTACTTTGTCATGTCTGGCTTTAAGTTGGAAGCAAAGCTGTTTGAGGCTGTCTTCGTTCTTATTGAATTCAATATCCATAAATCTACAGAAAGCGGGTGGTTAGGGGTTAGGTCCCATGCGGGGTGTACAAATATAGCAAAATTCAGAAAAGGCTAACACTTGTTAGGAAATTGCTTCGCTTTACGGAAGGCAACAAAAAAGCGTTTCGGGGCCGCTTTAAAGAAAACGGCCCCGAAACGCTTTTTGCTGCTGCAAGCGCGGGTTATTTCTTGGTGTCTACCGCTCCCGCATTCTGCACGTTTTCGGCATTTTTCACCCGGGTGGCTTCCTTCACGTTTTTGGCTTCCTTCACCTTGGTGCCGCCCCCAATAAGGGAGAAGTGCACGTAGCGTTTTGGGTTGGCTTTCAGGTCCATGAGCAGCTCGTTCAGGCTAGCGCTGGAAGCGTTGAGGTTGCTGTATAATGAGTCATCGTTCATGAGCTTGCCCAGGCTGCCGTTGGCCTGGTTGATTTTGGCCATGGTCAGTTGCGCCTGATAGATGGTGCTGTCCAGCCCCCTGATGGCGCTGTTCATGGAGTTGACGTCCAAGGTATCGGTGAGGGTGTTGAGGCTGCCGGCCAGGCGGCTGAACTTGGCTTCGGTGCCCCGCAGGGAAGCCGTAAGCCGGGCCAGGTTGCTGGTAATCTCGTTGATGTTGCCCTGGTTGGCCAAAGCTACCGCCCTCAGGGTCTCTGAAGTGGCCTGGGCATTGAGCAGGATGGACTGGATGCTTTGTTTCGCGTCTTTGTCAAGGAAGGCGTTCAAGCGCTGCAGGGTGGTGTCTACAGTGCCCAGCACGGGCATAGCCCGCTGCGAGAGCATGTCGGTGATGCTGCGTTTCACGAATGGAATGAGGTACTCGCCGCCCTTGTAGCGCAGTCTGTTACGGCCCATATACAGTTCCACCGCCTTGCTGCCTAGTAAGTCTGAGCTCACCAGCATGGCCACGGTAGAATCGCCCACGTCAATGTCTTTGTCAATGTCCAGGGTTACCAGAATCTTGTTGCCTTTCTTCTGGTCCAGCACCATGTTCTTCACCAGACCTACCCTGAAACCGTTGATCAACACCGGGTTGGAGACCGCCAGGCCTTCCACAGAGTCATAGGTGACGTAGAAAGTACGCGTTGAGGAAAGTATATCACTTCCCTTTAAGAATATAAAGCCCACGTAGAGTGCCGCCAAAGACACAATGCCCAGCAACGCTACTTTGAGTTCTTTGGAAAATTTTCCCACAGAGGTAGATTAAATTAGTTCATGGCCTCAAGTTCCTGCTTGTAGTCCTTGAAAGCGCGGTATATGCCTGATGCAATATACGATTGGTTGGATTTATCGTTGAGGTACTTCTCTTCCGTTGGGTTGGTCAGGAAGCCAATCTCAATCAAAGTGCTGGGCATGGCAGATTTCCACAGCACCAGGAAGCCCGCCTGCTTCACACCACGGCTGGAGCGGCCCACCTTGGTCTTGAACTCCCGCTCCACTTTCTGCGCGAACCTCAGGCTGTTGTCAATGTAGGCACTTTGGTACAAACTGAAGAGGATGTGGCTCTGCGGCGACTTAGGGTTGAAGCCGTTGTAGTTCTTCTCGTAGTCCTCTTCCTGCAAGATTACAGAGTTCTCGCGGGTGGCTACGGCCAGGTTGCTGCTGGACTTGTGCAGACCCATGGTGTAGGTCTCGGTGCCGAAGGCGTTGCTGGGCCCGGAGTTGCAGTGGATGGAGATGAACAGGTCGGCGTGGTTCTTGTTCGCGATGCCCGCCCGGTCAATGAGCTCCACAAAGCGGTCGTCTTTGCGGGTGAAAATAACATTCACATCGGGCACGTTCTCTTCAATGAGTTCGCCTAGTTTAAGCGCCACCTTGAGGGCTACTTCCTTCTCGCGGGCCGAGGCTCCGTTACAACCCGTGTCTTTTCCGCCGTGGCCGGCATCAATTACCACAGTTCGTATTTTTACATCCTTCCGGTCAAAAGTGGTGAAGGAACCAAAGAGTAAAAAAGCAAAAACGGTAAGAGAGACAATATTTTTCACAGGATGCGTTAGTTAAAAGCTATTGTTAATAACTTTGTCCTAGTTAACAAAATAACAAAAAATTTACTTGAATCAGAAGAGATCCCTCCTGTTTTTGGCAATCGCCGCTTTTACAGTGATTGCCTTTTTTTCCGCTACGGAGGGAAGCGCGCAAATTCGTCCTAACCTTAATCGTGCCAATTTAATTCCAAAGGCGGACTCCATTGTGGTCTCCTCTCCTGATACTGCTAACGCCAAAGCCAAAGGTGATATTGAGACCACCATTAATTATAAGGCGAAGGACTCTATCCGCTACGATGCCGTTAGTCAGATCATGCACCTGTACGGCGACGCCCACATTGACTACGGCGAGATTGCCCTGGACGCGGGTTACATCCAGATCAACTGGAAAACCAACCTCATCAACGCCGAAGGGATTTTGGACTCTGCCGGGGTGCTTCAAAACAAGCCTCTTTTCAAAAACGGGGCCGAAAACTACCAGGCCGAGCGCATGGCCTACAACTACAAAACCAAGAAGGGCCGCGTGATTGGCGCCGTTACCACGCAGGGCGAGGGCTATATTCACGCCGAGACCATCAAACGCGACTCCCTGGGCAGCATCTACGGCAGGCACGCCCGCTATACTACCTGTGACCTGGAGCACCCGCACTTCTACATTAAGGCCTCCAAGATGAAGGTGATTCCCAATGACCGCGTGGTGGCCGGGCCATTCCACCTGGTCTTCGCCGATGTGCCCACGCCTATCGGTTTGCCTTTCGGGTTTTTCCCTTCGCCGCGTAAAAGAGGTTCCGGGGTCATCATTCCTACCTTCGGGGAGTCTAACCAGCAGGGCTTCTACCTCCGTGACGGCGGTTTTTACTGGGCCATGAACGAGTACATGGACATGCGCATCACCGGCGATATCTTCTCACTGGGGGGCTACGGCGCGCGGGTGCAGTCTACCTATACCAAACGCTACAAGTTCAGCGGTAACTTCTCCGTGAGCCATACCTATAACAAAGGCTCCGAGAACATTGGCGTGGGCCGGACCACCGATGCCGTCTACAACTATAACACAGACTCCCGCGACATCTGGATCAGCTGGAGCCACCAGCCTATCACGCGACCCGGCAAAGGTCAGTTCTCGGCCAGCGTGAACGCCGGTAGCCAGTTCTATAACCAAAGAAACTCCACCACCGCCCAGAATGCGCTATCACCGGCGTTCAACTCCACTGTTTCATACCGCAAGAGCAGCCCCAACTCGCCTATCAACTACGGCGTAACCATTTCGCAAAGCCAGACCACCAGAACCCAGCGCAATGAAGCCGGCGAATTGGTGCCGGTGCAGCAGATGAGTTTCACCCTCCCTGATTTCAGCTTCGGGGTGGCGAGCCAGAGCCCTATTGAGTGGTTTGGCGGTACAATGACCGGCCGTTGGATTGAAGGCATCCGGATTGGGTATTCCCTGAACGCGCGCCAGTACGTGACCAACAACATCTCCTCGGGTAACAGCCTGGGCTTCCCTTTCACCACCGCCAGGGTCCGTGACACGGTGATCGCCATCAACGGGTCTAACCTGGCCCAGATTTTCCGGAATGCCCGTACCAGCATCAACCATGACATTCCTATTACCCTGGGAACGGTGAGCCTTTTCAAGCACTTCAAAGTGACACCGGGCGTGAGCTACAGCGAGAGCTGGTTTACCAAAAAGTACACCTACCGCACCAAGCCCGGGACTAACATGCTGGAAGCGGATACTTCCAAAGGCCTGCAGCGCACCTACCAATACCAGGGAAGCCTGTCTTTCTCCACCAACCTGTACGGCATTGCGCAGATCGAAGGAAAGAAGATTGAGGCTATCCGGCACACCATAACGCCTAACATTTCCTATAGCTGGCGACCTGATTTTGGCAGGGAAGAATACGGCTTCTACCAGCGGGTGCAGCGCGACAGTCTGGGTAACACGCAGCTGCTGTCCCGGTTCCAAGGACTGGAAGGCAACGTACCGGGTCCGGGCCTCACCAGCGCGCTCTCTTTCTCCATCAGCAACAACGTGGAGATGAAAGTGAAGACCGACAGCGCGGGTGTGTACAAAAAAGTGAGTTTGATTGACGCCTTCAACCTCTCCGGGTCCTACAACATGGCCGCCGATTCTTTCAAGCTCTCCAACATCAACGTGAACATGTCTACGAAGCTGTTCAACAACGTGGGCGTGACGGTATCGGGGAGCTTTGACCCTTACCAGTACATCAACGGGGTGAGAAGAAACATCTACTTAGCGCAAGGCGGCGGTTTCAGGCTGGCTCGCCTCATGAACCTGAACTTCAACACCGGGTTTGAGTTCAACCAGCAGGCCCGCAAGCAACAGGCCGCCTCTGGGGCCGCGCCGCCCACCAACCTGCCGGCCCTGCAGCGCACCGTGACCGCCGCAGATTACGTGGAGTTTAACATCCCCTGGACGCTCTCCGTGGACCTGACCTCCAACTTCACCCGCGATAACCTCACCGACAAACTGGTGAACAACGCCACCTCGGCGGGCATTAACGGTTCCGTGACCCTCACCGATAAATGGGCCGTAAACTACACCACCAGCTATGACCTGAAGAACAAGATTCTGAGTTACACCAACATCGGGATTGTACGGGACCTTCACTGCTGGCAGATGTCTATAGACTGGGTACCGTTTGGGGTACTGCAACGCTACTCCATCAACATCAACGCCAAGTCTGCTTTGCTGCAGGACCTGCGCATCCGGCGCAGCAGCAGCGCCACCGGAAGACCTTACTAAGCTAAAAACAGAGCGGCCATCTTCTTCAAGATGGCCGCTCTGTTTTTAAGCCATTTCCCTTAAATCTGCCTTAAAACACACCTAAGCCTGGGAAACAAACGTATTAATCTGGTACACTTCACCCTAGTTCACCGGCAAAGAATTTCTGGTTTTTTATTCCTGATTCCTAATTCCCCACTCCTTACCTTTGCCCAGGCTAACACCCCCAATTCTATTATGTCGGTTCAGAAACGCGAGGTAAAAATAGTTACCACCCACCAGCTGCAAAGCATGAAAGAACGTGGCGAGAAAATCTCCATGCTCACTGCTTATGATTTCTCCATGGCCACCTTACTGGATGCCGCCGGAACAGATGTTTTATTGGTAGGTGATTCTGCCTCCAACGTGATGGCTGGCCACGAGACCACGTTGCCCATTACCCTGGACCAGATGATCTACCACGCCTCCTCGGTGGTGCGGGGGGTGAAGCGCGCGTTTGTGGTGGTAGACCTGCCGTTCGGTTCTTACCAGGGGAACTCCTCAGAGGCCCTGCGTTCCGCCATCCGGATCATGAAAGAATCCGGTGCACACGGCGTGAAGTTGGAAGGCGGCGAGGAAATCAAAGACTCTATCACGCGTATCCTCAGCGCCGGTGTGCCAGTCATGGGGCACTTAGGATTGACGCCACAGTCCATCTATAAATTCGGGACGTACTCTGTGCGCGCCAAGGAAGAGGCCGAGGCCGAGAAGCTCCTCTCCGATGCCCGCCTGCTGCAGGAACTGGGCTGTTTTGCTATTGTGCTGGAGAAAATCCCGTCTTCGCTGGCCAAACGCGTAGCTAATGAACTCCATATCCCCATCATCGGGATCGGGGCCGGGCCGCACGTAGACGGGCAGGTACTGGTAATTCATGATTTATTGGGCATCACCAAGGAATTCAAGCCCCGCTTCCTGCGCCGCTACGCCGAGCTCCACGAGATCATCACCGGCGCCGTGAGCAACTACATCCAGGACGTAAAATCCCTCAACTTCCCCACCGAAGAAGAAGCTTATTGATTTAATTGTTAATTGTTGATTGCTGTCTCCTGAAAAACAATCAGCAATCAACAATTTTCCGTTTTCGGCCCCATTTCCTAAAAACACCTTTAAAACCGAATGCCTGCCCCCTTCAAGCTAGACGTACTTTTTGAAGACAACCATCTGCTGGTGGTGAACAAACCTAGCGGGGTACTGGTGCAGGGCGATGAAACCGGTGATGTGCCGCTCTCTGAACTGGCGAAGGAATACATCAAAGAGAAATACCAGAAACCGGGCAACGTGTTCATTGGCGTGGTGCACCGCCTGGACCGGCCGGTGAGCGGCGTAGTCCTGCTGGCTAAAACCTCCAAAGCCCTCACCCGCCTGAACGAGCAGTTCAAAACCCGCAAGACGGAGAAGATCTACTGGGCCATCACGCAGCGTGCGCCTCACCCTGAGGCCGGCACCCTAGTGCATTGGCTCATCAAAGACGCGGAACGCAACACCACCAAAGCCCTCACAAGTGAAAAGCCGGGCAGCCAACGCGCCGAACTCAGTTATTCTTTGCTTAAAGGTACTAATGGCAAATACCTGGTAGAAGTACGGCCCGTCACCGGTCGGCCGCACCAGATACGGGTGCAGTTGGCCTCGCTCAAATGCCCCATCCTGGGCGATCTCAGATACGGAGCCCCGGAGCCGCTGCCAAACAAAAGCATCGCGTTGCACGCGCAGGAACTGGGTTTTGAGCACCCCATCCTGAAAACCTGGGTATCGGTAAAGGCTCCTCTTCCCCGCATCCCGGCCTGGCAACCTTTCCAACCTTAGATTCATCTGGCTACAGCCCTCTTTTAAATTCTGGCGCAGTTACTTATTTTGCCCATGCAGAAGCTAGCTATGAAAGGCCGTGCGGTTTCTGATTCGGTGCCGAAGCGATTCTCAGCCGTTTTTGGGAAAATGGCCCTAAAACAAAATAGACTAAAGGCAAACTTCAATCTATAACCTGCTTACAGGCTCTTGGCTGGAGAATGGGGAGAGTTAAAAGATGATTCTTGTCACTTTTGCGCAAAATACAGGTTTGTCTTTGCAGCGTTTAAAACTTGCGTTGTAGCTTTGTGAACTTATTTACGGCGGGGCTGTTCTCATACTGCCCGCCGGTGTTAGGCGTAAACTATTAATTGCAATCACCCAGCATGATCATCATCCTCTTTTTTGTAGCCCATTGGTACCTGTCGCTGTTTGTGCAGACCTTCTACCTCCACCGCTACGCCGCGCATAAAATGTTTACCATGAATGCGTTTTGGGAGAAGTTCTTTTTCCTTTTCACCTACATCAGCCAGGGCTCGTCTTTCCTGTCGCCCAGGGCATACGCTATTCTGCACCGGATGCACCACGCCTTCTCAGACACGGCCCGTGACCCGCATTCGCCGCACTTTTCCAGCAATGCCTTCACCATGATGTGGAAGACCAAGAACATCTACAACGATGTACTGAAGAACCGGGTGGAACCAGAGTTGCGCTTTGACGGCAATTACCCGGTTTGGCGCCTGGTGGAGAACATTGGTGACCACTGGGGTTCCCGTCTGGCCTGGGGTACGTTCTATGTGTTATTTTATATCAAATTCGCCGATTTCTGGTGGATGTACCTGCTGCTTCCATTGCACTTCCTGATGGGACCTCTGCACGGTGCCATCGTGAACTGGAGCGGCCACAAATACGGCTACCAGAACTTTGACAACAATGACAAATCAAGAAACTCGCTTTTCTTTGATTTCTTAACCGGCGGTGAGTTATTCCAGAACAACCACCACAAATTGCCAAACCGCGTGAATTTCGGGGTGAAATGGTGGGAAGTGGACCCAACCTACCCTATCATTTGGACCTTGGACAAAGTGGGTATCATTAAATTGAAAAAAGCTACTGCTTAACCGCAGCTTCTATAAAAAGCAGAAAGGCGTCTCCCGATCAGGAGGCGCCTTTCTGCTTTTTACCTGCTATGCGTCTTAGTAGCCATTCCACAGGACCTTGTTTATACCGTTTCAGACACCAGAAAGAAAAACCTAACTGAAGCGCTATTACTATGACATAAAGCAGCACGCACTGCCAGGGCTCCAGTTTATTGAACAAGTCCAAACCGTACCTATAAAAGAGCAGGCTGAACAGCAGGTTTTGGGTTAAGTAGTGCGTGAGGGTGAGTTTTCCCAGCAATCTCAAGGGAGATAGAAAGCGTTGCAGTATGGAAGTATGCCAAAGCAAAACAGGTAAAGAAGCCAGGGTGATAACAGCGGCATAGAAATAGACTCCCAGGCACAACTCTTTCAGCCAAAGCGTTTCATTTGCTTCGCCCCGCCATCCGGCTAGTTGCACCAGGATGGCTACTCCTATGGCTAAGGCCAAGTGCCCCAGGAACACCTTCTTGACCCAAGCTGGGGAAGTTAACCGCGAGATACTGTTACTCTTGACAAAGGCGAAGCCCATCAGCATAAAGGCAAAAATCCGGCTGTAGAAGAGAAGGGTTGCCCAGGTAAATACGCTTTGTAAAAATTCCTGCACCCGAAAAGACATCAGTTCTGAAAAAGTACCCGTCTCATATGCGGCCAAACTCTCTTCGGAGACTTGCATTTGGGGCATTGCCCACAAATTGCCTATAAAACTGAACAGCAGCAGAAAGGAGCCTAGGATTACCAAAGGCTTGGCGCCCCAATTCCGGAGCAGTAACAAAAGACAACCCATGAACACATACTGCACCAAGACATCGCCTTCCCAGATAAAAATTACCTGCAGCGCGCCCAGGAGAAACAGTCCGGCTAACCGGCGCAAAAAGAAGCCTGGGCTTTGGGTGGGTAACCCCAACGCAGCAGATGCCCCGAATACAAAGGAAAAGATGGGGTAGAATTTGCTTCTCACCAACACCATCAAGGCAAGTAGCAGGAAGTGGTTCAACCCATGCCCGTACCGGCTGGCATACTCCGCAAAAAAGGCGTTTGGCGTATGCATGGTGAAAATATTCTCCAGGCATATTCCCAGCAGCGCAAAGCCACGCATGACATCTATCTGATCTACACGGCCGGGGAGCCTATCCGCCGGATTGGCAGATTGAACGAGTTCCATTACCTTCGGTTCCTGATTTACGAGAGCAAGTTACGGGAAATACATGAGGCCACGCTTTTTAAGGCACACTCCTTTTATTCTATTCTGCGCGTTGGCATTGTTTGTCCTGCTGGTAGAGATGCGGCCCGGCCGGTTCTACTTCATCACCACCTTCCTGCTTTTTCAGGATAGCCTCATGCACCTGCTGCTGTACCTGGTGTTGTTTGCGTTTTCAACGGCAGGTCTCCTGCTCCTGCTGTTTAACCGAAGCAAAGTCCTTTATCGGCTTACGTTGGCGCTGCTTTTCCCCTGCCTGCTTATAAGTCTCACCTACCGCTTGATTACGGGCTACAACTTCATGTACTCAGATGCGGTGCTGGCCTGGAACAATCTACCGCTTCTGGATACCGCCCTTCAGAATTACGGAGGGCAGGTTGTGCTTGCTTTTTTAGCTACCATTCTGGTGATTCTTGCCATTAATTGGCTCAGGAAGAAAGCAGCGTGGCGGTCGGCATCCTGGACGGCCTGTTTCCTGCCATTGGCTGCCTTGGCGGCTTTTGCCATGATCAAAAGAACCACTGGCGTGGTGGATGATTTTCCGGCGCTCTACCGGGTGCCATTAACTATTATGGCAGTAGTTACAGACCAACTGCCGCAACCCTTACGTACCCCGGTACCCGTCTCGCCGGAAAACGGCGGCGTGCCGCACCTCTTCCTGATTGTGGACGAGAGTATCACCGCCACAGAGCTGACTTTGCATCGGCTGGAACTCCAGACCACGCCTTTTCTTTACTCTGTCCGGGGTCATTTACTGGACTTTGGTGTGGCCAGTTCAACCACAAACCAGAGCGCCGGCTCTAACATTGCTTTGATGAGTGGCACCCGGCCTACGGAACTTCCAGACACGGCGTACCGCACTTTTTCCCGCACCAATATTTTTCAGTTCGCTCAAAAGGCGGGCTATACCACCTATTACATAGATGCGCAGTTGGGCGGCGATGTGCTGCAGAATTTCATGAGCCCCGAGGACCTAAAATACATTGACCACGTGGAACGGCCCGCTGTTACCCATCCCCAAGCTCCATACTATGACCGGGACATGCTGGTGGCAGACCAATTAGCACAATTGGCCAAATCCCCGGAAAAAGTATTCGTCTACGTAGTCAAAGCTGGTGCCCACTGGCCATATGCCCGCACCTATCCGGTAGACTCTACGTTTTTCAAACCGGTGCTCTCGCCGCGCAGTATCTACAAAGACCAGGCGCGTACCCTGAATACGTACCACAACTCCCTCCGCTGGACGGTAGACCAGTTCTGGCGCAAGCTCATGGGCACCATCTCCCCCCAGGACAGCACCGTCATCGTCTACACCTCAGACCACGGCCAGAACCTAACACAGGCAGGGATCAGCATCACGCACGCCTCGGTACAGGAGACTTCGCCGCAGGAGGCCGCCGTGCCCTTGTGGATCTGGGACCCCAGTAAGCTTACCGGTATCGCGTCCTCCCCAAAGCCGAGGTGGGGCTACAGCCACTTTCATATTTTCCCGGCCTTGCTCCGGCTCCAGGGTTTTTCTCCAGATTGGGTGCAGAAACAGTACGGCCCTTCTTTTTGGGACAATTCTGCAAATTCAGCCGCGAAACGCTTCTTCCTGGCCGGAGACCTGTTCGGCCGGGGACCGCACAGCCTGGTGCCGTTCAGGTAAGGATACCCTTTTGAGAGCGAACCATGTTTCTGGCCCGTTTTCCATAAATTAGCCTCAAAACGCCTCAACTATCTCCCATCTCCAGATCTTCAAATCCACAAATTTCCAAATCCAACGCCATTCCAAAAGGCCACATTCTCAAATCTTTAAATCAATAGTAGCAGTTTCAAAATTATTGCCGTACATTTGCACCCCAATGCCGGACGGGATCCGGCGCTTTAACAAAGTTTACTATGGCTGTTAAAATCAGACTGGCCCGCAGAGGCCGCAAAAAAGCTGCAATGTACGATATCGTAGTTGCAGACGCTCGTGCACCACGTGATGGTCGCTTCATCGAGAAATTGGGTACTTACAACCCACAGACAAACCCTGCCACTATCAACTTCAACGAAGACAAAGCGTTGGATTGGGTATTGAAAGGCGCTCAACCAACTGACACTGTGAAAGCCATGCTTTCTTACACCGGTGTTATGTTCAGAAAGCACTTACAGATTGGTGTATTGAAAGGCGCCGTGACGCAAGAGCAGGCTGATGCCCGCTATGCAGAGTGGAAAGCCGGTAAAGAAGCCAAAATCAGCGGTAAAGTAGAGAAATTAGGAAGCGACAAAGCTGCTCAGAGAAAAGCTGCTTTGGAGGCCGAAGCCAAAGTGAACGCTGCCCGTGTTGAGGCTCAGCAAAGAAGAGCAGCTGAAGCTGCTGCTGCCAACGCTCCGGCTGCTGAAGGCGATGCCGAAGGTGCTGAAGACGCTCCTGCTGCTGACGCTACAGAAGAAGCTCAAGCTTAATTTTACTAGCCATGACGTTAGACGCATGCTTCCAGTTGGGGTATATTGTTCGCACGCATGGCACCAAAGGCCAGGTGGTCGCGTTTTTTGACGTTGACTTTCCGGAAGAGTACGATGAATTGGAATCAGTTTTCCTGTTGATTAACGGGAAACTGGTTCCTTTTTTCATTGATGACCTCAATCCACAGGACAAAGGCAAAAGCATTCTCAAGTTTGAGGATGTGAACACCGTGGCCGATGCCGAGAAACTCAAAGGCGTAGCCCTCTACCTTCCCCTGAACCAGTTGCCCGACCTAGAAGAAGATCAGTTCTACTTCCATGAGGTGATTGGCTATACGGTGGTAGATGAGCAGTTAGGCGAACTGGGTACCGTGCAGACCTTCTTTGACCTGCCCAACCAAGACCTGCTGGCCATGGACTACCAGGGTCACGAGGTGCTCATCCCGGTTCAGGACGAGATCATCCTGCGCACCAGCAAAGAGGAACGCAAGATTTATGTGAGCCTGCCTGAGGGCCTGCTGGAAGTGTACACCCAACCCTCTAACCGCCAATTGGAAGAACCGCCCCTGGAAGGCGAGGAAGACGAAGACGATGACGCGGTTTGATATTATTACCTGCCAGCCCCACCTGCTCACCGGCCCCTTTGACCACTCTATTCTAAAAAGAGCCCAGGACAAAGGTCTGGTGGAAGTACACCTGCACGACCTGCGCAAATACGCCATCAACAAACACGGCCAGATTGACGACTACGCCTTTGGTGGAGGCGCCGGCATGGTACTGATGGTGGAACCTATTGCCAAGTGCATAAGGGAACTGCAGGCCCAGCGCACCTATGATGCGGTGATCTACATGACCCCAGACGGCCAGACGCTGAACCAGCCCATGGCCAACCGGTTGTCTCTGCTGCAGAACGTCATCATCCTGTGCGGCCACTACAAAGGCGTGGACCAGCGCGTGCGCGACCTGTTTGTGACCCACGAGATCAGCATAGGCGACTACGTGCTCTCTGGCGGGGAACTGGCTGCCGCGGTCTTGGCAGATTCACTTATCAGGCTAATACCCGGTGTGTTGAATGACGAGAGCAGCGCGCTCTCAGACTCTTTCCAGGACAACCTCCTGGCTCCTCCGGTGTACTCCCGTCCCGCTGATTTTGAGGGACATACCGTGCCAGAAATCCTGCTGTCTGGCAATACTCCCAAAGTAGAGGAGTGGCGGTTTGAGCAGGCCGTGCAGCGCACCCGCCAACTAAGGCCTGATTTGCTGCATGATGAAAAAAATTAGTACTTGTTGATTTACAATTAGAAAAATAACGTCTATATTTGCACTCCGAATTTTGCAGATAAAAAGACACTATATTATAGTCATGAGCGATTTAATTAAATTAGTAGAGCAGGAATACACAGAGAAGCGTGCTTCAATTCCTACTTTTGCTGCTGGCGACACAGTGAATATTCACGTGAAGATCCGTGAAGGTAACAAAGAGCGTATCCAGCAATTCCAAGGCGTGGTTTTGCAGCGCAGAAACTCCGGTGCCAGCGAGACTTTCACTGTAAGAAAAGTGTCTAACCAAATCGGAACCGAGCGTATTTTCCCGCTTCTTTCTCCAAACATCGAGAAAATTGAGGTAATCCGCAGAGGTAAAGTTAGAAGAGCTCGTCTGTTCTACCTGAGAGGTCTTTCTGGTAAAGCCGCCCGTATCAAAGAAAAAAGAAGCTAAGACCTTACGGTTTAGTTTTCCCATACCATCAGTGCTGAAAAGCCGATCTCACCCGAGATCGGCTTTTTTGTTGCCTTTTGGTGACTGCAGATCTCATAGTTAGGGTATTCCTTGAAACTGTCTCTGCTTCCTTGGTCTGTCCCCCGACAGACCAAACCACAAACTTGGAAAAGAGTCCCTACTGGGTTGGTATGTCGGGGGAAAGACCAATGGAAGAGCCCTTTGACATAGGCCGCTCATTCAATCGGCCTTACCCTTGTTCAGCCCACCTTCCGGGAATTCCCCTCTTGGAAGGGGAAGGTGTGGGGTGTTTATGCTTAGCAACCACCTTCTCTCCGCAAGTAACCTTCACCTTTGTTTTAAGCCCGATTTCTAGAAAACAGGTCTGAAACGCTAACTTTCCATTTTCCACTTTTTGGCTACTTAATTTCAGGTCAGAAGGAAACAAACAAATTCCAGCAGCATATTCCTAACTGTTTGTAAATTGCTCTGACAGAGGCTTCTGCTGCTCTGTGGCTTTCCTGCATAAACCGTTAGTTCTATGAATAGACGCAATGCCTTACAGGCCACTGCCCTTCTGGGTACCGCCTCCGCCTTCGGATTACTGGACCTGCAAGCCTCGCCGGCACCCAGGAAAACGCCCCCGCTCTCCCCTGCTGAGATATCGGCCATAGAAAGCGCTTTGGGCAAGAAAGGAACCTACAAGGAAGACGAGGCTACCCACACCACCGGCCTTCCCCGCAATGATCTGAAAGTTAAAGTCAAAGGCGAAGCCGTACCCATTCCCTTCGGCTTTGGGGGCTGGGTGTCTATCAAGAAAACCGTGGATGGAAAAACGGCCATGCTCATGAGCGACACCGTTCTGCTACAGGAGGAGGTAAACCCGCTCATCTCAGCGGCCCACGCCAACGGGCTGGAGGTAAGCGCCATCCACAACCACTTCTTCTACGAGGAGCCCCGCATCTTTTACATGCACCTGCATGGCATGGGCAGCCCGGCTGACCTTGCCAAAAAGTTTGCGGCCACCATCAGCCAAAGCAAAATAGCGCCAGCGAACCAGCCGCCGCAGGCTACCCCCACAGGGCCAACCGGAAAAGAGAACTTTGATATTCCGGCCTTAGACGCCATTGTGAAATATACCGGCACCGTGAACGGGCTTACCTATAAATACACCGTGGGCCGCTCAGATCTGAGGGTGATGGCCATGGGGGCCGAGATGACGCCTTCCATTGGGTTGAACTCCTGGGCCTCCTTTTCCGGCACCAAAGAGCGCGCGCACATTGCCGGCGACATTGCCATGCTGCAACACGAGGTCAACCCGGTGATTGCGGCGCTCCGGCGGAACAACCTGGAGGTGGTAGCTGTGCACAACCACATGCTAGGCGACGACCCGCACATGATCTTCCTGCACTATTACGGTCAGGGTCCCTCAACTACCCTGGCCCTAGGCTTTAGGGCAGCCCTGAATGAGTTAGGTAAGTCGGGTAAGGCCATGAACCATGCCAAACACTAGCTTCTGAAGAAATGGGCCCATTGGCAATCCCTAGGAAAGAGGCTTTAGAAGGCTGAACGACTAAAAACGGAAACTAGGCTGCCTATTCCCGCCTTGGAGTCTAAGAACTTTTGGCTCAACAGGCACTGCAACAAAAAGACAATACCTTAATTAGCAGAGCTTTACACCAAACTAAAGCAAAAATACTGCTGCCAGATTGATGATCTGGCAAACACCCTTGTCTTATACTGAAAAGCAGTTCACTCTTAATTACAAATTCTCATTTCGGTAAAAAAATGAAGAAAAATAATGTAATTATTAAAATAAATATTATATTTCTCCTATCTTATAAATTCTTGTCAAAAAACACAATCATTCCCCTTTACACATTCTAGAAATCTCTTGCGGAGGAAGAGGCAAAATGGGTAAGGTCAGAAACATTTTAGCAAATAAGGGGCACGCTATCTACTCGATAGGACCCGACGACACCGTGTACCAGGCACTGGAGCTCATGTGCGAAAAAAACCTGGGAGCCCTCCTGATTATAGACCGGGGAAGATTTACCGGTATTTTTACTGAACGTGATTACGCCCGCAAGGTGATTCTGAAGGGGAAAGCCTCCAAAGAGACCCTGGTAAGCGAAATCATGAGCGAACGCCCCATCACCGTTACCCCAGACACTCCCATAGAAGAATGCATGAAACTGATGACCCAAAGCTACATCCGGCACCTTCCGGTTCTGGAAAACGGGGAATTGGTGGGCTTGATCTCTATTGGAGACGTGGTAAAGTACATCATTGACGAGCAGAAATTCATTATCGAGAACCTGGAGCATTACATCACCGGTCACTAACGGCTCTTGCCGGAAGTGCGTGCTTGTGAACCTTTCCTAACTGCGGTAACCAGAATCCAAACGATTCCCTGGAGGGGATGCGCTTTGACCAATTCTCCCGAAACTCCTATCCTGCTTTGGCCCTTGTTGGTCTACGCGGCCATTGTGCTCAGCCTGGCGGGCATCATCCTCACCATTTCCCATTTCCTGGGCGGCCGGCACAACGAGCGTGCCACCGCCGAGCCTTATGAAGGCGGCATCATCAGCACGGGCACGGCCCGCCTCCGCTTTTCTTCCCAATTCTACCTCATTGCTATGCTCTTCGTCATCTTTGACGTGGAAACCATCTTCATTGTGTCCTGGGCTATCGCGTTTCAGGAACTGGGCTGGTACGGCTATTTCGGGGTGCTGGCGTTTATCGTGTTGCTGGTGGTGGTGCTCATCTATGAATGGCGCAACGGGGCCCTGGACTTCGGTCCGGATGGCAGGAAGATTCTGCAGGCGTATAAGAAAATCACCCTAAAAGAAGAGACCCGGCATGAAGTGGTGGCTGAGTAGACCAGAACAACCCACGGGCGCCGTGAAGGGCACGGGCTCCTACGAGGACACCATGCAGCAGAGCATCATGCTCAGCTCCATGCAAAGTCTGCTGGCCTGGGGCCGCCGCAATTCCATGTGGCCGTTCCATTTCGGGCTGTCCTGCTGTTTTGTGGAGATGGCCACCAGCATGACGCCCAAGTATGACCTGGCCCGATTCGGGGCCGAGGTGATCCGGGGTACGCCCCGCGAGGCCGATGTTATGATCATCGCCGGCACGGTCTTCATCAAAATGGCGCCTATTATCCAACGGCTGTACGAGCAGATGATGGAGCCCCGCTGGGTCATTTCCATGGGCTCCTGCGCCAACTCGGGCGGCATGTACGATATCTACAGTGTGGTGCAGGGCGTGGACAAATTCCTGCCCGTGGACCTGTACGTGCCCGGTTGTCCGCCCCGCCCCGATGCGTTTATGGAAGGCCTGGTGCTGCTGTCAGAATCGGTGGGAAAAGAGAAGCGGCCCCTGAGCTGGAGCGTGGGCGAGCAGGGCATCATCCGCCCGGATAAAACCGAGGTAAAGGCCCGCAAAGTAGAGTACCGCCGGCAGATGACCGATTTCCGGTCGCCCGATGAGATATAAACCAGAAAACAATCAAGCAGAATTCAATACATCAAGATAGCCCAAAAAGTTAGTGGAACCACGTCAGTGTAGAGGAATGAAGTAGGTACGCAAGGAAAAGGATATACCCCTGACCGGGGTACAAAACTCCTGTACAATGGATAGCAACGGCAACCTTCTGGCGCAACTGCAATCCCGTTTCGGTGAGGACGCCTTCACCGTCCAGACCACCAAGGATGAGATCCTCACCCTCTGGATGCCCGTGGCCCAGGCCAAGGAGATCCTGCAATACCTCAAGAAAGAAATCCCGCAGCCCTTCCCTTTCCTCTACGACCTCTGCGCCCTGGACGAGCGCACCCGCAACCGGGCCACGAACCACGTCCCGCACGCCGATTTCACCGTCGTCTACCACCTGTTCTCCTACGCCCGGAACCAATTCGTCCGGCTAAAGGTGGGCCTTTTTGGGGAGTATCCTTCGCTGCCCAGCATCACCGGCCTGTGGGCCAACGCCAATTGGTACGAGCGGGAGATTTATGACCTGTTCGGGATCAAGTTCGAGGGCCACCCGCACCTGTCGCGCATTCTCATGCCGCGCACCTGGGAAGGCCATCCGCTGCGCAAAGAGCACCCGGCACGGGCCACGGAGATGGGACCTTTTAGGTTGTGGGACGAAAAGCAGGACCGCGAGCAGGAGGCCTTAAAGTTCAAGCCCGAGGAATGGGGCATGGCGCGCCAGAGCGAAGACAGTGACTTCATGTTCCTCAACATCGGGCCGCAGCACCCGGGCACCCACGGCGTGTTGCGCATCATTCTGCAACTGGACGGCGAAGACATTGTGGATGCCGTGCCCGAGATCGGGTTCCACCACCGCGGGGCCGAGAAAATGGGCGAGCGGCAGTCGTGGCACACCTATATCCCTTACACCGACCGGGTGGATTACCTAGGCGGCGTGATGAACAACCTGGCGTACCTGCTGGCGGTGGAGAAACTGGCGGGCATTGAGGTGCCGGAGCGGGTGAAGGTGATACGGGTGATGATGTGCGAGTTCTTCCGGATAGCCAGCCACCTGGTGTGGTACGGCACCTTCGCGCAGGACCTGGGCCAGCTCTCACCGGTCTTTTACATGTTCTCTGACCGGGAAAAAGTCTTTGAGGTGGTGGAGGCCGTCTGTGGCGGGCGCATGCACCCCAACTGGTTCCGAATAGGCGGCGTGTCACAGGATTTGCCCAAGGGTTGGGAAACGCTGGTGCAGGGTTTCCTGGAATATTTTCCCAAAAGGCTCAAAGAATACGACAGCATGGTGCTGAAGAACAGCCTGTTTAAAGCCCGTACTGTGGGCATCGGCATCTTTACCGCCGAGGAGGCCATTGAGTGGGGCGTGACTGGCGCCAACCTTAGGGCCTGCGGCATGAACTGGGACTTCCGGAAAACGCGGCCTTACTCGGGTTACGAGCTGTTCGACTTTGAAGTACCCACCGGCCAGAACGGCGACTGCTATGACCGGGCGTTGGTGCGCGTGGCCGAGATGCGGCAGAGCCTGCGCATCATTGAGCAGTGCCTCAAGAACATGCCCGCCGGTCCGTTCAAAGCCGATCACCCACTCACCACGCCGCCCATCAAGAAGCACACCATGCAAGACATCGAGACGCTCATCACGCACTTTTTGAACGTGAGTTGGGGACCGGTGATCCCGGCGGGTGAGGCCATGAGCTGCATCGAGGCCACCAAAGGCGCCAACAGCTATTATCTCACCTCAGACGGCAACACCTCAGCCTACCGCGTCCGCATCCGCACGCCCTCTTTCCCCCACATGCAGATGCTGCCCTACATCACCCGCGGCTATACCGTTGCCGATCTGCTCTCCATTCTCGGCGCCATGGACTACGTGCTGGCGGATATTGATCGGTGAGGAATGAGAGATTGAGTGATGGAGTGAATGAAGATGGATCATTCGGCAGAAGCGCTACAAACAGACTTCCGTTTTGAGGCCGATTTTTGGAAAACAGGTCTAAAACGACCTAGCAGAAATCTGAAAGTTGAAGATTGCGGCAGAAAGCCGAGGAGTTCTAAAGATACAGTGAATGTCCGCCTGAGTTCTCTGTTTTTAGGCTGGTTTCTAAAAAACAGGCCTGAAACAGGGAACATCAGGTGAGTTAATCAGGACGAAAACATTGACTTAAGCTATAGAACAGCGGGGCTGCTGCCTTGCTGAGGAAAACAACCAAACCTAACCCGAGAACAGATGCTGACCACGGAGGAAATCGCGCAGATTGAACATGAGATTAGCCTGGTGCCGCAGAAGAAGGCGGCCTGCATTGAGGCTCTGAAAGTGGTGCAGCAGCACCGCGGCTGGGTCTCGGATGAAAGCCTGAAGGACACGGCCAGCATGCTGGGCATGTCGGCGGAGGAGCTGGACAGTGTGGCTACCTTCTACAACCTCATCTTCCGGCAGCCGGTGGGCCGCCACGTGATTCTGCTCTGTGACAGCATCAGTTGCTGGGTCATGGGCTACGAGCAGATCCGGGACCACCTGATGCAGAAACTGCAAATCAAGTACGGCGAGACCACCCCCGATGGCCGCTTCACACTCCTGCCCAACGTCTGCCTGGGCACCTGCGACCGCGCCCCCGCCCTCATGATCGATGACCATTTGTACCAGAATGTGACCATTGAGGAGTTAGACGCCATCCTGCACCACCACCGATAAACCGCCCTGACAAAGCCCATGGAAAGACCCTTGACCAAACACATCCACCCGGATAGAGAACCCCTCAGCCTGAAGGAGTACGAGCGCGTGGGCGGCTACCAGGCGGTACGGAAAGCTTTGCTGGAGCTCACGCCTGAGGCAGTGGTGACGCTGGTGAAAGACTCCAACCTGCGGGGCCGCGGCGGGGCCGGGTTCAACACCGGGCTCAAGTGGAGCTTCGTGCCCATGGGCCCAGACGTACCGAGGCCCAAATACCTGGTGGCCAACGCCGATGAAATGGAGCCCGGCACCTTCAAAGATCGGCTGCTGCTGGAAGGCAATCCGCACCAGCTCATTGAGGGCATGATCCTGGCCTCCTACGCTATTGGGGCGGATATCTCCTACGTGTTCCTGCGCTGGGCTTACAAGAAAGCGGCTCAGGGGATTGTCAGGGCCATTCAGGAAGCCTATGATGCGGGGTACCTGGGGCAGAACATTTTAGGAACTGAGTTCAGCCTGGAGATGCACCTGCACACGGGCGTGGGCCGCTATATGTGCGGGGAGGAAACTGCGCTGCTCAATGCCTTGGAGGGCAAACGAGCCATGCCGCGGGCCAAACCGCCATTTCCGCAGGTGAGCGGCCTGTACGGCAAACCCACCATCGTGAACAACGTGGAGACCCTCTGCTGCCTGCCCCACATCGTGAACAACGGCCCGGAATGGTTCAAAGGCCTGAGCCGCACCCAGGATGCCGGCACCAAAATCTACGGCGTGAGCGGCAAGGTGAAACGGCCCGGCGCCTGGGAACTGCCCATGGGCGTGACCATCCGGGAACTGGTGGAAGAATACGCCGGTGGCATGCTGGACGGCTACAAATTCAAGGGGGCTTTGCCCGGCGGCGCCTCCACCGATTTCCTGGTAGAGCAGCACCTGGATACGCCCATGGACTATACCTCCATCGCGGCGGCAGGCAGCCGCATGGGCACCGGCACCATGATTATTTTGGACGACCAGACCTGCCCCGTGGGTTTCGTGCACAACCTCCAGCATTTCTTCGCGCAGGAATCCTGCGGTTTCTGCACACCCTGCCGCGAGGGGCTGCCCTGGGTGGAGAAAGTCCTGCTCTCCATTGACCGCGGAGAGGGCCGGCCCGAGGACATGAACATCCTGGATTTCCATACCAAATACCTTGGTCCGGGCAACACCTTCTGCGCCCTTGCCCCCGGTGCCATGGAACCCCTGCAGAGCGCCCTGAAATATTTCAGGGAGGATTTTGAACGCCACATCCACGATCACCAATGTCCCTGGAAGTAGCATGCCCACCATCTACATAGACAACGTGCCCTACGAGGTGAAGCCCGGCAAAAACCTGCTGGAGGCCTGCCTGACCTTAGGCAAAGACCTGCCCTATTTCTGCTGGCACCCGGCCATGGGATCGGTGGGGGCTTGCCGCCAGTGCGCCGTGAAAGTCTTCAAAGACGAAACAGATACCAAAGGCCGATTGATTATGTCCTGCATGGAGCCGGTGCGAGACCAGATGCGCCTGTCCATTGAAGAGCCCGAGGCCAAGGAGTTCCGTGAGCACGTGATTGAGTGGCTCATGACGAACCACCCGCACGACTGCGCCGTCTGCGACGAGGGAGGTTCCTGCCATCTGCAGGACATGACCGTGATGACGGGCCACGCCTACCGCCGCTTCCAGTTCAAGAAACGAACCTACCAGAATCAGTACCTGGGCCCGTTCCTGAACCACGAGATGAACCGCTGCATTCAGTGCTACCGCTGCGTGCGCTACTATAAAGACTATGCGGGCGGCAAAGACCTGGACGTGTTCGGGGCGCACAACCACGTGTATTTCGGACGGGCCGAAGATGGTGTGCTGGAGAGCGAGTTCAGCGGCAACCTGGCCGAAGTCTGTCCCACAGGCGTCTTCACCGACAAAACCCTGAAACAGCACTACACCCGCAAATGGGACCTCACCATGGCCCCCTCCGTCTGCCACCACTGCAGCCTGGGTTGCAACATCACCGCCGGCGAACGCTACGGCTCCCTGCGGCAGATCGTGAACCGCTACAACGGCGAGGTGAACGGCTACTTCCTCTGCGACCGAGGCCGGTTCGGATACGAGTTCGTGAACAGCCCGGCCCGGGTGAAGAAGGCCCTGGTGCGGAGCAAACTGCCTGAAGCGGTTTCCCGTCAGGAGGCGTTGCAGGAGGTAACCGCCCAACTCAAAAATGCCCGGGTCATCGGGATCGGGTCACCGCGCGCTTCCCTGGAGTCTAACTTTGCCTTGAAAGCCTTGGTGGGCGAGGATAATTTCCACATCGGGGTCTCAGACACCGATTATGACTTGGTGAACATGAGCCTGCGGATCCTGCAGTCTACGCCGGCGCGCACCTTCAGTCTGCGGGAAGTGGAGAAAGCCGATGCCGTGTTCATCCTGGGCGAGGACCTGATCAATACCGCTCCCCTGCTGGGCTTGGCCGTGCGGCAATCGGTAAGGCAGCAGCCCATGGAAACCGTGATGCAAGCCAGTATCCCCTACTGGCAGGATGCCGCCGCCCGCGAACTGGTGCAGGAACAGCACGGACCGCTTTTCATGGCCACGCTCGCCGCCACCAAACTGGATGAGATCGCCACCGCCACCGTACATGCCTCACCCGATACCATCGCCCGCCTAGGATTTGCCGTAGCCAACCTGATCAGCGCCGAATCGCCGGAGGTGACGCATTTATCCGAGGAAGAACAGACGCTTGCGGTGCAGATCGCGCAGGCTTTGGTGAAGGCGAAGAAACCTTTGATCATCTCGGGCTGCTCCAGCGGCAGCGAAGCCGTGTTGGAGTCTGCCGCCAACCTTACCGCGGCCTTACACACCCAGAACCCTGAAACCGGCATCGTGCTCACCGTGCCCGAGTGCAACAGCATGGGCCTGGCGATGCTGGGCGGGCACCGGTTGGATTCTGCCTTTGCGGCCATCCACAACAACTACGCCGAGGCGGTCATCATCCTGGAAAACAACCTGCACCGCTGCGCTGATAAAGCAGAGGTAGACCGGTTCCTGGGCAAAGCCAAACAGGTCATCGTGCTGGACCACCTGCACCACGCCACCTCCGAGAAGGCCCATGTAGTGCTGCCGGCCGGCGCCTTCTCCGAGGCAGACGGCACCCTGGTGAACAACGAGGGTCGGGCACAGCGCTTTTACCAGGTCTATCCCACTTCTGAGGACATCCAGGAAAGCTGGCGCTGGCTCGCGCAAATTGGTCAGGCCCTGCACGTGCCCCTGATGAGCCAATGGGAGAACCTGGATGACATTACCCGCGCGCTCATGGAAAACGAGCCTAGGTTCAAAGGTTTGGAAGCCATTGCTCCACCTGCCGGTTTCCGGATTGCGGGGCAGAAAGTACCCCGAGAGACCCATCGGTTCAGCGGCCGCACCGCAATGTTCGCCCACCACAGCGTAAGCGAGCCCAAACCACCCGAAGACCCGGATGCCCCGCTGACCTTCACCATGGAGGGCTACCGCGGGCAACCGCCTTCGCCCATCACGCCTTTCTTCTGGGCGCCAGGCTGGAACTCCATGCAATCGGTGAACAAGTACCAGGACGAAGTGGGCGGGCACCTGCGGTACGGTGATCCGGGCATCCGGCTCATAGAGCCCGGGCAGAACGGCACCACCCGCTTTTACCATGATGTGCCCGAAGACTTCCAGCCGCTGAAAGACCATTTGTTTGTGCTGCCGCTGCCCCACATTTTCGGGTCTGAGGAGCTGAGCAGTTTTTCGCCCGGAATTGCCGAAAGAGCCCCAAAACCCTACGTGGCCCTGAGCCCGCAAGACGCGCAGATGTATGGGCTGGAAGCCGGGGAGATCCTCAGTTTCACGCTGAACCACCAGACCTTCCGGCTGCCGGTAAAACTGTATCCTGAGCTCGCGCTGGGCACCGCGGGTTTACCCAAAGGCCTGCCCGATGTTCCTTTCGCTGAAGTACCCGCCTGGGCCATCATCCTTAAACAAGAACCGGCATGGAAGAATCAACCTCACACTATCTCCTGATCATAGGGGGCGTGCTGTTTGCGCTGCTGAACGTGGCGGCGGGGCTCATTTGGGTGGAACGTCGGATGCTGGCCCTCTGGCAGGACCGCTACGGCCCCAACCGCGCCGGTCCCTTCGGGTTGTTCATCGTGCTCGCCGATACCCTGAAGCTGTTCTTCAAGGAAGACTGGATTCCGCCGCTGGCCGACAAAGTGGTGTTTGTGATCGCGCCGGCCATTGTGCTGGTGACGGTGCTGCTGGGTTTTGTGGTGGTGCCGTTTGCGCCTGGCATTGTGGTGGCCGACCTCAACATCGGGATTCTGTTTTTCCTGGCCATGTCTTCCATGGGGGCATACAGCATCATTCTGGGCGGCTGGGCCTCCAACAACAAGTACTCGCTGCTGGGGGCTATGCGCGGTGCGGCCCAGATGATTTCCTACGAGGTGTTCATGGGCCTGGCCCTGATGGGCGTGGTGCTTTTGACCGGCACGTTTAACCTGACCACCATTGTGGAAGCCCAGCGCGACCTCTGGTTTTTCATCCCGCAGATCCTGGGGTTTGTCATCTTTTTCATCGCCGGCGTGGCCGAGACGCACCGCCTGCCCTTTGACATCCCGGAATCGGAGAGCGAGCTGGTGGCGGGGTTCCACTCAGAGTATTCGGGCATGAAGTTCGGGATGTTCTTTATCGGCGAGTACCTGGGCATCACGCTCATCTCGTGCATGGTGGTGACGCTGTACTTCGGGGGATGGCTGGGACCGGGTTTTCTGCCGCCGCTGTTCTGGTTTGCCATTAAGGTGTTCGCCTTTATCAGTCTGTTCATCCTGCTGCGCGCCTCGCTCCCCCGCCCCCGCTACGACCAACTCATGGAATACGGCTGGAAGATCCTGCTTCCGCTTTCCCTGGTGAACCTGCTGGTGACGGCAGCCATTGTCCTGATGCAAAACGAACCTTAACGCATACATCCGTCATCGCTCTTGTTGGGCCCTGGCATAAAGAAAGGAGCTGATATGTTTAGTATTCTCAGAAGCATGGGGTTAACCTTCCTGCACGCGTTCCACAAGCGCGACACCATCCAGTACCCCGAGGAAAAAGCCAAGCTCTCCACCCGTTGGCGGGGCCGGATAGTGCTCACCCGCGACCCCGACATGGGCGAGCGCTGCGTGGGCTGCTATCTCTGCGCGGCCGCCTGTCCGGTAGACTGCATCTCGCTGCAATCCACGGAGGACGAGAACGGCCGCCGGTACCCCGATTTCTTCCGGATCAACTTCTCGCGCTGCATTTTCTGCGGGTTCTGCGAGGAGGCCTGCCCCACCTACGCCATCCAGCTCATCCCCGATTTTGAGATGGCCGAGTACAACCGCCAGAACTTGGTCTACGAGAAAGAAGACCTGCTCATTGACGGGCAGGGCAAATACCCGGGCTACAACTACTACAAAGTGGCGGGTATGGCCATCGGGGGCAAGGATAAGGGCGAAGGAATCAATGAGAATCCGCCGGTGAACGTGAAAAGCCTGCTGCCCTAACAGAATTGCCATGGAACTGACCTTTTTCATTGCCGCCGCCGTCGCTATTCTGGCCACCATCATGGTGGTCACGCAGTACAACCTCATCCATGCGCTGCTGTACCTGGTGGTATCGTTTCTGGCTATTTCAGTGGTGTTTTTCACCTTGGGGGCTCCTTTCATGGCGGCCCTGGAGATCATTATCTACGCCGGGGCCATTGTAGTGCTCATCATCTTCGTGATCATGATGCTGAACCTCACCCAGGAAGACATCCAGCACGAAAAGGAATGGCTGAAACCCCGCATCTGGATCGGTCCGGCGGTGCTGTCCATGATCCTGCTGGTAGAATTGGTCTATATTTTCACCACTGATACCCCAGATACCTACCGCAGCACGCCCGTGGAGGCGAAGGCCGTAGGCATGTCCTTGTTCGGGCCTTACGTGCTGGGCGTGCAACTGAGCGGCATGCTGCTGATGGCGGGCATAGTGGGCGCCTATCATTTGGGCCGGCAGAAGAAGAAAGTAATCCACCGTTTTCTGGAAAGGACCGAGGCATGAATACGCTCCCTATGGAATACGGCCTGCTGCTGGCGGGCATCCTCTTCGTCATCGGGCTGGTGAGTCTGCTCATTAGGCGTAACATCATCTTCATGCTCATCTCGGTGGAGATCATGCTCAATGCCGCCGGGCTGGCCTTTATAGTGGCCGGTGCCCGCTGGGTCCAGGCCGATGGGCAGGTCATGTTCATTTTCATCATCACCATGGCGGCCGCCGAGGTCTCCGTAGGCCTGGCCCTGATCCTCCAGTTGTACCACAACCTGAAAACCCTTGACAGCGACGCAGCCAACCTAATGCACGGATAGCTATGGAAAATCTACTCTGGGTCATCCCCGCTTTGCCTTTCGCCGGTGCCCTTCTGCTGATTTTGCTGGGCGGCAGGTTGTCTAATTCGGCAGCGTCTATTATTGGCGTGGGCAGCGTAGGTCTATCAGCCGCACTCACCTTGCTACTGGGCTTTCAGTTTCTGTCCGATGCTCCCCCAGGCGGCGTGTACCGGCAGGAAGTCTGGCAATGGTTTGAAGTGGCGGGCTTCAATCCATCCATCGCGTTTCATCTGGATGCGTTGTCTTTGGTGTTCATCTTCGTGATTACATTTGTGGGCTTCCTCATTCACCTGTACTCCACTGCCTACATGGCCGAGGATGAGGGTTTCACCCGATTCTTCGCGTACATGAACCTCTTTGTGGGCTCTATGCTGGTGCTGGTGCTCGCGGATAACCTTTTGCTGTTGTACCTGGGCTGGGAAGGCGTGGGCTTGTGCAGTTACCTTTTGATCGGGTTTTGGTATAAAGAGCCCCAAAACGGGTACGCCGCCCGCAAAGCCTTCATCATTACCCGCGTGGGTGACACGGCCATGGCCATTGGCTTGTTCATGCTCTTCCGGTATTTCGGGACGCTCCACATCCAGACCATCTCCACGGAGGCGGCGCAAGCCTGGTCCGTAGGCGTGCAGCCGGCCGTGATCATTGCGTTTCTGCTGCTGGGCGGAGCCGTGGGAAAATCGGGGCAGTTGCCGCTGCAGACCTGGTTACCCGATGCCATGGCCGGCCCTACCCCGGTGAGCGCCTTGATACACGCGGCCACCATGGTGACGGCGGGCGTGTACCTCATCGCCCGGATGCACGTGCTGTTTGAATTGGCACCACTGGCGAAGTTTACGGTAGCGGTGATTGGAGCGGTGACGCTGCTGCTGGCCGGCTTCTCCGCCCTCACCCAGTCAGACCTGAAGCGGGTGCTGGCCTACTCCACCATCAGCCAGATTGGATACATGTTCCTGGCCTTGGGCGTGGGGGCCTGGAGCGCGGGCATCTTCCACTTCATGATCCATGCCTTCTTCAAGGCGCTGCTCTTCCTCGCGGCCGGGGCTATCATCATCTCCCTGCACCACGAGCAGAACATGTTCAAGATGGGCGGCCTGAAAGAGAAGATGCCCGCCGTGTTCTGGACCTTCCTGATCGGGGCGGCTTCGCTGGCGGCCCTGCCATTGGTGACGGCGGGTTTTTACAGCAAAGACCAGATTCTGTGGCTGGCGCTGGCGGGTGAACGGGGCAACATCTGGCTGTACGTGGCCGGGCTCACCGGCGCGTTCATCACCGCCATCTACACCTTCCGGATGGTCTTTATCACGTTCTTCGGCGAGAGCAAAACGCATATGGAACATCCGCCGGGTAAGCTCATCGTTATACCGCTGGTGGTGCTGGCGGTACTTTCCACCGTGGCGGGCTTTATTGAGTTGCCGCATAACTTTGGGCACGTGGTGCTGTTCTCTTCCTTTTTGAGCCCGGTTTTGCCAAATTTGGCCGTAAATGAAAGCATGGCGCCCTCTGAATGGATGTTCCAGGCCATTGCGGCGGCGTTCTCCCTGGCCGGGGTTTTCATCGCCTACCTGGTGTACCTCAGGAGACCCGCCCTGCACGAGGCCATCCGGAACTCGGCCCCGGCCATGGTGCTGCACCGGTTCTGGTACTCGGGCTGGGGATTTGACCGGCTGTATGACAAGCTCTTCGTGCAGCCTTTCGTCTACATGGCCACCCTCAACAAGAACGATTTCATTGACTCTTTCTATAATCTCCTGATCCACATCGCCCGGATATTGAACCGGGGGCTGGCTCACACGCAGAGCGGCATCCTGCGCTGGTATATGATGGGCGTGGTAGTGGGGGCCCTTGTGATCATCACCATAAGTCTACTCCCATGATACTGGCCTGGCTTCTTGTTCTTTTACTTGTGGGCGGCGTGCTGGCCTGGGTCAGCGACCGCGTCCATGCGCAGTTGCCCCGCTGGGTGGCCTTATCGGTGACGATGGCCAGTCTGCTCATCACGCTCTTCCTCTGGCTAGAAACCCCGGCCCCGGCCAACTCCACTGACACCTGGCTGCTGCGTTATGAGGTGCCCTGGATTCCGCAGTGGGGCGTTTCCTTTTCCCTGGCGCTGGACGGGCTGAGTCTACTCATGCTGGCCTTGACGTTCTTCATCGGGTTCGTTTCCGTGCTGATTTCCTGGAAAGAGATCAAAAACAGGGTGGGCTTCTTCCATTTCAACATCCTGTGGGTTTTGGCGGGCATCACTGGCGTGTTCCTTACCATGGACCTGTTCCTGTTTTACTTTTTCTGGGAGGTGATGCTCATTCCCATGTACTTCCTTATAGGTATCTGGGGGCACGAGAACCGGACCTACGCGGCCTACAAATTCTTCATCTTCACCCAAGCCAGCGGGCTGCTCATGCTCCTGTCCATCCTGGGCCTGTACTTTGTGCACGGCGCCGCCACAGGCAGCTACTCCTTCAACTATTTTGATTTGCTGGGCACCGATTTCACGCCGAGGGTAGGTAAATGGCTCATGGCTGGTTTTCTGGCGGCGTTCCTGGTGAAACTGCCCGTGGTGCCGTTCCACTCCTGGCTCCCCGATGCGCACTCCCAGGCGCCTACCGCAGGTAGCGTGATTTTGGCCGGCCTGCTCCTGAAAACCGGGGCTTACGGGCTGCTGCGGTTCGTGGTGCCGCTGTTTCCCGAGGCAGCGCAGGTTTTCGCCCCCTGGGCGATGTTCCTGGGCGTGCTGGGCATCTTGTATGGTGCCATCTTAGCTTTCGCCCAAACCGATCTCAAGCGCCTCATTGCCTACACCAGCGTGAGCCACATGGGCTTTGTGGTGCTGGGCGTTTTCGCGTTCAATCAGTGGGCGTACCAGGGGGTAGTGATGCAGATGATTACCCACGGCCTCAGCACCGGGGCCTTGTTCATCCTGGCGGGCTTCCTCTACGAGCGGCTCCACACCCGCGACATCCGGCAGATGGGCGGTTTCTGGGCTACAATTCCAAAAATGGGCGTGATAGCCCTGGTCTTTGTGATGGCCTCGCTGGGGCTTCCCGGCCTGGGGAACTTCATTGCCGAGTTCCTGACGCTGGTGGGCAGTTGGCGGGCCAGTCCGGTCTTCACTGTTTTCGCCACTATTGGGCTGGTGGCGGCCACGGTGTACTCCCTCCGGATTATGCAGAAAGTGTTCCTGGGCCAACACGTGGCCACCCACCGATTGCAGGATCTTTCGCCCCGGGAGTTGACGGTGGCGTTGCCGCTGGTGGTGCTGATTCTCTGCTTGGGGCTTAATCCGCAGCCAGTTCTGGATTTGGCCCAAGGTTCTCTGGAAGAGCAGTTAGAGGCCTACACCCCACCCGCGGTGAAAACCACTTCCCCAGACCAGGTCACCCTTACCGCCGCATACCCGCAAGATTCGGTTAAAACCCTGAAAGGAGGCTCCCATGCGCTTAAATGATGTCCATTACCTCATGCCTCTGCTCATTCTAGTGGCTGGGGCCATTGTGACCATGCTGGCCGTGGCCGTGAAGCGGAATCACCAGGTGGTCTTCGGGCTCACGCTGCTGGCCCACCTGGCGGCTTTGTTCACCCTTTTGCCCCTGCGCGGATTCTCTTACCAGATTCCGCCTTTCCTCATAGTGGATGGTTGGGGTGTGTTTACCATGGGCCTGATCCTAATGACCTCCCTGTTTGTGACGCTGGTGTCGTACGCCTATTTTGAGCAACGCGAGGAACGTAAAGAAGAGTACTACATCCTATTGTTGCTGGCCACGCTGGGCACCTGCGTATTAGTCATCAGTCAGCATTTCATGGCCCTTTTCCTGGGCTTGGAGGTGCTCAGTGTGTCTTTGTACGCCCTGATCTCTTACCTGCGCCTGCGCGAGATGTCTGACGAGGCAGGTATCAAGTACCTTATCCTGGCGGCGATGTCCTCGGCGTTCATGCTGTTTGGGATGGCGCTCATGTACGCCGTCACCGGCACCATGTCCTTCACCGAGATCGCCGTTTACCTGAGGTCCGTGCAGGACATCCCGCTGTTGTTTCTGACCGGCTTCGGGCTGATTGTAGTGGGCGTTGGCTTCAAGTTGGGCGTGGTGCCTTTCCATATGTGGGCCCCCGATGTATACGAAGGCGCTCCGGCTCCGGTCACAGCGTACATTGCCACGGCTTCCAAGGGCGGTATGGTGGGACTGCTCATCCGGTTCATCTCCGAGACCAACGGCTACCAGTATCCCAGCCTCGTGCTCATTTTCACCTGCATCGCCGTGGCCTCCATGGTGGCGGGCAACCTGTTGGCGCTTCGGCAGAAGAACATCAAGCGGCTGCTCGCTTATTCTTCCATCGCCCATTTGGGCTACCTGCTCATTGCTTTTCTGGCCGGAAACCAGCTGGGCGTAGAGGCGGTGGGATTTTACCTGGTGGCCTATTTCATCACCACCCTGGGTTCCTTCGGGGTGGTGGCGCTCCTGTCAGACAACGTGCGCGATGCGGATCAACTGGAGGATTACCGGGGCTTGTTCTGGCGGCGCCCCGCCACGGCGGCGATTTTCACGGCCATGCTGCTGTCCCTGGCCGGCATTCCGCTCACCGCTGGCTTTGTGGGCAAATTCTACCTGCTGGCCTCGGGCGTGAGTACGCAGCAATGGCTGCTGGTGGCCATGCTGGTGCTCAACAGCGTCATTGGCCTGTATTACTACATCAAAGTGATTGCCGTCATGTTCGCCCAGCCCGAGAAGAAACCCGAACTCCGCAAGGTCCTGCACCCGGCTATTTCCTTCGCCAGCGGCGCCACCATGGCCGTATTGGCCTTGCTCCTGGTCTGGATCGGGATCTATCCCACCACGCTGGTGCAGATTATCCGGGGACTGCTGGTGACCTTTACCGCCTTAAAGTAGCGACATACCTCAGACCTATCAAACTTCTTTAAGCCAAAGGGGGCAGGCCAATCCCAGTTCTATCGCTTTGGGGATATTTTCCTAATTAGTTTAATGAAAATTCCCCTTTCGCACCAGAAGCTGGCAAGTTGGTTTCTGTCCCGTCATGTCAGAGATTCTATTAGGAAACCATCTAAAATCAGTTTCAGGTTACAAAGAGCTGTACTTCCGCTAAGCTAAAGCTTATTGCTGAATATCATTTTACCTGCACTTGCTAGATTGCCCTAAACTTTCCTAATAAAATACTAAATAATAAGTATTTTATATCAATTTATACAAAGCTAACTTTCTGATAATTAAATAATAAGGTATCTTTTATTTCAAAATCCTTAAGGTAATACTTCCCTAATTATTTCTGGTCTTATTTCCCTAAAGGGCATGCATAAAAGTATCATTAGGTTCCTAGAGAGAATTACTCCCATAAGCCAAAAATTAGAAAAGGCTTTACATGACTGTCTGCGGGGACCCTATCTCCTGAAAAAGGGAACCGTATTACTTAGAGAGGGTGAAGTAAGCAACACTGCTTACTTTATTGTACAAGGCATGGCCCGCATGTACTACCTGGTTAACAATAAGGATGTAACCAGCAGATTTTTGCCTGAGAATTCAATTGCTGTTCCTTACTATAGCTTCTTTACCCAACAACCGTCTTATGAGGCCATGGACGTCATAGAGACCTCACAGGTACTCTCCATTAGCCGACCGGATTTAGAGAATCTATATGAACATTATCCGGAATTGCATATCGTCCTGCACCAACAATTGGCCAAAGCTTTAATCCAGAGTGATGAGCGAGGAATGATGATTAGAAAAATGGCAGCAAAGGACAGATATGAGGCGTTACTGACAAAGTTTCCCAACATATTCTTAAGAGCCTCGGTTGAACAAATAGCTTCTTTTTTAGGCATTCGCCGAGAAACCTTAACCCGTATCCGCTCAAGCCAAAGATGTGATATATATCACATAAATTAAAAGTTCACACCTAGCGTCTCAAAGCACTCGTACGAATTAATTAACTTATCTATTATCTAATAAATATGAGACGCTATGTCTATGCATAGCATAATATACAATATAAAGACTTAACATTTTTCCATACACCATAATTTATAATTAAAACAACAAGTAAGGCAGTTAATAACTCTCAAATAGCGCAGCCATTATAAAGCAACTATAACAACTCATTCTTTATTAATACACCCTTCTCAACAACATGATTGATGATTTTTATAAACTTTTAATTAAACCTAATTAACTTAAAAAATCACAATGATGAATAAAAAAAGAAACCTAACCAAAACTCTTCTCTACACCTCAATTCTTTTCTTATTCTGTATAATCTTCACACCCAGCGGCCAAGCTTTCAGTTACCAGAAGTCAAACTTGATTTTCAGTGAACCAAGCTGGATTTTTCACTCAGAAGAAAAAGGGGTTAAAATATATTATCAAATTAATTCTTGTAACAACAGAAGTGTTGTCTTTTTTAAATTCAACAACACTAACAAAGAAAAAGTCAGAATATCATGGAAAGAAACTTTCCAGACAACACAAGTTCCAGAAGAAAAGGACGGCTTTCTAGGAAAAAAAGAACTTGATTTACCTCCAGGAGAGACATATCCACTTAGTTGTGACCAAATAAAAGTAAAAGAATGTATTACATTCTCAGACCAGGCATTACCTACCTACAAAGCAGAAATAACCAAAGTAAACTTAAGAAATATTAACGTCACCCCTCTTTAACAAACCATTAAATCTACTCACCTAATAATCATTAATCCTCCATTATTTAAATAAATATTATGTTTTACTTTAAAACCATAAAACACCATGAAACATTTTACTCAATTTTGTATAAGATATTGGCTATTTAGCCTCTTTTTACTACTCACTTCAACTCCCATTTTTGTTAACGCCCAATCTCCTGCACCAGACAGTAAAGGAAAAAACTTCTGGCTTACGTTTCCAAGTAACGCTGGAGGGTCAAGCACCCTTACACTTTTTATTACAGGAGATGTTCCAACCACAGGTATGGTAACCATACCCGGATTGGGTTTTTCAAATAATTTCTCGGTTACCCCAGGTACAATCACCTCAGTAGTGGTACCTACTGAGGCCCAATTGAGGCAGTCAAATCAAGTAGAGAATAAAGGCATTCATATTACTTCTCAACAAGAAGTGACGGTTTATGGATTAAATAGACAACCATTTACCACAGATGCCTTCTTAGCTCTGCCAACGGATATTTTAGGCACAGAATACATAAACCTGGGTTACAAGAATGTTGATGTACTAAATGCGACTCAACTGGCTATTGTTGGTACAGTAAACGGCACTAGCGTTGAAATTACCCCTTCCGTTACTACAGATGGCCATACCGCTGGCGTACCTTTCACAATCACCTTAAATCAGGGACAAACATATTACCTGGTTAATACCGGATCGTCACCAAACGATTTAAGTGGAACCCTAATTACATCATCCCAGCCAGTAGGCGTTTTTGGGGGACACGGCTGCGCAAACATACCAGCAGGAAATGTGGCCTGTGACTATATTGTTGAGCAATTGCCACCTACGTCAGCATGGGGAAAACAATTTGTTACAGTTCCCCTTGCTACCCGCAAGAATGGAGACACATTCAGAATTCTGGCATCTGCCAACAATACACGGGTACAGGTAAACGGCTCTTTGGTTGCCACTTTAAACAAAGGGCAATTTCATGAAAGGATTATTAATGGTTCTGCCCAAATAACTGCAAATGAACCAATCTTAGTTGCTCAGTATTCTAACTCCAGTTCTTTTGACAATGTAACCTCAGACCCTTTCATGATGCTCATACCACCTTATGAGCAATTTCTTGGGAGCTACACGGTTGCTACCCCTTCTGCTGGATTTGCATCCAATTTCATTAACATAGTAGCTCCAACTTCCGCTATCGGCTCTATCACACACAATGGCACTGTTATCCCGGCTTCCAGTTTTACTGCAATAGGAAGCAGTGGCTTTTCAGGAGCCCAATTACCCGTTAGCTTAGGCACACATAACTTATCCGGAGGAGGGTCACCTTTTGGTGCCTTTGTTTATGGTTTTGACAATTTCGACTCTTATGGTTATCCTGGCGGGCAATCGCTGGCGCCAGTGGCTACGGTTAGGACCATTACCATAAACATACAGGGTGGCTCTACCGCCAGGGTAGGGACAGAGCATTGTATGACAGCTACTGCAACCGACCAAAATGGAGAGCCTGTTGCTGGGGTCAGAGTGGATTTTGCCATAACCGGCGCTAATTCACAAACCGGTTTTGCCACAACAAATGCAAGTGGGCAGGCCCTGTTCTGTTACACCGGCAATAAGGCTGGTACAGATAACATTGTGGCTTCATCTGGTACTGTCACCGCCAATGCGAGCATAACATGGGTAGATAAAAAGACCCAGACCATCAACTTTGGCCCTATAGCTAACAAAAAGGTAAACGATGCACCTTTTACTATAAGTGCGACTGCAAGCTCCGGGCTGCCTATCACATTTGTGATACTAAGTGGCCCAGCCACAATCAGCGGCAATACAATAACATTGACCGGAATGGAAGGGGAAGTAGTGGTTGAGGCCAGACAAGCGGGTAACGATGAATATGCCGCCGCCACCCCTGTCATTCAAAGATTTATGGTAACTGGGGATGGAAATCCAGTCACCTGCGAAAATACAGGCGGCATCACATACGAGATGTGGGCGAATGTACCATCTAAGTTAGTGGAGATACACCAACTTCCGGCCAGCACAACCCCTTCCAGCACCAGTAACCTAGGCTCCTTCTCCGTTCCGGCCAACGTGGGCGACAACTACTTTGCCCGGGTACGGGGCTACCTGTGCGTGCCGGTGAGCGGCAACTACCGCTTCCACCTCTCCGCCGATGACCGGGCCGCCCTCTGGCTCAGCACGAACGAGGACCCGGCCAATAAGGTGAAGATCGCCTTCCAGCAGCGCGCCTCCAAGCCCGGTGAATATAACGCCTTTCCTACTCAGCAATCAGAACTCATTCATCTGGAGGCCGGGCAGCGCTACTACATTGAGGCGGTGATGCGCGAGTTCCGCTTTAAAGACCACATGACTGTGGCCTGGACCCGGCCAGATGGTGTGATGGAAACTATCCCCGGCTCAAGCCTTATCCCTTACACCGGCGCTCCAGTGGTTTGCAATGGGACTGGCAACATTACCTATGAGATGTGGGCGAATGTTCCCTCCAAGTTGGTGGAGGTGCACCAGCTACCTGCTTCTACAGATCCCACCAGCACCAGTAATCTGAGCTCCTTCTCCGTTCCGGCCAATGTGGGCGACAACTACTTCGCCCGAGTGCGGGGCTACCTGTGCGTGCCGGTGAGCGGCAATTACCGGTTCCACCTCTCCGCCGACGACCGGGCCGCCCTCTGGCTCAGCACGAACGAGGACCCGGCCAACAAGGTGAAGATCGCCTTCCAGCAGCGCGCCTCCAACCCCGGAATCTACAACATGTTCCCCACTCAGGAGTCGGGCATGATTCACCTGCAGGCTGGTCAGCGCTACTACATTGAGGCGGTGATGCGCGAGTTCCGCTCCAATGACCACATGACCGTGGCCTGGACGCGGCCTGATGGCACCATGGAGACTATCCCCGGCTCAAGGCTCATCCCGTATACAACCTCTACCTCCACAATAGCCAGCATGACTGCTGAGTCAGGCCAGGTAAGGGCAAACTTCAACTCTGATTCGTTCACAGCCAGCCCTAACCCCTTCACAGATAGGGTAACCATTGGTTTCTCCGTTGCCAGGGATGGGGATGCAAGAGTGGAGATATACAATTTACATGGCCAATTGGTGAGAACCCTGCACCAGGGCAAAGCAGAGGCCGGTAAGTCGTACAGCTATGAATTTGAAAGCGGCAGCCAGGCCAACGGAATTTACATCTGCCGGATTACAGTAGCTGGTAAGACAACCGTTAAGCGGCTGCTCTTAGATAGGTAACCTATCTGGTTCATAAAAAAAGAGGCTTCCCTTTAGAAGCCTCTTTTTTTATGAACCTTATTTACTAAAAAGCTAAAATGGGCAATAGTGAACCCTCTTTTTCACGCCTATTTTCCAGGAAATGGCTCTTAAACACCTTTCGTTTTAAGGGCATCCGCCTAGCGGTTTTCCGTTCTGGTAAATTCTGCGTACACTTACCTTCCCATCAATTTTATGAAAGAAAAGTACATGCAGAATAACCGTTGGAGTTTAGAGGGTCGCCGGGCCCTGGTTACCGGAGGCACCAAAGGCATAGGAGCTGCCATCGCCGAGGAGTTGCTTTCCTTCGGGGCGGAGGTACTCATAGTGGCCCGCAAGGAACTGGAGGTAAACCAGGCCGTAACCGATTGGCGCGCCCGGGCCCTGAAAGCCTCCGGCATGGTGGCCGATGTCAGCCAACCTGCCGACCGCCACAACCTGCTGCAACTGGTGGAGAACACCTGGGGCACGCTGGACATCCTGGTGAACAACGTGGGCACGAACATCCGCAAGAAAATAGGCGAGTACACTCCTGAAGAATACAGCTACTTGCTGAACACCAACCTCACCTCGGCCTTTGAACTGTGCCGATTGGCCCATCCGTTTCTGAAAGCCTCGCCGCAGGGCAACGTGGTGAACGTATCCTCGGTGGCGGGTTTGGGGCACGTGCGCACTGGTGCTATTTACGGCATGACGAAGGCCGCGCTGGTGCAGCTCTCCAAGAACCTGGCGGGCGAGTGGGCCCCGGACGGCATTAGGGTGAACTGCGTGGCGCCCTGGTACATCAGAACGCCCTTGGCGGATCAGGTACTGCAGAACCAGGAGTACCTGGAAAGTGTGTTGAGCCGCACCCCTACCCGCACCATCGGGAACCCCGAGGATGTGGCCTCGGCGGTGGCTTTCCTGTGCATGCCCGCCGCTGCGTACATCACTGGCCAGTGCATTGCCGTGGACGGCGGCATGAGCATCAACCTGTTTGGGTAACCGCTGATAAGTCTATAGAAACAGAAACTCCTCCCGGGTCAGTGCCAGGGAGGAGTTTCTGTTTTGGGCCTGTTTCTCTAAAATAGACTAAGAAACGGACGAAGGAACCTCTTCCATCATCTGGACCAGGGCTTGGTAGTAGTTCTCCAGCGAGTCTGGATGGGTGTGCAGGTACAGGAACGGCTCAATCAGCTCCAGCTCCATCAGTTGCAGTTCCTCGCCGACTACCACACCATCTACGCGGGCGTACAGGCAGCCTTCGGCGAACTGGCCTGCCATGGTCTGGGCCTGCGCCAGCAGATGAACCGGGGCTTCCTGCGGATGGATGGTTCCCCCGAAGAAATGCTGCACCCGGAAATCGCCGTCCTTCGCAGATTTGAGCAGGCAATGGCTGTACTGGCCGTTGAAGAACAGGAACGACCACTCGCCTTCTTCCTGTATCTGCGGCATGAACGGCTGCGCCAGGTAATCCTCGGCTCTGAGCAGCTCCTCCAGCATGGGCTTTACTTCTTCTACTTCGCCTAGGGACACAATGAACGTGTTCTTCGCGCCGCCGCTCACGCAGGGCTTGATGATGAGCTTATCGGTTTGGAACTGATTGAAGTACTGCACCAACTCTACAGCGGTTCCTCTTTTCAGCAAGGCGGTAGGCACGATGGGCAGGCCGGCTTTCTCCACCTCCAGCAGGTAGTGCTTGTCGGCGTTCCAGCGGATGGTAGAGATAGGGTTCAGCGTGCGGATGCCCAGGGCTTCCATGCGGTCCAGCCACGCGCAGAACTCCGGGAACTTGTCAAAATAATCCCACGGCGATTTAAACACCGCCAAGTCATATTGCGCCCAGTTTACGGCCGGGTCATGCCAGTCTTCCAGGGTGATGTCAATGCCTTTGGAGGTGAGGTAATCCATCAGGACGCCGTCTTCGCTGCCGCTCAATGAGCCATAGCTGTGGATGGCTTCGTAGGTCACTAATGCTAGTTTCAAGGTTGTATTTGGGTATGGATGTTGATGTGTAAAACGAATGATAGAATGGGTAATTCCACCCGAAAAGCCGGGCACTGGGTTTTTAGTTCCTTTTCTGAAAAACGGCCCTAAAACCTACTTCATAGGGTTGTTCAGATAATCCACCGCCAGGTTAGCAAGGGCTCGAACGCCTAGTTTCAAACCGCTTTCTTCGATGTAAAAATCCGGGGTATGGTGCGCGGGCGCTTTGGCGGGGTCTGCGCCTTTGGGCATACCGCCCAGGAACAGGTACAGGCCTGGCACTTTCTGCTGGAAATAGGCAAAGTCCTCGGCGATGGTCACGGGTTTGGTAAGTTTTACCTGGTTGGTGCCGGCCACGCGCTGCAACGAGGGCAGCATGTGCGCGGTGAGGGCCTCGTGGTTGTAGGTCACCGGCGTCATCTCTTGGATAGAAACCTCGGCGGTAGCACCCGCGCCGGTAGCGATGCTGGTGGCGGTTTTCTTCAGGCGTTCATGAATCTGCTGCTGCATGGGCACGTCCAGCGCCCGGATGGTCCCGATCATCTCCACCTGGCTAGGCACGATGTTGGCGCGAACGCCGCCGTTGATCGCACCCACGGTCACGATGGCCGCGGCGTTGGTCACATCCACCTGTCGGCTCACGATGGTTTGCAGCGCGGTCACAATGTACGCTGAGGTCACCACCGGGTCCACGCCCATCCACGGCGTACCACCGTGCGACTGCTGACCTTTGACCGTAATCTTGAAGTTATCTGAACTGGCCATCATGCCCTGCGGCCGGTAGGTGATGGTACCCGCCTCCACATCTGACCTGATGTGCAGCCCGAACATGGCATCCACTTTGGGGCTTTCCAGCACACCTTCCTGCACCATGAGTTTCGCGCCGCCCACCTGACCGGGAGCCGAGCCTTCCTCTGCGGGCTGGAAGATGAACTTGATGATGCCTTTGATATCCTTTTTCATGCCGCTGAGCACCTCGGCCGCCCCCATGAGCATGGCTACGTGTGCATCATGGCCGCAGGCATGCATCACGCCCACCTGTTGCCCCTCAAACATGGTTTTCACCTTAGACGCAAAAGGCAGGTTGTGCGTGTTGTTCTCCACCACCGGCAAGGCATCCATATCGGCACGCAAAGCCACAACGGGTCCGGGCTGACCACCTCTTAAAATGGCTACTACGCCGGTTCTGGCCACGCCGGTTTTCACTTCCAGCCCCAGAGCCTTCAGGTGCTTCGCGATTTTCTCGGCGGTCTTCACCTCAAAATTGCCCAACTCGGGATTCTGGTGCAACTCCCGCCGCCACTGGATGACTTTGGGTTCAATCTTATTAGCGAGTTGATCGATTTGGGTTTGCGTCCCGTTGGTTTGCGCGCTGCCCATTAGTGACAGGCCTAGAAAGGAGGTCAGGAAAAATAGAAACGGTTTATGGGAAAGCATTAGGTCTCTTTTGTTTAGCAGCCGATTTTATGAAATCAGCTTGAAAACACAAAAGTACGCCGCCCAATCGGGAAAAGGAATTTTAGCGGCGGAGTTAGAGAACGGCTTTCAATAAGAAGCAACAGTAGTGTACCGCTGGCGCGAGCCTCCGGCTCGTGTCCGCACGCATTCCTGAACATACCTCTTCATTTTTGTCATCCTGAAAGGATCTTGGGAGCGAACGGTAGCAGCGTTTCTTCAACGTCTTTTTAGTCCGCCCACAAGATCTTTCCAAGATGACATAGAGAAGGGAGGTTCCTTCTAAGGGAACAGAATACCAAGACTTTGAAAAGCTGGAAGCAGAAGAGGATCAGGAATGCGTGCGGACACGAGCCAGAGGCTCGCGCCAGCGTTTGAAACGTTTAGGGCCTACTTTCTAAAAACAAGCCCTAAATGAACCAGTTACTCCTTCTTTTCTTTCGCTTCTTCCACAGCTGCCTTCAAAGGTTCTTCCAGGCGCTGCTCGGCGGCGGTGTCTCCTTTCTCAATGGCTTCGGCGATGTTCTCTGCGAAGTTAGCGGCTACCTGCGGGGTGATGGGCATGATCTCCGGGTCAGTAAGGGCGTCAATGACCACCGGACGGTCAGCTTTCAGAGCAGTTTCCCAAGCGGCGTCGATTTGGTCTGGGCGTTCAATCCGAATGCCTATCAAACCGATGCTCTCAGCGTAGGCGGCGTAGTTAAAATCAGGCAGTACCTGGGAATCATCGAACTTGGGATTGCCTTCGTTCATGCGCTGCTCCCAGGTCACGAAGTTGAGGTCACGGTTGTTGAGCACAAGCACAATCAGGCGCGGATTACTCCACTGGCGGTAGTATTTCTGAATGGTCAGGAGTTCCTCGGTACTGCCCATCTGCATAGCGCCATCGCCCGCAAATGCGAACGCCACCCGGTCCGGGAAGGCGAACTTAGCGGCGAGGGCGTAGGGTAAAGCACAGCCCATGGTAGCCAGCGTACCGGAAACGGAGAACTTCATCCCCTCCCTTATCTTGAGGTATTGCGCCGTCCAACTGGAGGAGGAACCGGAGTCGGCGGCCAAGATGGCTTTATCCGGGAGGCGTGGCGACAGCTTTTGGAACACCAGACGTGGGTTCACGGGATTGGCTGGGTGGCTAGCTTCCTGGGTTAATTGTTCTTCCCATTTCAGGATGTTCTGCTCAATGGTCTGGCGCCAGGATCGGTCTTCTTTTCTTTGCAAGAGCGGCAGGAGCGCGCGTAGGGTCTCGGCGCTATCGCCGATGAGCGGCACTTCCATGGGGTAGCGGATGCTGAGCATGCGGCCATCCAGGTCAATCTGCACCCCGCGGGCCTGGCCTTCCTGGGGCAGGAACTCGGCGTACGGGAAGCTGGACCCGATCATGAGCAGCGTGTCGCAGTGGGCCATCATCTGGTGGCTGGCTTCCGTCCCGAAGAACCCGATGGCGCCGGTAACAAACGGCAGATCATCTGGCAAAGCAGCTTTGCCGAGGTACGCTTTGGCCACCCCGGCCCCCAACACCTCCGCAATTTGGGTTACTTCCGAGGCAGCATCTTTGGCTCCGGCTCCAATCAAAATAGCTACTCTTTTGCCGGCATTCAGAACCTCGGCGGCTTTCTGCAAATCTTCGTCACGGGGTAGCACGCGCGGCGGCAGATACCCGATGCCCGAGTGCACCGTGCCATGCTTGTGCTCCGGCTCCTGGTACTCCAATTCCTGCAGATCGCTGGGGAGGATGACGCAGGTGACGGTGCGCTGGTCTTTGGCGATGCGGAAGGCGCGGTCAATGAGATGCCGCACCTGGCTGGGCTCCATGGCCACTTGCACAAACTCGCTGGCGACATCCTTGAACAGGGTCAACAAATCTACTTCCTGCTGGCTGTGTCCGCCCAAAGCCGTGCGGGCCTTCTGGCCCACCAAGGCTACCACCGGCTGATGATCCAGCTTGGCATCATACAAACCGTTGAGCAAATGAATCGCGCCCGGACCCGAGGTGGCCAGACACACGCCTACTTCGCCGGTGAACTTGGCGTGCGCGCAGGCCATGAGCGAGGCTACTTCCTCGTGCCGCACCTGGATGAACTTCACCTTGTCTTCGGCGCGGTCCAAAGAGCCCATGACGCCGTTGATGCCATCGCCGGGGTACCCGAAGATGCGGTTCACGCCCCATTGATGAAGACGCTCTACTATGAAATCACTGACCGGCTGTGGCATACGCTTCTGTTTTAAGGCTCCTTCTGTGAAAAGGGGTCCTAAACAGGTACGACCTGAGGAGCAGAGGGTTCAGGAACACACGCTATTAGGAACAGAGAAGGACTGCTGTAAAAGGCAGTTCTTAAACGCAGATTCTCCCCTTGAGGGGAGATTAAGAGGGGTGTTTACAAAGGAGGAGACGTTTTCCAGAGTTAATTATTAAAGCCACTTCAATTTTTGGGCAGCAATGAATAATCAGCAATGCGTGGACCGGCAGGTGTAAACACTCCTCTTCGCTCCCCTCAAGGGGAGAATCCTTGCTTAGGAACAGTCAAAGGTGAATTTGACTTTTCATGAAATGGAAGAAATCTGACAAACTTACTTGATACCTCAAAAACAGAAACGCCCCGGTTCAAGGCTGCTTTTTAAAAAACAGTTTCAAAACGGGGCATTGGTTATGTAGTTTTGTGAGGTTTTTTTTCGTCCCCCTTTGAAGGGGGTAGGGGGATGACCAAGCAGTATCAAGATGCCGAAAGCTTTGAAATCGGAGTAAGGGCAACCACAAGGGATTGCCCCTGCTAATACTCAGGAATGCAATGCTCTGCATGAGTAGTCATCCCCCTACCCCCTTCAAAGGGGGACGAAATGCGTCTGAATTGTTACAGAAGTTTATTACTTCTTCAATGGGTTGTTCAGGTAATCAACGGCCAGATACGCCAAGGTACGGACGCCTAATTTCAGGCCGCTTTCGTCGATCATGAAGTCTGGGGTGTGGTGGGCCGGGATTTTGGTGGGGTCCTGGCCTTTGGACATGCCGCCCACGAAGACAAATACGCCCGGCACTTTCTGCTGGTAGTAGGCGAAATCCTCGGCACCGGTTACGGCTTTGGTGAGCAATACGTTCTGCTGGCCGGCTACGGTCTGCAAGGTAGGCAAGATGTGCGCGGTGAGGGCCTCGTGGTTGTAGGTGATGGGCGTGTTTTTCACGATCTCCACCGTGGCGGTGGCGCCGGCGCTTCCGGCAATCATTTCGGCGGTGCGGCGTAGTTTCTCGTGGAGCTGGTCCTGCATTTTGGGGTCCAGCGCCCGGATGGTACCAATCATCTCCACTTCCTCGGGAATTATATTGGTTCTTACCCCGCCATGGATAGCGCCCACCGTGATCACGGCCGCCTCGTTGGTGAGTTCCATCTGGCGGCTCACGATGGTCTGGATGCCGTTGATGATCTGTGCCGATACCACAATGGGGTCCACGCTCATCCAGGGGTACGCCCCGTGCGCCTGGCGACCTTTCACTTTGATCTTGAAGTTATCGGAGCTGGCCATGGTGCCCTGCGGACGATATTTGAGGGTACCCACCTCGGTGGCGGAATTAATGTGCAACCCGAAGATGGCGTCTACCTTGGGGTTCTCCAAAGCACCCTGGGCCACCATCACATCCGCGCCACCTTCCTCGCCGGCAGGAGCACCTTCCTCAGCGGGTTGGAAGATAAATTTCACGGTGCCTTTGATATCTTTTTTGTTTTGGGCCAGGATCTCGGCGGCGCCCATGAGCATGGCTACGTGGGTGTCGTGGCCGCAGGCGTGCATCACGCCCACTTCCTGGTTGTTGAACGTGGTGCGCACTTTAGAGGCGAACGGCAGGCTGTTGCGCTCGGTCACGGGTAGGGCATCCATATCGGCGCGGAGGGCGACTACGGGGCCGGGCTGACCGCCTTTCAGGATACCGATGACGCCGGTTTTGGCTACGCCGGTTTTCACCTCAAACCCGAGGCTTTTCAGGTGTTTGGCTACTTTTTCAGCGGTCTTCACCTCGCGATTGCTCAGCTCCGGGTTCTGGTGGAAATCGCGACGCCACTGGATGACTTTGGGCTCCAGTTTATTCGCGAGTTGGTCAATCTGGGCGTGCAGGTTAGGGGTTTGGGCGTGCGTTACATGGGTAAGCGCCACCAGCGACAATGCCGCGGCCCATTTCTGGTAAAGGTTCATGTTTGGTAGAGGTAAATTCAAGAGTAAGAGCGGAATGGGTAATGGGTGAAACCGAGGCTTAAAAAGAAGCTTCCGTTTCAGGCTTCTTTTCTGAAAACAAGCCTATAAACGTCTAAAATAAGCGGTTACGCTGGCAAAACATAATCTATGGGGCAAGTTTGTAGAAGCTTTTCGGCAGAAGTCCGGCGTTATTCCGGGAAAATCGTACTTTTCAGCTAAATCCCTGATTCTGTCCATGCGCCTTCGGCTTATTCTCCCCCTTTTGCTTTTATTCCCGATTTTCACCTTCGCACAGAAGAAATACTGGCAGCAGGAGGTTCACTATACCATTGATGTAACGCTGGATGATGAACGGCACACGCTCACGGCCACCGAGCAGATTGAGTACGTGAACCACTCGCCCGAGACGCTCACATTCCTGTACTTCCATCTGTGGCCCAACGCCTACCGGGACCGGAAAACCGCCTTCGCGCGGCAGCAGCTTCGGAACGATGAGGATGAATTCCACTTCGCGAAGCAGGAGGCGCGCGGGGCTATTTCGGGGCTGGATTTCAAAATTAATGGCCAAAACGTGACATGGGAACTGGATGCCCAAAACCCAGACATCGCGAAGTTGACACTGAACCAGCCGCTGGCGCCGGGCGGCAGAATTACCATAAGCACGCCGTTCCAAGTGAAGCTGCCGGATTCTTTTTCCAGATTGGGGCACGTAGGGCAGTCTTACCAGATTTCGCAGTGGTACCCCAAACCAGCGGTCTTTGACCACCAAGGCTGGCACCCCATGCCGTACCTGGACCAAGGCGAGTTTTACTCGGAGTTCGGGTCGTTTGATGTGCGCATCACGCTGCCGGCCAACTACACCGTGGGCGCTACCGGTGAGCTGCAGAACCCCGCGGAGCGCGCCCGCCTGGACAGCCTGGCCCAACTTACTGGTAACCGAAAGGCGTTTGACAATACCGATCTGGATTTCCCGGCCTCTTCAGGCAAAACCAAAACCCTGCGCTACAAACAGGACCGCATTCATGATTTCGCGTGGTTCGCCGATAAAAGGTTCAACGTGCTCAAAAGCCAGGTCACGCTGCCTTACTCCAAACGCGCCGTGACCACTTGGCTGCTGTTCACAAACCGGGAGGCCGAGCAATGGGTTGAAAGGGCGCACGAGATCAACGATGTCGTGTATTCCTACTCCTTGTGGCTGGGCGATTACCCTTACTCCCAAGCTACGGCGGTAGATGCCGCGCTGAGCGCCGGCGAAGGCATGGAATACCCTATGGTGACCGTGACGGAGCCCGAGGCCATTATCCACGAGGTGGGCCATAACTGGTTTTATGGCATCCTGGGCAGCAACGAGCGCGCGCATCCCTGGCTGGATGAGGGAATCAATTCTTACTATGAGTTCCGGACCAAGGCCCTGCGCAACCCGTATGCGGGCATGGTCTCCACCGAGGTGAACCAGAATGCCTTCGGGAAGTTTTTCGGGGTGGATGATCTGCCGCCGGCCGCCATTGACAACCCAGCCTATTTATCATCGGCCAGCCGCGGCTTGGACCAACCGGTAACCGCCCCTGCCATTCAATTCAGGACCCTAAATTACGGCACCGGCGTGTACCTCAAAACGGCCCAGTTGTTCCTGTACCTGGAAAAGTACCTGGGCACCGCTCGCCTGGATAGCGCTATGCACACCTATTACCGCCAGTGGCAATTCAAGCACCCCTACCCCGAGGACCTGCAAGCCGTGCTGGAGAAATCCACGGGCGAAAAGCTGGATTGGTTTTTCAGGGACCTGCTGCCTTCCACCACCCTACCAGATGCGCATCTGGAGACCGTTTTTACCTCGGGCGGCGCCACGCAGGCGGTAGTGCGGCAGACGGGGAAACTGACCTTGCCGGTACAAGTGGCCGCATTAAGCGCCGAGGGGAAAGTACTGGAATCTCACTGGACCAAACCAGGTGAAAAAGAACAGACTGTTACCTTCACCGCAACTGGCATTGACCGTATCGTGTTGGACCCTGAGTATGTGTTCCCGGAGCTAGACCGAAGAGACAACCAATACCGTTTAGGGGCCCTTTTTCCTAAAACCGAGCCATTGAGCCTGCACCCGCTGGTGGGCGTAGACCGAGTAGATAGGAAGCAGCTTTTCGTAGCGCCGGCTTTGGGGTACAACACGCTTGACAAGTTTCAAGCAGGAGTGTTGTTCTATAACTCGTTTCTTACGGAGCATAAACTCAATTACGTGGTCATCCCGATGTACGGGTTTGGGAGCAGCAGCCTGACGGGCCTGGCCGATGTCAAGTTCAGGATTCCGGCGCAAGGCTTTCTGCGGAAGGTGGAACTGGGTGTGCTGGGCCAGCGGTTTGCTAACTTCCACAGCATCGCGCCTAGTTTAACGTTTTACAACCGGTTGCACGGCCCCAGCACATTCCGCCAGCAGCTTTCCCTGAGCTGGCATTTTGTGCAGGATGACTTGTTTCCCGATTTCCAGGCACCGCGAGTAGCCTATCAACTCTCTACCAAAAATGCGGTGAGCGGTACCCGGGTAAACCTGGATGCCACCCTATTCCAATACCAAGCTGTTTCCACCTCGCCTATTTCCTTAACAGACGAGGGGCGCACGACTTTCCGGCCGCTTAGGCTCAGGCTTTCTCTGGAGAACTGGCACAAGTACCGGCCCGATAAAGAAATCAGGCTACGGGCTTTTGCGGGGTTCATAACCAACAACGACCAATTGAACAGCCCGTTCTACTTGGGTCTGGCCGGCAGCCCTGATTTCCTGAAGCAGACGCCGTTCTTTAACCGCAGCGAGATGTTCACCACCTTACCGGGCGGCCCCGCGGCCATCCGGCAGACCAATCGGCAGGACGGTGGTTTCCGCAACGGGGTGCCCGTAGTGAGCCAGGAATGGCTGACCGCCCTCAACCTCACCGCCGATTTACCGGTGTCGCCCTTCGCCGTGTACCTGGACCTGGGCCGCGTGCAAGAGCAGGACAAACTGTTCTACGGCACGGGTCTGCAGCTTTCCTTTTTCCGGAACGCCCTCCAGATTTACTTCCCGGTGGCGGGTAGCAACTACGCAGATGACCTCCCCAAAAACCTCAAGGATTTCCGAAACAACATGCGATACTCGCTGAATCTACAAGCCTTGAACCCCTTCCGATTGCTGGAAGAGCTGCAGTAATAAATGAGTGAATGAGTGGGTGAAAGATTGAGTGAATGAGTGGTTGGGAGAATGGGCAGGAGAGTCTGGAAAGGGAGATTTCTGGTTCTGCTGGAAAGAATCTGTTTTTTAGCTATCTTACAGAAAACAGGCTTATAACGCCGCCACTTCCTGCTACCACCATGCCCTTTACCATAACTACTTATTGGCCGCTCCCGCTGCTTCTCCTGGCAATTCTCTGCCTCAGTTGTAAACCCAATTACCGTGAACTCCCGGCCATCACCGAGACCAAGCACTGGCAGGCGGTGGTGGAAACGCCCTCAGGCTCCACCATGCCGCAGGTGTATGATGCGCAGGAGAAAAAGTTTGTGCCGCAACTGGAGGCCGGCCAGCCCCGCAAGCTGGAGTTTCTGCCCTACCCCGGCAACGAGGGTTTTATTCCGTCCACACTGATTGATTCCGTGGATGGCAAGCAGGCTGGTCCGCTGCCGGTGGTGATTCTATGCAACCAGAAAGAACCAGGTACGGTGCTGGAGATTCTGCCGGTGGGCGTGATGATCCTGGAAAGCGAAGGCGAACTGAGGAGCCTGGTGGTGGCGGTGCCGGCGCGGCCCAGTGAGCAGACCATCTCGCCCAACTCCTTCAGTGATTTCTCGGCCCGTTACCCAGCGGTCAAGAAGATTCTAGAGCAATGGTACCTCAACGTGAATCCGCGGCAACCTACCCGCTTATCGGCTTGGAAAGACGAGGCCTTCGCCGATAGGCTCATCCAACAGGGGGTGCAGTAACGCTCTCTGTTTTGGGCCTTGTTTTGGAAAATCGGGCTTAAAACAACTTTGGGCCGCTTTGGTCTGCCGGGGTGCTTTTGCAAAACGCATTTTCCTAAAGTCGTCACAATTCCTAACTTCGCTCTCTATAGAGTTGTACTAAAGACACACGCATGTTTCCATCCATAGATCCTACTACCACCCAGGCTTGGGCAAAACTGACGCAGCATTACGCGCAAACCAAAGACAACCACCTGAAAGATGCCTTTGCGCAGGACCCGCAGCGGTTTGAGAAGTTCAGCGTCACTTTTGAGGACATTCTGCTAGACTACTCCAAAAACAGAATCACGGAGGAAACCCGGGCACTGCTGGTAGAACTGGCACAGGAGTGCGGCCTTCCCAATGCCATTGAGGCCATGTTCACGGGCGAGAAAATCAACTTCACCGAGAACCGCTCAGTGCTGCACGTGGCCCTGCGCAACCTGTCTAACACACCTATTCTGGAGGATGGCAAAGATGTGATGCCTGAGGTGAACCGCGTGCTGGCGCAGGTAGAGAAATTCTCCAACGAGGTCATCAGCGGCGCCTGGAAAGGCTATACCGGCCAGCCGATTGACACCATCGTGAACATAGGCATTGGCGGCTCTGACCTGGGCCCGGTGATGGTGACCGAGGCACTGAAAGCCTACCAGAAACCCAATATTACTACGTATTTTGTTTCTAACGTAGACGGCACGCATATCGCCGAGACGCTGAAAAAAATAAACCCGGAGACCACGCTCTTCATGATCGCGTCCAAGACGTTCACCACCCAGGAGACCATGACCAACGCCCACAGCGCGCGCAACTGGTTCCTGGAGAACGCCAAAGACGAGGAGCACATCAAGAAGCATTTCGTGGCGCTGTCTACCAATGCCAAAGCTGTTTCTGAGTTCGGGATTGACACGCAGAACATGTTTGGGTTCTGGGATTGGGTAGGCGGCCGTTACTCTTTGTGGTCGGCCATTGGTCTGTCCATTGCCTGCACCGTAGGGTACGAGAACTTCCTGGAGTTGCTGGCCGGCGCGCATGCCATGGACAACCACTTCCGCAAAGCGCCACTAGACCAGAACCTACCCGTGATCCTGGCTTTGCTGGGCATCTGGTACAACAACTTCTTTGACGCCCAGTCGCACGCGCTGCTGCCGTATGACCAGTACATGCACCGTTTCGCGGCGTATTTCCAGCAGGGCGATATGGAGAGTAACGGTAAGTATGTAGACCGCAACGGCCAGCCAGTAAGTTACCAGACGGGTCCTATCATCTGGGGCGAGCCCGGCACCAACGGCCAGCACGCGTTCTACCAACTCATTCACCAGGGCACCAAGTTGATTCCTTGTGATTTCCTGGCCCCGGCCATCAGCCACAACCCCATCGGCGACCACCATCCTAAACTCATGGCCAACTTCTTCGCGCAGACCGAGGCCCTGATGAACGGCAAGGACGAGGCGCAGGTCATTGACGAGATGCACCGCCTGAGCTGCTCTGAAGAAGAGATCCAAACCCTGAAGGCGTTCAAGGTTTTTGAAGGCAACCGGCCTACCAACTCCATCCTGTTCAAGCAACTGGACCCCAGAACCCTGGGCAGCCTCCTGGCCATGTACGAGCACAAGATCTTCGTGCAGGGCGTGATTTGGAACGTCTACAGCTTCGACCAATGGGGCGTGGAACTAGGCAAGCAATTGGCCAAGCAGATTCTGCCGGAACTAACCTCTGCTGAGGAAGTAACCTCACATGACAGCTCCACCAACGGCCTGATCAAGCAGTTCAAAGCGTTTAGGAAGTAGGCGTTAAAATTTGTGAAGCTTTCTTGAATTCATTCTGGTTATTTATTCTTTTGAACGGGTAATCGGAATGAATTTCTTTTTATATTCTTGTTATAGATAATCATAGGCTACAAATCAAATGATAAAATATTTTATCATAATAATCATCTTTATTTCGACACTTCCTTCATTAGGACAATCTAAAAAAGACAACTCGGCTAGCAGACTTACTATTAATCCATCAATAAAGGCGGAAGTTGAAAAGAATATAAGTCCTTCTCAATTCGGAGCCGGGCAAGACAAATTTTTGATTTATAACAACCGTATGTTGCTTGACTTCTATGAGAATGACACATTAAATATATCTCTTAAAGAACAAGACAATAAAAGCACAGTTTTTAAATCATTTTACTATTGGAAGGGCGACACCTTGGGCATAGATGGTGCTTATGGTCTTTTCGGTGGGGCAGGTTTCTCAATAAAATTTATCAAAGGCCAAGCATCCCTTTATCATATGCTTGCTTCGGACGAATTTACCACATACGCCTATAAAGAGAACGACAGTTTAATATTTAGACTTGAAGTGCCATGTACAGACACTAAAATTGTGTTGTCAGAAGTTCCTGACCCTACTACAAAGCAAGTCATCTATGGATTTGTTGAATTTAAAAGCGCAGACTATTATACAATGAGCGGTTCAGCCGATGGGCAGGAACTTCTGCCTAGGAAAAAGCAGAGAGCTAACATGAGAATCTATTTTAAAAGCGCTAAACTTGATTTGTAACAAGTGACAAGAAAGGACTACTATAATACTGCATAAACTTCATGCTTCGGCTGACGGTCTTGCACGCCTTATGCACTAGACGTTGGATACATTGAAAGATTAATTTATCCTTTTTCTAAATAATCAATTCTAACTCCTTGGTTATAGTAAGAATGCTTAAAATATGAATGCGTTATTTAACTGCATCTCAAAATATCACCCCATTTCTTTAGATGCGTGGGAGGCTCTTTCCCAATCATTGACGCAGGTAGAGATACCAAGGAATTCTTTTCTTGTACAAGAAGGCATGGTGTGCAATAATTTATACTTTCTTGAAAAAGGTTGTTTGCGCGGATTTTACAACCTTGATGGGAAGGAAATTACCTATTGGTTCGGCTTTGAAAATAATTTCATTACTTCCTTTTATAGCTTTATCTCCCGAAAGCCGGGCGTAGAAAACATACAAAGCTTAGAAGACTCCACCTTGTGGGGTATTAGCTTTGATGCTTTAAACCGGTTGTTTGATTTACATAAAGATCTTGAGCGCCTTGTACGGATTATCAATGAGCAATATTATATAAGACTGGAAGAGCGGTTAATGGCCATGCAATTCAAAACGGCGCGGGAGCGGTATGAACAGCTGATGGAAACCTCACCACATATTCTCCAAAGAGTCTCGCTCGGACAAATTGCGTCTTACCTTGGGATTAGTCAGGAAACGCTGAGCAGAATACGGAGCCACGCTTGATATTCTTCTTTTTGATAATTGTCAAAAGAAAGATTGCGGTCATAGTATACTTTTGATTCATCACCTAACAAAAGACAGAAATGAATCAGAAACCATCAAATGCGTTTGTTGCGGCCTCTTGGGCTACTTTACTTACTGGCGTTACAGCTTACATCATTGGGTTGTGGAATGCCGAAATGCTGCTGAACGAAAAGGGTTATTATTTCACCATCTTAATGTATGGTTTGTTCTCAGCTATTTCTCTCCAGAAAAGTGTGCGCGATCAACTGGATGGTATACCCGTTACCAACATCTATTATGGACTTAGCTGGTTTTCTACCATTCTGGCGGTGGTGTTGCTGACAGTGGGACTTTGGAACGCCAATTTGCTCCTTAGTGAAAAAGGGTTTTATGCTATGTCATTCTTACTTAGTCTTTTTGCTGCTATTGCAGTCCAGAAAAACACCAGAGACAGTTTTGGGAATGAAGTGCCTGCTAGGAATAATGCTGAGACATTACTCTAATTGGTAGTCAGTCATCATGTAAAATGAATTAAATGGAAATACTGTTAAGAGCTAAGAATTGGCAAATATTTATCCTTCTCATGATAGGAATAGCTCTATCAAACACTACCATTCAAGGCAACCCTATGACTACACTTATTTTGAATCTGGTAGGTTTATTGGCGTACTACATTTACCCACTCATTATCGGATACTCCTTGCAGGACTTTCTCCCGAAAAAAGTAGAGCTTAACAACACCTTCTTCCTAATAAATACATTTGCGTGGATTGGCGGTTATTTGGCAATTTCAATAATCTCTGATGAACACGGCATGTCATTCAGCGGACTTGCCGCTCTTCCTTTCTTCTATCTGATGTTCGCCTTTCTCTATTCTCAAGCGTTCCCAGCTAAAACCCTGAAGTCATTGGAAATGAAAACGGAAGCGAGCCTGGGGGACTACTTCGGTGACTTCATGCTAATTCTGTTCTTGCCAATAGGTATCTGGTTTCTACAACCTAGAATTAATAGAGTAATAGAAAAGGAGAAAGTCGCAGCATAAAAAGACTAACAGAAGACCCTGGTATTACCAACGCAAAGCCATTATAATTTCATTTTTTTCAATTCCCCAAATCCAACTTCTCCAACCATGCCTCCCATCCACTTCAACACCCACATCGGCAAACTAGAGTACCTCATGGGCACGCATTACCTGGAGATTCCGGCGGAGGTGGTGCAGGAACTGGGCGGCAAGTTCAACGTGCGTCTGCTGGTAACGGTAAACAACGGGCTTACCTACCAGGGCGGCCTAGTGGCGCTGGGTCAGGGCCGAGGCTACATTACATTGACCAAACAGCGTTTGATACAACTGGGCCTGAAGGAAGGCAGTCAGGTCACCGTAACTTTGGAGAAGGACGAAAGCCAGTACGGCACGCCCGTGCCAGAGGAACTCACCGAACTGTTCCACCAGGATGACGAAGGAAAAGCCCAGTTTGATCAACTAAAACCCGGCATGCAGCGCTACATCATCCAGCACGTTGCGGCGGTGAAAAGCTCTCAGCTCCGCATTGACCGGTCCATCACCCTTATTGAAAACCTGAAGCGCTTAAAACCCGGTAAAGAAACATTTAGAGAGATTCTGGGGCTGGAGAAACGGGAGGCATAAAAGGGAGTCCTGAGTTCTGAGTCTTGAGTCCAGAGTTGAGGTGGCATTAGGAAGGTGTTTAGGGGCTATTTTCCTGAAAACAGGTCTGAAACGTAGACCCACCCCTACCCCCCTTAAGAGGGGATTTTCTTCTAATGTGCTAAAGAACAATGTTGGTTAATTTTGTAGAGACAAGGCATGCCTTGTCTTTTGCACGCATTTCCTCTTTTCCACCATCTCCTTTTTTCTGCCCAATTTTCTGAAAACAGACCCAAAACGATTCAGAAAACTTTCCTCCTTTCCCCGTTGACTGCCGTACCTTTGGAGGAACAAACAACCGCATTCCTTACGCATGAACATCCGCGCCATTTGCTCCGATATTGACGGCACGCTGCTTAACAGTGACCGTGAGCTTTCCCAAAGAACCATTGACACCATTCAACGCTTAGATAAAAACCTGCCCTTTATCATGGCCTCGGCTAGAATGCCCAGCGCTGTGCGCCATCTGCAGGAACAACTGGGCATTCTGCACCACCCCATGATCTGCTTCAACGGCGGTTACGTGCTGCTCTACGATGACTCCACCCAGGAGCCCCGCGTGCTGGACACCGTGCAGATTCCGGCCTCGGTGTGCCTGGAGATTGCCCAGTTGGCCCAGGGCACCAGCATCAACGTGAGTCTGTACCAGAACGATGACTGGCACGCGCCGCAGGATGACCATTGGACCCAGCGCGAGATCAAGCACACCAAAGTGACGCCAACCATCTCCTCCACCCAGGAAGTTCTGCAGGCCTGGCAAGCCGAGTCAACCGGGGCGCATAAGGTCATGTGCATGGGCGCCGCCGAGGAAATCCAAACGCTTTGGGAAGCCTTAAACCCAAGATTCGGGGAGCAGCTGCACATCTACCGCTCCAATGACCGCTACCTGGAAATCGCCCCGAAGACCATTTCCAAGGCCACCGCTTTGGAGCTGCTTTTGAAAAAACACTATGATTTCGGGCTGGAGTCAGTCATGGCGTTCGGGGACAATTACAACGATGTGGAGATGCTGGGCGCCGTGGGCCTGGGCATTGCCGTAGGAAACGCCCGCCCAGAAGCCAAAGCCGCCGCCAAAGAGGTGACCGCCCCCAGCATTGAAGACGGCGTGGCCCTGGCCATTGAAAAACATCTGTTGCAGGCCTAGGCTGCTTTCCCGCAGGTAAGCGGCAATCCGGGCCTTATCCCAAGCGGTTTGCGTATATAGCAGGAAATTGAAGGAACCCACATGAGAAGCATCAAGAGAATCCATAAAGCCGAGTACTCGCCCATCGCGGATCTGGTCACGTACTCGCCCCTGCCCTCCCGCAGCGTGCAGCAGATAGATCCGTTCCTGTTTCTGAACCACCACGGGCACCAGGTGTACAAGCCCAATAACCGCGGATTGCCGTTCGGGCCGCACCCGCACCGGGGTATGGAAACCGTCACGTTCATCCTGGAGGGCGACATCATGCACAAAGACTCGGGCGGGCACGAGAGCGTGATCACCGCGGGCGGCGTGCAGTGGATGACCGCCGGCAAGGGCCTCATCCACGCCGAGGTCTCTTCCTCAGATTTCAAGAAAACGGGCGGCCCGCTGGAGATCCTGCAGCTGTGGGTGAACCTGCCGGCAAAACACAAAATGACCGAGCCCCGCTACGAAGGCCTGCAGCAGGAGAGCATCCCCTCCTTCACCCTGGACGAAGGCAAAGTAACCGTAAACCTGGTCTCGGGTAGCTGGGACGGGCATAAAGGCGCTTTTGAAACCTTATCAGACATCGTGCTGAGCACCGTGTACTTCCAGCCGGGCGGCAAACTGAGCCTGCAGGTACCCGCCGAGCGGAACATCTTCTTCTACATCATCAAAGGAACCCTCACCGTGAATGGCCAAGAAGTACCGTTCAGAAACCTGGTAGAATTCAATAACGATGACCCGGAACTGACCATAGAAGCCTCTGCGGACAGCATCCTGCTCTTCGGGCATGCCGTGCCGTTCAATGAACCGGTAGTGGCGCAGGGTCCGTTTGTGATGAATACCCAGGCCGAAATCCACCAGGCGTACGCCGATTACCAGGCCGGCAAATTCGGTTCCTGGAACCATTAAGAGATTCCTAAAGCAAAGCTCTCGTTTTAAGCCCGTTTTCTTAAAAACGGGCTTAAAACGAGAGCTTTGCTTTAGCCGAAAACTTCTGAAATTCAATCCAGGATAAACTTCTTTTTCGGTTTCAATCCTTTGGGCACCTCCTGACCGGCCATTTCCAGGAGCGAAGCCTCAATGGTCTGGCTGATGGTGTTCAGGGCAAGATCGTTGGGCTCGGTGCCGAAGGGTTCCTCAATCTCGGTGACAATGGATTCCAGGGCCATGAAGGTGTAGCCCACAAACACCACCATGAGCGGCGTCATCCACCCGATGCTGTCTACCAGCCCAAACGGCAGCAGGAAACAGTACAGGTAAACGGTGCGGTGCAGCAGCACGCTGTAGGTGTACGGAATGGGCGTACTGGCAATGCGCTCGCAGCCACCCACAATGTTGGAGAGCTGGTTCAGGTTATGGTCAATGGCGGCCTGCGTGATGGAGTCTATGCGCCCGGCCTCTTTTCCTGCCTGCACCCACTGGCCCATTTCCCTCAGGAGTAAAATAGGTTTGAAACGGGCTTTCGCCAGCTTCTGCACCAACTCTTGCGGGAGTAGCCGCTCAAAATCTTCAGTAGGATCTGTCTTGCGCAGCTGGTGTTTGAGCGCGTAGGTGAAGGCGATGAGCAGGCGCACAAAGGAAAGCACCTCGGGCGAATCTGCCGGGAGGCCGGTCATGGTGAGGGCCTGGCGGGTGAGTGAGCGGGTGTCAATGAGCAGGGCACCCCAGAGCTTGCGGCCTTCCCAGAAACGCTCGTAGCTGGCGTTGTTCCGGAAACCCAGGAAAATGGCCAGCGCCACCCCCAGCAAAGTAAACGCCGCCGGGTTCAGCGGGATCTTGTACTCAAACAGCCGTCCCTGCACAAACACCACCGCCACCGAGATAAGCAGCAACAGTCCCAAACGGGGCAGAATGGCCGGTAAAACGGAGCCCTTCCAGACGAAGAGCATCTTAAACCAATTTTCTCTTTCTCTTACAATCATAACGCAATGCCCGGCCGGTCTCCTCCTGTTCGCTTGTGTATGGCACGCAAAGGTACAGACCCAGGTTACAAATCTCTTCTTCGGCTTAGGTCCGCACCGGATTCAGAGGCCTTTTTAATGTGACCATTACCGCCAGTTTCAAGGCCGGACAAGAAGTATCGTGCTGAGAAGGGCAGTCGTTTTGAGGCCGTTTTCGCAAAAACGGACCTAAAACGGCCGGGCCCGAGGCAGTGTTTACCTCGGGCCCGGCTGTTTATTTCAACATGCTCTGGTTAGTCAATCTTGTCCATTTTGGCTTTGACAATCTCCACGGCGTGGCGCATGTTCTCCAGTTCTTTCTTGTTCGTTTCCTGCTGTTTCAGGTTGTTCTGCACGTCTTTCTGCAGTTGCTCCAGTTCTTTGGCAGTGGCGGACAGGGCGGCTTCCAGTTCCAGTTTCCGCTGCTGGTTTTTGGTGATCCGGGTCTGGATCTCGTTCGCTTCGCGAACCACCAGATCGGCCTTGGCCTGGGTGTTGACCACTACTTTCTCGGCATCGTGGATCTGCGTCTGGATGTCCTGCTTGTAGAGGTTCCGGGCAAATTGCTGCAGAATGGCAGCACCGTTCGTCCACTCTCTGGGGGTTTCCTTCTTGCCCAGGTACGCGTTACCCATGTCCAGCGACCACCACAGCAGGGTACCTTTTTCACCTGCTTCCACTTTGGAGACAATGCGCAGCGGGTTGCGGCTGATGGAGTCTAGCTGGGCTTTTTCCACGGCATAGATTCCTTTGCCGGCCTGCGCTTTGGCCGTGGGCAGAATGGAAGGCCCTTTCACCACCCCTCCGGATTTTTCCTTTAAAAAAGTAGCCCAGGCTTTCTCCACCACTTTGCTGTCCAGTTGGATCATGATACGCTGCCCTTTCCGGCTGATGCCGTTCACCTCCACCTCGGTTTCCTCTACCGCTGAGCGCTGCGCCCAGGCCGCGGTGGCCATTCCCCAAAATAAGAGCAATAACACAACTGTTAATTCCCGCGTACGTTTGCCTTCCATGTTCATTATCTGCTTTAAATCGGCCGCAAAATTAATCCATTTATCCGCATTAGTCCTTAAGCCTTAGCAAATTTATACGGTGCACGTATAGTAGAAAAACCCCGAAGGAAAACTAAATTGCCTCTACTCCTGTTTCCAGCCTTATGAATGTGACCGTCTGCCGAAAAGAGAATTTCAATGCTGCCCACCGGCTCCATAACCCAAATTGGTCCGATGAGCAGAACAAAACCGTCTTCGGGCTATGCAACAACCCTAATTACCATGGCCATAACTATGACCTCATAGTAAAGCTTACCGGCCCGGTAGACCAGGACACAGGCTATGTCTATGACATGAAAAAGCTGAGTCTTCTCATAAAAGCAGAAATTTTAAATAAATTTGACCACAAAAACCTGAATCTGGACACCGAGGAGTTTCAACACCTGAATCCCACCGCCGAGAATATCGCCGTAGTCATCTGGCAGCGTCTTCGCCCCCACCTCCCGGAAAACTATGCGTTGTCCATCACTTTATTTGAAACCGAAAGAAACTTTGTTGAATACCATGGATAAAAGGGACTGGAACGAGGAAGATCCCGAGGAGGAGCATTTTGCCGGTTCTTTAGACACGCCGCTGCGCCCAGATGCGTTTGACCTCACCGATGAACAGAAAATAGACGGCATTGCCCACCACTTCAGGGAGATTATGACCCTTCTGGGCCTGGACCTGCAAGACGACAGCCTCAAAGGCACACCGCGCCGGGTAGCCAAGATGTACGTGAAGGAGATCTTTGACGGCCTTAACCCCGAGAACCGGCCCGCGGCCCGCCTGTTTGAGAACAAGTACGGCTACCGCCAGATGCTGGTAGAGCGCGACATTACCCTTTACTCCAGCTGCGAACACCACTTTGTACCCATCATTGGCAAAGCCCACGTGGCCTACATCCCCAATGAGCACGTGATTGGCTTGTCTAAACTCAACCGCATTGTACAGTACTATGGCCGCCGGCCGCAGGTGCAGGAGCGCCTTACCCGCCAGATTGCCCAGGAACTGCGCGATGTGCTCAAGTCTGAGAACGTGGCCGTACTCATTGAGGCCGATCACCTTTGCGTGATGAGCCGCGGCGTGAATGACGTGAGCAGTAGCACCATCACCTCTGAGTATTCTGGTTTGTTTGAGCAGGATGTCTACCGGCTGGAGTTTCTGCAGGCCATCCGCAGCCAGAAATAGCGGTCTGCAGAAGAAAGGAAAGATGAATTTTTCAGGCCTGCGCTTTGTTTCCAAGTGACTATTCTTGTATTAGTATGAGCCCTACCTATTTAGGCAATTTACCGTATAAGTTGGTCTGGGCGTAGACCGTAGATATCGCAACATGTCAGATAAGATATTGATTGCCGGGGGCACCGGTTTATTGGGAACACGGCTGTCAGAAATGTTGATTGACAGCGGTTATGAAGTGGCTCACCTTAGCCGCACCCCAAATAAATATGCCCGCTACAAGACCTTTAAGTGGGATGTGCAGAAAGGCTATATTGATGAGAACGCCATCCGGTACGCTGACTACGTAATCAACCTGGCCGGTACCAGCGTTTCTGGGGAGAAATGGACAATGGCCCGCAAAAAGGAAATCCTCAACAGCCGCATCCAATCCACTAATCTGCTCTGCCAGTACCTGGAAAAAACCCAGCACCACGTAAAAGGGTATCTGGGCTCCTCGGCGGTAGGGATTTACGGTGACTCCGGTGACCGTTTGATGATGGAGGAAAGCAGCTATGGATCAGACTTCCTGGCAGAGGTTTGCAAACAGTGGGAGCACGCTTCCTGGCAAGTCCATAACCTAGGCATCAGGACCGTTATCTTCCGGATTGGGATCGTGCTCAGCAACAAGGGCGGGGCGCTCCCGCAGATAGCCAAACCCGTGAAGATGCTGGCTGGCGCCCCACTGGGCTCTGGTAAGCAGTACATGTCCTGGATCCATATTGATGACCTGTGCCGCCTGTGCATCAAAGCCATTGAAGACCGCCAGATGGAAGGGGTTTACAATGCTGTGGCGCCCAACCCTGCCACCAATGAGCAATTAACCCGTAACCTGGCCAAGGTTATGCATAAGCCCATGGTGTTCCCCAATGTACCGGCTTTCGGGCTGAAACTGATGCTGGGCGAGATGAGCGAGATTGTCTTGAACAGTTCCCGCGTGAGCGCCACCAAGGTGCTGCAGACAGGCTTCACCTTTGAGTACAACAACATTCAGGAAGCCCTGGAATCGCTTTATGACAAGCACAGTTAAGTAAAAGATAACTCAAAAAAAAGAAACCCCTCAATGGCGCAAACCAGTGAGGGGTTTCTTTTTTGTAGCCTTGCCTGAAGAGTACCTTTCACCTTTCACAAGCACGAAGGTTTCTGTTTCATCTCAACTCCTGACGTTTAGCTGTTTAGAAGCCAAAAAGCGAGAAAGTCCCCTGAAAACGGATTCTCAGGGGACTTTCTCGCTTTACAACCGCTCAGGTTAGTTCATTAACAAGAGTTTCTTGGTGATGGTCTTCTTACCGGTGGTTAATCGTGCAATGTAGACACCGTTTGGCAAGCCCTGGGCGTTGAACTGCATGGCCTGCGGCACCCCGCCTTCAGCGTTTCCTACAAAGAGGTGACGCACCAGCTTACCGTGGGAATCAAAGATATCCAGCACTGCCTCACCAGACTCGGCTACCAGGAACTCAACAGTGGTGTTCTGGTTGAACGGGTTGGGGTAAACAGACAGGTTAGTCTCCAGTGTTGGCACAAGCTCAGCGGTTTTAGTCTCCTCCACAGCATTGCTGGTGGTGGTCATTACCATTGGACCTGTGGCCAGGACAAAGATTGGGGTCTCTGTTACGGTAATGGCCAGTTTGCCCTGGTTTGTCTTCACCTTTTTCACCGCAAAAGTGCTGCTTCCGATTGTAGGCGTGTAGATACTAGCTGAGTCGGTTCCCAGAGAAAGTGTGTAGTTCACTCTGCGGTCTTCATCATCAGGCACCCAGCAGGCATACATGTTCTTGCCAGAGTCGTCGCGGTACTTGTCAATGCGTGGGTCAGAACTCAGGCGGGTTACCGGCACAAAATCTCCGAATTCTGTTCCAACCTGGGCGATGTAGTCGGCGGCAGGTCTGCGCACCAGGGTGTTCCGGTCTACGTGGCCGCTGGTGGCAAATTGCGTGGTGTTGTAGATAGAGCCGCTGGCGTCATCGTAGAGCTGGTAGAAATACAGACCAGACAGACCGGCCATGGCATAATCAAGAGAGCTTCTCAGGATCCAGTCGCCCTGCACCGCAAATTTGTCTTTCGCCCCTATTACTTTCGTTCCCTGGGTTTTGCTGTTCCAGTCATAACCAGTCTCGGTGATGATGATCGGCATGTCACCGTCGCCCACCATCTCGCGGTTCATCTGGTGGAATTTGTTGATGTTAAGCGGCGCCAGGGAAAGCTCTGGGGCAACCCCTACCCTCACCCCATCGGCGTACTGCTCGCCGTCAAAGTTGTTGTTGTAGGCGTGGTAGTTGATCTCATCAAAGCAAAGGTTCACTTTCCCGTTGGGCAGGTAGCCCCTGTTCTTTTTGCACCAGTCCACAAGGCCCTGGTAGAAACCAGTCTTGGTGGTGGCGATACCTGCAGCCACTACTTTCATGTTAGGGTCAGCGTTTTTCACGCCCACGCCAGGTCCCAGGGTTCCCATGTGGCCGTCATAGAACGCGCTCAGGTAAGCGGCATACTCATCACTGTTCTGGTTAGCAGCCCGGCCTTTCCAGTTACGGTCTGGCTCGTTATTGGCCTCCATTTTAGAAATCAGGTTCATCCCGATCTTCACGGTGCTTTTGGTCTTTACCAGGGTTGGGTTCAGGCTGGTATTGGATCCGTAGCGGGCGGCAAACTGGAAGGCTAGTTTGGCGATCTTGATGTAGGAAGCAGGCTTCAGTTTATCTGCGTTGTAGTTCGCGTTGAAGTAGTTGGTGCCCGTGGTATAGGTGCTTTTGTACGGCATCGGGGCGTTTTCATGATCATCAATGGCCGATGGATACGTGGCCACCATCCAGCCGGGGATGTTCTTGATACACACCAGCACTTCTTTGCCTCTGGCTTTGTGGCGGGCGTAAATCTCATCCAGTTTCCAGCTTCCTTTCAGGGTTGGGTTAAAGCCGTAAGTCCCTTCGTAGGCTTCCAAAATCCCCCAGTCCACGTAATCTCTTACTACTTTGTAAGGCTCAATGGCGGCAATCTTCTGTACAAGTCGCTCGGCAATGGTGCTGGAGTTATCTGCCGGATAGGTGTTGACACCCAGCATTCTTTTGAGCGGATAAGCGGGCTTGGTGAAAGTAGGCGGGGTATAAGGCTTGTATTTCCCGTAGAACTTGATCTCGTCTGGCAGTCTCACGCCTTTCTTTTTCCGGAGGATAACGGCACTTACCTTGAGGGAAGTGGTTAGGGTATGGTCAACCCAGACATTGTACTTGCTGCCGTTATAGACAGGGCCCAGAATCTCTTTGCCGGTGCCTCTTTCCACGTAAATGGTCTGGATCTCAGATCCTGCAGCAATGGTATTGCTACCGTCATAGAAGCTGATTCTTTGCAGTTCCACCTCCATCTGATCCGGGAAGTTCAGGACAACGTCTGCCACAGGCATCATTTCCCCGTTACCCATGCTCACGGTTTCATTCACCACGCCGTTGAACAGCTTGTCAATGTATTGGGTGCTTTTGTCTTTATGGTAACCCCAGTAGCCTTTATAAGGAATGTTGCCGGTTACCGGGGTTGTGGTGGTAGTGGTAGTAGTGGTTGTACTGCTGGTACCTACTACCAGGGAGCGGGTCACATTGGCGGCCGCGGAATAGTTGCCACCCGCTACCTGCGAGGCAGTGATGTTGGCGGTACCGGCTCCTACTATCGTTGCTTTCCAACCCTCGGTAGTCTTTGCCACCGTGGCTACGGCTGGGTTTGAAGACGTGAAGGTTATAGGTGTGGTGGTATTGGTGCTGGTAGCGCTGATAGTGAAAGGCGCATCGCCCACTTTTTTGGAAGGCAGAGCATTGAAGGTGATGATTGCCGGAACGGTAGAGACACTTAAAGTCCGGCTCACGTTAGTGGCGGCGGCGTATCCGTTACCGGCCGGCTGTGAGGCCGTGATGGTGGCAGAACCGGCTTTCAGGATGGTGGCCTTCCAACCCTCGGTGGTATTAGCCACGGTTACTACTGCGGTATTGGATGAGGTAAAGTTGATAGGAGTAACCGTGTTGGTACTGGTGGCTTGCAGCAGGAAAGGTGCGTCACCGTATTTCTTGGCAGGAAGCGAGTTGAAAGTGATCACTGAGGCCACCGTAGTAGACTGGGTGGTGTTGGTGACGCTACCTACGGGCTGACCGTAGATTCTTACTTTCTGCGGAATGTTGTTCGCGTACTTCCGGACGATGATGGCATCTGCCTCGGTAAGGGTGCTGGGTTTGATATCTACCCACTGCAGGAACATTCTTCCGTCAAAAGTGGCGAGGAGTTGCCGCTCGGTGCCTTTTAAGGCGTAGATGTAGGCTGGGTTGGTGGTGAAGGTTCCCTGGTAATCATACAGAGAAACTCTTGAGATAGTACTCCGGCTTTCCAGATTCAGGACAACGTCTATGTACTGCTTGTTGATGGCTGTCCAGTTATTCTGAACCAATTTACTGAGGTCATCCAGCAGCCAGGGAGCATAATCTGTACCGGTATTCAGGGATGGTTCAATGGAAGTTACTTTAAGGTTTACCTCAGTGGGTGTCTGGGCATTAGAACTTCTGGGAATTAAACAGGAGAGAAAGAAAGATAAGCTTAAAAGAATGGGTTTAATAGGGTTCATGGGCGCGTGGTAGGTAGAAAAATCAGGTAGAATCCATGAAGGGGGGAGCATGAAGACTTAATACAATTCAGACGCGGCTTTAAACCTCTAATTATGAATTAATTAGGCTTATTAGAGGTAAATAAAGTGAAGTGAGAGCCCTCGCATTACCTGCGATGTGAAATACAGGGCTATTTCCACAAAATGGATTTATTCAATACATAAAACAATTCTACTAGTATGCAAGCCTAATACTAAGCTATAGTAAAATTTGATTTAGATAGAAAAAACACAATTGCAAGTTTAACCTCTGCATCCCTCAACCTAGCTTTTGTATCAATAACCTCGTTATTTCCATTTTTAGCCAGGATTAAATAGGGTTTATATCAAGTAGTTATCGTATATACCGCATAAGAGTTAAGTGGAACCATCATAAAGAGTACAATTCTCTCTACTTTTAGATAATCCAAAATTATGCACTGAAACAAAACCACGCAACAAGCAAAATATAACTTTTCAAACAAAAGCTAAATCTTATATAAAGAAGTTAAACCTTATTTATTCTATTCTCGTAGGGGCGCCACTAATTTTCCGGGAAATTTGGATTTTAAAAGCACCTTTTCAGGCAGGCTAATACTTTGAAGATGAGACCTCTCTATTACCATAAAGGCGCTTTATAATTTTATTCAGAATTATATTATTTTAATATATAGACTAATTATATATATAAAGTATTGACAATAAGAAACATAGGCCTAAAAGCAGCTTTTTACAAGGGTTTGCAGACTACAGCCCAAGGACGCAGAATCAAAAATTATGTATTTTAAAGACTTTTAATAAGGTTAAACCAACACCTTTTCGCAGGCCTTTTTAGCTTCTGTATCAGAAAACAAAAAGGCTTGACGGCTTGAGGAAGGATAAAGGCTAACTCGTTTGGGAGAGGTGGATGGAATAGGAGTCGGGCTACAAACCAGCGCGTGAAGAGACCTACAGAATTCACTATCCCAGAAGACGAGGCTAAAAGCGTTTTCAAGCTGAAATAACAAAAACAAGGCAAAAACGACTTATGGCTTTACTGCTCCTGCCTTTAGCTTGATTCTCATCTGACCAGTCGCAGGTAATTTTTTCCTCCCACCCGTACTTTGGTAATGGCTGCCGCGGATAGTAGAAAACAGCATCGCTTACGATCAGAAGCATTTGCCTAAGCACCAGCACACAACTTTTTGACACCATAGAAGAAACAAAGCTTTTACAGACACCAAACCTGCCTTAAAGCCGAAAGCCCCACAGGAAAGTGCATTATCTTTCCTGTGGGGCTTTCGGCCTTCTATCCTTAAGTCTTCTAAAGCCTAAGCCAGGGCCGCTTAAAACTGAGAGGAGATACTATCATTCAACTGCTCCAGCATGGTGTCTACGGCAGTGGTATCTACCACTTTTGGTCTGCGGGGAGGCGCTGGCGTGATGCAGTTATAAGTCTTGTTGATTTTCACTTTAGGTTTAGGGAAAGTCCCCAGCTTAATTCCTAGGTTAGAATCACGGTACACCTTCTCCATGAACCGCCCAAAGATGGGCAGCGCGGTTTTAGAGCCTTCGCCCGTAGCCGAGGTCCGGAAGTGGATACTGCGGTCTTCCCCTCCTACCCAAACGCCTGTCACCAGGTCTTTGGTCACGCCCATGTACCATCCGTCTGAGTGGTTAGAGGTGGTTCCGGTTTTACCGCCAATCTGGTTTCCTTTTTTCCAGAGGTCGTACTCCCAAAGGGCCTGTGAGGTACCGCCCGGTTCTTCCATGGTACCTTTGAGCATGTGCACCATCAGAAAAGCGGTCTCTTCTGAGATCACCCGCTTCTGCTGCGGATTGAACTGCTCCACCACATTGCCGTTGCGGTCTTCTATGCGCATCACCAGCATGGGTTTGTTCAGGAAGCCGTTGTTCACAAAAGTGCTGTAGGCGTTCACCATTTCATAGATGCTCACGTCTGATGAACCCAAACCAATGGAAGGCACCGCTTCAAGCGGACTCGTGATTCCCAGCTGCCGGGCAAACCTGCGGACGGTCTCCCAGCCAATGGCCTCGGTCAGCTGGGCAGTCACCGTATTGATGGAACGGCCCATGGCATGGCGCAGAGTCATGTTCTGCCCGGAAATGGAGTAGCTGGCGTTATGCGGGGTCCACTCCATGGGTTTGCCGTTCTCCACGTATTTAATGGTCACCCGCTTGTCTTGAATCCTGTCGCAGGGTGAGTAACCTCCGTCAATGGCGGCCGCGTACACAAACGGCTTAAACGTGGAACCCGGCTGGCGCTTGGCCTGCTTTACGTGATCGTATTTAAAGTTCTCATAGTCAATACCGCCCACCCAGGCCTTGATGTGCCCGGTGAAAGGATCCATGGTCATCATGCCGGCCCGCAGAAAACGCTTGTAATACCGCAGCGAGTCCATAGAACTCATAGTCATCTCTTTAGGCCCTTTCCAGCTGAAGACCGTCATTTTCTTGGGCGTATTCAGTTCCCGGTTAATAGAAACGGTATCGTCTTCGTATTTGGCTTTCAAAGACGCGTACACGCCTGTGCGCTTGATGGCATTCTCAATAAAGCCCGGGATCTCGTTGTTCTGGTCATCTACCCACGGGTTTTTCCCGCGCCAGTGACCTTCAAACCGGTTCTGCAAAGTCTTCATCTTCTCCTGCAGGGCTTCCTCGGCCAGGCGCTGCATGCGTGAGTCAATGGTGAGGTAGATCTTGAGGCCATCAGCGTAGATGTCCAGTTCCTTTTCCTCGGCCCAGTTGCGCACAAACTCGTTCACCGCCTGCCGGTAATAGGCCGGAACTCCGTCCAGGTGCTGTTCCACGTGGTATTTCAGCTCAATTGGAAGCTGGGACAGGGAATCTGCCTCGGCCTGGGTGATTACCTGGTTACGAGCCATCTGCTGCAGCACCACATTGCGGCGGGCCACTGCGTTCTTGGGGTTGAACCGCGGGTTGTAGGTAGTGGGCGCTTTCAGCACACCCACCAGCATGGCGGCTTCCTCGGGTTTCAGCTTGTCTGGCGTGGTTGAGAAGAAGGTCTTGGCGGCCACCTTGATCCCGAAGGCGTTGCTCCCGAAATCAACGGTATTCAAGTACATGCCCAGGATCTCGTCTTTGGTGTAGCGCTGCTCTAATTTAATAGAGGTATTCCACTCCTTCGTTTTGGCCACCACCGTAGACACCAGCGGCACGTGCCCCAAAATGCCTTTGGTATTCTTGGTACGTGTTTTATAGAGGTTTTTGGCTAACTGCTGGGTAAGTGTGGAAGCCCCGCGGGAATCACCTTTGAGGTTGTCTTTCACAGCCGCCAGCACCGAGATAGGGTCAATGCCCTGGTGCTCATAGAAACGCTCATCCTCAGTAGCCACCAGCGCCTTCACCATCACGGGTGCGATGCTGTCATACGGCACTAGGTCGCGGTTCTCCCGGAAATACCGGCCCACCAGCAAACCATCTGACGTATAGATCTCAGAAGGCAGGTTGTTTCTTGGGTTCTCCAGGTCGTCCAGCCCCGGTGATTCCCCAAACAGGTACAACAGGTTCAGGTCAACGGCAACAAAGTAAAGGACGATGAACAATACCCCGAAGACGAAGGTCTTCCAGAGGGTTCTGATCCATTTATGGTATTTGGTACGCGGGGGTTTTATCTTCTTTATTTCTGGCATGCGGCTATTCACGGGCGCAAAACCCGCTTTCTCAAAAACGCCCAAAGTTACGGGAAAGTGTTGGCTTTCCCGAAGTTGTGCACTTGTTTAGGCGCTCTTTTCTGAGAAACAGGCCAAAAACGGCAACTCCATGAGTCACAGAACCAAATCTACGCGTTGAAATCCGGAACTCCTTCGCAATACCCAGATACACAGGCATTCTGCTCCCTTCTTTCCCTTTGGCCTTTACCCTCTCTCCTTGGTATGCCCCCAGACAGACCAATCCAGCAAAGCTGGTCCTAAGGTTTACCTTCCGGTCTGTCTGAGAAAAGACCGAGGAGACTCTTTAAGATAGGATAATTCTGCATTACCTCTTTACAAGTATCAGAGGAATAAAAACCGACTTAATTCTCGGACCTATTCCAACTTAGGCTAAGGCTTTTACTCCAGGCTCTTTTTATAGAGATGGTACAGCACCTTTTTGTCATCGTCGGTGAGGATGCCGTTCACTTCCTTCTGCACGAAATGCAGCTTAAAAGCCTTGATGGCCGCGTCCAGGTTCTTAACATCGTAACCAATGATGCGGAGGGCGTCTTTGGGCTGGAAGGAAAGCGGAATAGTGTCTACCACCACTACTGGTCCGGGAGGAGCTATGGTGACAGGCACGGCGGTGGTGTCTTTAGGCAGGGCCGTACTGTCTGCGGTTACGGCCGTGGAATCCTGGTAAGGCGGGATAATGGATTCAAATACCGAGTTGCGCACCTTCTCCTCATCGTACCACATCCCAAAACCGGCCTCGGCGAGCTTCTTCCAGGGGAAAGTTGGATTGGGATCTACCTTGCGGCTGGGCGCGATGTCTGAGTGCCCGATGAAGTTGGCAGCCGGAATACCGTGGGTTTTCTTCAGGATGGCCAGCACCTGCAAGAGGCTGTTGATCTGTGCCTCGGCAAAGGGCTCAGAACCGTTGTTGTCCAGCTCAATCCCGATGGAGGAAGAGTTGAGGTCTGAGTTGTTACCCCACTTGCCCGCGCCGCCGTGCCAGGCCCGCAGATAGTCACTGAGCATGTGGTACACCTTGCCGTCGCGGCCAATCACGTAATGTGCGCTCACCTGGGTTCTGGCTAAAGTAAAGGTCTTCAGCGTCTGCTCCGTAGAGTTCTGCGCCGTATGGTGAATCACCACGAAGTTGGGTTTCCGGAGGTTGAAGTTGGTGGTACCCACCCACTGGTCACCCTGCATGAGGCTATCCTCGCCGGGATTGGTGACCGGCGTGGCGCGCAGGGCTTTGGCAAAGGCTTTCGCCTGCTTCTTATAGACCTTGTTGGTAGCGGCGTAGGGATTACTGGAGCAACCGGCCAAAGCCATCGACAGAAAAACAGGGAAGCAAAGCAGGGCAGTACGTTTCATAGAACAGGTCATTTACCAGGCCAAAGATGCTAAAATTTCCCTTCGCCCGGAAAGGGAGGAGCCATTCATCTGCAGGCTAAGAAGGATCACATCTTAACCCGGAACCTCTGAAAACGCCATCAAACCCATATAACTTATTGACTATTAACCTAATTCTCCGCAACTTCATAAGAGCAAGCCGCTGGTAGAAGCACCAATTGACTGGCCGGTTAACAGAACCGGCAATGTTTTTCTTTTATCCTTAACGCATCATCCTATGGAAAACAAAAAGAAAATCCTGTTCCTCACCGGCGATTTCGCCGAGGATTACGAGACCATGGTTCCCTTCCAGATGTTGCTCATGGTGGGGTATGACGTACACGCCGTGTGCCCCGGCAAAAAGAAAGGCGACACCATCAAAACCGCCATCCATGATTTTGAGGGCGACCAGACCTACACCGAGAAACCCGGCCATAACTTCCAGCTCAACTACGCTTTCGCGGATGTCAACCCTGAGGACTACGCCGGACTGGTGATTGCCGGAGGCCGCGCGCCCGAGTACCTGCGCCTGAACCAGCGCGTGCTGGAGGTGGTGCAGCATTTCATGGAGAAAGACAAACCGTTGGCCGCAGTTTGCCACGGCATCCAGATCCTGACCGCTGCCCGCGTGGTGGAAGGACGCCGCCTCACCGCCTATCCGGCCGTTGGGCCAGAAGTGAGTCTGGCCGGCGGCACCTTTGTTCCGGTAGACGCCACCGAAGCCGTGGTAGACGGCAACCTGGTCACCTCCCCTGCCTGGCCCGGCCATCCCGCCTTTATCCGGGAGTTCCTCAAAGTAATGGGTGTCACCATTGACCTTAATGCCGGTTCCCGCGCCACCACTTCCGTAGAATACCTGACTTAAGGAGTACCTGGCTTAAGCAGAATTGCAAAACCTGTTTCGAGGCTGATTTCCGATTATTAGCCCCGAAACAGGTTTCCCTTTAGCACAAAGCGATCTTTTTGTCCTTCCTTATTTCAGGCTGTTTCATTCTGTCTGTAGTTCCCTGATCATTGATTCCCCTGGTTCAAGTATTTTTCTGATTAAGTTTTGCCCTGATTCAAGTCTTTGGTTTCCTGACCAAAATTTTTGGTTTCTCTGGTTTAAGTTTTCAACTTGGACTTACCATGGGCTGAAGTTTTCAACTTCAGTGAGGCGCGAGCCTCAAACTGGCTTTGCAGACGTGAACACTATGGCCCCTTTTTTCAGTCGCTCCTCTTGATTCTTTCAGGCTTTTCTTCCAGCTGCCAATAAGCATACCAGCACCAATCGTCCTTCTATATAAACCCTTAGCCAATGCTCATTTCGGGCCCAGTTTCTGAAAAACACCTTAAAAACAGCCTCCCAGTGTTTACCCCAAACCCTTAAAAGAGTATCTTAGGCGGGTCAACCGCGCTTATCTTTCCTGTTATGGATTTACCTTCTATTCAATTAACCCACGAATTTGAGCCCATTCCGCCCGATTTCCACTGCGGAGCATCGGGGCAGCCGTTCCAGACCTGCATCGCCTGCGAGCGCCACCTGCTGCAAGACGGCGTGAGTTACCTGGTAGAAAAAGCAGTGCGCTTTTATCCCCAGGACGGCATGTTGGATACTGTGCTGGAATATGCCATGTGCGTGCCTTGTGCCCAGCAGATGCGGGAGGAGCTGTCTGTAGAGTCCAGAAGTAAGATTGACGCCTATTTTTCTGAGCATGTAGACCTGGTGGCCCGCCGCGAGGCCCTGCTTTCTTTACCCAACCCCTTACAACTGGAAAACTGGCTCTCGCACTGCATCGTGACGGGTACGCCCCGCGAAGCCTGCAAAGAATACCAGATCTACGCCCAGTGCGAAGGCAAGGACCTCTTATACACTTACATGCCGTACATGATCAGCGGCGAGGCGATGGAGGAGATTCAGCGGCTGATCTCGCCGCATACCCGCCAAATCCTGGATGACTTCATGGACACGCACTTCGGGCTGCCACCCGAGCTCAGGGCCCTGCTCCAGGACCGGTTGATCCTTATATAAAAAGAAAAACGTATTTTGCTCTGGCCTTCTCAAGGCCTTTGCTTTTATAAACAGAGCCTACTATAACCACAGACCCACTATGCGCGCCCTCCTTTTGCTTTCTTTCTGCCTCCTGCTCAGCGGGTCGGCTTTTGCCCAGACTAAAAAAGCCACGCCTGCTAAGCTCTCAGCCGATGCGAAAGCTGTAGAGGCAGCCGTGGTGCGTTTCTTTGACGGCATGCGGGCCGGCGACAGCACCATGTCCCGCTCGGTATTGGCGCCCAATGCCCGGCTGTTCTCAGTAGGCGCCGGCAAAGACGGCAAGGTCCTGCCCCGCGAGACACCCATGGACAAGTTTGTGCAGATGATTGCGCAGCCCCATCCGCAGGTGTTGGATGAGCGCATCTGGGATGTGAAAGTGAACATTGACGGAGACCTGGCTACCCTTTGGTGCGAGTATGCTTTTTATGCCGGAGACACCTTCAGCCACTGCGGCGTGGATGCCTTCCAACTATACCGCTCTCCCGAAGGCTGGAAAATCTTCACCATCACAGATACCCGCCGCAAAGAAAACTGCGACCTCAAAGCTGCTCAGGCTGCCAAAACCAAACCGTAATCTGTTTCTTTTCTGAGATCGCACGGCGCTCCATTCCCAAGTCTTCTGGAGATGGAATGCCTCAGCGCGTTCATGGTCCTAGTATAACTACTGTCCGAGGGTTGCACGTATACCCTGGTTATTGTTTTACTATCTGCGGCCTGGCGTAAGTTGGGCGGCCGTGCACCCCCAGCTGAAGAAATGAACAGATTATTAAACCAGACCTACTACCACAACAGCGTTTTTGATTATCTCTTCGCTTTAGGAGTCATCATTATCGGGTTGCTGCTCCTCAGGTCCGTGAAGCACATCTTTTTCCGGAAAATCAGGAAATGGGTCAAAGGCACCAGAACCCACCTGGACGATCTGCTGGTGGAAGGTGTGGACCGATTCCTGCTCCCGGCCCTCTACTTTGCCGTTATCCACGCCGGCATCAGCTATCTTACCTTATCAGAGAAAGCCCAGAACGTGCTGGGAGTGGTGACCACCATGGTGATCACTTTCCTGTTTGTGCGCCTGATCTCCACCACTATTCTCATGCTGCTCAGGTCTTATGTAAGAAAGCAAGAGCGCGGCGAGGAGAAGGTTAAGCAGTTGGGAGGCCTCATGCTCATCATCAACGCGGTGATCTGGATGGTGGGCCTGCTCTTCCTGTTTGACAACATGGGCTATAACGTGACCACCATTATCACAGGTCTGGGGATTGGGGGTATCGCCATCGCGCTGGCCGCGCAGAACATTCTGGGTGACGTGTTCAACTACTTCGTGATTTTCTTTGACCGCCCCTTTGAAACCGGCGACTTCATTGTGATTGACGATAAGAGCGGCACCGTGGATTATATAGGTATCAAAACCACGCGGGTGAAAAGCCTTTCGGGGGAGCTGCTGGTATTTGCCAACAGTGACTTGACCAAATCACGCATCCATAACTACAAACAGATGCTTAGGCGACGCGTGGTGTTCAAGCTTGGAATCACCTACCAGACCTCGCTGGAGACCATGAAAATCATTCCCGGGTTGCTGGAAGACATTGTGAAAGCACAGGACCCCGTTGAGTTTGACCGCGCCCACTTTATGAGTTACGGTGACTCTAGCCTGGACTATGAGGTGGTTTACTATGTCCTAAGCGATTCCTACAACAAGTACATGGACATTCAGCAGAACATCAACTTCAGGATCTATGAGGAGTTCCAGAACCGGGGCATTGAGTTTGCCTACCCTACCCGCACACTCTTCCTGGTGAACGAAGAAACCGAGACGGCAGATGCGCCCATGGCCCGGCAGCGGTAAGCGTGTTTATGTTTAGGCTCTGTTTTCTAAAAAACGCAGGCAAAAACGCTAGGGCTAAACGGCTTAGTTGCTCTCTTTTAGCTGACAGGCTTTAAGCCAGGCCAGCGCCTCCGGACGGGAGTTGAAGGCACAGAACTCCAGTTGGCGCCCTATTTTGCTCACCTGCATAACCTGACCAGCGGTTTCACCATAAGAATGCTCGTGGGCTACGTGGGCCAGATAACGGAGTCCGGCTTGCATGGCCCGGGGCAACCAATCCTTTTCCAACCAGGCTACGGCATCGGCCCAGGGACCGGTCAGCTCACTGTTGTCGTTCAGTTTGTAGGGGCATTTGGTTTGCTCCAGCAACTCAAGCCCAATTTCGCAGGCCTTGCGCAGGTCATTCTGAGAGGCATACCCGTACCATTTGGTGTCTATGATGTTCAGCTCAGGGTTGTGCTCTATTACGTAGTAGACTCTGTCAAATGAGTTTTTAGCTTCACGCTGCATGGCACTGGGGTTGGGAACCAAAAAAGAGGGAAAGGAAGACATCTGCAATATTTAAACAAAAGTAAGTTTTTATTTACGATTTTCAAGAAAGCCCAGCACTTAGCCCACCTGCCCCTCCCCGCAAGAATTTCTATTCTCTGGCTTTTTACCCTGTTTACCCTGAGAACCTGCTGCCGTGCCAATTGTTTTCTGCAAACTCATGAAAAGGAGAAAGCTGCCGGCAGACAACTTTCTAAGCTTAGGCCTAGGCAAGGCATTGCCAGAAGAAAAGGAAGCCCAATCTACCCGGAACCAGATATTTAAAGTAAACTTGGCAGGAAAATCTGAACTGCCAAGTTTACTTTATGAAGCATCTGTTTGCCTTTGGTCTGTATTTTCTTTTTCTACCCTTCTTAGGTTTTGGTCAGAACCTGCAGCAGCCGTTTAAAGATTGCGGCCTGGAAGGTAGTTTTACCTTGTATGACCTCATACAGAACCGCTGGACTTACAGCCACCCAAAGGATGCGCAACGGGCCACCCTACCGGCTTCCACCTTCAAAATCCTGAATTCTCTTATTCTGCTGGAGGAGAAAGCGGTACGGGATGAAAATGAAGTATTGAAATGGGATGGTCAGCAGCGGAGCGTGCCGGCCTGGAACGCCGATACGGACATGAAGCACGCCTTCACCAACTCAACGGTCTGGTTCTATGTGCGCCTGGCCCAGCAGATTGGCCTTGACAAATACCGCAACCATCTAGAGCGCTGCGGCTACGGCAACGGCAAGTTCTCCGGCGCCCAAGGCGCCGATTTCTGGAACTACGGTGATTTTGCCATCTCACCCAAGGCACAAATCCAGTTCCTGCAGAAGCTTTACCAGGAGAGGCTGCCTTTCTCCAGGGAGAACATCCAGAAAGTGAAGCAGATGATGGTGGCAGAAGAAACACCGGCATACACCCTCAGAGCCAAAACCGGCCTGACCAGCCACAACGGAAGAAACATTGGCTGGTATGTGGGCTACGTGGAGACCAAAGGCAACGTCTACTTCTTCGCCACCCGGCTGCACAAAGACGTGCAGACCCAAAACGAGGATTTCGCCACCTGCCGGAAGACTGTCACCCGGAAACTCCTGCAGCAACTGGGCATCTTACCCGCTTCCTGATTTAAGCGTGTTTTGGTTAAAACAGCCCGTAAACGATCCTTTCCTATATATCAATAAACCCTTTTATACAGATGCAACCCAGAATCACCCTGATCACCTTAGGTGTATCCAGCGTGGCGGCGGCCACCCAGTTCTATGAATCCGTTTTCGGGTGGGAACGCACCCCTGCCAGCCAGGAAGGCATCACGTTTTTCCAGCTCAATGGTTTGCAATTGGCGCTTTTCCCCACGGAGGAGCTGGCCAAAGACGCCCATGTTCCTGCTGAAGGAACCGGCTTTAAAGGGTTCAGCCTGGCGCATAACCTACGCAGCGAAGAGGAGGTAGATGCGCTTTTCCAGGAACTGCAATCCAAAAACGTCACGATTGTAAAACACCCCGAGAAGGTGTTCTGGGGCGGCTACAGCGGCTATTTCTCTGACCCAGACGGGCACCTTTGGGAAGTAGCCTATAACCCGTTTCTCCCGCTGGATGAGCAGGGCAACGTAGCGCCGCAATAAGCTTTTGAAACAGAAAAGGCGCCCATGGGCGCCTTTTCTGTTTCTTCTATACTTTCTTCAGGAAGCACGTTTTCAAGACCATAACGGTTCGCTCCACCCGGCCCTCAATCTCTTCGACATCATCGGTGAGCCTGATTTTTTTCACTACCGTGCCTCTTTTGATGGTGGTGGAAGAGCCCCTTTCACCTTCAGGTCTTTGATTACTGTGACAGAATCGCCCTCGTTGAGCAGGGTGCCGTTGCTATCTTTTACTTCCATTTTGCTTTGCCTTTGAATAAAACCGGGCCGCTTTCTGTTGGGCAGCCGGCCAGGCACAAAGCTACCTGCATTTCCAGCCGTTTCCAACCTTTCAAAATCGCGAAGCAGGGCTTCCAGCGTTTCAAGCCTATTCTGAGAAAAACAGCCCTGGAACAGACTAGCCTACGCTGATGGTATAGGAAGCTTCAAAGGTTTCGTTCGTACCCAAAGACTGCATGCCTTCTTTTTCGCTGAGTTCAATAGGCTCCCCGGCTGTGCCTGCAATGCCGTACCAGGGCTCAATGCACAGGAATGGCGCGCCCACGCGTTTGGTCCAGATGCCCAGGTAAGGGAAATTGGCGAACTGCATCTGCACGAAGTGTGGGTGACGGTCGGTTTTGAGGGTCACGCGCTCAGACTTGAACGCTTTGAACACCATGGCGTCTTTCTCATAGTGCTCGTAGCGGAGCGGCAACACGGCCATGTTGTCCAGCACGGGCTCGGTCTGGCCGTTCTGCAGCCCGGTACCATCTTCCAGCAGGTAACGCGATAATAACTCAGGTTGGGAGAACTCCAGGTAATAATCTTCAAAGGCGCCTCCCTCCTGCATGGGCACGTTGAAAGCCGGGTGCGCCCCAATGGAGAACAGCATCTCGCCCTCACCAGCGTGGTGCACCTGCCAGGTCACCTCCACGGTCTGGTCCTGCAGGGTGTAAAGGATGCGCAACACAAAGTCAAAGGGGTAAACTTTCCGGCTTTCTTCCGAGGCTTTCAGCTCATACACCAACCTATCCTGCCCCTCCTCTACCAACTCAAACACCTGGTCTCTGGCGAACCCGTGCTGAGGCAAACTGTAGGTTTTACCCTGGTGCAGGTACTGGTCTTGCGGCAGGCGGCCCACAATTGGGAAAAGCACCGGCGCGTGGCGGTTCCAGAAAGAAGCATTGGCTTGCCAGATGTACTCGCGGTTTCCGTCTTTCTTTACCAGGCTGCATAGCTCGGCACCTGCGGTTTTCACGCCCACGCGCACGTATTCGTTTTCCAGGAAGGTAGTTTTCATAGTGAGGATTGGGGTTAGGGATGAAGCACCTTGTCTACCGCCTTTATGGCATTTTGGAGGCGCTCCTCGGCGGAGCCGGATATCTCTACGTAAGGCACGCCCATCTGGTCCAGCTCGCGTTTGTACCAATCATGGAAAAACTGGCGCAGGTGCGGATGCTCGCGTTGCGGATCTGGCGTCCAGGGCAGGTCTATATCCAGGAGCAGGTACAGGTCTACGTTCTGCCGCCGCAGGTTCTCCAGGATGAAGGAAGAGCAGATGTCATAAGAATGCTCAGACCAGATCTTGAGCACCAGCAACTCGGTGTCCAGGAAAAGCAGCTCCGGATTTTTGGCTTCCTCGGCTTGCCAGAGCGCCAGCTGCCCGCGGGCGATGGCCTCCAGGTCGGGGGCGGTGTAGGGCCTTTCCAATTGGTCCAGGTAAGTGCGGGCATACTCGGGCACCCAAGGCGCGTTGTAGTGCTGCGCCAGTTGCGCCGACAAGGTTGACTTTCCGGTGCTCTCCGGGCCGGTGATCGCGATCTTTACCAAACTGTTGCGTTTTAGGGTAAACAGTTTCGGGACCGGTTTTCAGAAATCGGCCCCGAAACAGAAAGTTTTTCAAATGAATGCACAGAATATATACGCTTGCCTACCCTTCTCTGGTTAAACCCTCTTCATTTCAGGAAAGGGATACTCACGATGGAGCCGGGTTGGCAGCGATAAGATGATGGTTTATTGGGCGGCAGTAGTCTGTTTCCGGAAATCTAGGTTATAGGTAAGGCCTACCTGCAGGGTGTGGTTATTTTCAAACCATACGCCGTTGCGCTGGGCCACGTGCTGGTGCATGTAACCAACCTCCAGCGTGGCGTCTTTATGGAAACGGTAACCCAGGGCGGCGTACGCGCGGTTTTGGTCAAAGATGTTGTTGGTCACGTTGGGCCCGAAATTCACAAACACCTCGTCATACAAGCCCAGGTAGAATTCCTTGTCTTCCAGCGTTGGGCCCGCCAGTGGAATATTGGTGCGGAACTGGTACCGCACGCGGTTCATGTAGGTGTAGTCTTCGGCACCGGCAAACTTGATCCAGCGCTGCTCTAACCTAAAACGGTGCTGCAAACCAAAAATGCCCTGCTGGTCTTTCAACTGCAATTGCTGATACGTGCGGTGCTCAGGGAAGTCATCGGCGGCGGGGTTGTCACCGTACGGATAGGTGTGTACGTAGGCGTACCCGGCCGCTACGGAGGCGCGATCAGACAGATTGTACACCATGGCTACGCGGGGCATCACCTGCTGCGGATCTGAGACCACGTGGTAGCGCCGCAACTGGAACTCGGTGTGCAGGCTCCATTTATCGGTGAGCTTGTGCGTGCCGTAATACATAAACCAGCCGTTGTAATTGGTATCATGGCGGCGGTTGTTCTGCGCGGTAACCTCTGAAAGGCTGAGCGTGAGCAGGAGCAGAAGTACAGGGAATAATTTTTTCATGGGGATATTGGGGATGTTGGGGATTGCCGGGCTAACCCGGATGATTTATTTAGATAAGGGTGCAAATCAAAAACTAAAATCTGATTACGCCCAATCAGCCTAGTTGTTTTCGGGTTATTTTCCAGAAATGAGGTTAAAAACAAAGCAGGTGATGCTGAAAAACAGAAAACCCACTGCAAAAACAGCGGGTTTTCTGGACTAGGATTTTGAAATTTAATTCTGGACGAGCCCGCTAATTGATTAGGGCCTGATATTGTTGGTCTCTTTTCCGGTTTTTATAATCGTCCAGGTTCATGGAGAAAGCGAAGCCCGGCACCCCGTAAATATAGGTAGGCGACAACTGCACAATGGAAGGTTTCCGGCCCCAACGGTTCCGGTGAGACAGGTACGCTAAGTGGGAGGACAGCATGCCTATACCCGCCCCCACAAACACATCAGACTGCCAGTGCTTGTTGTTAAGCATCCGGAAAGCGCCCACGCTGGTGGCAATGGTGTAGGCCCCAATTCCGTACCACGGGCTCTTATGCTTGAGCTCTGAGTTGAGGATAGAAGCCGCCAAAAAGGCCTGGGCCGTGTGGCCCGAGGGCATTGATTGGTCGTTTTCCCCGTTAGGCCGCACCTGGTTGGTGGTTTGCTTGAGCGTGAAAACGGTGAGCCCGAAGATCGCCTCGGCCTTCAGGATCAGGATGCTGGTGTTCAGAAAATCGTTGTTAGACTTTATGTTGAAGAGGTTGGCTGCCGCCAATTCTACATAAGGCGCAATGAGCAAGGGGTTGTCAATGGTGGTATGGAAATTTGGAAAATGCTTCTGAATATCGCGTTTTGCATCCATGCTACTGTAGATACCCCGGTCTCCTATGGTGCTTATGCCATACGCTATAAGAATAGAAGGTATGATAGTGGCTCTGAAAGCCTTAGATTTGAAAAAGGGCTTCTTCTCTGGTGTAGCCACCGAGTCTTGGTACTTTTTCAAGGTATCTTGCGCAACTACCGGAGTCTGGTACTTCTTAAGGGAATCTGCTTCCTGCGCCATCAGCTCATGACTAGTCAGGCCGAAGCACATGGTGAGGGCAAGCCAAATACGTACTATGTTTTTCATATACGGTTCACGGTTGGGATGAGAAATTAACCTACTGCATATCGTTAGAAAAAAGCAAAGGGTTGCCCTGAACTGCACTTTTTTCTTTAATTCATGATTTCAGGCTAAAAAAAGGCACCAAGCAACCGCGGCGCCCCGCACCTGCCAGATTCTTTTCAAGCCTGATAACCGTCCCTTCAAAGTCAGTTGAGAAGGCATATTCAATCAGCTACCCACCGGCCAGATTTCTTGAGGTAACGCACCGTAAAGTACACGGTCGCCAACCCCAGAACAATGAAAGCCAATAGCATATTTCTGAGTTGCGGGTTAAAGTCCGTAAGCTGTGGGTAGTACAGCAGCAGAATGAGCGTGATGCCCAGAAGCCAGACAAACTGGGTGTTGTATTCTTTCAAAAGCCAGCGTTTGGGCTTGAACTCCATGCTATGGAACGTTTCTCCCAGTCCGTTGGGATTGATGAGCCAGCGGTTCACCCGGGCACAGTACGCGTTGAACGCTGCCCCAAACTTGCCGCGCAGGAAATTCTCCTCGGCCAGCACAATGGCCTGGTAAATGAACAGAAACAGCGGGATGAGCACCGCCATGTACAGCAAAGAATTGGAGAGAATGCCCACACCCACCAGCATGAGGATGTTGCCCACGTACAAAGGGTTGCGGCAATGGTTGAAAATACCCTGGGTCACCAGTTCCTCAGCGTACACTTTCTTGTCTCTCCCGCCCCTGATAATGTACGCCAACCCAATGGTGGCGCCCCTGATGGCCTGTCCGGCTACAGTCACTACCAGCCCCAGACTAATGGGCCAGAGGTAATAATACTCCCCAAAATGCTCCCGCCTGAAAATATCCGGTGAGGGAATAAACAAGGCCAAATACAGAAAAATAAATAGCACATTTCTGTACTTGAAAAAGAAATTACCAATAGAAACCATTTACTTCTTGATTGCGATGAGTCCGGAGAAATTGTACCACTTGAAAAACACCTCGCATTGGGCAAAGCCGGCTTCGCGCAGCATCATGATGTTCTCGCTGAGTTTGTAGGGAATGAGCACGTTTTCCAGTGCCTCGCGCTTCTGCGAGATCTCCATCTCACTGTAGTGGTTGCGCCGTTTGTAGTTGTAGTAGTACTTGATGAAATCACGGTTGTACATGCTGTCCTCGGTGAGGATTTTCTCTACCAGAAGGAGCACGCCGCCGGGCACCAGTCCGTCATAGATTTTCTTCACCAACTTGTCACGGTGGATGGGCCTGATGAACTGCAGCGTAAGGCAGAGCACCACCACTGAGGCGTTCCTGATCTCCAAATTTTCCTGCAGATTGGCCAGTTCCAGACTGTAGGGCCGCACCACGCCCATCTCTTTCAGTTTGGCATCGCACTTGGCCAGCATATCTACAGAATCGTCCACGCCCACAAACCTGATGTCCGGGGCCATCATGGCATCCATGCCTATCATGGTGGTACCCGTGGAGCAGCCCAGGTCATAGACATTGGTATTTTCCTGGGCGTGGTCGGCGGCCAGTTCGGCAATCATGCGCTGTATCTCGCCGTAGAACGGCACAGATCGGCTTACCATGTCATCAAACACCTTGGCCACCTTTGAGCTGAAAGTAAAGTCTGCGGCTTCCTTGATGTCATCTTTGAAAACCTCGTCGCGGGTTTCCTCCTGGCTTTGTGCTTCTAAATTATCCATTTTACCTACTTTTCTCTTTAAAGCAAATGCTCCTACCACTGCCCGTTCTGGTCGCTGAGGCAAGAAAATGGCCCCAAACAAAACAGGCGCCCAAGCCCTTCCGTTGATTCTTAAAGGAAGCAAGAGAATCTGTAGGAATCCTGTTTTTGAGGTGCCAAAAGAAAATAATATCAGCCCTTTACCACCATCTCTGCAACATTCTATGTCTTAAACAATTGCAACAGGAAATTGATTGAAATTTGGAATACTGGAGCCAGAATAACACCATCTCATCTGAACCTCAGACTTCTGAAAGTCCTTATTTTGCCTTAACCTTATATTTCTTTGCCAGAATTAGGAAATCGGCCAGAAAACGGCCGCGCCACTGGCTTCAGAATCTCTTCAGAATTGGGTTGTAGCTTGATGTTTTGATCTGAAAATGAAAATACTTCTTGTAGAAGACGAGGCCAACCTGCTCAACACCACTTCCAGTTATCTTCAGAAAGAAGGTTTCGTGTGCGAGGAGGCCCCCACTTTTTCTGCCGCCGAGGAGAAACTGATGCTCTACCAGTATGACCTGCTCATCCTGGACATCACCCTCCCCGACGGCAACGGCCTGTACCTGGTGCCCAAGCTCAAGAAAATGCAGCCAGACACCGGCATCCTCATCATCTCAGCCAAGAACTCCTTAGACGATAAACTTAACGGCCTGGACCTAGGCGCGGACGACTACCTCACCAAGCCTTTTTTCCTGGCCGAGCTCAACTCCCGGATCAACGCTATCCTGCGGCGGCGCAAGTTCAGCGGCTCCACTTCAGTGGTGTTCAACGAGATTGAGGTGGTGCCCAATGCCATGGTGGCCCGGGTACACGGCCAGGCGCTGGACCTCACCAAAAAGGAGTATGATCTGTTGCTTTATTTCCTCACGAACAAGCAGCGCGTGCTCTCCCGCGAGAACATAGCCGAGCACATCTGGGGGGACCTCTCCGGCTCCGCCGATAACTTTGACTTTATCTACACCCACATCAAGAACCTACGCCGCAAAATAGTGCAGGCCGGGGGCACAGATTACCTACAGACAGTGTACGGGGTGGGCTACAAATTCGCGGCTCCATGAGGCTCCTGCAGAAGTTAAACCGCACCTACATTTTCTTCTCCTCACTGTTGTTTCTGGTGGCGGGCATCCTGCTGTACTTCTTCCTGACGGCTAACATAGATTATGAAGCCGAAGAGCAGCTCCTGAACACCGAGCGGCGCATTGCCCGGCAACTGACCCGTGGCCAGACGCCCACCAAATTGTTTCCGGTGCTGGAGGTAACCCAACTTGCGGCACACCAGCCCCAACGCCTCACTATCACAGACACCACTATGTTTGACCAGGTGGAAGGCGAGGAAGAAACCTTTAGACAAGTACGCTCCGTCCGGAATATCAACGGGCACTCCTACGCCATTGTGCTCCGGCAGATGGTGGTGCAGCATTCAGAGTACATCATGACCATTGGCTGCATTCTGGTGCTGGTAATGGGATTGTTGCTGGTGTGCCTAACCATGATGAACCGCAGCATTCACCGCACGGTATGGCAGTCTTTCTATAATACGCTGGAAACGGTGAAGAGCTTCTCGGTACACCAACCCGGCCCGCTGCAGCTACAAGAATCGGCTATCCAGGAGTTCCAGGAAATGCATACCGCGCTGGCCCGGCTCACGGAGAAGGCCCGCCTGGATTACCTGGCCCTAAAAGAATTCTCTGAGAACGCCTCGCATGAGATGCAGACCCCACTGGCCGTTTTGCAGAACAAGCTGGACGAACTGCTGCAGGACCCTGCCTTAAGTGAACTGCAGGCGCGTCACATCCAGACTGCTGGCGCGGCCGTGCAGAAACTCTCCAAACTAAACCAGACGCTGCTGCTGCTCACCAAAATTGAGAACCGACAGTTCATCCACACCGAGGCCATCTGCGTGACTGCTTTCCTGCGCCGGCAACTTGACTTGCTGGAAGACTTTATCCTGGAAAAAGAGCTGCAGGTGACTTTGGAAGAAGTGGCTGCCCTCAGGGTCTCGGCCAACCCTGCGCTGGTAGACGTCCTGCTCTCCAACCTGCTCAGCAACGCCATTAAGCACAACAACCCGCAAGGTTTCATCTCCATTGAGGTGCAGAAGAACAGGCTACTAATCTCCAACTCCGGCAAGCCGCTGCCCTACGCGCCGTCACTGCTGTTTGAGCGGTTCAGCAAAGCAGACGCCTCCTCTTCCTCCTTGGGTTTGGGCCTGGCCATTGTGCGCACCATTTGCCATCTCTACGCCTGGGATGTAAAATACCACGTGCAGAAAGACCGCCATTCCCTGGAGATCACCTTCCCAGAAACATTAGCCTAAGCAGCCGTTCTCCTTTTCCCTTTTTTAGGGTATTTTCTTTAAAACACCTTTTAACTGGAAAGCCGCCGCCCTGAGCCAAAAAGAAAACCCGAGGCCAATGGCCCCGGGTTTTCTGCAGATACTATCTAAATAGCCGCCTTTTCCCCGGCGGCAAGGGTAAAACTTTTAAGCCCAGCTTTAGGCCCGATTGCAGAAAACAGCCGCAAAACTGCTGCTTCCAATGCAACTCCTGCCACTGCACCTTAACGAATTTGGGCCTTCTGGTATCCAGATCTATCCTTCTGCAGGTGCTGGGACTTACGCCCTGAAAAAGCAAGCGAAAACAGTCTGGCCTCATGAAGAAGATACCATGACAGACTTAACTAGTTCTCCTCTCATGGACCTGGCTCTGTTTCCGCGTGCTTTCTTTTCTGGCAGCGGGGCTTAGTTCATGAGAGGTTAGCGGGGCAGATGACATTGCACCTGCGGGAGTATCCCCATAGCTCCGGCTCCCACCAACCTCTGTTTCTTTCCGTATAAGACCTGCTTTTCGCAAAACAGGCCCTAAACGATAAATGCTTAATGATGAAAATCCTTCCTTAACCGCTAAAACTGTTGCAGTGCTGGTGATGGCTGCCTTCTGGATGTTGAGTGCGGTTCGCCTGCGGATTAAAGGTTTATTTACATGAGCTCAGGACTGCTTTCAGAGGAAATGAAATCTAGCACAGAAACTCTCATGGGAGCGCAAGCGGTAAAGGCATTTAACCTAAATTACACCGACCTCAGATGGGTAAACCCAAAGAAAACAGATTAACCTGGATATAATTTTTCCGGGCAGAGCTCTTTAGAAGCACGCAACGGGTATCAGTAAAAAGAAAGGATTTTGGCCTATAGCCTGTAACTGTGGTACCGCATGTAGAGCGGCAGATGCGCTGCCGTAGCAACCGCTGAACCATACTCCCGGTCCGAAGCCGATGGCCACTGCGTAAAAGATAAACCAGAGAAGAAGGCTGAGGCTGGTTCGCCCACTGGAGAATCAAACCCGGGTGCATGCGTAACTGTCTCTTCCTCAGAAAAAGACTCATTCACTACCGCCTGTTTAAAGACGAAAAGCAGTTCCTCAGAAGCAGCAGCCCGAAGGCAAGCTTCAAAATGCTGGGAGGGGCTTTCTACCACTGCTTCGCCCATTGATGCGGCACACGCCTGCCCACCTACTACCGGAAGGGTAGCGATAAGCACAAACAGGTACCGGATAAATAATTGCATCATGGGGACTCAGATGATAGATAGACCAAATGTAGGAGGAAAAAACTTACATAAGCAAATGAAAATGTGATTTTTTTGCTATTCAGGCAAAATAACCTTAGAAACCGTCCGCTCACCCCATGAACGGCGAGGGCACCTTCTCCTCCTGAGTCCGCTGCAGGTCTTTCTTCCAGTCTACGTAGCCCCACCACGCCAGCGCCAGGTACAGGAAGTACAACACGGCCGTTGGGTAGAGTTCTTTGTACAGATAGATGGGCACGTACACGGCGTCCACCACAAGCCAGATAAGCCAGTTCTCCAGTTTCTTCCGGCTCATGAGCCACTGGGCACCCAGGCTCACCGCCGTGGTGGCGGCATCCCAGTAAGCCAGGTCGGCGTCGGTGTTGGTGTGCAGGTAGGTGCCTAAGCCCAGGGTGAACAAGGGCACAAACAGCAACAGCCACATCCACTGCCGGGAGGTCATGCGGGAGACCGGCCGCTCCTCACGTTGGTTTCCTTTGTACAGCCACATGTACCAGCCGTAGAAGTTGAGCCCCGCAAACATCACCTGCAAGCCCATATCGGCGTAGAGCCGGGCCTCATAGAAAATCACGATGTACAGCATTACACTGATGAGCGCTATGGGGAAGGTCCAGATGTTCTGCCGGGCGGCCAGCCAAACGCACAGCAAACCCGTGATCACGCCCACAATCTCGGTAACAGTTGCCAAATCCCATTGGCTTGGGGAGAGAAGTTCCATAAAGAGTCTTTGCCATCGTCACCGTTTAAGGCCTGCTTTCCGGGAAATGAGCCTTAAACGCGGACGGTCTTTAATGTAAAGTGCACAAAAATAGAAGCCTTCCGGTTGGTTTACGTGCCGGGCGGATATTATTGCCAAATTATTTAGCCCTATCTTTGACGCATGCTCCCAGAGATTACGCCCCAGCAACTGAAAGAACGTTTAGACCGCCAGGAACCGTTACAGCTCATTGATGTGCGCGAACCGGCAGAATGGGCCATCTGCAATCTGGGTGGCGAACTGATCCCGCTCGCTGACATTCCCAAAGCCGCCCCTACCCTGGACAAAGAGATTCCCACGGTGCTCATTTGCCACCATGGTTTCCGGAGTGCCCAGGCCCTTATGTTCCTTCAGCAGCGTCACGGCTTCACCAACCTGCTGAATCTTAAAGGCGGTGTGCATGCCTGGGCTGAGGAAGTAGACCCGGCTTTTCCGGTATACTAAACCATACCGCTTTTGGCCTCTTTTCAGGGAATAAGGCACAAAACGGCCCCTGCCTGAAAGAAAGTTTTCCGTCACACACTAGGATATTCAACTTTTCCCTTAATTTTACGTGGCAAATACCATATACGCTATTTGCCATGCAGTTTCACGCTCCCAATCTGTTGTTCGAAGCCCTGACTTACGACGACGTTCTGCTATTACCCGCCTACTCAGAGGTACTCCCAAAAGATACTAATACTTCCACCCAGCTTACCCGCAACATCCGGGTGAACATTCCTATTGTGTCGGCGGCCATGGATACCGTGACCGAGGCAGACATGGCCATTGCCATGGCGCAGGAAGGCGGAATAGGCTTCATCCACAAAAACATGAGCATCAAACAGCAAGCCGAGCAGGTGCGCAAGGTGAAACGCTCTGAAAGCGGCATGATCCTGGACCCGGTAACGCTGGATGAGCACGCCACTTTGGGTGAGGCTGTTCAGATCATGAAGGAGCACCGCATAGGAGGTATTCCCATTGTGTCTGAAGACAAGAAACTGGTGGGCATCATCACCAACCGCGACCTCCGGTTCGAGAAGAACTACTCCGTGAAGGTTTCCGAGATCATGACCAAAGACCGTCTGGTCACCGCCCCCAGAGGCATTGAACTGGACAAGGCCGAGGACATCCTCCAGGAATATAAAATAGAGAAACTGCCGGTCATTGACGAAAAAGGCGTGTTAGTGGGCCTCATCACCTACAAAGACATCCTCAAGAGAAAGCATCGCCCCTACGCCTGCAAAGACGAGTTCGGCCGGTTGCGCGTAGGCGCTGCCGTTGGGGTTACCCCAGACGTACTGGACCGCGTAGGCGCCCTAGTGGAAGCCGGCGTAGACGTCATCAGCGTAGACACCGCCCACGGCCACTCCAAAGGCGTGATGGACGCGGTGCGCAGAATCAAAGACGCTTTCCCTAATGTGGACCTCATTGCCGGCAACGTGGCTACCGCCGAAGGTGCCCGCGCCCTGGCAGACTCCGGCGCCGATGCCGTGAAAGTGGGCGTTGGCCCTGGCTCCATCTGTACCACCCGCATCATCGCCGGGATTGGCGTTCCGCAGCTTTCCGCCGTGATTGAGGCGGTGAAAGGCCTGGAGGGAACCGGCGTACCGGTCATCGCCGATGGCGGGATCAAGTTCTCCGGCGACCTAGTGAAAGCCATCGCCGGTGGCGCCAGTACCATCATGATAGGTTCCTTACTAGCCGGCACCGAGGAAGCTCCCGGCGACATGCAGATCTACGAAGGTCGTAAGTTCAAGACCTACCGCGGCATGGGCTCCATTGAGGCCATGGGCGAAGGCTCCAAAGACCGCTATTTCCAGGATGCCGAGGACGACGTGAAGAAACTGGTGCCTGAAGGTATTGTGGGCCGCGTGCCGTACAAAGGCCTGGCTGGTGAGGTGCTGTACCAACTGGTGGGCGGCCTCAAAGCCGGGATGGGCTACTGCGGCGCCCCGGACATTGACACCCTTAAGAAAGCAAAGATGGTGAAGATCACCGGCGCCGGTCTCCGCGAAAGCCATCCGCATGACGTTCAGATCACCCGCGAGGCTCCTAACTACAGCCGTTAACCTGTAGAAAAGCCTCTCCGGCAATTAATACATCTTTTCTGTTTTGCTCTGTCCATTCGTTTGGGCAGAGCAAAATTCGTTTAGGGAGGACGGGTTACACATGAAAAGAGTAATTCTGTTTACGGCCTGTTTTTAAGAGCCCCCCTTAAAACAGATTTTCCCTTGAAGTTGAAAGCCTGTCCATTGGCGCAAGTGCATTATCTACCAAGACGCGCTTCTTCCCTCTTACCAATCACTATCTGCTGCTGCAAAACTTGCATTGTGCAGTTTAGGATTTGAGCTCTCGTTAAAAGGGATGATATACGCAGAATGGAAAAGTCCATAAACCAATCAAAGGCTTTACCCCTCCGGCAATCTTTAGCTTATTCCAGAGACTAGCTTGCCTTCCTCCTCTCCGGAAGCTTTCCCGGCTCCTGTTTTTCCAATATTCTCTTCACCAGACTTTTCGAGCAATCGCTTAAAAATCAATATTTTATACCCAAATAACAAAATAGGCAGTCATAAACCTTTCATCCTGCCGTCTTCTGGTGAATCATTGTCTTAGATTTAGCGTTTCCTATATAGATTTACTCTATGCTGAATTATCTATTTCCTTTATTCAAAGGCAACCTTTTGTCTTTCAGCCGGATGCATTCACCCCGGAAATATGGCAAAAGTGCTGCATGAAGAACATAAGTTTTTTTTAGTTACTTTTAAGAAATTCTCGTATTCACCCACAGCCATCACATAACCATCACCCGCAGGCAATCTCTCCAATGCCCCAAGACAAAACCATTAAACAGTTGTGCTTTTTAACCGGAAGTGTAAGCTGGGTCTTGCTATTGGTGAATGTGTTGTTTTTGGCCCGGCAAGGGTTTATGGGCGAAGCCAACGCGGCTACCCCGTACCTGAACAACGTGCTGTCGGTGGTGTTCATCCTTTCCGTTTTCCTGCACCAGCGCACGCACGTGCCAATCCAGCGGAGCGCCGAGTTCACTTCTCCGCTTTGGGGCCTGTTTGTGAAAGGCGGCCTGGGCGCGTACGTCTGCCTGCTCCTCCACATAGGGTACCCAGGGCTGAACCAATATTGGGTGAACAGCCCTTACCTGCTGGATATCTTCTACCAGGTTTTCTTTGGGTTTCTGGTGTATTTTCTGGGCAAGGCTTTCTACACCTGGCGGCAGTTCATCCTCTACCACAAAACCAAGGATGTCCAGAGCCAGTGGAAGTGGTTTGAGATTTTGGTCTATCTCAGCCTTTTGGTGCCCCTGCTCAACGTGCAGTACATGAGCCACGTTTTCCTTATCCTGGACCTGGGCCTTTTGCTTGCCTACAGCCTGTACATGAGCGTGCACCAGCGCTGGGTGGCTTTCCTCACCCTTGACAAGAAATGGAGCTGTATTTTCCTGCTCACGGCGGTGCTGGCCTCTGGGGTGCTGTTCGCCAACTTCCTGTTCGTCTACGCCGATTCCCCAGAGCTGGAAGTGGACTATACAGACAACCCGTTCATCCTGCTGACCCTGGCTTTCGCGTTTCTGTACGCCCTGGTGTCTTTGCTGGTGGCCCTGTTCAGTTTACCCACGTCCCGGGTTTTTGAGCAGAGAAACGCCGACTTACTAAGCTTCCAGCGCCTGAGCCATACCATTCAGCAGGGCCAGAGCGAGGATGAGGTGTACAAAATGCTGTTTGAGAGTGCCGTGAAAGCCACCGGGGCAGATGCCGCCTGGCTGGAAATAAACGAGACCACCCACGTTGACACCTCTGAATTTACCGGCAACCCCATTGACACCCAGGTGCAGGAGGCAGTAAAGGCCTTGATGGAAAACGTGCAGGAGCAGGATAGTTCAACCCCTGACAGCGTGTACGTGAACGGCGACCTGAACCTGCTGCCCGAGTTCAAAAGCCTGCCCAACCTTTACAACTCCCTACTGGTGGTGCCGCTAGTGTCGGCCAAACGGCGCTACGGCGTGCTATACTTGCTGCTGGAAGTAGAACAGGGCTTTGACCCAGACTCCATCAGTGTGGTGCAGTCGTTCGCGAACCAGACGGTATTGACCATTGAGAACCTGCGGCTCATGCAGGAATCCTTGCAGAATGAGCGCTACAAAGAGGAGCTCAAGATCGCGAGCCTGGTGCAGGACCGCCTCAACCCCAAGAAATTCCCCACCGATACCTGGTTTGAGATCAGCACCTATGCTCAGGCGGCAAAGGAAGTGGGCGGCGACTTCTATGATTACCTGCAACTGAGCAAATCCCGCATCGCCATCATCATAGGCGACGTATCTGGGAAAGGGATCTCGGCGGCCTTCCACATGGCGCAGATGAAAGGCATTTTCCACGGCCTCATGCAGCAGGACTTGCTGCCGGATGAGTTTATGATCCAGGCCAACAGCGCCCTGAGCCGCTGCCTGGAACGCACCTCCTTTATCACGTCATCTCTGTATATCATTGATTATGAGATGCAAGGCGTTTCATTTGCCCGGGCGGGCCATTGCCATACCCTTTACTACAACTCTATGATAGAAGATACGTTCTATTTCCAGACAGAGGGATTGGGTTTGGGCATTATCAGGGACGCCTCTTACGCCAAGCGCATCCACCGGCTGCACTATGACTATAACCCCGGCGATGTGATGGTGATTTACACCGATGGCATTGTGGAGGCCCGTAACTCCCGCCAGGAGGAGTACGGCGAGGAGCGCCTGAAATACATGCTTTCCCAGACATATCATTTAGAGGCCGAGGACATCAAAAGCGCTATCATCAACGATGTCAGCGACTTCAGCAATGATATCCTCTATGATGACCAAACCCTGCTTGTGATCAAGTTCAAACCGCGTCAACCTATTAATTAGATGATTCGTAAAGAAGCACGATGAAAATAAAACATACTATCACAGACAACACCATCACCATCAGTTTAGATGGTGAGTTAGACGCCAGCTCCTCCGTGTTATTGGACGAAGAGCTCTCCAATCCCAGCATCATGATGTTTGGCAAGATCCTGGTGGACTGCAAAAACCTCAACTACATTTCCTCGGCCGGTTTAGGCGTGTTCATCTCGCACTTGCAGCGTTTTGAAGATGCTCAGATCAAGCTTATTTTCTTCAACATGCAGGAGAAAGTACGTAACGTGTTCGAGATTTTGGGGCTGGACCTGCTCATGACCATCGTCTCTTCCTATGAAGAAGCCGTGACCATTGCCAATGACTAATAAGATCCGGGTCAGTTGTGACAGGAAGAACCTTAAAATTATCCGCACCTTTGTGACGGATACCCTCTCTCCTGTCCACTTGTCTGAGATCACGTTAAACCAGATCATCCTGGCCGTAGACGAGATCTGCGCCAACCTGATCATCCACTCCAACAAGGAAGACAGCCAGAAGAATCTCTGCCTCACCATCAGGTATGATGACCGGGAGATTGTTTTTGAGCTGGAAGACAACGGCACCCCCTTTGTGCAGGCCAACTACAAAGCGCCTAACATCCATGACAACATAAAGGCGGGTAAAAAGGGGGGCGTGGGCGTGGCCTTGGTGAACCGGATCATGGACAAGGTAGAATACAGTGTGAAGGGGTCAACCAATATCTGCCGCATGCACAAACTCCTGGTGTAGGCACAGGTCTATATTTTTCCCAAGCCGCACAATAAAAACCGTTTTTGGCCTGTTTTAAGCAAAATATGCCAAAAACGGAGGTGGTTTTCTTCCAGCCCGCCTCCAGGGCACTATGTTTTTCAATAGTAGCCTGTTCTCTCCAAAAAAATGAGTAAAATTGCATAATGTAAGGGAAGTCTATAGCCTACACATCCTGCATTTTGCTGACACCTATGCGAGTTACTTCTTTGTATGTGGGCCTGAGTGCCCTGCTCCTATTCCAGTGTACCTCCCCTAAAAAGGCCGCGGAACCTGTTTTGCTCACCATTGGCCCAGAGAAAGTACCGGTCTCTGAGTTCGCTTACGTTTATGAGAAAAACAACAGCGCCGCAGACAGTGCTTTTTCCAGCGCCAGCGTAAACGAGTACCTGAACCTGTACACCAATTTCAAGCTGAAAGTAGCGGAGGCCAAGAGCCGCGGTCTGGACACCACCCAGGCGTTTAAAACAGAGCTGGGCGGTTACAAAGAACAGCTGGCGCAACCTTTCCTCACGGAGAAGAGCGTGACCGACCAACTAGTACGCGAAGCCTACGAGCGCCTCAAGAAAGAAGTAAACGCCACCCACATCCTGGTTTCCGTGGACATGGAGGCCGATCCCAAAGACACGCTGGCCGCATACCAAAAGATCATGGATTTGCGGAACCAGGCGGTAAACGGTACCCCGTTTGAGCAACTGGCCCAGCGTTTCTCTGAAGACCCGTCTGCCCGTGAGAATAACGGCAACCTGGGTTACTTCACTGCCCTGCAGATGGTGTACCCATTTGAGAACGCCGCCTTCAACACGCCGGCAGGTCAAATCTCTCAGCCGGTGAGAACCCGTTTTGGGTACCATATCATCAAAGTAAACGAAGTACGTCCGGCGCAGGGCGAGATCAAAGTGGCGCACATCATGGTGCGCGCGCAGCAAGGCCTGCCCAAAGCAGATTCCCTGGCTGCCAAGAAGAAGATTGACGAGATCTACAGCCGCGTCCTGCGCAAGGAAGACTGGAACAAACTCACCTCGCAATTCTCAGAAGACGCCGCCTCGGCGGATAACGGCGGGGAGTTGCCCTGGTTTGGCACCGGCCGCATGATTCCTTCCTTTGAGGAGGCTGCCTTCGCCCTGGCGCAGCCGGGGGCCATCACGCCGCCCGTGCAAACGGTGTACGGCTGGCACATTATCAAGCTACTGGAGCGCAAAGAGCTGCCTTCTTATGAAGAGATGGAGACCTCGCTGCGGAACCGCATTGCCAAAGACTCTCGCTCTGAGCTGAACAAAGCCGCATTCCTGCGCCGTATCAAAGCCGAGAACAAGTTCCAGGAGAACCAGGCCATTAAAACGGCTACCCTCAAACTGGCAGATTCGACTCTTGTAACAGGAAAATGGAAATTCAGCGTGCCCGCTGAGCCCAAGAACCTACCTACCGCTACACTGTTCACCATTGCCGGCAAACCTTTCACCGTGGGCAACTTTGCCACTTATATTGAGGCGAACCAGCGCGCCCGCCAGAACGTGTCTCCTTCCCATGCCATGAACCTGCTCTATGACAAGTTTGTGGAAACCAGCCTGCTGGATTACGAGCGTGAGCACCTGGAGGAAAAACACCAGGATTACAAGATGCTGGTGAACGAGTACCATGACGGCATTCTGCTGTTCCAGCTTATGGAGGAGAAGGTATGGGCCAAAGCAGTGGAAGACACCGTAGGCCTGAAAGCTTTCTTTGAGGCAAACAAAGCCAACTACATGTGGGGCGAGCGGGCCCAGGCTACCATCCTCAGCGCCGCCAATTCTGCCGTGATGAACCAGGCCAAAGCCCTGTTGGCTGCGGGTCGGTTCCCGTCTTCCAGACACAAGCAAATTGACCTGCTCTTTACCACCGGCGCAAACAAACTTTCCAATGCAGCCACGGCCCAGCTGGATCAGCTGGCTTCTACCATGCAGGCAGACTCTGCCCTCAGCCTGGATGTGACCGGTTACATTGACGCCCGCGAAAGCGCAAACCAGAGAAACTCAACCCTGGGCGCCCGCCGGGCCACTGCGGTGAAGAACTACCTGCAGCAGAAAGGTATTAAAGGAGAGCGCATTAAGATTGTGCCTTCTACGGCCCAATTAGCCGGAACCCGCCGCGTGGCCGTAACAGTGTACACCTCAGATCTGCAAGCCATGGCCGAACAGTTAAACCAAAGCAACCCGCTGGCCCTGCAGGTTACTTCGCGCAAGTTCCAGCGCGGCGAGAACAAGGTGCTGGATGCGGTTACCTGGAAGCCGGGCACCTACAACCTCACCCAGGATGGCCGCATTCTCTGGATCAAGATTGACCAGGTAGATCCGCCTACCCCTAAGAAACTGAACGAGACCCGTGGCGTAGTGATCTCAGATTACCAGAATTACCTGGAGCAGGAATGGATCAAAGAACTGCGCCAGAAATACCCGGTAAGCATCAACCAGCCAGAGGTGCAGAAGCTTATTAAGCACTAAGCCCTCCGGAAGTTTCTTTAAGTGAAGGCGTTTGCCTAGCTTTGTTTGTTTACCACTATACTAATTTGCACGAGAAGCGGTTCTATAGCTAGAGACCGCTATACAGAATACCATGAAAATCAGAATTTCTTATTCTTCTTTCCTTAAAAGCCTCCTTCTACTGATTACCCTGGGCACTTTGACGCAAAACGCAGAGGCTCAGCAAGCTGCCCTGATAGATAACATTGTGGCCAAAGTAGGAGGGCATATCGTGTTACGGTCAGAGCTGGAGTTCCAGCACGCCAACGCGGTAAGCCAGGGCTATAAATCCCCTAACCTGCGTTGCGAGATCCTGCGCTCACTTGTCCAGAATAAACTATTGCTGGCCCGTGCCGAGGTGGACTCTGTTATTGTAGAGGAAAACACCATCAATGCCGAGCTGGAAGGCCGCCTGAACCAGTTCATTGCCCAGATTGGGAGCCAGGAGAAACTGGAGGCGTACTACAACAAGCCCATGAGCGAGATCCGCAGTGACTTGCGCCGCAGCCTTAAAGAGCAGATGACCGTTCAGAAAATGGAGCGCGAGATTGCCGGTAAAATGAAAGTGACGCCCAAAGAGGTGCAGCAGTATTTCAACCGTATTCCCAAAGACAGCTTGCCTTATTTCTCCACCGAGGTAGAAGTAGGCCAGATTGTGAAGATTGCGCAGATCGGGACCGCCCAGAAACAGGCAGCCCGCGAGCAGTTGGAAGGCATCAGAAAACGGATTCTTGCTGGTGAGGACTTCGCCACGCTGGCCCGCCAGTTTTCACAGGACCCGGGTTCCGGGGCTGCCGGCGGAGAACTGGGCTTCTTCAAGAAACGCGAGTTGGTACCTGAATACGAAGCAGCCGCCCTTAAACTGCAGCCCGGCGAGACTTCTCCCGTGATTGAGTCCATGTTCGGGTTCCACATCATTCAGTTGATTGAGCGCCGCGGCGAGGAGTTCAACACCCGCCACATCCTCATCAAGCCGGCTACGGCTCAGGTAGACATGCAGCAAACCGCCCGTCTGCTGGACAGCATCAGAACCCGGATCATGTCTGACAGCCTCACTTTCGCCAAAGCGGCCAAAGAGTTCTCAGATGACATGTCTTCCAAAGGGAATGGCGGTATGATCACCCTGCCCAACAGCCCTACCACTTACATTCCGGTGGATAAAGTGGACCCGTCTATCTTCTTTGTGATTGATACCATGCAGGTAGGTTCCATCAGCGGACCGCTTCCGTACCGTACCGAAGACGGGAAAGAGGCCATGCGCATTCTGTATCTGAAATCAAAGGCTGCCCCGCACCAGGCCAACATGCGTGACGATTACCAGAAGATTGCCGCTGCGGCCCTGGCCGACAAACGCAACAAAGCCATTAGTGAGTGGTTTGAGAAAAACAAAGAAACGGTGTTCGTAGACATCGCCCCAGATTTCAAAACCTGTAGTTTAGACGAATAAACTCCCCTCTATGCCTCCCTTTGCCTCTGACAAAGAAGCCGCAGATGCGCTTCACCATGCCTACCAGCGGCTGACCGCTGAGATTTCCCACACCATTATTGGTCAGGAGGAAGTAGTAAAACTGGTGCTGACTGCTGTCTTTTGTCAGGGGCATTGTCTTTTGGTGGGGGTGCCGGGTCTGGCCAAAACGCTCCTGATCCAGACCATCTCCAACTCCCTGGATCTGTCTTTCAACCGGGTGCAGTTCACCCCAGATTTGATGCCTTCTGACATTCTGGGCTCCGAAACGCTGGACCAGAACCGTCATTTCCAGTTTGTGAAGGGCCCCGTTTTCGCCAATATCGTGCTGGCAGATGAGATCAACCGTACGCCGCCTAAGACCCAGGCCGCGCTGCTGGAGGCCATGCAGGAATACTCCGTGACCGTGGCGGGCCACCATTACAACCTGCCGCGCCCGTTCTTTGTGCTGGCCACCCAGAACCCCATTGAGCAGGAAGGAACCTATCCCCTGCCCGAGGCGCAGCTAGACCGCTTTATGTTTCACGTGGCGCTGGAGTACCCCAGCTACGAGGCCGAGCTGCAGATTGTGAAGAACACCACCGGTGACCGCAAACACACGCCCAACGTGGTACTGCACGCCGAGGAGATCACCGCCTTCCAGCAACTGGTGCGCCGCGTACCGGTCACTGACAACGTGGTGGAATACGCCGTAAAGCTGGTGCATGCCACTCGCCCCAACACCCAACTAGCCAGTTCGCAGACAAACCAATATCTTGAATGGGGTGCCGGACCACGGGCCTCGCAGCACCTGATCATGGGCGCCAAATGCAATGCCCTCATCCGAGGCAAATACTCCCCAGACATTGAAGACGTGCAGGCCGTGGCCGTGCCCATTCTGCGTCACCGCCTGGTCCGCAACTTCAAAGCCGAGGCAGAGGGCATTACTGTAGAGCAAATCATCAAAGGTCTCTTATAACCCGTTTTGGGCCTACTTTTCAGAAATCAGGCTTAAAAAGGATAACGCCCCGCTGGACTAAAAAGCCTTTCTGCCTGAACCTTCTTTTGGGAAACAGGCAGCAGCTCGCAGCTCATGGAACCCTCATGGCCTGTTTTCAGCCCGATTTTTAGAAAACGATCCCAAAATTAAAATTCGCCTTTACCTGCAGGCAACCGCAGGTGGTGCAAAAGAGTAACGCATTGTGTACTTTTGCCCCCGATTCTTTTAACCCGAACTTGCATGGAAGCAGCAGCTCTTTACGAACGCTTTGAAAATAACCTGGAAACCATCTTCTCTTACATCAACAGAGGCCTGGATGTGCGCACCACACCTTACAACATCTCCATGGCCTTGGAACTAAACCTGCTGTGCGATGTACTTACCTCCGCAGGCTTTCCCTGCCAGGTAACCAAAGACGGTTTTGATGCCTTGGTGGAGTTCCACGCGGTGTACATGCAGGAAGGCAAGCGCGTGTCTGACGTGATGCACCGGATTCTGGAAGACAAACGCGCGTACCTGCGCACCCCTGAGGGCACCGTGCTGTTGAAAGAGCAGTTGATCCGTCGCCTGGAGTATTTCAACGAGATTGCCCACTCCATGGAAGTCATCGCCCGCCAGCAGCAACTAGGCAGTCCCTTGCAGTACAACTATCCTTTCCTGAATAAATAACCAGCGAACGCCCTGAACACAGGGTTTAGCTTTACGCTATAGAAAAGAGCTGGGCTACTCAACACTTATTGAGTAGCCCAGCTCTTTTTATGGTTTATTGTAGCCCAATATGTGAACCGACATTTTCTGGTCTGCCTGCTTGGGTGTCTTGAAAGTGATCCAGGCTTCCTGCACGCTTTCCTTAGGCGCCAGCGGGAACCGCAGTTCGGCTTTGTCTACCTCCCTACCCTGCTGCAAGAGGGAAATCTCCACAATCACGTTTTCGGCGGTCTGCTCTCCCATGTTCACCAGCTCCACTCTATGGATGTTCTGCCCGGGCCGGTCCTTTTCCGGGAGTATTTTGATTTTAAGATCCGGCGGCGTGTGTTCGTAGTGAAAGGCTTTCACCGTCAGGTAGCCCAGCAGGGTAATGATGAGCAGGACACTCGCCCCAAACACGAACCACTCCAGCGGATTTTTCTTCATACAACTTTCCTTTTATTTATACTCCTGGTCAAACAAAAACCGTCCCGCCGAAGCTCCAAGTGCCGAGACCAGGCCCAGCACTACCGTAGCCTCAATACAAGCCTGCAACCCCACTCCCTCAAAGCGACCGAAGAACCACAGCGCTCCCGCCGAAGTGCAGAACGCGGCGGCATAGGTGATGCTCAGGCCATACACCACCTCCAGGAAAGTAGGAGCCTCATTGGCCGGGGTTTCATAAGACCCTCTGAACCCCACGTAAAAAAGAATGGCACTGCTCAAGGCCAGAGACACCAGAAAGACCAGAAGCAACTGCAGCGGGGTGGCATCGGCGGAGATCTTCATGACTTCCTCTGTGGGGGCGATGCTCGCGCCAAAGATCAGGCTGGCGCAGGTGGCCAGCATGATCTGCTCCAGGGTAGAGGCTGGTCCGGCGTCCTGCTTGGCCAGGATACTTTCCTGGGGCTTCTTTTCCTCAGACTCGTCGTCCTCTTTCTCGGAGGTACCTAACTGGGCCGTGCCAATAGAGACGCCAATGGCAATGGGCATGGCTTCCACCACCGTCATGTACACCATGCGCTCCAGCGACATATCCGTGGGTTGGATCACTCCCAAAAGCCAGAGAAAAAGGAAACCAAGTACCAGCCCCAGTCCCATCTCCTCTATAGAGTCCACGGCAATCTCTTTCCAGGAGGCACTGGACCGCAAACCAGCGTAGGTGTTATAGCCCAGCAGCGAGACCGAGGTTACCAGAATGTAGAGCAGCAAGAGCCTCGGCGACACGGTGAAACTGGCCCACCAGATCTCCATGGTATAGAGCATGGGCAGGCTGAACAGCAAGCCGCCAATAACGCCTCGGCCGTACTCCTGCAAAGACTGAAGGATGCTCTTTTCGTGCATGGTTTTCTGAAAACAGGTGAAAACAAGCTGCTTTAACGCCTAAACCACTACCCAGGCGCAAAAGCAATGAATATGCTTGCCGGTACTTTCATTACCCTGCCAGGGCTTGCTCTTATCTTTCGCCATAAAAAGGAACAGGCGCCCTGATGCCGGAACCAGCCGGCGGCATTCTTCCAGACCAAAGAGTGGCCAGGCCTGCCTTCCCTTTGAAGAAAAATGGGGCAGAAGACAAAAAGACAGTACCTTCCTTAACGGCCTCTTGGCAGAAATTGTTAGTTTTTTGGCATCTACGGGTTGGCAGGGCCGTACACCCAAAAAGATTATCTTTTCCCGCCTATGCAGCCAACTGTTACCTCCCCAGCCTATCAAGTAGAGATTTCCACCGAAAGGCTATGGTTGCTTCCGTATACGGTAGAGCATGCGCCTGCTTTCTGGGAACTGCTGCACCAGAACCGCGCCCGCCTGCTCCCCGACTTCCCGGACCGCACCTCGGCGGTACTCACCTTACCAGATGCGCAGCACCGGATTAAGGTTTTCATCTCGCAGCACAAAGCCGGGGACCTGTACAGTTTCGGGATCTGGCGGAAAGAGTTTGATGATTACGTAGGCGATATTACTCTGCGGCGGCTGGCCCGCGGCAAACCCTACTCTGAAGTAGGCTACTACCTGGGAAATCAAGTCGAGGGGAAAGGCTACGCCACGGAGGCCCTCAAGGGCCTGGCCCGGTACGCCTTCCAGGACCTGCGCATGGAATGCATCAATCTGCGCTGCGCCGTGACCAATGACAAAAGCCAGCGCGTGGCCGAGCGCAGCGGTTTCACGCACCTCAAGACCTATACGCCCGTAGCACCCGAGAACGGCACCGGCACGCCCCAACCCATCCACGTGTACCGCCTCAAGAAAGACGATGCCAACGCGCAGCTGCTGTGGAAAGGGTTCTAAGCCTGTTTTCCTGAAATCAGCCCTAAAACAAAGGTTATCTTTTCTTCAGGCGGGCCAGAAAGAAATCTGAGTTAAAATTGAGGTACAGGCTATTGGAGAACTCCAGTTGGGGATTATCGAAGTCAATGAAAGGCTCTACCCGCAAAGTCAGGCTCAAACCTTCCATGAGTTCCACGTCATGCATAAAGCGCACGATGAGAATCTGCCGGTTTTTGTCGGTGAAATCTGGGGTTTTGAAGTTAGAGGAGACTGATGGGTACAACTTGCCGCCCAACTCTGAATAGTACCCGTTACCGCGCCAGTAGCTCAGCATCACGTTCTGGTACTTGGTATCAATACCGGCGTTGAGGTACAGACCGCCGCCTTGCTTGAAAGCCAGGTTCTTCTCATTGGAGAAATCCTTCCAGCCCACCACGTACGGCTGAAAATGCAGGGCCTTCAAGAATTTCTTGTCATAGCTTTTCCTGATCACCAGCCCCGCCGCGGCATTGGTCAAGGTCACCAGGGGCAGATCCGTGACGTCAATCTGGCCGCCCCGGTGCTGGGCCGTGAACTGCAGCGGTAAGCCGATGTAGGTTTCCGTTGGGGGGGTGTTTTCTTCAGAATCAAGCGAAACCGGCGTGCGGTAGAGCGTTAACTCAGCGGAGGCCCCACCGGCAACCTCTTCCTGGAACGGATCCAGACGCCGGAGGTAACGCTGCCAGTCAATCCAGACATCCAGCCTTACGTTGGGCTTATCCAGGAGGTATTGGAGGCCGTTCTCCAGCCGGTTTGTGATCACGCGCTCAAAATCGTAGAGGGGCTCAATGTAACCGTGGTTCAGGTGCCCTTGCAGTGTCCCGAAAAGCAGCGCCATGTCATCCTTCTCGTAGCGGATGGTGAAGGTGGGCTGCATCAGCGAGTACCGCTTAGATCCGAAGTCTTTCTGCACCTGCACGCCGGCGTCTATGCGCACGTGCGGCGAGGCGAAGTAAATGAGGCGCGGGTTCAGGTGATAGCCAAACAGGGTGTAGCCCTCGGCGATGTCATTGAAGTACTCATTGTTCTTCTGGTACCCGAAGGCGTTGAGGCCCAGCTGCAGCTCTCCGGCCTGCTCGGGCTTTACCGGCTGCCGGGTCTCGAAGGCTTTGTTGTTTAACTGCGCGAAGGCCACCTGACCTGTAAAAAACGCCACCAGGGCGGGCAGAAGCCACTTTTTAGACATAGCAAATTGTAAACATCCCGGTTTGCCACGGGAAATGGTAAAAAGAAAAAGGAAAGATCCCTGCTATCAGCCCCTGCCGCACCCTCCCCCGAAAGGTAGTTAAAGACGGCTAGAAAAGAAACGGAAGCCCTAGGCGGCTAACTCTTGCACTTCCTGCTTCTTGGCCGTTTTCCAGAAATTTGGCCTAAAACAGCGGTCTTAACCGGCTTACGTTTCCTGAGCCTTCTCCGTTAAAATACCCACCCGCTCTGTAACTTATTTGCCCCTGTTTTTGTTGAGAAGAAGCAAGGAGAGAAACCCTGAGCCCTCTCCCGCGCTATAACTGAATGGTTATTTGGCAGTTGCTGTTTTGCTATTTTAAATAGCATAAGATCAGAAAAAATAACTAAAAAAAATAGTAAATCAGGGGACAAATCCGGTACTTTGGGTGTTTCATTTTTACGCCTCCGGAAAGAGTCTGGCAAGCACCACAAACGCCGCGGCTAGCGTTTGCAGATTGGCTCAGGAAGTTGTAAATTCAACAAATAATTAAGCAAAGAAAACACAGACATGAGTGTAAACAGCGAAAAATTGAAAGCGCTCCAACTCACCATCGACAAGCTGGACAAGACCTACGGCAAAGGTACGGTCATGAAGCTGAACGATACGCAGGTGGAGGACATCCCGGCCATTTCTACCGGCTCCCTGGGCTTAGACATCGCCTTGGGTATTGGAGGTCTTCCGCGTGGCCGTGTGGTGGAGATCTACGGACCAGAATCTTCCGGTAAAACCACGCTTACCATGCACTGCATTGCAGAGGCACAGAAGAAAGGTGGCCTTGCCGCGTTCATTGATGCCGAGCACGCTTTCGACAAAGCATACGCTGAGAAACTAGGCATTGATACGGAGAACCTCCTGATCTCGCAGCCAGACAATGGTGAGCAGGCCTTGGAGATCGCCGACCATCTGATCCGTTCCGGTGCTATTGATATTATTGTGATTGACTCCGTGGCCGCCCTGGTGCCAAAAGGCGAACTGGAAGGCGACATGGGTGAGAGCAAAATGGGTCTTCAGGCACGTTTGATGTCTCAGGCCCTGAGAAAACTTACCGGTACCATCAACAAAACCGGCTGCTGCTGTATCTTCATCAACCAGTTGCGTGAGAAGATTGGGGTGATGTTCGGTAACCCAGAGACCACTACCGGTGGTAACGCCCTTAAGTTCTACGCTTCTGTGCGTCTGGATATCCGTCGTATCGGGCAGATTAAAGAAGGTCCGGACAGCATCACCGGTAACCGCACCAAAGTGAAAGTGGTGAAAAACAAAGTGGCGCCTCCGTTCAAAGTGGTGGAATTTGACATCATGTACGGTGAGGGTATCTCCAAAGTAGGTGAGATCCTTGACCTGGGTGTTGAACTGGGCGTGGTACAGAAATCAGGTTCCTGGTTCTCTTACAACGGCGACCGTTTAGGCCAGGGCCGCGACGCCGTGAAGCAGTTCCTGCTGGACAATGAAGAGCTGATGCAGGAAATTGAGAATAAGATCCGGGCCATTGTGAAAGGCGAGCCAGAGAAAGTGGCCGCTGCCCTGGAAGACAACGAATAATTTCTTAGCTTTTTTCACAAAACGGCACCTTTTTAGGTGCCGTTTCTGTTTAAGTTGAGTTCCACCTGAAAACCTATAACTTTGTATACGGTCCTGATCTGGCAGGAATTGGTACGACATTTGAATAGCCCAGGCATATAGGCAAGAATAACTTATGCGTGTAAAACATCATCTACTTTTTATTGTACCGCTGTTAGGATTAGTATTGAGTGGCTTCGCGTTCAATGACACGCTGCGCACCGTGAAGAACGACTCATTTGCCCCCGGCGAGGTGCTACAATACAAAGTGCATTACGGAATCATCAACGCCGGCGAGGCCACCATTAATGTGGCCCCTAACCTGCACCGGATCAATAACCGCCCCTGCTACCAGACCACGGTAACCGGCAAGACCATTGGGTCTTTTGACTTCTTCCACCGCGTGCGCGATACCTGGACCTCTTTCATAGACACCTCTTCTATGCTGCCGCTGCGCTTCCACCGCAACATTGAAGAAGGCAAATACCGCCGCAAGGAAACCACCGATTTTGACCACTTCAAGAACACCGTGGTGGTGAATGACAGCCGTGACGAGAAAAAGAACCAGGTCTTCAAGGTGCCAGACAATGCCCAGGACATGGTGAGTGGCTTCTATTACCTGCGCACCCTGGATCTGGACAGTTACAAGCCGGGCCAAACCATCAGAATGCAAGGCTTCCTGGGCGATGAGGTTTTTGACATGACGGTTACCTACCGCGGCAAGACCGTGGTGGAGACCAAAGCCGGCAAGATCAGGGCGCACCGTCTGGTACCCAGAATGCCTAAGAACAAGCTGTTCAGCGGCGAAGACGCCATCACGGTGTATTTCTCTGACGACGTAAACAAAATCCCGGTGATGTTCCAGGCCGAGATGTTCGTGGGTTCCGTGAAAGTGGACCTGTACAAATACAATGGTTTACAGAGCAGACTTGCTATAGTGAAATAGCCTTACTAGTTATTAGTGATTCGTGCCTAGTGATTAGTGATTAGATGACCCTAAAACAGGTGAGCCGCCGGATTCTTCTCCGGCGGCTCACCTGTTTTAGGGTCATCTCCAGGAAATCGGCCCTAAAGCAGACAAGGCCCGCATTGTCATCTACACCACTTTCTCCAAATGGGCAGCTAATCACTAAGGGCAAAACACCAACAACTAAACTGGGTAACAATTTCTTAATACAACTTTACGGCAGACTATTCCTTATCTTTATCCTGAAATTCAGAGACCCGCTTTTCTCACCGCGTAGTTTCATCCTGGCTTTCAAGGAGATTGCCAGTAGTGTATTGCTCTTTCAAGTAAAACGCATTCTATGCAAACGCCGGCCAAATACAAGATTCTGGTAGTAGACGATGACCCAGACATTGTGGAACTCTTACAGTACAACCTGGAGAAAGAAGGCTACGAAGTGGCACATGCCCAGAACGGCCAGGTGGCCCTGGATGTGGCCAAGAAATTCCTCCCCGATATCATCCTTCTGGACGTGATGATGCCCGTCATGGACGGCATCACGGCTTGCCGCCAACTGCGCGAGAAGCCCAAGTTCAGAGACACCCACATCCTGTTCCTGACCGCCCGCTCAGAGGAGTTCTCTGAAGTGGCCGCCTTTGACGCCGGCGCAGATGACTTCATCGTGAAGCCTATCAAGCCCCGCGCCCTCATTAGTCGGTTGGCTGCCTACAAGCGTCGTGACACGGTTCAAAGTCCCGAGCAGACCCAGGTCATAGAGATAGGTGGGCTGCGCATTGATCGCACCAGCTTTATCGTGCACAAAGGCGAGCAGAAAATCACCCTACCCAAAAAGGAGTTTGAACTGCTGTCCTTCCTGGCCACCACGCCAAATAAAGTATTCTCCCGTGATGAGCTCCTGAACAATGTGTGGGGGAACGATGTTTTTGTAATTGCCCGTACCGTGGATGTGCACATCAGAAAGGTGCGGGAGAAAATAGGCGAAGACCAAATAAAGACCATTAAAGGCGTTGGCTACAAATTCAACACCGACTAAACCTGTCCCTCCTACCCCAGCCACTCCTCCCAGAGGAATAAAGCTGAGTTCGCAGAGAATTGCCATCCTCATCTCGGTGCTGGTGGCGCTGATTATTGCCATTTACCTGGGCATCTCGCCGTACCTGGAGTTCAGGCAGCGGGTTTTGGCCCTGGCGCTCACGTTCTCCTCCTGCTTTCTGCTGGTGTACTTCTCCTATGAGGCTTTGATCTTCAGGGAAATCAACAACATCTACGCCGGGCTGGAAAAATTCAAGCGGAAGGAGTTCAAACAGATGAGCACCAAATTCCTGTTCCGGCCAGATCCCCTGCAGCGCATCAAAGACGAGATTTATCTCCTGGCCGAGCGAAACCAGAAGGAGATTGAAGAACTTAAACGCCTGCAGGCCATGCGCCGCGAGTTCCTCGCCGATGTCTCTCATGAGCTTAAAACCCCCATCTTCGCAGCCCAGGGCTTTATCCACACGCTTCTGGACGGCGCCATGGATGATGAGCGCGTGCGCGACAAGTTCCTCATGAAAGCCGCCAAAAGTCTGGACGGCCTAGATACCCTGGTGCAGGACCTCATCACCATCTCCCAGCTGGAGAAAGGCGTGATGCAGATGAAGAAGTCTAAGTTTGACCTGAACGAGCTGGGCCGCGAGGTGCTGGAACAGTTAGAAGGCAAGGCACAGGCCAGGAACATCACCATTCACCTCCTTAACGCCCCCGAGGAAGTTTTCAGGGTAATCGGGGACCGGGGTCGTATCAAGCAGGTGCTCGTCAACCTGATAGACAACGCCATCAAATACGGCTCGGAAAACGGCAACATCTGGCTCTCTTTCCAAGACGGAAAGAAAAAGACCTTGGTAACCGTGCAGGACGACGGACCGGGTATTCCCAAAGAGCACCACAACCGCATCTTTGAGCGCTTCTACCGCATAGACAAAAGCCGCACCCGTGATGTCTCCGGCGGAGGCTCGGGGCTGGGGCTAGCCATCTCCAAGCACATTGTGGAGGCGCATAAATCCACCATCGCAGTCTTCAGCGAGGTGGGCCAGGGCACCACCCTCCGGTTTAAGCTCACCCGCGTTAAAGATTAACCCCTGTTTTAAGGCAAGTTTCACCTAAACAGCCCTAAAACGGGGAATCTGCCGGGAAGAAAATAAGTGGTACCTTTGTGCCGCGCAGAGACTGCCGCCGTTTTGGCCCTGTTTTCGTAAAAGCAGAGCAAAAACGGCCAGCCTGTCTGCCGTCACACATCTGTTTCTATGAAGTTACCCGCTTTCCGCGACCTTATTGTTTTTGAGAACGACGATTTCATTGTAGTCAATAAACCACCGTTTCTGGCTACGCTGGAAGACCGTTCTTTCAACGCGACCAACCTGCTCACCCTGGCCCGCCAGTACCACGAGGACGCCCAAGCCTGCCACCGCCTGGACAAAGAAACCTCCGGCTGCCTGGCCATTGCCAAGAACCCCGAGGCCTACCGCCACTTGTCCATGCAGTTTGAGAACCGCCAGGTACAGAAAATCTATCACGCCGTAGCCTGGGGCAGCCACGAGTTTGATAACCTACTGGTAGACCGCGCCATCCAACCCGGACTCAAAGGCGTAGCCAAACTAGCATTTAAAGGCAAACCGGCTCAGACCTATTTCACTACCCTGGAGAAATTCGGTCGGCACACGCTGGTGGAATGCAAGCCCATTACGGGCCGTATGCACCAGATCAGGCTTCATCTGGCTTTCCTGAAAGCCTCCATTGTGCAGGATGAACTCTACGGCGGCGAGCCGCTGTACCTCTCCAGTCTCAAGCGCAAATTCAACCTGGCCAAAGACACCCAGGAACAGCCAGTCATCAAGCGCTTCGCGCTCCACTCCTACCAATTGGGCTTCACCCTGCTGAACGGGGAGCAGGTGACCATCACCTCAAAATACCCCAAAGATTTTGAAGTGCTCCTGAAACTGCTCCGCAAGAACGGCTAGTAGCGGCGTTACACGTAACGCCGTGTTGCCACGCAGAGGCACTGTCTGTAATCAGAAGCAGCCTTACGCCCGGGCAAAAGCCACACCTTTATAATTCACAGTTGCTGGGATAGAGACGTTTCTGTTGAATAAAACCACGGCGTTACGTGTAACGCCGCTACATGACAGCATCCATTTCAGGCCTGTTTTTCAGAAATGAGGCTTGGAATGGATCTTTGTTTTCCAGGGCATTTTCTGTAAGACGGCTCCTAAACACCAAGGCTTCTTTGTGCTAAACGCTTCAGGAATAGCGGGAAAGTAGTTGCCAAACGGTTAATTCTATTGATTTTCAAGGGAATAAATAGCGTTAGTGTTGCACAACAAAAAGGAAGCTTGTATCTTTGTGACCATTTTCAAGAAAAAGCATACATTCTTTTCACCCGTTAACCATTTACAATGGACCATTTAAGTTATAAGACGCTATCAGTTAATAAGGCGGCCGCTAATAAAGGCTGGGTAGTGATAGACGCCGGAGACTCAACCCTTGGCCGTGTGGCCTCTCAGATCGCGATGATCCTTCGCGGAAAATCTAAACCTTCTTTCACGCCTAACGCTGACTGCGGCGATAACGTGATCGTGATCAACGCGGACAAAGTTCGCATGACCGGTAAGAAGTGGGATAAGAAAACCTTCGTTACGCACACTGGTTACCCAGGTGGTCAGAAGACCTTCACTCCGCGTGAGCTGAAAGCCAAGTCTTCTACCCTGTTGGTAGAGCGTGCGGTAAGAGGTATGTTGCCAAGAACCCGTTTGGGCCGTGAGCAATTCCGCAACCTGTTTGTGTACGCTGGTGCTGAGCATCCGCACGCTGCGCAACAGCCTGTTCAAGTAAAACTTACAAAATAATCTAGACATATTTAATGGAAGTTCTCAATACATCTGGTAGAAGAAAAACCTCGGTGGCGCGCATTTACATGACGTCAGGGCAAGGGAATATCACTATTAACGATAGAGATATTAAGGAATACTTCCCTAGTGAAGTATTGCAAACCATCGTTCAGCAGCCATTGTCGCTGATTGATGCGGTTGGCAAATACGACATTAAGGCGAACATCAAAGGCGGTGGCGTGGCCGGTCAGGCAGAAGCCCTTCGTTTGGCTATCACCAAAGCGCTGGTGGAAGAAAACGCTGAGACCCGTCCAGCCCTGAAAAAAGAAGGATTCTTAACGCGTGACCCACGTATGGTGGAGCGTAAGAAATTCGGTCGCCGCAAAGCCCGTCGTTCCTTCCAGTTCTCTAAACGTTAATATATCATCAGCTGTATCAATATCATGGCTAATACCACATATAAAGAATTACTGGACGCCGGTGTACACTTTGGTCACCTTACCAGAAAATGGGATCCTAAAATGGCTCCGTACATTTTCATGGAGAAAAACGGCATCCACATCATTGACCTGAACAAAACCCTTGCCTCATTAGACGACGCGACCAACGCTATTAAGCAAATCGCGAAATCTGGCCGTAAGATTTTGTTTGTCGCCACCAAGAAACAAGCACAGGACATTGTGGCTGAAGAGGCAAAACGCCTTAAAATGCCTTACGTGACCGACCGTTGGTTAGGTGGTATGTTGACTAACTTCCAGACTGTGCGTAAGTCTTTGAAGAAAATGTCAACTATTGACAAAATGGTGAAAGAGAACACTGCTTATGCCGCTATGGCGAAACGTGAGCGTCTGATGTTATCTCGTGAGCGTGAGAAACTTGACCGTGTGTTGGGTGGTATCGCTGACCTGTCACGTCTCCCAGCTGCTCTGTTCGTAGTAGACGTGAAGCGTGAGTCTATCGCTATCAAAGAAGCTCAGAAACTGAACTTGCCAGTATTCGCCATTGTGGATACCAACTCTAACCCAGAGACAGTGGATTTCCCAATCCCGGCCAACGATGACGCTTCTAAATCTATCTCTCTCATCACTTCTTTGATTGGCCGCGCCATTGAAGAAGGTCTGTCTGAGCGTAAAGTAGACAAAGAAGATTCTGACAGAAAACGTTCAGAAGACGAAGGCATCCAGGAGAAAATTGACGCTGAATAAGCCTCTCTGATCTCTTTATAGAATTGTAAAAGAAACTGAACATTAGGAAGCCTGGCCACTGATGTTCAGTTTCTTTTTAACCAAACGGGAACCCGCCTCTCTGGCAACTCCCTCTCCTACTGAAACTTATTATCCGTATTTCTTAATAAAAGAACAATGGCTATTACAGCACAAGATGTAAACAGACTTCGTCAGGAAACTGGCGCTGGTATGATGGACTGCAAAAAAGCGTTGACAGAAGCCAACGGCGATTTTGAGACAGCCAAAGATATCCTTCGTAAACAAGGTCAGAAAATTGCCAGCAAGCGTGCCGACAACGCTACTTCTGAAGGAGCGGTATTAACTCAGGTAAACGCTGATGGTACAGTTGGAACAGTGATCGCGCTTGCCTGCGAAACTGAGCCAGTATCTAAAGTAGAAGATTTCAGAACTTTGGCCCAGACTGTATTGGCGGCTGCCGTTGCCAACACTTCAGGTACCAAAGAAGATTTATTAGCTACGCCTCAGGCCGATGGCCGCTCACTGCAAGACCACATCACTGACCTGATGGGTAAAATTGGTGAGAAAATTGACGTAGTTTCTTACGAGACCGTAACTGCTGAGAAAGTTGTTGCTTACAACCACTCAAATGGTAAACTGGGTGTATTGGTAGGTTTAACCAACACCGGCGGAAACGAAGTAACTGAGGTTGGTAAAGATGTAGCCATGCAGATTGCTGCTATGAAACCAATTGCAGTAGACAAAGACGGAGTTGATGCAAATACCATCCAGCGTGAGATTGAGATCGGGAAAGAGCAGGCTCGCGCCGAAGGCAAACCAGAAGAAATGCTGGAGAAAATTGCCCAGGGCAAGCTGAACAAATTCTACAAAGAAAGCACTTTGCTGAACCAGGAGTTTGTGAAAGACCCATCTGTGACCATTGCCAAATTGTTGGACAACACTTCCAAAGGCATGACCGTTACTGAGTTCAAGCGCGTTGCCATTGGGTAATCTAGCTTAACTTAACCCATATTCAAAAGCCCCGCTGTTCATTCAGCGGGGCTTTTCTTTTGAATTTATTAATAGAATTAATTAACTGATAAGGGTGTAACCGACTAGGCATAGCTGGATTAGCATGCTTTCATAAAGTTAAACCCTGGCTTATTTTGTATAGATTTAGGCTATAGAGGTTTTTCTTATGGTATAGGCAGGTGCCGTAAGGTCAGATTACTTCACTGCTAAATCAGGTACTGTTCAGTTACCGGCAGGCATGGAAACTCTCTGCTCAAGCTGAGGCACTTGCTCTCCCTGGGCTTTGTTGTTCTTTGCACTCTTAGACTTGATCTGCTCTTTTCTCATTCTCTTCTCAGCAGAGATATAACTCAAGAAGGTAGCTTTTGCTTTCATAACTAAAGGGTTTCTGATTTAACAATTTATATTACTTATAGATTAAATATGAACTTGCGAGCACCCAACAAACCCGTTGTTGAGAAGGAGGAGCCAAATGATTTATGCTTATTCTCTTGCCGAACAGAAGAAAAAACCAAATCGTTCTCCTATTTTGAAATTATTTTACAAAAAATATAAACAAAACACTTTATAAAATCTATATCTAGCTTTTCCTATACAAGCCCTGCATTTTTCATGCAGGTACTTTTACCTCTCTTTTTAGCCTTATATAATTTTCTTCATCTAATATAGTGCAAAATTAATAGCATCCAAAATATTATTTACTAATTTTTATAAATTAATGGATAATACCTAATAGTAAGTAATTTATTAATGAAAATAATGACATTTATACTGACCCAAAACCCGCATTATCCTCAATAAGGCATGATTTTACTACCTACCAAGAAAAGGAGGCATAAGGAAAACACAGTCCCTTCTCTCCAGTTCTTAAGTGATGTTTTTATAAACAGAATTTTATGGGAAAGCCATTTGGTATGACTTTCCAGCAATAGTCCTCATCCGGCTTCAGACTACCTCCCTTCATACAAAGAAAGAGGCCTGCTTACGCAGGCCTCAGTACCAGTTATTAAATCGTTAGAGTCTAATCAAGATCGGCCTGCCGGCGCACAAACTCCTGCCCTGCCACATCCTCTTTCCTAATAAATGGCCTGATAATCAACCGGTTACCATTTTCAAAGGTAAAGAACTTGTAAACCCAGTTGGCCAGCACCACCAGTTTGTTCCGGAACCCAATCAGGTAATAGATGTGCACGAAGAGCCAGGCCATCCAGGCTAGAAAGCCTTTCAGGTGCATATCCTTGGGCAGATCGGCCACCGCCCGGTTACGCCCGATGATGGCGAGTGATCCTTTATCAAAATACTCGAAAGGAACGAGCTGCTCATTCCTGATCATGCGGCGCAGATTCTTGGCCAAATGCTGCCCTTGCTGGATGGCAGGCTGCGCCACGCCAGGGTGTCCTTTGGGCCATTTCTCGGTCTTCATGGCTGCCACATCGCCAATGGCGAAGATATCTGGGAAGCCAATGATCTGGTTAAATGGATTCACCAGGTAGCGCCCACGTTCACTGGCCTCCGGCGGAAGGCCGCCTATCTGGGCTCCGGATACGCCAGCGGCCCAGATCAGAGTCTGGGTTTTGATGGTTTCGCCCCCCTTGAACGTCACCGTTTGGCCGTCATAAGATTCTACCAGGGTGTTCAGCTTCACAATGATGCCGGCTTTCTCCAGGTACTCCCGCGTAACCTGGCTTGATTTAGGCGACATGGGCGGCAACACGCGGTCCAGGCCTTCTACCAGTACAATGTTCATCTGGCTGAAGTCAAGCCCCGGGTAATCGCCGGGCAGGATGTGTTTCCGCATCTCGGCCAAAGCGCCTGCCAGCTCCACGCCAGTTGGCCCACCGCCCACAATCACGAAATTGAGCAGGCTTTGCCGCACATCGGGGTCTTTGATCATATTGGCCTGCTCAAAGGCCTGCAGCATCTGGCTTCTAAGATTCAGGGCATCGGGGATCTGCTTCAGCGGGAAAGAGAACTTCTTGATCTGCTCGTTCCCAAAATAGTTGGATTTGGTACCCGTGGCGATGACCAGGAAATCATACCGTAATTCCCCCACCAGGGTAGTGACGGTCTTGGTAGCCGGGTTCACCCCGGTCACTTTCACCTGCCGGAAGTGGAAGTCCTCGTAATCCTCGTCAAACATCTTCCGGAGCGGCTCGGCAATGGCATCTGGCTCCAGACCTGCCGTGGCTACCTGGTACAGCAAGGGCCAGAACCCGTGGTAGTTCTGCCGGTCAAACAACACCACCTGGAAATCTTTCCCAGGCAATCCCCTGACAAGATTCACGCCACCAAATCCGCCGCCAATGATGACCACCCTTGGTTTAGTGGTTTCCGGTATGTTAAGGGTAAGTTCCTTTATATGAAGCATAAGTCTATCTGTAGAAGTTTCAATTGGCAGAGGGCAAATCCACGGCCGTTCTATCTCATAGCCTTATACTGGATTTCCTGTATAGAGGATATTCTATTTAATGATAGCCCTTAACGCAATACAGGCGCAAGCAAATGATTCCACAGAGGTGCCCCTGTTTGGTGCCCGTTTTGGAAAAACGGCTTCAAAACACAGTCAGACAAATCTTACCAATGAGAGCGAGCGGCTTTCTGCCGATTCTTCTCTATTTTGAAGCCGAAAACAAAATTGATGGAGAATACAACTCACTGGAGCGAGGTAGAAGTGGCCCTGGTCAACGGCAAGTCACGGCTTATTTCCAGCAAGAACCTGCAACCGCTGAAAATCCTGAACCCCGGCTCTTTCTATGACAGCTGCCACGTGGTACTGTCCAGCTACGGGGGCGGCATGGTCTCCGGCGACCAGATTAACCTGCGGATTACCTGCGGCGCACACGCCCGGCTTTTCCTGAGCACCCAGGCCAATACCAAGATCTTCAAGAGCACAGATCAGGCCGATGCTGAGCAGCATTTCAACGCGCACGTGGGCGAAAACGGATTGGCCGTCTCGTTCCCAGACCCCGTGGTGCCGCAGGAGAAAAGCCGCTACAAACAGACGCAGCACTGGCACCTGCACCCCTCGGCGGTGCTGTTGGTGGTGGATTGGTTTCACTCCGGCCGCATGGACCAGGGCGAGCAGTTCGTTTTTGAGGCGTTTTCCTCAGAACTGAAGGTAAGCGTGGGAAACAGACTGGTATTGCTGGACCGATTCGGGTTCGCGCCGGAGGAACACATCGCCTCCTCCCCTGCCAACTTTGACGCATACCAAACCATGTTCTCGGCCTATCTGGTGGGCTCACCGGAGAACAGCCGGCTCCGCCAACTCGCCCAAGCGATGCAGGAACTGAAGATGCCGGGCAGCACCGGCCTGGACTTCAACATGACTGAGCAAGACTACGTGCTTTCCGTGTCAGAGGCGAAAGAAGGTGTCTACGTACTCCGGGCCATGGGCAAGACCCGCCAGGACCTGGAGCCGCTTTGCCAACATCTGCTGGAAACCTTGAGCCAGGAAGAGTTCTTCGGGTACAATCCGCTGGAGCGAAAGTATTAACCACAAAGCAACCCTGTTTTCAATCCGATTTTCTGATAACAGGCCTAAAACAACCTTTCGTTAAGACTATAGAAAACTACCGGAGCCGCAGGTAATTTTTAATTGCCAGACGCGCCAACCTATCGTCTGTCTTCCCGCACCGACTCGAGCGCTTTTGCCTTCGCCTGGAAAATATGGTTGATAATCACATCCAGGTTGTAGCCATCCAGCGCGCGGGCAAACACAAACGGACCATCGCCCCGCATCTTGAGAGAGTCGCGCTCCATTACGCCTAAATCGGCGCGCACCAGAGCCGCGATGTCAATTTTGTTGATCACCAGCAGGTCTGACTGCGTGATGCCCGGCCCACCCTTGCGCGGAATCTTGTCGCCGCCCGAGACATCAATCACATAGATGGAATAGTCTACCAGCTCCCGGCTGAAGTGGGCCGCCAGGTTATCGCCGCCGCTTTCCACGAATAAGAGGTCAATCTGGTTATTGAACTTGGCCATGAGGCCCTCCAGCGCATCCATGTTCAGGGAAATATCCTCCCTAATAGCGGCATGCGGACAACCGCCGGTTTCCACGCCCACAATACGGTCGGCGGAGAGGGCACTGTTCCGGATGAGGAACTCGGCATCTTCACGGGTGAAGATGTCGTTGGTGACCACACCCAGTTGGTAGTCGTTGCGCAGGCGCTCGCACAAGGCTTTGAGCAAGGCGGTTTTGCCGGTGCCTACCGGTCCGCCGATGCCCACCGTGAACGCCCGCTTCCGGAAATTGCGGTACGGCGGCAGTTTGCGGGTCTCGCGTTCGTCAAAATTACCCGGTGATTCATAGAACTCGTGGGTGTGTCCGTGCAGCAGCAGCGCTAGTTTATCTACAAAAGGCATAGGATAATGAGTGAATGGGTGGTTGAGTGAATGAGTGAGTAATTTAATTCTGGAACAGTTTGGAATAAATATCTTCCTGCAGGACCTGGGCGGTATCCAGCATGAAAGCCGATCTGGTGGCTTGGGTGTACTCTGTGTTTGTTTGGTTTTGGAGCAGATTTTCGAAAATCGAGTAAAAATCGTGCTGCAGTTTATGCCCCTCCATAGGTCCGATGAATCCCAGCCGGATGGCGGCGCTCACCTGATCCCGAAGCGCCATGTGCAGGTACATGGTCTGCAGATCATACAAAGTAAACTCCACCCGCTTCAGGCACAGCGCGAACACCAGCACGAAATGCGTGGATAGGTCCTGTTCCTCAAACCACCGCCTTACCTGCTGCATGCCAGAGGCCGGGTAGAAAGATTCCAGCAGCTTCACCCAGTTTTTCCCCTGCACCACACTCGCCTTCCGGATGGTGGGCACTAGCATCATGGCATCGTATTCTTCGGCAACGGTCTGGAGAGCATGGTTCAGATCAGGCATTGGCAGATGGAAGCACGAGTTCAGAAACGGGATCTCCATGCCCACCACCTGCTGCAGGTATGAGTACAGGTAATGCCGCAGCCCCAACCGGTCTTTGATGAGTCCAAACGTGATGCTGCTCTCCAGCCCGTAAGAATATGCAAACGAGCCGGTAGGAATGGAGGAATCCACAAGATGCAGCAGCCGGGCGAATTTCATTTGTAAGACGCTAAAGGATAGATGTTAGATATTAGACGGTGGTTCTATTTTGGTGCCGTTTTAGTGAAAACTGGCCTGAAATGTATTGGATCAGGAATAATAGATCAGGCATTGTAGAGACAAAATAGTGCCTGGTCTCTACAATCCTTTTCTTCCAATTCTAAATTCCTAATTAACTAAAACAGGTTGTACAGCTGGGTCAAGGGCAGTTTCTCGGCGGGTTCGCAGGTAAGGTGCACGCCGTCCACGGTGACTTTGTAGGTCTCGGGGTCTACCCCAATGTTAGGCAGGTAATCGTTCAGGGCCATGTCTTTTTTGGTGACGCTGCGGCAACCTTTCACGGCCACCACCTGCTTCTGCAAACCGTAATGCTGCTGTACAAAGTCCTGAGAGGCCTGCGAGACAAACACCATAGATGTCTGCCCAATGGCCTTGCCGAAGGAGCCGAACATCGGTCTTGACAGAACGGGTTGCGGCGTGGGGATGGACGCATTAGCATCGCCCATCTGAGATTGCACGATGATACCGCCTTTGATGATCATCTCGGTCCGGGAACCGAAGAAGGCGGGTTTCCAGAGTACCAGATCCGCCAGCTTGCCCAGTTCTATGGAGCCAATTTCCTCGGAGAAGCCGTGCGCCCTGGCCGGATTGATGGTGTATTTGGCCACGTAGCGCTTCGCCCGAAAGTTATCAACTTCCATGACTTTGCCGGTGTCTTCGGGCAGCAGGCCGCGTTGCTGTTTCATCTTATGGGCCGTCTGCCAGGTGCGGGTGATTACTTCGCCCACGCGGCCCATGGCCTGCGAGTCCGAAGAGATGATGGACAGGGCGCCCAGGTCATGCAGGATATCCTCCGCGGCGATGGTCTCTCCCCGGATGCGGCTCTCGGCGAAGGCCACATCCTCGGGGATGTTCTTGTCCAGGTGATGGCAGACCATGAGCATGTCTAAGTGCTCGTCAATGGTATTCACCGTGAACGGGCGCGTGGGATTGGTGCTGGACGGAATCACGTTGGGTTCACCGCAGATCTTGATGATGTCCGGGGCGTGTCCGCCGCCCGCGCCCTCGGTGTGGTACGCGTGGATGGTGCGGCCCTTGAACGCCGCCGTGGAGGTCTCCACGAAACCGCTCTCGTTCAAAGTATCGGTGTGGATGCAGACTTGCACGTCGTACTGCTCGGCAATGGAAAGGCACGTATCGATGGCTGCGGGCGTGGTGCCCCAGTCCTCGTGGAGTTTGAAACCCAGCGCGCCGGCTTCCACCTGTTCAATCAGCCCCTCAGGCTTGGACGAGTTGCCTTTGCCCAGAAACCCGAAGTTCAGCGGATAGGCTTCCGTGGCCTGCATCATCATCCTGATGTAGAACTCGCCGGGCGTACAGGTAGTGGCCGTCGTGCCCGCCGCCGGACCGGTGCCGCCACCCACCATGGTGGTCACGCCCGAGGCCAGCGCCTCGTTTATCTGCTGCGGACTGATGAAGTGGATGTGGCAGTCAATGCCGCCCGCCGTGAGAATCAGCCCCTCTCCGGCCACAACCTCCGTGGTCACCCCCACCACCATTCCCGGGGTGACACCCGGCATGATGTGCGGATTACCGCCTTTCCCGATGCCGGAGATGCGCCCGTTCTTCACCCCGATATCCGCTTTGTAAATCCCGGTGTAATCCAGGACCAGGGCGTTGGTGATGATAAGGTCCAGCGCCTCGGCCTGCCCGATCCCGGCTGCCTGTCCCATTCCGTCGCGGAGCACCTTCCCGCCCCCGAACTTGCATTCCTCGCCGTAGACGGCATAGTCCTTTTCTACCTGGATCACCAGATCGGTGTCTCCGAGGCGAACGCGGTCGCCCACGGTGGGTCCGTACATCTCAGCGTAGGCGCGGCGGTCAAGGGGAAGGCTCATATCATTGATTGTTAGTTGCTGATTGTTTTAAAGGCGATTTAGAAAACTGGCTTGAAACGAGTTTGCGCAGACGCTCGCAGGTCCTCCGGACGCTACGAGGTCTTTGGAGCTTTTCAGGCTCAAACCTTTGAGGTCTTGAAGTCTTTACAGTTTTTTGTTTTCGGCCTCTTTTTCTTGACTTGGGTGGAAAACGGGCGTTACTTCTGGCTTAAGAACTGCTGTTTTTCGGCTTTCTGAATGGCTGCTACTTTGCCGGCTTCGCTGAGTTGCCCGTCTACCAGGTTATTGCCGCCGTAGCTGATTCTTTCGCCTGAGAGTTCCACCAAGGTCACCCGTTTCCGCTCGCCGGGCTCAAAGCGCACGGCCGTACCGGCCGGAATGTTGAGGCGGAATCCGTAGGCTTTTTCGCGGTCGAATTGCAAAAGGGCGTTGGTTTCGAAGAACGGGTAATGGGAACCCACCTGTACCGGACGGTCGCCCATGTTGGTGACTTCCACCTCAACCGTAGCGCGGTCCTGGTTGAGCGTGAGTTTGTCTTCTCCCAACAGGTACTCGCCGGGATTGGGTTGGATGAGCGTATCTGGCGGGGTGGTTTGCGCGGTTTTGGTGAGCCCGGAGCCGTACAGGGCCAGTTCAGGAGCGACTTGCTCGCGGCAGATGGGATGGTGCACGGTCACCAGTTTGGTGCCATCGGGGAAAGTGCCTTCCACCTGAACCTCGTGGATCAGCTCGGCCACGCCCTCCATGACATCGGCGAAGCCCAAGAGCTTTTTGCCTTTGTCCATGAGCGTGGCCACGCGCTCGCCGTCCCGGATAAACTCCAGCAACTGCGTGGCTATGAGGGCCACCGCCTCGGGGTAATTGAGCCGCAGGCCGCGGGCGTAGCGTTTCTGGGCCACGAAACCGGCGTTGTGCAGCACCAATTTGTCTATGTCTTTGGGCGAAAGATGCATTTGCGGTAGTTCTGAGTCTTGGGTTCTGAGTCCTGAGTTTGTTATTTTTTATCTGAGTGGCCGAGGCTTTTCTCGGGGTTCACCTGATCGCGGACCAGTTGCTTGAGTTCTTTGATCTCGGGAAAGCGTCCAGCGGTTTTCCGGTCGAAGATCACCTGGTCATTGATCCGGATGATGTAAGAGCCGCTGGTTTCGCTGGGTTCCAGGAGCACGCCTTTCACATCGTCGGTGAAGGTGGTGAGCAGTTCCTGGGCCATGTAGGCGGCGCGCAGCATCCAGCCGCATTTGGGGCAATATTCTATGCTGACGGTAGGCTTCATTTATGGGGTATAATTGAAAAAAAGGGAAGAAAACAGCCATGGAGTTACAGAATCAGGTTTTCGTACATCATCCAGCCGCCGTAGGCCACGCACAGCACCGAGGACACCACCACCATACCCATCCGTACGCTTCGGCCTATTTTCATGCGCTGGGTGAAGGGGATGTTCACCAGGCCGGCGGCCACAAACATGCCCAGAATGGAGCCCAGCCCAAACATGACCAGGTACGCCACGCCCAACCACGGATTCTCAATTTTGCCCATAATGGAAATCACCAAGGCTCCGCTTCCGGCCAAGCCGTGGATCAGACCTACAGTGTACGCGTAGCTGTGTTGGTAGCGCGGGGTTCTGGATCGGGAGAAGTTCTGCTTGTTCGTCAGTCGGCTGATGCCCATGATCACGAGCATCAGCCCAACTCCGGCCTCGAAATACCCGAAACCGGCTTCATATTTGGTGGAGTGCAGGAAAATAACCTGGCTCAGGATGATAAGGGAGCCCAGCAGCACAATAGTGGTGGTATGGCCCAGGCCCCAGAACAAGCCGTCTTTCATGGCCAAGAGCCAGCTGTCGCGCTTGGAGACAATGTTACCCACGGCAATGAGGTGGTCTGCCTCAAACGCGTGGCCCATTCCCACCAGGGAGGCAAACATCAGGGGCATCAAGGTCTGCATGGATTCTTAAACTATGTACTTCCTAAATAATTCTGAAAATCAATTTAAGAATCACAGCCAAAGAAACAAAGTGCGGCATTTTCTGCAAAGAAGAACAGTAATATTCAAATTTTCCTTAATGAGAAAATTCTATCTAGATTTCAAAGGTTCTTTCTTCTTTTTTGGAGAATGCATTTCTAACCGAAGCTTTTTCGCGCTTAAAAGGCAAGAAATTTTGCGAAACCAAGAGGGAAATAAATTTTCCAGAGAATAGAGAAAAACATGATAGATGGCTGGAGTTGCCGAAATAAACCGAAGAGTTTAAGCAAAGGGTTTCATACCCGTTTTTCTCAAAATATGCCTGAAACAGAAATACACATTTAAACCCAAGGAAGGAGTTATAGGCCTGCCAATATGTAAAACCTCCAATGCGGTACTTCCTCTATTATCGACTCTTCCCTTTCCGGTAACCCAAGCAAAGACAACATTTACCCATAAGCCGTAGTATCTGATAAGGCACAACTCAAAAACTCAGCTATGGAAGAAACAAGTCAGAAACGTTTACAGAACCAGGTTGCGATAGTTACCGGGGCCAGTTCCGGAATTGGGCAGGGTATTGCCATCAGGTTGGGTCAGCACGGCGCCAGCGTGGTGGTGAACTATCACTCAGACGAGGAAGGTGCCCAGGCCACTAAAGACCAGATTGAGGCCGTGGGTGGAAAAGCGATCCTGGTGAAAGCCGATGTCTCGCAGGAGCAGGAGGTGGAAGCCATGTTCAAAACTGCTAAAGACACCTTCGGGACCATAGATATCCTGGTGAACAATGCCGGTATCCAGAAAGACGCCGCCTTGGTGGACATGACCATGGAAGAGTGGCACAAGGTGATAGGCACCAACTTGACGGGGCCTTTTCTCTGCGCCCGGGCTGCGGCCCGTGAATTCATCGCCCAAGGCATTAGAAAAGAGGTTTCCAAGGCAGCCGGTAAAATCATTTTCGTGAGCTCCGTGCATGACATTATCCCGTGGGCGGGCCACGTGAACTATGCCACCTCTAAAGGGGGCGTGGCCATGATGATGAAAACGCTGGCCCAGGAACTGGCACCGCAACAGATTAGAGTGAACAGTATCTCGCCAGGAGCCATTAAAACCGATATTAACCGTGAGGAATGGGAAAGCAAGGAAGGCGAACAGAAGATGCTCTCGCAGATACCGTATGGCCGCATTGGCGAGCCAGACGATATTGCGCGGGTAGCGGCTTGGCTGGTGTCTGATGAAGCGGATTACATTACTGGTGCCACCTTGTACGTAGACGGCGGCATGACCCTCTATCCCTCCTTCGCTGATTAATTAAATAGTCAGAATTAGTGGTGAAATAAGTTGTGTCCAGGAGACTTCTGCCCGCAGATATCTCCTGGACATAATCTTTTTAGAGAAGGCTTAAACGTATAGCCCAGCCACAGGCAGAAATATCCTTATTTCCTTGGTGAAAGAGCAAGATTTTCAAAAAACCGCCCCTAAATGAGCAAAGCCTTACTGCCGGGGATGATTGCGGTGCACCATCTGCGCCACCGATTCCTCCAGCCATTTTACGGCCTCGTTCTCGGTGAGGAAGGCTTTACGGCACACATCAGAGGAGTTTGAGGTGATCGCTGACAAGGCGGCCCCTTCCTGCAGGCGCTGCATCTGGCGCGGGGCTAAAAGCCAGGCCACCAACACGTGGGAGGAGACCTGTTCCAATACCTTGGGGTAAAACTCAAAACTGAGCCAATCGCTTTCCTTCTGTGACATGTCGCCTTTGGAGCGGCAGTCAAGCAGCCAGGAGCATGCCTCATGCTCTTTGGCCGTGGAGAGAATGGCCAGGCAATTCATTTTGAACTCAGTGAAAGTGACAGGCTGCTGCCAACGGATAATGACCGTTTGCATATCCGCCCGATAGGAGATCTTGATATGTTTGCTGAATCCTATCTTCATGGCGCAAGGGGGACTAAACGCTACTTAGTGGCGCTTGGGTTGAAAATCATACCTAAGTCGTTGTCTGTCTGTTGTTGAATTTAGCGGAAGGGTTTGGTAAATGCAAACTCTGCAACGCATTTTCCTTGGTTTCCGCTAAAAATAGCGTAGAAGTACGAAGAATATTCCAATTATTCATGTCGGCGGCGGGCCTCATGCAGGTTCTTCCGCATGGAAAGGAATAATTCAATACTGCCCTGCAGGAAGGGCTCGTCTAACCAGGTTTTCACTTCCTCATCGCCGCCCGTTACCTCCATCTCACTTACTTTATAGGTTTGCTCAAAGGGGCCTAACTCCAGTTTAAGTAAGTACTTCCCGTTCCAGGCCAATAAGGTAATCTTGATGTCGGGGTGAGGAATATCAGCTACTACACGCATGGGTAAAGAAAAAGAATGAGGGTTTCAGTTCAAAACTACTGTACGCAAAGGTAACCGGCAGGATTTCAAAACTGTTACCCCAAGTTTAAGATTTCTCCTTCCGGGCAGAATCCTTTTCTTCTGGGCAGCCATCTGCCTTCCACACTTCAGAAGCAGAAAAGCGATTACTTGTTTTAGCCCTGATTTCCTCTAAATGGCCTGTAAACTATAACTCAATACCCATCTGGCGCATGAGTTGGCTGGCGTTGAAGCTCTGGCAAATACCGGGCCGCAGGGTATAGTCGAACCGCAGTTGTCCGTCCTCAAAATAGCTGTTGAAACTGAAGTTCTGTACCGAGCCCGGCAGTTCCTGCTCCATATTGCCCAGTTCCAGGTCATGGGTAGACACAAAGCCTGCCGCTTGCCGTTGGTGCAATTGCCTGATCAAGGCCATTGCCCCCTGGTGGCGGTCATGGGAATTGGTGCCTTTCAGGATCTCGTCCAGGAAGAAGTACACCGGTCGGTTGGTGCGCGTGAGGTCCAGCAGGATTTTAAGGCGCTTGAGCTCGGCGTAGAAAGAAGAGGTATTCTCCGCCAGGTTGTCCTCGGTGCGCATGCTGGTGTACACCTGGCCGGGGAAAACCGTCACCTTTCTCGCGCAAACGGCTGCGCCGGTGAAGGCCAGCACCATGTTCACGCCCACCGCCCGCAGAAACGTACTCTTGCCAGACATGTTGGAACCTGTGATCAGCACCGTGTTGCCGGCACCCTTAAAGGAAATGCTGTTGGCCCGGCGGTCCGGACTGAAGATTAGCGGATGACTCAGTTCATCGGCGCAGAACTCAAAAGGCTGGCCACTGATCTGGGGAACGGCGAATCCTGGGTTGGCGTATTGGAATGCAGCCAGGCTGGAAAGCGCCTCAAACTCGGCGGCGGCATCAAGCACCTGCCCTATGTTACCAGACATGGTTTTCTTCCAGCGCTCCAGGCGCCACATCCAGATGAAATCCCACATGAGCATGTGGTTCAAGATAAAGTTAAGGTAAGTATTGAGCCGCGCCGAGAGAAACTGGATAATGGAAGCCAGCTTGCGCACGTGCTCCGAGGCCTGCTGTTCGCCAATCTTGAGTTGCTGCTGCAGAGCTTGGGCCTTTTTGCTTTGAAAACTGCGGCCTTCAATATGCACCAACAGGTCTGTGTAGCTGCGTAGAGTCTCATACATACCGGTGCTCTCCTCATAATACTCATCGCGCTGGCGCTGGAACCGGTAGGCCACCAGAAACTGAACCACTACCAGGGCTATGAACGGATAATGCGAGTGGTCCTGCGCCCAGTAAACGGCGGCGGCGATGGTGAGCAAGGGCAACAGGAACGTCAAGACCACCAGCCAGGGTTTACCGGAGAAAAAATCGGGGCTCTTGAGCCACTGCAGGAAAGGTTGGGGCAATTGCTGGGTTTTGCGGTGGTGGTGCATGGCCCGGGCCTGCAGGTTCTGGCGCCACTCCAGATCAGGCTGAAGCTCGGCCACTGCTTCCTGCCGCGCTTTGATCTCCTCGGCCGGGGCCGGCGCTTTGAGCCACTCGGCCAGGCGTTGCTGCCCCAAACGCGTCACGGCCCTGTTCAGAAGCTGAAAAAGCGAATTTCCCCCGAAAACGTCCAGGTCGGCGGTGTAGAAGTGGTTGGGTTCCTGAAACTCCTCACCCGCTGGGAAATCGGTGAGTTCGCCTCGCAGGCGTTCGTTTTCCTTTCTGTTAATGAGGCCCAGGTAAAGTTGGTGCTTGCGGGCGTATTCAATTTTGTTGTGCCAGTAAATGAGCGCCGCGAAGATGAAGTACCCGCCAATGAGCAGGCCAAGCCCGGCCCCGTTGTGCCCGTAGTAAAATAACACTACGCAGCCCAGCACTGAGCCTACGAAAAAAGACAGCCTGAGCCACCCAACCCATCGGTATTTGGTAGCCTGCCGCTCCTCGGCGGCTAAAAAGTGTTGCTCACGCTGGGTGAACAACGCTTCTGGGGAATTTTGTATCATCAAGAACTACTTCAAATCATCAAAGAACCCGCTACAGGTTCTGTCCTGCGGTTAGGCCCGCGCCTAACTACTCAGGCAAAATAGGAAACTGCTTCCAGTATATATTGTTTCAAGGCCGTTTTTTAGAAACTGGTTTGAAAACAAATATCCTACTTCTAGAAAGATAAAACAGCCGAGTTATTGCCCGCCAAAAAATACTTATTAGCAACAAGGTAGGCTTCTATTTCACACCCATAGTCTTTAACAGCCCAAAGAATTCCTGTTCATTAGAGCCTTGGCGGTTCCTGGCATCCAAAGGCCGCCTCCCTCTCTACTGTCATCCTGAAAGAATCTTGTGGGCGAACTAGAAAAGCAGTGATGTACCGCCTTTACCGTTCGCCCACAAGATTCTTTCAGGATGACAAAGGTGAGTATACGTGTGGACACGAGCCGGAGGCTCGCGCCAGCGTTTGCAGTGGTATCATTTCAGGGCTGTTTTCCGAAAATCGAATTGAAAACAGAAACCCCTAAATAGTAGCGATGCACTTGAGTTCTATGGCAATGGAGGTGGGCAGCGCGTTTACCTCTACCGTGGTGCGGCAGGGCTGGCAGTTCTGGAAATACTGGGCATAGATGCGGTTGTAGGTCTGGAAATCAGCTTTCATGTTGGTGAGGAACACGGTCACATCTACCAGGTTCTCCCAGGCGGAGCCGGCCTCTTCCAGAATGGTGCGCACGTTCTTGAATACCGAGTGGCACTGGGCCTCTATGTCATAGCTGGTGATGTTGCCGGCCTCGTCCAGGGTCACACCCGGGATCTGTTTCACGCCTTTCTCGCGGGGTCCCACTCCTGAGAGGAACAACAGGTTGCCTACCTTCCGCGCGTGCGGGTACAGGCCTACCGGTTCGGGGGCTTGGGAGGCGTTTACTATTGCAGGTATTGTCTTGTCCATGGTCTTTCTGTTTTGAGGCCTGTTTTCCTAAAATAAGCTAAAAACAGGGCAAAAAAGAAGCGGACCTTGGTAGGTCCGCTCTCCCCATGATAAAATGCTGGTGCTTTTAGTTGAAGGCAATGCTGCCGTATCTGCTGGTGACGCTCACCGTGCCTTTGGGCGAGGCCGACTTCCCGTATTTGCCTTTGTAGGTGCTGGAGGTGTTGCGCACTTCCTTGAGGCTGAAGTTAGCCAGATCCTGATCTACCTTGAAGTTGCCGTATTGGGTGTCTACCTCAAAGTTGAAGGCCGAGTTATCGGCGAAGCCCAGGGCCATGCCGGTGTAGCCACCCGTCAGTTCCAGTTTCCGGAAGTTAGATGACACGTTGTTGATCTCGAAGCCCGAGCAGTACTTCACGTTGAGGCTGGCTGATTCACGCAAGCTCCCTATTTTGATGCCAGAATAACTGCCGGTACCGGTGATCTGCCCGGCGCTACCAATGTGGAAGCGGGAATCATAGCGGCTGGCCATGGTGAGCATGTCTACCTTGTCAATGGTGATGCTGCTGTAAGCGGTGACGGTGTTGATGTCATCGGCGCCCATCAAGCGCATGTGAGAGTACTTGAACAGCAGGTCGCCGCCTTTCACGTAGCCCAGCATGCACTCGCCGCCGCTGTAGGCCACCGTGATCCGGTTCTTAGGGTTGTTGAGGCTGCCGGTGGTGAGCTTGCCGTACTGCACCTCAAGGTCGGTGGGGCCGTCAAAGTCGGGCATCTGCACAAGGCCGTATTTATTGGCGATACGCAGTGGGTTGGCTCTGGGCATTTTCACCAGGTAATTGATCTCAAAGGCTTTCTCGCTGCTGGTCCTGATCTGCATGGGCTCCCGCTCCGTCACAAAAGACACCAGGTTGTTGCCAAGATCCTCGTTCACCCTGATGTTGATCTTGTTCAGGATCTCCTGGGCTTTTTCCTCGGTCATGGCACGGGCCACTACAGTCACTTCCACGGCAATCTCGTTTCTGTTCCAGGTCTGCACATCTACTCGGCCAAACTGGTTTTCAATGTTGAGCTTGTCTGAGCGGTCTACCTTAAAGGAGCGTTCCACTTTCTTGATCTTGGTGTGGGCATAGGCTCCCTGCAAGTCTGGGGTGGGCTGTTCTGGCCCAGGCTGCTCGGTTGGGATCTGCGGCGTGTCTATCAGCACCTGGTTCAGGTGGATAGAAGGCAGCGACAGGTGCTCAAGCTCTAATTTCACCTCACAGGGAGAAACCTGGGCCAGGGTGGCCAATACCTCGGGAGCCTGCAGAGCGGCTAGGGCCTGCTGCACCTGCGGGGCCACCTCCACCCTTGTCTCCTCTTTCAAAACTTCTTTGCAGGACGCAGACACACGCGAGGTCTGCCCCTGGGCGGTCCCAAGCGCAAGGCAAAAGCAGAAAAGAGGTAACAGTTTAGATATTGGTTGTTTCATGACGCGCTTGAGTTTTAACGTTACTTCTGCTTTCAAGTACTTCCAGTTGTTGGTTCAGCAGCGCGATCCTCATTTTTAGGTTATCGCTCATGGCCTGCAGAAGCACTTCTTTGTTGGGCGTGGTGTAGAGTTCTTTCTTGAGCTCATTGTACGCTGAGTCCAGCTCTGCGAACCGTACCTGGCCGGCCCCCATGGCCTTCAGCTCAGATTTCTTCTTCTCAATCACCCGCACATACTTGGTTTCTATCTGGCGCAGCTCAGGGGCTATTTTCTCCAGCGGAACCGGTTGCGTGGTGGCAATGGCTTCTGAAGGCTGCGAGGCGTTCAGGTAATAGCGGGCCGAGAAGGCGACCATCACCAGCAGGGCAATGGCGGCGGCATAGCGCCAGGCGGTGTGCCAGTTGATGGAAATTATTTTGGCCTCTTGTTCTCTCTCAATGGGAATGACTGGTTTCTGCTCCTCGGTCTGCAATTCTGCGGCAATGTCCTGCCACAGATCCGGTCGGGGCGCAAAAGAGTCAAACTCTTCTCGGTGGGCCTGTACAAAATCTTTTAATCTATCTTTCATGGCTGTTGCTCTTTGTACTCTTACTCTCTAACTAATGGCACTCTTATTTAAAGTCTGCCCGTTTAGGGGCTGTTTTTATTATTTCAGCTGTAAAACTTCTGCTCCTCAATAAGGCTCAGCAGTTTCTTGCGGGCCCGGCTGTACTGAGATTTAGACGTCGCCTCGCTGATGCTCAGAATATCGGCAATCTCGCCATGGTCATATCCTTCCAGGAGGTACAGGGTGAGCACCACGCGGTAGCCGTCCGGCAGTGACTGGATGGCCTTTTTGATGGTTTCCACTTTGTACTCCAGGTCTTCCTGGTCCACCTCAGGGCCTTCATCGGCGAAGTCCTGATGGTCTTCCATGGGCACCACCTGCAGGCGCCGGCTGCGCACCTTGGTGATGGACTTGTTAATGACAATGCGCTTTAACCAACTACCGAAGGTGGAGTCTCCCTTGAATGTATGCAGTTCCCTGAACGCGCTCAGAAACGATTCCTGCAAGACATCCTCGGCCTCGGTATAGTCATTGGTAATGCGCATGCTCACGTTGAACATGGACTTACTGTAGAGTTTGTACAGTTCATACTGCGCTTTGCGGTCGCCCTCTTTACAGCGGGCCACCACGTGCGCGTTAACGTCGGTGTATTCCAGCGTCTCCAAATTGTTACCTTTTAATGCTCATCATGACGGTAATTTCAGTAACAGCAACCCGGAACAACACCAACACTTTTCGCTGAGCCTATCGGCTCTCTCCTGTTCCAAACTTCTACTCTAAAGACTTTGCAAAAGCCTTAGGGTTGCACCATGCTCCAAAAAAATCCTATGTATTAAATAACCTTTAAATTTTCATTTTATTTCTCATTTTTGCCCAAAATTCACAACCTATCGCCTTTTTCATGAAACTTTCTTTATCCCTTATTCTGATTTTCCTCCTGGGAATCAGTTTCTCCCCTGTGCTGGCCCAGACCCAGAGCGCTCCTGCGGGGGCTAATGATGCCAAAGAAATGCGCCTGACCATGAGCGACGGCACCCAGTTGTATGTGAAAGTATCGGGCAAAGGACGGCCCTGCCTGTTCATCCACGGCGGGCCCGGTGCCTGGAGCCATTCTTTTGAGGTGCTGGGCATCAACACCCTGGAAGATTCCCTACAGATGGTGTATGTAGACCAACGCGGCAGCGGCCGGTCCGGGAAAGCGCCCACGGGAAATTACAGCCTGCAGCGCACGGTCCAGGACTTTGACGAGGTGCGCCAGCAACTGGGCTTTAAGCAATGGACGGTTCTGGCGCATTCCTTCGGCGGGATTCTGGCCACCGAGTACGCCTACTATCATCCCAAAACCATTTCCCGCATGGTTTTGCTGAACGCCACCTTAAACCTGAACTACTCGGCGCAGGTGCAGATAGACAAAGGCCTGGAGATTCTGAAACCCGAGAACCCCGCTCCTTTCCTGGACCAGAGCAAACCCGTGATTGACCGTTTTATGATGATGATCCAGGCTTTGAACGAAAAGGACAAATACCACCAGCTCATGTACACCACGTCTGAGGGCCTGCGCAAAATGAACGAGGAAGACGCCAAACGCCCGCCTAACTACAGCTTCGGGCAGGCTTGGATGAACTACCCCGAGTACTTCCAAGATTTCACCGAGGTGACCCGCCACCTGAAGATGCCCGTGCTGGCGATCTCGGGGAAGCAGGATTTCTCCATCGGGCCGGAGCACTACAAAAGCTTCAAATTCCCGAACCAGACCTCGGCCTCTATGCCGGGCGGTCACGTGATCTATCTGGAGCAGAACGCCCAGTTCCAGAAGACCATCAAGGAATTCCTGAAGAAAACGAGCAAGAAGAGCTAGGCCCTGGGGCTTCTGGCTTTGTAGGACCAGGTAATCCGGAAACGGGCTACTTCCTCGCCCTGTTCATCCCTTCCAATGCTCAGAGCCTGCACGCTTTGCCCCGGCCCCGTAGTCTGGGCGGTACGCACGGCAGCGGCAATGGCTTCCCCGTCCTGGCAGGTAAAGGTGATGGTGCCCACGGCCTTTTTGCTGAAATCGGCCTCTAAACCCACCACCAGCATAGACACTGAAGGCTGGGCGTGGTGCAGGTACATCATGCTCAACACCCCCGAGGCCATCTCGGCGGCCATGCTCAGGCAGGCGAAATAGATAGACCGGAACGGATTTTTGGTCAGGTACTTGTACCCGATGGTCACCTGCGCTTCCCCTTCCGTGAGACGCTTGATTCTGATACCCGCCAGATACGCCATGGGCAGGTTCCTGAGCAGAAACAGCTTCAGCTTTACAGGATTGGTGATCAATGCACGGAAGGCTGCGGTGGAAGCGGTTGTCATAAGCCAGAAGTTGGTACCTCAGAAAAGATAGATATTCTGCCCGAGGATTGAAAACCCTGCCACCGCTGCCTTCCTGTTTTAGGGCTGTTTTCATGAAATCGGCCCTAAAACAGAAAAGCCCGAACCATTCTAACAAGGTTCGGGCTTTTCTGTTTCAGGGCCAAGACTTGGTTCTTGGGTAAGTCTGGGCTAAAGGTTTCGTTTTAGGGCTGTTTTTACCAAAACGGCCCGAAAACAGCAGTCTGTTTAAGCAGCAGATAACTAGATTCCCTTCACCTTCATTTTCAACCCGTACACCGATCCCATGGCCGTGATAAACAACGTGGACCGGTCTTTGCCGCCGAACACCACATTGGCGGTCCAGTTCTCCTGGATGGGGATATGCGCAATCTGCCGGCCTTCTTTGTCAAACACGGTGACGCCTTTGCCGGTGAGGTACACGTTTCCCTGGTTGTCAATGGTCATGCCATCTGAGCCCATTTCCACGAACAACTTTCTGCCGGAGAGCGAGCCGTCTTTGTTGATAGTGTAGACGTAGGTTTTGCCGGCTTCAATGTCTGCCACGTAGAGTTTTTTGCCATCGGGGGTGCCTACAATGCCGTTGGGTTTCACCAGAGTCTCGTCTACGGGATAGAACTTCTTCCGGTCAGGGCTCAGGTAATAGAGGTATTCCCCGGCCTGCTGCTTTTCGGGGGTCCTGGTCCAGTAATCCCGTTTGTACAAGGGATCGGTGAGGTACATAGCACCCGAAGGGGCAATCCAGAGGTCATTGGGGCCGTTGAGGAGCTTGCCTTTGTACTCCTTCACCAGTACGGTAGGCTTCCCGGCCTTATCAAAAGACCAGAGCTGGTTGTCCATATCGGCAGCCGCGATGAGGTTGCCTTTCTGGTCAAAATACAGCCCGTTGGCCCGCCCGGCCTGATCGGTGAACAGGCTGATCTTCCCGGTACTCGCTGACCATTTGTAGATCTTGTTATTGGGCTGATCTGTGAAGTACACGTTGCCCTCTTGGTCTGCCGCTGGCCCTTCGGTGAAGGAGTAGCCATCGCCCAGTTTCTCCACTTTGGCGCCTTTGGCAACAATACCGTTTTTGTCTGTGATCTGGGCAGACAGCAGTTTGGGGATAAGAAAAAGAAGGGCAGCGCTCGCCACCAGAATCAGGACTTTGGGTTTGGTCATTACAATTACAGTTTACTTTTCAGTTTGTAGCCGTACCACAGCCCGGCCACGGACACCGGGATAAGGCACAATACGGCCACCCAGGCAAAAGGCTTCATGATGTAGTTCAGGAGCCAGCCATTTTCCACCGGACCCGCAGCCGCCTGCAAAAGCAACGCGGCGAGGCAGCAGATCAACGTGGAGAACAGCACCACCTTCAGGCTGGAGAAGACTCCCACCCAGGCGTACTTCTTTTTCCGAAGCATGATTTTCACGCCGGCCTTTCTGCCCACCAAAAAAGCGAACAGCAGGCTGGAGAAGACAAAGATGGTCACGTTGGCTGCTCCCAGGTACGTGACGAGGTCCCAAAACATCTGGGCGGAGCTGGTCACGGCCAGCATAAAGGTGAAGAAGAGCACGGCAATGGCCACCTCGGTGACCAGCGTTGCCCTGATTGCGTAGGCAATCCCTTGTCTTCGCGCTCTTTTAAGGGTGGTATCCATGAGGATTTTTGTTTCTTGCTAAGAATCAAACAGGTTAACTAATGAACAGTTTCACTTTCCCTCTTGAGAGGAAATCACCCTAAATACCTTGCCCTTCTCCATCAAAATGGTTGTGCTATAGCGTTGTAATGCGGTATAGTGTTGCAAAGTTATTTATATGGGTTCGGGGTACTTTTCATAGACAGAAGCACATTCGTACTCTTTGCCATTCCAATCAACTATAATTGGTTTACACCGAATATCTACAACATCTTCTCTACTTCCTAAAAGGTCTATACTAATCTTAAAAGATTTTACCGCCTCAAAATGGATTTCTTCTTTATACAAGATTTCTAAAAACCTCACTTTAAGTTGACTCAAGGAGGTTTTTACGCCTGAGTGCTCTATGGAAGGATAAATGGTATTGTTTAAAACATCCAACTCTAAATGAGTAAACCCCATTTTCAAGGCTAATCTATATAAAACAGTACTAGTGTATTTTCCACCTATAAGGCTTAATGTACTCAAATAAGAAGCTGCTGTATTGTGACCAACTGATTTAAGCTTTTTTAACTTCATAACTTTGCTTCAAGCCTCTGCTTCGTACTTTATTTGCCTTCTTAGAAGTCGAATTTGATGCCTTGGGCCAGCGGCAACTCCCGCCCGAAGTTGATGGTGTTGGTTTGTCTTCTCATGTAGAAGCGCCACGCATCCGAGCCCGACTCGCGCCCGCCCCCGGTGTCTTTCTCGCCCCCAAATGCCCCGCCAATCTCGGCCCCTGACGTCCCGATGTTCACGTTGGCGATGCCGCAGTCAGAACCCCAGTGGCTCAGGAAGGCCTCGGTCTCCAGCAGGTTGGAAGAGAAGATGGACGAAGAGAGTCCCTGGCGCACGCCGTTCTGAATGTCAATGGCATTGTTCACATCCCCGCTGTACTTGATGAGGTACAAAATGGGCGCGAAGGTTTCTTCCTGCACGGTGTGGTAATAGTGCTCGGCTTCCACAATGGCCGGGGTCACGTAGGTACCGGTGGCGTATTCCTCGCCTTCCAGCACCTGGCCGCCAATCAGCAGATTCCCGCCTTCCCCCTGCACTCTTTCCAGCGCGGCCAGGAAAGCCGTGGTGGCGTCCTTGTCAATAAGCGGCCCCACCAGAATACCGTCTTTCAGCGGATCCCCGATGGGCAGGTTAGGATATACTTTCAGGAGGCGTTCTTTCACCTCGTCATAGATGCTGTCATGGATGATGAGGCGCCGGGTAGACGTGCAGCGCTGGCCGCAGGTTCCTACCGCCCCAAACACCACCGCCCGGATAGCCATTTCCAGATCCGCGTTGGGCGTGATGATGATGGCGTTGTTTCCGCCTAATTCCAGCAAAGAACGCCCTAAACGCCGACCCACAGCCTCGCCTACTTTCTTACCCATGCGGGTAGAACCAGTAGCCGAGATCAAAGGCAAACGCTCATCATGCGCCATTTTGCTGCCCACCATGGCATCGCCGATGATGATGTTGAACACCCCCTCGGGCACCTGGTTCTGCTCCAGCACCTCCCGGATGATATGCTGACAAGCCACGGCTGTGAGCGGGGTTTTCTCCGATGGCTTCCAGACCACCACATCGCCGCAGATGGTTGCCAGCATGGCGTTCCAGCTCCAAACCGCCACCGGGAAGTTGAACGCCGAGATCACACCCACCACGCCCAGCGGGTGGTATTGCTCATACATGCGGTGCGTAGGGCGCTCTGAGTGCATGGTGTAGCCGTGCAGCTGCCTGGACAAGCCCACCGCGAAATCGCAGATGTCAATCATCTCCTGCACCTCACCCAGACCTTCCTGCAGGATTTTGCCCATCTCGTAGCTCACCAGTTTGCCCAGAGCTTCTTTGTGCTCGCGCAGTTTCTGGCCTATCTGGCGCACCACCTCGCCGCGCTTGGGCGAGGGCCAGGTACGCCACGCCAGAAACGCCTGCTGCGCCGTAGACACCACCTGCTCATAGTCCGCCTCAGAGGCCATGTTCACCGCGGCAATGGGCTTGCCGTTGGTGGGCGAATGGATGGTGCGGGTCTCTGCGTTGTTCTCCCCGCCCCACTTCAGCCCGGTGCTGTAGGCGGGGTTGGTGTCCTGAATGCCCAATTGGGCTAGAATATCAGTGATATCGGTCTGGAGCGTGGTCTCGGTCTGCATATAGGTTCTGGTTAACTTCTGGTTCATTTGGGGAATAAGGCACTAGTATAGCCCTTTCTACCAACATAAAAAACAAAAAAGCTCCTGCCGCAGGGCAGGAGCTTTGCAAGAGCCGTTTAGGGCTTATATTTCTCAAAACAGGTCAAAATTAGCGACCCAGGGCGTAATAAGCACGACGACCATCTGGGTAAACCCCTTCAATGAGGAGTCCGCCGCGGCGGGTGCCTTTCAGCACTTTGTCTACGTCCTGAGGCGCGTTGGTGGGCGCTTTGTCAATGCTGGTGATAATGAAACCATCTTTCATACCAGTCTCGGCAAAGGCGCTTTCCTCCACTCCGGTGATTTTCACGCCACCCGGGATGTCCAGTTTGTTCAGTTCCTGCTTGCTGGCCGCCTCAAACTTGGCGCCGTCAATGGTCATGGCCTTTTTGGAGTTAGGGTCACGCTTCACGATCTCGGTGCTGCCGCTGGCGTTGCGCAGGGTTACATTGGCGGTTTTATTGTTGCCACCGCGCAGGTAAGTCACCTTGATCTTGTCACCAGGACGGTAACGGGTTACCTGCTCCTGTAACTGGGCTCCGGTGTTCACCTTCACGCCGTTGATCTCGGTGATTACGTCACCTTGCTCAATGCCGGCAGATTTGGCGGCGCTGCTCTCAGAGAAACCAGCTACGTACACCCCGTTCAGGGTTTTCAGGCTTTTCTCTTTGGCCAGATCGGCATCCACTTCCTGCATCTGCACGCCTAACAAAGCACGCTGCACTTCACCGTATTTCAGGAGGTCATCCACCACTTTGCTCACGATAGAAGAAGGCACCGCGAAGGAATAACCCGCGAAAGAACCAGTCTGGGAAGCGATGGCAGTGTTGATCCCGATGAGATCACCGTTCAGGTTCACCAGGGCCCCACCGCTGTTACCAGGGTTCACGGCAGCATCGGTCTGGATGAAAGACTCCACGCTCATGTTCCCGGCACCTTGCAGAATACCTACGTTACGACCCTTGGCGCTCACGATACCAGCGGTCACGGTAGAGTTCAGGTTGAACGGGTTACCTACGGCCAGCACCCACTCGCCCACTTTCACATTGTCAGAGTTGCCGTAGCGCAGGGCAGGCAAATTGTCAGCGTTGATTTTCAGCAGCGCGATGTCTGTGTTAGGGTCAGTACCCACCAGAGTGGCCTCATACGTGCGTTTATCGTCCAGAATCACCTGTATTTTATCGGCACGGTCAATCACGTGGTTATTGGTCACCACGTATCCGTTAGAGGCGATGATCACCCCAGAGCCGGAGCCCATGGCCGGACCTTGCTGCTGGCGCTGATATCCTTCAAAATCATCACCGAAGAAATCACGAAAGAACGGATGGATTTCACCTGCACTTGGCCCACGGCGCGCCTGAACTTTATATTCTGTAGTCACGTGCACCACCGCCGGAGTCACCAACTCAGCCGAGGTCACGAAATTGAGGCCTTCCGGCACCACCACATCTGAGGTGCGCATGGCACTGGTATACCTCACGTTGGTATTGGGCAACTGCTGCCCGCTCACGGGAGCATCATCGTCCAACAGTTTGTAACTTCCAACGGCTACGCCTCCACCTACCATAGCAGAGAGCATCAGCCCCAACATTAGCTGTTTAGTTTTCATATTGATTGGTCAGCTATATAGGTTAATAAATTGAAAAGTATCTCTTTTCTTAATGTAATGGACTGTCTTGTTTCTTCTGTACGTGGGTAACGCTAAAATAGCAAAACTAGTATTATATCATACTCAAAGACTACGCCAAAAAGGCGCCCAAAAGCGCCTTTTTAACATATTCTTAACGTTTGGTTACTTTACAGAAATCTGGTGCTTCACCACTTTCTCTTCCACTTTAGGTACGGAAATGTGCAGCACTCCGTTCTCAAATTGGGCATCAATTGCCGCAGCATCAATGTGCTCTGGCAGTTGGAAAGAGCGTCTGAACTTACCGTACAGGTTCTCTACGCGGTGATATTTCTGATCCTGGTTTTCTTTCTTGAAAGTACGCTCGCCACTTACGCGCAACACGCCTTCCTCAAACTCCACGTTGATGTTTTCTTTGGTCACCCCTGGCAGGGCCAGTTCCACCTCATAGGTCTTCTCAGTTTCCCAAAGATCAACGGCCGGCGTGAAACCCTGTACCCGACGGTTGTTCACAGTGTCCTGAAAAAAACTGTCCAAAAGGCTGCTGAAAGTCTGTTGCGCTCTGCCTTGCAATACCGGATGTTGTTTTACAGTTGTCATTGTCTTTATCTCTTAGGTTTAAATTTCTTGTTGGATATCTACCTATTAGTAAATTTTGTACCAACTGTATAATCAGAGCACATACAGACATTAAGTCTTGATTTATAGAATTAACTAGAATTAGTTAAGACATTTTGTCTTATAAGTATTATTCAGAGTGGAAATTTGGTCATCACGCATGGTTGATTTCTAAAAAGCATTGCTCTATGCCGCAGTGGGAGCATTAGAAAGCCCTAGTTGCTACCGGTGGTTTCTGGCTTATTTTCTGAAAAGCGGCCTGAAACTCACCACTCCCTGCCTCTCCGAGGATAGAATTTTGCTATGCGTCAGAAGTTATTTGAGCCGCAGTTTTGGATGTTGGTGATAACACCAACATCGGTGGACGAGGTTGTCTAGAGAACAATGAGGAATGTAGGGACACCTCTTTTGGGTGCCCTTGCAGGTAGCGTCTGTCCTTTGCGGAGAAGACCCGTTGGAGACAAGGCATGCCTTGTCTCTACATGATCAGAAAACCCGAGCAAACACCCTAAAGCCAGCAGTTTCCTGCGGCAGGCCGGGGCGAAGGCCTACAGTGAGGCCGAGACACGGCCTGCCGCACGGATGAACTGTTCAAGCAGTAATGGCCTGCGTGGACTATGGAACAGATAGCCTTTGCCAGGTGGTACCTTGATTGAAGCCTCACTGTCCGAGCGTCAGCGAGTTTGAGGCTTCTTGATTCTTTTGGTTACTTTTCTCATCAAGGAGAAAAGTGACAAACCTCCAAACGGAGGAACAAGCGCTGGAATTAGAGCAAGAAGGTAGTTGGGGGTAAAGACCCAAATACAGGTTTGAGGCTGACGCCTCACTGCAGTTGCAAACTGCAGACCATTATAGGTCCAAGTTGAAAACTTGAACCAGTGAAGAAGGGTTAAAGCAGGAAACAATTACATTCCTTTTCAACCTGCCCTATTCAAAAAGATATCTGCATATGACAAGGGCAGTTTATAAGATTAGCTTAAACACCAAAACCGCGAAAAAACCATATCCTTCTGCTTAGAGCCTCTTTTCTCAAAAAAGGGCTCCAAACAGAAGGCTTTCTATATCTAGAAAAAAAGGTTTCTACAAAGAAAATCAGCTTACAACTGAGCGGTTATTGCGTGAAGTTCGCTGATGGCCAGCCAAGCCATAAGACCACTCCCTACTTCCAGGGCGGCTTCGTCAATGTTGAAGGTGGGCGTGTGCACCCCTGAGGTGATGCCGCGTTCCTCGTTGCGGGTACCCAGGCGGTAGAAGCAGGCATCGGTTTGCTGTGAGTAGTAAGCGAAATCCTCAGCGGCCATCCACATGTCCAGGTCTACTACGTTGTCTGGGCCCAGATAGGTTTCGGCGGCGGTGCGGGCGCGGGCCACCAGTGCCGGATCATTCTTGAGGAAAGGGTAGCCGTCCATGATGTTGATGTCGCAGGAACCGCCCATGCTTTCGCACAGCCCTTCGGCCAGCTTCTTGATTTTCTGTTTGGCCTCGGCGCGCCAGGTTTCGTCCATGGTACGGAAGGTGCCTTCTATGTGCACCTCGCCCGGAATCACGTTGGTGGCGCCGTTGGCAATGACTTTCCCAAAAGACAACACCGATGGTACCTTGGGATTGGCCCGCCGGCTGACGATCTGCTGCAAGGCTACCAGCAAGTGCGCCGAGATCAGGACAGGGTCCACCAGTTGCTCGGGCAAGCCGCCGTGGCCGCCTTTGCCTTTCACGGTGATGTAGATCTCATCGGCGGAAGCCATGTACATGCCGGACCGGAAACCAACTTTGCCGGCCGGCAGAAACGGAAACACATGCTGGCCCATGATGCTCTGCGGGCTTGGGTTCTGCAGCACGCCTTCCTTGATCATCAAAGACGCACCGCCCGGGAATTTCTCTTCGCCGGGCTGGAAAATAAGCTTTACGGTGCCTTCAAACTCATGGCGCAGTTCCTGTAGAATGCGGGCCGTGGTCAGCAGCGAGGAGGTGTGTACGTCATGGCCGCAGGCATGCATCACGCCCTCGTTTCGGCTTTTATACTCCACCTCGTTCGTTTCCAGAATGGGCAGGGCATCCAGATCAGCGCGGAGTGCAGTGGTGGCTTTCTCGGGGTTACGGCCTTTGACCAGCGCCACTACCCCTGTTTCGGTGACACGCTCCGGCTCCAGCCCGTACTCCTGCAGTTTCCTGAACACATAGGCCGAGGTTTCATATTCCTGGAAGGACAGCTCGGGGTTCTGGTGCAGGTGATGGCGGGTAGATACCGTGTCTGACGCGTATTTCCGGGCGAGGTCCTGTATATGGTGGGTTAGTTCTTGCATAGTAGAAAGGCAAACGAATACGGCAAAGGTACGGCTATAAACCGAAAATGCCGTTTAGAGCATGTTTACAGAAATCAGCCTCTAAACGGTACGTTATCCGTTCTCCAATACTTGCAGAGATGTAGGATTCTGAAGCGGAGAATGGTTCACTACTTATTTAGCTCCTATGCTCCAGGCGGCTCAATCCCAAGAAATGCTATGTGTGCTGGGTATTACGTTGAGGGATGTTGTTTCTGACAAAAGACTGCCGCTGGCTAAGAAGCCGATTTTTGCCGCAGGAATCCAAAGGTGGCTTCCATTCTCCGGGCCCTGGCCAGGCCTGTCAAGGTAAGGTAAACCAGAGGCGGGTTGTTCAATGGACTGATGGCTACAAAACCTTCCTGCACAAGGTCATTGCAAAGAGACAATGTTTGCTCTATAGACAGGTGATTGTCCTGGGCTATCTCTGCGGAAGATACGGGATGGTCTTCAGGCTCCAGATACCCGCGTACTCTGCCAAAAAGATTAAGTAAGATCAGGTCCTGTTTATCCATTACACAATGCTCTTACCTAAAACTACGAAGCGCTTTTCTATTCTTGAACCGCCTCTTTGCTAATTAAGTAGTCTCCACTTCATTTTCAGTAATTCTCCTCCCCCCCCCCCGTCAAATCCTAGTGCTGCCATCCGTATTTTTCCAGACTGATTTTACCTGCCCTACAAAGACAATCACCAGCGTTACACCAAACCAGAGCCGAGCTATTCTACAGGCAAAATGTTTCTTAGAAGCAGCAGCGGCACCTTTCATTCCTGTAAATCCATAACAGCCCACACTTCTCAGAAGACTAAATAGGAATGGATGATTCAGCAGAATAACACAAAAAATCCGCCGTTCAGCGCCTGTTTTCTGAAAAACAAGCCCTGAACGGCGGATGGTAAAACCAGACGGTTTAACGTCTTATTTAGGGATGTTGATGGTTTCCTGCACCAGCAGGGCGTTTGGCAACAGATCCTGAATTTTGTTCAAGGCAGCCTGGGCCTCTACCCGGGTAAAGAAATCACCGATCTTGAGCACATAGGTGGGCTGCTTATAGGTGAGGTAATCTTTCTCCTCGGGCAGTCTTCTCACAATGTTGTTGCGCAGGTCCATGGCGGCTTTCCGCTCAATGCCGGTGTAGGCCAGAATACGGTAACCCGCGGCGTATTTGATGTTACGGTTTACCTGCGCCACGCTGTCCATAAGCAGCGTCACCTGCGGACCTACGTGGTTTGTGGGAGCGGGCGGGGCCATGGGTTCCGAGCCACCTTCAGGGGCTGCCGGAAAAGTGGGCCGGTACTTCTTGGTGTCTACCAGGGTAGCCGTGCCTTCTCCCTTTTTCCCGTCAGAACGGCCGCTACCTGTAGAGGCAGAACCGTTACCGTTGTTCGTGGAAGAGGAAGTACTACCGGTGGCAGCACAGCTCATCATAAGGGCCAGGCAAAGGAAGGTAAAAAGTCTATAGGTCATGTCTCTCCAAATCATAGCAATGAAACGCCGGAGGATGTTCCAATCCGGTCTGCTCCCGCTTTCACCAACGCAAGGGCGGCTTCCTTTGTTTTGATCCCGCCCGAGGCTTTGATCTTTATGTGTTCAGGCAGATTGGCGCGCATGAGCAGCACGTCTTCAATCTGAGCACCGGAAGCGGCGTAACCCGTAGACGTTTTCACGTAATCGGCCTCGGCCTCCACGCATATCTGACACACCTGCACAATCTCCTCCGGAGACAAGAGCGCCGTCTCTATGATCACCTTCAGGATAGAATTCTTGAAGTGGCACAGCGTGCTGAGCTCCTGCAACTCTGACATGACTTCCTCATGTTTCCCCGATTTGAAAGCCGCGATGTTCATCACCACGTCAATCTCAGTGGCTCCCTCAGACAGGGCCTGGTGCGCCTCAAAGAACTTCACCTTGGCCAATTGGTACCCAAAAGGGAAACCCACCACGGTGGCTACTTTTACGCCCGTGTCCTGCAGGGCAGCCACGGCCTGGCGCACAAAGCAAGGTGGCACGCACACTGCCGCGAAGCGGTACTGGACCGCTTCCTGACAGAGTTGTGCCACCATATCTTTAGTTGTATCAGGCTTTAGCACCGTATGGTCTATATACGGTGCCAAGCTCTGTTCCGGGGAAATCAGTGATTTAGTCTTCAAGGAGTACGCAACGGTTGTTGAGCAAATCGTTTTCTACGTTTTTGAACTTAACGTCTTTCATAACCCGTCCGTCTGAGTACATCACGTTGACGCGGTCATTTCGGCCAGCGTGCTTCTCTACCCTGATTGGCGCATGCTTTGGAGCGGCGGCCTGCGGCATGGAAGGCATACCCTGGGTAGGCTCTTCTAAGGTAGAATGCACCTCCTCTTTCTGCTCCTGCAATCTTGGTGCTTTCGGGGCTTTAGGCTGGCGGGCTTCCTGCACGGGAACCGGCGCCTCCTGCTGTACCGGAAGATCGGCTTTGAACAGGAAGGAAACGGTTTCTTCGTTCACCTTACTGATCATGCGCTTGAACAGCTCAAATGACTCAAACTTGTAGATCAACAACGGGTCTTTCTGCTCGTACACCGCGTTCTGCACACTTTGCTTCAGGTCGTCCATCTCGCGCAGGTGCTGGGTCCAGGCCTGGTCAATGGTGGCCAGGGTGATTACTTTCTCCACGGTCTTGATGAGCTCGCGGCCGTGGGTGTTCACCACTTTCTCAAGGTTGGCAATGGCAGTGATCTGCTTGCGCCCATCAGAGAAAGGCACAGCAATGTTCTCAATCAAAGGACCACGGTTCTCATAGATATCAGCCATGATAGGCGCCGACTGGTCCATGATCTGGTGGTTCTTGGCCAGGTAGAAATCAAGGGCTTCATTGTACAGGCGATCCATCAACACATCTACAGACTGGCCAGCCAACTCAGACGCGGTAATAGCGGAGTTGAAACCAAACACCCGGATGATGTGCAGCAGGAAGTCCTCGTGGTTACCGGTAGCTTTGTAGGTTTGTACAATGTCCTCGGCGGTATCATAGATCATGTTCCAGATATCCAGTTCCAGACGCTCGCCATACAGGGCGTTGCGGCGGCGCTTGTACACCACCTCGCGCTGGGCGTTCATCACATCATCGTACTCTAACAGGCGCTTCCGGGTACCGAAGTTATTTTCCTCTACTTTCTTCTGTGCTCTTTCAATGGAGTTGGTGATCATGGAGTGCTGAATCACTTCGCCTTCCTCCAGACCCATACGGTCCATCAGGCGGGCTATGCGGTCAGAACCGAACAGACGCATCAAGCTGTCTTCCAGTGACACGAAGAACTGGGAAGATCCCGGGTCACCCTGGCGGCCTGAACGACCACGCAACTGACGGTCAACGCGACGAGACTCGTGACGCTCCGTACCTATGATGGCCAATCCGCCCGCGGCTTTAGATTCCGGGGTAAGTTTAATGTCCGTACCACGTCCCGCCATGTTCGTAGCGATGGTCACGGTGCTTGGCTTACCGGCTTCGGCCACAATCTCGGCCTCGCGCTGGTGCTGCTTCGCGTTCAATACCTGGTGAGGCACGCCGCGCAGCTTGAGCATGCGGCTTACCAGCTCAGAGATCTCCACCGAGGTAGTACCCACCAGTACCGGGCGTCCGGCCTGGGTCAGAGACTGAATCTCTTCTACCACAGCGTTGTATTTCTCACGCATGGTCTTGTAAACCTTGTCGTGCTCGTCTTTGCGCTGGGCTACGCGGTTCGTAGGAATCACCACCACGTCAAGCTTGTAGATCTCCCAGAACTCACCGGCTTCGGTCTCAGCGGTACCGGTCATACCGGCCAGCTTGTGGTACATCCGGAAATAGTTCTGCAGCGTAACCGTAGCGTAAGTCTGCGTGGCGTCTTCTACGCGCACGTTCTCTTTCGCCTCAATGGCCTGGTGCAAGCCGTCTGAATAACGACGACCTTCCATTACCCGGCCGGTCTGCTCATCCACTATCTTCACCTTGTGGTCATCGGTCACGATGTACTCGGTGTCCTTCTCAAACAGGGTGTAGGCCTTGAGCAACTGGTTGATGGTGTGCACGCGCTGCGACTTCTCCTGGTACTCCTGGATCAGGCGCTCTTTCTCGTGCAGTTTCTCATCGGCAGACAGTTCTTTGTGGCTCTCGATGTTGGCCAACTCAGTCCCGATGTCTGGCAGAATGAACAGGTGCGGGTCTTCGCCCTGACCGGTGATCAGGTCAATGCCTTTCTCGGTGAGCTCAATCTGGTTGTGTTTCTCGTCAATGGTGAAGAACAAAGGCTTGTCGGCCTCTGGCATCTGACGGGCATGGTCTTGCAGGTAATATGCTTCGGTCTTCAGCAAGATCTGGCGCACGCCGGTTTCGCTCAGGAATTTGATCAACGGCTTGTTTTTAGGCAGACCTCTGAAAGCGCGGAACAAGGCCAGACCACCCTCTTTGTCATTTCCTTCTTTGATGAGGCGCTTGGCTTCTACCAGGTAGTTGCTCACCAATTTACGCTGGGCTTCTACCAGGGCGGCTACGCGGGGCTTCAGCACATAGAACTCGTGCTCATCACCACGCGGTACCGGACCAGAAATAATCAACGGCGTACGGGCATCGTCAATCAACACGGAGTCCACCTCATCCACCATGGCATAGTGGTGCTTGCGCTGTACCAGTTCACCGGGCTCGCGGGACATGTTGTCGCGCAGGTAGTCAAACCCGAACTCGTTGTTGGTACCGTAGGTGATGTCCGCCAGATAGGCGTTGCGGCGGGCATCAGTATTTGGTTGGTGTTTGTCAATACAGTCAATGGTGATGCCGTGGAATTCAAACAACGGCGCCATCCACTCAGAGTCACGCTTAGCCAGGTAGTCGTTCACGGTTACTACGTGCACGCCGCGTTTAGCCAGGGCGTTCAGGAAGGCTGGCAAGGTAGCCACCAAGGTTTTACCTTCACCCGTCGCCATCTCGGCAATTTTACCCTGGTGCAAGACAATCCCCCCAATGAGCTGCACGTCATAGTGGAGCATGTCCCAGGTTACCTCGTTGCCGGCGGCAATCCATTTATTTAACCAAACGGCCTGATCACCGTTGATCTGCACGTTGGGTTTGCGCGAGGCAAAGTTGCGGTCAAGGTCGGTAGCGGTAACCGTCAGCTGACCGTTTTCTTTGAACCGGCGGGCGGTCTCTTTTACAATGGCAAAGGCCTGCGGCAGCACTTCCATGAGCACCACTTCCAGGTCTTTATTGCGGTCTTTTTCCAGAGAGTCAATCTCAGTGAAGATCTCTTCTTTCTGGGCAATGTCAAGCTCCGGCTCGTTCTCTATGCGTTGGTAAAGAACCGTTACTTTATCATCAATGGGCTTAAGACGCTCTGCGATCACAGCCTGTACCTCCAGGGTGCGGGCGCGCAGTTGGTCATCAGAAAGGGAATTGAGCTTGGCGAACTCCTGGTTGATGAGCGCTACGTACGGCAATACCCCCTTGATATCCCGCTCCGATTTGGTACCGAAAATCTTAGCGACCGTCTTCCCAACAAAATCAAACATATATAACTAATTAAGATGTACTTGAATCAATTTCAAAAATACGCGGTTTTTCCGACAATTTTCTATCTAGCTAAAACAATACCACTTACACAATAGTGCCCTTGGTATGACGGTATGTCATAGAAAGTGAAAATTGGATGGAAATTGCCCTGGGTCAGAAAAAAGCACCGGTATTTCAAGACTCCTTTTGCAAAAACAGCCCTAAACCAAGGTTCGTCTAAAATTAACCTGATTTCTGCCCTTTGTCAACCCACCGGGCAAGCGCTTTCCTCTCCTGCCGATTGAACAGACAGAACTTTCAAGCCGTTCACCAAAGAGATGGAAACCAGCCATGCTTCCCTTGGGAGCAGATTTTCCCCAAGATTTCATCCGAAGGAGAATGGATTAAGCTTATTCAGGAATAGCACATCGGCTCCTATGCACCAAAAGGTTTTGCTCAGGTATTATTTCCTGAATTCAAAGGCCAAAGCCTAAGTTTTAGCCCCACCTTTTACCTCTGTTTGAGGTGTTCAGTTCTTCTGACGGAATTGCCTGTTCAATGAGTTGCTGGGGTTTTCCGGCGCCGTGTGAGAAGGTTACACGCTTTCAAGGCTGAGCAAAAAGAAAAGTCCGTTTGGGGCCTGTTTTACCATAAACAGGCCCTAAACGGACTTAATGGAAATAACACAGATTCTTACGCCTGCGCGGCAAACTGCATCTCGTCTTCGGGGTTATGCAACTGACGATCAGATGGTCTGAAGTTGAATTCACACATGTGCAGGAACCTACGCAAGGCATCTTCTACCGACGGCAGGATGGCTCTTTTTTCTGTCCCCAACGCCGAAGAGGCGGGCCGGGCAGCTGGCAGGTTGAATGTTTCATGCGGTACCGGCTGAAGCCAGGGACTGGGCTCCAGGCCCGCCAAATTGGCCGCCAGTTCCGCCAATTGGGCCCAACTGAGGGCGCCTTGGTTGGCCAGGTGCCAGATGCCGCTCTCCCCGTCAATCAACAGGTCAAGGGCGGCGTTCACCAAATCCGGCACGTAAGTAGGTGTGACAATACTGTCTTCCGCGGCAAGGAACGTCTCCTGGTGGGCAATGGCTTTCAAGGCCTTGTACACGAAGTTATGCTCATCCCAAGGCCCGAAGAAGGCACTGGTCCTGATGACCAGGGCACCAGACATAGCGGCCTGCACCTGCTCCTCGGCCAGGGCCTTACTGGAGCCGTATACATTCAGCGGATTAGCCTCGTCTTTCTCTGCATAAAGGGTTGGCTTGTTACCGTCAAAAACCAGGTCTGAGGAGAAAGTCACAAACCCGATGTTCTGCGCCTGGCACACTTTGGCCAGCACAGCCGGCCCCAAGGTGTTTTCGCGGTAGCAAGCTTCAGGTTCACTTTCGGCGTCATCAACGCGCACGTAGCCGGCCGTATTCACCAAAGCCCAGGGTTGGAATTTACGCAGCGTCTCCTCCACCGAGGCTTCATCTGCAATGTCCATATCCTGCCTGGAGAGCAGCACGTACGGGATTCCCCTTACATCACAGACTTTGGCAAAGGCCCGGCCCAGGGTACCAGTGGCACCCGTAATGAGCAGCGGCTGAACGGTGAGATTATTCAGTTGCCGCAAAGGTCCGGCAGCCATATTCCAGGACTCAGGGCATTCTGCCAAAGGCGGGTAGACACTGCGGCAGGCGCGTTTCCACCAACCGTCAATCTGCAGCACCGGGTGGCGTTCTTCCTGTTTGGTCAGGCCGCTCAGGAATTTGGAGACGGCCGTATGGGCTGGTTCCCCGCTGCGCAGGTCGTAGACGCCAATCTCGTAATGGCCGTTGTTCTGGGTAAGCAGGGTGTTCCAGTCATAGGCACCCAGTAAAGTCCAGGCGGTGACCCCCAGGATGTCTTTGCCCTGATTTCTTAAAAACGAGGCAGAATCCCAGACCTCGGCAAACCAGCGCATCTGCTCCTCACGGGTGCAGCACAGATGGGCCTCGGTAATGGCCACCGGAATGTCATAGCGGTCACAGACCTGCTCCAGGATTTTCTGCACACCCAGCGGATTGGCAGCCTGTACGCGCACGGCTTCCACATCGGCGTAGCGCTGATAGTGGTTGCTGCCGTGGGTGTGCCAAGGATAGTCAATGATGCGTTCGTCCAGGTACCGCTCGCTGGTGACGTAGTAGTTCACCCCAATCACGTTAGGCGGACAGGGGTTCTGCACCAAGTCATCCAGGGTTTCCTCGGGCACGTTTACCTCGCGCAGGTAGTTCCACATGGCGTGCTGCCGGTCTACCTTGCCGCAGAGCAGGTCCCAGGAAAGCCACCGGCGGTGATTCTCAAAGTTTGCCTGGTATTGCAACGCGGGAGTGCTGTGGGAGTACCCCAGGTCATCGGTCTGCACCAGTTGGGCATTTGGGTTTATTTCCCTTATCGCCTGCATGGCTAGCCGGGTACCGTTGATTTGGTTTAGTAAAGCTTTGGCAAAGGAGGAATCGTCTTTGGCGTGAGGGTACCAGAAACCGTATAATGCGCTGAACCGGGCGGTGGTAAGTGGTTCGTTGATGGGGGTGTAATAGGTGACCCAGGGGAACTGTTTGGCCACGGAGCGCGCGTACTGCGCAAATTTCTGGGGGAAGTCGTCGTCCAGAAGGTCTGTATATCGGGGGCCGCTGCCATGATGCAGCAGCCCCACGATAGGGTCAATGTTCAGTTCCCGGAGGCGGTTGAGCCGCTGAGTGGCCCAACTCCAATCCTGTTTTTCCGGGTGCTCTGGGGCCACGCTCTCCCACAGTACCGGGTATCGTAATTTGGTGATACCCAATTCCGCAAACAGATCAAGGTCCGTTAGACGTTGCGCGTGCCCGCTCTTGGCTAGCTGGTCAAAGTACTGCTCACCAACGCGGTTAATGGTACACTCAACGCCCCCCCAAAGCTCAATGTTTCCCATTCGGAGTAACTTTGGTGGAACTTCCGTTTACGGTGCTGGCACCTCCAGTCAGGGCTTCGCGCACCACTTTGGGCAATACGTCCATGCCGTCCACAACAGGCTGTTTGGTCACTTTGTCGCCTGTCAGTTTCTTGTGCAGGGTAAGCGCCTGGGCCACAACCTGGTCCATGTTATAGTACTTGTAGGTAGCCAGACGGCCCACGAAGTGAACGCCAGGGGTGGCATCGGCCAGCTTTTTGTACTTGTTGTACAGCTCGGCGTTCTCTGGTTTAGGCACTGGGTAGTAAGGATCTCCCTCTGCGCGGGGGAACTCATACACCAAGCTGGTTTTAGGGTGCTGCTGACCGGTAAGGTATTTGAACTCCGTTACGCGGGTGTACAGCTGCTCATTAGGGTAGTTCACCACGGCCACCGGCTGGAACACTTCTTTGTTCACGGTCTCGTGCTTGAACTCCAGCGAGCGGTACGGCAGTTTTCCGTATTTGAAATCGAAGTACTCATCTACCGGACCGGTATAGATCATCTCTTTGAAAGGAATGAAGTCTATGATGTCATGGTAGTCTGTGTTAAGCATGATCTTGATGTTGGGATGGTCCAGCATCTTCTCAAACATCTTGGTGAAGCCGTGCAGTGGCATGGCCTGGTAGGTGTCTGTGAAGTAGCGGTCATCACGGTTGGTGCGGGTAGGCACGCGCGAAGTCACGGACTTGTCCAGTTCAGAAGGGTCCATGCCCCATTGCTTGCGGGTGTAGTTCTTGAAAAATTTCTCGTAGAGCTCGCGGCCCACTTTGCTTACCACCACATCCTCTGAGGTACGGATGTTGTCCACCTTCTCAGCCACTGACTCAAAGAACTTGTCCAGCTCAAAGGAAGTTAGGTTGAGGCCGTACAGCTTGTTGATGGTGTCCAGGTTAATAGGCATAGGAACCTGCTGTCCGTCTACGCTGGCCAGTACGCGGTGCTCATATGGGCGCCACTCGGTGAACTGCCCCAGGTACTCAAATACCTCTTTGGAGTTGGTGTGGAAGATGTGCGGACCGTACTTGTGCACCAGAATCCCGTCTTCGTTATAATGGTCATAGGCATTGCCGCCAATGTGCGAGCGTTTGTCTATGATTAGTACTTTTTTATTGGAATACGTAGCTAAACGCTCGGCTAGTACGCTCCCGGCAAAGCCTGCCCCTACAATCAGATAGTCGAACATATTGTCTTTTGGCTAAAAGTTAGATCAAATTTAATTTTGCTTATTTTACACGGATACTAATGGCGTATCTCCTCACACTCTCCTCCAGGGAGAGAGAATCTTGTTTCCTGCTTTGGGGCTGTTTTCTTAAAAATTAGCTTGAAACGGCCGGGCTTTTCTTTCCCAGAAGTGAAGCCCTATTTTGCGGCTGAACTCTGCCTGCCCTTTTTCTCCGTGCTTACGCACTGCATCAGGCGCACCATGTTCTGCCAGGTCTTGTCCCATGAGATACCAGCCAGGTATTCATCTGCGCGCTGCCTCCATTTGGCATCGTCTTTCTGGGCCAGCGCTTTCTCCAGGGCTGCTTCAAAATTCTTAGTGCCGTCAGCTATGTGCACCAGGTTCAGCTCGCCATACGGGCGCACCACATCTCTGATAGAGGTAGACACCACGGGTTTACCGGCAGCCAGGTACTCTGGGGTTTTGGTTGGGCTGATGTATTTAGTGGAATCATTGAGGGCGAACAACAGCATGGCTACGTCCCAGCCGGCCAGGTAAGAAGGAAGTTCCTGGTATGATTTCCCGCCCAGGTAATGGATATTATCGGCGTGCGGCAACACGGCTGCATCTATCTTCACCACCGGCCCGATAATAACAAACTGCCACTCCGGGCGTGCTGCGGAAAGTTCGCGGAGTAGCTCAATGTCAAAGCGCTCATCTACCACCCCGAAGAAGCCCATGCGTGGGTGCGGGATATTGGCCTGGTCAGCGGGATCTTCCTGGTCTTGGCGGGCCTGCGCGAAATGAACTTTATCTATGCTGCTTGGGAACGCATACACTTCTTTATGACGATCCTTTTTGGCTTCGTACAGGCTCTGGCCACCGGTGAAAACCACGTCTGCCTTCTGCAGCAACTCAGCCTCCAGTTCCAGCAGGCGCGGAGGGGCAAACTTAAACGCAGAAAGCTCATCCATCACGTCAAACACGGTAAGAGCCGGCGTGAACTGACGGGTTATCTCTAACGCCATAGGCGTATAGTACCAGAAAACGGTTTTGCTCAGGTCATGGTCGGCCATGAAGGCGTTGAGCAGTTCTATTTGCTTGGCGTCTGATTCTTCTGGGGTAAGGCCATTGGGTAAATGCGCAATGACTTTGGTTACCCGGCCTTCTTCGCGCTCCTCCATTTCCAGACGGGGCTGCGCATTGTCATAGAAGTAAGGCTCCTCAAAGAAGAATAAGCGGGTGTGTTTGGCAAAACGCGAGAGCAAGTGCTGCGGGCGCTGGTACACAAAATCCCATCTCAGGTGCGATAAGCAGATAATGGCAGAAACAGAAGTAAGATAGGCCTCCAGACTTGTGTCGTTGGCTAATTTTGGGGCGGTTTTTGGGGTATTATTTACAGACGGTGTGTGCGTACTGGTTGAGGTTACTTCTGGTTCTGGCGTAAGGGAGCTACTCCCCCCGCCGGGGATAAAATCTAAGTCTAGGTCAAACATATCAAAAGCGAGTTAAGAAGTGAGGGTCCTGAAAAAGAGCGCGATAATGGGTGCCTTTTCCTTTTACAAACCTAGCTTACGCACTTTTGGAAAAAAGGCTGCATTTCAATAGGATTTACCCTTGATTACCCTACAAAAACCGCCAAAATTCAGTATAAACCCATCTATTGGGAATGCGATTTATTCCACCCAGATACACATTGGCACCCTTAGAAATACTTTATCCTTTTTTTAAGATAAGCCTAGTATTTTCTGAAGTTCCACCACTGCCTGCCACCCCTTTGGGGTCCTGAGCCAGTCTTTGCGAACGCCCACTTCCTGGAATCCGGCCTGCCTGAAAAGCTGTAAACTGGTGGTATTCTCCTGGCTTACGGAGGCGTAAAGCTGGTGCAGTTGCAACACCTGGGTGGCGTATTCTTCCAGAAGCTGGAGCGTCTCTTTGCCATAGCCTTGCCCCCGCTGGTCAGAGGCCAGCGCAATGCCTACCCCCGCCCGCTGGTGGAGCGGCTCAAAGTCAAAAAGGTCAACCGTGCCAATGGCACTGCGCTCCTGCTGCAGGCAAACCATGAGCCTGAGCTGCCGGGCCGCATAGATGTCCAGGCTGGCGCTTTCCAGGTACTGACGCAGGGCCTCCTGCGAGTAAGGCGCTACGGACAGACTTACCGGCCAAAGGTTTGGGTCATTCTCCAGTCTGTAGAGAAACGCCAGGTCTGAGGGCTCTGGCGCGCGCAGAAAAATGCGGTCTGTTTGAAGCATGGGCAGCTACAGGTGTAAATGGCTTCTAAAAGGTAGGCGCAGGCACCACGCCCGGGTCCTAAAGGTACAGCCAAAAGTAAATAAACCAGCCTCACATAAAGCCACAACCCTGCTCCTGTTTAACTGTTTTTTGTCTTATTTTAAGAAAACAGGCGCGAAAACCAAAAACCGCTTTTTTTCAGATTTTCCAGACCGTGCAAATGGCATAATACCTTTGGTTACCGTCAGTGGATTTTGGACTGTTACTTCTGCAGGTATTGGTCCACCCCTTTTTGGCAGTAAGTGATGTTGGTCTGGATGGTGGTGCGCAGCAGTTCCTCGTTGATGGCTTTGCGGCTGGTGTCAACATACGTGTGGTGCAGATGGTACTGAACTCCGCCCATTTTCAAAGATTTTTTCCTGATGCCGGCATTCATGAGACGAGCCGCTATCTCACTGTCTTCGGGGCCCCACCCCACGTAATTTTCATTATAGCCATTCACCGCCAGAAGGTCCTTACGCCAGAAAGACATGTTGCAGCCTTTCACGTAGTATTTGTTTTTGCCTGTAAGTTTGTAACGGTCCGCCAGAACCCGGCGCAGGAAACCACTGCGTAGCCCATTAAAAAGATTACTGGTCTTTACGATATCGATTAGACCGAATTGCGTTATTTGTTTCTCCAGTACCTCTTGTGAAATTTCCGGGGAGAGATTAATTCTGCCGCCTGCCAAAAAGCGGCCAGGCGCTGCTATTGAAAGATGGTCTTGAATAAAATTAGGATGCAGAATAATATCACCGTCTACCTGCACTATGTAAGGCTCTTTGGTTTGGGCAATAGTTCTGTTCAGGATCATAGACCGTTGGAACCCGTTATCCGGATGCCAGACATGGATCAACGGAACCGGGAAATGCTTCTGAAAACGCGCGATCAAATCCTTGGTCTCCGGGCCTGATCCATCATCGGCAATTAAAACCTCTTTGGGCATCACTACCTGCTGGGCCACACTCTGCAGACACAGGTTGAGGGCCGCGGGCCAGTTGTAAGTTGAAACAATGAGCGAGCACGTGGGTGATGCCATTCAATAAGGGCTTAGGGTTATGTTCTTCTTTGCAAAATTTTAAACGGGGGAATATTGATTGGGGGAATTAAAGTAAACAGAATTACAGGCTGATTTCTCCTTTGAAAACCTGCAGGGCCGGACCAATGAGGAACACGTTTCTGAAACCGTTGCCTTCCTTCTCAAAGCTTACCTGCAGTTCTCCGCCCAGCACCTGGATGTGGACAGGACTCTCATACCCGGCCCGGCTGGCAGCCAGGGCGCAGGCGGTTACGCCGGTTCCGCAGGAGAAGGTCTCATCCTCCACGCCGCGTTCATACGTACGCACAAACAACTTGTTATGGTGCAGGTGCTCCACGAAGTTCACGTTGGTACCTTCGGCCTTGAACCGGTCTGAGTAACGGATGGCCCGCCCCTCTGCAAACACGTTCAAATCCTGCAGCGCCTCTACCTGCTTCACGTAATGCGGCGACCCGGTGTTCATGAAAGTAGCGGTATCCAGGTCTTCTACTTCGTCCACATCTTTCATCTGCAGGTGCACCAACCCGTCTTTCAGAAATGCCTGGTGCGGACCGTCAGAGGCGATGAAGTACGCCTGGTCTTCTACCACGCCCAGGAACTGGGCAAAGGCCACCAGGCAGCGTCCGCCGTTTCCGCACATAGAGCCCACACGGCCATCGGCGTTGTAGTAGACCATCTCAAAGTCATAGCCTTCTTTTTCCTGCAACAGCATAAGGCCATCGGCCCCGATTCCCTTGCGGCGGTCGCAAAGGAAAGCCACCTGCTCCTGACTCAGTTGAATGTTCTGTTCCCGGTTGTCCAGCACCACAAAGTCATTGCCGGTGCCCTGGTATTTATAGAAAGTCAAATTCATGATGTAAGTAAAGGAGCTTTTCCTGCTTATGGAATGTGGTCTCCTGCTAGTAAGAACCTTGAAAATTAAGAAAAAAAGAATTGCCGCGCTATTTCCTCACTTTATAACCTGATGCTTCTGGTAAAGATTCACTATCGTCCTCGGCGGTTGCTCCTCCAGCCTAAGGTAAGGAAAACCCGTTTTTGGTTTCGGCCCTGATTTCCTGAAAAGAGCCCCTAAATAGCTCTCCCTGCACGCTGAGCCAGAAAACAGCCTTATTTTGGTTTACAGGCGTTTCCTCAAAAACGAGGTGAATACGTAGGTTTTTCTAGCGCTGCAAAGCACCTTACAAGAAGAACAGCACTGCAACCCACAAAACCGTACCTTTGCACCTTTACCACCCCAAAAACCTATGTACACTTTCCTGACCACCAGCGCCTGGACCGATTACGAACTGATTGACTGCGGCAACTTTGAGAAACTGGAGCGCTTTGGAGACTACGTGCTGGCCCGACCCGAGCCTCAGGCCGCCTGGGACAAACACCTCTCCGAGGGTGAGTGGCAAAGGCTGGCGCAGGCTACCTTCAAACGCGAGAAAGGCAACCAGGAGAAAGGACAGTGGCAACTGAAAAAAGGCATGGCCGAGCAGTGGTTCATCAACTACCGTTACAACGATCTCAAACTGCGGTTCCGGTTGGGCTTGTCTTCTTTTAAACACGTGGGTTTGTTCCCTGAGCAGGACCCTAACTGGCAATTCATCTTTGACCGCACCCGCGCGCTGCCCGGCAAGCCGAAGGTGTTGAACATGTTCGCCTACACCGGCGGTGCTTCCTTAGCAGCCAATGCCGCTGGTGCCGATGTCACCCACCTGGACAGCGTGAAGCAGGTGAACTTCTGGGCCCGCCAGAACATGGAGGCCAGCAACCTGGACAACATCCGGTGGCTCGTGGAAGACGCTATGAAATACGCCCGTCGCGAGGTGAAACGCGGAAACAAATACCAGGGCATCATCCTGGACCCTCCCGCATACGGCCGTGGTCCCGATGGCGAGAAATGGCTCCTGGAGGAACAAATCAATGAGCTCATCAAACTCTGCTCGCAACTCCTGGACCCAGAGAATAACTTCTTCGTGATCAACCTGTATTCCCTCGGGTTCTCGGCTCTGATTTTGGATAACCTCATCAAAGCGTCTTTCGGCAACACAGTGCGCAACGAGGAGCTGGGGGAGCTTTACCTTGAAGACCAGGCCAAACGCAAACTGCCGCTAGGCACGTTCTTCCGGTTCAGCTCTGTGAAATAGATTGTTATTTGTTGGTTGTTGATTGCCGTACCGCCAAAGCCGTTTTAAGCCTGATTTGTAGAAAATCGGCTTAAAACGGCTTTCTTTGTTTAGAAGAAGAGTTTGCCTGGTCAAAGCACCGCCTTTTACCGTAGTGCCTTCTTAAAACCTATTGACGTTCAATCCATCAGTAGAATAGAGTTATTTACTCGTACTGATCGATTCTTAATTCCTAATTCTAAATTCCTAATTCAAAAACATGTCGCGCCGATTTGCCCTTATAGACCTTGGAACCAATACTTTCCACCTGCTTATTGTTGAACTGGACGCCGATGGCGGGCAACAGACCCTATATAAAACCAAAGTACCGGTGAAACTGGGCGAGGGCGGCATCAGCAAAGGCGAGATCACGCCGGCGGCCCGGGAGCGCGGCCTCAAAACACTGGCCGAGTTCAAAGAGATCATGGACCAGCATGGGGTGGAAACGGTGAAAGCCACCGCCACCAGCGCCCTGCGCAATGCCAGCAACGGCGCTGAGGTGGTGGCCGCCATCAAAGAACACACCGGCATTGACGTGGAGGTGATCTCAGGCGCCCGTGAGGCCGAACTCATTTTCAAAGGCGTGCAACTGGCCATGGAAGTGGGCCCCAAACCGGTGATGGTGATGGATATTGGCGGCGGCAGCATAGAATTCATCATCGGGACGGACAAAGGCATTCTCTGGAAGAAAAGCTTTGAGATTGGTGCCCAACGCCTTCTGGACAAGTTCTACCCGGAACAGGAACAAGCCATTAAACCAGAGCAAGTCAAAGCCCTGCGCCACTACCTGCAAGACCACCTGCAGAAACTTACCTCCGCCGTGCTGCAGCACCAACCCGAAGTCCTGATCGGTTCTTCGGGCACTTTTGACACGCTGGTAGACATGGACCTGGCTCCCCAGGGAATCACCCGCGACCCCAACGGCTCCCCCGATATGTCTTTAGCGCTGGCTACCTTTCACCGGCAGTACAAAGAACTCCTGCAAAAGACCCGCCCCGAGCGTCTGGCTATTCCCGGCATGCTGGCCATGCGGGTAGACATGATTGTGGTGGCGTGCGTAGCCATTGACTGGGTGCTGGAGAAGTATAATCTGAACAAGATCAGGGTTTCTGCTTATGCGCTGAAGGAAGGGATGTTAGCGGAGTTGTTACAGGGGTAGGTCTTCTTCTTAGTTTCTATTTGATTGTACTCGTAGTCCGCTTTCGCTGGCGCGGCAGTTTGCGTTAGCTCATAAGCTGGGTTGTTGCAAAGCTAGGCTCCGAGCGCTCACGGCCGCGAGGCCCCGCCTTCCGGCCTCGCGCTGCGCCAGCTTCCTTTGCTCCCTTACGGTCGCAATGCCTTGCGGCACCGGAACCTGACAAGGCGCTCCACCGAAAGGCTGGAAAAGGGAATACAGTAGGAACGCCTCAGACCTCACAGGTTTTCAAAACCTGTGAGGTCTTGCTTTGTAGAGACGCAACACCTTGCGTCTCTACAAAGCATTGCTGAGGGGGGGCAGAGTGTTTACACCTGCTGATTCTCTCATTCCAACATTTGCCGAATGTAGAGACAAGGCATGCCTTGTCTTCCACGTGTCCTCCGTAATTAACGTCAGGAACCAGAAAGGGCACCCACAAGAGGTAGCCCTACTTATATTATATATCATATAGACCATTTGCTGAAAATGGCTCCCAAACGAAAACGTGAATCATACAAGCAGAACGGCCTCTCCTGATTAGGAGAGGCCGTTCTGCTTGTATGATTCACGTCAGTTTCTTGAATTGCTTTTGGTAGGCTTTGTTCAGGGTTTTCAGGTCTTTGTTGCCGCCGGTGTAGGTGTTGGCGAGTTGCTTGTAGTCTCCTTTGGGATTAGCCTGGGCATCGCGGGTGGCGAGGAGCTGGCCTATCTGTTCCTGCAGTTGGTTCAGGTTGTATTTGGTATACTTCAAGGTAACTAAGCGTTTCACTAATTCCAGGGCACCGGTGGCGTCCCCGTTGGCGGCGGCGTGCCGGGCAACCTCGGCCACGAAGGTTTTGTTTTCGTGGGTCACGGCAAAAGCGAGCAAAGATGCATGCTCCAAGCCAAACCGAGCGACGGCGGCAGTTTCATAATGCCGGCTGGCTTCCTGGTACACCTTCACGGCCTCGGGCATATTGTTCTGGCCGATGAGCGCATTGGCTTTCTGCAGCAGTTCCTGGTAGTGGGCCGGGGCATCAATCCGGGCCAGTTCCACTTCGGCGGTAGCCGATGGGATGGCGCATCCGCCGTTGTCTTTGGCGGCCGCAATGGCCTGGTCCAACGCAGCGGCGGCCTGGGCAAACTTGCGCTCGGCGCTTAGCTGCAGGGAGCGCTGGTAGTGCTGGTCATAAGAAGCTTGGGCGTTGGCGCACTCCTGGGAGAAGATTCCCTGGTTCAGAGCCCGGAACTTGCCGTCCAGTTCTTTGTCGTTCACCAAACCATAACGGATCTGCAGGTTGGTGACCTCGGCGGAGATGGAACGGGCCTGGGGCAATTTATTGGCGTTGGCCTGTAACTGACCTTGCGCGATTTTCTCCAGGATCACCGGGCGGGCCGCCTGCCGAAGCAGTTTCTCGGCATCAGGTTGGGACTCTAAGCCAAAGTCACTGACCAGGCTCTTCCCTTTCTCAAATGCCATTAACGCTGCAGCATACTGTTTGGTCTGGAGGGCTTTGCGGCCATCGGCCATGTAGCCGGCATACACTTGTTGCTGTACATCGCGGAGCAGATTGGTAGCGGCGGCATCTGAGTCTATGGCGGTTTTGTTGTTGCGGGCGTACTGCTGCGCTTCCCGGGCCAGCTTTTCGGCCTGGTTTAGGTTTTTCTGGTCTAGGGCCTGGCGTCCGTCCTGCAGCAAGTCATCATAGATGCCGTTTTTGGCGAACTCAATGCCTTTCTCCCACAGCTCGGGGCGGCAACGCAGGCTGGAGATGCCTCGGCAGAAATCCTGGGCTTCTTCAAACTGCTCCAGCGCCTGGCGGTACTTGCCCTGGTTGTTCAGCTGCTCTCCGTTGCGCACGTATTCATTCTGGATATCCAGCGCCAGCTCCTGCCCAAACCGGTAGGTCTCTGGATCAACCTGCATGCGGTTGAGGAGATCGCGGGTGCGTTTAGAGGCTTCTTTCAGGTAACCGGCCTTAAAATCAAGCCGGGCCAGTTGCAGGTGCGCCGGCGCGAAGGCGGGGTTGGCCTGCAGCGAGCGTTCAAAGAACTCGCGCCCAGCCCGAACATTGCCGTTCATGGCCATCTCCAGGCCACGGTTATAGAAGATCTCGGGGAGGCGGGCCCACATCTGATCAAGGGCTATCCGGCGCTCTCTCATACGTAGCTCCAGATCCTGCATGCGGCGCTGCAACTGCACGGGATCATGCCGGCGCAGGCCCAGTTCGCGCTCCATGCGGTTGTCATCCAGCAAGGCCAAGTCCCGCTCCAGCAGTTTCAACCGATCGCCGTGTAAGGCCAAGTGATCAATATCATTGGGGTTCACGGCCTGTAGATCGCGGGAAAGCTGGGCCAAACGGGCATCTGCTTCATAGTATCGGTTCACCAAATTCAACCGGTTGCGCACAGCACCATCGTTACTGGCGGAGAAACCCAGTTTCTTCTCTACTACCTTCAACTTGTAGCCCGTGAAATCAGAAGTGTCTTTCACGGAAGTCTGCACCAGCACGGTAGCCCCGTCTTCGCTGATGCTCTTGTTTGAAATATCGAAGGTCTGCAGCACTTTGTCTTCGCGGCCCAGCAACTGCACCTTGGCCGTGATCACGGTTGGGGTTAAGGCATCAGAGAAGTCAAACTCCCGGAAAAGCACCTGCTCGCGCACCCGCACATGGCGTACCGAGGCGTTCACCGCAACCTGGTCTCCGGTGCGCGTGATCTTCTCCTGCTGCTCATACTCCACCGGCAGCACCAGTTTCCCCGACCGATGATGGTTGTCTCTCCCCAGTTGCTGCGCCAGGGCGTTCAGGTCTGAGTTGGCGAAGCTGGAAATGGAGATAGTCTCCTGCTTGGTCTGCTCATACAGTACTTTGGAAGATGACTGCGCTCCAGCCTGCCCGCCCCAGAAGAGCAGCGAAACGATGAAAAAGGAGAGTAAATGAGCTTTCATAATATTAGCAATATCTTATATTCAGCAAAAGGCAAAATCCGTTCCAGAAAAAGAGCCATGGAAAGTTATTTACCAGGAAGATGCAACACCGCGCTTCCAGGTTGCTTGATCCCCTGAAATTTAGTTCGGTGAATACAGGGGCTTTAAGGGTGTTTTGCGGAAAACAGGGCCAAACCCATAAACAGGACACGTAAGTCCTTGGGCTCCCCTATTTGCAATGGGATTGAAGATTTGGGAATGTTTGGCCGGCAGGTGTAAAAATTCTTCTACCCCTTCAAAGGGGGAGTCTTATCAGCAATGTGTGAAGACGCAAGGTATTGCGTCTCTACAGAGGAAGACGCTCACAGGACCTGCGGACGCTGCGAGGTCTGAGGCGTTCTTGCTGGCGTATTTCTTTTCCAGCTTTTCGGTGGAGCGCCTTGTCAGGTTCCGGTGCCGAAGGCATTGTGACCGAAGAGAGCAAAGGAAGCTGGCGCAGCGCGAGGCCGGAAGGCGGGGCCTCGCGGCCGTGAGCGCACGGAGGGAAACCATGAAACAACCCAGCTCATGAACCAACGCAAACGGCAGCGCCACGCCAGCACCAGCGGACTACGTAAGCAAAAAAGACCACTGAAAGACAAACAAACGCCAAGCAAACAGCACTTCATCTCAAGAGAACCAAAGAAGCCCCTTACAACCCACTCACCTTCTTATTCTTCGGATACTTCACCACGTACCGCAAAGTGCGCTTCACCGTCTCATTCGGTTTCAAAGAAATCTGCCAGGTTACCTTCCCAGAATCCTTGTCCAGTTTGCCGCCGTTAAGGTCCACGTCCTCCACCTCAATCTCCGAGGTTGTACTCATGGGAATCTGGTCTTCCACCGTAATGGTCACCGGTTGCGCCTTGGTATTCCGGAGGCTGATCTCGTAGCCAAACTGTTCTTTGATGTTGCTGCCCAATGTGGAGCGTTTCTGGTAATCTTTCAGACGCTCGCGCTGCACCACCACGTTCTGGTCACGGCCCAGGGAAAGGGTGAGCGTGTCACGGGTTTGCTCCGGGTTTAGAAAAGACTTACCGGTAAAGGTGCCCGCCAGAAAAACGTTGGCCTCACCGGGCAGCAGTTTCAGGTTCTCCCAATTGGTTAGATAGGCTACCAGAAAAGCCGTGGGATCAAGCTTAGGTACGGTGGTGTGGGCATAAGTGGTGGTGAGGCTGTGCTGCTGGATGTCTACGGTGTGTGGTTCCCCATCAGATGGTACGCTGAACGGAATGCCAATCTTGAACTCGGCGGCCAGAGTGGTGGCCACGGCTTCGGTGAAGTCTGAAGTGGAGGTGGATACACCTGCCACTTTATTCTCAATGGCTGTTACCACTACTTCGTTTAATGCATCCCCTTCTTCATCCTCTCTAATCACCGGAGAAGAAAATTTCACCTTACTACGGATAGGTGGAGGAGGAAGTTGAATACTCAACTGCTGAGGAAACAAATCAGGCTTCTGCGCGCCTTCAGCCGGGTTGGTAGTTGCCAAGGTCAGTTGCACGTTGTCCCAGTTTACGCCGGTGTTCTGCCGCACGTTGGCCTTGTATTGCAGTTGCACCGGTCCCTGGCTGCCGCTTGCCCTGAGATCATAAATAGGTTCCCAAATGGCATTGATAACAACATAAGACACCTCTAATCCAACCTGCGCCCGGGCAGCCGCCTGCACGGACACAATCACGCGGTTGTTCGCCTGCTGGTTCTGCCGGGTTTGGTTCACCTGGTTGATGAACTGGTTCTGGCGCTCGCGCAGCAGGTTTAATTGCAGGTCTATGGTTTGGATTTCCTTCCGGATGGCCAGCAAACGGGTGCGGTAATAATCGGCTACTTCTTTGAGGCGGGCGGCGGTGAGTCCGGTTTGGGAACCGCCAATGTTCTGGTTGGCCTGCAACAGCCCTTCCTCTTTCTGCAGGACTTCGCGCTGGTCTGAAAGCGTTCTGATGCGGCCGTTATAGCTTTGCAGGGAGTCTTCCAGCCGTTGCAACTCAGTGGGCTTGGTGGTATTTCGAAGGAAATTCTGCTCGTAACGTACCGAGAGCAGCGTTACGTTGCCCGTTGGGTTCACCTGCACGCTCCGCTCATCCAACTGCGCGGGAAGGCCTTCCAGCACCAACTCGGTCACGCCCGGGTCTACCGTTGTTCTGCCAATGTTGGTTACCTGCGCGCGGTTCAGGAACACCGTGACGGCTTTCACCTGGGTATTCATGGTTTCCTGTTTTTGCGCCGAAACAGGAAAAACAAGCCAGAAACAGCTTAGCCATAGGCCCAGGCTCACGCGGAACAAATTCATAAAGGGGAGGTTTAGGAGTAGATAGAACAAATGGATGCTTTCACAAAGGAAGCATTTCTGCTGGAATGTTTTCTTCCGTTTGCCTTACCTTTGGCGCTTTCAATCTGAAATTGCGCATGTACCCCTACGAACGACTTTTCGATTTCTCCCGCAAGATATTCCTGGCCATCGGCTGCCCGCCCGAAGACGCCCAAACCGCAACTGAAACCCTGCTCTCCGCCGATATCCGCGGTGTAGACTCTCATGGCGTAGCGCGCCTCATTGGGTACGTGCGCCTCTGGGAAGCGGGCCGCATCAATGCTACGCCCAACGTGCGCATCGTGCACGAGACGCCCAGCACCGCCACCGTGGACGGCGACGGCGGCTTAGGTCTGGTAGTAGCGCCTAAGGCCATGCAGATTGCGCTGGAGAAAGCCAAAGTAGCCGGCAGTGGCTGGGTGGCCGTGAAGAATTCCAACCACTTCGGGATTGCCGGTTACCACGCCATGAAAGCCCTGGAGCATGACATGATTGGCATGGCCATGACCAACGCCAGCCCGCTCGTAGCCCCTACTTATTCCTTGGAACGATTGCTGGGCACCAACCCCATCGCCGTAGCCATCCCGGCCAACGAGCAGCCGCCCTTCGTCGCAGATTTAGCTACCACCACCGCCGCCAATGGCAAACTGGAGATGCTGCAGCGCAAGAACCTGGAAGCACCCCTCGGCTGGATTCAGGCGGTAGACGGCTCCCCTTCTACTAACCCCAACGAACTGAAAGACGGCGGTGCCCTGCTCCCCCTGGGCGGTGATACCGGCAGCCATAAAGGCTATGCGCTAGGCGCAGTGGTAGACATTTTCTCAGCGGTTTTGTCCGGGGCCAATTACGGGCCGTGGGTGCCGCCATTCGTGAGCTTCCTGGCGCCGCCCGCAGATCCGGTGGGCGAAGGCATCGGGCACTTCTTCGGGGCCATGCGCGTAGACGCCTTCCGCCCTGCCGAGGACTTCAAGCACCACATGGACAACTGGATCACCCGCTTCAGATGCTCCAAAGCCAAAGAAGGCCACCAGGTCCTCATCCCCGGCGATCCGGAGCGCATTTTCACCGAGCAACGGATGAAAGAAGGTATTCCGCTGCTTCCGCCGGTAGTGAAAGATCTGGAAGGCTTGGGCGAGAAGTTTGGGGTGATTTTGTAAGAAATAGTTTCGGGCCTGTTTTGCAGAAGATAGGCCCGAAACACTGCTTACCTTTGTCTCCAAGAAGCATAACTCCAATTCACAGGAACTACCTTGAATCTTATTTTCAAAATCAATCCCTTTCTTAATCACCCTTTATGAAACAAACTTTACTATTTTCCTTCTTCTCTTTATTCTTTTTATCAACTGCTATTGCATAGACAGGCACAGCTGAGAAAAAAGTGACTGATAATATTTGTGCCTGTATTTCCAAGCTTGACTTTGATAATATCACAGACAAAACCACGGCAGAAAAGGCTCTTATGGACTGCTTCTCCCAACAATCAAATCTGTTATTAGATTTGGCCGATGAAAAAAAGATAAACGTAACAGATCAGTCTGCCATGAGAGAGCTAGGCATTGGGGTTGGTAAAAACCTGATCCGGGAAAACTGCCAAGGATACTTAAAACTATCTGTAATTATAGCAAAAGGTTCAGAAGCCGGAGCGGCTGTAACTGGCACTTCTGAGGGCAGATTTAAAAGAATTGACACCAAGGAATTCAACTACTTTGTCTTAACAGACAACACCAACAATGAAAAATCTTTTATCTGGCTTAGACAGTTCCCTGGCTCAGAGAACTTCACTGCTGATGTTAAGAAATTCACCAACAACAAGCTAAAAATCAAGTGGCAGGAAATTGAAGTATATATTCCTTCGGCCAAGAATTATTACAAAATAAAAGAAGTAGTGGGGATAGAAGTTTTGTAAAACGCCATATACTCTTTAAGCTATTTGAAGCATCTGCTTCACCCTATTACCAAAAAGCAACGGCCACTTTCTCAGGAAAGTGGCCGTTGCTTTTTGGCTTATTTTCAACAAAACAGGCTAAAAACATTTTCGCTTTCTACCGCAGCCGAGAAGCTTTACTTATCCTTCTGCCCACCCAGTAATTCACCACTGCAAAAAGAAGAACAAAGATGGTCAGTTCCCAAAGGCCTGAAAAGGTGGAGGGTCCTTCTTTCACGGTAAGCACATCCTGCCCCAAACGGTAGACAATATTACCGGCCCAGTGCGCGCCTACGCTGTACCACAGATTTTTGGTATAGACCAGCGGAATGGCCAGCATGATACCCAACGCGAACAGATACGCCAACGCAGCAAAACCGTCATCAAGGGAATAGAGGTGGTTCAGGACGTAGACCGCGGAAGACACCAACACAAATCCCCACCTACTCAACCGGCCTTGCAGATGGCCAAAAAGGTAGCCTCTGGTGAGAATGTCCTCGGCTAGGGAAGGTAGAAATGTTCCTGCCGCAAAGATCAACGTCTGGGTTACCAAAGTAGAAAAATCGGGTACAAAGGTTACCACCTCTATGCCCATCCACAGCCGAAGAGCAAAAGCTAATCCGTTTACCAGTAAGCCCAGCGCCAATCCTAACAGCAGCAGGAGCGCATACTTCTGGTTGAACTGCATGCCCCAGGCTCTCAGGCCCCGGAAGCCCTGCAACCGGGCCACCAGATAAGCCACCGGCACCACGGCCAGCATTAACCCCAGAAACAGCGGAATATGCTGGTGGAAACGCATAGCGTACTCGGCGGCATGGTACGTCAGGGCCAAGGCCAGGTAACCTGCTACAATGGCCAGCCAGGAATGGGCTCTGGTAAAGCTCGGCGGAGTGGTTTGGACAAGCGGCATCTTTTACAAGAAATAAGAAGGTGCGTTCAGTTCGGTTTCACTGCAAATATAGAGCTATTTAGATATTGCTTCCACCCACGTTTTCAGCGCCTAAGCATGATAACCGGAAGAGATAAGCTTAAACATAGCCTTGCCCCTATGTTCTTAATTCACTACCTTATCCAGCTCATTCCGTTTCAGGCTTACTTTCTCAAAAACATGCGCAAAACGCTACTCCCCTTTCTCTTCGCTTTTCTGGCATTTTCCCAGATCTGGGCCCAAAACAAACCCGCAGGCATCGCCGGTAAAACCGCGGGCATGCAGAAGTTCAGTGGTTATTTCCCGTTTTACTGGGACGAGGCCACCGGCCGTATCCTGCTGGAGATTGACAAACTGGACCAGCAATTCCTATATGTGAACTCCCTGGCCGCCGGCCTCGGCTCCAATGACATCGGGCTGGACCGTGGCCAACTGGGCGGTGAGCACGTGGTGTATTTCCACAAAGTAGGGCCGAAGGTACTCTTGATTGAACCCAACCAGGGCTACCGCGCCATGAACGGCAACCCCGCCGAGGAACAGGCCGTGGCGCAGTCTTTCGCGCAGTCGGCGTTGTGGGGATTTAAGGTGGAAGCCACGGAGGGAGACAAGGTGCTGGTAGACGCCACTGAGTTCCTCCTCCGCGATGCCCATGACGTGGTGGGCAGCATCCGGCGCAGCCGCCAGGGCTCTTACCGCCTGGATGCCAACCGCTCGGTCATGTACCTGCCCCGCACCAAGAACTTCCCGCAGAACTCAGAGTTTGAGGCCACGCTCACCTTTGTGGGCGGTGAGGACGCCGGCGGTTTCGTGCGCAGCGTCGCCCCATCGGCGCAAGCCATCACGCTGCGCCAGCACCACTCGTTTGTGCAACTGCCAGACAAAAACTATACGCCCCGCGCCATGGATCCCAGAGGCGGCTACTTCGGGATTGAGTACTTTGATTTCAGCACGCCCGTGGACCAGCCTATTGCCAAGCGGTTCATTGCCCGGCACCGCCTCCAGAAAAAGAATCCGGCCGCTGCCGTCTCAGAAGCCGTGGAACCGATTGTGTACTACGTGGACCATGCCGCGCCGGAACCTATCAGAAGCGCGTTGCTGGAAGGTGCCCGCTGGTGGGCGCAGGCCTTTGAGGCCGCTGGTTACAAAGACGCTTTCAAAGTAGAGATCCTGCCCGTAGACGCTGACCCCATGGACGTGCGCTACAACGTAATTCAGTGGGTACACCGCAGCACCCGCGGCTGGTCGTACGGCGCTACCGTCTCGGACCCCAGAACCGGTGAGATCATCAAAGGTCACGTGAGCCTGGGTTCGCTGCGCGTGCGCCAGGATTTCCTCATCGCCGAAGGGTTGCTGGCGCCCTATGAACAAGGCAAACCCGCCAATCCCGAGATGATGAAAATGGCGCTTTCCCGCCTACGGCAACTGTCGGCGCACGAACTAGGGCACACCCTGGGCATCATGCACAACTACGCCGCCAGTGTGAGCAACCGCGCCTCTGTAATGGATTATCCCCACCCTACCGTTAAACTGACCGCGGGCGGCGAGATTGACCTTTCTGATGCCTATTCCTTGGGCATAGGTGAATGGGACAAAGAAGCCATCAAGTTCGGGTACCAGCATTTCCCCGCCGGCACCAATGAACTGCAAGCCCTGGACCAGCAGTTGCGCGAGGCCCACAAACGCGGCCTACAATTTATCTCTGACCGTGACTCGCGGGCTCCCGGCGGCGCGCATCCGCAGGCCCACCTCTGGGACAACGGCGCCAGCGCCTCTGAAGAACTGAAGCATGTATTAAGTGTGCGGCAGAAGGCCTTGGAGCGTTTCGGGGAGAACAACATCAAGCCCGGCGTGCCTATGGCGATGCTGGAAGACGTACTGGTGCCCATCTACAACTATCACCGCTACCAGGTAGAGGCGGCCGCCAAACTAGTGGGTGGCGTGAACTACACCTACGCCTCTCGCGGTGACGGACAGTTGGTAACCGAGTTCGTGCCCGAGGCCGAGCAGCAGAAAGCCCTGGATGTCCTGCTCTCCACCCTTCAGCCTAACGTGCTGGTGCTGCCGGAGAAAATCATCGCCGCTATTCCGCCCCGGCCCGCCGGCTGGTCTCCTACCCGCGAGCTGTTTGACAAACGCACTGGCCTCACCTTTGACCCGCTGGCTGCTGCAGAGGCCTCGGCTGATTTTACGCTGTCTTTCCTCTTCCACCCAGAGCGCGCCACCCGCTTGGTGGAGCTGAAAGCCCGAGGCAACAGATTAGGTCTGGATGAGGTCCTGGATCAAATCATCGACCAGACCTGGGAAAGCAAAAACGTATCGGGCATGAATGGCCAGGTGCAGCTACTCACCCAACAACTGGTGCTCACGCATCTAATGGCGCTCTCCCAAAACGAGGAAGCCTCCTACGCCGCCCGTGCCGCCGCGCTGCTGCAACTGAACCAATTGGAGAAGAAAGCCAAGAAACTGGCCAACTCCTCTAACGATGCCGTGAAAGCCAACGCGCTCCTGGCCCTTGACCGCCTCAAAAAACCACAGGAAGCCAAACCGCAACTCCACAAAGACCTTCCGCCCGGCGCCCCCATCGGCTCACTGGACATGATTGGCTGCGAATAGCGTTTTCAGCCGTTTTTCTGAAAACAGCCCTAAAACCCACCTCAAGCAGAGGTGGGTTTTTTATGGATTCTAATTTATAACACGCATATCGTCACCCATTGAAGTGGGTAGGGGATGACAATGCGGTTTGAAGAACCAGTGGCTTTACTACAGAGAAGAGGCTTCAAAGATGCTCCTTACGGAAGGGCAACCACAAGGGATTGCCCCTACATTCTGGGAATGCCATCATCAGCATGAGTAATCATCCCCCTACCCCCTTCAAAGGGGAACGAAATGCGTCACAAAGACTAAAAGAGGTATTCATCATGATCATCAGTTTGGCTGCAACCACACCTTCTATATAGAAAATAACCGATACTATTCCCTTGCAAATGCACTTGAAATTCTTATATTTAAATAACTAACCCTTAACTTCTTCCACCTTGAAAAGACGCGATTTCCTTCAACTTTCCGGCCTTGGGTTTGGTGCCCTCATGTTGCCGATTCCGCTATGGGGCAATGATGTTGCTCCGGAGGCGATGCTCACTCCCCTGGAAGCAACCGTGAAGAAACAAATTGCCGATGCGGCCCTCAACGCCGCCAAGTCTAAAGGTGCTTCTTACGCCGATGTCCGGATTGGCCGCTACCTGAACCAGTACCTCATTACCCGGGAAGACAAGGTGCAAAACACCGTGAACACTGAGTCTTTCGGCCTGGGCGTGCGGGTTTTGGTCAACGGGACCTGGGGGTTCTCCGCGATTGATGAAGTCACGCCCGCCGGGGCCGCCAAGGTTGCCGAGCTGGCAGTGGCTATTGCCAAAGCGAACTCCAAGCTGCAGACCGAGCCGGTAAAGCTGGCGCCGCAACAAGGTTATGGTGAGGTGAGCTGGAAAACGCCTATTGAGCGCAATGCCTTTGAGGTGCCGCTCAAGGAGAAAGTGGACATCCTCCTGGGTGCCAATGCTGCCGCCATGCAGAACGGTGCCAACTACGTGAATTCAGCCTTGTTTTTGGTAAACGAGCAGAAATACTTCGCCTCCACAGATGGTTCTTACATAGACCAGGACGTGCACCGCATCTGGCCCGTGCTCAATGTCACCGCCATTGACCAGAAAACCGGCAAGTTCGAGACGCGGCAATCATTGAGTTCTCCGGTGGGCATGGGCTTTGAGTACCTAAGCGGCCGGCCCGCCGATAAATACAAAGGCATTACCACCCGCTACGGCAGAACTTATGACATGGTGGAAGATGCCACCGCGGCGGCCAAACAGGCCAAAGAGAAACTCACCGCTAAATCTGTACTGGCGGGCAAGTACGATCTGGTTCTGGATCCCTCGCACCTGTGGCTCACCATTCACGAGAGTGTAGGGCACCCGCTGGAACTGGACCGGGTATTGGGCTACGAAGCCAACTTCGCCGGCACCTCCTTCGCTACGCTAGACAAGTGGCAATCCAAAAACTTCAAGTACGGCAGCCCGCAGGTGAATCTCTTCGCCGATAAAGTGCAGCCCGGCTCACTGGGTGCGGTGGGCTACGACGATGAAGGCGTGAAAACCAAACGCTGGGATCTGGTGAAGGACGGTACGCTGGTGAACTACCAGGCCACCAGAGACCAGGTGCATATTCTGGGAGAAAAAGAATCGCACGGCTGCTGCTACGCCGATAACTGGAGCTCGGTGCAGTTCCAGCGCATGCCTAATGTGTCTTTGGCTGCCGGCAAACAGAAGCTGAGTGTAGATGACATGATCAAGAACGTGGAAAAAGGCATCTACATCATAGGCGACGGTTCTTTCTCCATTGACCAGCAGCGCTACAATTTCCAGTTCGGTGGTCAACTGTTCTACGAGATCAAAGACGGCAAAATTGTGGGCCCGCTCAAAGATGTGGCTTACCAAAGCAACACCCAGGAATTCTGGAACTCCTGCGCCGCCGTCTGCGACGAGAGCGACTACCGCCTGGGCGGCTCCTTCTTCGACGGTAAAGGCCAGCCCATGCAAGTCAGTGCGGTCTCTCACGGCTCCGCCACCACCCGCTTCAATGGCGTGAACGTCATCAACACAGGTAGGAAAATCTAGCGATTTTCTGGTTCTGAGTTCTGAGTCCATAGTCTTGATTCAAATTCTTCAACTCAGGACTCAGAACTTTAGACTCAGAACTTTCAACAAGTAGTTTCAATCAACTGAAAGACGCTAATCAACCATGGCAATATATACCCAAGAACAAGCACAGGCCATCCTGAAGAAAGTGATGGCATTGAGTAAAGCCGATGAGTGCGAGGCTAACCTGAATGGCAGCAAATCTGGGAATGTCCGATACGCGCGCAACTCCGTATCTACCGCTGGCGAAGCCCATACAACCTCACTGGTGGTACAGTCTTCCTTCGGGAAGAAAGTGGGCACCGCTACCATCAATGAATTTGACGATGCCTCGCTGGAGAAGGTGGTCCGCAGGTCTGAAGAGTTGGCTAAATTGGCGCCTGAGAACCCTGAGTACATGGGCGTGCTGGGTCCGCAGAAATACATCACCACCAATCCGTACGTAGAGGCAACGGCAGCCATTACGCCAGACAAACGGGCCGAGATGGTGGCGCAAAGCATATCGGCCGCGAAAGCCAAAGAGCTCATTGCCGCTGGTTACCTGCAGGATTCGGTAGGCTTTCAGTCCATGATGAACAGCAAAGGGCTATTTGCTTACAATAAAGATACCGGCGTTGATTTCTCGCTCACGGTGCGCACGCCAGACGGCACCGGCTCTGGATACGTTTCCAGGGGATTCAATGATGTCAATAAACTAAACACCGCCACGGCCTCGGCAATTGCGGTAACTAAAGCCACAGGCTCAAAAGGCGCCAAGGCCCTGGAACCCGGCAAGTACACCGTGATTCTGGAACCTGCCGCGGTAGCGGTGATGTTGGAGAATCTGTTCTTCAACATGGATGCCCGCTCCGCCGACGAAGGTCGCAGTTTCCTCAGCAAGGCCGGTGGTGGAAACAAACTGGGCCAGAAACTGGTGGACGAACGCGTAACCATCTACTCAGACCCCTCGCACCCCGAGCTGCCTACCTCACCGTGGGCGCAGGACGGTCAGGCCCTGAACAAAGTCACCTGGATAGACAAAGGCGTGATAAAACAGATGCCGGTCTCCCGTTACTGGGCGCAGCAGAAAAAAACTACGCCGGTGCCATTTCCCAACTCGGCCATTATGCAGGGCGGCACCCAAAGCCTGGAAGACATGATCAAAGGCACCACCAAAGGTATTCTGGTGACCCGGCTCTGGTACATCCGCCCGGTAGACCCGCAGACGCTCCTGCTCACCGGCCTCACCCGCGATGGGACCTTCTACATTGAGAACGGCAAAATCAAGCACGCTGTCAAGAACTTCCGCTTCAACGAGAGCCCCATCATCATGCTCAACAACCTGGAAGCCTTGGGCAAAACTGAGCGCGTGGTCAGCGGCGAGTCCAGCAACAACTACCTGCTGCCCCCCCTAAAAATTCGGGACTTCACCTTCAGCAGCTTGTCTGACGCGGTGTAAGTGATCTCACAAAGGCCCTCTCCCACCGAGAGGGCTTTTTTAGGCCTACTTTCCAAGAATAAGTTCTAAAATGTAGCGTCGTTACACCGTAACGACGTGGTTCTACAGGGCAAAACCGCCTCCTTACTATATAATATAAACTGCCTTTACAACATTGTCTTGGAGCAAAGCCTTTCTGGTAGTGACGTTCTTGTTTCAAAGACACGCGTCGTTACAGTGTAACGACGCTACTGATTCCATTTTAGGCTCATCTTCAGGAAAACAGCCCCAAAACGCCTCCTTATTTAATTCAGGAATCACGCCTGTCTTTCGCCACCTATCTCACAGGAAACCGTACCCTTTTAAGAGGCTATTTCTTCGTACTTTTGCGGAAGTGCGCTGAAACGCGCTGCATTAACTTTGACACATGGCTAAAATAGCAATAAATCTTACCACCGCTTCCATCCAAAAGGAAGAGGTGATTGTGGGCATTGACCTGGGTACCACCAACAGTCTGGTGGCTTATATGCACCCCGAGGACCATGTACCCATCGCCATCAATGACCAAGGCTTGGGCACCATTGTCCCATCGGTAGTGCATTTCTCCAGAGAAGGGGAAGTGATTGTGGGCAATAACGCCAAAGAATACCTGCTAACTGATTCGGCCAACACCATTTATTCGGTGAAGCGCCTACTGGGAAAATCTTACCAGGACCTGGGCGAGCACAAGGACTTCTTCGGCTACAAGATCATTGACGATAACTCTGAGGGGCTGGTGAAGATTCGGGTGCAGGACAAATTCTACTCCCCTATTGAACTGAGCGCCGAGATCCTGAAGGAACTCCGCGCCCGCGCCGAGCACGCCCTGAAAACCCCGGTGAACCGCGCCGTAATTACCGTGCCCGCTTACTTCAACGATTCCCAGCGCCAGGCCACCCGCGATGCCGGGAAACTGGCCGGGTTGGAGGTATTGCGCATCGTGAACGAGCCCACGGCGGCTTCGTTGGCGTACGGCATCGGCTTGGACCAAAGCGAGGAGCGGACCATTGCGGTGTATGACCTGGGCGGTGGTACCTTTGATATTTCCATCCTGCGCATCCACCAGGGCATCTTTGAGGTGCTCTCTACCAATGGTGACACCTTCCTGGGTGGCGATGACCTGGACCGTGCCATTGTGAACCACTGGTTCCAGCAGAATCCTTCCCTAGCCACGCAGGTATCTGAGGATGCGAAACTATCCCAGGCGGTGCGTTTACAGGCCGAGGAGGCGAAGAAAGCCCTCAGCAGCCAGAATACCTTCACTAGTCAATTGAATGGCGTGGAGTTAGCCTTAGACCGGCCTACGTTTGATCAGCTTATCACCCCTATCGTAGACCGCACCATGGCTTCCTGCCGGATGGCTCTGAAAGACGCCAACTTGCAGCCCGAGCAGATTGACACCGTGATCATGGTGGGTGGTTCTACCCGCGTGCCCCTGGTGTACCAGTCCGTTTCTGAATTCTTTGGGAAGCCCGCGCACAATGAACTGAACCCAGATGAAGTGGTTGCTTTAGGAGCCGCCATCCAGGCTGATGTACTGGCCGGGAACCGCAAAGACATCCTGCTGCTGGACGTGACGCCGCTCACGCTAGGCATTGAAACCATGGGTGGCCTGATGGACTCCATTATCCCACGCAATTCCAAGATCCCTACCAAAGCCGGCCGGCAGTACACCACTTCCGTGGACGGACAGGTGAACATGAAGATCTCGGTGTACCAGGGCGAGCGCGATCTGGTGAAAGAGAACCGCAAACTGGCCGAGTTCGACTTAAAAGGCATTCCAGCCATGCCCGCCGGCTTCCCTAAAGTAGACGTGAACTTCATTTTGAACGCTGACGGAATCCTGAAGGTAGAGGCCATTGAGCTGCGCTCGGGTGTACGGCAGGAAGTGGAAGTGAAACCGCAGTACGGCCTCACCGATGAGCAGGTGGAGCAGATGCTGATGGACTCCATTACCCACGCCCGCGAGGACGTCTCCACCCGCATGGTCATTGAGGCCCGCACCACCGCCGAGCAGATGATTTACCAGGTAGAGCGCTTCGTGCAGAAAAACGGCGAGCACCTGACCTCGGAGGAAATTGATTTGACGAATCAGAACGTGCAGCGCCTGAAAGACGTCCTGCCTTCCGGCGATAAAGACACCATCCTGAAGGCCGTAGACGTACTGGAGGAGCAAACCAGTCCCTTCGCCGAGCGCGTAATGCAGATTTCCATCAAGAAAGCCATGACCGGCAAAAAGATTGAGTAATCTGTTTTAGGGCCGTTTTTCTAAAAACGGCCCTAAAACAAAAAGTCCCTAAAAGCAGAAGGCGCAACCGGTTAAGTTGCGCCTTCTGCTTTTAGGGACTAAAATAGGATTACTTCTCTTCTTCGTCTTTCTCCACAATGAGGTACAGGTCCTCGGTGGGTTTCTTCATGAGGTATTTTTCGCGGGCAAATTTCTCCAGCAGCGCGGGGTTGCTCATCAGTTCCTTGCGGTCTTTCTGTACCTCGGCAATTTTCTCCAGGTAATAATCGCGCTCCTCTTCCAGAATGGTGAGTTTGCGGCTGGTCTGAAACTGGGTGATGAAATCATTAGAGTCAAAGAAGAACATCCAGGCCAGGAAGGCCACACCAGTCAGGAAATAGAAATTACGGAAAAATTTAGGGACGCGTGCTAACATAGTCTAAACAAAAAAATGGCGGCAAACTTTCGCTTGCCGCCATGAATTTACAAAGAATCCCAGAAGGTATCTGCACAGGAAGCAAATCAATTCTGCAAATTCTGTTTATGTCCTGTTTTCTGAAAAACAGATCCAAAACGGATCATTGCTGATTCGCCTCATAGGCTGATTACATGTTCCGGCCCGGAAAATAAGCTACCTCGCCCAGTTCTTCCTCAATACGGAGCAACTGGTTGTACTTGGCCATCCGGTCTGAGCGGGAAGCCGAGCCGGTTTTGATTTGGCCGGTGTTTAACGCTACCGCCAGGTCAGCGATGGTGTTGTCCTCGGTCTCGCCTGAACGGTGGCTCATGATGCTCTTATAGCCGTTTCTGCGGCCTAAGTTGATGGCATCAATGGTCTCGGTCAAAGTCCCGATCTGGTTTACCTTGATGAGGATCGCGTTAGCGGTTTTCTGATCAATACCTTGCTGCAGACGCGTTACGTTGGTTACGAACAAGTCATCCCCTACCAACTGCGTTCTGTTCCCGATAGAATCGGTCAGGGCTTTCCAGCCGGTCCAGTCATCTTCGTCCATACCATCTTCAATGGAGATGATTGGGTATTTGTTTGCCCACTCGGTCCAGAAGCTCACCATCTCAGAAGAGGTAAGTTTGTCGCCGGTAGATTTCTTGAAGTGGTAGTGGCCGGTAGAGGCATCGTAGAACTCAGAAGCGGCAGCGTCCATGGCGATCATGAAGTCCTCGCCCGGACGGTATCCAGCGGCTTCAATCGCCTGCAATACCACCTCAATGGCTTCCTGGTTAGACCCGATGTTCGGAGCGAATCCACCTTCGTCACCCACGTTGGTAGACATACCTTTTTTCTTCAGTACGTTCTTCAGGTGGTGGAACACCTCGGTACCCCAGCGCAGCGCCTCAGAGAAAGAAGAAGCACCCACAGGCATTACCATGAACTCCTGGAAGTCGATAGAGTTGTCAGCGTGGCTACCGCCGTTCAGGATATTCATCATAGGCACAGGTAAGGTGTTGGCGTTTACGCCACCTACGTAGCGGTACAGAGACTGACCTGCCTCTTTGGCAGCGGCTTTGGCGGCAGCCAGAGAAACACCCAAAATGGCGTTAGCACCCAACTTGGCTTTGTTGTGCGTGCCGTCAATCTCAATCATGATCTTATCCAGCAGGCTCTGCTCGAATACATTGAAACCAACCAGTTCATCGGCAATGATGGAGTTCACGTTCTGCACAGCTTGCAGAACCCCTTTGCCCATGTACATGCTCTTGTCATCGTCACGTAACTCTACAGCTTCGTGTTTACCGGTAGAAGCTCCAGATGGAACAGCGGCACGGCCAACAATCCCGTTCTGGGTGATCACGTCTACCTCAACGGTAGGATTTCCGCGGGAGTCAAAAATCTGGCGGGCTTTGATGTCTTCAATTAAGCTCATATAGTTCTATTTTGATTTATGATTTCTTTTCTTTCTCCAGCATCTCTACAAAGAGGTCAAACAGGTACTCAGAGTCGTGCGGCCCCGGAGAAGACTCTGGGTGGTACTGTACGGAGAATGCCGGTTTGTTCTTTATCCTGATGCCTTCAACGGTATTATCGTTGAGGTTGATGTGGGTAATTTCCACATTAGGGTTATTCTTCACCGCCTCGGCGTCTACGGCAAAGCCATGGTTCTGCGAAGTAATCTCGCTACGGCCAGTGATGAGGTTTTTAACCGGGTGGTTCAAGCCACGATGACCATTGTGCATTTTGTAGGTAGGAATACCGTTGGCCTGAGCCAGAATCTGGTGCCCCATGCAAATCCCGAACATAGGTTTCTCTACTGCAAGGATCTGCTCTACGCTTTTCACTGCTTCGTTGGTTACGGCAGGGTCACCAGGACCGTTGGAGATAAAGTATCCGTCGGGTCCCCAGGCTTCCATTACCTCAAAGGTGGTACCGTAAGGGAACACTCGGCACTCGCAGCCTCTGATGGTAAGGTTGTTCAAGATATTACGTTTCACCCCTAGGTCCAGCACCGCTACTTTGAAGCGAAAACCTTCTACAGGCAAGTCATACTGCGCGGAAGTAGTCACTTTAGAAGAAAGCTCCAAACCAGCCATGGAAGGAACCTCCAAAAGAAGGGCTTTGAGTGCTTCAATGTCAGTGGTCTCTGAAGAGATGATGGCGTTCATCACGCCTTTGTCCCGCACATAGCGCACCAGCTCACGCGTATCGATCTCACAGATGCCCACAATGCCGGCTTTCTCAAAGTATTCCTGCAAAGATCCTTCGGCAGTCTTTCTTGAAAAATGGTGCGAAAACTCTTTGCAGACAAGTCCTTTGATCTGGATGTTCCCAGACTCTACTTCTTCTGGCTGTACCCCGTAGTTACCCACGTGAGACACGGTGGTAATCACAATTTGGCCGTAGTAGGAAGGATCTGTAAAAATCTCCTGGTAGCCGGTCATGCCTGTGTTAAAACAGACCTCGCCGCCAGTGGTTCCAACTTTCCCTAGGCTCTTACCATGGAAAACAGTGCCGTCTTCCAGCACCAATACTGCATCAGTTGTTGTATGAAGCTTCATTCTGTTTTAAATATGTGGCAAAAATAAAAAAGGGATACGAGTAATCTCGTATCCCTTTTCATTAATTATTGCATACTTATTATTCTGCAGCTGGAGTTTGAGCTGAATCAGTAGCAGCAGCATCTCCGGAAGTAGCAGCTGGTGTCTCTGGCGTAGCCTGAGCATCAGTTGATTTCTTACCAGAAGACCGGCGTCTTGTTTTAGGCTTGGCAGCTGCGGCAGTACCGGTTGTGCTCAGCATATCATCGTTGTAATCAACAAGTTCAATGATGCACATTTCAGCATTATCACCTAAACGGGTGCCAGTTTTCAAAATCCGGGTATAGCCACCTGGACGATTCGCAATTTTGGCTGATACGCCATCAAAAAGCTCTTTAACGGACTCTTTGTTTTGCAGGTAAGAGAATACAGTACGACGTGAGTGTGTGGTATCGCTCTTTGATTTGGTTAATAGAGGCTCTACATATTTCCGCAGTGCTTTCGCTTTAGCCACCGTAGTGATTACGCGCTTATGCAGAATTAAAGATGAAGCCATGTTAGAAAGCATTGCAGCTCTGTGAGAAGCTGTTCTTCCTAAGTGGTTGTTTTTTTTACCGTGTCTCATTACATTGATTGTGCACGTGCATACCGTCGATCAACCTTTCGGGATCGGGAATTATGCCGTAGATTATTAATCCTCTTCTAATTTGTACTTGGCGATATCCATTCCGAAAGTCAGGCCTTTGTCAGAAACCAGGTTTTCCAACTCAGTCAAAGACTTCTTCCCAAAGTTACGGAATTTCATCATGTCTGAAAGATCCAATTGCACTAAGTCACCCAAAGTTCTGATGTCAGCTGCTTTCAAGCAGTTGTACGCCCGAACAGAAAGGTCCATGTCATGCAAAGGAGTCTTAAGTACTTTTCTCATGTGCAGCATTTCTTCATCAACCGCTTCTTCCTCTTCAGGCTTCACAGTCTCAAAAGTCATAGTGTTGTCAGAGAAAAGCATGAAATGCTGGATCAGAATATTGGCAGCTCCTTTCAAAGCGTCTTCCGGATGGATAGAACCATCTGTAGTGATCTCAAGTAAGAGACGCTCATAGTCAGTCTTCTGCTCAACGCGGGTGTTCTCAACGCTGTATTTCACGTTCTTAACAGGCGTGAAGATAGCGTCAATCGCGATCTGGCCGAAAACCTGATCTGTTGGTCTGTTCTCTTCTGCTGGCACGTAGCCTCTTCCCTTCTGAATGGTTAATTCAATCTCGAAAGAAGACTCAGGGTCCAAGTGGCAAATCACTAGGTCAGGATTCAACACCTGGAACGAGCCAGAGAATTTATTGATGTCACCGGCAGTGAAGGTATCTTGCTTGCTGATGCTTACGGTGATTTTATCATCAACCAGGTCACCAATTTTCTTGAACCGAACCATTTTCAGGTTCAGGATAATCTCAGAGACATCTTCAACCACACCTTCAATGGTAGAGAACTCATGGAGCACACTAGGAACCCGGATGCTGGAGATGGCATATCCCTCCAATGAGGAGAGAAGAATTCTTCTCAGCGCATTCCCAATGGTAACACCATAGCCCTTTTCTAGCGGCTTAAATTCAAACTGCCCGTTGAAATCGTCGGATTTCTCCATTACGACTTTCTCTGGCATTTGAAAGGCTAATATTGACATGATTGCTGGTTTAAGGTTGACACTTAAATTAGAACTGATTACTTAGAGTAAAGCTCGACGATCAGCTGCTCCTGAATTTTCTCAGGGATCTGATCACGCACCGGGTTGGAGATGAATTTACCAGCTAACTGGCTACCATCCCACTCTAACCAAGTGAAGGCACGAGCATTACGGCCAGCAAGGCTGGTAGTAATAGCTTCTAAAGATTTTGATTTCTCGCGTACACTTACTACATCACCAGGACGCAGGGTGTAAGAAGCGATGTTCACCACATTTCCGTTTACCTGGATGTGGTTGTGGTTAACCAATTGTCTGGCACCACGTCTGGTTGGAGCAATACCTAAACGGTACACAGTGTTATCTAATCTTGCTTCTAACAAAGCAAGTAAGTTCTCACCAGTGATACCTTGTTTACGGGCAGCTTTGTCAAACAAGTTCTCAAACTGTTTCTCCAATACACCATAGATGTATTTGGCCTTCTGCTTCTCCATCAACTGGATAGCATACTCAGATTGTTTTTTTCTACGACCACGGCCGTGCTGGCCTGGACCATAAGCTTTCTTAGCTAAAGCTTTGCTTGGTCCAAAAATTGGTTCGTTATATCTTCTAGAGATTTTACTCTTAGGGCCTGTGTATCTTGCCATTTCTAATACTAAATAATATCCTTAAACTCTTCTGCGTTTTGGAGGACGACATCCATTGTGCGGAAGTGGAGTCACATCTTTAATAGAAGTAACTTCAATACCTACGTTTTGCATAGTCCGGATAGCAGACTCACGTCCTGCTCCTGGGCCTTTCACAAAAACTTCAGCCTTTCTCATTCCAGCTTCGTAAGCTACTTTACCGCAGTCGGCAGCAGCCATTTGGGCAGCATAAGGAGTATTTTTCTTAGACCCTTTGAATCCCATTTTACCAGCAGATGCCCAGGAGATAACCTGGCCATTGTTGTTAGTAACAGAGATAATAATATTGTTGAAAGAAGCTTTGATGTGTACCTGACCAACAGGCTCCACCACAACAACGCGCTTCTTGGCTTTATCTTTTCTTTTCTGAGCCATTGTCGTTTAATTATTTAGATGCCTTCTTCTTGTTTGCAACAGTCTTACGCTTACCTTTTCTGGTTCTTGAGTTGTTTTTGGTTCTCTGACCTCTAACTGGTAAACCTTTTCTGTGACGAAGACCGCGGTAAGAACCAATGTCCATCAAACGCTTGATGTGCAATTGAACTTCTGACCGAAGAACACCTTCAACTTTGTGCTCAGCAGCGATAATGCTACGGATCTCTCCGGCTTCATCCTCGCTCCAATCTTTCACCTTCTTGTCAAGATCCACCCCAGCCTTCACCAAAATAGACTGTGACAACTTGCGGCCAATACCGAAGATGTACGTCAAAGCGATTTCGCCTCTTTTGTTATCTGGAATATCAACTCCTGCTATTCTAGCCATGTTTTTAAATTAACCTTGTCTTTGTTTATAACGTGGATTCTTCTTGTTGATCACGTAAAGCTTGCCTTTACGTCTGATCACTTTGCAGTCTTCACTGCGCTTCTTAACTGACGCTTTAACTTTCATCTGTTTATTTGTATCTGTAAACTATTCTGCCTTTACTAAGGTCGTAAGGAGACATTTCCAATTTTACTCTATCACCGGGAAGAATCTTGATGTAGTGCATCCGCATCTTACCGGAAATGTGAGCAATAACTTGATGGCCATTTTCTAATTCTACCCGAAACATTGCATTGGATAGTGCCTCAATGATGGTACCGTCTTGTTCGATGGAAGACTGTTTAGCCATGTATTAGTTCAGTGCTTTATCTATGTAATCAAAAGTAGTTAAAATCTCTGCTTTGCCCTTTCTTACTACAATGGTATGTTCAAAATGCGCAGAGGGTTTCTTGTCTCTGGTACGGATGGTCCAGCCATCGTTTTCCTGAACCACATGTCTTGAACCAAGGTTCACCATGGGCTCAATGGCTATTACCAGGCCTTCCTGAAGTTTCATGCCCTGCCCTCTTTTCCCATAATTAGGAACCTCCGGGCCTTCATGTAAACTGCGGCCAAGACCATGGCCTACTAATTCCCGTACCACGCCATAACCATATTGCTCTACATGAGACTGTATGGCAAAACCAATATCACCAATACGGGAACCTACTACCGCTAATTCAATGCCTTTGTACAAAGACTCTTTGGTGCGGCGAAGCAATTCAGAGACTTCTGGCGCCACCTCACCTACAGCATGGGTATAAGCACTGTCACTGTGGAAACCTTGAAAAAAAACTCCACAATCAATAGATACAACATCTCCTGACTGTAGAGCATACTTACTAGGTATACCATGAACTACTGCAGAGTTTAAGCTGATGCACAAGCTGTGCTTAAACCCGTTATACCCCTTGAAAGAAGGAGAACCACCATTGTCTCTGATAAATTCCTCAGCGACAGAATCTAATTTTAAGGTAGTAACACCCTCAGCTACGTGCTTGGCGACTTCACCGTGCACTTGGCTGAGGATGTTAGCACTTTGTTTAATAAGCTCGATTTCTTCTTCGGTCTTATATAAAATCATTCCTTAGGAAGCAACCGCTATATTTTTTGAACGTCCTCTGAGTTTACCAGATTTCATCATGCCGTCATAATGACGCATCAACAAATAACTCTCGATTTGGTTCAAGGTGTCTAATACCACACCTACCAGGATGATAAGAGAAGTACCGCCAAAGAAGGCAGCGAACTCTCTGGTGATACCAAACAACATAGCAATTGAAGGCAGAATTGCAATAATTGCTAAGAAGAGGGCACCTGGTAAAGTGATTCTCGTTAATACTTCATCAATGTACTCAGAGGTAGCAAGTCCTGGTTTTACACCTGGTACAAAACCACCACTTCTTTTCAGGTCATCAGAGATCTGGTTAGGATTCACACTGATGGCTGTATAGAAGAAAGTAAATACAATGATCAATACTGCAAAAGACAAGTTATACTGCCAAGAGGTGTAATCAGAGAACACATTACCAATTTCATTGGCGATATCACTCTCATTTCTCCAAAAGGAGGCGATCATACCTGGCAAGAACATTAATGATTGTGCGAAGATAATAGGCATTACCCCTGCAGCATTCACCTTTAATGGAATAAATTGTCTCTGGCCAGCTTGTAAGGAAGAAGAACCTCCAACTTGCTTAGCATACTGAACTGGAATTCTTCTGATCGCCTGGGTAAGCATCACTACTCCCATTACCACGAAAAAGAGAACAATCAGCTCAATAATGAAGATCAGGGCGCGTCCAAGTCCTAACGCCAGAGCCTCTCCTACGATGGCACCTGGAAGACGAGACACAATCCCGATCATGATCAACATGGAGATACCGTTTCCAATACCTTTGTCTGTGATCTTCTCACCTAACCACATACAGAACATAGTCCCGGCGGTAAGAATGATCATGGAAGAAATTGTAAAAAGCGGGCCAGCAACAGACGGATCTATGGCTTCTGCGTTAATAGTAGCCAAGAAACCCACTGATTGGGCAAGCGTGATCACAATAGTAAGCACCCTTGTATACTGGTTGATCTTCTTACGACCAGATTCCCCTTCTTTTTGCAATTTCTGGAAATAAGGAACTGCAATGGTTAGAAGCTGTAAAACGATGGAAGCAGAGATATAGGGCATGATACCCAATGCAAAGATGGAAGCATTACCAAATGCTCCACCTAAAAAGGCATCCAATAAACCCAAGATTCCCTGGGCGCCGCTTTTCAATTGAGTTGGATCAATTCCTGGCAACACCACATAGGAGCCTAATCTGAAAATTGCGATGAATCCTAAAGTATTTAGGATTCTAACTCGCAAATCTTCAATCGCAAAAATATTCTTAATCGTAGTAATCAGCTTCTTCATCTGTTACAGAGTCACAACCTTGCCGCCTGCTTTTTCAATAGCCTCTACTGCAGTTTGAGAGAATGCATGCGCATGTACCTCAATGGCAGTAGTTAATTCGCCTCTTCCAAGAACTTTGATGTTATCGTTCTTAGACGCTAAACCGTTGTCACGGAGAACAGCGAAGTCAATAACAGTAGATCCAGATTTAGAAGCTAAGTTCTGAAGAACATCAAGGTTTACAGCAGTGAACTCAACCCGGTTAATGTTTTTGAAACCGAATTTAGGCACACGGCGTACCAAAGGCATCTGACCACCCTCAAAACCTGCTTTAGAAGAATATCCTGAGCGAGATTTTGCCCCTTTATGTCCACGGGTAGAGGTACCACCTCTACCAGAACCGGTACCACGACCAATTCTCTTCCGGTTCTTGGTAGAACCTTCAGCAGGCTTTAAATTACTTAAGTTCATTCTTAGACCTCCTTAACCGATACTAAATGTTGGATGCTGTTAACCATACCTGCAATCTGAGGGGTTAACTCTTTCGTTACAGTCTTATTGATTTTGCCAAGACCCAGAGCCTTCATGGTTCTTTTTTGTCTTTCAGGGCGGTCAATAATACTTTGGATCTGGGTGATTTCTACACTTGCCATAATTACCCGTTGAATACACGTTGTAAACTGATTCCACGCTGCTGAGCAACAACCAAAGGATCACGCATTTTGGAAAGCGCATCAAAAGTTGCTTTTACCACGTTGTGTGGGTTAGAAGAACCTTTTGACTTAGCCAATACGTCTCTGATTCCAGCACTGTCAAACACAGCACGCATCGCACCACCGGCAATGATACCGGTACCAGCTGCGGCAGGCTTAATCAACACAAAACCACCAGAGAATTTACCTTCCATTGGATGTGGAACAGTGTGCTTAAACAAAGGAACACGAACCAGGTTTTTCTTGGCATCATCAATACCCTTTGCAATTGCATCGGTTACCTCGTTTGCCTTGCCTAAACCGTATCCTACAACACCGTTACCGTCACCTACTACTACAATGGCAGAAAAACTGAATCTTCTACCACCTTTCACAACTTTAGCAACGCGGTTGATAGCTACTACGCGCTCTTTCAACTCGATTTCGCTCGCTTTAATGCTTCTGATATTTAATTTAGACATGTTCTTAGAATTTTAGACCCGCTTCACGAGCCCCTTCTGCTAATGATTTAACACGACCATGGTACAGGTAACCACCTCTGTCAAAAACAACTTCAGTAATACCTGCAGCCAAAGCTTTAGCTGCAATGTCACGTCCAACCACAGTTGAAGATTCACTTTTGGTTGAAGTGGCTCCGCCTTCATTTACAGAAGATGAAGAACTTGCTAATGTAACACCATTCACATCATCAATCAGCTGCGCATAAATAAACTTATTGCTTCTGAAGACAGACAGACGGGGACGCTGAGCAGTTCCAGACACCTTGTTACGGATGCTGCGACGAATTCTCAGTCTTCTTTTTGCTTTATCGAATGCCATTTTCTTACTTATTTAGAAGCAGTTTTACCAGCTTTTCTTCTAACAACCTCACCCACGAAACGAATACCTTTGCCTTTGTAAGGCTCAACTTTACGTAACGAGCGGATTTTGGCAGCTACCTGACCAATCAACTGCTTATCAATACCTTCTAAGGTGATCACTGGAGCTTTACCTTTCTCAGTCACTGCCGTAGCAGTGATTTCCGGAGGAAGAGCTACGTAGATATTGTGAGAATATCCTAACGCAAGTTCCAGGCTTTGTCCTTGGGTTGTGGCCTTGAAACCAACACCTACCAATTCCAAAGAAACCTTATATCCTGTGCTCACACCAAAAACCATGTTATTGATAAGCGAGCGATACAAACCGTGAAGGGCTTTGTGTCTTTTCTGCTCTGTTGGACGGGTTACTGTAAGTACCCCATCCTCAATAGCAACAGCAATGTCCGTATCAACTTGTGAAGAAAGGGTTCCTTTTGGCCCTTTCACTGTAACCAGGTTATCCTGGTTAACCAACACCTCTACACCTTGTGGGAGTGTGATTGGCAGTTTTCCTATCCGCGACATTTCTCCTGATTAATACACGTAACACAATACTTCACCACCTACATTAAGGCCTCTGGCCTCTTTGTCAGTGATAACACCTTTGGAGGTTGACAGGATGGCCACGCCATATCCATTCAACACTCGTGGCATCTCATCTAGATGCACATACTTACGGAGTCCCGGCTTACTGACTCTCTCAAGTTTCACGATAGCAGACTGCTTGGTAGCGGGATCATACTTCAAGGCAATCTTAATTGTACCTTGAACTGAACTATCATCGAACTTGTAACTTTGAATATAACCTTTCTCGTAAAGAACTTTGGTTAATTCCTTTTTTATTTTGCTAGCCGGAATTTCAACTACACGGTGATTTGCCTTGATGGCATTCCGTAGTCTAGTTAAATAATCTGCTATCGGATCTGAATGCATTAGACTATATTTTTAGATTCCGCTCTTTTTAAGGAGCCGCAAAGATACTAATGTTTTCCTAACTATAATAATGATAGGAGTAATAATTACCAACTAGCCTTCGTTACTCCAGGAATCTTGCCGGCAGAAGCCATCTCTCTGAAAGTAACACGAGAGATGCCAAACTTACGCATATAGCCTCTTGGTCTTCCGGTTAATTTACATCTGTTATGTAACCGTACTGGAGAAGCGTTTTTAGGCAACTTATCTAGAGCTTCATAATCGCCAGCAGCTTTTAACTGAGCTCTTTTAGCTGCATACTTGGCAACTAACTTTTGTCTCTTGAGCTCTCTTGCTTTCGCTGATTCTTTAGCCATTTCCTTATTTCTTTAATGATGCGAACGGTAAACCAAATCCTTTCAATAACTCCAGGCTTTCTTCATCTGTAGAAGCAGTAGTCACGAAAGTAATATCCATACCAGCAATAGACTTGATCTTGTCAATGCTGATCTCAGGGAAAATGATTTGCTCTTTAACCCCTAATGTATAGTTTCCGCGGCCATCAAAACCTTTGTCGCTGATACCTTTGAAGTCACGTACCCGTGGAAGGGCAATAGTAACCAAACGGTCAAGGAACTCATACATTCTCTCACCACGCAAGGTCACACGGGCACCAATTGGCATACCTTCTCTCAACTTGAAGTTTGAGATAGAGTTTTTAGCCTTGGTTTGAACCGCTTTCTGACCAGCAATGATAGTGAGTTCATCAACTCCAATGTCAACCAGTTTTTTATCTGCCACAGCATTACCAATACCTCTGTTGATAGAGATTTTGGTAATCTTAGGCACTTGCATTATGCTCTTGTATTGAAACTTCTCTTTCAATGCAGGCACAATCTCTTTTGAATACTTATCTTTTAGTCTAGCTGCCATGTTAGATTAAATTTCCAGTTTTTTTGGAATAACGTTGAAGCTTACCGTCGTTGTTCAGCTTCTTACCGGTTCTAGTGGCAACATTTGTAGCAGGCTCTACTAACTGCACATTGCTGGCATGAATAGGAGCTTCTAATTTTACAATACCACCGTTAGGGTTTTTAGCGCTTGGCTTTTGGTGCTTAGAAACCAGGTTCAAACCTTCAACTACCACTTTCTGCTTATCAGTAAGCACAGAAGTAACAGTTCCTGTTTTGCCTTTATCATCACCAGCGATCACTTTTACAGTGTCACCTTTCTTCACATGAAGTTTATGCTTTGACATCTTGTTTTCTCTTCTCGTGTTTAAATTACTTCAGGAGCCAAAGAAACAATTTTCATAAACTGTCTTTCACGTAACTCACGGGCAACTGGCCCAAAGATACGAGTACCACGTGGCTCATCGTTGTTGTTCAATAACACCGCAGCGTTATCATCAAAACGAATATAAGAACCGTCTTTACGACGAACTTCTTTCTTGGTGCGAACAATCACAGCTTTGTGAACAGTTCCCTTTTTTACGTTTCCTGAGGAAAGAGCAGATTTTACGGTAACAACAATTTTATCACCAACAGAGGCGTATTTTTTTCCTGTTCCACCCAATACACGGATGACCAGAACCTCTTTTGCTCCGCTGTTATCAGCAACAGTAAGTCTCGATTCTTGTTGTATCATTTTATTTAGCTCTTTCTACGATTTCAACTAAGCGCCAATTTTTATTCTTGCTCAATGGTCTTGTTTCCATGATGCGTACAGTATCACCGATACCGCACTCATTGTTCTCATCATGGGCCATGAACTTCTTGGACTTGGAAACAAATTTCCCATAGATTGGGTGTTTCACTTTGCTTTCCACAATAACAGTGATGGACTTGTCCATCTTGTTACTTACCACGCGTCCAGTTTTTTCTTTTCTTAGATTTCTCGTCTCCATGGTTTTCTATCTTAGCCATTGAGCTCCAGAGAGCGCAGTTGCGTCTCCAGCCTGGCGATGGTTTTTCTAGTAAGCTTAATTCTTGATGGATTCTCAAGCGGAGAGATAGCATGAGCAAACTGCAAGTTCACCAGGTTGTTTCTCTCTGTTGTAAGTTGCTCTTTCACTTCATTGAGTGAAAGAGCTTTGATTTCAGATTGCTTCATGACTATTTCTCAACGTAATCTCTACGTACTACAAATTTAGTTCTCACTGGTAGCTTTTGAGCAGCCAGTCGTAAAGACTCTTGAGCTACTTCTAGCGACACTCCATCAGATTCAAACATGATGGTACCTGGTTTAACCACGGCTACCCAGTATTCCGGAGATCCTTTACCCTTACCCATCCGTACCTCTGCAGGCTTTTTGGTGATAGGCTTGTCAGGGAAAATACGAATCCATACTTGGCCTTCCCGTTTCATGGCACGTGTCATTGCGATACGAGCAGCTTCAATTTGACGGGCAGTGATCCAAGAGGCTTCTAATGATTTAATTGCGAAAGAACCAAAGGAAATTGTGCTTCCTCTGTGCGCAAGACCGGTTACCCGGCCTTTCTGCATCTTTCTATATTTGGTCCGTTTTGGCTGTAACATTTCTTAAATTCCTAAAAATTGAACAACTACTTGCGTTTTGGTCTGTTATCACCACCACGCTTTTGGTTGGCATCTGCAGGACGCTTGTTGCGGTTGTTGTCTCTGCGATCACCGCGGTCATTGCCTCTCTCGCCTCTTTCGTTGCGAGGACCGGCAGATTGACCACCACTTTGTTGACCAGCGTTAGGAGATAAGTCACGCTTACCGAACACTTCTCCTTTGAAGATCCACACTTTGATACCCAGTTTACCGTACACGGTCTGAGCTTCTGATAAGGCATAGTCAATATCAGCACGCAAGGTATGCAAAGGAGTACGTCCTTCTTTGTAATGCTCAGTACGGGCCATCTCGGCACCACCTAAACGACCAGATACTTGGATTTTGATACCTTCAGCACCTACTCTGATGGCAGAAGCAATTGCTTGTTTCATAGCTCTTCTGAAAGAGATACGCGCCTGCAATTGTTGGGCAACTGATTCACCTACCAGTTTAGCATCCAGTTCAGGACGCTTAATTTCAAAGATGTTAATCTGAACATCTTTGCTGGTGATTTTCTTCAGCTCTTCTTTGATTTTATCAACCTCTTGGCCACCTTTTCCAATCACCACGCCTGGACGGGCAGTGTTGATAGTGATGGTGATTCTCTTAAGGGTTCTTTCGATGATGATTTTAGAAATACCTCCTTTTGGAATACGGGCAAGGATGTATTTACGGATCTTCTCGTCTTCGATCAGTTTATCAGCGAAATCCTTTCCTCCGAACCAATTAGAGTCCCAGCCTTTAACAATACCTAGTCTTAGGCCTACTGGATTAACTTTTTGTCCCATTTTAACTATTTGGCTTCGTTAGAGGTAGATGTTTCAACTGTCTCCACTTCCACTTTAGAATCAATCACAAGTGTCACGTGGTTAGATCTTTTTCTGATTCTGTGGCCACGACCCTGAGGAGCAGGACGCAGACGCTTCAGCATCTTTCCTTCATCTACTCTAATCTCTTTAATATATAGATTAGCATCTTCAATGCGGGCATCTTCGTTAGCTGCTTGCCAGTTAGATAAGGCAGACAAAAGAAGTTTCTCCAGTTTAGGAGCGCCGGAATTAGCAGTGAATTTGAGTAAACCTAATGCTTGGGTAACTCTTTTACCACGGATTAAGTTCGCAACCAATCTCATCTTACGCGGTGAGCTTGGTACATTGTTTAATTTAGCTACCGCTTCCATTATCTTTTACCTTTATCTTTCTTAGCAATATGGCCTCTGAAGTTTCTGGTAGGGGCAAATTCACCTAATTTGTGACCCACCATATTCTCAGTTACATACACAGGGATGAACTTATTCCCATTGTGTACCGCAAACGTATGGCCTACGAAATCTGGAGAGATCATGGAACGGCGCGACCAGGTCTTGATCACCGCTTTCTTTCCAGACTCATCCATTGTCTGCACTTTTCTATCGAGCCTGTAGTCAATATAAGGCCCTTTTTTTAATGATCTTGCCATTACTTATTTCTTCCTTCTATTAACAATCAGGTTCTCGGAGAATTTATTTTTGTTTCTGGTCTTCTTACCTTTTGCGTACAGACCTTTACGTGATCTTGGGTGACCACCTGATGACTTACCTTCACCACCGCCCATTGGGTGATCTACAGGGTTCATGGCAACACCTCTCACTCTTGGTCTGATACCCATCCATCTGCTACGTCCGGCTTTACCAAGCTTCACGTTCATGTGGTCAGCGTTAGATACGGTACCTATTGTAGCCATACAGTTAACAAGTACCATTCTCATTTCACCGGAAGGTAATTTCAAGGTAGCATAACGGCCTTCGCGGGCTACAAGCTGTGCGTAAGAACCTGCACTTCTTGCCAGAACCGCTCCCTGGCCAGGAGCTAACTCAATGTTATGAACAATGGTACCTAGTGGAATATCAGAAAGCGGTAACGCGTTACCTACTTCTGGAGCCACACCAGGACCTGATACTACAGTAGAATCAACAGCCAAGCCTGCAGGAGCAATGATATAAGCTTTCTCACCATCCGCGTAGTACAGCAGGGCAATGCGAGCTGTTCTGTTTGGATCGTACTCAATAGCTTTTACCGTTGCAGGAACCCCATATTTGGTTCTCTTGAAGTCGATGATACGGAATTTCTTTTTGTGACCGCCGCCAATGTAGCGCATGGTCATTTTTCCGTCATCGTTGCGTCCACCAGATTTTTTCTTGGATGCCAACAAAGATTTCTCCGGCTCGCTCTTCGTGATCTCAGTGAAGGCAGGCGCTACTCTAAATCTTTGACCTGGTGTTGTCGGTCTTAGTTTTCTTAATGCCATTCTATTATTTGCTTATATACCGCTATAGAAATCGATTACTTCCCCTGCTTTCAAAGTAACAATCGCCTTCTTAGAGGATGCTGTGCGGCCTGTAACAACACCAGACTTGGTGTTGCGAGACTTCAATTTGCCTTGGGTTCTCATAGTAGAGATCTTCTCTACTGTTACACCGTAACGTGACTGGATCGCTTTCTTGATCTCAATCTTATTTGCTTTTCTATCAACCTCAAAAGCATATTTACCTACTTCGTTCAAAGCGGTAAGCTTCTCAGTCAATAATGGTCTTTTCAGGATACTCATTATTTCGATGTGTAAATTTCTTCAAAAACAGAAAGAGATTCCTCTAAACAAACTACTTTGTCTGCGTTCAACAAGTCATAAGTTGTCAAAGCACCTGGAGTAGCCACCTTTACCTTAGGCAGGTTTCTGCTAGACAGAACCACGTTGGTATCAACATCTTTCGTAACGATCAATGTCTTTCTAGTGCCCACGTTCAAGCCTTGCAGTATGGCTGCGAAGCTCTTTGTTTTTGGAGTATCAATGGTGATGTTATCAACTAACACCAGACGCTCATCTTTAGCCAAAGTTGAAAGTGCTGACAATCTTGCCAGAGACTTCAACTTCTTGTTCAATTTGAAGCTATAGTTTCTTGGTCTTGGACCAAATACACGGCCACCACCAACAAAAACTGGGGCTTTCAAAGAACCAGCTCTGGCTCCGCCTGTACCTTTTTGACGTTTGATCTTTTTGGTAGAACCGGCAACCTCATTACGCTCTTTCGCTTTGTGGGTACCTTGGCGCTGGTTAGCTAAGTATTGCTTAACATCCAGATACATGGCGTGTTCGTTAGGCTCAACCCCGAACACAGACTCAGGAAGGGTTACTTTCCTTCCGGTATCTTCGCCTTTACTATTGAAAACTGATAGCTCCATCTTATTTCTCAACTACAATAAATGAATTTTTAGCGCCTGGGATAGAACCGCTAACTACAAGTACATTTTGCTCAGGCAGGACACGTAACACGCGCAGGTTTTGAACCTTCACGCGGTCGCCACCCATTCTACCGGCCATGCGCATTCCTTTGAATACACGTGATGGCCATGAGCAGGCTCCAATTGAACCAGGGTGTCTTGCTCTGTTGTGCTGACCGTGGGTCTGCCCGCCAACACCACTGAAGTTGTAGCGCTTCACTACCCCTTGGAAACCTTTACCTTTTGAAGTTCCAACTACATCAACGAATTCGTTCTCTTCGAAAAGGTTTACATCTACTGTATCTCCCAGGGAGAAAGAGGCAACATCGTCTAATCTAAACTCTACTAATTTCTTCTTAGCAGTGGTGTTAGCTTTTGCGAAGTGTCCTGCAAGCGCCTTGCTTACTCTTTTTACCTTCTTCTCTCCGTACCCAAGCTGAACAGCGGTGTAGCCGTCTGTTTCCTGCGTCTTAACCTGAGTTACTACGCATGGTCCTGCTTGAATCAAAGTACAGGCCACGCTCTTCCCTTCAGGAGTGAAGAGGCTTGTCATTCCGATTTTCTTACCGATAATTCCAGGCATTCTACTTTTTTATTTAAACAATTAAAATTAACATCCCGAAATAGGGTCTATTTTCGGGAGTGCAAAGTTCTATATTTAATTTTTATTTTACAAGCTATCCTAAATTATTTGTTTTCAGATACTAAGGTATTTTCACCTCTGTACTTACCCTTAGGTCACTCATAAGTAGGTCGTTAACTTTCCTGCATAGGAAATGATTCCAACCTCTTGGCTGTTTTCAGGCTTATTTTGCGAAATCTGGTCTAAAACACCTTTCTTCACTCCTTCTCACTCCATATCAAATGGATGTATTTCCAGGCCAACCTATTTTCAGGTCATTTTCACCAAAACAGCACTTAACAGGTTTTCTGTTGCGGCACAAAAAAAGGGAGAGGTTACCCTCTCCCTTTTATATTGAGTGTTGCTTATCAAACTTTGATTTCAACATCAACGCCACTTGGTAATTCAAGTTTCATCAATGCGTCTACCGTTTTAGAAGAAGTAGAGTAGATGTCTACTAATCTCTTATAGGTGCAAAGTTGGAATTGCTCTCTTGCTTTCTTGTTCACGTGTGGTGAACGAAGTACAGTGAAGATATCTTTCTCGGTAGGCAAAGGAATAGGACCACTCACGATCGCACCAGTTGCTTTTACCGCTTTCACGATTTTCTCTGATGATTTATCAACCAGATTGTGATCGTAAGATTTCAGTTTGATTCTGATCTTTTGATTCATTCTATTTCAACTATTTCGAAGTCCCTTTAATTTTTGCCACGATGCCATCTGCCAAGTTCTGCGGTACTTGCTCATAGTGTGAGAAAGTAAGAGAAGCAGTTGCTCTACCTGAGGTGATGGTACGTAAGTCTGTTACGTAACCAAACAGTTCTGATAAAGGAACATCGGCTTTCACTACGGTAGAAGTACCTTTGGTATCCATACCTTTCATGATACCTCTTCTTCTGTTCAAGTCACCAGTAACCGGACCAGTGTACTCATCTGGAGTAACCACGTCAACGGCCATGATTGGCTCAAGAAGTTTAGGGGCACATTGCTTTCCAGCTTCTTTGAAACCTGCACGGGCGGCAAGTTCAAAAGACAAGGCATCAGAGTCAACATCGTGGAAAGAACCGTGGAACAAACGCACTTTCATTGAATCTACAGGGAAGCCGGCCAGGATACCGTTCTTCATTGCTTCTTCAAATCCTTTCTGCACCGGCGGGATGAATTCTCTTGGAATTACACCACCAACAATTGCGTTCTCAAACTCAAGGCCTGTCTTACCATCTTCGCGAGGACCCATGGTGAACACGATGTCTGCGAATTTACCACGACCACCAGACTGCTTTTTGTACACTTCTCTGTGTTCAACGCTCTTGGTAATAGTTTCTTTGTAAGCCACCTGAGGAGCACCTTGGTTCAACTCAACCTTGAACTCACGTTTCATACGGTCGATGATGATCTCCAGGTGAAGCTCACCCATACCTCTTAAGATCGTCTGACCAGTTTCCTCGTCAGTGTTTACTTGCAGGGTAGGATCCTCTTCAATGAGTTTGGCAATAGCCATACCCATTTTGTCAGAGTCAGCCTGAGTTTTAGGCTCAATGGCGTATCCGATTACCGGTTCTGGGAAGTCCATTGATTCCAGCACGATTTTGGCGTTCTGGTCGCAAAGGGTATCCCCAGTTTTGATATCTTTAAAGCCTACTACCGCTCCGATGTCACCAGCAGCCAGTCTTTCGATTTGGTTCTGCTTGTTGGCGTGCATCTGGAAGATACGGGAAATACGCTCTTTGTTGTTTGAACGGGTGTTGTACACGTAAGAACCAGACTCCAGTACACCTGAATAAGCTCTCACGAAGCACAGACGTCCTACGTAAGGGTCAGTAGCGATTTTAAAAGCCAGACCAGCGAATGGATCGCTTTCACTTGGCTTGCGCACTACCTCTTCTCCTGTATCTGGATTGGTACCTACAATGCTTTCTTTATCCAGAGGTGAAGGGCAAAGCGCCATCACGTAGTCAAGCATGGTTTGTACCCCTTTGTTTTTGAAAGAAGAACCGCAAAGCATCGGCACGATGGCCATGTCAATAGTTGCTTTACGCAACGCGTTCATAATTTCGTCTTCGGTGATGGTCTCAGGATCATCGAAGTATTTTTCCATCAGAGACTCATCGTAATCTGCTACTGCTTCCAGTAACTTCTCACGGTACTCAGTGGCTTCCTCCAGCATATCGTCTGGAATAGGAACTTCTCTAAAGGTCATCCCTTTGTCGTGCTCATTCCACTCAATACCTCTGAAGTTCACCAGGTCAACCACACCTTTGAAGTCATCTTCAGCCCCGATTGGTAACTGTAGCGCTACGGCGTTGCTGCCCAGCATTTCTTTCACTTGCTTACAAACAGCAAGGAAGTCAGCGCCTGAACGGTCCATTTTATTAACGAAACCTATACGGGCTACTTTGTAGTTGTCAGCAAGTCTCCAGTTAGTCTCAGACTGTGGCTCAACACCATCAACTGCGCTAAACAAGAAAACCAGGCCATCCAATACACGCAGGGAACGGTTCACCTCTACGGTGAAGTCAACGTGACCTGGAGTATCAATGATGTTGATGTGGTATTTGTCACCTCTGTAGTCCCAGTTTACAGTAGTAGCGGCAGAAGTAATGGTGATACCTCTTTCCTGCTCCTGCTCCATCCAGTCCATGGTGGCAGCTCCATCGTGCACCTCACCAATTTTGTGGGAAACCCCAGCATAGTAAAGGATACGCTCTGTAGTTGTGGTCTTACCGGCATCAATGTGCGCGGCAATACCTATGTTTCTGGTAAATTTTAAGTCTCTAGCCATTCTTAGAATCTGAAATGCGAGAATGCCTTGTTAGCTTCCGCCATTCTGTGAGTATCATCTTTCTTCTTCACAGCAGCACCTTCTCCTTTGGCAGCGGCGATAATCTCACCTGCCAATTTATCCATCATGGTCTTCTCACCTCTCTTGCGAGCGTAAGAGATCATCCATTTGATACCAAGAGAAATCTTTCTATCCGGACGCACCTCAGTTGGTACCTGGAAAGTAGCACCACCTACACGGCGGGATTTTACCTCTACACCTGGCATGATGTTGTTCAATGCTTTTTTCCAGGTCTCAAGACCGTTCTCTTTAGTTCTTCTTTCAACTAAATCGCAAGCATCGTAAAAAATCTTGTATGCCACACTCTTCTTACCGTCTACCATCAGGTAGTTTACAAAACGGGTAACCAGAGTTTCTTTGTATTTTGGATCAGGAAGAAGAATTCTCTTCTTTGGTTTCGCTTTTCTCATTGTCTTAACTCAATTATTTTTTCTTACCGCCTTTTCCTGCAGCAGCTGCTGGCTGACCTGGTTTAGGACGTTTTGCTCCGTACTTAGAACGGGACTGTAGACGACCGTTTACACCAGCAGTGTCCAACGCACCACGGATAATGTGGTATCTTACACCTGGTAAGTCTTTCACACGACCACCTCTGATCAGCACAATGGAGTGCTCCTGGAGGTTGTGACCTTCACCCGGGATATAGGCATTGACTTCTTTGCCGTTTGTCAAACGCACACGGGCCACTTTTCTCATCGCTGAGTTTGGCTTCTTAGGTGTGGTTGTGTAAACGCGTGTGCACACGCCACGTCTTTGTGGGCATGAGTCAAGAGCTGGAGACTTAGACTTTGATGTTAGCGCTTCTCTTCCCTTTCTTACTAATTGTTGTATAGTAGGCATTTACTAACTTTTTAAACTGATTTCTCTCTTCAAAAAATGGTTTGCAAAGGTATAAATTTTGCTTTGCAAATTCAAAGTTTTAATTCATTAATTATTAACCGCTTAGGCTTCGCCAATAGTTCCCCCAAAATTGAGCGGAAAGCTTGGGGCTTCCGGCGTCTGCTTGATAGCCCCAAAACTTTGCTCATACTTTAGGATGTTTTCCTCCAAAGCAGCCAAGAAACGCTTGGCATGCTCTGGAGTAATCACCACTCTTGACTTTACTTTTGCCTTCGGGATCCCGGGCATCAGACGGATAAAATCAATCACGAATTCACTGTGGGAGTGCGCGATCATGGCCAGGTTTGCATACTCGCCCTCGGCAATCTCCTCCGTCAACTCAATGTTGATCTGTCCTTGTTGTTCTGCTGCGGCCATTTTATTTCTCTTGCAGTTCGCCTTGCTTTGCTTTCACTCCGGATTGTCTGCTTGCTGTAAGAGCTTCGTACTCTTCCTTGGAGCCAACAATGATTTTTGAGTATTCGCGCAAGCCGGTACCCGCAGGGATCAGGTGACCAACGATTACGTTCTCTTTCAAGCCCAGTAATTCGTCTGCCTTTCCTTTGATGGCTGCCTCGCTCAGTACCTTGGTAGTCTCCTGGAAGGAAGCCGCCGAGATAAAGCTTTGCGTACCCAATGAAGCCTGCGTGATCCCTTGCAAGGTTGGTCTAGACACCGCTGGCTGTGCGTCACGCACGGTCACCAGACGCAGGTCTCTACGCTTCAGGCTAGAGTTCTCATCGCGCAGACGACGCGCCGTCACAATCATACCTGGTTTCATGGCGGTTGAGTCACCTGCATCCTCCACTACTTTCATGTCAATGATCATGTCGTTCTCTTCCATGAACGTCACTTTGTCAACCGTTTGGTTTTCCAGGAAGCTGGTATCACCCGGGTCAATCACGTTCACTTTCTGCATCATCTGACGAACCACCACTTCAATGTGCTTGTCATTGATCTTCACCCCTTGCAGACGGTATACCTCCTGGATTTCGTTCACCAGGTATTCCTGCACTGCGCCAGGTCCCTGGATGTTCAGGATATCGTTTGGTGTGATGGCACCGTCTGACAACGGAACACCTGCACGCACAAAGTCATTGTCCTGTACCAGGATGTGCTTGGAAAGAGGCACCATGTACTTCTTCTTAACACCGTCTTTAGACTCAATGTAGATCTCACGGTTACCGCGTTTCACGCCTCCGTAAGTTACCACACCGTCAATCTCACTCACTACCGCTGGGTTAGACGGGTTACGAGCCTCGAAGAGTTCTGTAACGCGTGGCAGACCACCCGTGATGTCGCGGGTTTTACCAATAGCGCGTGGGATCTTGGAGATAATCTGACCAGCCTTGATCTGCTGTCCGTCTTCTACTGTTAAGTGGGCCCCTACCGGAATGTTGTAGGTTTTAGGCTCACCGTTGGCCGGCATGATGACAATAGCAGGGTTCTTGGTCTTATCCTTGGTCTCGATAATCACTTTCTCACGGTGACCAGTCTGCTCGTCAGACTCCTCACGGAAGGTGATACCCTCCACAATGGACTCGTACACGATGTTACCGTCAAACTCAGAAAGGATAACCGCGTTATATGGATCCCAGTTACACAGCTCGTCGCCTTTGGCCACGGTGTCTCCTTCGTTCACCAACAGGAATGAACCGTAAGGCACGTGGTTACTGATAAGCAGTTTGCCAGTGGTTGGCTCTACAACCTTCACCTCACCTGAACGGCCCATTACAACTTTCACCGGTTCGCCTTCTGCATTGGTGGTTTCAATTGTCCGAACATCTTCGAACTCAATCACCCCGTTGAATTTAGCACGGATAGCTGCATCTACCGCAATGTTAGACGCCGTACCACCCACGTGGAAGGTACGAAGTGTCAACTGAGTACCTGGCTCACCGATTGACTGTGCCGCGATAACCCCAACCGCTTCACCTTTCTGCACCATGCGGCCAGTTGAAAGGTTACGGCCGTAGCATTTGGCACAGATACCCCGCTTGGTCTCGCAAGTCAACACGGAACGGATCTCAACGCTTTCAATAGCCGAGTTCTCAATGATTCTGGCTACTTCTTCGGTGATTTCGTTTCCAGACTCGTGGATCAGTTCTCCAGTGATCGGATCAATGATGTCATGTACGTTCACACGACCCAGGATACGCTCAGACAGAGACTCCACAATATCTTCGTTGTCTTTCAGGGCGCTTACTTCCAGACCGCGCAGAGTACCGCAGTCGGTTTCGTTCACAATTACGTCCTGAGAAACGTCTACCAGACGACGGGTCAGGTAACCCGCATCCGCCGTTTTCAAGGCCGTATCCGCAAGACCTTTACGGGCACCGTGGGTAGAGATGAAGTACTCAATTACATCCAGACCTTCTTTGAAGTTGGAAAGAATTGGGTTTTCAATGATCTCCCCTACTGAGCCTTGCAAGGATTTCTGCGGCTTAGCCATCAGACCCCGCATACCACCTAACTGACGGATCTGCTCACGGGAACCACGGGCTCCTGAGTGCATCATCATGAAGATGGAGTTAAATCCTTGGTCGTCTTTCTCAAGACGGTTCATCAGGGTCTCGGTGATCTGGTTGTTAATACGTGTCCAGATATCAATTACCTGGTTGTAACGCTCGTTATCAGTGATCAGACCCATAGAGTAGTTCGCCCAAACAGCGTCCACGTCTTTTTTGGCCTGCTCTACCAGGATATCTTTCTCTTTCGGGATCACAATGTCACCCAAGCCCATAGAAAGACCGCCTTTGTAGGCAGACTGGAAGCCCAGGGTTTTGATGTCATCCAGGAACTGAGCAGTTCTCGCCATACCCGTTACTTTGAACACGCGGGAGATGATCTGCTGCAATTTCTTCTTAGAAAGAAGTTCGTCTACGTACCCAACTTCTTCTGGCACGAACTGATTGAACAATACCCTTCCGGCTACGGTCTCAATCAATTTAGTCTCCAGTTCGTTGTTGTCATTTAAGACTTTCACACGCACTTTGATGAACGCATGCTTAGACAAGCGGCCTTCATTGATGGCGATGATTACTTCTTCAGCGCTGTAGAAAGACATGCCCTCACCGGCGATTTTCTCGTTCTCGGTTGAGCGTTTGCCTTTGGTTACATAGTACAGACCCAACACCATGTCCTGGGAAGGTACCGCGATTGGCGCACCGTTGGCAGGGTTCAGGATGTTGTGCGAAGCCAACATGAGCATAGAGGCTTCCAAGATTGCGGCCGGTCCTAGTGGAACGTGTACCGCCATCTGGTCACCGTCAAAGTCGGCGTTGAATGCAGTGGTTACCAATGGGTGCAGCTGAATCGCTTTTCCTTCGATCAGTTTCGGCTGGAACGCCTGAATACCTAATCTGTGGAGCGTAGGAGCACGGTTCAAAAGAACTGGGTGTCCTTTCAGCACGTTTTCCAAAATATCCCAAACAACCGGGTCTTTTCTGTCCACGATTTTCTTCGCAGATTTTACCGTCTTCACAATCCCGCGCTCAATAAGCTTACGGATGATGAACGGTTTGAAAAGCTCAGCTGCCATGTTCTTAGGCAGACCGCACTCATGCAGTTTCAGCTCTGGACCTACCACGATTACGGAACGGCCAGAGTAGTCAACACGCTTACCAAGCAAGTTCTGACGGAAACGTCCTTGCTTACCTTTCAGCATGTCAGAAAGTGATTTCAGGGCACGGTTACCTTCTGCTCTTACAGCGTTCACTTTACGTGAGTTGTCGAACAGGGAGTCAACGGCTTCCTGAAGCATACGCTTCTCATTCCGCAGGATCACCTCTGGTGCTTTGATCTCGATCAGACGCTTCAGACGGTTGTTACGGATAATTACACGACGGTATAAGTCGTTCAAGTCAGACGTAGCGAAACGGCCACCATCCAACGGAACTAATGGACGCAATTCTGGTGGAATCACAGGCACCATGCGGATCACCATCCACTCAGGCTTGTTCTCGATTCTGGTTGCGGCATCACGGAAAGCCTCTACTACGCGCAGACGCTTCAACGCTTCTGCCTTCCGCTGCTGAGAAGTCTCATGGGCAGCAGAGTAACGCAAATCATAAGAAAGGTCATCCAGGTTGATGCGCTCCAATAACATCTGAAGGGCTTCAGCTCCCATCTTCGCGATGAACTTGTTTGGATCATGGTTGTCCAACATCTGGTTCTCGCGTGGCAACTTGTCAATCATGTCCAGGTACTCATCCTCGGTCAGGAAGTCCAGCATGTTCACGCCGTCCTCGCCCAGGATACCTGGCTGGATTACTACGTACCGCTCATAATAGATGATCTGGTCAAGCTTCTTGGTTGGTAAGCCCAGCAGATAACCAATTTTGTTTGGCAGTGACTTGAAGTACCAGATGTGTGCTACCGGTACAACCAGTTCGATATGGCCCATGCGCTCACGACGCACTTTTTTCTCGGTTACTTCTACACCGCAACGGTCACAGATAATCCCTTTGTAACGGATTCTCTTGTATTTACCGCAGTGGCACTCCCAGTCCTTCACTGGCCCGAAGATCCGCTCGCAGAACAAACCACCCATCTCTGGCTTGTAGGTTCTGTAGTTGATGGTTTCAGGCTTAGTCACCTCTCCGTTTGATCTCTCTAGGATTGATTCCGGAGAAGCCAATGAGATAGTAACTTTAGAGAAGTCTTGGATTAATTTTTTATTTCTTGCTAACGCCATGTTATGTGTTGCTAGATATGTAAATTTCCTTTTTACTAAACGGCCCTTCTAACGCTGAAAAGGGAGATTTCAAGACGAGGCGTATTGCGCCCCTTTTCCTGAAATCTCCTCCAAAACAGCTTATTAGTCCAGCGTAATCTCCAAGGCCAAACCTCTGAGTTCGTGGATCAACACGTTGAATGACTCAGGGATATTTGGCTTTGGCAACACGTCACCTTTTACAATGGCTTCGTATGCTTTCGCACGACCGATCACGTCATCTGACTTCACGGTCAGGATTTCCTGCAGCACGTTAGCGGCACCGAAGGCCTCCAACGCCCACACCTCCATCTCACCGAAACGCTGACCACCGAACTGGGCTTTACCACCCAATGGCTGCTGCGTGATGAGGGAGTATGGTCCGATAGAACGGGCGTGCATCTTATCGTCTACCAAGTGACCCAGTTTCAGCATGTAGATAACACCTACCGTGATTGGCTGGTCAAAGCGGTCACCGCTCAAGCCATCGTACAGATAAGAACGTCCAAATTTAGGCAAGCCAGCCTCGGCCAATTCTGCAGAAACCTGTTCTTCAGTGGCACCGTCGAAGATTGGGGTAGCATAGGTGCGTCCCAATTTCAGACCTGCCCAACCTAGAACGGTCTCGTAGATCTGACCGATGTTCATCCTTGAAGGTACCCCAAGTGGGTTCAACACGATGTCCATTGGTGTTCCATCTTCCAGGAACGGCATGTCTTCCTCACGCACGATACGGGCTACTACCCCTTTGTTACCGTGACGACCCGCCATCTTATCACCCACTTTGAGCTTACGCTTCTTAGCGATGTATACTTTGGCTAGCTGCACGATACCGGCTGGTAACTCGTCTCCTACTTCCAGAGTGAAGCGGTCGCGTTTGAAACGGGCAGAGATCATGTTGCGGCGCTTGGTGTAGTTTTTCACCAGTTCCAACAACATTTTGTTTGTCTGCTCATCCGCGGTCCATCCTTCCAGGATCAGATCCTTGAACATGTTCACCTCTTCAGGAACAGCGTAGTTGCTTTCGTCCTTATAAGGGTTTTTGTCAGGAAAAAGTGCCTCAGAGATGTTTTTCTTACCAAACTTCGCACCCTTGGTCAGGATTTCGTCTCCGAAACGGTGACGTACCCCTTGGCTTGTCTTGCCTTCCAACAGTTGTACCAGCTTCTCAATCATCACGTTCTTCACGGCTTTGAGTTCAGCGTTGTACTTTGTCTTCAGGTCTTCTACCTCTTTCTTCGCTTTCGCGCGGAGGTTTTTATCTTTCTTAGGACGAGAGAATAACTTCGTCTCAATCACCACCCCATTCAATGATGGCGGCGCTTTCAACGAGGCATCCTTCACATCACCGGCTTTGTCCCCGAAGATGGCTCTCAAAAGTTTCTCCTCTGGGGTTGGGTCGGTCTCTCCTTTAGGAGTGATCTTACCAATGAGGATGTCACCTTCTTTCACTTCGGCACCGATGCGGATAATACCGTTCTCATCCAGGTTACGAACGGCTTCCTCGCTTACGTTCGGGATCTCAGAGGTTAATTCCTCCTCACCGCGTTTCGTCTCGCGAACTTCCAGCTCGAACTCTTCAATGTGGATAGAAGTGAACACGTCATCTCTAACTACACGCTCAGAGATTACGATCGCATCCTCAAAGTTGTATCCTTGCCAAGGCATGAACGCTACCTGCAGGTTTCTACCTAGGGCAAGTTCTCCCTGGTTCGTGGCATATCCTTCGCACAGGGGCTGACCTTTGGTTACCCGCTCGTTCTTCTTAACAAGAGGAGTCAGGTTGATACAGGTATCCTGGTTAGTGCGGCGGAACTTGATCAGGTCATACGTCACGTACTCGGCGTCAAAGCTCACCAGTTTCTGGTCCTCAGAGAGGTCATAACGGATGATGATCTTATCTGCGTCAACGAAGTGCACGTAACCGTCGCCTTCTGCTCTTACCAACGCTCTTGAGTCAAGGGCGGCTCTCAGTTCCAGACCGGTACCAACAATTGGAGCCTGTGGCTTCACCAACGGTACTGCCTGGCGCTGCATGTTAGATCCCATCAAGGCACGGTTCGCATCGTCGTGCTCCAGGAACGGAATCAACGAGGCGGCCACCGATACGATCTGGTTAGGTGCAACGTCCATGTAAGTATAGCGCTCTGGCTCTACTACTGGGAAGTCACCTTCAAAACGACCTTTTACTTTGTCGTTGATGAAGTTACCGTTCTCATCGATGATGGCGTTGGCCTGCGCGATGTGGTGGGTATCCTCTTCCTCAGCGGTCAGGTATTTCACTTGGTGGGTCACATCTACTTTACCTTCCACTACATTGCGGTAAGGAGTTTCAATGAAGCCCATGCTGTTCACGCGGGCGTGCACGCAAAGAGAAGAGATCAGACCGATGTTTGGTCCCTCTGGTGTTTCAATGGTACAAAGACGACCGTAGTGGGTATAGTGAACGTCACGTACCTCAAAACCAGCGCGCTCACGGGAAAGACCTCCTGGTCCCAGAGCAGACACACGACGTTTGTGCGTGATCTCTGCCAGTGGGTTGGTCTGGTCCATGAACTGAGACAACTGGTTTGTTCCGAAGAACGAGTTGATCACGGAAGAAAGCGTACGCGCGTTGATCAGGTCAACCGGTTTGAATTCTTCGTTGTCACGCACGTTCATACGCTCCTTGATGGTTCTGGCCATACGGGCAAGACCTACACCAAATTGCGCATATAACTGCTCGCCTACCGTTCTTACACGGCGGTTGCTCAAGTGGTCAATATCATCAACAACGGCTCTTGAGTTGATCAGACCAATCAGGTATTTCACAATCAGGACGATGTCCTCATTAGTCAATACTTTGGCATCCCAGTTTTTGTCAAGGCCTAGTTTCTTGTTGATTCTGTAGCGTCCTACATCACCCAGGTCATAACGCTTATCACTGAAGAACAACTTCTGGATAATGTCACGGGCAGTCTCTACGTCTGGCGCTTCTGTGTTACGCAGCTGACGGTAGATCTGCTCAACGGCTTCCTGCTCAGAGTTTGAGTTATCTTTCTGCAGGGTGTTGTAGATGATGTTGTAATCTGCGATGTTAACGTTTTCACGGTGAAGGATGATGGATTTCACCCCTGAGTCAATGATTACGTCCAGATCGTCTTCGCTCACTTCTGAGTCACGCTCCAACAGCACTTCGTTACGATCGATTGACACCACTTCACCGGTATCCTCATCCACGAAGTCTTCTGTCCAGGTGCGCAGAACCCTCGCAGCCAGCTTTCTGCCAACCACGCCTTTCAAGGTCTTCTTATCGGCCTTCACTTCCTCAGACAACCCGAACAGGTCCAGGATGTCTTTATCCGTTCCGTAACCAATAGCACGCAACAAAGTAGTTACCGGGAATTTCTTCTTCCGGTCAATGTACGCGTACATCACATTGTTAACGTCTGTCGCAAACTCAATCCAGGATCCTTTGAAAGGGATGATTCTGGCAGAGTAAAGTTTGGTACCGTTGGTGTGCTTGCTTTGGGCAAAGAACACCCCTGGTGAACGGTGCAACTGAGATACAATCACGCGCTCGGCGCCATTGATCACAAATGAACCCTTCTCGGTCATATAAGGAATGTTTCCTAAGAAAACTTCCTGTTCAATAGTCTCAAAGTCCTCGTTATCCGTATCATTACAGATCAAACGAAGCTTTGCCTTTAATGGAACTGAATAAGTCAACCCACGGTCAATGCACTCATCAACGGAGTACTTGGGCGGGTCAACATGGTAATCTACGAATTCCAGAACGAAATTCTCTCTTGAGTCAGAGATCGGGAAGTTCTCAGCAAAAACTTTGAATAGACCTTCTTCCGTGCGGTTCTCGGCAGCGGTTTCCAACTGGAAAAAGTCTTGGAAAGATTGTAGCTGAACGTCCAGAAAGTCTGGGTAATCAATTACCGACTTAATGGACGCAAAGTTGATCCGCTCTGTCGTTTTACTTGTAGCCAAAGTTGTCTGATTTTAACGTTTAAACTTTGTCGTGTCGGGAAACAGCCTTTTCTCCGACAGAATATTCTAGAAAATCATTTCTAGGTACAAACAGGAAAAGACCTGACGAAATTGCCAGGTCTAACCCTTAGTGGTAATGGAAGGTAGTGTGGGATTACTTAACCTCCACTTCAGCACCAGCTTCTTCCAATTGCTTTTTCAATGAATCTGCTTCATCTTTAGCAACACCTTCTTTCAATGGTTTTGGAGCACCATCAACCAATTCTTTCGCTTCTTTCAAGCCAAGACCGGTAAGTTCTTTCACTAGCTTCACAACTGCTAGTTTAGAGGCACCTGCTGACTTAAGGATTACATCAAAAGAAGTTTTTTCCTCAGCAGCGGCTCCAGCGTCTCCACCGGCAGCACCAGCTACCATTACAGGAGCAGCAGCTGCTGGCTCAATACCATACTCATCCTTAAGAATAGTAGCAAGTTCATTAACTTCTTTAACAGTTAAGTTAACCAACTGCTCAGCGAATGCTTTCAAATCTGCCATTTTTATTAGTAATTAAAGTTGTTTTAAAATTGAAATGTTATTGTTCTCTCTCTGATAAAGTTTTAAGCACACCAGCCAAAGTATTGCCACCGCTCTGAAGGGCAGAAATAACGTTTTTGGCAGGAGATTGAAGTAAGCCGATGATTTCACCAACCAATTCTTCTTTGGACTTGATTTTGCTCAGGGCATCTAGTTGGTCATCACCTACGTAGATGCTGCTGTCAATGTAAGCTCCTTTCAAGATTGGCTTCTTAGCGCCGGTCTTGCGGAAATCAAGTAATAGTTTTGCTGGAGCATTACCAGTAGTAGCTTCAAATAGGATTCCTGAAGAACCTTTCAAAGCCACATCCAAAGCAGATGTATCTGTGTCTAAGGTATCAAGCGCCTTACGAATCAGAGTGTTTTTGTAAACTTTGTACTCAATGCCTCTATCAAAGCAAAGTCTTCTGAATCTGTTGATAGTAGCAACGGTCAATTCTGAAGCGTCTGTGATGTAGACGAAGGAGTTTTGAGCTAATTTCTCACTCAGGTCACGTACAATGATTTCTTTCTCTTCCCGTGTCATCTCTTCTCGTTAAATTGAGGTTTTGTCAACTACTACACCAGGACTCATTGTGCTTGACAATGTGATGCTCTTAATATAAGTTCCTTTTGCAGAAGAAGGCTTTAAACGGTTAAGGGTAGCAATTACCTCAGAAGCGTTTGCAGCAATTTGATCTGGACCGAAGGACACTTTACCAATGCTAGTGTGGATGATACCGGTTTTGTCAACTTTGAAGTCAATTTTACCAGCTTTCACTTCTTTCACCGCCTTGGCTACGTCTGTGGTTACAGTACCAGCTTTAGGGTTTGGCATTAAGTTACGAGGTCCTAAGATACGGCCCAGTCTACCTACTTTCGCCATTACAGCCGGCATGGTGATGATTACATCAACATCTGTCCAGCCTTTTTCAATCTTCTGGATATAGTCATCCAGACCTACGAAGTCAGCACCTGCGGCTTTCGCTTCGTCTTCCTTGTCAGGAGTGCAAAGCACCAACACACGTACGTCTTTACCGGTTCCATGAGGAAGCGTTACCACGCCTCTCACCATTTGATCAGCTTTGCGCGGGTCAACACCTAGACGTACATCAATGTCAACGGAAGCATCAAACTTAGTGAAAGTGATTTCTTTTACTACGCCTGCTGCATCTAACAGAGAGTACTCTTTTTTAGGGTCGTACTTTGCTAAGACTGCTTTTCTGTTTTTAGAAATTCTAGCCATTTGCTTTTTAATTACTCACTCCAAGGAGCAGTTCCTTTTACTGTGATACCCATGCTACGTGCGGTACCAGCTACCAAACGCATTGCTGCCTCAACTTTGAACGCATTCAGGTCAGGCATTTTGATTTCAGCGATCTCGCGAATCTGATCCCAAGTTACAGAACCCACTTTGTTACGGTTAGGCTCTTTAGATCCGGATTTAATTTTCGCAGCGTCCATCAACAATACTGGAGCGGGAGGAGTTTTAATTACGAAGTCAAATGACTTGTCTGTGTACATTGTAATCAAAACTGGGCATACTTGGCCGGCCTTATCCTGGGTTCTGGCATTGAACTGCTTGCAGAACTCCATAATGTTAAGACCTTTAGATCCAAGTGCAGGTCCTATCGGCGGTGCTGGATTCGCGGCGCCTCCCTTTACCTGAAGTTTCAGATAACCTTTTATTTCTTTTGCCATTATTATTTATTACTACTGTTCTTTTTCTACTTGCATGTAGTTCAGCTCTACCGGAGTATTCCGCCCGAAGATCTTCACCATTACATTCAGCTTGCGACGCTCTTCAAACACCTCTTCTACAGTACCAGAGAAACCGTTGAATGGACCGTCCATTACTTTCACAGTTTCGCCAACAATAAAAGGAGTCTCCAAAGTTTCCACTTGCTCATCTGTTTCGTCAACCTTTCCTAAGATGCGGTTAACTTCAGACATTCTCAGCGGAACCGGTTTTTCGTCTGCTCTACCGTTTCCAGAACCCAGGAAGCCAATAACGCCCGGGGTGCTGGTAATCAAGTGCTCTACCTCACCGTTGGAGATGTCTGCAAAGATCAACACGTAACCAGGAAAAAAGCTGCGTTCTCTAACGCGTTTCTTCCCGTTCCGCATTTCATATACTTTCTCTGACGGAATGAGTACCTGCGGCACCATCTCCGTTAAATTATGACGTGCTACTTCATTCTCCAGGTAAGACTTTGCTTTCTTCTCCTGGCCTGAAACCGCCCGTACTACATACCATTTTAAATCTGCCATTTTCTCCAGCTTAAATTAGAACTGGTTGTAAAACCAATTCAGGGTGGAGTCGTAAACGAAATCCATAGCACCTACAATGATGGCAAACACAATGGAGCCAACCAAAACCAACATAGAGCTCTTCTGGAGCTCTGAGTAAGTTGGCCAGGTAACCTTGTGCTGCATCTCTTCTACAGCGTCATTGAAAAATTTTGTCAGCTTTCCCATTCCTGATGCTATTAACTCTATTTGCACGGGAGGTAGGACTCGAACCTACAACCAATGGTTTTGGAGACCACTACTCTACCAATTGAGCTACTCCCGTAAAAAAATGCACGCCATTCATTTAAATGGAGTGCAAATGTATTATTCTTTTCTTAAAAAAACAAGTCCGCCCTACATTTTCAGCAAGGCGGACTTATGATTTTAATAATTAGTCAAGGATTTCAGTTACCTGACCGGCACCTACAGTTCTACCACCCTCACGGATAGCGAAACGCAGACCTTTCTCCATCGCTACTTTGTTGATCAGCTCAACAGTGATAGTGATGTTGTCACCAGGCATAACCATTTCAACACCTTCTGGCAGAGTGATCACACCAGTTACGTCTGTAGTTCTCAGGTAGAACTGTGGACGGTAGTTGTTGAAGAATGGAGTGTGACGTCCACCTTCTTCTTTAGAAAGAACGTAAACCTCAGCTTTGAATTTTTGGTGAGGAGTTACTGAACCTGGCTTGCAAATAACCATACCACGGCGGATATCAGTTTTCTCAATACCACGCAGCAACAGACCTACGTTGTCACCTGCTTCACCTCTGTCAAGGATTTTGCGGAACATCTCAACACCAGTTACTGTAGACTTCAGGCCTTCAGCACCCATACCTAAGATGTCAACTTGCTCACCAGAGTTGATGATACCACGCTCGATACGGCCAGTAGCTACTGTACCACGACCAGTGATAGAGAACACGTCCTCAACTGGCATCAAGAATGGAAGGTCAGTCAAACGAGCAGGAATTGGAATGTAGCTATCAACAGCTGCCATCAATTCTTCAATGGTTTTAACCCATTTCTCATCTCCGTTCAAGCCACCAAGAGCTGAACCCTGGATAACTGGGATGTTATCACCGTCGAAATCGTAGAAAGAAAGAAGCTCTCTGATTTCCATTTCAACCAGCTCTAACAATTCTGGATCGTCTACCATGTCCACTTTGTTCATGAACACAACAAGAGCAGGAACACCTACCTGACGAGCCAAAAGGATGTGCTCACGAGTTTGTGGCATTGGACCATCTGTAGCGGCAACCACCAAGATAGCACCGTCCATCTGAGCAGCACCTGTAACCATGTTTTTCACGTAGTCAGCGTGACCTGGGCAGTCAACGTGCGCGTAGTGACGGTTCTCAGTAGCGTACTCAACGTGAGAAGTGTTAATAGTAATACCACGCTCTTTTTCTTCAGGAGCGTTGTCAATAGAAGAGAAGTCTCTTTTTGCGGCTAGACCTTTGCTCGCTAAAACCTGAGTAATAGCAGCAGTCAAGGTTGTTTTGCCGTGGTCAACGTGCCCAATAGTACCGATGTTTACGTGCGGTTTGGAACGATCAAATGTTTCTTTAGCCATTTTAGAAAGTATTTAGTTCTTGGGTGAAACGGTGTATTGTTTGTTAAAAAATACCGCTTGAGCCAACGATGGGAATTGAACCCACGACCCCTTCCTTACCAAGGAAGTACTCTACCCCTGAGCTACGTCGGCAAAATAAAAGAATGCAGCTTTCGCTGCATTGCTCTCTTTAAAGAGCGGGAGACGAGGTTCGAACCCGCGACCTACAGCTTGGAAGGCTGTCGCTCTACCAGCTGAGCTACTCCCGCTTGTTACTGGTAACATCAGAAATCTTTACGAAACAACCTGTAACCTTGCCTCAATTTCTGACCGTGTTAAGTGTGGGGAGAGAAGGATTCGAACCTTCGAAAGCTTACGCTAACGGAGTTACAGTCCGTCCCATTTGGCCACTCTGGAATCTCCCCAATACTGTTTCAAAGAACCCTAAAACCGAGTTGCGTTGCCGTTTTCGTTCTTAGGAGCTGCAAAACTAGTGGGTTTTTCTTCCATGTCAAATATTTCTGCAAATATTTTTTTCAATCAATTCATTTGGGGGCTCATGATGGAGGCTAATTTGGGGTCTTTAGCGGCCAATTCCTGAACCTTTTGGCGGCGTTCATCGGTCTCGGCCATGAGTGTAAGCATTTGAAACGCTGCTTGTTTCGCTTCGGCCATGGTCTCTTGCTCCACTACCCGCACCAAGGCTTGCCACCCCCTCTCCTGCCGGTCAATATTTTTTTTCAAAAGGAAGGCGCCGAAGCTCTGCACGAAGTAATATAAGTCACCGCCCCGCAGTCTGGAGGCGTTTTTCAGATACCAGGCGTAAAGCTCTTCTTCATCACTCTGGGTAAAAGCCGAGGCCAGGGCATTGACCACATCTGGGTTCTTGTATTGGAGAAAAGGCTTTAATCGATTCAAGTTATGATCACCTTTGGTCCAGGCGAAGATGGCGGCACTCACCACCTGGTAAGAAGAATCATTTAGCCGGCTCTCTATAATCTCCGGAGGCAAGCCGTTCAAGGTACTCAGCACATAGGTAGCCGTGGCCCGTACCGCACTGTGCGGATCAGTCTCTGCCATACGCTGCACCTGGGCCTGCATACGCGGGTTCTGCATTGATTCTTTAGACACCAGTACCTCCAGGCCGGTGGCTCTTATCTTCCAGAAAGGATCCTGCATGGCTTTCTCCAGAACCTGGTCAATCTGCGTCACAGTAGTATCTCTCAGGTGTTCCAGGGCATTGGCTTTCGCGGCATAGGCGGCACTGTTCAGGAACTGAGCCGACCACTCAGGCACAGACTTTTCATGGTTTATATTGGCCAGCAGCTTCTGCGTGGGATCTACCACCACCGCCTCTGGCGCGGCTTGCATAGTAAAGGTGAATGCCTGAGTTGCTTTCTCCAGTTGCACCTGCTCCTGCTGCCATTTTCCATTCTGGAGCAGAGCAACGGTCAGTGGCATTTTGTAAACTGTAGTGCGGAGGGTATCCTGGGTTTGGTTCACCTGCACGGTCAAGGCTCCGTTCTGGTAGGAATGGCTCACCTTCAGGTCGGGATGGCCCGGGGTTAGGAACCATTGTTGGAAAAACGGCCGCAAATCGCGTCCGGTGGTTTCCTCAAAAGCTAGGCGCAGTTTATCAATCTCTACCGGCGAGTACTTGTTCTGGGTCAGGTACAGGTACAGCGCTGCGAAGAATGCCTCATCCCCTACCTCCTGCCGAAGCATGTGCAGCACCCGCCCGCCTTTAGCGTAGGAGTGGCTGTCAAACATGTCTTCCTTGTCTGTGTAATGGAAACGGATCAAAGGCTCTTGTTTGGTTCTGGACTCGGCCAGGTACTCCAGCAAGGCACTTTGGTGCGTAAGGGCGGCTTCGTCAGGTCCGTATTGGTGTTCGGCCCACAGGTATTCTGAGTAATCGGCAAAGGATTCGTTCAACGGCAGGTTGGCCCAGGACTCGGTAGTGACCAGATCCCCGAACCACTGGTGGAACAGCTCATGCGCGATGATGTGGTCCCAGTTCTTGTCCAGCAGCTCGCGGCGGTCCTGCTGCACAGATTCCATGAAGGTGGAGGCGGAGGTATTCTCCATGGCGCCAGACACAAAATTACGGACCACCACCTGCGCGTACTTATCCCATGGGAAAGCTACACCTAGCTTCTGGGAGAAGAACTCCAGCATGGCTGGCGTCCGCCCGAAGGTGGCTTTGGCAGTGGCCGCGTACTCCGGCTCCACCCAATAACTCACCTCTTTGTTCCGCCATTTGTCTTTGATCACCGAGAACTCGCCAATAGCCATCATGACCAAGTACGGTGCGTGGGGCTGGGTCATCCGCCAGTGATCCGTTTTAAGCCCGTTTTTCAGACTCCTGCTGGAAACCAGCGTCCCGTTAGACAGGGTCTTGAACTTGTTCTCCACCGTGATGAAGATGTCCTGGGTCATCCGCTCGTTGGGCTTGTCAATGGTAGGGAACCAGGCCGAGTTCGCCTCGGTCTCGCCCTGCGTCCAAATCTGCTGGGGCACGCCCTCCTCGTTACCCAGAGGGTTGATGAAGTAGAGGCCTTTGTCTGACTGGATGGCCTGGCTGCCATGGGCCTGCAATTCATTCGGTTTGGCCGTGTAAGAGATGTAAACCTGGAGCGTATCGGTGCGGGTGTAGGTCTTGTCCAGCTTCACCGTTAGTTTCTGCTGGTCATAGTCATAGGTCAGCGGCACGGCCTGCTTGCCTTTGAGCAAAGTCACTTTGTGGATGTCAAAACCCTTAGCGTCCAGCACCACCTGTTGCTGCGGGTAGAAGTACGGCTTTAAGGTAAGGGTGGCTTCTCCCAGCAGGTGCTGCTTCGCCCAGTCAAACCGCACGTTCAGGTTGGTGTGCAGCAGATCCATGAGGCGCTCGGCCGAAGGTTGGTAGGGACCGCGGCTTGTTTGGGGCATCTCCGTAACTACGGAATCTACGGCTATGGCAGCGGTTTCTGAGGCGACAACGGGTGCGGCTGCCTTCTTCACAGCGCAGCCTGCAGCCGAGCCACACAGCAGAATGAACAAGAAGCCACGGGAAAGGATGTGATTCATGTAATGATTTATTAACTTTGGGAACTCAAGTTGTGAATTTATTTCACACGTACGGTAAATTACTGTCTCTAACCCCGCCAACATGTTACAGGTAAAATCGGCTGCCGCCACCTGGCAAGTAGTTCTGGAGAAAAACCAGATTCTTCTCAACGATGCTCCATTTACCTGGGATTTGCTTCCCCTCAGCCCTACTTCCTTCCATATTCTGAAAGACGGCCGCTCCTATACCGCCGAGTTGCTGCAGGCTGACCCGGAAACCAAAACCTTCCAGATCAAAATCAACGGCAATGTGCATACGTTACAGGTGCAGGACCGGATGGATTTGCTTCTGGATAGCCTTGGCATGGGTCAGGCGCTGGCGCACAAGATCAATGACATCAAAGCGCCTATGCCGGGCCTTATCATTGACATCAAGGTACAGCCGGGCCAGGAAGTAAAGAAAGGCGACCCCATCCTTATTCTGGAAGCCATGAAGATGGAGAACATCATCAAGTCTCCCGGCGACGGCGTGGTGTCTGAGGTGAAGGTAACCACCAGGCAGAACGTGGAGAAAAACCAGGTATTGATCGTATTTTAAAGAATATTCCGTTTTGGGCCTGTTTTGTGAAAAGCGGGCCCAAAACGTGTATAGACCCGTGTCACTAACTATTACTATTTTATAAGCATGCGATTCAAAAGAATTCTATTGAAGCTCAGCGGAGAGTCCTTGATGGGCGAACAGCAATATGGGATTGACACCAACATGCTGGTGCAGTACGCCGAAGAGATTAAATCTGCCGTAGATCTTGGCGCCGAGGTGGCCGTAGTGATTGGCGGAGGAAACATTTTCAGGGGCGTACAGGCCGAGTCTGTTGGATTGGACCGCGTGCAGGGCGACTACATGGGTATGCTGGCTACCGTGATCAACAGTATGGCGCTGCAGAGCGCGCTGGAGAAGGTGGGCATCTTCACCCGTTTGCTTTCTGGTATCAACATCCAGCAAGTATGTGAGCCGTACATCCGCCGCCGCGCCATGCGCCACCTGGAGAAAGGCCGCGTAGTGATCTTCGGGGCGGGTACCGGTAACCCTTACTTCACCACTGATTCTGCCGCTTCCCTGCGGGCCATTGAGATTGAGGCCGATGTGGTGCTGAAAGGTACCCGTGTAGACGGCATCTACTCCGCTGACCCGGAGAAAGACTCCTCAGCCGTGCGGTACCAGGACATCACCTTTGAAGAGGTTTTTGAAAAAGGCCTCAACGTAATGGACATGACTGCGTTTACCCTTTGCAAGGAAAACAACTTGCCTATTGTGGTGTTTGACATTAACACGCCGGGCAACCTGGCCAAACTGATTAAAGGCGAGCGTGTAGGAACCTTGGTTTCTATGTAATTACAGGTCTTGCTGCCCCGGCAGTGGATTTTACAGAATTAAATCAGAAATTTGTGCCGCCCTTTGGCATTTGCTACGGTGGTACCGTTTAGTCATCTTTCTAAATCAGAAAACCCAATGACCGAAGAAATTAACTTTTATTTGAGCGAAGCCGAGGAGTCAATGCAGAAATCGGTGCAGCACACTAGTGTAGAATTAACCAAAATCAGAGCCGGCAAAGCGTCCCCTGCCATGGTAGAGGACCTGCGCGTAGATTACTACGGCACGCCAACCCCCATCTCGCAGGTGGCCAACATCATGACCCCAGATGCCCGTACGCTTATGATCAAGCCTTGGGAGAAAAACATGGTGGCTGAAATTGGCAAAGCCATCAAGAACAGCGACCTGGGCCTGAACCCCATGACCGAGGCAGACGGCATCCGGTTGAACATCCCGGCCCTGACCGAGGAGCGTCGCCGCGAGCTGGTAAAGCAAGCCAAAAACGAGACCGAAAGCGGTAAAATCCGCGTGCGTAACATCCGTAAAGACGTGAACGACTCACTGCGCAAACTGCAGAAAGAAGGCACCTCAGAAGATGCGGTGAAAGACGCCGAAGGCAAAGTACAGAAACTGACTGATGCCTACATTGTGAAACTGGATGAGCTTCTGTCTAAGAAAGAGGCCGAGATCATGACCATCTAAGGTTTTGCGTTCCAGGTCTGTTTTAAGGAAAACAGGTTAAAAAGAGAAGGCCCCGCACTTGACAGTGCGGGGCCTTCTCTTTTATGGGAATTTGAAAAAGTAAGCTTTACGCCGGAATGGCCGCCAACCACCTTTGGGCCTCGGCCAGGCTGTCAAACACTTCGATGCCGGTGGTGTCATAGGTGAAGCGCAGGGATTTATCTGTAGACAACCGGCTGAACATGCTGGGCGAGTACACCCAGGCAAAAGACACCATGCCAGCCTGCCGCATGCGCGGAAACCAGTCTGAGCCTACCCACTCCGCCGCGCTGGACCAGATGCCCTCCACATGGGTGTTGTCATTAAGGACTTTGTAGCAATTGAATTGCGCCATGGCCTCCAGAATACGCTCGCAGCCATCCTGTACAGATTGTTTTGTCTGAAAACCAATCCAATCTGCGTTGATGTACTGCTGGTTCTGGTGATAGGTGATAGAAATATAGGTATCCTGGAAGAAGGTGATGGAACTCATTGTCAGGGGGTAGTCCTTCAGTTTGTCTGTCTGGGAAAGAAAGCAAATTACACTACTTCCCTGAGAGAACCAAGTACTTATACGCTAAAAAATATGGCTATTTCAACTCATTCATTGGCTAAACCTTATTTTAACGCCCTTTAGAATAAAAGGTTTCCCATTTTTATCCACATACTAGAAAATAGCAAAAAGTAAGTAGCGTAGAAGAAACAACTAAGCACGGTGCTTTCCCTTTGCCGGCTTAGTCTTCCACTAATCTGCGGTTTCCAAGGTTTTCAAGTGGCTTGAAACTCAAAAAATTTGAAAACAGAAACCGGCGTTCTGGGCTCCTTTTAAAAAAAGGATGCCTAAAACGTCGGCTTATGGCAATTGATTTCTTCTACTAAATATACAGCTTCTTGGCTTGTATGTATTCCTGTACTTCTTCCTGCAGCAGGTAACGGGTAGATTTACCTTCCTTGAGACACTTCCGGATGAAAGTGGCCGAGATATCCAGGAGCGGAGCCGGAACCACGGTTATCTTGGCGTGGTTCTGCAAAGCCTCGGGAATCTTGGCGCTACCCGGCCGCGGATAAACCAGCACCTCGTAGAGATCCAGAATCTGCTCGTAGTTTTTCCACTTGGGCAGGGTAGCCAGGTTGTCTTCGCCCATGATGAGCACAAACTGGTACTTAGGATACTTTTCCCTGAGATAGGTAAGCGTATCTATGGTGTAGCTGGGCTTGGGCATCCGGAACTCAATGTCGGTTACGCCTAGATCGGCGTTATCGGCAATGGCCAGACGCACCATGTGCAGGCGGTCAAACTCATGCAACAGGCTGCTGCTGGGTTTGAACGGGTTCTGCGGGCTCACCACGAGCCAGACGGTGTCTAAGGTGGTATTGGCGGCCATGTAGTTGGCCAGGATCAGGTGCCCTATGTGGATGGGGTTAAAGGATCCAAAGAGTAATCCTACCCGCATGGCTACACAATAGGCTCTTCTGGATAGATAAAGTCCCGCACCAGTTTCTCGGCCCGGGCAAAGGCCTCTTCCAGGTTCTCGTTCACAATCACCTCATCAAACTGGTCTTCAAAGCTCAATTCGAATTTGGCCTTGAACACGCGGCTGGAGATGCTGGAGGCTGAGTCTGTGTTGCGGGCCACCAGGCGCTTGGAAAGCTCCTCAATGGAAGGCGGTTTCACAAAGATGGCCAGGGCGCGGTCTTTGTAGAAGTTCTTCACGCTGAGACCGCCTTTGACATCCACGTCCAGGATGGCGTGCTTGCCTTCAGACCAGATGCGCTCAATCTCAGATTTAAGGGTACCGTAGAAAGCACCCTCGTACACTTCCTCCCACTCCACGAACTCATCCTTCCCGATTTTGTCGCGGAACTCTTCTGGGGTAATGAAATAATAATCTTTGCCGTTAACTTCACTGCGGCCCCGGCGGTCGCGGGTGCAGGCTGAGATAGAGAAACTTAGCTCTGGAAGTACGTTTACTAAATGACGGACAATTGTGGTTTTGCCGGCTCCTGACGGGGCCGAAAAAATAATGATTTTACCTTGCATCCAGGGTAGGAAAGCTTAATACTAAGCCGTTTGGTGGATTTTTGATTTGATGGAGTCTACTAGTGTAGCGGGAGTACCTGGTCTGCGCAGCGAGGCGTTCAGGAACTTTACAAACAACCGTTGTTTGTCAACGCTCTCAAAGCAGGGAGAGCATTCATCGGCTTTCTCAGACAGAAAAGCCTCATCTTCTTCTGTAGCTACACCTTCCAGCCACTTCTCAAAAACGCCCTGCACCTTCTCACAGTCTGGTTCATGGCTCTCATCTGAGGCGTTTGCGCCCATCAATTCATCAGTCATAGTAGTAGTCCCCATCATATTAATTTCTGTTTAGCCATTATAGCCCATTGACTTCGCGTATTTTTCCAACTTCTCTTTCAAAAAATGCCGGGCCCGGTGAAGGCGGCTCCTTACTGTTCCTATGGGAATGTCCAGGATCTTGGCCATTTCCTCATACGTGAACCCTTCAAGGTCACACAGGATAATCACGGTCCGGAAGTCTACCGGCAGTGAGTTCAGGGCACCCGCCACTTCATCGCCAATCAGGTCCTGCACACTTTCCATGCGCAGGTCTGTAGTACCGCCAGAACTGTCCCCCTCTGCGTCCACGTCTTCTGAATTGTAGTAACCTTCCACCTCAGAGTAGTCTACTTTGGCGGGTTGTTTGCTCTTTTTCCGGAAGTCGTTTATGAACGAGTTCTTTAGGATGCGGAACAGCCAGGCCTTGGCATTAGTTCCGGGTTCGAAATAATCGAAGAAACGATACGCCTTGAGATAGGTCTCCTGTACCAGGTCATTGGCGTCATCTTCATCCAGGGTAAGACGGTACGCGAAGTTGTAGAGAGGCGAAATAACCGGCATCAACTCGGCCTCAAACCGGGCGTCTTTCTCCTCTTTTGTCATTGAATTCGCTCTCTGTTCGCTCATTGGTCTTGATTTTGTACTTTTACACTTGGGATAAAAATACCTATACGCAAATATAGAAATTAAATATACATAGGTACATACGAATATTAGGGCAGATGTTTACATTAACCGGCCCCAACGTCGTTTTTCGGGAATCCATCCACCTTCCTTTTTCTGTTTCCGCGCCGCATGCCTCAACCTATTTCTGTTACCATACTCGCTAAAAACAGCCAGGAGTTGCTGCCGCAATGCCTCAAGGCGCTGGCCCGGTTCCCGGAGGTTATCCTGCTGGACAACGGCTCCACTGATGCCACCGTTTCCATCGCCGGTCAGTTCCCCAACGTAAAGGTTTTTTACTCGCCTTTCATCGGGTTTGGCCCGCTTAAGAACCTGGCCGCCTCCTACACCTCTCATGACTGGGTCCTTTCCATTGACAGCGATGAGGTCCTGACGCCGGAACTAGCTCAAACCATTCTCAGCCATCCCTTAGATAACGCCAAAGCCTACCGCTTCTTGCGCCACAATTTCTATGGGAAACGTTTAATCAATGCTTGTGGTTGGGAAAATGATTATGTGCTACGCCTTTTTAACCGCAAAGTTACCTCCTTCACAGACCGCGAGGTGCACGAAGGAATCAAGACCGAGGGGCTTGCGATTGAGACCCTGCCGGGCATCCTGAACCATTATTCCTTTAAGAACACAGATGAGTTACTCAGGAAACTGAACCAGTACACCACGCTTTTTGCCCAGGAGAACCGATTCCGGAAATCGTCCTCGGCCTTTAAAGCCACTTACAAAGGCTTCTGGACCTTTCTGCGCAACTATTTCCTGAAACGGGGCTTCCTGTACGGTTTTGAGGGATTCCTCATCTCGGCCTGCAACGCCAACGGGGCTTTCTACAAGTACATGAAACTGCACGAGGCCAACCGTTCCATGACCACCAGCCTCATCATCTCTACCTACAACTGGCCAGATGCGCTGGAAGTAGTTTTGAAGAGCGTGGCCCTGCAAAACGAATTACCAGATGAGGTGATCATTGCCGATGACGGATCACGCGCCGAAACTAAGGCAGTCATTGAGAAGTTTCAGGAAAGCTTTCCAGTGCCGCTGCGCCACTGCTGGCATGAAGACACCGGCTTCCGGTTGGCGGCCATCCGGAACAAAGCCATGGCCATGGCCACCGGCGAGTACCTGCTCTCCATTGACGGCGACATGGTGCTGCACCCAGACTTTGTCAAGAGCCACAAACGCATAGCGCGCGCCAACACCTTTATTCAGGGCAAACGCGTGCTGCTGCAACCCGAGCTCACCAAGCAGATCCTGCAAAGCAAACAGTGGCACATCACGCCTTTCTCCTCCGGCATCATCAACCGTTTCAATGCCGTTTCCTCAGAAACACTGGCAAAACTCGGCTCCAAAAAACGCCCCGACATCAAAGCCATACGCGGCTGCAACATGGCTTTCTGGCGCGCCGATGTTATACAGATCAACGGCTTCAACGAGGATATTGAAGGCTGGGGCCGCGAGGACAGCGAGTTTGCCATCAGAATGCTGAACGTGGGCGTGGAGCGCCGCAACCTGCCCTTCGGCGGGGTAGGCTACCACCTGTACCACCCTGAGAACGCTCGCACTTCCCTCCCAGAGAACGACAAAATCCTCGCCGATGCCATTGCCCAGAAAGCCAAATGGTGCAGGAACGGGATCAGTAAGTATCTTCAAGCTTAATACTGACCAGAACAGCTATTGCTAACTTTACAAGAGAAGCATGAATCCAGCCGCTTTCATGCTTCTCCGGAATTTCCCTTCTGAGTCTACCTCTCTTTTGTCATCCTGAAAGGATCTTGTGGGCGAACTAGAAAAGCCTTGAATAAGCGCTACTACCGTTCGCTACCAAGATCTTTCCAAGATGACAGTAATGGGGATTACTCATATACTTGGAGGGTGCGTTCATCCTTAGAAGGTGCGTTTATCGTCCCCAGAGCGGCAAAACAAAACGCCCGGCTTCTTTGCAGAAGCCGGGCGTTTTTATGCTGTTTTCCGGAAAAAAGGCCGGAAACGGATATGCTTAGTAGCGGTAGTACTCTGGTTTGAACGGTCCTTCCACCTCCACGCCGATGTAGGCAGCTTGCTCTGGAGACAGTTCTTCCAGTTCCACCCCGATTTTGGCCAGGTGCAGACGGGCTACTTTCTCGTCCAGGTGCTTAGGCAGGGTGTACACTTTGTTCTCATAAGCCTCGGCGTTCGTCCACAGTTCAATCTGGGCCAGCGTCTGGTTAGAGAAAGAGTTTGACATCACGAATGATGGGTGACCAGTGGCACAGCCCAGGTTCACCAGACGACCTTCTGCCAGAATGATGATGTCTTTGCCGTTGATGGTGTACAGGTCCACCTGCGGTTTCACGGTGTCTTTGGTATGACCGAAGTTCTCGTTCAGCCAGGCCATGTCAATTTCATTGTCAAAGTGACCGATGTTGCAGACAATGGTTTTGTCTTTCATGGCCTGGAAGTGCTCGGCGCGGATGATGTTGAAGTTACCGGTAGCGGTTACCACAATGTCAGCCTCAGGAATGGCATTCTCCATTCTGCGTACGGCAAAACCGTCCATGGCAGCCTGAAGGGCGCAGATCGGGTCAATTTCTGTTACGATCACGCGGGCACCGGCACCACGCAATGAAGCGGCAGAACCTTTTCCTACGTCACCGTAACCAGCCACTACGGCTACTTTACCGGCCATCATCACGTCAGTAGCTCTTCTGATAGAGTCTACCAATGATTCTTTACAGCCGTATTTGTTATCGAATTTAGATTTGGTCACCGAGTCGTTCACGTTGATGGCAGGCACCAGCAAAGTGCCGTTCTTCATACGCTCGTACAGACGGTGAACACCCGTGGTAGTCTCTTCAGACAAACCTTTGATACCGGCAGCCAGCTCTGGGTATTTGTCAAACACCATGTTGGTCAGGTCACCACCGTCGTCCAGGATCATGTTCAACGGTTTGCGGTCTTCGCCGAAGAACAAAGTCTGCTCAATGCACCAGTCAAACTCCTCGGCGTTCATGCCCTTCCAGGCGTACACCGGGATACCGGCAGCAGCGATAGCCGCCGCGGCGTGGTCCTGGGTAGAAAAGATGTTGCAGGAAGACCAGGTCACCTCAGCACCCAAGGCTACCAGGGTCTCAATCAACACGGCCGTCTGGATGGTCATGTGCAAGCAACCCGCGATACGGGCGCCCGCCAATGGCTGGCTTGCGCCGTACTCCTCACGGATAGCCATCAGACCCGGCATCTCAGCCTCGGCCAGTTTAATTTCTTTTCTTCCCCACTCAGCCAGGGAAATATCTTTTACTTTGTAAGGCAAATACGTTTCTACCATTGTAGTTAAGGTTTTACTGTAGAAATGCAAAGGTACAGAAAATGTTTATCTTACTCAATTTTCTGCACTTTAGCTATACCAGATTTGCTTTAAAGCACCGTGCCACCTGCCTTGACAAGGCAGGTGGCACGGCAAAGCTCAGCTCTCTGCTTAATTGTTCATAATCACGCCAGCTCCCAACGTGTTGGTGTTGCCAGACGGAGGGTTCAGGAACCCCTGGGCATAAACCGTGTAGATTTTACCAGCCTGCAGGTTCAGAGTGGCCGTTACGGCTGCTACGTCAGTGCCTACGGGCTGCACCTCCAGAGTATAGCTTCCGGCATTCACCGGCGTGAAAGCCGTGCCTTCCTTAAACTCAATGTCAGAGAAGAGGTTATTCCCACCCTGCACCACAACATCCACGCCAGGCGCATCTGGCGAAAGGTGCACGAACCGCACGTGTGCCCGACCGCTGGCCGGAGCCGTCAAGTCATCTACCAACACCACCGGGGTAAGACCAGAGAGCGGACCAGCCGCGAAGACTGAATAATTCTTGTCTTTCTCCAGCGTCACATTGGCATCTATGACCGGACTGCCCATTCCGGCCCCGGCGGCAGTCACTTTGATGTTCCTTGAGCCGGCGGGAAGGGTCAGATAACCCGTATTGTTGGGATAATTCAGAGCCGAAGTATTGGCTTTTGTTCCGTCTACATACAAATCCACTCCAGGAGCATTGGGCGAAGCATGCACCACCAGCACCCGGGCCTCCTCGGTCAGCATTTCCGAAGCGTCATCGTCATCATCGCAGCTCGTGAGGAATAGCACGGGCAAAACGGCGAGTAGGGTAAGTTTCATCCATTTTTTCATAGCTGTACTTCACTTAAGGTAAAAACTAACTCATTTACAGGTAGAACCAGTTCACCAACTCTATGTTTAAGATTTCTACATAAAACATTAAACAAACCTATTTACCCCACACCCGTCTGCATTTCCGTATCTTTGCCTCTCCACGCCCGAGCCGTTTTATGCGTATTTTCACCATTGAAGAGCAAAAGTTCATCCTGGACCACCAACAGCAAGACACTGCTCAACTCATGTTGCAGGCGAAGCGTTTTGCCCCCCTGCCGGTCCCGGAATTAGTGCAACAGATAAAGTCCCGTCAAAAGGCGCAGCAAAAGCTCCCTACCTGGGCAAAGCACCCGCAAACCATTTTCCCGGTTTCTCTTTCGGTTGAACAGAGCTCTTCTGAAGATACAGCTGCCTATAAGGCAAACCTGGTGAAGGGACAGGCGCTGGTGGACCTGACTGGCGGCTTTGGGGTGGACAGCTATTACTTCGCCAGGAGTTTTGGTCAGGTGATCCATATTGAGCAGAACCAGGAACTGCAGGAAATAGCCAGTTATAATTTCAAGTTGCTGGGCGCGGAAAACATCCAAAGTCTTTCTACCACCGCAGAAGAGTATTTGCAACGCATGGATACATCAGTGGATGTCATCTACCTGGACCCGGCCCGCCGCGGGCAGAGCCAGGAGCGGGTTCACCTGCTGCAGGACTGCACGCCAGACGTGTTGGGCTTGCTGCCTTTACTGCTCCAGAAAAGTAAAGCGGTGCTCTTGAAGACCGCCCCCATGCTGGACATTGATCTGGCGTTGCAGCAGTTGAGCCACGTTGCCCAGGTGTGGGTAATCGCCGTGCAGAACGAATGCAAAGAAGTACTCTACCTTCTGAAGCCCGAGGCCACGGAACCGCCTCTCCTCACTACCGTCAATCTCTTGGCGCACCAGGAAGCCCAGCCGCTCAGCTTCACCAAAACGCAGGAAGAGAACGCTGCTGTTACCTATTCAGAGCCCCAGCGGTATCTGTATGAACCCAATACGGCCTTGCTTAAAGCCGGCGCCTACAAGTGGCTTTCTGAGAAATACGGCGTACACAAACTCCACCGCAACAGCCATCTCTACACCTCACAAGAACTGCAACTAGCGTTTCCGGGCCGGATTTTTGAAATCATGACCAAACCGAAAGCCAATACCAAGGAACTGCAGCAGCTTCTGCCCAAAAAGAAAGCGAATATCACCACGCGCAATTATCCGCTTACGGTGGCGCAGCTCCGGGATAAGGTAAAATTGAAGGAAGGCGGAGATGATTATCTTTTCGCCACCACCGATCTGCATAACAAACCCATTCTGCTGCTCTGCCGGAAAGCCGGGGTTTAGTTGTAAGCTGTAGTTTAATGTATACTCAGCCATTCAGATAAATGAAAACAAAAGCCCTCGACGGAAATGGAATCCAGCGAGGGCTTTTGTTTTAGACCGGGTAGACAGGCTTGGCTTTGCTCACCCAGCAGCTGCCTTTGAGGCTGAAGCGCCAGGGCAGCAGCGCATCGGCCCCGGCGTAGGCTACCCCCACCCGTGGACCAGCGATAATCTGCTCCTCTGGCACAGTCACGCCCCGGTCTTCAAACCAGATTTCGTCTCCAGATAAATCAGTGCCGTTATGCTGGGTAGAGATGCCCAGCGCCTGCGTGACCAGCCCAGGTCCGGCGGTAAGGCGGGGCTCTACTTTAGCAAGCCCTCGGCGGAGCCGCATTTCCTCAATCCCTTCCAAGGGTTCAAGGGCCCTGATGAGCACGGCATCGGCGGTGCCCTCCACGTTGGTCACGATGTTGAACAGCGAATAGATGCCGTAGATGAGGTACACGTAGGCCACGCCGCCCTGTTGGTACATGATCTGGGTGCGTTTGGTGCGGCGGCCCAAGTGGGCGTGGCAGGCGGCGTCTGAAGTACCGGAGTATGCCTCTGTTTCCACTACCATGCCACCGGTGAGCACGCCGTCAAAAGAAGAAAAGAAGTACTTGCCAATCAAGTCGCGGGCGATGGTGACCACGTCTGGCCGGGTGTAGAAATCAGGGGTAAGCTTTTGCTGGAGGGGCATAAACGGGCGACTATTGGCGGATGAAGACTTCAGTGGCACCATCGGCGATGACGTTGCTGATCACGAGCGTGTTCTCGCCGCAGAACCAGAACTGGTAACCCACTGGCGGGAGGCTCTGCCCCACCAGTTTGAAGGGTTTGCGCTCACCCTGCAGTTTGCCGTTCACGTGCTCTTCAAACTCGCCGTTCTCATAAAAAGTCAGGGTTTTGGCTTCACCTATCTGCTCCCCGGTCAGGAACTCGTCTTCCTGAGCGCCCATGTAATTGGTCTGGAGGCCGCGCAGCTCCCATTTGCCTTGTAACTGTGAGACCGCCGTAGCCGAATCTGTGGTGGTAAACTCACAAAGAGCCACCGCGGTATCCTTGTTTTCTTCTTTGGGTGAGGAGCCCTCCGCAGGTTTTTCACCGTTGCCCTGGCAACTGGCCAGAGAAGCGCCCAGTATCAGAAGCGCCGCATATATCTTTTTCATAGTAGGGTCAGTTTGAACCTTAGCAAGAACGCAAAAAGAAAAGGGGCAGCCAAGTGACTTTCATCCTTGGTTGCCCCTATCGTTTATAAATCAGGAAATTCCTAGTTAACGCTTTTTCTCCACCGCTTTCTGGATGTTGAAGTAGACCTCGGTGAGGTTGAGTTTGTTAGGGGTCTGCAGGCTTACCAAATCATATTTGTTATCCACCAGCTGCGGCCGGCCTTTCTGCCGAAGCCCCACCACCGTGAGGAACATGTATTCATCGCGGGGGGCGTTCAGCACCACAGCGGTTTCTTTGCTGCGCCCGTTGCCGCTGGCTTTGATGGCAGCCATGAGGCCCTCAAACTTGGTGAGCCACTTCTGGCTTTCCACCTTGTTGTTCATCTCGCCGTAGGCCATGTGCATGAGGTACATCACATCCAGGTTGAAGGGATCGGTGGCCAGCAGTTTTTTGCCTGTGCTTATAATCTCTGGGAACCGCTCATATAACAGCATCTCATTGAGGGCATCTGATTTATCGTTGGGTTTGTAGGGGTTGTAGCCAGGTTGCATGGTCCAGCCGTAATACAGGTGCTTGTACTCGTCCAGAGTGAGTTGGGTGTCATTGGCGTGGTAGCGCTTGAGCAGGTTGGGGTAGTACATCTTGGACTTGGGCGAACTCACCGCAGTCTTGATAGCACTGTAGTCAACTTTGGAAACGGTCTGACCCTGCCCTTCTTTAAAAACTGATTGGGCCTGACCATTTTTAGAGGTTTGGACTTCGCCTTTTTTAGAAGTCTGGGCCTGGCCTTGCAAAAGGAGTCCCAGGCACAGCAGGCTAAGAATAAAGAATTGTTTCATGTGGATGATAAAGGGAAATTGAGACGATTTAGCCCATGGCAAATACAGTGCTAAAAACTACAGGCTTTGTAAAAAGTTACATCTTCATCGCGGTTCCAGCAGCACAGCACATCCGTTTCGGGCCTGTTCTTGCTAAAATAACGCTGAAACAGAAGAATTATGCGTCACAAACCGGCTTTAAAATGACGTATCATTTTCACAATGAAGACACCTGTTTTTCCTGATGACACCTCTAAGCAAAGCTGCTTGCCTGGTAACCGATGTCAGCTCCGCCAGGAACTATCTTCCTGCTGTTTCAGGCTTGTTTCCCGGAAAACAGCCTAATAACAGCCGTTTACAAAAATTCAGCGGGGCTATAGTGGGCTTGTAAAACTTCCCGTACCTTTGCTCCCGATATTGGTGACAGCCTCGGTCTTCTTCCGATGATGTCTTAAAAGGGAATCAGGTGGAAAACCTGAGCTGTACCCGCAACTGTTATCTTCAAACCCATTCTGCCCACCACACGCCACTGTCTGCTTTGCCAGATGGGAAGGCCGGGCCGAAGAAGAGAGCCAGGAGACCTGCCAACATCCAACATTCACCTGGAGGCTTTCGGGAAAAAAAGCAGCAAGGATGGTGGCTCCAACGTGGGCTGGCGTTTTCGTTTATCTCTTTCTCTGCAGTCTTCCCAGGTTGGCAACCCTGAGGAATATGGTACGTCGTCTTTTTCTGTTTGCGTTGGCTACGGTGGCCACAGAGCTTCTGGCGCTGCGGGAAAGCCATGCCCAACTGAAAGACACCGTGCAGCTGGCACCTGTCACTGTCTCTGCCCAGCGGTACACCCGCTACGCCGCGGGTGCCAGGGTGCAGACGACAGACTCCCTCCTGCTGCAACGGCGGCCGGGCCTCACGCTCGCTGATATGCTCCAGCAGCGCAGCCCCTTGTACCTTAGAAGTTACGGCAACGGCATGACGGCCACCGTAGCGTTCAGGGGTACCTCGTCCAGCCACACGGCTGTGCTCTGGAACGGCTTCACCATTGCGCTGCCCACCCTGGGCATGTCAGATTTTGCCTTGTTACCCCCTTCAATCAATACGCAGGTGAGCCTTCAGCACGGACCAAGCGGTGCCTTACACGGCAGCGGGGCCGTGGGAGGAGCTGTTCTTCTGGACAACCCGGTATCATTTGCCCCCCAGCAGCAGATACAGGTACAACAGGAATTGGGCAGTTTCGGGCATCAACGGACCGCTGCGGGCGGATCTTTCTCCAACGGCCGTTTAGCCCTCACCTCCTCTTTCACCCGCACCGCCGGCGACAATGATTTCCGGTTTAGAAACACCACCGCCTTCGGGTCGCCGTGGGAAACGCAGCAGAACGCCGCCTTCGCGCAAACCAGCCTGGCGCAGGAACTACACTACAAACTGGCCCCTGAACAGCGGCTCACCGTGAGGGGCTGGTACGTGAAGACGCATCGGCAGATACAGCCTTCAATGGGCAGCGCCAACACCCACGCCCAGCAGGACGATGAGAACCTGCGCCTCATGGGCGAGTGGCAGGGCCAGTTAGCCGGCGGCACCACCACCGTCCGGACCGCCTTCTTCAACGATGTGCTCAATTATAAAGATGACGGGGTTCTTTCCCTCTCCAAAGTGAACACCTACCAGAGCCAGGTAGAGCACGAACGGGCCTTGCTGCCCAACCTGCTGCTGCAAGTGGGCGGAGAAGGCCAGTTGTTCAAAGCCGATGTGGGCGGCTACGGCGGGAAAGTACAGGAACAAAGATTCTCGGTTTACGGCTGGCTGCGCTATGACCCGTTGCCCATGCTGCAGTTGAGCCTCAACGTTCGCCAAGCCTGGGTACAGGGCTTCAATCCGCCGATTACGCCCACACTGGGCGCCAACCTCCAAATCCTGGAACAGGGTGGCAATACAATAACGGCCAAAGCCAATGTCTCGCGCAGCTACCGGGTGCCCACGCTCAATGACCGTTTCTGGCGCCCTGGCGGAAATCCGGCCTTGAAACCCGAGAGCGGCTGGGGCTACGAGGGCGGCCTGGTGCACCAGCATAAAAGCGGCCCCTTAACGGGCACCACAGAACTGACCGGCTATGCGCTACAGGTGAAAGACTGGATCCAGTGGCAGCCCTCCGCCACCGGCGGCTACTCTGAACCGGTGAACCTGCAACGGGTAAAAGGCAACGGCGCCGAACTGGACAGCAGGTGGCAGTACAGACTGGATGAAAATCGGTCCCTATCCGCTGGGCTGGCCTACGCCTACACCATTTCTGAGCAGAAACTCCCCGATGAACGGGCGCAGCTACAGAGCCGGCAGCTGTTTTATGTGCCCAAGCACAAGGTGGCTACCTGGGCCGAGGTCCGCTACCGCAGCTGGTGGCTTTCTTCTGATGCTACGTTCACCGGCCGCCGCTTCACAGACAATGACAACAACAACTGGCTGCCGGCCTATGCGCTGGTGAACATCGGGCTGGGGAAAACCTTTACCTGGCGTTCCTTTGAGACCCAGCTTATGGCTCAGGTGCAGAACCTTTCCAACACCGTGTACCAGACCATGGCGTACCGGGCCATGCCGCCGCGCAATTACAGAGTATCCCTGGCCCTGAGATGGGCCACCCAACCATAATTCACATTTTTACTCTTTTACCAACTCTATGAAAGTTAATACCCTTAAGAAGTACTTCCTGTATGTATTGCTGGGCAGCAGCAGCCTACTCACCACCTCCTGCGACTCAGATTCTGAAGACTCTACTCCCAAAGGCGCCTACGAGCACGGTGTCTTCATTCTGAACGAAGGCCAGTTTGGCACTCCTACCGCTGAGGTAAGCTTCCTCTCTCCAGAGACCAAAACCCTGATCCCCGACCTGTTCAACAAGGTGAATAATCGCCCTTTGGGCGATGCCGCGCAGTCTATTACCTTCATAGGGGATAAAGCTTACATTGCGGTGAACAACAGCGAAAAGATTGAAGTGGCAGACGCTTATTCCTTTGCCTCCACCGGCGTGATCAACGGCCTGAAAATCCCGAGATACATGGCAGCCCTTAACAACAACAAAGCCTACGTGACCGAGTATGTAGGCTACGCTTTCTCTGGCTACACAGGCACCGGTCGGGTTTCTGTCCTGGACCTCACCACTAACAGCGTGACCAAGACCATCAACGTGGGCCTGTTGCCTGAGGGAGTGTTGATGTACAACGACAAACTGTACGTAGCCAACAGCGGCGGCAATACCATCTCGGTGATCAATACCACCACCGACGCCGTGGAAAGCACCATCCTGGTGGGCGAATCTCCTAAGCACCTGGTGCTGGATGCGAACAACAAGATCTGGGTTCTGCGGGGCGGCTATGGCACACCGGGCGCATTGGTGAAGATTGATCCGGCCAACAACAACGCCATTACCTCCTACGGCTTCCCGCTGGGCACCAGCGGACCAGGCTACCTGACCATCAACGGCGCTAAAAACACGCTGTACTTCACCTACAACGGCAGTGTGTACACCATGGCCACCACTGCAACTTCCGCACCTACCACCGCGCTCATCCACCGCGATGCGTATGGTTTGGGCATTGATCCGCAATCTAACACCCTGTACCTGGGCCTGGGAGGCTATACTTCCAACGGCTGGGTAGTGCGTTACCAACCAACCGGCACGGCTATTGACTCTTTCCAGGTGAGAATCCTGCCTAACGGTTTCTCCTTCAGATAAGCGGTTTCAAGGCCGTTTTCTGTAAAACGGTCATATAACAGAGAGCCGCCAGCTTCTATTGAGGCTGGCGGCTCTCTGTTTATAGGGGCTAGAAATCCTTACTTGCGTTTAGAGCCGGTTTTCTGGGAAATGGGCCAAAAACAGAAAAGCCTGCCTTTTTGAGGGCAGGCTTTCCGGGAGGTATGTCTTTTAATTATTGTCTCGGTCTTGCTTCTGCTCAGCTGCGCCGCCTACACCCTGGTTGCTTACCCCGGAGTTGCGCTCTCTTACCTTGTCTTCCTGCTGGTCGTAGATTTTCTGATTGGTAGAGTCGGTGGCGTTGGTGTTCACGGGATCCTGGGTCTCATCAGACACGCCGGGCGCGTTGTTTTCAGTAGGGCTTTTGTCTTTGAAGTCACTTTCTTCCACGTTCACCTGGCCTTCGCTGGTGCCGGTGCTGCAGGAGGTGGTGCCCAAAAGTAATGCGCCTCCCAACAGAAAGGCACAGGAAACTTGTTTTATAGAAACGATTCGCTTTTTCATAGGTCTGGTTCAATAGGTGACGTTTTCCGGGCTCGGCTAAAAACCTTCAGGCCCACACTTGAGGATAGTACGCGCATGACTGTATTTGAGTTAGCCCGCGGGCGCCTTTCCGGTATTATTTGCCATCGGGCCCGGTCTGGCTAATCTTAACTAATCCGTCTCCGTACAACAGTACACGCCAGGGTATCCTGGCAGAATCATTTGTTTAAGTTTCACCTCAAATAAAGGAGAAAGAACCATGACCAAAGGAAAAGGCGATAATAGCCCTAAGCAGCATAGACGAGACCAGGACAGAAGCTGGCGCGATATCAACAGCCAGGATGACCAGCTCAACAACAGTAACCGCCATAACAACAACCCGCCGTACGAAGGCTCTCCGGAAACCCGGTCTAACCCCAACACGCCGGGCAGCGGAAACCAGAAATCCAGCAACAATGACCAGGGAGGCATGAACACCGGTGCCGGCGTGAGCGGACAGCCTAACAATGAGCATAACCACAACCGCGACCAGGGCACCAACGATCCTAAATTCCAGGATGGTCCGGTAGCCGGCGGTGCCGATAACACCCGCGGCGAGAACGTACCTTCTAGAGAAGGCCACGGCGGCGGCGCCAAGAAAGGCAAGTTTGACCCAGAGCAACACTCACCGCAGGGATCCAACTCCAACCCATCAGACACCCGCGGTTCAGACTCCTCAGACAAGGAGTTCATGAACAACCAGCCAAACGCCAGTACCCTCAAAGGCCACAAAGACAAAGAAGGCCTGGGCAACGAGAAAGAGTAATCCTTCTCTTGATTTCATGACACAAGAAGGGGCAGCAGGCGTTTCAAGCCTGTTTTCCGCAAAAGACCCGGGAAAACGCCCCGGGTCTTTTGTTTTAGGCATCTGGGGAAGTTACGTTTGGGCAGAAAACCAGCTTTGCCGTATCTTAGCGGAAGCATCTGCCTGGGCAGGCTCCAACCATTTTTTTCTAGCGTACCATGGCCAAAGAGGTAAAAAGACATCCGTTCCAGCGTGACTGGCGCCGCGACCTGCTCATTGTCGCGCTCATCAGTATGCTGCTGGCCATGACGCTGCTGCTGTACGCCTTCGGGCTCACCAGCGATTTTATCTACCGGCTGTTCAACGCGTTCCTGGGTATTTTCATCATGGTGGCCGGCACCGCCTTTGTGATTGTGCCCGGCGTGAACTGGGTTTTCATGCGCTTATCCGGAAAACTGCCTAAAAACGCCCCCAAGTCTCCTAAGTCTGCCGCGCCCCGGCCAGCGGCCCCTAAAAAGAACGTGCCCAAAGCCAATTGGCCGGAAGACTGAAGGAGTCCTGAGTTCTGAGTCTTGGGTTCTGAGTTGTGGCAGGTGGATTACACTCTTTTAGCGTTTTCTATGTTACCAGGGAGAAACATTAGCACATCAGCACATTTTCTAATTAGCACATTACCTTAGCACCATGGAACACCACCTGTATATCAAAAACATGGTTTGCCCGCGCTGCATTGCCACCGTGACGGAGGTTTTGCAACAGCAGGGTTTGGCGGTGCAGGAAGTGAAATTGGGCGAGGCCGTGGTAACCAGTGACCAGGAACCAGACGCAGCCGCTATTTCTCCGGCTTTAGAGGCCCACGGTTTTGAACTGCTGCAGGAGAAAGACGAACAACTCACCGATCTCATCAAAACCACCCTGCTGGAGTACCAGCGCCACCTAGAGGAAGAATACCAGCCTATCACCACCTCGGTGTATTTGGCGGAGAAACTGGGCATGTCTTACCAGCACCTGAGCAAGGTTTTCTCCCAACAAACCGGCACCACCATTGAGAAATACCTTATCCGGCTCAAGATTGAGCGCGTGAAAGAACTCATCTCCTACGGCGAGCTGACCCTGAGTGAGATTGCCTTCAGGTTGCAGTACAGCAGCGTGCAGCACCTTTCCAACCAGTTCAAGAAAGTCACCGGCATCTCCGTGACAGACTACAAGAAGAACCCCACCATTGCCCGCACCCCGCTGGACAACCTGTCTTAGACAGGAATCACTTAAAACTCACCATCTAATTTTATAAGAACCGCCCGCCCAAGTGGGCGTACTAATACTATGCCCGGCCGGGCCGGAAAGAAACAAATCATTTTCTGCCCGACCGGCGAAATAGCGTGTGCATGTGAATGAATGTTGTACCCCTTAACCCAACCCTATGCACAATTCCCCAATAAGACATGTATTAGACGCACTCTATGAGTGTATCCTGGCCTGTGAGCACTGTGCCACCTCTTGCCTGCAGGAAGAAAACGTTAAAATGATGGCGCGCTGTATCCAGACCGACCGTGACTGCGCCGATGTCTGCCGCCTGACTTTGACGCTTTTGGCCCGGGGCTCGGCGCACGGCAAGCACCTCTTGCGCGAGTGTATTGAGGTCTGCGAAATCTGCGCCACCGAGTGCTCCAAACATGACCATGCCCACTGCCAGCAATGCGCCGAAGCCTGCCGCCGCTGCGCCGAGGCCTGCAGGTCGGTGACGGTTTAAACCAGGGAAAGCCCCAAGAGTAGAGCAGCCGGTATTCCCGGCTGTTTCTTTTTAATCCCCTATGAGTTTGCTCTGCATATTAGGCTCGTTTTTAGAAAATCGGGCTTGAAACTATCTCTTCTCCTGTTATTTACCGGGCACTTGGCAACCTCATTGGCTGGAGTTCTTGCGCTCTGAAGACGGCAGTTACTACCCAATTTTGTAACTCTGGGGCCTTAAAATGTAATAGGGCGATTTTCCATTTGGCTTTTCTTTGCCTCTCATGCCAGCTTCTCCTGCCGGCTACGTATGAAAGAAAATCAAACGCACTTTGCCCCTATGGCACATTCACATTCCCACGGACACGCACACTCCCACGCGCACCAGCATGGTCATAGCCTGCCTGCTTCCGGTCACCTGAACAAGGCTTTCCTTCTAGGCATCGGGTTGAACATCCTGTATGTGGTGGTAGAGGCCGGGGCCGGTTGGTGGTACAACTCCCTGGCGCTCCTCACCGATGCCGGCCATAACTTCACCGATGTCATTAGTCTGCTGCTGGCTTTCTTGGCCCTGAAAATGGCCCAGCGCAAACCCACTGATCGGTTTACCTACGGCTACGGCAAAAGCACCACGCTGGTATCTTTGCTCAACGCCATGTTGCTGCTCCTGGCAGTGGGCGCCATCGGGTGGGAGGCCATCAATCGGCTGGGCACCGCGCCAGCCCTCAACGGAACGGCCATCTCGCTCATCTCGGGCGTAGGTATCATCATCAACGCGGGTACTGCGCTGCTTTTCTTCCGTGACAAAGACCATGACATCAACGTGAAGGGCGCCTACCTGCACATGGCCGCCGATGCCTTGGTGAGCCTTGGCGTGGTGGTAGCCGGACTGGTCATGTACTACGCGGGCTGGTACTGGGTAGATGCCGTCATGAGCCTGGTCATTGTGGCCGTGATTGTCTGGGGAACCTGGGGGCTGCTGGTAGAATCGCTTCGGCTCACCCTGGACGCCGTGCCGCACGGCATTGACTTAGCCGCCATCAGGACCTATCTGCAGGAGGTGCCCGGCGTGGCCGAGGTCCATGACCTGCACGTCTGGGCCATGAGCAGCACCGAGAACTCCCTCACTGCCCACCTGGTAGTGGAAGACGGCTACACTGATATCCAGTTAACCCAGATCAGGGCCGGCCTGCGCGATCATTTCCACATTCCGCATGTGACGCTGCAGGTAGAGCGCGGCGCCGAGGGCCACGCCTGCACAGAGGCCGGCGTGTACCACTAAGCAAAGGACCTAGGTATGGAGACAGGCAGATCCCAATTGATTTAAGGCTCTTTTCTCAAAAGCAAGGCAAAAACCCCAACCCCATTCTTTTTCAATCGCGTATAGAAGAGGAGACCAAACCTCAAGCCTATGCGTACCGAGTATAAACCGGCCATTGATGCGTTGTTGGCCTGCATCGCGGCCTGCGACCATTGCGCCACCGCCTGCCTGCAGGAAGAAGAAGTCAAGAAAATGGCGCGTTGTATCCACCTGGACCTGGACTGCTCCGCTTACTGCAGCCTCACCGCCTCGTTTCTCTCCAAGGGGTCTGAGCACGCCCGGCTGGTGCTGCGACAGTGCGTGGAGATTTGCGAAGCCTGCGCCGTGGAATGCGAGCGCCACGCCCACGATCATTGCCAGGCCTGCGCCGCTGCCTGCCGACGATGCATTGAAGTTTGCCAGGAACTGATTCCTAAGTCAGACGCAGTGGCTGATCTGCTTTACGCCTCAGCGCCATAATATGCCTGTATAAGTTTTCGGCCTGTTTTCACCAAATGGGCCCCAAAACGAAGAAGCTCCCTTCTCTGCCTTAAGAGGGGAGCTTCTTCGTTTATACCACGCTGTAGGGGCAATCCCTTTTGATTGCCCCTACAGCGTGGGAACTGAAAGGCAACCACAAGGAATTGCCCCTACAGTTCCCACGCTGGCGCGAGCCTCCGGCTCGTGTCCGCACGCATTCCTGACACTCTTCCCCGGTATGCACCTTCGCTACTGAAAGCCGAAATCTTGCACCTCTTCCATATAATTGTGTAAGACCTCGGGATTGCCCAGTTTCTAGCTTTGCCTCTCCACACAGATGAAAAGTGATGCAGAAAACTTGGCAAAAGCAGGAAATCTACGAAGTTCTGGTGATCGGGACTGGTCAGGCGGGCCTGGCATTTGGCTTTTACCTGCAACAGCAAAAAAAGACCTTCCTGCTACTGGACGCCTCCTCCAGAGTGGGCGACTCCTGGCGGAACCGCTATGATTCCCTGCGCCTGTTCACCCCTGCCCCCTACTGCAACTTGCCCGGCTGGCCGCTGGATCTACCCAAAGACCATTACCCCACCAAAGACGAGATCGCCGGTTACCTGGAACAGTACGCCCAACGTTTTCAATTGCCTTTGGCTTTAGAACATAAGGTAGTAGCCTTAACCAAAACGAATGGTATTTTCCAGGTACAAACCCAAAAGCAATTGTTTCAGGCCAGGCAAGTGGTAGTCGCTACCGGACCGTTCCAAACGCCATCCGTACCCAACTACGGCACAAACCCTGCTGATAGTGTTCTGCAACTGCACAGCTCCCAGTACCGCAACCCGGCGCAAATTCCTGCCGGAAAAGTAATGGTAGTGGGAGCCGGTAACTCTGGGGCGCAGCTTGCCGTGGAACTAGCCCAAACGCACGAGGTGCACCTGTCCGTGAAAAGGCCGCCGCAGTTTTCCTCCCTTCAATTGCTGGGCAGAAGTGTTTTCTGGTGGGCTACCAAGACCGGAGCCATCTACGCGCCGGCCACTTCCTTCCTCGGGAACAAGATGCTAAAGCAAGCCGATGTGATCTATGGCCGTGAGTTAGAAATGCTGCTACAAAAAGGAGAGGTTCAACTCCGCCCGGAGATCAGAGCATTTGACCAGGAGCAAGTCATTTTTCAGGATGGTACCCAAACTTCCTTCACCAGTATTCTTTGGGCAACGGGTTTCAGACCAGATTACAATTGGCTACAGATCCCCGGGGCAATAGCGGAAAACGGTGCTCCTGTGCACCAGAACGGAATCAGTCCATTAGCGGGATTATTTTACCTGGGCCTTTCCTGGCAACGGAGCCGAGGCTCTGCCCTGCTATTAGGCGCGGGCAGAGATGCCCAGTTCATCGCGCAACAGTTAAGCTGAAACCATTATCTCCTGCACTTTCTTCCAACGGAACCATGAATGAACGTCAACCTACTCCACCCAGGAGGGGAGTATCAGATAAAGTAGACCTGTCACTACACGCAAAAGCAGCTGAAAAAAATAATTACTCTTAAAAGGGTCAGGGTTGGGTTTCTCACAAGCTATGATTCCTGTTTTCGACCTACTTTCCAGTAAATCTGCCAAAAACAGCCATTCCTTAAAATTATGTAACTCCGGATATACAAAGCTGTAACGACCCCGCCTCTTGCCAGCCGTATCTTTGTCATAGAAATTGAAACTGACGTTAAACCTTACCGATATGGCAACCCTTACAAGTGAAAAAACCAAGCCTGCCATAAGGAACACCTTCCCTATAGATGGCATGAGCTGTGCCGCCTGCGCCGTGAGCGTGGAGTCCATGCTGCAGGCCCAGCCTGGCGTGCAAAGTGCCGCGGTGAACTACGCAAATAAAACCGCGCTGGTGGAATACGCCCCCGGCACCGATCTGCATTTGTTGCAGAGAGCCATCCAGGACATTGGCTATGATTTGTTGCTGGAGAAAGAGGAAGCCACCCAGGAAGCCCAACAGGCCCGCGAAGAGGAAGCCTACCGCCGCATCAAAACCAAAACCATTTGGGCTGCGGCCTTGTCATTGCCGGTGGCGGTCATTGGCATGTTCTTCCACCATATGCCCTACGGCAACTGGATCATGCTGGCCTTCACCCTGCCGGTGGTGTTCTGGTTCGGGCGCAATTTCTATGTGAACGCGTTCAAGCTGGCCCGCCACGGCAAAGCCAACATGGACACGCTGGTGGCGTTGAGTACCGGCATCGCGTTTCTGTTCAGTGCCTTCAACACCATTTATCCTGAGTTCTTCCTGTCCCGCGGGCTGGAGCCGCACGTGTACTATGAGGCCGCCACGGTCATCATCGCCTTTATTCTGCTAGGGAAACTGCTGGAGGAAAGAGCCAAATCCCGCACCTCAGGGGCTATCAAGAAGCTGATGGGCTTGCAGCCGAAATCGGTGAAGGCGCTGCGCAACGGACAGGAAGTGGAACTGCCCATTGAACAAGTGCTGGTAGGCGATGTGTTGCTCATCCGGCCCGGCGAGAAGATTCCGGTGGATGGCCGGGTGGTGAGCGGTTCCTCGTTCCTGGACGAGAGCATGATCAGCGGCGAGCCCATTCCGGTGGAGAAAGCCGCCGGAGACCAGGTGTTCACGGGCACCATCAACCAGAAGGGCAGTCTGCAGATCTCGGCGGAGAAAGTAGGCGCCGAGACGCTTTTGGCCCAGATCATCAAAATGGTGCAGGAAGCGCAGGGTTCCAAAGCGCCCGTGCAGAAACTCACCGACAAGGTGGCCGGCATCTTCGTGCCCATCGTCATCGGAATTGCGCTGCTCAGCTTCGCGGCCTGGTACTTAATGGGCGGCGACAACAACGTGACGCACGCGCTGCTGGCTTTGATCACGGTGCTCATTATCGCCTGTCCGTGTGCGTTGGGGCTGGCCACGCCAACTGCCATCATGGTGGGCGTGGGACGTGGCGCCGAGAACGGAATCCTAATCAAAGACGCCGAGAGCCTGGAGACCGCCCATAAACTCACCGCCGTGGTGCTGGACAAAACCGGCACCATCACCAAAGGCAAACCCGAAGTTACCGAGCTCATCTGGACTGCTCCCCAGGAAGCCCAGAACGAGTTGGCTTCGGTGCTGCTGACGTTGGAAAATCAATCGGAGCACCCGCTGGCCGAGGCGGTTTCCAAATACCTCACGGAGCAAGGCGTGCAAGCCGCGACCTTGGAGCAGTTCGCTAGCGTGACCGGCCGGGGCGTACAGGCGCAGGACCAGGGACAGACGTTCTGGCTGGGCAACGAGAAACTGATGCAGGAGAACGGCCTCCGTTTCTCGGTCGATTTGGAGAAAACAGCCCAGAAACTGAAATCCGAGGCCAAGACGGTGGTGTTCGCGGGTACGCAGGGTCAGGTCGTCACGCTCATCGCAATTGCCGATGCCATCAAAGAGACATCAGCGCAGGCCATCCGGGAAATGCAGCACCTGGGCCTGAACGTCTACATGCTCACCGGTGACAACGCCCAAACCGCCGCTGCCGTAGCCCAGCAGGTAGGTCTGCAACACTTCAAAGCCGAGGTGATGCCCCAGGACAAAGCCGATTTCATCCAGGAACTGCAACGCCAGGGCCAGGTGGTGGGCATGGTGGGCGACGGCATCAACGACTCCCAGGCGCTGGCCCTTGCCGATGTAGGCATCGCCATGGGCCGCGGCACCGACATCGCCATGGACGTGGCCAAAATCACGCTTATGCACTCAGACCTGCGGGCCATTCCTAACGCCATCAAACTGAGCAAAGCCACCGTACGCACCATCCACCAAAACCTGTTCTGGGCGTTCATTTACAACTTGATCGGGATACCGGTGGCGGCGGGTTTGCTCTACCCTATCTGGGGCTTCCTGCTGGACCCCATGCTGGCGGGAGCGGTCATGGCTCTGAGCTCGGTTTCTGTGGTTACCAACAGTTTGCGCCTCCGGACGTTAACTTTGAAGTAATTGTTGATTGTTAAATGCCGATTGTTTTGACTTGATTCCTGAATCTTCATTCATAATTCCTAATTTTTAATTACCGCTATGTCGACTCTTAAATTCAAAACCAATATTAAGTGTGGCGGCTGCATTAGCGCCGTGACTCCTGCTTTAGACAGCACTTCTGGTATCCAGAACTGGGCTGTTGACACCGCCAATTCAGACAAAATCCTGACTGTGGAAGGTGATGTTACCCCAGAGAAAGTGATTCAGGCAGTAACCAAGGCGGGTTATACTGCCACCCCGGTGCAGGCCTAACTTCCTGCTAGGCTTGACAAAAAGGCCACCTGAAAGATTAGGTGGCCTTTTTGTTTCTGGGGCTGGCTACTTCCTTGTTCTTTTCCTTGGGAATGCAGTTTTACAAAGCGGAATTCAGGTTTGAAGCGTGTCAGCTTTAGGCTTCTTTTTCAGAAATCGGCTCTAAAACAGGGAGGCATTGTTTGCCCAAACAGATAAGTAGTCAGATTTATGAATAAGTTTGCGGGCACATCGTTTACAGGTAAACTCCCCCATAGGCATGGCAAAATATCTTCTGTTAGGGTTCTTCCTCTTTTTAGGGTTCACCAGTACTTGCCAGGCCCAGACCGGAGATTCGCTCAAAACCCAGACGGGCACACACCGGTACCTGCTGCTATCTAAAACCGGAACCCTGATGCGGTTCAGAATCTACCCCGGCGAGACGATCACCTTTAAGCGGTTCAAGGACGAAGGCCTGCGCACCCAGACTGTATTGGATATCAGGGGGAATTCTTTCTATGTGGAGGGGCTTGAAGTTCCGCTGAAAGACGTGGAAAAAATCAGACTCCGGAACCATACCGGCGGCCGGAAAGTAGCCAACTTTGCCGGGCTGTTCCTCAAGACCGCGGGCACCATCTTCACCCTGGTAGGCGCCATCAATACCCTCACCAACCTCAATGACAAAGCTGACCGGCAGGATGGTTTACAGACCATGGGTACCGCTGTGGTTCTATACGCTGCCGGAGAAGGTCTGCACGTCCTAAGAAAAGGCACTTATACTATTAATGAAAAATGGACCCTGAAAGTCATGGAGATGTATTAACCTCTCCTTTCTTCCAGGGTCCATTCTCTGTTTTTGTTAGGCTTTCCTAAAAACAGCCTCTAAATAGAACTGATCCTTCCTTACCAAGCCATATTCAAGTAGTAATTACCAGTCACGCATATCGTCCCCCTTTGAAGGGGGTAGGGGGATGATTACTCGTGCAGGTCACGCATTCCCAAAATGTAGGGGCAATCCCTTGTGGTTGCCCTTGCACGGTAGTAAGAGATGGACGGTTCTTCAAGCGTCTTTGTCATCCCCCTACCCCTTCAAAGGGGGACGGAATGCGTGTACTTTTAAATTGTGCTGTCTACTTAAGAACTGCAGGAGAGCATGGAGCAGCCGGCTTTCTGGCTGGCCCAGTCGGGGCGTTTGGCGAAAAGCTCGTCGTGGTGGCGGGAGTACGGGTCTTTCATGGCTTCCTGCAGTTTCAGGAATAGCTTGTTCTCGCCGCGTTCCAGTTCTTCTATGGCCTGGTGCAGAAGGTAGTTCCTCAGGATGATTCTGGGGTTGGCTTTCCGCATGCGTTCCTTAACTTCTTCACGGATGCCTGAATTGGCTTTAAGGCGGGTGGCGTAATCCTGCATCAGGGTGAATAGCGTGGCGCGCTCGCCTGCTTCAATTTCCCGGTAGAAGCTATCTTCGAAATGCGCGGTCACCTCGGCCTCGGTGCCTACCTGCTCCGGCAGGTCCATGAGCAACTGGAAGAAGATGGTCATATCCAGGTTGAGGGTGTAGAGGGTATCGGTGAAGCGGGTGATGAGCTCCTGGTCACCTTCCGTTACCCCGTCCAGGCCAAGTTTGTTAGCCATCATGGTGTAGTACTTCTCGTGGAAGATATCGCTGTAGGTTTCCAGCACAGCCACCAGTTCCTCGGTACCAGATAATAAAGGCGCGATGGCGCTGGCCAGGCAACCCAGGTTCCAGTAGCCAATGGACGCCTGTTTCCCGAAGGCGTAGCGGCGGCCCGGCAAATCGGTGGTGTTGGGGGTAAAATCGGGGTCGTAATCGTCCAGGAAAGAGTACGGACCGTAGTCAATGGTGAGGCCCAGGATAGACATGTTGTCGGTGTTCATGACGCCGTGCACAAAGCCTACGCGCATCCACTCCACCATGAGCGCAGCCGTTTTCTCCACGATTTCCTTAAACCAGGCCAGAATCCGGCCCTCTCCCTGCAAATGCGGATAGTAGCGGTCAATGGTCCAGTCTACCAGTTTTTGGAGGTTCTCGTTCTCTCTTCTGGCGGCCGGCATCTCAAAGCTCCCGAAGCGCAGGAAACTAGGGGCTACCCGCATCACAATGGCACCGGGCTCAAAAGCAGGGTTGCCGTTGTAGAACATATCACGCAGGACCTGGTCGCCGGTAGACACCAGGCTCAGGGCGCGGGTAGTGGGCACACCCAAATAGTGCATAGCCTCGCTCATGAGGTATTCCCGCACCGAGGACCGCAATACGGCCCGTCCATCGGCCCGGCGGGAATAGGGCGTGAGGCCTGCGCCTTTCAGCTGCAGTTCCCAGGATTTGCCGTCCGGCGCCAACCACTCGCCCAGCGTAATAGCCCGACCGTCGCCCAACTGCCCGGCCCAATTCCCGAACTGGTGTCCGGCGTAGCAGGCAGCGTACGGGTACATAGAAGGCGCCACGTGGTTTCCGCCCAGAATGTCGATGTCCTTCTGATCAGTGGGTTTCTCAATGCCCAGTTCCTGCGCCAGTTCTTCAGACCAGGCCAGTAACTCCACTTTCCTGACCGGGGTGGGCAAGGCTTTGCTGTACAGGACGCCCGGTGTCTGGCGCGGTTTCACGTTGCCGCTGTCATCACCGTCAAAGGCTTGGACAAACTCATTTTTATATTCTTTTTCGCTTAAAGACTGCATACGTTTCTGGATATAAGTGCGCTTCCGGCTAGTTGTCCTTCATTTCACAAAAGATACCAGCAGAGCTTTCTTTTAACAGAAATAAAGAGAAAGTAGTTGAGTTTAGCCCTCAATCTTTTTCAAAGAACGGGTTTCTATCAGAAGATCCTATCCCTACCTTATTGCGGCTCTGGTTTACCAGATGATACTCTCTTCACCAGAAGCATCCCCGCCTTACAAACACAGGCAAATTCGTCCTCAGGCATCTATTGATGGGCTTGTATCCAATTGGCTTCGGCAAAAACATGGTGTTGCGGCAAATACCTACGTTAATCTTTCCTATCTTTAAATCCATTACTTACCTTATTTACAATATTTTAACTATAACCGGTTTAGAATATTACTTTGTTTACACCAGGTACTTATTGGCAGAAGGGAGGCTTATTATGACTTACTGTTTAGGAATAAAAGTGAAAGAGGGGCTGGTTGCCATAGCAGACACCAGAATTACCGCGGGCTCTGATACCACAGAGAAAAAGAAAATTTACATTCAGCAACACGGGCAGCATTCGCTCTTCATCATGACCAGCGGCCTCAGGTCGGTGCGGGACAAAGCGGTGCTCTACTTCCAGGAGCTCATGGAAAGCGGGCCCGGGCACAACAAGCTGTACAAAGCGGTCAATGACTTTGGGGCGCAGGTAAAACGGGCAGCCAAAGAAGACAAAGAAGAGCTGGAACAGGCGGGCCTCAGGTTTAACCTGCATACCATCATTGGCGGGCAGCTGAAGGATGACGATGAGCACAAACTCTTCTTGCTCTACCCAGAGGGCAATTGGGTAGAACTGGGCCAGGGCGCCCCGTTTGTGGTGATTGGCAACTCCGGCCACGGCAAAGCCATCCTGAACCGCACCCTAACCGATGATTCTTCTATGCAACTGGCCCTGAAAACCGGTTTTTTATCATTTGATTCCACCCGCGTCAGCGCCAATGACGTAGACTTTCCCATTGATGTCGTGCTCTACCGTTCCAACAGTTTTGAGATGGTAGAACACCGGTACACCAAAAAAGACCTGGAAAGTATCTCTGAACAATGGGCCTCTGAACTGAAATCTGCCTTGAACAAAATTCCGGACACCTGGATGGAGGCTGCTTTCAACAAGATTCCCGTGCCTACTGAAGACCACCTATGAAATTAGCGGTAACTGTCAAGATGAAGTATGACATCATTTCTTCTTCCTCCGTCATCTTGAGCATTTTACCCTTCAAATCTGAAACGCAAACTGTATGGGAGGAGGTCTTTGAGGCAGTACCCGGCGTAACCATGCAGGAAGTGCTCGCGGCGGCCGGCGAAAAGCGCATGAAAATCCTTGAGGTGCCAGACGCCGGCACGGTCACGTTTGCCTTCTCTGCCAAGGTGGAGAATGAGATAAAAACCATCGCTGCCGAACAGCTGGCAGATGTGGCCATCCCGATGATGCCTGCCTCGGTGCTGCGGTACCTGCACCCCAGCCGGTATTGCCAGTCAGACCGCCTGTACAAGTTTGCGCACCATAAATTCGGGCACATTTACCACGGCTTTAACAAGGTCATGGCCGTGCGCGACTGGATTCATGAAAACGTGGAATATAGCGGTGGCTACACTACGCCGCATACCTCGGCCTTTGATACCATCACCGAACAAGTGGGCGTCTGCCGTGATTTCGCGCACCTGGGAGTGGCCCTGTGCCGCGCCCTCACCATTCCGGCCCGGTATGTGACCGCGTATTCTTACAGACTGCAGCCCCAGGACTTCCACGCCTGTTTTGAGGCCTACCTGGGCGGTCACTGGGTTCTCTTGGACGCTACTAAAATGGCACCCCTCAACGGAATGGTGAAGATAGCCTCCGGCGCCGATGCCACCGAGACCGCTTTCGCCAGCACTTTCGGCAACCTCCAGTTCCAGGACCATGAAGTAAGCGTCACCCTGCTGGATTCTGATTTTGAAGCCGTAGACAGTGATAGCACCTCACAAGGCTACTCGTTTTCCTAAAGGCCAGCGTTTTAATGAGTGTTTTGTTTGAAGGGCGTTTTCCTGAAATCAGGCTAAAACCAAAGTTAAACTGATTTAAGCCTGATTTCAGGAAATCGATCAGGAATCAGGTGCTCTAGTTTCTTAGACCTTCCCCAGCAACTCTCATCTTATTTATTTTTCCTGGATACCCACGGCATCAGCTTCCAGACTTCCATCAAGGTCACGGCGCCAAAGGCCAGACCGGCGGCTTTCTGCCATTCTTCCCACCCGAAATCCGCGGGAATGGAGAAGATAGGCCGAAGCGCCGGCAGCACCGTAAGCCCGTACAGCCCGAAGCAGAGCAGCACGGCCCCCCACAGGTATTTGTTCTGGAAGAACCCGGCCCCGAAGGCGGTTTGGGTGTTAGAACGGGCCGCAAAGGTCTGCAGGGTCCGGGCCAGGATCAAGGTGGTAAAGGCCATGGCCACGCTCATCTCCAGCGATTGCTGCAAGCCCAGCCACTGCGAGACAATCACCGCCGTACCAATCAGCAGGCCCCGCATGAGCACCGAGCGCAGGGTATCGCCAGCGAAAATGCCTTCGTTGATGTCCCGGGGTTTGCGCTGCATCACATTAGGTTCCGGCTTTTCCACCCCTAGCGCGATGGCGGGCAAAGAGTCATTGAGCAGGTTGATGAACAGCAACTGAATGGGCGTGAATGGGTTGATCCAGTCCAGGGCCAAAGCAAACAGAATGGCGATGATGGCGCCCAGGTTCCCGGCGAACAGGTAAGCAATGGCTTTCTTGATGTTGTCAAACACGGTCCGTCCCACGGCCACGGCACTCACAATGGACACGAAGTTGTCATCCGTAAGGATCATGGCGGAAGCGTCTTTGGCCACATCGGTGCCGCTGCCCATGGCAATGCCAATGTCGGCTTGTTTCAGGGCGGGGGCATCGTTCACGCCGTCGCCGGTCATGGCCGTGATCTTTCCTTTGCGCTGCCAGGCGCGCACAATCCTGATCTTGTTTTCCGGCGACACGCGGGCGTACACGGCAATGTGCTCCAGTTTCTGGTCCAGTTCCTCTTCAGAAAGGGCATCAAGTTCCTGGCCGGTCAAAGCGATATCGTCCTCGTCCATTAACCCGATGTCCCTCCCGATGGCCTGCGCGGTGGTCTTGTGGTCGCCGGTGATCATGACCGTGCGGATGCCGGCGCGTTTGGCTTCCTCAATGGAAGAGTACACGGCCTCGCGCGGCGGATCAATCATGGCTTTCATGCCCACCAGCACCAGGTCGTTTTCGTCTTCAAAGGAAATGGAGGCGCCATTAGAAAGCGGTTTGTAGGCGAAGGCCAGCACGCGGAGCGCCCGGTTAGAGAAGTTCTCGTTCTGCTCCCTCACCTCTTCTTGGAGTTCCGGGGTGAAGGGCTGCTCCTCGCCGTCAATGAGCACGCGGGAACAGCGGGAGAACACCACATCGGGGCCGCCTTTGGTCAGCATCAGCCGTTGCCCTTCAATAGTGTGCACGGTAGACATGAGTTTGCGGTCAGAGTCAAAGGGCAACTCGTCTTCGCGCCCGAACTCCTCCCGCAATTGCTGGTAAGGCTGGTTTTTCTTGTTGCTGAACGCGATGAGGGCCACCTCGGTGGGATCGCCCAGTTCGGCGCCGTCTTCGTTGATCTGGGCATCGTTGGAGAGCACGGCCACCTGCATGAGCCGGCGTTCCTCAGCTGTCCACCGCGAGGGGTCATCGGGAAATTCGTCTTCTGATTTGCCGGGCACATAATAGTCTACCACCGTCATTTTGTTCTGGGTGAGCGTGCCCGTTTTATCGGTGCAGATGACGCTGGTGGAGCCCAGGGTTTCCACGGCGGGCAGCTTGCGGATGATGGCGTGGCGCCGGGCCATTTTGTTCGTGCCTACCGCCAGCACAATGGTCACGATGGAGGAAAGCGCCTCGGGGATGGCGGCCACTGCCACGGCTACGGCAAACATGAAGGCTTTGAGCAAGGCTCCGGTGGTGTCCTGGGCCGCGGTACCAGTCCAAACGCGGAAGGCCTCCACCCCGAAGATGACGATACACAGCGCCAGAATGACCCAACCCAATTTTTTGCTGAAATCGGCGAGTTTGCGCTGTAGCGGGGTTTGCTTTGACTCGGCGGTGGCCAGCAGATCAGCTATTTTCCCAATCTCGGTTTTGGTGGCAGTAGCGGTGACCACAAACGCGCCCCGGCCGTAGACCACCAGCGCGCCGCTGTACACCATGTTTTTGCGGTCGCCCAGGGCAACTTCCTCCGGAATGGGGTTCACGTGCTTCTCCACCGGCAAGGACTCGCCGGTGAGCATGCCTTCATCGGTGCGCAGGGAGCCGCTCTCCAGCAAGCGCCCGTCAGCGGAGACGTAATCGCCGGCCTCCAGCACTACCAGATCGCCGGGCACCAGTTCGCGGGCCGGAATGGTGTTGGTGACGCCTTCGCGCAGCACCTTGGCCGAGGGGGCCGACATCTGGCGCAGAGCATCCAGGGCGCCCTCGGCTTTCTTGGTCTGTACCACACTCACAATGGCGTTGAGCACCAGCACGGCAAAGATGATGACCGCTTCTATAACTTCGCCCAGGACCAACTGCACGGCGGCGGCAAACAGCAGCACAATCACCATGGGGTCTTTGAAAGTCTCCAGCAGCAGTTTCAGGACAGAGTCTTTCTCGGCCTCTTTGAGTTCATTGTAGCCGTGGGTCTGGAGCCGGGTCTGGGCCTCGGCGGCGGTGAGTCCCTGGGGAGAAGATTGAAGTTCCCGCAAAATCTCCTCTGTGGGGCGTTGGTAGAAATCCATGGAAACTGGGTTTGGTTTGAAGTAAAAAGCAGAAGTCCCTGTCTGCTTACCCGGTACTACGGAAAAAAACGACAAGCCTCCGCTTTCTGATCACTATTCTACCCTGGATTGTACCTGGTTCTGAGCCGATTTGCCAAAAACAGCCCTAAAACGAATCAACCCAACAGGGCTTCCATACCGGCCTCGGCGCGGGACGCCACAAACTCCACTATCCTCAGTTCTACCAGATCCTGGTACACGAACGGGTCTTCCTGCATGAATTCCTCTACCTGGCCTTTGCTGTCTGCCTTGCAGAAAATGAGACCGCCGTCGCGGGGTACCTTTCGGCCCGAGGCCAGGAACAAGCCACTGGCGAAGCCCTTCTCCACGAAGGCCATGTGCTCTGGCAGGAACGGCTCTATCTCTGAAAAAGGTGCTTTGTAGGTGAGTTCAATCAGGAACATAGGATTAAAAAAATTAGACGCCGGTAAAACTACAGCATCTTTCGGCTACTTCTTGTTTCCAGGTCGTTTTCCAGAAATGGGCCTGGAAACAGCACTTCAGGATTCAAGCCAGGCAAGGCGCCATCTCAAAACCAGCTTGTCTACAGGGCTGCCGCCAGCATGGTCTCGCCAAATAAAAGCAGGCTGGCCAGGGAAGCCGCTTGTTGCCTTATCTCGCGCAGGGCCGTGGACTCATACAACATTCCTTTCAGCGGGGGGCCTATGGCAAACAGGTTCTCCACGGGCAAACCGGCGGCATTGAGCACATTCCCCTCCTTTGTAGCCGTGATGCCCATTTTTAACTCATCTGCCTGTATCAAACCTTGTTCCAGCAGTTGTTGAATCAGCGGGTGCTGGCTTTTGGTGTAATCACAGAGCGGACCGGTACAGTTGATGACCATGGCTACCTCCAGCGTTTGGGTATCGGTGCTTTGCCTTTTCCTGATCTCTGCTTGGGCCATTTCCCCGTTGGCGTGGAGGTCTACCAGGGAGGCGGCCTTGACCTCTAATTGCCCTTTCTCCTGTAGCTGCCGGAGCATGTGAGAAGAGGAAAGCGGCATCCGGTGCCGATGGATTTCCCAATAGGGTTTTACATGACGCAGAAACTGTTTTTTCTCCTGGAGGGAAAAATTCTGCCAGATACCGGAGAGAGAATCCCGCAGGGCATCTACCACGCTGTGCCAGGAGTATCCCTTTTGGGCGGCTATGCTGATTTCTTTTCTGAGCAGGCGCATCGCTTTCAAAGGGGAAAGAGGATTCTGTAGACGCACCGGAGCCACAGGGTAAGGCACCGTGTCTACCTGATGGGCCTGCGGAAGCAAGCCATGCCGAGACACCACGTATATCTTGCCCTGGTGCCCTTTCTTAACCAGGCTGCCCAGCAGATCTACCATGGTCAGACTGGAGCCCAGCAGCAATAAAGGGGCCTGAAGCGGCAGTTCATTCAAAATTTCCGGAGACCAGGCCGAGGCTTTGTACAGAGAGCTTTTGTAGAAAGCTTTGTTGGGAATGGGAATTTCCACGGGCGGCAGGTTGCCCAGGGCCAGCACCACTTTCTGCACCGACAACCAACTTCCGGTATTGAGGGACACCACAAAGGAAGGGCCACTGGTTCTTCTCTCCAAAGAGATCACCTCCTGGTTTACCCGCACCAACTTCACTCCCTCGTAGGCATTGGCTTCCGCGGAGGCCAGGCAATCTTCCACGTAGTCGCCGAAAATACACCGCTGGATAAAAGCATCTGGGGTCACTGGCGAAGGCAACTGACCCGCATAGTCAGTTTGGTGTTCCCGGAGCCAATCCACAAAATGGTCGGGCATTTCCGGGAACAAGGTCATGCGGGACGCCGGCACATTCAGGGGCTGGAAAGGCAGACTGCTGCTGTAGGCCACTCCCCGATGCAGTTTCCGGGCCTCTTTTTCCAGCAAATACACCGTGGTGGCTTTTCGGGCTGCCTTCAACAGGTGAATGGCCGTCAGGGTCCCACTTAATCCTCCTCCAACAATGGCGATGCTTGTATGCTCCATAGGTCTTATATAAGCTGTAAAGAGAACGCGATGGGGGTTATGTGCCGAAACTTTGCCAAAGGAGTTGGCGGAAGAAATGCCGTTCAGCGAGTCCGTACTTATACGAAAGTTGCCGCAGGTGGTTAGGTGGTTACGGTACATTCATTACCTAACCACCGAGATGCTTTTTCATTACCTAGCCCTTGACTTTCGGCTTACTGCCTTTGTTTATGGCTTCCGGCCCCTTCCAGCGAACTCAAAGGTAAAGTCGGCTGTTTCTCACACAAATACCCTGAACTCCGTTTAGAGGCTGCTTTCCAGAAATCAACCCCTAAATGGAGTTAACAGCGCTTAACGCAAGACTCAGCACACCTTTCACTACCTTTGCCCAAAATAAAATTCCCTTGACTTCCACTCCTAAAATCCTGCTCATCACGCCGCCGCTTACGCAGCTGAACACGCCCTACCCCGCCACCGCTTACATTAAAGGTTTTCTGCGCGGCCGAGGGTTTGACGTGACGCAGACTGATTTCGGGTTGGAGTTGGTTTTGCGTCTGTTTTCCCGCAAAGGCCTGAACCAGGTATTCCAAGCCATTCTGGACGGTGCTTACGAGCTATCGGATAACAGCCAGCGAATGCTGCGCCTGCGCAAAGCTTACCTGGACACCATTGAGCCCGTCATCCGTTTCCTGCAGGGCCGCGACAGCACGCTAGCGCACCCCATCGCGATGGGTTCATTTCTGCCGGAGGCTAGCAGGTTTCTGCAGTTAGCCGATCTGGAGGAAGCCTTCGGGACCATGGGCATCACTGATAGGGCCCGGCACCTGGCCACGCTGTACCTGGAGGATTTAGCCGATCTGATCAAGGAGACCGTGTGCCCGCACTTCGGTTTTAGCCGGTACGCAGATAAACTGGCCCTCAGCGCCACGTCCTTTGACCCGTTGGAAGAAGAACTGCAAACCGCGCCTAATCTGGTAGACCAGATGCTACTGGATTTGCTAGCCGAACGGATGCAGGAAGTGCAGCCCGAGGTGGTAGGTTTTTCCGTTCCTTTCCCCGGAAACCTGTACGGTGCGTTGCGGTTGGCGCAGTTCATCAAGCAAAAGTACCCGCACGTGAAAACGCTCATGGGCGGCGGCTACCCCAACACCGAACTCAGAAGCCTGCGCGAGCCCCGCATTTTCAAATACATTGATTTCATCACACTGGATGACGGCGAAGGTCCGTGGCTCAAACTGCTGGAGTTTTTCCAGGGCCAACGCGACGTAGAGCAACTGCAACGCACCTTCCTGCTGCTGAACGGTGAGGTACAGTACCTCAACGGCTCCACCGATGCCGACATCCCGCACACCGAGGTAGGCACGCCCGATTACAGCGACCTGAAAATCCACGAGTACCTGAGCGTGGTGGAAGTGCTCAACCCCATGCACCGCCTCTGGTCAGACGGCCGCTGGAACAAACTCACCATTGCCCACGGCTGCTACTGGAAACGCTGCTCCTTCTGTGACATCACCTTAGATTATATTTCCCGCTACGAGACCGCCCCGGCCACGCTGCTGGTGGACCGCATTGAGCAGATTATCGCGCAGACTGGCCAGACCGGTTTCCACTTCGTAGACGAAGCCGCCCCCCCGCTAGCCCTCCGTGATTTGGCCATTGAATTGCTGCGCCGAGGCGTGAAGATTACCTGGTGGGGCAATATCCGTTTCGAGAAAACCTTCTCCGCTGATCTGTGCCGTTTGCTGGCCGCCAGCGGTTGTATTGCCGTGTCCGGTGGGTTGGAAGTAGCTTCTGACCGCCTGTTGGCGAAGATGGAGAAAGGCGTGAGCATCGCCCAGGTGGCTAGAGTGACACGTGATTTCACCGCCGCCGGCATTATGGTGCACGCCTACCTGATGTATGGCTTCCCCACCCAAACCGCACAGGAAACCATTGATTCCCTGGAAGTGGTGCGGCAGCTGTTTGAGCAGAACGTGATTCAGAGTGGGTACTGGCACCGGTTCTCCATGACCGCCCACAGCCCCGTGGGCAAGAACCCCGAGAAATACGGCGTGGTGAAAGTGGGCCCGGAACCTGGCTTGTTCGCCGATAACGACTTGTGGCACGAGGACCCGCAGGGCGCCGACCACGAGCTTTTCGGGGCTGGTTTGGCGAAAGCGCTGTATAACTACATGCACGGCATTGGGCTGGAAGAACCGCTTTCTTTCTGGTTTGATTTCAAAGTGCCGCGCTCCTCTCACCCCAAGAACATGATTGCCCAAGCGGTGGAAGCCATCGGCAAACCCGATTCTGAGAAGCAGAATCTTCGCGTGCTATGGCTGGGTAATGCCCCGGAAATAGAAGTAGTCACCAAAACCAAGAAAGGCCGCACCTTCCACAACGCCCTGCTCACCTTCACTGAGAAAACCGAGGAATACGAAATCAGGACCTCTCCCGAAGTGGGACAATGGCTGCATTCCTGGCTCACCAGACTGTCTGAAGATTACGGCACCAAGTATTTATTGAAAGACCTGGCCGCCGATTATCCTGAGGGGCAAATGTTCACCTTCCAGGAGTTCCTGATCACCGATACGTGGTTGGATCTGCGGGAGCGCGGGTTATTGGTGGTGTAAGGCTGTTGGCGCAGACGCTCGCAGGTCCTCCGGACGCTACGAGGTCTTTTGAGCAAACGCTATTGGTTCTCGTATATGGGTAGATGCAGAAGACAAAGGAATTTGAGCCTTGTAAGTTCTATCATGTTTATACCCGAGGCAATAACAGCGAAACGGTTTTCGTGAATCAGGAAAGCTATTTTCACTTCCTTCAGTTATACCGGAAATACGTGGCTCCGTTTGTGCATACTTACTGCTACTGCCTGTTACCTAACCATGTGCATTTCCTGATTCAGGTGAGGGAAGTAGAGGCGCTTTTTAAAAGAAGCGAGCAAAACCAGGAGTTGATACCTGTTCGCATTCAGAGGCAATGGGGACATCTCCTGAACGCTTTTACCAAAGCCATGAACGCCCGCTACGACAGAGTAGACAGTCTGTTCCAGAAGCGGTTCAGAAGAAAAGAAGTCACTTCTGAAGCATACTTTACAAGCCTGATTTTTTACATTCATTTCAACCCGCAACATCACGGGTTAATTCAGGATTTCAAAGATTGGCCTTACTCATCTTACAATAGCCTCTTATCACAAAAGCAGACTAACTTGGAACGAGAAACAGTTCTCAAATGGTTTGGAGGCAAGAGCCCCCTGAAAAGTTTCCACAAAGCAAATGCTGACTTCCGCAGCATCATTCCTCTTATAGAAGAAGACGAATTGTAATGCCGTTTGCTCAAAAGACCTTGTAGCGTCCGGAGGACCTGCGAGCGTCTGTGCCTATACCTCCCGCTGCATGTACAGATCCCGCTGCACGTCCTCGCCCAGCACAAAAGTCAGCTCACCCGCTTCCCGGAAACCGTATTTCTGGTAGAACCGGATGGCCCGCTCGTTGCTTTCCCACACGGTGAGCCACACCACGTCGTGCCCCTTTTGCTGCGCGCGTTCTAAGCTCATTTTCATCAAAGTATCGCCTAAACCGCGGCCGGTCCAGGCCTGGAGCAGATACAGCCGGCTTATCTGAAAAGGCTTCTTCCCGGATATTTCAGATGGCGCCGGGCTAGTGCTCCACTTCACATAGGCCACGGCCTCTCCCTCAGATTCCACAATCAGGAACTCCGTATCTGGATCGGCTAATTCTGCGGCCTGTAGTTCCGGGGTGTACATGGTGGGCTGGAACGCGGCCATGTCCTCGGGACGGTTGTAGGCTGCAAAAGTCTCGTCAAAGGTGCGCCAGCCCAGATCGGCAAGTAAGCGGGCATCGGCGGCGGTTCCGGGTCTGAAGGTGAATTGGTTTGATGGTAAAGCAGGCATAAAGCTTAATTCTAAATAGGGACGCAAAGATACGCCAGAGTTCCGCAGGAAACCGTATAGCAGTTGATCTCCGGAAGCAGCTTCCTGTTTAGAGCCTGTTTTTGGGAAATCGGCCCCAAAACAGGAACCTTGTTCCGGGCTGGATCTTCAAATTCGTCTCGTTAGTGTCGCCTACCCAACCCATCGGTAAGGTCTCCGTTTGTTATTTAAATTGATTCTGATGCCCATTATGGGTAATATGCCTTCTTAAATCCGCAAATAATTTCTGTACATATGGCCGAAGAAAAAGACTTTCCCCAGCCTCAGCCCGAGGGCGAGGAAGGGCAACGCCCGAATGAAGCCCGCCGCAATTTCCTGAAACAATCTTCTATCCTGACCGCCTTCGCGCTGACGCCGGGCGTGGCCGTGAAAGCCGCCGATCTGAAGTTTGAGGAGAAGGTGGCCGCCGCCTTTGAGAAGGTGAACGTGACGCTGGAGATCAACGGCAAAAAACGTAAGCTTTCCGTGGAGCCCCGCACCACCGTGCTGGACCTGCTCCGCGAGCAACTCCACCTCACCGGCACTAAAAAGGGCTGCGACTACGGCCAATGCGGTGCCTGCACCGTGCACGTAGACGGGCAGCGCGTTCTGTCTTGCCTCTCCCTGGCGGTGATGCAGGACGGAAAGAAAATCACCACCATTGAGGGCCTCGCCGACGGCGACAAACTGCACCCCATGCAGGAGGCCTTCATCAAGCACGATGGGTTCCAGTGCGGTTACTGCACCCCGGGCCAAATCATGAGCGCGGTGGCTTGCGTGCGAGAAGGCCACGCCGATTCTGACGATGAGATCCGCGAATACATGAGCGGCAATATCTGCCGGTGCGGCGCCTACCCCAACATTGTGAACGCCATCAAGGAAGTTAAAAACGGAGGACAGAAAGTATGAACCAGTTCCAATACGTTCGGCCTACCAAAAACAAAGCGGCCATTGACACGGTAGCCAAAGAGCAGACCGCCATGTTCATTGCCGGCGGTACCAACCTGCTGGACCTCATGAAACGCGGCATCGTGGTGCCCGAGAAGCTGGTGGACATCAACAAACTGCCGCTCCGCAAGATCGAGAAAGAAAACGGCGCGGTCCGCATCGGGGCACTGGCCCTGAATGGTGAAGTAGCCGAGGACAAACTGGTCCTGGAAAAGCATCCGCTGTTATCCCAAGCCTTGAATGCGGGCGCCTCGGCGCAGCTCAGGAACATGGCCACCGTAGGCGGGAATATGCTGCAGCGTACCCGTTGTCCGTATTTCTATGACACCGCCCTGCCCTGCAACAAGCGCGAACCCGGCACCGGCTGCGGCGCCCTGCAAGGCTTCAACCGTATGCACGCCATCTTCGGGCACAGCGATAAATGCATCGCCGTGCATCCTTCCGATATGAGCGTGGCCCTGGTGGCGCTGGATGCCAACGTGCTGGTCTCCGGCCCCAAAGGCGACCGCAAGATCCCTTTTGCCGAGTTCCATCGTCTGCCCGGCGACACTCCGCAGATTGACACCAACCTGCAGAAAGGTGAGCTGATCACCGCCGTGGAGGTGCCGGAAACCGCTTTCACCAAAAACGTGAATTACCTCAAAATACGCGACCGCGCGTCTTACGCCTTCGCGCTGGTATCAGTGGCGGCGGCGCTCCAGATTGAAAACAACACCATCAAAGATGCCCGCCTGGCCATGGGCGGCGTAGCTCACAAACCCTGGCGCCTGACCGATGCTGAGAAAGCCCTGGTGGGCAAACCAGCAACGGAGCAGACATTCCGGCAGGCCGCCGAGATCGCTATGCGCGGGGCCAAGGCCTTTGAACACAATCAATTTAAACTGAAACTAGGCCCTAACACCATTGTGCAGGCGCTGAAAAACGCGGCAGCTGCCGTTTAACCTCTCTTCCTTATGAAAGATTATTTCTTCCAAGATAACGTCGGGAAGCCGATGGACCGGGTAGACGGTCGGCTGAAGGTGACGGGCGCGGCCAAATACTCCGCGGAGTACGAATTGCCCAACATGGCGTACGGCGTGCTGGTGGGCAGTACCATCACCAAAGGCCGCATCAAGAGCATCGACACCAAAGCCGCCGAGCGCGCGCCGGGCGTGATTGCCGTGCTGCACTACCAGAATGCCCCAAAAGTACCGGGCTACATCCAGGCCGCACACCCAACGGAACCAAAACCCGTCGGGCAGCCGCACCGCGTGTTCTATGACGACAAAGTCTACTTCAACGACCAGCCCATCGCCATTGTGGTGGCCGATACGTTGGAGCGCGCCCGCTATGCTGCTAGGCTGGTGAAAGCGCAGTACGAAGAAGACAAACACGCCACTGACTTTCTCAAGCACCAGTCCAAAGCCATTCTGCCTACGCACGCCCAGCGCAACCCTAAGCACTACTTAAATGATTATGTGAAGGGCAAAGAGGATGCGTACAAAGGCGAACCGCTGAAGGTTGAGGGCGAATACGTCATTCCTACGGAATTCCACAACCCCATAGAACTGCAGGCCATTGTGGCCCACTGGGAAGCTGACAACCGCCTCACTGTCTATGATAAAACCCAAGCGGTGATTGGTACGCAGAACGCATTTGCGAAGGAGTGGAACATTCCGGTGGAGAACGTGAAGGTGATTGCCACGTTTGTGGGTGGCGCCTTCGGGAACGGGTTGCACACCTGGCCCCACGAAACCGCCGCCATCATCGCTGCCAAGAAGGTGAACCGCCCGGTGAAGGTAATGCTCACCCGCGAGCAGATGTTCACCATGGTGGGATACCGTCCGTTTGCCTGGCAGAAAATGGGCATGAGTGCGACCAAAGACGGAAAAATCACCGCCATCACGCACGAAGCAATCGGACAAACGTCTTCTTACGAGGAGTTCACGGAGTCTGTCTTGCAGCAGACGCGCATGATGTACACCAGCCCCAACATCACCACCCGCTACCGCATTCTGCCGCTGGACGTGAGCACGCCCATCTGGATGCGCGGTCCCGGCGAGGCCACTGGCGCGTTCGCCTTGGAATCGGCGATGGATGAGATGGCCTACGTGCTGAAAATGGACCCGCTGGAGTTCCGCATAAAAAACCACACCGACCGCGACCCTGAACGTGACCTGCCCTGGTCTACCAAATATCTGACCGAGGCCATGCAGATGGGCGCCGAGAAAATCGGTTGGAAAAACCGAAAACTAGAACCCGGCACCGTGCGCAACGGCGAATGGCTGGTAGGCTACGGCATGGGCGTGGGCACGTTCGGCTCGCACCGGAACCGGGCCTCGGCTAGAGCCGTGCTTCGCTCCGACGGAACCGTACTCATCCAGAGTGCCACTACCGATATCGGCCCCGGCACCGGAACGGCTATGGTACAGATCGCCGCTGATGCGTTGGGCATGGACCCCAGCAAAATCACCTTTGAGCTGGGAAGTTCGCTTTTCCCGCCGGCACCTAGCCAGGGCGGATCGGCTACGGTGGCCAGCGTGGGCTCTGCCGTACAGGCTGCCTGTAATTCTCTGAAGAAGAAGCTGGCTACAATGGCATCCGGCAACGCGGAATCCAGCTTCAAAGGAGCCAAATACGAGGACCTCGCTTTCAAAGACGGACAGGTTTCCCTTGCCAACGCGCCCAACACCAAGCTGTCTCTCACTGATATTTTGAAACAGCAGCGCCTGCCGGAGTTGGAAGCCACCGAGGAGTCAAAACCAGACAATCCGGAACGGAACAAATATTCCATGTACTCGTTTTCGGTGCATTTTGCAGAAGTGCAGGTGCATCCGCTCACCGGTCAGGTACGGGTGACCAAGTTGGTTTCCTGCGCCGATGCGGGTAAAATTGTGAACAAGAAAACAGCCGGGAACCAGATGATTGGTGGTGCCGTGGGCGGCATCGGGATGGCCCTGACCGAGGGTGCCGTGATTGATGACCGATTCGGGCGCTACGTAACCAAAGACTTCGCCGAGTACCACGTGCCGGTGCACGCCGACTCGCCTAACATTGAGGTGGCTTTCGTGGACAAACCGGACTTCATCGGGAACCCGCTAGGGACGAAAGGTATCGGGGAAATCGCGACCATCGGCGTAGCGCCGGCCATTGCCAACGCCATCTTCAACGCCACCGGTAAACGCATCCGGGAACTGCCTATCACCCCGGATAAGTTGATTTAAGCTTATTCCTTATAGAAACAGAAAAGCCGCTCTACTAGATAGAGCGGCTTTTCTGTTTTGGAGGTTTTTTGGTGAAATCGGCGTGTAAACGGCCAATCCATTTTAGACTAATACCGGTAGCCGGGGAAATACTTGATATCAAACTCCATGTAGTCCTCATCATGACCGTTACCGGTGTGGGTATCGCCGCCGTCATCCACGATGCTTTTTACCTCTATTAGCCCGTAAATGACCCAGGAGTTGTTGAGAGGGTAGCGCACCCTTACTGCGTAGATATCGCCGGCCTGCACGTTGTTCACCTCGGTCTTTTCAGGGCCATATTGTTTCATAGCGGCTGCAATCTGGTTGGGCTGGCTCCAGTTCCTGGCGGCGGCGGGCACTTTCACGTACGCCACCTGTCCTTCGCCCATGCTCGGGCCCGACGTAAAAGAATGCTCAAAGCGCTGATCGAGCCAATCTCTAGGAGGCATTTTGTTTGTAAGGAAGGCGAACGGGGTAAGTCCGGGCTCATTGACCAAAGTCTGTGGCTGGGAATCCCCAATGCGATAGTCCAGGATGGTCAAAGAGTTTCTTTTCTCTCCCCAATAGTTGTAGAGTTTCACGCCTTTGTATTCTGAAGAGGCAGATACGGTAAACTTCACCTCAAAGGGTTTGCCGGTGGCCGGATTATGGTAAACGGCGCCATTTGCCTCCTGGGGCTCTACCGTGAGTACAATCTCCTGGCCCGGTTGCGCCTGCATTGGGCTATCGTTGACAATGTACTCCAGCTCGTACTCATTGGAGGTTAGGCCACCAGAAACAGAAGAAGCCGTGCGGTTCACCACCAACGGAAAATCGCGCCCCCTCAGGTTGTCATAGACCTTGAGATCTTTGATACCTTGATTGGAGTCAAACCGAAAGAAATAGCGGAGGGTATCGCCGGAGTAGACGCGCATTTCGCTTGCCCGTCCAGACGGGATGTAGCCGTTATTGGTGAATTTGGAAAAGAGCACGCTGCTGGTTAAAGCGGCATAAGGAGCAGGGGCTGGTTCATCGTCATCAGAGCAGGAAGCTAATAAATAGGGAGCGGCTAGAAGCCAGAGCAGTTGGAAAAGTTTTTTCACGGTAACATAAGGGTTAGATGGAGCGATTCCTGTCTCTTAGTTTACAACTGCACCTGATATGTCCCGACCACACTTTTTAACGACAGGTATCTCTTCAAAGCAAAGACCATTCCAAGGGCTTTCACCCCTAGCTCCAGAAAAGGCTCTTTGCCTGCTTGTTTACCAAAGCGCTGATGCACAAGCAGGTTGTCCCTGAGTTTTTTTAAAGGAAAATTAATTCATTCTGCAACTTCTGCCCCATTGCCGGAATCTCCAATACAATACATCCCTAACAGATGGTCTCTTCTATGAAATCTTTCCTGGCGCTTTTAACCGTTTTGGGCCTGTTTTTAACAAAAGCGGCCGCACAGGCTGTCTGGACTCCCAGCCCACCCCTTAGCTCCACTTTCGCCAACACCACCAGCATCGCAGTCAGTCCGGTGAATGACAGAATCTTCATTGGGTCAACCGATGGCGGTATCTTGAGTTCTGATGATGGCCGGATCTGGCAGCAGGTGTTACCCCACGCGGTGGTCAGTCTCCTGGCGAAAGCAGACGGCACCCTGCTAGCCGGCGGAAAAGGAACTGTCTACCGCTCCGTAGACCAGGGCCAGAACTGGACTTCTCACCCGGTCAGCAGTGAATACTCCATCCGGAAGATTGTGGCAGATAGTGAGGGAAAACTGTATCTGGTTACCGGAGACCTGGGCGAAGACGGTAGCGAAGAGGAATTTTACGTGGGAGACGGCGTTTTCACCTCCACAGATAATGGCCAAACCTGGACGAAGGATATTCAGGGCATGACCGGTACTTTGAGCGCCTGGAATCTGGCGGTGGGCAAGAACGATCAGGTGTACGTGGGCACCCATGACGGAAACGGGCGGCAAGACACCAGGATAGGTTTATACACGCGCCAGAAAGAGCAAACCACTTGGCAACCCGTTGACATCAAATTCCGGGAGATTGCCAACTTCAATGTGGCGTACCTGCACTCCATCGCGGTGGATGAGAACGACAGCCTGTATGTTGGCGTGGCCGGAAGCTCTGGTAGTTTAGCCGTGGAAGGAACCCTTAAATCTTCGGATAATGGGCAGACGTGGCGGCCTTTGTACCTCACCCACAACACCACCTGGAATTACTGGCATCAACCCGTGGCCCATAGCTTTTACGTGAGCAAAGACGGCACGCTCTGGACCAGCAACTGGCCCAGCCGGGGCATTCTGGTCTCCAAAGACAAAGGAGAAACCTGGACCAGGGATATGCAAAACATCGGGACTCCACCTTATGCCTCCAGCCTGCAACACTTTCAGTTTGCCGAGAACAGCCAAAACAGGATTTTCGCCCTGCAGCCTTTTGACAATTATGTGTATTCCAAAATCTACCTGTTAGGCACAGATAACCCTTCAGAGGATTTAAGGTTCACGCTGGAGGCTTTCCCCAACCCGTTCCGAGATCAGTTGAACCTCCGGTTTACCCTCTCCTCGCCTTCTGCAGTACAGATTCAGGTGACAGATGCCAAAGGGGCATTGGTTTACAAACAAGCATATAAAGCCTCGGCCGGCGTCAACGCCTTGCAATGGAAGTCACTTCATAATGCTCCCGGCGTCTACTACGTTTCCGTACAGACCGACACGTATCAAAGCACCAAGAAAGTAGTCTTGTTACCCTAATCACAAAAGAGCCTCGCCCGTTTTAAGGCCGATTTCCTAAAAACGGCTCCAAAACAGGCGAGGCTTTCTTTTGCTGTTAGTTAATGCTTAGTCGCGCTTGCTTTTCAGCAGCTTGCGCAACTCGGCGAGTTCATCGCGGTACTTGGCGGCTTGCAGGAAGTCCAGCTCTTTGGCGGCGGCTTCCATCTGCTTCTCGGTTTTCTTGATGACCTTCTCCAGTTCGTCCTTCTTCATATACTGCACCACCGGATCAGCGGCCACGGACATGAGGCTTTCATCTGGGCCGGCGTAGGCCTTCGGCTCGCGTTTGTTACTATCGGCCACCGAGGTCTGCTCCATGATCGCTTCCTTGGACTTGAGCACGGTGCGCGGCGTAATGCCATGCTCCAGGTTGTACTCCATCTGCACGGCGCGACGGCGGTTAGTCTCGTCAATGGCGCGCTGCATGGAACCGGTCATGCGGTCGGCGTACATGAGCACTTTTCCGTTCTCGTTACGGGCGGCACGCCCGATAGTCTGGATGAGGGATCTCTGGTCGCGCAGGAAACCTTCCTTATCCGTGTCCAGGATGGCTACCAAACTCACCTCCGGTAAATCCAAGCCTTCACGAAGCAGGTTCACGCCAATAAGCACGTCAATCTCGCCCAGGCGGAGTTCCCGCAGAATCTCTACCCGTTCAAGAGTTTTCACCTCAGAGTGGATGTATTTCACCTTGATGTTGAGGCGCTCCATGTATTTGGTGAGTTCCTCGGCCATGCGTTTGGTCAACGTGGTCACCAGAATACGATCCCCGCGTTTGATGCGGTTGTCCACCTCGTCCAGCAAGTCGTCAATCTGGTTCTGGCTAGGCCTGATCTCAATCTCGGGGTCCAGAAGACCCGTAGGGCGGATGATCTGCTCTACCACCACACCCTCTGATTTCTGGATCTCGTAGTCGCCGGGGGTGGCGCTCACGAAGATGACCTGGTGCATCACGCTCTCAAACTCGTTGAAGGTAAGCGGGCGGTTATCCATGGCGGCGGGTAAACGGAAGCCGTACTCCACCAACGCGGTTTTGCGGGAGCGGTCACCACCCCACATGGCGCGCACCTGCGGCAAGGTGGCGTGGCTCTCGTCAATCACCATCAGAAAGTCATCGGGGAAATAGTCCAGGAGGCAGAATGGGCGGGCACCGGGCTCGCGACGGTCAAAGTAACGCGAGTAGTTCTCAATACCGGAGCAGTAGCCCAGTTCCCGGATCATCTCCAGGTCAAACTCGGTCCGCTCCTTAATGCGCTTGGCCTCGTTGTCACGCCCTTCTTTGAGGAAGTATTCGTGTTGGGCCACCATGTCAAACTGAATCTCGTTGATGGCTTGGTTCAAGGTGTCTTTGCCGGTCACGAAGAGGTTGGCTGGGAACAGCGAAATGCCTTCCTCGTCGGCGATCTTCTTTCCACTCTGCGGATCAATGCGCTGGATGGACTCAATCTCGTCGCCCCAGAAATAGATGCGGTACGCGAAATCGGCGTAGGCCGGGAAAATATCCACGGTATCGCCTTTCACCCGGAAGGTTCCACGTGTGAACTCCACCTCGGTGCGGCTGTAGAGAATGGACACGAACTGGTAGAGCAGGTTGTTCCGGCTCACCTTCATGCCCGGGGCCAAAGGAATCACGTTCTTCCCGAATTCCTCGGGGTTGCCTATACCGTAGATGCAGCTCACCGAGGCTACCACAATCACATCGCGGCGGCCCGAGAGCAAGGCCGAGGTACAGTGCAGCCGCAGCTTCTCAATCTCCTCGTTGATGGCCAGGTCCTTCTCAATGAAGACATCAGACGAGGCGATGTAGGCCTCGGGCTGGTAGTAGTCATAGTAGGAGATGAAGTACTCCACCGCGTTGTTGGGGAAAAACTGCTTGAACTCGCCGTACAGCTGCGCGGCTAGGGTTTTGTTGTGGCAAAGCACCAGGGTGGGCTTTTTCACCTCCTGGATCACGTTGGCTACCGTGAAGGTTTTACCCGTACCGGTGGCACCCAGCAACACCTGCGCGTGCTCACCGGTTTTTATACCACGCACCAATTCCTTGATGGCTTTGGGCTGGTCTCCGGTTGGTTGAAATTCTGAGGTTAACTGAAAATCCATAGAGGAATTAAATACAATCAAAGGTAACGGATTATAACACCAGGCTTGGCAAGAGAGTTTACCTTCTTGCTAAATATACTGGTGTTTAAAGGCTACTTTACTAAAATAACGCAAAAACGCCGCTTTTGGCAAAGCGGCGTCTCTGTTTTATATGACCAGAAAAGAATCTTCTAAGTTTAGTTGCAGGGCGACTCACTCACGGTGAGCACCTTTACATGCGGATAAATGATAGGAATGAAGCCGGGACAGTCAGGCGCCTCGTTCTCCGGGATGGATTTGATGGTGATGTACAGCCTTTTGCCTGGCACCTGATAGACAGGATGCAAGTTGAAGGTGTTCACATACACCGTGTCATTACTGGGTTTGGTGTCCACTATCTCGGCCGCGGCTGGATCCAAAACGGCCAATACCGTACCACAGCCCTGGTCTAATACCACCGCCTCAAAACAATCGCTGGTTACCTCCTCATCCTCGCAACTGGAAAAGGTGAGCAAACCCGCAAGCCCTAATAAAGCTACTCCTCTTAAACGCATTTATTCTATCAAACTTTTATGCTAATAATTTGACCTTGATTATAAAGATAATGATTTTCACTATTAATTTATTTCAAATTCAATAAAGAATCAAGGTAAAATCAAGGTATTTTGTTTTATCTTCTTGTCTGCCACCGCTTTCTGTACCTGGCTCTTCATAGCGGCAATTATATTTTGTTCTTTCTCACTTACAACATCCTTAATTTCTTCTTTAAGCCACAGGACGGAGGTACCAATGTACAATGGCACAGAAAATAACAATGCCCAGTTTCTTACTACTTTGGGGAGAGAGCAAGTCTTGTTCATAATGGTAAGGGAACTTGGTAAGCGTATGCCTGGATAGAGGAGACCACTAAAGGAAGGCATACCCCTACTGCTGTTGGTAAAAAATAAACTTTATTACTTGGCAAGGCGCCATCTGCCGCCTATACTAACCCCAAGCTGGTACGGATTGGCCTGTCTCTGAGCCTCCCGCAGCATAGGGCTGAGCGAGTAGGTGAATTCAGGAGCCAACAGTATACTCATCTTCTTGGTGACGTCATAGCCAACCCCAATGGAGGTAGTGGTTGCCCACTGTACCGTCCGGAATGGGGAATCTTTGTCATTGAGCCCATATCTCACAGCCTCTACCTGGTCTGTCTCTGGCACAATGGTGTTCTGCACCAGCAGGTTCATGTTCAGCCCGCCAGAGAAAAGGGCATACATTCTCTTCATGTTCAGCCGGTAAGCCAACCGCACGGGCAAACCTACCTGTTGGTACCGGTACCTGGTATTGTAGCGGTCGGTGCGATCTACAGTGATGGCTCTAGCGGCCATTTCATTGTTGAAAGCGTTGGTCACCAAAGGTGCACTCTTGCCCGACGAGCTCCCCAGGTCAAACCCTACCGTGGATAACACCGACCCTCCCTGGTACACCAGGTAAGACTGCGTGGTGGTTGCCTCGTTCTGCGTGTACAATACCCCGGTCTCCAGTTGCCAATTGTCATTGATCCGGTAACTGGCACCCACTAGGGCTGCATAAGAATAGGTTGGGGTATAGCTGTGGTTGTATTCCTCTACCGCCTCCTTGTACTGCGCATATGCCTGGGGTTGTCCTACGGCCGGGCTGTTCATAGCAGAATTATCGCTTAATTTTACTGGTGCGTAAGCATACTGAGGGCTATAGGCCATGGTCACGCTCCACTTGTAAACGTCACTTTCTTCGGCTTCATTGCCTTTTTTAGGCGCAGGGGTCTGGGCCAAGCTGGTCAAGGGGGCTTCCTTCTGAACCAAAATACTTCTCTCAGGCACTCCTTTAAGCGAATCCAAGCCCAACGGGAGTCCTTTAGAAAATGCCAGATTATTTGTAACAGATCGGGAAAAAGCCTTGTTTTCCCCGCTTATTGGCTGGATGGTTTTGTCTGTAACCGGCCTTTCTGCCTCTGTTGTGATGGCTAATTCTACGGCAGGTTTGCTTTCTTTCAGTATTTCTGCATCTGCAGTGGTGGTATTTTCTTTAGGGTTTTGCTGCGCCAATGAAACGGTGGAAGCTGGCCGGTTCTCATTCAAAGCATAAGTCCTGCTATTAGAAGCAGCCCCAGCAGCATCTTTATTTTGAGCCTGTTTCCCAGAAAACACCCTTGGAACGGAGGCCAGAACTTCAGGCGTAACGTGGCGTTCTGAAGCTTCGGCCATCTCAGGAGCTTCGGCTATCGCGGGGGCGGCATTTGCCGGAAGGTCCACATCGGCCGCAGGCCGGTTTGGCACAGATGCCGCCGGAGCTTTCTGGCTACTTCTCTCCTGCCCGGAAGCAAGGGTATGCTGCTGGTCAACCAGAAGAGAGGAATCCTGCTGCCAAACAATGATGCCCGCCGAGAGCAGGAGCAACAGCAAGGCGGCCGCCATGGAGCGGTACCATATCATCTGCTTCCTATACCGGTGCAGTTCCTGGTTCTCTATTTCGCGGTGCACGTTTTCCCAGATTCTGGGTGGTGGAGCGCTTTCAGCTTCAGCAAAGCCATTCCGGAAGATGTCCTCCACAGACTGGCCTTTCTCTTTATCAGCCGGTGACTTTTTCATGGTATTGCTGTTTTAACCGCAACAACGCCTGCCGTAAGCTGGCGCGGGCGCGGGAATATTGTGACTTGGAGGTGCTCTCGGTGATGTCCAGCATCTCTCCTATTTCTTTGTGCGAGAAGCCTTCAATGGCATACAGGTTAAAAACCGCCTGGTAACGCGGCGGCAGGCCCCGCACCAGTTCCAGCAGCTCCTCGTAGGCAAACTGGCTGTCTATGCTATCGTGCTCAGAGACATCGTCCCACTCCTCCTCCTGGTCTGTGACCATGAGGTGCCGGTTTGTGCGCTGGTGTTTCAGGGCCGTATTGATCACGATACGCTTTACCCAGAACTCCATCGGACAATCCCCCTTGAAATCCTGCAGATAGCGGAAGACCTTGATAAATGAATCCTGCAAGATATCCTCGGCCTCAAAATCCGTACGGGCATACCGCTTACTCACGGCCAGCATCTTCCCCGCGTACCGCTGGTAGAGCAGATGCTGGGCATCCCGTTTGCCGGCTACCGCCCGCTTGATGAGGTCTGCCTCTGAAGGATCTTTGGGTTTAAATATCTTCAACGGAGGGTCATTAAAATGATCTTCTACAGGTAAGAGCCCTTAGGGGCCGCAATGGTTGCATGGCCGCGGCGTCCACAGAAAATAATTTTACAACTTACTTGGTCACAGGTAAGATAACCAGAAAACAGGGTATATCCCAGCCTAAGGCACAGCGTTGCCTACCCTGTTTTAGGGCTGTTTTACAGAAAAGAAGTTAAAAACGAAATTAGCTGTGCCAGATCTGCCAGGCGACTTCGGCCTGGAGACAGAGCATTTCATAGCCGTTGATGGTTTTGGCGCCCATCTCCTTGCCCCGTTTCATGAACAGGGTCTCGGCCGGATTGTACACCAAATCATACAGGTAATGGTGAGAAGACAGCAACTCATACGGAATGGCTGGGGCCTCGTCTTCTTTGGGAAAAGTGCCCACCGGGGTGGTATTGACAATGAGGGAGACTGATGCCATAATGCCGGGCGTGAGCTCCCCGTAGGTAAGCAGGCCCGGTTTTTTCTCCCTGGAGACTACTCTATAGGAAATGTTGAGGTACTCCAACGCCGCTATCACCGCTTTGGCTGCCCCACCCGTGCCCAGCACCAGCGCCTGCGACAGCGAAAAGCACGGGTAGAAATGCTGGAGCGACTGCATGAAGCCCTGGTAATCTGAGTTGTGGCCCACCAGGCGGCCGTCCTCAAACTTAACAACATTCACTGCCCCAATGCGCGCCGCGGCCGGGTCCAGAGAGTCCAGGAAAGGAATGACGGCTTCTTTGTACGGGATAGTTACGTTCAACCCCTTCAGGTTGGGATGCGCCTGCAGTAAACCGGGAAACTCATCGATGGTGTCCAGCTCGAAGAGATGGTAGACGCTGTCCTTGTTTCCCTCTGTGAGGAATTTCTCTGTGAAGTATTTTTGGGAGAAAGAGTGGCTCAGCTTGTAACCTACCAGCCCGTAAACATTTTCCATATCAGGTAATCTGCGAGTTGGCTTACTGTTGGCCTATTGCTGTTTGGGGCTCAGCTTCTGCTTTACTATTTCAATGATGGGCGGGATGATAGAGATTAGGATGATCCCGAAAATCACCAAGGAAAAGTTTTTCTTCACTGCCGGGATGTTCCCGAACACGAAGCCGGCCACCGTGAAGCCAACCACCCACAGGAAACCGCCTATGATGTTATAGGAAAGAAACTTGCTGTATTTCATGGTTCCTACGCCGGCCACAAACGGGGCAAACGTGCGGATGATGGGAATGAAACGGGCAAAGATAATGGTTTTACCGCCGTGTTTTTCATAGAAAGCTTGGGTTTTGAGCAGGTACTCCCGTTTCAGGAACCGGTAATCCCGCTTGAAAACCTTAGGCCCGAAGTAATCCCCGATGAGGTAGTTTAGGGTATCTCCCAGAAAAGCGGCCACAAAAAGCAGGACCAGCAATATCCAGATGTTCAGCACACCAGTGGCCGCAAACGCGCCCGCGGCAAACAAAAGCGAGTCGCCGGGCAGAAAAGGCATTACCACCACCCCAGTTTCTACAAAAATGATCAGGAAAAGGATAGCATAGGTCCAGGTACCGTAGTCAGAGATAATCTGGCTTAGGTGCTGGTCCAGGTGCAGAAACAAATCAATGAACTGACGGAGTAACTCCATAGGGCTGTAGAATGGTGCTTAGATAAGTTTATCTAACATTCCCTTGTCAAGGAAATGCGTGAAAGTATCGCCTCTGAGGCCTAACCGGATAGTTTCCAGCGGCACAATCTCATTGGGCGCAATATTGCCCAGGTTCACGTTGGCCCCCAGAAGTTTGATAAAGAAGACTTGCTGCGCTTTTTGCGGCGCTTCCCAGATGATTTTCTCAAAAGGGATCTTGGTAAGGATTTCCTCCACCAAGCCGCTTCTCACCTCACCGGTAGAGCGGAAAAGCCCCACGTTGCCGCTTTCCCTGGCTTCCCCGATTACCTTCCAGGCGCCGGCATCCAACTCGGCCTGCATCAGGCTGATCCATTTGTAGGGAGGGATGATTTTTTGGTCATCTTTAGACCCTACCTCAGAGAGGACAGTGGTTTGCTCCGCCAGCGTACGGATATACTTGCATTTGAGCTCATGGTCCATTTCAATGGAGCCGTCTGAGATTTCGGCAAACTCCAGCTTGTATTTGTCCAGCAAACGGCGGTAATCTTCGAACTGACCGCGTACGATGAAGGCCTCAAATAGGGTACCGCCAAAGTACACCGGAATTCCCGCTGCCCGGTAGATGTCTAGTTTCTGGTCCAGGTTAGGCGTCACGAAGGAAGTTGCCCAGCCCAGCTTCACAATATCTACGTACTCACCGGCTACCTCTACAAAATTTTCGGTTTCGCGTAAGCTAAGGCCTTTGTCCATGGCCATGGTAAAACCGCTGTCTCTTGGTTTGGAAGTGCGTTGGGGGAGGTGGGTAAGTTCGTAGTTCATGAAAGCGTTATTTGCGATACTGGTCTATCAGGCGAGCAAGGGCTCGCTGGGACTCCAGTTCAGGAAAGAAATCGAAGAGAAGCCTATGCTTATCGAAGTCCAAAATTAAAGCATTTTCCAAATAATTATATGCCTGCTTATACTTTCCTGCCGCCAGACTGTAGGCACAAAGGCGATATTGAAGTTCTGCTTCATCGGGCTGCAACTCTAAAGCATTCAGCAGTAGATCGATAGCTCCCTCATAGTTGCCTTGCTCATAAAGGATAATGGACCAGTTCAGCCAAATATCTTTGTTCTCGGGGGCCAGGGTGCTGGCCTGCTCATAGGCTTCCACGCTGGAGATGATGTTCCCCAGTTGGTATTCGGCGGCAGCCAAAGCCAGCCAGTAATCAGAGTTCTCAGCGTAGAAAGAGATGGCTTTCTTATAGAAATGGACGGCTTCCATCCATTTCCCCTGCAAGTCTAAAATAACCCCAATCCCAAACCAAGCCTCATCCATCTCGGGTGAAAGGTCAATGGCTTTCTGGTAGTACTTATGCGCAAGGTCCCACTGGGAGAGCTTCTCGTAGCACTCCCCTATGTTGCACAGGATATCGGCATTAGGCTCAGTATGCTCCAAAGCAGCCTGGAAAGACTCAATGGCTTTGGTGAACTCGCCCATGTACACGTAGTTGTTGGCCAGGTTCACATAGGCAGGAGCCAGATCTGGCTGGATTAGCGTCGCGTATTCATAGGCGCCTACGGCTTTTTCATGGTTTCCCAGCCTGCTCTGCGCCAGACCCAGGTTAAACCAGGCCATGGCCGAATACGGGTCTTCATCCACGAACCCCTGAAAGAAGTTGATGACGTCCTCGCCCTCACCGGTGATCTCCAGGCAATACAGCAGTTCCTGCAAGGCCAGCTCATTCTCCATGTTCAGGAGCAGGCTCTTCTTATAGTACTTCATGGCCGCCTTGAACTTGCCCCAACTCTGGTAAGAAAGACCTATGTTGAAATAGATGTCATCCTTTACCTCAGATTGGTCCACGGCCTGCTTGAAACAGTCAATCGCCAGCGCGAAATCTCCCTTCTGGTTGAAAATAATGCCTTTAGTCAAAGGAATATCCTCATTGTCAGGCTCCATCTGGGCCACTTCCTCCACTAAGTTCAAGGCCTCATCAAACGCTCCCAGCATGGCCAGCACCTGCGCCTTGTCAATGAGCAATTCCGTGGAGAAAGGATACTGCATGATACCCACATCACAGGCTTTTAAAGCCTGGCTGTAGTTAAAGCTATTGGCATAGTAATCTATGATACTCTCATAATCTGAGAGATCAAAGAATACAGTAGTATTAGACTCCAGCATGTTTTCGAACCTTTTTACCAGGTCCAGGTCTTCGCTGGAGAAATCTTCAAAATTATCGTTCATCTACAAGTAAATCTCAACATGGGCCATGGTCATGGCCCTTCTCAATACAACACCTCTACCCTAACTGGATTGTGCTAGACGACTCCTGCTTTTGCAAGCTCCTCACAACTCCAACGCAGGGTATCTTGCAACGGACGGAACGTGATTCCAGTTGCCGCCTTTATTTTTGAATTAGAATAAAAGTGTTCCTCTTTTGCCATCCGGGCAGTTTCTTTGGTAATCAATGGTTTTGTGCCTGTCAATTTTCCACGCACGCTTTCTACCCGCCAGACTATCTCCGCTACCCAGGAAGGCACTTTCACGCTAGGGGCTTTTTTCCCCATCAATGATGCCACCGCCTGGAAGAAATCGTGATAAGAAGCCTGGTGTCCGTTGATGATAAAACGTTCGCCCCAGTGGTTTCCGTTCATTAACCGCCACATGCATTCCACCACATCCCGAACATCTACGAAGTTAGCATACCCTTGGGTATAGAACGCACGCTCATCAGAAATATATTTGAAAAGTTGGGTACTGCTCCGCGACAAATCACCAGGGCCCAGGATGACGGAAGGATTCACGATTACTGCCTGAAGGCCTTCGGAGATTCCTCGCCAGACCTCCATCTCAGCGAAATGTTTGGTAAACGCATATACTGACCTCTCTACCGCCGGATCCCATTTCATGTCTTCATGAATGAGTTTCTCGCCCTTTTTCCGGTTAATGGCCGCAATAGAACTAACATGGCATAGCCTCACGCCTGGGTTTGCCAGGCAGGCATCCACTATGTTGGCGGTGCCGTCTACGTTTATCTGTTGCAGCAGCCCGGCATCCTGCGGGGCATACGAGACAAAGCCTGCGCAATGGTACACTTCTTCTACCTGCTGCACCAAAGACCTCAGAAACAAAGGGTCCAGGATATCTCCCTCCACCCATTTCAAGTGAGGATGTTTTATTTCTGAGGCAGTTTTCCTGATAATGGCCGTAACCGCACAGCCTTCTTTCAGCAGACGCTGCAAAAGAAAATGGCCTAAAAGGCCACTGCCACCGGTTACCAGCACATGTTTCAAAAGGATAATCAGCTTAAAGTTATAGCGTGGTATTTAGGAGGGGCAATTTCATCGCTTCCTGGAACAAAGGTTCATTTACCACCCGCTCCAGTACCCTGATGTGTTTCTCAGAGTGTGTATCTGTACCCAGAAACTCGACCGCTTTCCTTTTGATGAGTTGCCGAGCTACCTCTTTGGCCTGTTTAGAATAATACCCCGTCAATGAGTTGGTGTTAATCTGAAAAAGCACCCCAGTCTCCCTCAAGGAAAGCAGGGCTTCCATTCTCCCATAAAAGTAAGTGTACCGCTCAGGATGTGCCAAAACCGGGGTATAGCCTGCGGCCTGGGTCGCAAAAATCACCTGCCGCAGATGGGAGGGCTCATTCATATAGGAAGTCTCAACCAAAAGGAACTTACGATCCCCTCCGAAAGTCAAGAGTTCCTCTCCCTTCTCCAGTTTAGCGGAAAACCATTCATCTAAGTAATACTCTGCCGCACAGGAAAGCGCTATTTCAAAGCCCCGTGCATTTGCCGCCTCCTGAAGTTCTTGTAGCTTAGCCCTGATAGTTTCTGGGGTATTTTTATAAAAATCGCCCATAATGTGGGGCGTCATGCAAAGCTTCTTGAAGCCCAAAGCGGAAAGGCCTTCAAGAAGCTGCAAAGAATCGTCTAAGGTTGTAGCACCGTCATCTAACCCTGGGAGTAGATGAGAGTGCATATCGGCAAACAGATCAGCAAAAGAAGAGGTAGCAGTCTCACTCTTACCCCAGAGCTTACGAAGGTTACCCCACATATCTCTATTTGAAGATAGACTTCAACTTGCTTCCAAATGTTGGTTTTACTTCCTCATCATAGTAGCCTTGCCCATACCCGTAACCATATCCGTACCCGTAACCATAACCGTAACCGTACATATTGGCCCCGCTTACATCATTTAAGATAGCGGCCATGTTGGAGAGGTGGTTTGTACGCACCAGCTTATCAATGCCTTTCAAGAACGCTTTTTTGGAGTAATTGGCCCGCACAATATAAAGCGGAACATCTGCCTTGCGCATAATCAATACCCCGTCCGTTACCAAACCAACTGGAGGACTGTCAATCAAGACGATATCATAGATTTGGTGCAGTTCCTCCAAAACAGCATCAAAACGGCTCCCCATAATCAACTCAGACGGATTCGGAGGCGTAGGTCCCGCCGAGATAAAATCCAGGTCTGGAATGGAGGTATTTTGCACGCTCTCAAGCACAGTATGCTTGTCAATGAGTATCGTGCTCATACCCTTACTGTTGTCTCCATCCAAAGCAATATGCACCTTAGGCTTCCGCATATCTAAGTCCAGAACCACAACTTTCAACCCAGACATAGCAATGATACCACTCAAGTTCACCGCCACAAAAGTCTTTCCTTCACCACTTATGGTGGACGTAACTGAAATGATCCTTTTCTTCTTGGAGGCACTCATAAACTCCAGGTTAGTCCGGATGGAACGAATAGACTCGCTCAAAGCAGACTTAGGGTTCTGATTCACCACCAACTTGGAGAACGGCATTTTCTGCTTGTCATACGATGGAACAACTCCAAGGACCGGGATAGAAGTATTCCGCTCCAGTTCTCTAACGTTTGTCACAGTATCGTGCATCAAATACCGGGTGGCAATTAAACCAATGCCCAAGAACAACCCTCCGGCAACCCCAATGGCATAGATAATAAGCCTGTTGGGAGAGATGGGGCTCGACTCATCCGGTAGGTTAGCAGGTGACAGGATCTGGAAATCCGGAGTAGTGCCTGCCATCGCGATTCCATACTCCACTCTCTTATTCAGGATTTGGGTAAAGAAGCTTTCATACAGACCAAAAATCCGCTCTAATCTGGCCCGCTCTGTTTCCTGTGAAGGAGCTTGCAGGATTTTACCTGTCAATTCTCCTTGAGTTCTATCAATGTTTTGAATCTTCGTCTGCACCAGAGCTCTGCTGCTATTTAAGATGCCCGCAATTCTATTTTGAGTAAAAGCCAGTTTATCTTCCAAAGAATTATCGGCAGTAGTGTTACCCCTACTGGTTAATCTAACAGTTCTAAGGCGCGCCTGCAGATCACTCAACTCTGTTAACTGTTCAGCCAGTTCAGGATCCTGGTTTTCCTGGCCTTGAAGACCGGAAACAACCATGGCCAAATCTTCATTTCTCTGAACTTTAGCTTGGATAGTATTCAACAGTGACAATTGGAACCTGAGTTCCAACTTTTCCTTTTCCAGTTCCTGAACCTGAGCGAGCGCTTCCTGCAGGTTGGATTTGATATCATAAGACTTAGTCTGTCTTACAAATCTTTCTATATCATTCTCTGCTTTCCGGAGGCTGTCTTCCGTGTCCTTTAACTGATCGTTTAAGAAATTAAGGGTTTGCCTGCTTGCCTGGTTGCTTCGCTCAATCTTGTGCTGCAGATAAACGGCGTCAATATTATTGACAATATCGTGTGCCTTATACCGATTAAAGTCTTTGAATGAAATCTGAATTGTTTTAGACTCAGGATTTAGAATGGCAGTGGTTAGATTATTATCAATATAACCTTTGAGAGAACGATTACTATGCACAATAAAGAAATACGTTTCTCCAACATTGGCAGTAGTAAAGGAAGGCAGAGCATTGATAGTAATGGTACTACCAGAAAGTGCAAAAGGAACGCCAACTGGATGTGAAGAATGTTTTCCTCCTTCGCCTACATAAACATCGAATTTACTGGGGGAGTCAAACTTCACGTATATTTTCTGATCATACACGTTAAAGTTTGTAGAGTCATAAACTATTTCAAATGGACTGTCTTTATACAACTCTGCATCTAGCACCCGTGCCTCCACATGGTAACTCACCTGAAGAGGCATGGTTCTCTTCAGTCTTTCAAATACAATATTAGACTTGATCAGATCAACCTCTCCTTGAAGCTTTCCAATTCCAGACTCTACTTTGAGGCCATTATTCTCTAACCCAAGCACACCCGCTTCAGACTGCTCATCCAACTTGATGGTGGAGGATGATTCATATACTTTTTTGGTATATCTTAAATATAAATAAGAGGCTGAAGCACCCAGAATAACAAGCAGTAATACCCATGGAATGCTGCGCCGTACTACATGCAAGAGGGTAACAAAATCTATGCTTGTTCCTCCGTCATCCTCTTCATCCTCAACACTCCCCAAACGATGATCTAGTTCATCCAGATCATTGGCTGTCTTTACGCTCATGAAATTACTTTGACCTTAATTGATTATATTCCGGATAACAATATAAGAGGTAAGCACATTTGAAAGAGCCCCTACTACTGTCAAAACATCTCGCAGGGACTCATTAAATACCCGTCGCACTGGTTCCACGTAAATGACATCATTAGGCTGCACCTTGAGGCTCGCCCTCTGCAAACCTGCCACCGTGGAGAGGTCTATAACATGCACAATAGGTTTTCCTGAAGCCACATCTCGTATCAATCTTATATTTTGCGCCTTCCCATTTTCCGGGATTCCGCCTGCCAGCGCCAAAACTTCTACCACATTGATATTTTCATTAGAAAGGGGAACCACTCTACCTCCTGTGGCACCAAGCACCACCACCCTTCTACTGATTACTTGTGAATAAACATAGGTGTCTCTATAATAAGTTTCAAATCTGCTTTGGAACAGACTATCGGCTTGGGAAACGGTCAATCCCTGTACCGGCACAAAGCCAATCATAGGAACTTTAACCTCGCCATTGGGCAGAACTGTGTATTCCTGTTGATCCTTCTGGTTGTTTTGTTGGGCTGCCACGTTTCCCCCACCTCTACCTCCTGTCTGGGTTAATTCCTGACGCAAGAAGTTGTTAGGGTCTACCAGAATCTCACCTTTGTTCGTGTAAATCCGGATGTTCATGACATCATTCGGTTGAATCCTATAGTTTCTTCCAGCCTCGGCCATAGAAGCCCGCAACAAATCGGCGTTTACGTCACCCTCTGTTCTGAACATGACGTTCTGCCGATAGACATTACAGGAACTGAGTTGTGAAATCCCAATCAAAAGAAGGAGATAGAAAAATGGTTTGCGGAAAGCAAAAAGCATACCTATATAGGAAGAGTCTTAATTACAAAATAAACATCTGCACCCTACTTAGGTTAGGTACAGACAGAGCCAACCACAAAGTAAGGCAAAAGTTATGGCTACGCCAAAATCTTGAATAAAGGAATAGGTCTACTTCAAAAACACCCAATCAACTTTCCAGTCTTTTTTTGATAAAAAAGTTTATAAAATCATGGTAAACACTTAAACCAGTCATTTCATCTGGGGTACACACCTCCTTTGGGAACACACGTAATCTTTTGAGTGACAAATTCCTCAGGCTAGAACAAGAAACCCTAACATACGTTAGGTAGGATTAGGTTTTTATGCTACTTTTATAAAAAAAGATTAAAAGGATAACCTATACCCCAATGCAACTTATCTATAACGAGAATCAGCAAATGATTGCTGATATGATCCGTGATTTTGGCGCAAAGTCCATCAAACCAGACATGATGAAGTGGGATGAATCCCAGGAGTTCCCTATACATGTCTTCAAGCAGTTGGGTGAACTAGGGCTCATGGGCGTACTAGTGCCACAGGAATATGGTGGGTCAGGGTTCGGCTACCTGGAATATGTGACTGCCATTGCTGAGTTATCCAAGATTGACGGTTCTATTGGCCTTTCCATGGCCGCTCACAATTCTTTGTGTACCGGACATATCCTGCAGTTTGGCAATGAGGAGCAGAAACGTAAATGGCTTCCTAAACTAGCCTCCGCCGAGTGGATTGGCGCCTGGGGACTTACAGAGCCTAACACCGGATCTGATGCAGGAAACATGCGCACAGTAGCGGTAAGAGACGGAGACCACTGGGTGCTTAATGGCGCAAAGAACTTTATTACTCACGGTAAATCTAGCAACATTGCCGTAGTGATTGCCAGAACCGGCGAGGTGGGTGATTCCCATGGGATGACTGCCTTTGTCATTGAGAAACCAACCGAAGGTTTTTCAGCGGGGCGTAAAGAAGATAAGTTAGGCATGCGCGCCTCAGAGACTACCGAGTTGATCTTTGAGGATTGCCGCGTACCGCACGAGAATATCTTGGGGGAAGTTGGCGAAGGATTTATCCAGTCTATGAAAGTACTGGACGGCGGCCGGATCTCCATTGCGGCTTTGAGCTTAGGGATTGCCCAAGGAGCCTACGAGGCGGCTTTGGCTTATGCCAAGGAACGCCAGCAATTCAACAAACCTATCGCGCAGTTCCAGGGCATTGCCTTCAAACTGGCAGATATGGCCACCGAGATTGAGGCTGCCTCCCTGCTGACCTACCGGGCCGCGGATATGAAAAACCGGGGCGAAAACGTGACCAAGGAATCAGCCATGGCTAAACTGTATGCCTCGGAAGTGAGCGTACGGGCCGCCAACGAGGCCTTGCAGATTTTCGGGGGATACGGATACACCAAAGACTACCCAGCTGAGAAATACTACCGCGATGCCAAGCTCTGCACCATTGGCGAGGGCACCTCAGAAATCCAGAAACTTGTTATCTCCAGATCAGTATTAAAATAATTAGGGAATAGGTATTGACTGTCAATAGATTTGTCAATATCTTTGCACTCCTTAAAACAATTGACTTTAAAATCAATCTCTTATATGATCATCATCAACGTAAAGGATAACGAGTCTGTAGACAAAGCCTTAAAAAGATTCAAAAAGAAATTTGAAAGAACTGGCGTATTGAAGCAATTGCGTGCCAGAACTTTCTTCCAAAAGCCTTCTGTAGCCAAAAGAAAGCAGAAAGAGAGAGCAATCTATAAGCAACAGTTGTTCGCGAACGACAACTACTAGGCCTTATCTTTAGAATTTACGTGGTAATTCCATAAATTAGTGCGTACCGCCCCACAGCGGCTACTTACTGATTTATGGAATTATTTTTTAAGTACCTCCAGTACGAGAAGCGCTTCAGTCCGCATACCATTACCTCGTACCAGACAGATCTTCAGCAGTTCAAAGAATACCTTCAGGAGGTATATGACCTGGAGGATATCCAGGCGGCAGACCATGCCATTATCAGGTCCTGGGTAGTGACGCTGGTCCAGAAGGAACTGGACAGCCGCACCATCCACCGGAAAATTGCCTCCCTCCGCTCCTATTTCCGTTTCCTGGTACAGCGCGGGGTGTTGGAAGTCAACCCTACAGTTAGGATTAAAGCCCCGAAATTAGCCAAGAAACTCCCGGCCTTCATCCCCGAGGATGCTTTTACCCAATTGCTGGACCAAAGCGAATTCTCACCTGATTTCAAGGGCCAGCGGGAAAAACTCATCCTTGAATTGCTTTATGGCACCGGCATGCGCCTGGCCGAGCTGACCAACCTTAAACTGGAGGATATCAATCTCTCCGCCAGCACTTTGAAGGTTTTGGGCAAAGGCAACAAGGAACGAATATTGCCCCTAAACCACTCTCTGGTCCAGGCTCTCACCGTTTATTTGCAGGAACGGCGGGCCACTTTTCCCAAAAACAATTCTCCTTTTCTCTTCGTTACGGATAAAGAGGCGCCCCTCTACCCCAAGTATGTATACCGGGTGGTGAAAAAGTACATGAGTTCTGTGTCTACTGCCATCAAAAACAGTCCGCACGTACTCCGTCACTCCTTTGCCACCCATCTACTTAACCGAGGGGCAGATTTGGGCGCCATTAAAGATTTGTTGGGCCATGCCAGCTTGGCGGCCACGCAGGTCTATACCCACAACTCAATTGAGAAGCTCAAAGCCGTCTTTGAGAAGGCTCACCCAAAGGCTTAATTCGTAACACCCTAAAGAAGTAAACTATGAAACTGCAAATCCGATCTGTACACTTCACCGCAGACCAAAGTCTGTTAGATTTCCTTCAGAGAAAACTAGACAAGTTAGATACCTTTTTTGACAGAATAGTAAGCGGCGAAGTGGCCCTGCGTGTACAGAAGCCAGAGTCTCATGATAATAAACTGGTGGAGGTAAAAATCTTCGTTCCTGGCGCTACCCTGTACTGCTCAGAAGAGGCCGGTACTTTTGAAACTGCCACAGACAAAGCCGTAGAGGACCTTAAAAAGCAACTCATCAGGTACAAAGACAAGTTAGCCACCCATTAAGATAAAGACACCCTATAAATAAAAAGGGCCCCATTTTGGGGCTCTTTTCGTTAAAACAGGTGCTAAACGCAATTTTATAAATTGAAGGCGGCTTTGATTTTATCTACGTAGTCCAGCTTCTCCCAGGTGAAGGTCTCGAACTCTCTGGTTTCGGCTTTGCCGTTCACCTGATAAGTCACCTGCTTCAAGCCAGACTCGCGGCCCATGTGACCGTAAGCGGCAGTTTCTGAGAAAATAGGGTTCTGCAGCCCGAAACGCTTCACAATGTCATAAGGACGCATCTCAAACAACTCATTCACTTTGTTGGCGATCTCGCCGTCTGTCATCACCTCGCCATTGGCGCCTTTCACTTTGGTGGTACCGTAGGTGGTCACATATAAGCCAACCGGCTCAGCTACCCCAATCGCGTAGGCTACCTGTACCAAGACTTGGTCAGCCACCCCGGCGGCTACCAGATTCTTGGCGATGTGGCGAGCGGCGTAGGCGGCAGAACGGTCTACTTTAGAAGAGTCTTTTCCAGAGAATGCCCCTCCGCCGTGGGCGCCTTTGCCCCCGTAGGTATCCACGATGATCTTACGGCCTGTTAAGCCGGTATCGCCGTGCGGACCACCAATCACGAATTTCCCAGTTGGGTTGATGTGGTAGGTGATGTCATCGGTGAACAAATCAACGGTACGTTGCGGCAAATGGCTCTTTACCCTGGGCAGCAGAATATTCAGCACATCTTCTTTGATCTTGGCCACCATCTTCTCCTCAGCCTGCTTAGAGGCAGTTCTGTCAGAGGCGTCCGAGCTTTCAAACTCATCGTGCTGGGTAGAGATCACCACGGTGTCAATTTTCTCCGGCACGTGGTTGTCTGAGTAGCGGATGGTCACCTGAGACTTGGCATCGGGGCGCAGGTAGGTCATTTCTTTGCCTTCTTTCCGCACAGCGGCCAGTTCCTTCAGAAGCAGGTGAGAAATCTCCAGAGCCAACGGCATGTAGCTGTCGGTTTCGTTTGTGGCGTACCCGAACATCATGCCTTGGTCACCGGCACCCTGATCTTCTGGGTTCTCGCGCTCAACGCCCTGGTTGATATCGCCAGACTGCTCATGGATGGTAGAGATCACCCCGCAGGCCTCGGCATCAAACTTATACTCTGACTTGGTATACCCAATGCGGCGGATCACCTCGCGGGCTACCTTCTGCACGTCAACGTAAGCGTCTGATTTCACCTCGCCGCTCAGCACCACCAGACCGGTAGTTACCAGGGTTTCGCAGGCTACTTTGGACTGAGGATCTTGTTTCAGGAACTCATCTAACAGAGCGTCAGAGATTTGATCGGCTACTTTATCCGGATGTCCTTCCGATACCGACTCAGATGTAAAAAGATAAGGCATTCTCTAAGGTATAATTTCTATGACAAGGCGGTCACCTCCCAGGTTTTATGAAAAACGCATCAGGCACTTGGTCCGCAAGAGGCAAATTTAGCTTAATTGCCGAAGATGCAAAAACCTTGCTTCTTAAATGCGGGGTTCTGTCTCCAATTTCTTCGGTAAGTACCCCTTAATGCGGTACCCATTTTCGCTTTTGCCCTGGTTTAAAGAAAACGACCCCAAAACGGGTTTTCTCACTCTGGCCGGCTCCGTTTTGCAGGGCAGAAACCTTTTATACCTCCTCCCGTTTCAAAAACATCTTTTAATCCAAACCAACCTACCTTCCCCAACTATGAAAAGGAACCTGTTTACACTTATCATAAGCATTTTCACTTTTACCCAGACTTTTGCCCAATCAGAATCACCCTATAAAACCTCCTTCAAGGTAGATGCCCCTGTTACCGCCGTTGGCATGGGCTTAAGCGGATTAGGTCTTTACCTGATGCAGCAGAAAGAGCCTTTCACCGAGGCAGAAGCCATGAACCTGCGGAAGAGCGATGTCAACAGCTTTGACCGCTTCTCGGCCGGAAACCATAGCGAAAGCGCTAAAAAGGTAAGTGACTTCATGCTGTATGGCTCTCTGGCAGCCCCTGGGCTATTGCTGTTTGACTCCAAGATCAATAACAACACGGGTCAACTGTTGGCATTGTATGTAGAGACCATGTCCATCACAGGAACCATTTTCACCATGAGCTCCGCCGCGTTTCCCAGGGCCCGGCCTTTGACGTATAGCCCCGAGGTGGAAATGGGCCAGAAGACCCGCGCCAACTCCCAGAACTCTTTCTTTGCCGGGCACACGGCGGCAGTGTCTACCATCTCCTTCTTCACCGCCAAGGTTTTCCATGACTATAACCCAGATTCTCCGGCGCGTCCGTTTGTATGGGCTGGCGCGGCCCTTGTACCCGCTGCAGTAGGTTACCTGCGTCTGGAGGCCGGAAAGCACTTCCTCAGCGATAACCTGGTAGGTTACGGAGTAGGCGCAGCCGTAGGTATTCTGGTGCCGCAGCTGCACAAGAAAAACAGCGGACTCTCCATCTCGCCCAGCGTGATCCCGGTACTTGGCCAGAATCTTGACGGAGTAAGCCTGCAATATAAATTCTGATGAAACGCCTGCTTCTTCCATATCGGTACCTGTTGGTACTGGCGGCGCTACTGCAGTTTGCGGGAGGCCCGGTGCAGGCCCAGAGCCAGGAACGATTGTACCACACAGACCTGCTCCGCGATGGCCTCATCACCGCCGGCGGCGTAACCATGGCTGTGACCGGCTCCATGCTGCTCACCAACAAGAAGCAGCTTACCGAGGAAGACCTGAGGAACATTGACAAAAGCCAAGTAAACAAGTTTGACCGGTGGGCTGCGGGCAATTACAGCAAGAAAGCCAAAGACGCCAGCGATATCTTCTTCTACACCTCCTACTTTGTGCCATTACTTTTCTTAGCGGATAAAGAAGCAGGCCCGCACGCCAAAGACATCTTTTTTCTCTACGCCGAGACAGTTTCCCTGGCCGGAGGAGTGTACGCGCTGACTGCCGGACTCACTAACCGGAAAAGACCCAACGTCTACGCCACTGATGCACCACTGGAGGAACGCCTGCACAAGTACGCTGAGAACTCCTTTTTCGCAGGCCACACGGCGGCTACTGCCAGCGTTGCCTTTTTCACCGCCAAGGTCTTTCATGACCTGCACCCAGATTCTCCCTGGCGACCGGTAGTGTGGGGAGTAGCGGCTGCTTACCCGGCTACAGTTGGCTATCTGCGGCTAAAGGCTGGTAAACATTTCCTCAGCGATAACCTGGTGGGTTACGCCGTTGGGGCGGGCATTGGTATTCTGGTACCGGAACTCCACAAGAGAAGCCGGGAAACCAGTTGGCGATTGGTGCCAGCCACCGAGCAGCTCCCCGGCCAGTCTCTGCAGGGCGTGGCACTCACCAGACGTTTTTAGGCTATATTTTTCAAAAAGCCCTATAAAACAGGAAAGCCAGCCTCCATGGAGGCTGGCTTTCCTGTTTTAAGTTAAGATTCTATTTCGGGGCCGATTGGTTTAAATTGGTTTCAAACAGCTTCAGAATACGCTTGTACTCATCGGTCCAGCTGCTTGGCTCCACGAACCCATGGTCTTCTATTGGATAAACGGCCAACTCCCAATTCTCCTTCTTCAGCTCAATCAGGCGCTGCGACAGCCGCACGATGTCCTGGAAATGCACGTTGGTGTCTACCATTCCGTGGCACATAAGGAGGGCACCTTTCAGGCCTTCGGCGAAGTAGATGGGCGAACTGCGCACGTAGGCTAGGCTGTCATTCTGCGGTTCGTTCAAAATGTTGGAGGTATAGCCGTGGTTGTAGTGTGCCCAGTCCGTTACGGACCGCAGGGCAGCGCCGGCGGCGAAAACATCGGGCTGGGTAAACATGGCCATGAGCGTGATGAAACCGCCGTAAGAACCGCCGTAGATCCCGATGCGCTTAGGATCTACTTGGTATTTCTCCACCAGCATCTTGGCGCCGTCTACATGGTCGCTGAGGTCTTTGCCGCCCATGTGCCGATAAATGCCTGTCCGCCAGTCACGGCCGTAGCCCGCGCTGCCGCGGTAGTCAATGTCCATCACGGTATAGCCTTTGTCCACCAGCAGGTTGTGGAACATGTATTCTCTGAAGTAAGTGCTCCACCATTTATGGGCGTTCTGCAGGTACCCCGCACCGTGCACAAAGATCACCGCCGGACCGCTGGCAGTTGCGTTCTCCGGCTTGTACAACCTGGCATGGACATCGGCCCCGTCCGAGGCTTTGAAGGTGATTACCTCCGGCTCGCGCCATGGATAGGCATTGAATTCCGCCGTAGTAGATTTGGTGATCTGCACCGGTTTAGCGCCGGGCTTGTTCTCCATGAGGTACAGCTCCCAGGGCTTGTTGGAATAGGAATAGCGGATGGCCAGGTTCTTTTCGTCCGGGGACATGGTGACCTCATGGGCGCCCATCATGCGGGTGATCTGCTCCATTTTGCCGCCTTTCAAAGGCATTCGGTAGAAATGCTGCTCCCCCGGGTGCACCTGATTCGTGGTAAGATACCAGTACTTTTTGTCTTGGGACATCTGCAAATTGAGCACCTCAAACTTACCGCTGGTAAGGGCAGCTTTCTTTCCTGAGGTGGCGTTGACCGTGTACAGGTGAGCGTAACCGCTTTCCTCAGACAAGAACCACACGTTCTCGCTATCGGGCATCCAACCGATCTCGCCGGCGCCGTAGCCGTTAATCCAGGCTTCGTCATGCAGGCGGTCCAGCACTTTGATGGCGCGGGTAGTCGGGTCAAAGGCCATGATCCAGCGGTCTTTGTTATCATGTGATCTGGCCACCAGCACCGCTTTCTTGCCATCCGGTGAATAATAAGGCCCAAACATCATGACCTTCCGTACCTCAGCGGCAGAACGCACAGAATCGGCTTTGGACTGTTTCTGGTCTTTGAGGTAAGCGGGTCTGTCCAGAATGCCGGGCAGCGATTTGAAGGAGACCAGGTAAGTGGTATCCAGCCGCGTATCATAGAGCCCCAGTTCATACGTGGCCTGGTCATCGCCTACCTTGGTGCGGGTAGGAATCTCCTCGGTGTAGCCCGATGCCGTCACATAGTTGGGCACCTGCGCAATTTTGCCGCTTGCCGGCCTGGTCACCAAACGATAGGTGATAAACCGCTCATCGGGGCTCAAAATTATATTGTCCACTGATTTATCCTCGATGTAAATCTCTTTGGGCCGGTTCCTGGCGGTTTCTTTCTGCGCCAGACGCTGCTGCCGACGTTCTTCTTCCCGTTTCTGGATGATCTGCAACAGTTCTGTTTGCTGCGCCTGCAGGAAACGGTCCTGCTTGTCTTTTACCAACTCGGGGTCCACGGGCTTTCTGCCTTTCCTGAAATCGGTGAGCTGCCGGGTTTGACCGTTACCTATATTCCAGGCGTAGAGATTACCATCTTTCACGTAGGTGATTTCCTGCTCGTCAAAGGTAAACGCCGGCGATGACTCCCGCTCCACAGTTTTGGTGAGCTGGCGCAGTTTGCCGTCCTTCACGTTCACCAGGAAAAGGTCGCCGCCGCGCTCGTATAACCGCATGGTGCGTTTCTGGTTAAAGACGCCGCCGGGCGTGAACAGCTTTTTCCGGTCCACCGCCGATACTTTGCTTACTTTCTTGCTGCCCGCCTGCACCGTGTACAGCGAGTCGCGCCGGGCTTTCTCAGGATTCCACTGGAAGTAGACCTGCTTGCCATTATCTGACCAGTAGACACTGCTGGGCGAGGTACCGATCCACTGAGCCGGGTCTTGCATGATTTTATCCACAGTTAGCGTAGGCTTGTTCTGGGCCTGGCTCTGCAAGAATGAAAATAAAGTTAGGGTCCCTACTACAAGGGATTTGGTGAAAGTGTGCATTTTCAGCTTGTTTTCTGGAAAATGGGTTAAAAACGGAAACGTCCCCAGGAGGCGACAAACCTCATGCAATCCGAAGCTTGCCTCAAGCTGATTTCGCCTTCTTTTTCACGAAACAAAGCAAAAACAGCCTGAGACACTTTAGTGGGATTGGGTCCGGAACTTCTACACTGCGATGGAAGGATGCTTCTTGTGGAAATCGGTTTTGTCCTGGTACTCCTTCACGAAGGCCAGCAACTCCGCCTCGCCAAATAACTTCCCGATGAAAGTGATAGTGGTAGGTCGGTTTTGGTTCGTGAAGCCGTTGGGGATCACCACGCAGGGGTGCCCCGTCAGGTTGGTGACCACCAGGTTGCTGCTGGCAAAAGACGGAGACACGTACACGTCTACTTTCTGCATGAGCTTGTCCATTTCCTGCACCAGTTGGTAGCGGACCCGTTGAGCCTGCAGGTATTCCACCGCCGGGATAAACCGGGCGCTCCGGAAAGTGTTGGGCCAGGCGTTCCGGTCCTGGTTCACCATCTGGTCTACTTTCCCATTCAGGGTGATCTGCTCAAAAGCGGCCGCGCCTTCCACTGAGATGGTCATCACCAGGTCATTCACCGGCAGCTTGGGCAGGTCCATGGGGATAAGCTCGTGACCGGCCTTTCTCAGCGCCTCCAACGTGGCCTGGTCCTGGGCTTTGAACGGATAGTCTTTGTCAAAATCGCTCTTGAGGTACCCGATGCGCAGTTTCTTCACATTGATGCTAGGCGAGTAGTTGAAAGGTGCCTCATACACCGACTGGTCCTTGCCGTCCGGTCCGTAGATGGCATTGAAAACGATGGCGCAATCCTCCACCGATCTGGCAATAGGCCCGATCTTATCCATGGACCAGCTCAACGCCATGGCGCCGTGCCGGCTTACCCGCCCGTAAGTGGGTCTCAGGCCCGTAGTGCCGCAGGCGGTGGAAGGAGACACAATAGAACCCAAAGTCTCGGTGCCGATAGCAAATGGCAGCAAGCCCGCCGCTACCGCTGAGGCTGAACCCGCCGAGGAGCCACTGGAGCCACGGTTCAGGTCCCAGGGGGTCCTGGTCTTGCCGCCGTACCACACATCGCCCATGGCCAGCTCGCCTAAAGTGGTTTTGGCTACGAGCACCGCCCCGGCCTCGTGCAGCCTCTGCACCACGGTGGCATCTTCGTCTATGACCTGATCTTTGTAGGGCACCGAGCCCCACGTGGTTTTATAGCCTTTGGTGTTCAGCAGATCTTTCACCCCATACGGGATGCCGTGCAGTAGACCTTTGTAATTACCGGCTTTGATCTCGGCATCGGCCTGCTGGGCCTGTTGCAGGGCCAGTTCCTCGGTGAGCGACGTGACGCAGTGCAGTTTGGTATCGTATTTCTTTAATCGGGCTAAAAAGAACCTGGTCAGCTCCACCGAGGAGATTTTCTTAGTACGCACCAGCTCAGCCAATTCCCGTACCGTGTAGAACGCCAAATCCTCCTGATTGCCGGGCAGGCTCACCTTCCCGGCGTCCGAGGCCTTGAACGCTTTTGACTCCTTCTCAAACCTAAACCCAACCGGCAAAGGGTTGAATATAAGGGCCGGTGGCACGCTGTTGTCCAGTTTGGCTTCCCTTAACCTGCCATAGCTTTTCCGGAGATCGGTTAGCTCCGCCAGGGCGGTATCCAGTTGCGCGGGCTTGAAGTTGAGGCCAAGCAACTGCTGAGCGCTCTGCACCATGGGCACCGTGATCTTCTCCATTTGGGCCTGTTTCCCGAAAAACGCCCCAGAAACGAAAAGGACTCCGCCGAAAGCCGACAGCGTTAAAATTCTATTCAGATTCCTGATCATGCTAATTTCTCTATGTGCTCTTTTTGCCATGACAATTTAGGCCAAAGTTTAGGACTTTCTAGGCTTCCATGGTGGTTTAGGCCTAACCTATAATAAAAAAGCTGCCCATTATGGGCAGCTTTTTGGAAAAAAGAAGGCTATCCGTTTGGATAGCCTTCTTTTTTTTATCTCACCTTATTGCTGTTGAGCTGCAGTAGGTTGATAAATAGAAACATAGAATGTATCATAATTTGGAGAAGCTTTTAATTCTTCGTTTCCATTTAACCGAAGTATGATACTCCTTGTAGAACCCGGTGCACTGCCTCCTGCAATTGGTCTGATTAAGATATAACCCTGTGATTTATTTGCAGGAATTACCACTTTACCATTTGCATTGCTATCGTCAAAAGTATAGTCAGTTCCCTGAACTGCAGTACTTGTAGACAATACTTCAAAATTAAGGACTGTTTCAGTGCTTTTTTGAGGACCAACTAATTGAACCAATACACTGTCTACTGCTCTAGCACTGAAAGTAGTTCTAGTTCCAGCCGCACTAGTATGAGCGTAGGCTGTAGGAGTGATAAACCTGGAAGTGTCAGTCTGAACGTTTGCTGCCGGAACAGTTAACACCCCTTCTCTACGTAAAACAGAAGTCAGTTTCCCTAGGGTCTGGTTTTTAAACTCAACCACTGAAGGCCCTTGGTATTTTAAAGCCTCTTCACCCTCTTCTGGCAAGCAACCGGCTAGAAGAAAAGCCCCAGCTATAAGTAAAAATGCGTATCTAAATATTTTTCTCATTGTTAATGTCTGTTGGATTAATAACCTGGGTTTTGAGGAAGACTTGGGTTCAAAGTCACTTCAGCAGTAGGAATTGGTGCCAAGATTCTGTAATCATCTGGTGCAATCAAACCAACCGCAGTAGCTGCCGGTTTAGTAATACCTTCGCCCCAACGTTTCAGATCAAACCATCTATGCCCCTCAAAGAACAACTCCCTTCTTCTTTCGTCTTTGATGTACTGAAACAATTCACCTTGTGTAGCAGGGATAAGCGCTGCTGAGTTTCTGCTGGTTTTCAAAGTTGTTAACAATGCAACAGCATCTGCTAATTCACCTTGCATCACGTGAGCTTCGGCTAACATCAAAAGAACATCTGCATATCTGATGATCTTAATGTTATCTGTGTAGGCACCATTGGCAGCATTATACTTGTTAGACCAAGTATATGTCACGTTACCTGAGGTTGAAGAGGCACTTCTGAAAAACCAGTTCTTTCTTACATCAAGAACAGTGGCCTGGTTAGAAAGAGTAGGGTCTAAACCAAATAGAGCCAGTAGTTCTGCAGAAGGAGTTTGCCCACCATAAGTAGAAACGTTCGCCGTTCCAGAAAGAGGAGTGTTTCTTCCGTTTGGCTGAGTATAGGTGAATGGGCTGTCATTTACACCTAAAACTCCAGCTACTTCCGTGGCCTGAACGAAGTTCAATTCAAACAGGGACTCTGGGTTAGGAACGGTGTTAAAGGCAGCTACAATATTAGGAGCAAGGGTAGCATTGGTATTGGCTAAAGCAAACTTCAGCTGCTCTTCCGCTTCGGCCCATTTCTCCCAGTACAAATAAACCTTTCCTAATAAAGCATGCGCCGCTCCCTTGTTCATATTATACCTAGCACCAGAAGTACCAGCAGCATCTAGAACTGGAATAGCAGCTTTTAAATCTGTTTCAATTTGGGTATAAACTTCAGTCACAGTAGCCCGAGGTGTCATAGTTGCATCTTGAGGCGTATTTGTAGGAGCTAGCCTTAATACTACGCTCTTGTTGAAGCCCGCTCCGGTACCTGATGCAGGAATTTTGTTTGGTTCGTATCCATATATACGTGCCAAATCAAAGTAAACCATGGCTCTTAACGCCAAGGCTTGCGCTTTTACCTGGGCCTTTCCAGCTTCCTCAGAAGCACCAACGCTTAAGTTATCAATATTGGCAATGATTGTATTCAAATCATTGATTGTACCGTAAGCAGTTCCCCAAATTCCAAAATGAGAGTTTCTGGTGTTTCTGTTTACTCCGGTGTAGCGCCCGCTGGCCTGTGATGTTTCTGTGAAGATGTTATCTGACAGTGCATCACCTAATAAAGCCATGTCTCTACCCCAATAAGTAAAAGACTGGATTCTATCATAGGCAGAGGTTAGTACAGCTCTGTAGCTTCCCAGAGTAGACAAGGCGGTAGAAGTGGCCAAAGAGGTCTCTGGCTCCACCTCCACTATATCCTCACACGCTTGAAAAGATAAGCCTGCAAGTATAGAAAGTGCGATTATTTTCTTCTTCATGATGAATTAGCGATTAAAATTCTAAGGTGATACCGCCTGTGATTGTTCTTGGATTTGGATAGGCATTCAAGTTGTTTCCAGTGTTTTCTGGATCATCACCTCTGTAGTTAGTGAAAGTTGCCAGGTTGAGTGCTTGAACAAATACACTTGCTCCACTGAACTTAGCTCTCTGAATAAGTGCTGTAGGCAACTTATAGTTTAAAGTAATTTGCTTTAAACGGATGTAGGCAGCATCTTCCACAAATCTTGAAGAAAGGTTTGTGAAATCATATCCACCTGGCTCAACACCACCATCAAATGGACGAGGAACACTGGTTATCTGACCTGGTGTAGTCCATCTTTGCAACTGGCTTCTCACTTGGTTGTCTGTTCCTGAACCAGCCCATTCTAACACCTGTGCAGCTTGCAAATAAGACTCATTTCCATACTGATATTGAAAAAGCACGTCCAAAGAAAGGCCTTTATAGGAGAAATTGTTAGAGAAACCACCGAAGAAAGCTGGGTTTTGATCTCCAACTACTCTTCTGTCATCGGTCTTAGGTGAATAGGTGATATTTCCATTCTTATCGTACCACATTGGCCTACCATCTGCTGGGTTAACTCCAGCCCACTGGTAAGTATAGATCAAATTGAGTGCTCTACCAACTTCATATTGATTGGTGTTCAATGTGGTTCTGCCTTCATTCAGTGCTAACAACTCAGTTCTTAAGAAGCTGATGTTAAAACCGGTTGACCAAGTGAAACCACCTTTGTCAACATTGATTGTACCTAATTGGAATTCAATGCCTTCTGATTGTGCAGATCCTGCATTCTCTAGAATAGTTCCAAAACCAGAGTCAGTAGGAAGCTGTCTTCCTAAGATCAGGTTGGTGTTCTTTTTACGGAACACATCCACAGCTCCAGTGAATCTGTTACGGAACATAGCAAAGTCCAAGCCTAAGTTAATCTGAGCCGACTCTTCCCATTTCAAGTTAGGGTTCTCCAACTGAATTGGTCTAAGTCCTGGATTATTTGCGTATTGTCCACCGTTTCCGAATAGACCAAGAGCTCCAAAGTTATCTTGTGGCTGTACACCAACTACACCGTAGCTAGCTCTTAGCTTTAGGTCATCCAAGAAAGTAACACCTTGCATGAAATCTTCACCAGTTACTCTCCATCCACCAGACACACCATAGAACAAGCCATATTTATTGCTGGCTCCAAATCTCGAAGAACCATCATAGCGCACTGTTACACTACCTAAATACTTAGTCTTGTAATCATACTTGAAGTTTCCGAAGAAACCAGCCTGCTTATACCCGGTGAAAGAAGAAGACGCAGTAGTTGGAGTTGCAGCGCTACCCACCAATTTAAGTAAAGGGCTTGCAAAACCTTGTCCAGCAGCGGAGATAGTAGTATTGTCAACTGAGCGATATTCAAAACCTACCAATGCACCAAGGTTATGGACTTCAGCAAATTTCTTATTGTAGTTTACAGTTGCCTGCGTTGTCCAGTTGATATTTCTTCTGAAGATTTCAGAAGCTGAACCGCCCACACTTGCTCCTACTGGAATATCACCTGGGCGGTAGTTACGATCTTTCACATCAGAAAAATCAATACCACCCAACACTCTGGCACGCAGGCCAGGTATAATGTCATAGTTGAATGCCATGTTACTTACAGACTGCACGATGTCACCCTGCCGATCTTCACGAACAATGTTCTGCACAATATTCAAAGAAGTTCCTACCAATGAAGTATTGAAAGTACCATCTTCATTATAGATAGGGTTTAATGGGGCAGTAAATAAACCACCGGTGAAAGCACCGTTTGTAAAGAAACCAGCGTTAGTAGATGGTCCAATAGCCTGCGAAGCAGTTAGGCCAATGGTAGACTCAAGGGAGAATTTATTATTCAACTTGTGGTCTAAGTTTGCTCTTACTGTTCCTCTGGTAAATGAAGAGTTCAGAACAGTTCCTTCAGTCTTGTTGAATGAGCCAGAAACAAAAAAGCGGGTTCTGTCATCTCCTCCATTCAGCGATAAGTTATACTCCTGGAGCTTACCTTTTTGCTGAATAGCTTTAACCCAGTTGTAAGAAGGAAAATTACCTGGAGTTGGAAGGGTTCCGCCATAATACTCATCAATGGCAGCTTGAACGCCATCAGCGTAGCTTCCACCTACGCGTTGCTCGTAGTTTCCAAATGCTTCTGCTCTAAGCATGAACCACTCTTCTGCATTCAAAATCTCGTAAGGATTGTATGCTTCTGAAACACCGTACTGGGCAGATACTTTAACTCTAGTTGCTCCAGATTTACCACGTTTTGTGGTAACAATCACAACCCCGTTACCAGCCTGAGAGCCGTAAATAGAAGCTGCGGCAGCATCTTTCAAGATCTCGATTGACTCAATGTCAGAAGGGTTAATTGATGAAAGGACGTTGGCTGATGTTTGACCAGACAATCCTCCTGGGCTAACCTGCACCCCGTCAATGATATACAATGGCTGAGTGCTACCGTTGATAGTAGCAGTACCCCTGATATTAACAGTAATACCACCACCGGGCTGACCACCACTAGATACCACCTGCACACCTGCGGCACGGCCTTGCAAGGCTTTATCAAAAGTCTGAGTTGGCAAACTTTCAATTTCAGAGCCTTTTACCGTTGCAATTGCGCCGGTAATCTCACGCTTGTCTTGCACGGCCCCATAACCAGTTACAACAACCTCTGAAAGTTGCCGAGAATCAAGCCCTAACCTTGCATTGATGGTTGATTGAGTACCGATTACAATTTCCTGACTTGTGTAACCAATAAAAGAGAATACTAAAGTACCACCCTCATTTGGCACATTCAGTACATAGGCCCCATTGATGTCTGTTGGGGCAGCGGTAGTTGATCCTTTGAGTTGCACTGTCACGCCAGGCATTCCCTCACCTGTTTTGGCGTCAGTCACTCGTCCTTTTACAGTCCTGGTTTGAGCCCATGCCTGAGTCACAAGCATCAGCAACAAAGCAAAACTGAATAGTAAAGCTTTCTTCATGTGTTTTTTGGTTTGTTTGTAGAGATATATTTTGTTTTGATACCCCAATTTAGATATTCAATCAATATTAACAAATCCCTAACATATTAATTTTCATGTAATAAAGGGTCTCCTAATACCTCACAATCATGTTTTCAGCTTAATCAAAAAATAATATTTCTCGATTTTAAAATTTTACATCCGATATAATAGTAATTCTAAAAATTCAATAACAAGTATTCATAAGTAGTTACAATAATCGCAATCAGCATTCTTTATTGGCTTTTAGGATTTTTTATCAAAAAACCTCGAAAAAAATAGGCAAAGGCTAGATTTGCTCTTAGGCTCATTCTTACACAAACCAGGACATTCAAATCTACTCGAACTTTTATTTCTATAAGTTATTGATTGTTTCTCCACTTAATGAAAGACTTTGCAAAGGACACCTAAGTGGAATAAAGAAGCGTTCCCACTGTATCTTCCTTGATATTTTCTAATTTCATATACTTATTAATCTAAAAATCAAGCACTTGCACTTTAATAAAATCTAACCATTGGCTCTATTATCATATTAAAGTAATACAACATCTTACTTTACCACATATAGGTACAAATCAGCCCTACCTGTTTAGGGCCTAAAGATGATACAAATCAGCTTTATATTTCACTCTACATCTTCCTTTTCATTTAGTTCATATGGATTAAATCGTTTTTACTTTAGATTAAAAAAAATGGCTACTCTTTTAATGAGTAGCCATTTAAAGCATTTCAATTACATGCTAAACATCCATTGGATAAGATATCTGCTTATAGTAACTATTGATTAAGCATAGGATTATTCAGCACCTCAGCTTGTGGAATATCAAATGTAAGCTCATCAGAATTCCAGGAAAATGAGTTATCTGCCTCAAACAGGTGGTTAGATCCTCTTTTAATGGTTCTCTTATTTCTCTTTACAGAAAGGTAAGATTTCCCTTCTCCCCAAAGCTCTATACGAGTTTGCAAGTGAATTTCATCTAAAAGAGCTTGACCTGCAAGTGCATCAACATAAGCATAGTCTAACAGAGTTGTCATCCTTTTTGCTAGAAGAGTTTTGAGTGCGTCTTTCGCCGCTCCTTCTTGGCCTAATCTTGCTTTAGCTTCTGCATTCAACAATAAGAATTCCTCCAGACGCATGTAAACATAATCTGTCTCAATATAGCGTTGTCCACCGATTGTTCTTGCGGGAGCATAGAACTTATTTCTTGGCTGAAGGTTAGTAGAATGGAACTGCCCTTTTCTGATATCGCCTGGCTTTATGGCATCATAGAGGCTCTTATCAATGGTTTTTGGATCTCCAGCCCAGGCGTAGCTATAAGAGTAAACATCTACCTGACCCCACCAAGAAATAAGGTTAAGTCCGTAGTCAAGCACAAGATCCATTCCCCAAATCCAGCTTGGAGATGACAACTTATTAAATCCGGCAATGTCTCTGTTAGTTATCTGCCCTGCAGCATCAAACTGAGCAACAACTTCGTTTGGATTCAATAATCTGTAGCTTGAGTTTGCCAAGATATCATCTGTCAAAGTGACTACCTTTTGCAAATCGGCTTGGGTGCCTCTTGCAGCCAAAGTATAGGCCAATAGTCCCTTAGCTACCGTTTGGTCAACTTGGTTTTTAGCAGTTCTGTTGAAGCCCTGCAAGGCCACAATAGCATCTTCTAAGTCCTTTACAATGAAATTGTAAACTTCTGCAGTACTACTTTTAGCTTGCGCCGGGATGGATGTGGTGTTATAGATTGGTAAAACCTTCTCAGTCCCATCTCCATAACCAGCCGAATAAAACTGGGTTAAATAAAAATAAGCATATGCTCTCATTGCTTTAGCTTGACCCATTAACTGAGTTCTGTTAGCATCTGCTTGAGCAGCATCATTACCCCCCAAAAGATCAATCAGAGTATTTGCAGCAAAAATTACCCGGTAGTAGTATCTCCAAGGCTGGTAAGTAGCATTCAGAGTAAAATCTTTCGTAGCCTGATATCTTGCGATTCCTGAATACCATCCGTAGGTAGTTCCAGCCAAAACCATGTCAGAAGCAAGCATATCAGCATAGATATCGTACCCCTTTTGACCGAAATCATCATGGTTGGTAGTACCACCTGTACCAGTCTGGTACATAGTGGAGTACATACCAGACACGAAAGAATTGAGCAATGTAGGATCGGTTTTCGCCGCTTCCCGGATCTGGTCAAGCGACAACTGCTGGTTAGGTTGCTCTTCTAAGAATTCATCTTTACAGCCGCTGGAAAAAACTGACAAGGCAGCTACGGCTAGTATATATATACTTTTCTTCATTTTAATTAAATTTTGATTCTTAAACCTGCTGTAACAGTAGATAAAGGAGAGTAACGGTACGTGTTTGAACCTCCTGTTTCGGCAGTAGACGGGTTAAAGCCTTGACGGGCGCTATTCAACCATAAATTGTCTCCAGAAACCCATACAGATACACCACCAACGCCAAATCTGCTTGTAAGGCTTTTAGGAAGAGTGTACCCAAGGCGCACGTTATTCAATGCAAGGTAATTTGCCTTAGTAAGGAAACGGGTAGATGCTGCTGTTACGTTGGCATCACGGGCATTTGAAAGACGAGGCACCTCACCGTTACCTGGGTTTTCTGCACTTTGCCATCTGTCAAGGATATCAACATGCCAGTTGTTGCTTCCAACAACACCACTGTGCATTAAACTTGCATATGCACCATCATAGGCGTAACCACCAAGGCTGTAAAGCATTTGTACGCTCAAATCAAATCCTTTATATCCTGCAGATAAGTTAAAGGCACCTCTAACATCTGGAATAGGAGATTTACCAACATACTTCTGGGTAGCTTCGGAATAGGTTTTGGTTGTTCCTACCATAATATTGCCTGCCTGATCTGGGTTCTTGGCCAAGTAATCGGTTAAGCTTGCAATCTGCTCGCCTGTGTTGAAAGCACCGTCCTTGTTTGCATCAATGTAGTGAACGGTCCATCTTCCCTTACCATCCAAAGGATCTACTCCAGCCCATTCACGCATGTAGAAATCAAAGATGGAATGATCTTTAGACCAGCCATAAGTTCCTTGCACATCAATTGCTTTGGGCTGGCCAGTTGCCGGATCAAGTGGCATTTCAGTTATCTTGTTTGTAAACATCTCTCCGTTTACACCCAGATCTAACCTAAAATCCTTTGTTTGCACAAGGTGACCAGTTAAGTCAAACTCAAAACCTTGATTTCTCAATTTACCAGCATTTGAAGTTAAGATAGCATATCCGAGTGACGGAGCTGTTCTAATATCAAATATCAGGTTCTCAGTGTTCTTGATATAGTAATCAAAGGATCCGTCAAGATACTTACCCAGTTCAAACTCAATACCAGTTTGAAACATCTTAGAAGTCTCCCAAGTTAAATCTGGGTTACCCTTTGTCTGGAAAGAGAAACCAGGCTGATTGTTCACATTGTTTACAGAATACAAGTCATACCCTGAGTAAACACCAACTCCAGCTTGGTCACCAATAAGACCGTAGCTGGCCTTTAACTTCAAGGAATTCAAGAAGCTTAAGCTGCTCATGAAATCCTCACCTGAGATAAGCCATGCAGCACCCACTGACCCGAAGGTACCCCACTTTTCATTGATGAATCTTGATGATCCGTCTCTTCTGATAGTTGCTGACAGGAAATACTTCTTAGCGAAATCATAGTTGATTTGCCCAAAGAAACTTTCCAGTTTGTATCTGGTTGTGTAGGAGTTTTGAGTTGGGTTCTTTACAACTGCGTTGCTCAACTCTAAGATATTTGGATCTACTAATCTATATCCCGAAGCAGAGAAAATGTTTTGGCTATAATCTGTTGCCTCATGAGCCGCCAAAATCTCAACTCCTTGCTGACCAAAAGATTTAGAGTAACGCAAGAGATTCAACAAGTTATAAGAGAAACGCTCTGTTCTTGTTAAACCCAATGAACCTTGTTGGCCTGCAGAAGAACCATAGAATTTGTTGTTCAACCAACCATATTTATTATGGTAATACTGTACACCAATTCTGTTTTCAAATGTTAAGCCGTCTATGATTTTGAAATCCAGGTTAGCATTACCATTTATTTCATCACGATTGTGTCTTCTGGTATTATAGGCTGCATCTGCAATTGCGTTGGTCAATCCACCGAAACCGCGGGCGTAGTCTCCTTCTGCACCATAATCATAGATATTGTTGCCAGCATAGTAAGGGTCTGGCATTAATGCACCTGTAGCATCTCTTTTAAATAAAGGATAGATAGATGGCATGTTATCTACAAACCAGAAGATGCTACCTGAATCTTCTGTTTGACCACCTTCATTTGTCTCTGATCTGGCATAATTAAAGTTAAGACCGCCAGTTAACCAGCTTGTTACCTCTTGTCTCAAATTCAAACGAGCTGTTAATCGCTCATAATCTGAGGCCAAAGAATAGCCTTTATCATCTAAATAACCAAAAGAGGTATAGTAACTAGTTCTGCCTGAAGAACCACCCAATTTTACATTGTATTCTCTACGAGCAGCATTTTGGAAGGCATAATCCTCCCAGTTTTCAGGATCGTATTTTCTAGTGACGCCCCCTCTAACAGTTCTAGTGGCCGGATCAATCAGTTCTCCACCGTTTGCCACATTCCACAAGTTGTAGCCAGTTCTTACACCACTATTAGAAAACAAGTTTGTGTTTGCGTAAGTAATACGCGACTCTGGGGTACCGGTATTAGGATAGTTATAGAGTCCTTCCCAACCCAACGCTATATATTGCTCTGGTGATTTGATAGTCTCGTATCTTGGCAATAATTGCATGTTTGTACCAAAATTGGCATCAGCTTCAATGAAAGATTTTGCTCCTCTTCCGCTTTTGGTAGTGATTACCACTACACCATTGGCGCCTCTGGAACCGTAAATGGCAGTAGCTGCTGCATCCTTCAGAACAGTGGTGGACTCTATATCAGATGGGTTAATTGAGTTAAGACCTCCTAAGAAAGGAACGCCATCTACCACATACAATGGGTCGCGGCTACCATTTACGGATCCTAAACCACGAATACGGATGGTGGCAACTGTCCCTGGTTGACCGCTAGTATTAATAACTCTAACACCGGCAACTTCCCCTGCTAAAGCTTGGGATACGTTTGCAACATTCTTCTTTTCTAAGGCAGCTCCACTTACAACCTTTGCCGATCCTGTAAAAGATTGTTGTGTCGCGGTTGAATAACCGGTTACCACAATCTCTTGAATTGCTTCTGCATCAGTAATCAGTCTAACATCAACATTTGATTTTGTTCCAATATTGACTTCTTGATTTTGAAAACCAATAAAGGTAAAAACTAAGGAACCACCTGCGTTAGGCACTGCAATGGAGTAAGCTCCATTGATGTCCGTTGGCGCGGCGGTTGTACTTCCCTTGAGTTGAACTGTCACACCAGGCATTCCCTCTCCTGTTTGTGCGTCAGTCACTCGTCCCGTCACAGTTCTGTTTTGAGCCCACACCTGAGTCACCAGGGCTAAGATCAAAGCAAAACTGAGTAGTAAAGCTTTCTTCATGTGTTTTTGGTTTGTTTGTAAAAATTATTGTTAGAAATCAAATTTAGACCTAAAAGGTATATTAACAAACTCTTAACATAACTTTTCCCTAAAATTTGAAACCTATACACTAAAGAAACGTTTAACGACAGCTTCTAAAAGTCATGTAGTTCAACAAACCCCAGATTCTCAGGCAAAACACATCTACCTTTCTCTAAATCCCTAGTAAAACATGCACCTTCCTTTCTACCTCTTCAATAAAACCCTTTTAACTCTGAAATAAAGGGGGGTTTTCAACAGACACCATCAACCAAATACTTATTATTAAGCATTGGAAATCAAATAATTAAGCGGCTTGAAATTAATTTATCAGAATACACAAAGCAGTCTTTTACTTAAATAAATTATATTTTAAGGGAAATTTATTATATAAATGAAAAATTGAATTTTATTTATTATTATTAATAAATAAAACAAAAAAGAAGAAATTCACCCTCATTGGCAAGACCTTACTTCTCACCCTCTGGCACTTAAAACAGAAACTCTTTGAAATTGACACTGTCATATACTGCACCGGTTTACGTAAGTGATTTTGCCCTTCTTTGCGCAAAACAGGCTTAAAACAAAACCTAGAGCTACACCTTCTCCCGTTTACATCAAACCAGGGCACAGGCTGAGAACGACCGCTTGCAAAGAAGTCTTAAATAGCTAAAAGGCCTCCGTCAATACTTTGACGGAGGCCTTTTAGTGGGCAATCTATTTTAAGCTTAATTAAACCCAATTCCTATACCGGCGGTAGCAGTGGGGTATTTGGCAAGGGTATATTCTCCATAAAGTGAGAAGACTAGCAGTTTCAGGCGAAGTCCACCGGTAAGCCCCCACTGGCTGTCTTTCATGTTCAGCAGCACAGGATCAGTGATATCTTCTACGTATTTATTAAATGGTACAGTAGTGCGGTAGGCTAATACAGGGTATTTGCCTTCCACGTTCAGATCGGTCTCTACATTGCTGTAACGAACTCCGGCGTACCCGGTAAGTACGCTGAAAGTTTTAGAGGCAACCAAACTGGCGGTCCAGGCTTTGGTGTTCAGGGTAAGGGCTTGGCCGGCATAGTAACCAGCTTCGCGCTGCTGGGCGGTAGCATAAGGTCGGTCTTCTTCCGACAAAGGCACATCTATCCCCGAGTAAGAGCTCTTTAAATTGGTATATCCCCCGAAAACAGTGATGTCAAACCCAGGGATCATGCTGATAACCGGAATGTACTGCTTAATACCGTGCTTCACCCCAAACCCAAGAAGTTGTCCTTCAAAGTCATCATACTTTACTTTAGGCGAGTATCTCACGGCTATTTCCGTGTCTTGGATCAGGCCCAGGCTTACCTGCGCCATGGGTACGGGTAAGAATTTATAGCCAGATCCCTGCGGCGCATTGATAGAGCCAATTCTTTGGTCTATGCCATTTGATTTGGCATACAGTGAAATCTCAGGACCTTCCTGATCTTCACCGAAGATGGTGGGGGTGATCACTGGTTTGCTGGGATCAAATTTGTTTCCATTGGCATCCCGCACCATGGTCAGCCCCAGTTTAGACAAGTCAAATGTCCTGTCTTCTTCTGGGGAGAAGGCGGCAGTGGCGAACACACGCACATCAAAGCGGCCCAGTTTCATGGCTTTGCCCGAATTGAACCAACCACCGTTCAGGCCGTGGCCAAATGCTTTTGAGGCAGGCTCGGCGTAAGCCCGCACCAGTTTGTTTGCGTCTTCCTTGCCCGCTCTAATAAACTCACCTACTTCATCCTGGGCCTGGGCCGGACTAGCGGCCAGAAACAAGCCCACGACGGGCATGGCCCAAAAAGAGATCTTCAGTAGATTATTTCTCATTTCACTCTATTTTTTTGTTGGTGTCTGTTGCTGTTGGTACTATCCTTTTCTGTTTGCGAACTTCATTAATAAACAGCAACTTTCAAATAGGACAATCTTATAATACTTAGTTTTAAGTAAACGTTTTTAAACAGGTTTTCAGAAAGCTGCCCTAAATCGCATTTACTTGAAAGTGTCAAAAGCGAACTTAAGGATGATACCAGACACCACCACCAGGAAAAGCTTTCGCACAAAGCCAGAGCCCTTGACCAGCGCAATACGCGTACCCACTACCGAGCCGATCACACTACTAACGGCCATAGGGATGCCTATATGATACAGGATGTAGCCTTTGTACCCAAAATACAACAGCGCTGAAAGGTTGGTAGCCACGTTAACCACTTTGGCCGAAGCCGAGGACGTGAGGAAGTTGAAGCCAAAAACGCCCACGAAGATGAACATGAGAAAAGAGCCAGTTCCGGGCCCGAAGAACCCGTCATAGAACCCTATCACTAACCCCACGCCTATGCCGTACCAGATCTCTTTAGAAGGAGCCAATCGGGGTGCATGGATCGCGCCGAAGTCCTTTTTAAAGAATGTGTAGATGGCCACCGATATAAGGAGCACCAAAATCAAGGGACGCAGCAGATCGGCGTTGAAGTGGCTGAGGGCACGGGCACCCAGAAACGAGAAAACAAAGGCGGTAATGGCGGCGGGCAGCAGGGCGTGCCAGTTGATCTCCACGTTCTTGGCATAACGCCACATAGAAACCGATGTACCCGCAATACTGGACAACTTGCCGGTGCCAAATACCGTGGGGATAGGCACGTGGGGCAGAAATACAAACAGCGCCGGCAACTGGATAAGCCCTCCACCACCCACTACAGAATCAATCAAGCCTGCCAGAAAAGCAAACAGGCACAGGTAAACAATATCCAACGTTGAAGAATTAAGCCAGCCTTTTGGCAAATGAGACCGCAAATATTCTGAAAATGTGCGGCTTAATCAAAAACAGAATACCGGCCCAACATTATTTTGGTCTATTTACAGGAAAACAAGCTAAAAACGCCCACCTACCACAGCCGTCTCTTTTAAAACTTCCTTCTGCCCCTGCAGGTTGAACAACTCCACCAGTACCACATAATACCCGATGGCCGCTTTGGAACCAGCATCGGTGAGGCCGTCCCACTGCAGCACGCTCTCCGCCCCTAATAAAGTATTGGCCGAGAGTTTCCGGATGTAGCGGCCGTGGGCATCAAAAATGGTCACCGAGGCTACAAACCCGGCCTGCGGCAACTTGAACTGCAGCAACAGGGCATCGTCTATCCCATCACCGTCCGGGGTGATGGTTTTGGGCTGCAGGGTCAGCTTCCCGTTTTGAGCATTGTTTTCCCGAAACTGGGAGTTTTCATACCCCGGCGTGGCTTTCACTTGGGTAGCCGCCGAGTAAAAGCTCTCCGCCGTGGAGGGTCCGGCCAGGGAGATACGTTCAAGGGAAATTCCCTCGGTGTCATGGATAAGCTTGAAATGCTGCTCCTTTTGATACACAACCTCATCCATGATGGTCTCATCTGGTAAGAGCAAGACCACGGTGCCCGCCTCATCTGGGTACGAGGGCAGGGTGGCCATCTCCATAAATCGGTCTGCATGCCCAGATGGGTACTCCCGTTGCAGAATGGCAGAATCAGAGGTCAACACCAGGTACTCACCGGGCGCTAACAGGAAATTCACCGGAGTGATCACGCGGGCGCTCGCCACCTCTCCATCAGAAGACCTGTTGGCCAATTTCCAGTTCTTTAGGTTCAGGTACTTGGTAGACCGGTTCACGATCTCCACAAAGTCAACACCGCCGGGCCTAGGGTTGAACAGGATCTCATTGATGACTACATCGCCTTTCTTTGGCGCGGCTGGAAGAAGCACGGTTTGCGCCTGAGAATCCGCTCTGTTCCCGGCGCAATCGGTTAACCTCTGCACCGTGACGGTATAGCGCATGTTTTCCTGCAACGGGGTGGAAAGCATCAATTCCACCTGAGTAAATTCCGGTGACAAAACCCGGGCTCGCTGCACAGCAACACCGGATGAGACGGAATAATGAGCTACTCGGCTAGCTTCCGCGCTGTCTAGCGGCTCATCGAAAGAGAGCAAAATTTTATCTGGGCTATTGGCTACAATTTGCTTCAAAGCCGGAGGTTTGTTATCTACCTCCTTTACCGAGTTCACTTGACCGGGGGTGCCACCTCTCCCATCCTTAGAGGCTATCCACTGCGAAGCCCCAGTGCAGCGGGTGTTCACATCCTTCAGCTCCAGGCTCCAGCCACCGTTTTTCTTATCTGCGTCTCCGTACCAACTGGTATTGTACCGCACGAAATCTACCAACTGACCGCTGGCATTAAAAATCTCCACGTCATCACCGCTGTCATTGAGCGACGGAAACGTGGTTAGACCTACTACTGGACCATATGGGCGGAAAAGCGCCGTATCTGCGGCGGCACATACAATGAGGTAAGCGCCCGGTTTCAGCAGATAATCCGGGAAGGTGCCCGATGTGGTAGTGGCATCCGAATATTGCCAACCACGCAGATTGAAGGTTTTGTCACTGCGATTGTAGAGCTCAATGAACTCGGCGGCTGGCAGATCTTGCAAGGGATTCAGGTCAGCGTAAATTTCGGTGACCCGAACATCACCCGGGTGAGCTATTGGAGAATAAGAGAATGTTCCGGTGAGGTGCTGCGTGAGGGTGCCATTAGAGCTCGTGATTTGCAGTACCTCAATCTGATTGCTGCCGGTCTCAAAATCCTGGTTGAACTGCAGTTCCACTAGCTGGGGCGTGGATGCTTGCCAATCTGCTTTGGCGGGCATCTCCTTTCCGTTGAGCCGGTAGTTCGCCACGTTTCTGGCATCATTTTCCAAAACTGGCCCGGAAAAGGTCAGCTCAACCGTCCTAGATCCGGTGGCCACTGTGCTCACCAGGCTGATTCTGCCCAGGTCTTTGACCGTGAAGTCATCGAAATAGAAGCGTTGGGCATTGGCCTGTGAATATTTGAAAAGCACCCCGGCGTAGGCTGAGGCCGTGTACCGCGCATCCTGCACATTGCCCTGAACCTCGTAGCTTTGCCGGGTGCCGGTCCTATCCAGTTCCAGGGTCCAGTCATAGGTGGCGGTGCGGGTGACCTTTACCCAGAGTTTATTATCTGTGCCCGCTATGGTTTTATCGGGGCCGTTGATGATTTTGGTGACGGTGCTGCCGTCTTTGCGGTAGAGGCTTACCTCATCCTCGGTATTTCCCAAGCGCACAAAGTACCCCTGCAGATTGCCTTTAAGATCAGGCGCATCAGAGACCAGGTACACTTCCGCCAGGTTACCCGAGGAGGTAGCGAAACCCAGTTGCACGTAGAACTCCCACTGCGTGGCCACGGCCAGACCGTTACCGGTAACCAAATGCAGCACGGCGCCTGTTACCGCCGGGCCCTGGCTTTGCAGTTGCCCAGCGGAGTTCACCCGGAAAAAACCTGCATCGCCCTGCCAAACTGGGTTCTGGGTGTGGTCTCCATCTGAAAAAGATTCCTGAATTTGCGCGTGCGGGGCAGTTAAAAAGGCCCAGTATAAAAGAAAAGCAAGAAAGAATTGCCTCATAATAAGCCTGTACTTTATAATCCGTGAAAAGTTGGCTTACTTTGCAATTGGCCTGTGCGCTTTCTGCCTGATTCTCAGAAAACAAGCTTAAAACACCCAGACCATTGTTTCCGGAGAAAGCTACCCCACCCGTTCTTCTCCGGTGATTGTTCAAATATTTTTTACAAACCTTTACATGAAAGTAGCTGTAGTAGGCGCCACCGGCCTAGTGGGTGGCGAAATGCTGAAGGTCCTGGCGGAGCGTAACTTCCCGGTTGACGAATTGTTGTTGGTAGCCTCTGAGAAATCAGTGGGCCAGAAGATGAATTTCAAAGGCAAGGAATATACCGTGATCGGGATGGAGGAAGCCATTGCGCAGAAACCCCAGATCGCCATTTTCTCGGCGGGCGGAAGCGTAAGCAAGGAGATGGCCCCTAAGTTTGCCGCGGCCGGCACCACGGTGGTTGACAACTCCTCGGCCTGGCGCATGGACCCCACCAAGAAACTGGTGGTGCCTGAGATCAACGCGAAAGAGCTTACCCCCGAAGATAAGATTATCGCTAATCCTAACTGCTCTACCATTCAGATGGTGGTGGCGTTAAATAACCTGCACAAAAACCTCAAGGCCAAACGCATTGTGGTAAGCACTTACCAGTCGGTGACCGGAACCGGCAAGAAAGCCGTTGACCAGCTCATGAACGAGCGCGGCGGCAAAGAGGGTGAGAAAGCCTACGCCTACCCTATTGACCTGAACGTGATCCCGCACATTGACGTGTTTGAGGCTAACGGTTACACCAAGGAAGAAATGAAAATGGTGAACGAGACCAAGAAAATCATGGGCGATGACTCCATCAGGGTAACGGCTACCACTGTGCGCATCCCCGTGATGGGCGGTCATTCGGAATCGGTGAACGTGGAGTTTGAGAACGATTTCACTTTGGATGAGGTGTACCAACTCTTGCAGGAGACGCCGGGCGTAGTGGTGGTGGATGACGTAGCGAACCTTAAGTACCCCATGCCGATGGATGCCCACGGCAAAGACGAGGTACTGGTAGGCCGCATCCGCCGCGATGAGACCCAGGATAAAACCATCAACATGTGGATTGTGGCCGACAACCTGAGAAAAGGGGCTGCCACCAACGCCGTTCAGATTGCCGAGTACCTGGTAGAAAACAAGCTGGTGTAATCGTAGCATTTAAATATAAAAAGAAAAGGCCACCTACAGAGGTGGCCTTTTCTTTTTATATATCAGGTAGGTGAAGTAAATTTTATTTTCCGTTCGTCCAGATCGGTTGGAGATCTTTCACTTCTTTGGAGAAATCGGGGCAGGTCTCATCTCCGCCGTAGCACAAGAGGTTGCCGTCACAATCATACACCGAACTGATGGAATTGACATTGGGCTCGCAACTTGCCAGCACAAAAACGGTCCGGTTTTTCCAGGTGCCGGTCTGCACCACCTGGCAGTACTCAGATGCCTGCAGTTCCTGCACCTTCACCCGCAGCCATTCAATCTCCTGGGTAGGATTAGCGACCACACAGGTCTGGTAAACCTGCTCATCCTCGCAGGAGGTAAGCGCAAGAATGCATAGCAAACAGAAAGCGTACAGAGTTTTCATAGAAGGGGGCTTTATAGAGATGATACCTAAAACAAGCTGGAGGTTGCATCACTGTTCATTTTCTTTGGATATCGGCCGGAATGGTCCGGGCCCTTGACTTTCCAAAAGCAGAGAACCTGTGTTCTGGGCCTGATTTTTAAAAAACAGGCCCAGAACACAGGTTCTCTTATTTCAACTGATGCTGCGTTCTACTGGTACTGGATGTACATAGGCTTTGGCGTGAGGGCCAGCACTTCTTTAGGCGTGTACAGCTTGGAGCCCTTCTTCTTTGTATCGTTGTAGTAGAAAATCTTGAACCCGGTATACTGCACCGGCTCTTTCTTGATGTAAGCCAGGTAGGTACTCTTCTTCAGGACGCGGTCTCCCCAGCCATCCATGTGCATCACAAACTGCACGTTGGGCCGCAACTTGATGTTCTTGTAATTGGTCACCATGCGCTGGGTGAAGCGGTGCACCACCAGGATCTTTGGCGGCAAGTTATACTTCACGGCAATATCGTTTAGGAACTGGGTAGCATAGTTGATTTCACTTGCATCTAAAGTACCTATTTTACGGCCCGGGATGGCGCCGTTCTTCATCGCGAACTCTGGGTCAATGCCTAAATGCACCTGGGGCAATTTCAGCCATTGTTCCAGGCGCGGTAATTCAGCTTCCACGGTGCTGCGTCCAATCTGAATGTCAAGGAACACAATGGCGTTTCTTCTGGCAGCCCAGGCAATCACGGTATCGGCCAGGTGATCGCTCATGCGCATACGGTAGGTACCGCTTTTTCCGGGAGCACCCTGGGCGGTCACAAACACCAGGTGAAGCGCCGGCTGTACCGGAATACTGGGATCTGCCGCTTGCCAAGCTTTTACTTCGCCGTCAAGTCTAGCCAGCATTTGGTCCCGAGGAATTTCGCCCAAGATTCCCATCCGTTTTGAGAGCGGATTTCCGTAATAAGCCACAATCCGTTTGTGGGGCAGAATGGCACCGGGGTTATCCGCGGCCTCGTCTTTCACTACAAAGGCAGGGGCTGCTGCCGGAGCCGCCGAAGAATCACCGGCTGCGGTTGAGTCTTTCAGGGCCGTAGCCGTGGCTTTCACTTTTTTGGTAGAATCTGGGGCAGCAACTGCGTCTTGATGGGGAGCGGCCTGGGCTCCGTTCGCTTCTTTCTGCCCTCCCCCATTACAAGCGGTAAGCAAACCTATACCAAAGGCACACAGCAGTTGCAGGCCGTTGCCTCTCTTTATCAGATTGAAATTCATGTGAGACTAAGTGGATAAATCAAATTTGCGGTTTCCGCCTTTATGGTGTTGAAGATAGCCTTTTTCAACTGCTTCTCCTCAGAAAAAAGCGCAAAGACTTCAGTTTTGCTCGTAAAAAATTGAATTCTAATGCCTTACAAGCAATCGCCAAACATCTTTTCTATTCTTGAAAACTGCTTCTCTGCCAAAAGGTTGTCTCTGGGTTAGGCATGTAGGGCAGGAACCAGTAGGCTCAGGATTTATATTCTTTTACCTGACTCCTTATTTTGCGTATACTGTACCTTTACCGGAAATAAAACGCTCCACCCATGGAAAGAATCAACCGGGTCTTGTTAATTGACGACGACGATATCACCAACTATATGAACAAACGCGTTCTCAATAAAGCCGAGATCGCGCAGCAGATTGATGTGGTTACCGATGGCCAGGCGGCTCTGAATTACCTGAGCAGCCCCGAGCACCTGGAGGCAGAAGTCCCCCTGGACCTGATCCTGGTGGATATAAAAATGTCGGTGATGGACGGGTTTGACTTCCTGGAACGGTACCAGCACCTGGCCCCGGAACGGAAAGCGAAAAAGCTGTTTGCCTTGTCTTCCTCGGCCAGCTTCTATGACCTGCACCGCCTCAAGGAGTTCCCCGATGTGGACGGCCACCTATCCAAACCCCTTACCCAAGCCGATGCCCTCCACCTGATCAAAGAGCATTTCGGGCCCAATGGCTCCAGCACTGACACTTTTGCCAGTAGCTAACCACCAGCATAGCGGCTGAAACCGCTTGCCTGATTCATCTAAAAAGAAGAACTTCCGTTTCTGCCCTGCTTCCTATGAAACAGGGCAAGAACGGAAGTTCTTTTTTAAGACAGGTCCAGACCTATTCTCTTCCCCGGCGCTCAGGTGCTTTCAAAGTAAATTCCTGCGAGGTCTTGTTTCCGTTGGCTTCAATCTCCACCACGTACTTACCTGGGCGCAGGTACAGCTGCTCATTGGCAGACTTGGTCACTTTCACCGGATCACCGCCTTTGCGGCCCTCGTTCAAAGCTTGTTCGTACGCCCCGGTGTTCAAGGGATCAAGGGTCAAGTCATAAGCCACGTAGTTCAGGCCGCGTTCGCTCTGGTCTTTCAGTTCCTTCAGCACCTGTCCTTTGTCAGTCTTCACGCGCACGGTAGTTGTACCAGCGACATTCACGAAGTAAGGGATGGTTAATGATGGGGTCAAAGGCTCATTCCAGGCCCCGAACTTCTGTCCCCAACGCTCTGAGTACTGCGGTGCAACAATCTGGAACGCATGCACGCCTTTCTGCTGCACGGCCGGCGTGAGTTGCTGCAGATGCCACACGTTACCGATGTAGATAGAGCGGCCATGCGTGCCCACCACCAGGTCATTCTCCCGCGGGTGGATAGCTAAGTCATGCACCGCCACCGCCGGCAGCACATCGCCGCCCATCGCCTGGAAGGTCTGGCCTTTGTCCAGAGACACGTACAAGCCGTTGTCTGAGCCCACGTACAACAGATTTGGATTGCGCGGGTCTTCCTTCACCACGTTTAGCGGCTCTTTTGGCAAATCCTTGCCTATTTGCTTCCAGCTCTTTCCGTAATCCTGAGACACGTACAGGTAAGGATTGAAGTCATCCCAACGATAGCCGTTCAAAGTAGCGTAAACGGTTCCTTCGTTTTCCGCCGAGGCGGCCAGTCCGCTGATCCACATGTCCTGTGGCAGTTTATCAGAGATCTTCGCCCAGGTGTACCCGCCATCGCGGCTGATATGGATAAGGCCATCATCGGAGCCGGTGTACAGCAACCCGAAACGCTTAGGTGATTCCTCAATGGTGGTGAGCGTACCGTAGCCCACATCTCCTTTGCGGCCACCTTTGGTCAAATCACCGGAAAGCGCTTCCATGTTCTCGCCTTTGTTCAGGGAGCGGTGGAATTTGTTGGACCCGAAGTACAGCACATCCTGGTTGTGGCGCGACAGCAAAATGGGGCTTTCCCAGTTGAACCGCAGCGGGCGCTCACCCAATTGGTGCTTGGGTTGAATGGACAAACGCTGCCCGGTGGCTTTGTTCAGGCGGTAATAGGCGCCGTACTGCGAGCCGGTGTACACGGTGTTGTTATCGCGGTAATCTACCTGCACCATCATGCCGTCGCCGCCGCCTAAGCGCTGGTACGGGTAGCGGCCGTTGTCGGTCCAGGCGGAGCTGGCCTGGTAAGTGCTGGGACCGCCCCACACGCCATTGTCCTGCAAGCCGCCGTACACGTTGTAAGGCTGCGCCATGTCAACAGTCACGGAGTAGAACTGCCCAACGGCCGGTGAGTTCGCTTTGAACCAGGTTTTACCATCGTCATAGGTAATGTTGATGCCGCCGTCATTGCCGTTCACCAGGTGACCGGGACGCGTTGGGCTCACCCACAAATCCTGGTGGTCTGAGTGCACGTTGTCGCCGCCGATCTCTTTCCAGGTTTTGCCCGCATCCTCTGATTTCAGCAACGGCACGCCCAGAATGTACACGTGGTTCGCGTTCAACGGCGACACCCGGATTACCCCGAAATAATAGCCGTAGGTGTAGTACAGGTCATCAATGTAGCCTTCGTGGGTTTTCTTCCAGGTCTTACCGGCATCGTCTGAGCGGTACACCTGCGCTCCCGTCACGGGCGTTTCAATCATCATGCTGTTGGCATCCACCAGGAAATCTGACAGCGCCACCGGTCTGATTTTATCAGAGCTCACCATTTCCTTAACCGTTCTGGCCGTGTACTGGCGCGGGAAGTTGTTTTCCTCCAGGAAAGTGTTAATGGCGGCATCGTCCATCTTCAGGAAATCTTCTTTAGAGAAATCCTTGAATTGCTCTTTGCGCAGCTTGTTGCCAGTGGCCACGGCGGGCTTCACGTCTTTGCGCAGGTCCTGGTTGTCTACGCTGGCGTAAATGATGTTGGGGTTCTGCGGGAAAATGCTCAAGCCAATCCGCCCGATGCCTTCGGTGGCCGGGAAGCCGCTGTTGCCGCCCGTGATGCGCTGCCAGGTATTGCCGCCATCGGTGCTTTTGAACACGCCTGAGGTGCTGCCGCTTTCCACGAAATTCCAGGCGCGGCGCTCGCGGTGCCACATGCTGGTGTACAATACATTGGGGTTAGACGGGTCAATGACCAAATCCACGGCTCCGGTGTTGTCATCGCCGCCTTTCAAGACGTGCTTCCAGGTGTTGCCACCATCAGTGGTTTTGTAGACGCCGCGCTCAGGGTTAGGCGAGTAGAGGTGACCCAAAGCCGCTACCCAAGCCGTATTGGGGTCTGTTGGGTGCTGGATGATACGCCCAATGTGATGACTCTCCGGCAAGCCTTTGTACTGCCAGGTTTTGCCGCCGTCGGTGCTTTTGTAGATACCCACGCCCGAGTAAGAAGAGCGGCTGGAGTTGGCCTCGCCGGTTCCCAGGTAAATGGTATTAGTTTTCCAGTCAACGCTGATGTCCCCGATGGTAATGACGGTTTCGTTGCTGAACAGCGGCTCAAACGAGATGCCGTTGTTGGTGGTGTGCCACAATCCGCCGGAGGCGTAGGCCACGTAAAAGTTGGTAGGGTCTGCCGGGTTTACGTCTACGTCTACCACGCGCCCACTCATCACGGTTGGCCCCACGTTGCGGAACGGCAGGTTGCTTACCAGAGAGGTTTTCTGCAGTTGCAGCCGCTGCTGATACCCTTCCATGCGGGATTTGGCGGAAGTAGCCGCGGGTTGTTTGTCTTTGTTTTTCTGGGCCACTGCCGGAAGGCTCAAAAGCCCCATCAGCATGAGTGGGTACAAGGGTTTGCGTAGCATAAAGGGCAAAAAAGTAGATTTGTTCGCGTTAGGTGTAGTTTTAAAATCTGAAAATAGAGGAAAAACCGCAGTTAACGAAACCGCCGCCGGTATTTGTCTCTCCCCTGCCCTGATTTCTCCTGGCCTCAAAAAAGAAACGCCGTTTAGCGGCTGTTTTTCAGAAAATAACCCCTAAACGGCGTCCAGGAAAGGTACTTTGAAAGGTCTTAGAACGAATTGGCCGCCCGGTATTTCTGGGCATCGGCGGGGTACAGGGTCTCGGCGAATTTAAGCAGGGCTTGGCGCGTGAGGGCAGTATTCTCAAACATGCCCATGTGCCCCACGTGCCCCAGAAAATAAGTCATGCTGTTCTCGGGCAGGTGGCACTGCTGCAAAGTGGCTTCCAGCGGAACCGCCGGATCTTCCTTGCCGGCCATGAAAAACACGGGCGCGGCGGTGGTCTTCAACAACTCGGTTCTATCAGGCCGGTCGCGCATGGCCTGCAGGCAGCCCAGCACCGTTTCCAGCGGCGTGGCTTTCCCGATGGCCTGCATCTTCTCAATGGCAGGTTGGCAGGACACCCGATTGCTTTCGGCAAACAGTGGGGCCACAAAAGAATCCATGAACTTGTCAAGGCCGTGTTTCTGCACGAAATCGGCGGTTTTGTTCCGGTTCTCTTTTTTCTCCTCAGAATCTGGCAAGGCGCTGGAATGGAACAGACATAATCCGTAGAGCAACTCAGGAAATAACTCCGCGATGGCTAGGCTTACGTAACCGCCCATGGAGTGACCAATCAAGAGGCATTTCTCTACCTGCAACGCCTGCAATGTTTCCTGCACCTGCCGGGCCTGGTTCTCCATGGAGAAATCCTGCGTGCCAGGGCTTTCGCCGTGGCCGGGCAAATCCAGGGCAATCACCCTGAACTGGTGCACGAGCGGTTTGGTGAAATCGGTCCAGACGTCTTTGCTTTCGCAGAAGCCGTGCAGGAAAACAAGGGCGGGGCCGGTGCCGGCCTCAGTATAAGTAAGGGTGGTATTGGTCATGGTGCAAGCGTGATTTTGGCCTGTTTTACGGAAAGGATGGCAAAAGAAGTATCCTTTTAGTGAATACAGCCCATATACATCTCTGTTTTTACCACAAAAGCTCCTCCCGCAGCGCTTTTCAGCACCTGCAGGGCAGAATCTGCACTGGATTTCTTCTCATAGATTCCGGAAACCAAGGCAATGGTTTTCTTTCCGGCCTTCTTCTGGTACAAATCCAGGTACTCCAGGCTTAGGTGTACGTCAGGACCTCGTCTTGGAAAGTAATCCCCGGCAAACACCTCATCTTCGTCATCCTCGGGTAGAACAATCATCTTTTTCCTGGTGTCATAATACCGTCCCATGGTGTCAATGGCTAGTGGCAAGGCTTGGGACAGGGCCATCATCTTTTCCCGAAGCGGGTAATAAGACTTTCCGGTATCTGCAATGGTGACGTAGTAAGTGGCATACTCTTCATAGTCACCGTTATCTCCTTCTATAAATTTACTTTCCGGCTCCGGCTCTCTGTTATTGTCTCCAACAGCAGAAGTAGTTACCACCGGTGCACTTCCCTCAGAAACCGAGGCTTCTGCGGTGTTCTCTTGAACCACCATCGGGGCGTCTTGCACAGCTTTAGATCCGCAAGAAAACAAGCAAAGACAAAAAGAGAGAAAGACCAGATTTTTCATAGACAGGCAGTTCTGCAGGGAAGATAGCAAATGTATAGAAATAAAAAGCCCACTTTGGTTTTCTCCAAAGGGGCGTATCAGTTGAAGGGGCATTCAATGAAATGAATCTACTTCAGTGCTTTGCAAGAACTTTCAATGTGCAGCCAGGGCCTTGGTCTTTTTCTTAATGTTGTTCACCGACATAAGCACCGTAATGGCGACAATAAAGGGCGCTTTCTTATAAAACTGGAAGTGGGTCACCAACTCTGAAAAGCCCATCTCTTCTCCGGCCAGCAGCTTTTTAGCAGGCACGTACAAGTCAATGACCAGGTAAATAGCCAAAGTCAACAAAAAAGACAACAGGCAGATTTTGAGTTTCTCTTTTAAGGGCAAGGTAGGTTCAGACATAGCAGACAGGTTCTTTGGCTTAAAGGTAAGGATTTGCTTCTTAGTGGTTTTGGCTCATTGGCTGCACCCCAAGATTCATTGTTACTTTATCGTTCCCCTTTGAAGGCCCGGGATGATAAGGCGTTGGGAGAACCGCCCAACTTCTGCTAAGCGCAAGGGCAACCACAAGGGATTGCCCCTACCAAATCGGAAATGTGTGAGATCAACACGAGAAATCATCCCCCTACCCCCTTCGAAGGGGGACGAAATAACTGTTGAAAATTGAAACTTGAACCTACCTGCCGTTTTGAGGCTGTTTTCCTTAAAATCAACCGAAAATAAAAAGACCTCACAGGTTTTGAAAACCTGTGAGGTCTGGTCTTATAATTTCAAGGTTTTTACACCCGTACGGTCACGTCCATCAGTTCGCGTACGGCGCGCTCTATTCCGTCTGGGTCGAAGCCGCAAAGGCGGTGGAGTTCCATTTGGGAGCCGTGCTCCACGATCATGTCCGGGATGCCGAGGCGTTTTACCTGGGCGTTATAGCCGTGGTCGGCCATGAACTCCAGTACGGCGCTCCCGAAACCGCCCTGCAGGCAGCCGTCTTCCACGGTCAGTACTTTGTCGTATTTCTGGAAGATGTGGTGCAGCATTTTCTCGTCCAGCGGCTTGGCGAAACGCATGTCATAGTGCCCTGGGCGCAGACCGTCCATTCTCAGGTTCTTGCAGACATCCACGGCGTAGTTACCAATGTGCCCGATGGTAAGGATAGCCACTTCCTCGCCTTCCTGGATCACGCGGCCTTTGCCCACTTCAATCAGTTCCAGCGGAGTGCGCCACTCAGGCATCACACCTTCGCCGCGCGGGTAGCGGATGGTGAAGGGCCCCATACCGTCTTGACTGGCGGTGTACATGAGGTTACGCAGTTCCTGCTCGTTCATAGGCGAAGACACCACCATGTTGGGTATGCAGCGCATGTAGGCAATGTCATAGGAACCGTGGTGCGTCTGGCCATCGGCTCCGGCGAAACCGGCGCGGTCCAGGCAGAAAACCACATGCAGGTTCTGTAAACACACATCATGCACCACCTGGTCATAGCCGCGCTGCATGAAGCTGGAGTAGATATTGCAGAACGGCACCAAGCCTTGGGTAGCCAAACCGGCGGAGAACGTCACCGCGTGTTGCTCAGCGATCCCCACGTCCAGGGCGCGGTCTGGCATGGCGGCCATCATGATGTTCATGGAAGAACCGCTCGGCATAGCCGGGGTCACACCCATGATTTTTTCGTTCTTTTCAGCCATCTCCAGTAGCGTGTGCCCGAAGACATCCTGATATTTGGGCGGCTGCGGCGTAGTATGGTGTACTTTGTAGATCTCGCCGGTGACTTTGTCAAACAGACCGGGCGCGTGCCACTTGGTTTGTTCTTTCTCGGCTAAGGCAAAGCCCTTTCCTTTCACCGTCACGCAGTGCAGGATTTTAGGGCCCGGTATTTTCTTGAGGTCTTTCAACACCAAGGCCAGATGATTTACATCGTGGCCGTCAATAGGTCCGAAATAGCGGAAGTTCAGGCTTTCAAACAGGTTGCTCTGTTTCAGGAGCGTGGCTTTGATGCCGCTTTCCACTTTGGCCAGAATCTGCTGGGCGTTAGGCCCAAACTTGCTGATCTTGCCCAGGATGTTCCAGATCTCGTCGCGCACTTTGTTGTAGGTGCGAGAGGTGGTGATATCCGTTAAGTATTCTTTGAGCGCGCCCACGTTGGGGTCAATGCTCATGCAGTTATCGTTGAGCACCACCAGCAGATCGGCGTCTGAGGCGCCGCCGTGGTTCAGGGCCTCAAAGGCCATGCCCGCGGTCATGGAACCGTCGCCGATGACGGCGATGTGGTGGCGGTCATATTCCTTTTTGTACTGCGAGGCCACGGCCATGCCTAGCGCCGCCGAAATAGACGTGCTGGAGTGCCCTACCCCGAAGGCATCGTACTCGCTCTCTTTCCTTTTGGGAAAACCCGAGATGCCGTTGAGTTTGCGGTTGGTGTGGAAGTTGTCGCGGCGGCCGGTGAGGATTTTGTGGCCGTAAGCCTGGTGCCCCACGTCCCAAACCAGTTGGTCATACGGCGTGTTGAACACATAATGCAGGGCTACCGTCATCTCCACCACGCCCAGACTAGCCCCGAAGTGCCCTCCGTAGATAGACACGTTGTCAATGATGAATTGGCGCAATTCCTGGCAGACCTGTTGCAGTTGGTCTTCAGAAAGTTGGCGCAAATCTGCGGGCGAGTTTATTTTGGCCAGCAGTTCTCCGGGTTCAATTATCATAGGGGTGCACTTGGGTGGATATTGATGCAACAGCGTAAGACTCTGAAAGTTTTCACATATACGTAGCCGCACCCAGTAAAAGGCAAAATTAAGAATTATTTCTCAGAGGTCCTTTCCTGCGCAGACCAAGGCTACCGCATTTTTGACCTTATTCCTGAAAAGTAGCCTAAAAACAGCGTATCTCCAATTTCTGGGCCGGTACTTCCTGTTTAGGGCTTACGCCCGAAAAACAGTCTGTTAAACGCTGTTTGGGCCCGCAAATTACCTGCCAAATCTTTGTTTAAGGCCTTATTTTCAGAAAACGTCTCAAAAACAGGTTCTTCTGGTTTAAACGTTGGCACATGGCAATACTTATACGTAATTTTGCAAGTACACCATTGCCGTAACGCCACACGTGAGTTTCGAAATAAAGCTGTCGCTCTTTGAGGGTCCGTTTGACCTGTTGCTCTTCTTCATTGAGCGCGATGAGTTGGACATCCATGACATTCCTATCTTCAAGATCACCAATGATTTTGTGGGCTACATCCGGCAGCTGGAAACCATGAACATGGAGGTGGCCAGCGAGTTTATTCTCACGGCCGCCACGCTCATGCGCATCAAGGCCAAGATGCTGCTGCCCCGCTTTGAGAAAGATGAGCAGGGCAACGAGATTGACCCGCGTCAGGAATTGGTGCAGCACCTGCTGGAGTACAAACGGTTCAAAGAGGTATTAGGCGACCTGAGCCTGTTGGAAGACGTGCGCCTGCAACAGGAGGAACGCGGCAACACCGATGAGGAACTGAGCAAGATAGCGGCCAAGCACCAGCTGGAGTACGAGCTCAAGGACCTGAACCTGTACAGCCTCATGCATGCGTTCCACAAAGCCATGCGGCGCTACGAGGACGAGCAGAACCGGCCCAAGCACACGGTGGTCACCTACCCCTACACCATTGAACAGCAGCGCAACTACATCAAGCACCGGGTAAACGCCCAGGGCGTGGTGCAGTTTGCTGACTTAGTAGAAGCTTTCCCCGACAAGATCGGGCTGATTTTCAACTTCCTGGCCATCCTTGATTTGCTCCAGCTCAACGAAATTGGCTTGGAGATTGCGGAAGGGTTCAATAATTTCCGTATAGTGCCTTATTCTGAACACCAGCACCTGACCCTCACTGACCATGGATCTGAATCGTAAGAAACTGCTCTCGTACTTCACGCCGCAACGCATTCTCATTCCAGTGGTCATTGGCCTGGGTGTGATAGGATACATGTTCTACCGGGACAGCGCCCAGATGGACTTCTCGCCGCTCTACAACGCCAAGCCGTTCTGGATCTTCATGACCTTTGCGGTGCTGGTGGTGCGTGACTTCGGGTACATTTACCGCATCAGGTACGTGACGGAGAAATTCCTGAGCTGGCGCAAAAGCGTGGACGTGATTATGCTTTGGGAGTTCGCGTCCTGCGTGATGCCCTCGGTGGTGGGCGGGTCTACGGTGGCGGCCTTCATGCTGAACAAAGAAGGCCTGAGTTTGGGCAAGTCCCTGGCGTACGTAATGGTGACGGCCATGATGGATAACTTGTATTTCATCATCGCCGTGCCCCTCGTTTTCCTGATTACCGCCGGCAATATCTTCCCCGAGGTCTCGGCGATGGAGTTTTCGGTGACGCAGAGCCTAGAGATCGCTTTTGCGGTCAGTTACATCCTCATTGCTTTCTACGCCTTCTTGATGGCGTACGGCCTCCTTATCAACCCCACGGCGGTGAAACGCCTCTTCTTGCGGGCTACTTCTTTCAAGCTGACGCGCCGCTGGAGACCTGCCGCCTATAAGAACGGAAACGAACTGGTGTGGGCTTCGCAGCAACTCAAAGGCAGCACCTTCGGATACTGGGCCAACGCCGCCCTGAGCACCGCCTTCGTCTGGACCGCCCGCTATTTTGTGATCAACTGCCTTATTGCCGCCTTCACTGATATCAGTTTCCATGACCACGTGCTCATTTTCTCGCGCAACATGGTTTACAAGATTGTGCTGCTGGTGGCCGTGACGCCGGGTGGCGCCGGTATTGCCGAGGTGGCTTTTCCCACGTTCTTCGGGCAGTTCCTGGGCCGCTTCACTACGGTGATCATTTTGCTGTATCGCGTAGTGACCTACTACCTGTACCTGATCCTGGGCTCTTTCTTCCTGCCCCGCTGGGTTCTCCGTGTTTTCGGTGAACATCCGGAGGACGAAGAAGATAACGAACTGCGTTTAAGGCCTGTTTCTGAGGAACCAGACGTAAAACGAAAATATAGAGGATAGACCTCAATAAAAGGAAAGGGCCGGCTTGTTAACAAGCCGGCCCTTTCCTTTCTTCACAAATGACTTACGTGTAACATACTGACCAAACGTCGGCCGAGACTGACGTTTAGGTTTTGCTGTAGGTAGTTATTTTTTCCTCACGAACTCAATTACCCCGTTCATTCCGGTGAGACCGTATTTTTTATATGCAGGCTTACCTCTTAAGATGCCGATAGAATAGTCGTCGCTTTTTATCTCGCTTAATCTTTTTCTCAACCTCCTGTTTATTTTATAGTCCTTCCTAACCAATCCGTATCCGTCTACTGCCGCCGCACGTTGCTTGAATACCTCTCCCTCTATTGCGTAGATGGTGTATCTATCCTCAACCAGGATTTTATCAATATAGGTATAATCAGAAACCAAGTCGTAAAGCCTATCCTGAGTATTGGTGATGAAGCGCGAGTCAAGAAAGCGCTGTATCAGTGAATCATCTTCTATTGGCTCTGTAGCTGAAAAGTATATTGTATCGTTCTTTTTTGTGTAGGTTAAATGGAAGTCACTTTTTTGCCTGACCATTGCATCTGCATGGTTACGTGCTGGAATTGTAAGTCGGCAATTTTTATTATCAAGGAAGATTAAGTAGTGAATCTGATCACCTTCTTCAGATACTGTTCTATACCACGCGCCAAGCTTTTGCGCTGTCCCGCAAGTAAAGGTGAGAGCGAAAAGAAGTGTCAACAATAGGCGCATTTTTAATATCGTTAATTACCTATAACGGTTGGTATAAATGACTGCGAAGGCCGTCGGCCGAGACGGCGTTTATACAATGTTGGCGGTAGGTTTTCTTTTTAGTTTCTGCTTAGTTTGAGTATTTCAATCTTTGATGAAATAGCAATAAATTGAATAATGGTTTCTTCTTTTCCGTTGGTTACCTGAAGTTGGAATCCGTCCTGGTAACCTTGGTTGTTAGTTAGAATCCATGTCCAAACTAACTTCTTACCCAGCAAGTCTGCCAAAGTCGATGATTCCCTTAAAGCATTTATCGATATTTCGTTTTCACTTTCTGACTTCTTTATTGAGTCTGTACTGACAGTTAGCTCGTCAAGGTCGGGGTTTACAGTTAAGATTAGACTTTCTGTAGCTGTTTTTATAATTACTTGCTCAATCCAGTCAAATCCGTTTTTTTGCTTGTCCCATACTTTTATTGAAATTGATTCAATTGATTCTCCGACTACATTTTCAAGACTCAAAGACATTTTTAGTTATTTAACTTAACGCCAACTCCTAGATTTACTTCTTATCCATAATTTTAAAGGGGACGGTGTACTTCACCTGCACAGGTTTGCCATTTTGCATGCCAGGTTTCCAGAGTGGCATTTGTTTTGCCGCATGGAGCACCATCACATCTACGTCGGGCCTCACAGACTGGACAATTTGAAGGTTGTCTACAGAACCATCGGCTTTTACTGTAAACGAGAACACTACCGTCCCAGCTACGCCTGCCTTCTTAGCCAATGACGGCATTTCAAACTTGTGGTCCATGAACTTCATCAAGGCCGACAAACCTCCAGGAAACTCGGGCATTGACTCTGCAGGTTGGCCCTTGGACTCTTCACCGTGGCCCGCTGTCTTCTCATAGTTCTTCACCCCCGCCTCAATCCTTACCGGCAGCTTATTCTCCTTAGGTGGAATGGGACATGAGTAGCCATCGCCGTAGGCGCAGTACGGGTTGTAGGCTTTGTTGAAGTCCAGCCAAACGCTGTCTGTGCCTATGGGGATGGTGAAGTCAAGGTAGCGGCCGGTGGCATAGGTCTCCTGGCCGGTGGTGGCATCGGTGAAGGGGATGAACAGGTAAGTCATGTACTTGGGCTGCTTCTTGAGCTCCTGGTTCTGGTACACGCTCAGTTTGAGAGGCTGGCCCTGTAGTTTGAAATGCAACTCGCCGTACTTCACGTACTCTGGGGTGCGGGTGCCGGTGGTGGGCATGATGAAGACTGTTCCCTGCGTGTTTCTGACAAACTTCGCCTTTACGCGGTAGGTCTCGTTCACCGGGAAATACTCCAGGCCTTTGAAAGCGGCCTTTGCCTCGGCTTTCAGAGGCGAGTGCTCATCAAACTTGAACACGCTGTCTTCGTGGGCGCGGTGCCGGGCTATTTCTGTTCTGTAATCGGAGACCGGGACTTGTTGTGCTATGCTAAGCAGGGGAAGTAAGAGAAAAGCCAGCAAAGAGGTGGCAAATATTTTTGGCAACATATAAAACACTTTCTTTTTGATAGGGCTAATCGGCTTACCCGTTTCCGAACATAATTTTGTAAGGAACGGTCATGGTATAAGGCACTGGTTTTCCGTTACTAACGGCAGGTTTCCACCTGGGCATCATTTTAAGGACCCTTAGCGCTTCTGCATCAAGCCCCTTAGACAGTGATTTCACCACTTTGAAATCAGACAGGGTTCCATCCACACCCACCACAAATGAAACCAGCACGGTCCCAGATACTCTGCTTCTTGCATCAACAGGGGATATTCTAAAGTTATTACCCAAAAACCGCATAAAAGCCTCCTGGCCCCCCGGAAACTCGGGCTCTTTTTCAACCTTCGCGTTTGCCGCTAAGTTGAGCGAATCTAAGGGTAACAGATGCTCTTTCCTTAAGATGTACTGCAGGGCCCGTTCTTTACTCCCAAATACCGCCGGATCAAAACGCAGCTGCTCCATATCGTCTAGGGATATCAGGAAAGGCCAGAGTTCGTCTTCCTGATGCAGTTTGGTTTCCACCGCTCTACCGCTTTGCAGGTCATACAACTTCCTTTTCTTGACGACTCCGTTCTCATATTCTTTCACCAGTACTTTCTTCCCGTCGGGCTTCAGGAACTGCCATTGGCCGGTTTTTACCCCGTCCTTCCACTGCCCTTCCAACAGCAAGTCAAAGAAGGTTAACCCCACCCTGATTCTGCTGGTGGTTTCCCAGTTACCCGTACCGTCTTTGACCATTTGTTGCCCCAGGAAGTTGTAGGACTCCAGAACCTTGTAGTCCTGGTTTGGCAGAAACTCCACGGTCTGTAGCGGCTTGCCGTCTGGGTAATAGAATCGCCATTGCCCCACAGGCTGGTTTTCCTTGAAAAAGCCTTCCCTGTCTAACTTCTTGTTTGGGTGCAGAAGCTGGAATATCCCTTCTTTCCCGGCCTCACCGTAGGTAAACTGCTGAAATGCCTGCCCGTTGGCAAAATAGTCAGTGACTTTCCCTTTGAACTTGAAGGAGACAGTGTCTAAAGACGCTACCCGTATGAAAGCGGACTTCTGCTTGGTAGTGACAATTTTGTTAAGGTCATAGTAGATGGTCACCGGTACCACCTGCGCACCGGCATGCTGGAGCAGGAAAACCAACAGAAACAAAGAAAGGAGAATACGAAATCGCATGGCGGGGAAGCAGGATAGGTAACGGATAAATGATTTGATCTGATTTTTGATATACTTTTTGTAAAAGAGGCTTTAAACTACTGCCTAAAATAAAGCAAATCTCTTGAACCGTGTTCAAGCGGAGAAATGAAACGCAGTAAATCCATTTTAAGGCCGATTTTATGAAAGTAGGCTGAAAACGGAATTGTTCTTTTTTTTGGAAAAGATAAGGCTGTTCCTTCAGAAAAGAGGAGGTGTTACGGAGAAAATTTTTTCACCTAAACATTTCAGAAAAGTGGTGGTTACAAGAATAGATTTCCGCGGAAGTCTCCTGTTTTATCAAGTGTATTGACGAAATACAGATTTTTACGTATCAATTACTGCCCATCGTACTTTTTCGCCTCTCAGAAAAAGCGCCCGTTCAGCTCCTTTGGTATTTGCAAACTCCAACATAAGAATGGAACAATGGCAACAAATTCAGCCCAACGCATAGGCTTTTATTATGGCACCATGTCCGCCGTTGCGATGATCGTCTATTACTTGTTTATTAACTTCGTTGGCTTACAAAACAGCGAACTCATTCGTTTTGCCAGCAATATCTTCATCCTGATAGCCGTCATCATGGCTATTAACACCTTCAGGAGAAACTATGACGCCCTGCACAGACATCCGCCTTACCTCTCTGGGTTGTCTATTGGGTTTCTGGTAGGCCTGGTAGGCGCCGCGCTCTACGCAGCCTTTATTCTTTTCCATGCGATCTTCCTCAATCCTGGGTATGCCGGCGTACTCCATAACCAGGACTATTTTGGTTTCCGGTTGCCGCTGTTGATGGTGCTGGGCTCCGTGGTAATCCTGGGTACTGCCGTGGGCGCCATGACAAGCTACATCCTTATGATGGCTTTTGACCATTCTGGCGGCCAACCTGAAAAAGCAGAATACTAGTTCTTGGGGTATAAGGTAAGCCCTAAGAGTACAACTGGGGATTACAGCTTGTTTTCACCAAAACGGGGCAAAAACAGAAGCCCACAAAAAAACGCCTGGCTTGCGGCCAGGCGTTTTCATTATCTTTTCTCTAAAAGAGCTTAGAAACGCTCGTCAGCTGTGAAGAAGAAGTCGCCTTCAATCTGGGCGTTCTCATCAGAGTCAGAACCGTGTACGGCGTTGGCCTCAACAGACTTGGCGTAGATCTTCCGGATGGTTCCTTCCTCAGCCTGGGCTGGGTTGGTGGCGCCAATAAGGGTACGGAAATCAAGCACGGCGTTGTCTTTCTCCAGAATCATGGCCACGATTGGTCCAGAGCTCATGTATTTCACCAGGTCGCCGTAGAAAGGACGCTCCTTGTGCACCTCGTAGAACTGACCGGCACGCTCCTCGGTAAGGCGGGTCTTTTTCAGGGCCACTACTCTAAAGCCAGCCTCTTCCATCATTTTGGTGATACCGCCGATGTGGTTATCCTTCACGGCATCTGGTTTAATCATGGTGAACGTTACGTTTCCAGCCATTTTTCTTCTTTCGTTATCGGTTTAAATAGAATTTGCCCGGCAAAATTAATACTCTTTGGGCCAAAACCCATTCTGTACGGCAAAAATACTGGGGCGTTGGCCCGTTGATTGATTTTATTTGGTTTGTACTTTAATTCTTTAGAATTTTGCAGCTTGTATCCGCTATTTTTTCACAGCGGACTGTGAGTATACAATGCAGCAAATCAACGCGCTAAAGGAGCTTTTAGAGTCTCCTAAGAAGATCATGATCACCACGCACCATAAACCGGATGCGGATGCTTTGGGGTCTTCACTGGGATTGGCCGGCTACCTTAAGAAAAAAGGGCACCAGGTACAGGTGATCACCCCGTCTGATTACCCCTCTTTCCTGAACTGGATGAGCGGCAACGAAGACGTTTTGGTGTACAGCCCTAAAACCGATGCCCAGGCCCAGGCCATCATCAAAGACGCTGAAGCCATCTTCTGTCTGGATTTCAGTGCCCTCAGCCGCATCAACGAGCTAGGCGCCTACATTCAGCAGGCCACGGGCACCAAGGTGCTCATTGACCACCACCTCCAGCCCGAAGACTTCGCTGACATCATGTTCTCTGACACCAACGCCGCCGCCACCGCGGAGATCGTGTACGAGGTGATCAGGGAACTGGGCGATGAGTCTCTGGTGGATGTGGCCATTGGCGAGTGCCTCTACGCCGGCATCATGACCGACACGGGCTCTTTCCGGCACTCCAGCACCACCCGCAACGTGCACATGATCATTGCAGACCTGCTCCACAACGGCATTGACATCTGCAAGGTGCACCGCAACATCTATGACAGCTACTCAGAGACCCGGCTGCGGTTCCTGGGCTATGTGCTCAAAGACAAGCTCACGGTGGTACGGGAATACAACACCGCCTTCATTGCGGTGACCGCCGAGGAACTGAAGGCCTACAACTCCCAGACCGGCGACACCGAAGGACTGGTGAACTTTGCCCTCTCTATTGAAGGCGTACGCTTTGCCGCCCTGTTCATTGAACGCCAGGAAGCCGTGAAAATCTCCTTCCGCTCCGTGGGCGATATCTCGGTGAATGAGTTTGCGCGGGCGCACTTCAACGGCGGCGGACACAAGAACGCCGCAGGCGGGATCTCCCCTCTCCCCCTGAACGAAACCGTGGAAAAATTTGTGAGTCTATTACCGCAGTACGCGGAACAACTGGTAAACTAAACCCTTAAAAGACGCTTAATTAAACTAAAACCAATGTTCAAAAAATCTATTTACCTGCTGCCTGCTTTGGCGGTGGCCTTGTTTGCTTCTTCTTGCAAGAACCTGGGCGAGGATAAGTTTATGAAAACCCCTTCTGGCCTGGAGTACAAACTGTACACCCAGAAAGACGGAAAATATGAGGTAAAAGAAGCGAAAGTTGATTCCGCCGCCTACAAAGCCAAACTTGACAAAGTAATGAGCTTTGAGATGGAGTACCGCAACGCCAAAGATTCTTTGCTGTTCAGCACCAAAGACAACGCCATGCCTATCCAGATCAAAATGGTGGCATCTCCAAACAAAGGCAGCATTGAAGAAGCGTTCCTGATGTTGGATAAAGGCGATAGCGCCGTGTTCAAAATCAACGCCGATACTCTGTTCGCCAAGACTTTCAGAAGCCCGCTTCCTCCCTTCATTGAGAAAGGCAGCTTCCTTACCTTCTTCGTGAAAGCGATCAACCTGCAAACTGAGCAGGAAGCTATGGCCGACTATCCTAAAATGATGGAGCGTCAGCAGAAAGAGATGGAAGCCCGCGCCGCCAAACAAGCTCCTATTGATGACAAACTCATCCAGGAGTACGTGAAGAAAAACAACCTGCAGGCGCAGAAAACCGCTTCCGGCGTATACTACGTGATCACCCAGCCAGGCAGCGGCCCTAACGCCACCGACGGCAAAGTAGTGAGCGTGAAATACAAAGGCACCCTGCTGAACGGCAAAGAGTTTGACTCTTCTGACAAATCAAACGGCGGTAAACCCATTGAATTCCCACTGGGTCAGAACCAGGTGATCAAAGGCTGGGAAGAAGGCATCAAGCAATTCAACAAAGGCAGCAAAGGCACCTTGTTGATTCCTTCTCCTCAGGGATACGGCTCTATGGCACGCGGTGCCGAGTTACCAGCTAACTCTATCCTGCGTTTTGATGTGGAACTGGTAGACATTAAAGATGCTCCGGCAGCCCCTGCTGGTCCAGCTGGCGGTCCTGCCGGCCCTGGCGCAGGTTTATAATCTAACGTTATATGCAACAATTATTAAGAAGAAAAGCTTGGCAGTGGCTACTGGCGATTGGGGTACTTTTCGTCTTTAACGCCTGCAATGACAAGGATCCTTATGATCCGTATGCGAACTTTGACCATGCGGCCCAGGCGGCTCTGGAAGAAACCATGATCCAGAAGTATCTCACGGATAACAACATCACCGATTTCACCAAAACGGCCTCCGGGCTTTACTACGTGAAAAAGGAAGCAGGTACCGGAGACAAACCAACCGCCGGAGCCACGGTAGAGGTAAACTACATCGGCCGTTTCTTACAGAACGGTCAGAAGTTTGACTCCTCCTATGACCGGGCGCAGACCTTCAAGTTTGCGTTGGGTCAGAAGAAAGTGATTGCGGGCTGGGATGAAGGCGTGGCCATGATGCAGAAAGGAGAGAAAGCCTTATTGCTGATTCCTTCGCGTTTGGCTTACGGCCTGTACGGGTATCAGAACATTCCGCCTAACACCCCGCTTATGTTTGAGGTCCACCTCATCAACTTCTAATTGTTGTAAGCATTTAAAAAGAAGGGCCTCCCGCACAGGAGGCCCTTCTTTTTTGCCTTGTTTTATGAAAAGAGCCGCTAAACCCGGCTAAGCTGTTTACTCGCTCAGCACCTCAGACAGTACCGGCAAAGACTTGATCTCACCCAATTGGTCTACGTGCAACTGGAAGTAACGCACCAACAGCTGTAGCAGCTCCCGCCGGATTTTCCCGTTGGGGAGCTTGGCGCCTTCGGCATCTCTGATCACCTCGGCCAGGTAAGGCTCCAGTTGCTGCAGTTGCATGAGGTTGTTGCCCAGCGAAGCAGCCCCACCCATCTCAAAGGCCACTTGCGTGATCACCTCATCGGCGGAGGGCACCCCGAAGCCCAGGTAGTTAGCCAACTGGATGAGGAAAGCCAGGTGGAAATTCTCGAAGCCGGTCTCCATCTGGTCAAAAAGCAGGATGGCATTGTGCAGGAACGAGAACAGTTGCCGGTTCTCCTCCTCTTCCCGCACCGTCCTGGACACCACCTCAGACAGAAACAGCAGAATACTGCTCTTCCGGATGTCATAAGGCACGGTCATGAACGGATGACTGCATTTGTACTCAGAAATACGCGTCAGGCCGCCCTTGCCCGGGTACACCACCATGTCCAGCAGCGTGAAAGGCTGGAACAAAGCAATGCGCGAGGCGCTCCCCTTCTTCCGGACACTGTTCACAATGTAGCTCTGCAGGCCCAGCTCCTCGGTGTAGATGCGCACAATAATGGAAGACTCTTTGAACTTGATGTAGTTCAGGACAATGCCCCGGGTTTTTACAAGCATAAATGATTTGTGGTTTCTGATTACCCATACGTAGGCGCGTGGGTCTTGGTACTACAAGGGCACAGCTCGGGAGAATATTGCCGGGCTAGCCCCTACTGAATGGCGATCTTGGTGCTACACGTCTGCGAGCCATCCTGGGAGGAGGCCAGGACCACGTACACGCCAGGCTTGGCTTTGCGGCCGTTGTAATCGCGGCCGTGCCAGGCAAAGGTGCCACCGGCCGCTTTGCCTTCAAACACCAGGAAACCGGCCACATCGGTGATCTTCACCCACCCGTTCTCAGGCACCCCAGAAATTCCGATGTTACCCGTGAAACCCGTTCTAACGGGGTTAGGGAAAACCTGCAGGCAGTTCTTGTTCACAGTCTCATTGCGGGTGGCACTGCCCCTAAAAACCGCAATACCGCCCTCAGTACCAATGAGCACCTCGCCGGTAGATGGGTCCACGGAGATATCCCGGATCTTATCTGAGGGCAAAGGGCTGTTCCTGGTGGTGAAGTTATGGATCATCTCCTCGCCGGTTTCATTGAAAAGCCAAAGCCCGGTATCCGTTCCAATCCATTTGCGGTTGCCGCCGTCCACCGCAATGCTCCTGATCACCTGCCCCTGCAACAACGGACGGCGCTCATAGATGGGTAAATAAGCCCCGCTGTAAGCCGAAGTGAAAATATCCGGGGTGCTGGAGAACACGGCTACCCCGTTGTTCGTGCCGGCCCAGATTTCACCCTGCTGGTCCACCGCCAGCGCAAAGACCTGCTTGCCCGGCAAACCACCCTGCCCGGCTCCGCCGATGTACGCGTACTGACCGGTGAGGTCATCATAGACAATCATGCCGGCATCGGTGCCATTGGTGCTGATGGTGACCCACTTGTAGCCGCTTTCATCCACTACTACCTTGTCAAGACCGCTGCCCAAGCCATAGCCATTAAAAGGGTGCGATTTCCAGGTGCCATCCAGCTTCAGCTCATACAAACCCGGTGAGTTGGCGAACTGGTTTCGGTTGGTGACCCACACGCTTCCGGCCGCATCAACGGCAATACCAGGCACCCTGATGTAGTTGCGGTCATTGGCATCTATGGCGCTGAGCAGCGGGCTGTTGGTATTGTTGTACAGTTTCACGTTGTCAAGGCCGTCCCATTCCAGCAAACCGGCGCCGTAGCTGGCAATGTACAGTTTGCCGTTCACCGGGTTGCGGCGCGCCATGACCAGGTCCCGGGCATTGGTAGGAAACTGCCCCCCGCTGGCGAAATTATAGCTCGTCCACTGGCCGTTCTGGTACTGGTAAAACCCGGCCCCGGAGGAGCGTTGCAGGTATCCCTGGCTATAGCCTCCGCCCAGCACGGTGAACAAACCGGGTTCAGCGTACACACCAAACACATCCACATAAGCGGGCCCGTTGGGCACCAGCGCGATGGCTCCGGCAGACGTCACCTGCACCAATCCTTTCTCATAACTCGCGGCCCAGATGCCGCCCTCTCTGGTAGGAAGGGCCATGCGCAAATCCTGAAACAAAGGATCAACGAAGCGGGAGGCTTGCCCTGAGGCAAGAACTTGCAGCACTTCCTGCGGGCCCGTTACCAGAAGCCTTCTGCCGTTGGTTTCTATGGACCTGTATTGATTGTCTGCCGTGGAGAAAGCCGCCTTACTCCAGGAACTTCCGTTGAACCGGAAAAGGCCAACACCGTTGATGCCGGCGTAAACCCCACCCTCAAAAGCCGAAATGGCCCGGAAAGCATCGGAGGCAATCCCGAAGGGAATTCCCTCGGCGGAGCCGAAGCGGCGCCAGCTCCGGAAATCAAGCAGGTTGGCGTTGTTGAGGCTGGCAGCCATCAGCCCGCCCGAGGAAGCGATATAGAGACTGTCTTTCCAAACCGCCGAGGAATAGACCTGCACGGCCTCGCCCTGCGCGCCCAGGTTACTATAGGTGTCTTTGATTTCCAGCTTCACCAGGTCCACCACCACCAGCCCGAAGGAAGTGGAGACATAAGCCTTTTTGTTGTGGGTAGCCAGATGGTGGATGATCTTGGCGCCTGTCATGGACTTGCGCAGCAGTTCGGTAAGGTTCTGCACCTTGCCGTCTTTCAACAAATCCAGGTTGGTGTTTTCATAGGCTACTACCAGCGTAGCCGAGGCCGAATCATAGCTGAGGGCACTCAAGTTCACATCACTGAAGCCATCGGTGCGGGAGAGTTTCTGGAGGGTGTGTTCTTCTTTGATGTACCGGAAGAAGCCATCCTCGGTGGCACAGTAGACCGAAGAAGGAGTTTCGGCGATGGATTTGGCACGGTGGTTAGGCACGTGCACCTGCCATCCGCCCAGCGGCAACTGACTCGTCTGGGCACTAGAAGCCAGGCCCCATAACAGAGCACTCAGAAGCGTTACCCACCTAAATAAACCTGAAGGCGTCATATCCAAAGTTACACAGAATCAAGGTTGTTTTGCGCCTTATTTACCTAAAACAGAGTTAAAACGCACCACACCGGTTTTCAATTTAATCAGTGCCCGGGCCTTAACGCAGCACCATCATGGAACAGATGCCGGCTACCATAATCATTTTACAAAGCCAGCTCAGCCGGGCATATTCCTTTTTTCTATCGGCGTGGAAGATCTGCCGCAACAGCAGAAAAGTGGGCACCACCACCCCCATGAAAAGATAGGCCACAAACAGGGGTTCGTGCCACCGATGCGCCATGATAAAGCCCGTATACAGCAGGAAAAAGCCTACCAGCAGGTACAAAACCCATTTGGTTTGCGGCAGCCCCAGTACAATGGGCAAAGTACGGCACCGGAAAGAGGCATCGCCCTGCACGTCTTCCATGTCTTTGATGATTTCCCGCACGAGTGAAATCATAAAGGCGAACACGCCATAGGCCCAGGCGGCCAGGGAGGGCTGTCCGGCCTGCAGCGGCACCACCAGCACCATCACCGCCGACAGCAGGGCAATAGTGAAGTTACCCACAAAGGGCCGCTTTTTGAACTGCGCCGAGTAGCCCCACAGCAGCAAAGCCACGCCCAGCAAAACCCCACCTATGCGCCAGCCCAACAAAAGCCCCAGCAACACCCCAGCCGCCGACAAATACAGGTGAATCATCATGGCTTTGCGCCGGGTAAGGAACTTACCCACCACCACCCGGTCTGGCTTGTTGATACGGTCTATCTTAATGTCATAGTAGTCATTGATGATGTAGCCCGCGGCCGCAATGCAGATGGTGGCCACCATGAGAATGGCGAAAGGCCAGGAAAGCGCCTCCTGGAAGGAGCGCTCCGGGAAAACCAGGAACTTCCGCACCATGAGCTGTGCCAGCAGCATGATGAGGAGGTTGGGAAACCGAACAAGGGCCAGAAATTGCTTCACAGGTGCTGGAAAGGAAAACGTAAGTTACGGTATAAAATCCACCTATGAAAAAAGCCCCTGGGACCAGGGGCTTTTTGTTGAGAATGCAAAATGAGTATGAATCGTAGAAGTGTTAGATTTTCTTCACGTTAACCGCGTTGATGCCTTTTTTACCTTCTTTGGTGTCGAACTCTACTTTGTCGTGCTGTTGGATTTGGATACCGTTGAGGCCTGTAATGTGAACAAAGAAATCCTCGTTAGTGGCTTCCTCTGTAATGAAACCGTAGCCTTTGGACTCGTTGAAAAATTTAACAGTTCCTGTTTTCATAAAAATTTAAAAATTGAAATAATGAATGATTCTGTAAATATATGATTATTATACAAAAAGCAAACTTTATTTATAAAAATTTGAAAACCAAGGAAAACGGTTAACGTAGGCTACCATTTCTTCTGCAGCTTCATGACCATTTCAATGAGTTCGCGCACCGCGCCTTTGCCACCCTCGGCGGTAGCCACGTACTGCGAGATGTCACAGATGTCAATGGCCGCATCGGCGGGGCAGGCCGAGATGCCGCAGTGCTGCATCACTTCCAGATCAGGCATATCATCACCCATAAATACCACGGTTTCAGGGTCAATACCGTAGTAATATACGTAATTCTGGAAAGTATCCAACTTGTTCTCTGAGCCCAGGTAAATATCCTTCACATCCAGTGACTCCAGCCGCTTGCGTACCCCAGGCTCATTGCGCCCTGAGATGATGGCCACGCGGTAGCCTTTCCGGAGGGCATGCCTGATGGCGTAGCCGTCTTTGATGTTGAACGCCCGCGCCTGCTCTCCGGTAGAGAAACACAACAGGTTGCCGTCTGTCAAAACGCCATCCACGTCAAAAATGAAGGTGGTGATATTCTTGAAATCAGGAAGTGCTTGCATGGTTAGGACATCAGGGATAGGAACTGCAATTTACGTTTGGGGATTGTTTTGATGAAAACAAGCCCCAAACGGAGAAAAACTATTGGTTATCGCGCCACTCGTACACCCACTTGGCCTGGATCTGCTCCAGGTGGCCCTCAGTAGCCTGCTCGCGGGTACCTTCAAAGTTAGGTAAACTCAAAACCCACTCCAGCAAATCGGTGAACCGGATGCGGTAGATCTTGTTCTCGGTGAAATCATCGCCAAACTTCTCATAGAGGGCCATGGCAATGTCTTCATGGTCGCTCCACTTCATGGGTGGCTCATACAAATTACTCATATCTTGCTTAGTTGATAGTGTTTAGTTGATGGTTGTTAGTTTTCTGGGTTCGGTCAGGGAATAAAGCAGGAAATGAAACCTTGCATAAGGCCTGTTATGGTGGGTTTACACCTGGCCTATTCACTCACAACAAACCACTGATAACTAATTAGTGACCCAGGAAATCCTGCTTGGGAATAGTGATCACCAGGTCCTGGCCGCCTTGCACCACGCACTGGCAGGCCAGCCTTGAGTTGATGCGGGGGTTCACCGCGCGATCAATGTAATCTTCCTCTTTGTCGGTGATTTCCGGCAGGTCATCCATGCCGGTCTCTACGTAAACATGGCACGTACTGCAGCCACAAACACCACCGCAGTTGTGCTGCAGCTGAATCCCGTTGTTAAGGGCGACGTCCAGAACAGACTCTCCTTCGGCTCCCAAATGGGTTTCGTCGGGCTTTCCGTCCTCGAACTTATAAGTAATATTAACGACTTTCATTCCTGTGGATTAATAAAGGTGCAAAGGTAGGCATACAGCCGCCCTAATCAAAACCAATGCCGCTTGGCGGGGTTACCGAGAAGACACCAGTCGTTTTACGCCTGTTTCCCAGAAAACGGCTCATTTTCTGCCACCCTTTGGATACTTTCTGTGAGTACCTGATATAAATGTTGGTAGTGGGGCTGGGTTTGCAATAGTTGCAGATGCGCCTGCAGGGTATTGCTGTCTCCGCGGCGGGCCGGCCCGGTCTGCACCGTGAACGGCGGAAACTGAAAAGCTTTCTGCACCGTTTCCAGCACCAGCGGCTCAAGAAGATTCACCGGCAGTTCTGCTTTCTGTAACAGTTCCTGCGCCACGCCCCACAGATGGTTGGTGAAGTTGCAGGCAAACACCGCCGCCACGTGTAGCTGCTTTCTGGCTTGCCCATGCATCAAAACCACCTGATCGCTGAGCACCTTTCCCAAATTCAAAAGGGTTTCTTCTGCCGTTGGAGTGGAGCCTTCCACACAGATGGGAATTCTGCGCCAGTCCAGCTCCTTTCCCTTGCTGAAGGTCTGCACTGGATAGAAGACGCCAGTTTCTACCCCTATCAGTGAGGTCAGCAGTTCCATCGGCTGCGCCCCGGACGTATGGGCCACTAAGACACCCTCCGGGAAAACAGCATTTTGCACGTACAGCGGCAGCGCTCCGTCCGGAATAGCCAAAAGATAGACCTGGGCATTCGGCAATTGCCGGAAGTCTGTAGCGTCAGTGGCTACGGCACCCGGAACTTCCTCTGCTAATTTCTGCGCCGAGGCCAGCGTACGGCTGTAGATGACGGGTATCTCTATACTTGCCTCCTGGAGACCCTTCACCAAGTGCGTGGCCACGTTACCGGCCCCTATAATTGCAACCTTCATTTTTTCACCTGTTTGGAGAGGGCGAAGTTAGCAGCTTTCCGCTTTAACATCTCGGTAGACCGAGCATCCAGCAAAACCCTTTTCGGGCCTTTTGACCCAAACAGCCTATAAACAAAAAAGCCGCGGAAGAAATTGAATCCTTCCACGGCTTTGTATATGGTTCTGGAATTTAGGCCATTTGCTTTCTGCGTTTTACGGCTTCTTTTCCGGCCGGGCCCTTCGGTGAGGTGGCGTTCCCGCGTTTGCCGTCGTTGTAATGGCGCACAATGGCCATCACAAAACCCAAACTCATGATGATGGTACCAATCCAGAGAATACTGATGAAAGGTTTCTCCATCGCTTTCAGGATGATGTAGTCTTTCTGAGTGGTGTTGATACCAATGGTGAACTCGCCTTTGTCCGGGTCAATGCTCATGAGCATAATCCGGAGACCCAGGTCTTCAATCTCTTCGGGCACGCGGCCTACCATGCGGTCTCTGATGGCGTAGATCGGGTGCGCGTGGTAAGTGCGACGCTCACCCAATACCTGCATATCGGCTTGCACGGCCACATCGCCCGGCTTCAGGTTCAGCATGAGGGTGTCTTTGGCGGGCTCAATCCCGTGCAGCACGGCTACATAGTCATTGAGGTACAGCGTATCCCCAATTTTCACCTGATATTCTTTCAGTTCGCCCCACTCCTTCTCTTCATTAGGATCTGGAATAGTGGAAACGTGCGTGTACAGGTCTTTGGTACCGAACATCTTAATATCTGGGGAAGCCAGCAAGCCCATCTGCGGATTCACCTGCGCTCTTGGGTACAAGGTAAATTCCTCTCCAGATTCGCGGTTCTTGAATCCTACTTCGTAGTACGTGTTCTCAGGGGAGATTTCTACCGTGTCACCGGCGTTGTAAATGACTTTGTCACCATCTTTCAACGGACCGCGGGCAATGGCTTTATATTCATCTTCAAGGCGGAACAAACGCTGCTTGTTCACATACTCCGATAAGCCGTTAACCTCTAGGTACTGACCTTTGTAGGTCACCTTGTAAGGTCCCATATCAGTCCCGGCGTTGCGCCACAACAGCACGTTATCACGGTTGATGTCATCCCCGAACTCGCGGGCGTACACCATGCCAGACATGTTCTTGGAGATGATGTTGGAGTAACCAGAGGAGAACAGAATCCCGATGAGCATCAAGGCCACCCCAATGTGCGATACCGCTCCACCGGCGATAGAGACTTTCTTTCTGAGCAGGCCGAACACAATGGCCAGGTTACTGAACACCGCGTACAGAGACGCCAGCAGCAACAAAATATAAGACGGGTTGTCAATGCGCTCAATGTACCCCATTTTGCTTACCAGCAAGATAAGGGCGGCAAACAAAGCGGTAAAGATGAGCGGCAGCATGAACACTTCTGAAAGCTTGGTACCGTCGTTCTGTTTCCGCCACCACAGCAACTGCCCGGTACCAGACAACATGGCAATGGCAATCCCCATCCACATCTGGAACTTGGTATAATGCGCAATCTGGTCGGCAGGTAGGGCCACATTGGTTTTCACCCCAACGAAGCCCATAAATGCATTGTACACCGGAATGGACGTAGTCACTAACACCTGGAAGGCACCCAGACAAAGCACCGCGGCGCCAATGAACACCCAGAACTCCCCGGAGTAAGTTGCAATCTCTTTGGCCGTGGCCGGGATATGTTTCCAGCGGTACACCAGCAAACCAATAGCCAGCACCACAAAGGCCGCCAGGTAGGTGAACAACTGACCAGACAAGCCAAGGTCAGTAAAAGAGTGTACGGAGGCGTTACCCAGGATACCACTTCTGGTCAAGAAGGTAGCGTACAGCACCAGCAGGAAAGAGGTGATAAACAGGATGAAAGTAGCGCGCAATGCGGTTTTGCTTTTGCGGAAGGCCAGCAAGGTATGGATAGCGCCCACTAACACAAGCCACGGAATATATACGGCATTCTCTACCGGATCCCAGTTCCAGTAACCACCAAAGTTCAAAGTTTCATAGGCCCAATAGGCGCCCATCATGATACCAACTCCTAACACCACGGCAGCGAACAGGCCCCAAGGCAAAGCGGGTTTGGTCCAGGAAGCGAACTCTCTTTTCCAGAGACCGGCAATTGCAAAGGCAAACGGCACCAGGGTAGCGGCAAAGCCCAGGAACAGCACCGGCGGGTGAATCACCATCCAGTAGTTCTGCAACAACGGGTTCAGACCGGTACCGTCTTTCGGCACGAAGTTAGGGTCCATTTGGAACACCGGCGCATCGGTCATGAAATCGCGCATCAGGATGAACGGAGAGGAACCGATTTTCAGGTCACCGATCACCACCCCTAGAATCATGGACGTCAAAAACAGCTGCACGAAGGAGAAAACCGCCATTACTGGGCTTTCCCACTTCTTACCGGCAAACTTGATGAGCACCAGTCCCAACAGCGCGTGCCAGAAAATCCAGAGCAGGAATGACCCCTCCTGGCCTTCCCAGAAGCAGGAAATCATGTAATGCACCGGCAGGTGGTTACTAGAGTGGCTCCACGCGTAATGGTACTCGTAGCGGTGCGCGTAAATGATGTTGAAAAGACAGAAGATGATGCCGAAAACTGCCGCAACGTGCACAAAGAAGGCACCTCTGGCCAGTTTCTTCCAGTCTTTCTGCTCAGGGGTAAGCTCTTTGGCGTTGGAGGCAAACGCAAACGCGATCGCTGAAACCAGCGCCGTCACGAAAGCGAGGATGACACTGTAATGACCTAAATCACCGATTAAAGTATTAACCATTTCTAGTAGTTATGAGTCCTGAGTCTTGAGTTCTGAGTCAAAAACTCAAAACACGCCCCAAAACTCTTATAAATGATAACAACCATGAGAGACTTGGCTTCGCCTTAAGTAATTAACTCAGGACTCAGAACTCAAGACTCAGAACTAATTTATAGACTTGCCGTTTCTACCTTCACCTCATTCTCGGTGTACTTAGAAGGGCATTTGAGCAAAATCTTATCGGCTACAAACACATTCTCTTGCATGTTGCCGGTAATCACCACCTGCTCAGAGCGGTCAAAATCCTGGGGTTTGGGGCTGTAGTACACTACCTGCTGCTCAACGCGGTTGGTATCTACCAGCACAAAGGAGAAGTAGTTGGGGTCCAGCGTTGGGTCATACTTCATGCCTACAATGTGGCCCCGGGCGTCTTTTTTCAGGCGGCCTACCACGTGCACCTTGGTGTCATCTCCTTCTTTAGCGCGGGCCTGCGCTTCAGAGAACGGCACGTAAACACTGGCATCTGAAGCCGTTGACATGATGATCATGATGGCCACTGCAATAACTAAAATCCCGATGATGTGTATTCTTTTCATGGTTATTCAAGAATAGGCGAGTTCTGCCCGCCTCTTTAACAACACTTATTTAAAATTAAATCCGCACCAGGCGCTTTTCTGCATGGAACGAATACTTTGCATTTAAGGCCTGCTTTAGGTAAAACAGCCCCTAAACGGTTTTATTGCCGAAGCTCACGCTCCAACTTGCCAATCTTTCTATCCAGGCTGATGAGGTAAAACAGGATGCCCAGCAAGATGCTCACCAGTACCGCTACCACAATATAGATCTTGCCGTCCTGGCGCATGACATCTGCCATCTCCGGATCTGAGGCCGCTTTGTCCTGTGAGGTATATTCAATGGTGGAGCCTCCTTCCGTAGTGTTTTGCGCCGAGGCAGGAATTGAGAAACCAGCCGCCCACATCAGGAGCAGCACCAGGAGCCACTTATGCATTTTCATAGAATCGTTGCTTTAAAACTTCTAAACGGGTGCGAAGGTGCACCACCCAAACCCCTAACAGCGTCCAGCCAATCACGGCCGGGTAGAACACGGCGCGCAGGCGGCTGTCCAGGTCATAGGAGTTGAAACCGGGGTTTCCGCCGTTGCCCGGGTGCAGGGAATCTGTGAGGCGCGGCAGAATAAACAACAGCGGGATAAGCGCCGCAAACGCGAAGACATTGTACACAGCGCTGATGCGCGCGCGCTGCTGATGGTCCTGAAAAGAACCCCGCAGAATAAGGTACGCGAAGTAAATCAGGAGCCCGATGGCCGAAGCGTTCTGCTTGGGATCATTGCTCCAGAATTCGCCCCACGTGAAACGTGCCCACTCCATACCCGTGATAATGCCCAACACCCCAAACAGGATACCTACTTTGGCAGACTCATAGGCAATGATATCGTTTCTGGTAAGCGGGTTTCTGAGGTATTTTATGGAATACACCACTGAAACGAGCAAAATCAGGATCATGCCAAACCACATGGGCACGTGGAAGTACAGGTTCCGGATGGTTTCATTGAGAATAGCCAGACGGGGCACCTCGCTCAGCATGCCCATTACCACTGTGTACAGCAGCAGGGCAATCGTCAGCCATTTCCACCAGGTTAGTTTCATTCGTTTTTGACTTTGTTTTTATTTCCGGGCCTTAACTGCGCCACAGGTACGGGAACAGGATGTAAGACACGGTCACCACAATCATATTAATCGCCAGCAGCACCAGCGCCTCGTCAAGGCTCACCGAGGGGTCAAGCCCGTCTATGGCGTTCTTGGACATCTTCATGAGCATGAGCAGCATGGGTACCATCACCGGGAAACTGAGCACCGCCATGAGGGTTCCGGTATTGGCCGCCTTGGCCGCGATGCCCGAGATCATGGTCAGCGACGAGGCGAACCCAATCGCTCCTAAGACAATCGTCACCAGGAACATCCCCACATCCTGCACCGGGTTCCCGATCACAATGGCATAAAACCCGAAGCAAAGCAGGGACAGCACCAGCATGAGCGCCGCGTTGTACACCATCTTGGCCAGGATCACCCCCTGCGGACTCACCACACTATAATAATAGAGTAGCCGCCCGCGGCTTTCCTGGGCAAAGCCCTTGGCAATGGCGTTCACGGCGGTGAACAGCAGAATGATCCAGTACAAGGCATTCCAGACCGGCACCTCCAGCCCTCCAAAGCGCAGACTGAAGCTGAGGTAGCAAATGAAAACCGTGCTTCCCACGTACAGCAGCATGCCGTTGAACGCATACTTCTGCCGCCATTCCAGCACAAAATCCTTTTGCATCAGGTAAAGAACCTCTTTCAGCAGCACTTCTTCTTAACTTTTCCACAAAGGTACAACACAAATGAATGCTGATGGATGATTTCCGTCATTATTCACGCGCACAGGAGCTTGTTTTGGAGTTACTTTCAGGAAATCAGACCTGAAACGGAAACCATTACCTCCTTTCCCAGAACGATACCAAACCTCCCTTCCGTTGCCTCTCCCCTTCCATAAATCTCACCTTCATTTCAACCGGGCACCCTGCACCGGCCAGAATTATTCAGGTTCAGTTTAAAGGCTGTCTTGTTGGGGCGAAAGGCCGTCCTGTTTAGGCTTTGTTTTTCAGAAAAGAGGCCCAAAACGGCTAACTGGCTTTTGCAGGCCTGTTGAGTAACAGGAAACAAGACGAGTTAACCTCCGCTTAACATTCACTATTCCAACTTAACGATAGGGTAATATCGGGTTAATCATGGGGTAAAGTGGCCGCTCTAGTTTTGCAGCGAGACTAATACTAATCATATGAGATCGTTTTTACTCACCCTCTCTTTTATCTGCACGGCCTTAGCAGGCTTTGCGCAAACAGGAACCCTCACCGGAAAAGTAAAAGACAAGAAAACCGGCGAAGCCATTATCGGCGCCACCGTATCTGCTACTGCATCCAACGTAGCCGCCACCGACCTGGAAGGCAACTATTCCCTTTCTTTAGCCCCGGGCACCTACAAAGTCACCATCACCTATGTTTCCTATAAACCGCTCACGCTTGAGGGCGTGACCATTGAAGCGGGCAAGACCACTAACCTGAACTCCTCCCTGGAAGACGATGCCCACAGCCTGGGCGAAGTCACCGTGGTAGCCGAGCGCCAGGTGAACAATGACATCTCCCTTATCAAAGACATCAAGCAGAGTAATATTGTAGTGAGCGGGATGTCTAATGAGCAGATTGTGAAAGCGCAGGACCGTGATGCCGCTGAGGCGGTGCGCAGAATCCCCGGCGTGACCATTCAGGACAACCGCTTTATTATAGTGCGGGGCTTGAGCGAGCGCTACAACTCCGTGATGCTGAACAACGTGCTCACACCCTCTTCAGAGGTAGACGTACGCGCCTTTTCTTTTGATGTCCTGCCCACCAGCGTTATAGACAGAATCCTGATCTATAAGTCACCGGCCCCCGAATTACCCGGAGATTTCGCTGGTGGGGCCATCAAAGTCACCACTAGAAACGCCGTGACGGAGAACAGCGCCACATTCAGCATTGGCACGGGCTACCGCACGGGCACCACGTTCAACAACAACTACTATTCTTACAAAGGCAGCAAAACAGATTTCCTGGGCTTTGACAGCGGCACCCGCCAATTGCCCGGCAACTTTCCTTCCACCACCAGATTCCAGAACCTGAGCTACGCCGAGCGTGCCCAGTTCGGCCAGAACCTGGATCTGCCCAACACCTGGAAACCAGAGAAAGCCACCGCTTCGCCAGACCTGAGATTGAACTTCGGGCTGAACCGTGTTTTTGACGTAGCCGGCAACCGTCTCTCCAGCATCACCGCGCTTACCTACTCTAATTCCCACCTGCGCCAGAACACTTTCCGCAGCGATTACCAGCAACAGCAGGCAGACGGCAAAGTAGACACCAACTGGAACTACACCGACCAACTCTCGGGCAATACCATCCGGGTGGGCTTGCTGCAGAACTTCTCGCTTCGCCTGAATGAGAACAACAAAATAGAGTTCCGGAACCTGTTCAACCAGATAGGTATCTCCCAGACCACCGTGCGCCAGGGCTTCAACTACGAGACCGGCGGCGTGAAAGAGGAACAGAACTACGCCCTGCGTTACGAAAGCCGCAGCATCTACACCGGTCAGTTGCAAGGCACGCACTCCACCCCAGACCAAAAAAACACCTTCACCTGGTCAGCGGGCTACAACTTCATCAACCGCCAAGAGCCGGATTTAAGAAGAGTGCGCACCCAGCGCGATGCCGGATCTGAAGGCCCGTTCCGGGTACAGGTTTCCACCTTGTCCACGCCTTATGATGCCGCCCGCTTCTTCTCAGACCTGAACGAGAGCGCCTACATCGCCGAAGGCCAATGGCAGCACCTCTTCAACGCCGCAGATTCAGCTGATGTGGAGAACGCCCCTAAACTGAACATCGGGTTCTACGCCGAGAGAAAGGACCGTGACTTCAACGCCCGCACCCTCAACTACAAGCGCAACGCCGGCATTGGCGGCAGAACCGATGAAAACATCCTGAACCTGCCTTTGGACCAGATCTTCGCCCCGCAGAACATCTCCTTCCCCAACGGATTGATCTTTGACGAAGGAACCACCATTGCGGACAAGTATGATGCCTCCAACACTTTGGGAGCCGCTTACGCTGGTATCGCAAAGAAATTCTTAGACAAGGTCAACTTCTACGGAGGGGTACGCGCCGAATACAACTGGCGCCAGGTAACCACCGCTGACCAATCGGGCACTTACGAGGTAGACGAGAAGAAACTTTACCTGCTGCCATCGGTGAACGTGGCCTACAACTTCAGCCTCCGTTCCCTGCTGCGCGTGGCCTACGGCATGACCGTGAACCGCCCCGAGTTCAGAGAGCAGGCCCGCTTCAGCTTCTATGACTTCAACGAGAACGCCTCGGTACGCGGAAACAATGAACTCAAGACGGCTACCATCCACAACGTGGACATGCGCTACGAATTCTACCCCTCTTCTGCCGAGCTTCTTTCTCTGGGAGTTTTCTACAAACGCTTCATAAACCCCATTGAAACCAAACTGGAAGCCGGAACGGGTACCAACTACACCTTTGTGAATGGGAAATACGCCACCAGCATCGGGATTGAGGCCGAGGCCCGCAAGTCTTTCAGAGAGCTTTCCGGCAGCAAATTCATCCAAAACCACTCTCTGGTCCTGAACGCCTCCTTGATCCACAGCCGCGTGAACCTGGGTGACCAAGCCTCCGGCGAAGCGCAGGACAGACCTATGATGGGCCAATCGCCTTACATCGTGAACACCGGCCTGTACTACCAGGATGAAGAGACCGGCTGGCAGTATTCTATCATGTACAATGTCTTAGGCACCAGAGTTTACCGCGTAGGCGACGAGCAGAACCCCACCATTTATGAACTGCCGCGCCACGTGGTAGATGTGACCCTCACCAAGAACTTCAAGAACAGAATGCAGGTGAAAGCGGGCGTGACCGATCTGTTCAACCAAAAATTCCGCTTCAAGGAAGACACAAACCAGGATGGTGAGATCGGGTCATCAGACCTGCCCATTTACCTCTTCAACCGCGGCATGTATAGCACCATCACTTTAGGGTACACTTTCTAAAAAACAGCCTAAAAACGGGCATAGCTATTAATTAAACCAAACCATTTCTAAAAAAGAGTATGAAAGACTTAGGTAAATTATCATTGATGCTTTTAGCCGGTCTGGCCCTGGGCTTCACCTCCTGCTCAGACAGCGAGGACGACGATACGCCCACGCCAACCGTGAAAGGCACCGCCAACCTGCAAGGCACTATCTCCGCCAACAGAACCCTGGATGCCGATACCGTTTATACCTTGAAAGGCTTTGTGTATGTAGACAACAACGCCACCTTGACTATAGAACCAGGCACCATCATCAAAGGCGAGAAAGCCACGCAAGGCACGCTCCTGATACAGCGCGGCGCTAAGATCATGGCCCAGGGTACCGTTGAGAAGCCTATCGTATTCACTTCTAACCAAGCCAAAGGCAGCCGCGCTCCCGGAGACTGGGGCGGAGTGGTGATCTTAGGAAGAGCCAAGCATAACCAAGCCGAGGATCCGATTGTAGAAGGTGGTCCTATCGCTTACTACGGCGGCTCCAATGACGCCGACAATTCCGGGGTATTCAGCTACGTGCGTATTGAGTTCGCCGGTTACCCGCTGCAGCCTAACAAAGAATTGAACGGCCTTACCTTGGGCGCGGTAGGTTCAGGCACCAAGATTGACCACGTACAGGTTTCCTTCGGGGGCGATGATGCTTTTGAATGGTTCGGCGGGACGGTGAACGCCTCTCACCTGGTGGCCTACAGAACCACCGATGACATGTTTGACACCGACTTCGGGTACAGCGGCCGAGTGCAGTACGCTTTGGGTATCAGTGACCCCAACATGTGGGACGTAGCCACCGGCGGTGCCTCCAACGGTTTTGAGTCAGACAACGACGGTGCTGGCTCTACCAGAACTCCTTTGACCACTGCCACATTCTCTAACGTGACCATTGTAGGCCCAGGCAGCAACTTGCCAACTGGTGCCCAGTTCGGTCAGGGCGCGCACCTGAAAAAAGGAACCAGCCTTTCTATCCGTAACTCCGTGATCAGCGGCTATAACAAAGGCATAACGCTGGATGGCTCCGTAGTGGAAGGCTATGCCCAGAACGGCGGCATCAAGATCATGAACACCGTAGTAGCGGGCGCCGGCGAGAACACCGCCATTAACAAAGCCTCTTCTTCTACCTCAGAGTTCAATGCCACCACCTGGTTTAACACCGCCGCCAACGGCAACAGCATCAAGGCCTTGAACCAACTGGGTCTGGCTACGACTGCCCCTTACTTGCCGCAGACAGGTTCTATGGTGTTGAGCGGCGCGTCCTTTGCGGGAATCAACGGGTTTGAGAGCACTGCCTACATTGGCGCCTTCGGTACTACTGACTGGACCGCCGGCTGGACCAACTGGGACCCACAGAACACAGATTATTAATCAAAGTTATTCAAGACAAGATTGGCCATCAATATGGGTGAGAAATAGAGGTGGTACAATCACTTTGCGCGTGGCTTAGTCTCCCAGGCGCAGGGGGCCCGCCAGAGATGGCGGGCTTTATCTTTCATGAGAGAAAGAGCAGAAACAGAACGGGCCTCCAGTGGAGGCCCGTTCGTTTTGTTTGTTAATTTAAGAGCGAGGTGACCAAGTAATAAAGGGTAAGGTATTGAAGGGTTTAGTTTCTTTTGGCGGTGCCTTTGTATTTGTAAACAAGGTATCTCTTCTGTTGCACCGGGGTCAGGTGCTGCAGCACGGCCTCTTCATGCCGGCTGTTAATTTCAGCGTTCAGTTCCTCCAGCCGGGTACCCGAAGCAATGTTCTGCACTTCTGCCATTTCGCGCAGCCTTTCTTTCTCAAGTGCTTTGAGCTTCACAAACTGCGTCTCGCTTAATTTGAGTTTGGCGTGTAAAGTCCGCATTCCTGTTTTAAGGGCGTTTTTCTTGGTGGTGAATGAATCTGCCGAGGCCATGGCAGAGAAAGAGAGGATAAAGGCGAAAAGGAGTACTAAAGTTTTCACTGGTAAAAGACTGCTGTTTGTTTTTCTGATTCAAAGGTAGCAGCCTTAATCAGGCCGAATTTTGAAATTAGGCCAACCTCCTCAAACCAGAGTTTAAAGAGTAAATTCTCCCGATTAGCTGGCTTCCCTCTTCCCGGAAATCGCAAAATGCGGGTTGAATACCTTTTTTAGCCCGATAAATGAGTCCACACCTGTTTTAAAGCCGATTTTCTAGAGCTGGCCCTAAAACAGAAAAGGCAATCCTCGCAGACTGCCTTCTTTTATCTATGAATAACTTACTTCTTAACTGATTGGCACCTTCCGGAGGATGGCCTCCACAAAATCCTTCGTTTGCACATTGTCGGCCTCGGCCTCATAGTTCAGGATCACGCGGTGGCTCAGCACGTCTGAGGCAATCTCTTTGATATCCTCGGGCAATACGTAGTCGCGCTCGTCAAAGAAAGCCACGGCTTTGGCAGCCAGGTTCAGGGCAATACTGGCCCGCGGCGACACCCCATACTGCAGATATTGGGCAAAGTCCGGCAGATCATAGTCCCCGGGACGGCGGGTAGCGAAGACCAGTTCTATAATGTAGCGTTCCAGGGTCTCAGACATCTGCACCTGGTTTATCTCGTTCCGGATGTCAAAGATGTCCTGCTTGGTGAGGATGGTGTTAACCGTGCTGCTGTAAGACAGGTTAGACATGCGGCGCATGACCTCCAGTTCATCGGCTTTGGAAAGATAGTCCACGTAGACTTTCATCATGAAACGGTCTACCTGGGCCTCGGGCAGCGTGTAGGTTCCCTCCTGCTCCACCGGGTTCTGGGTGGCCAGCACCAGGAAAGGCAGATCCAGCCGGTAGGTCTTCTCGCCTATGGTTACCTGCTTCTCCTGCATGGCCTCCAGCAACGCCGACTGCACCTTGGCAGGCGAGCGGTTTACCTCATCGGCCAGGATCAGGTTGGCGAAGATAGGTCCTTTCTTTACCTCAAACGCCGAGGAGCTTTGGTTATAGATCATGGTGCCCACCAGGTCTGAGGGCAATAAGTCTGGGGTAAATTGAATGCGCTGGAAGTTCAGGTGCAGTACTTTGGCCAGCGTATTGATGGTCAAAGTCTTAGCCAGACCCGGCACGCCCTCCAGCAAGATGTGCCCGTTGGTGAAAAGGCCAATGAGCAGTCGGTTCACCATATATTGCTGGCCCACTACCACTTTGCTCATCTCCCTGAAGACCTGCTTTATCTTCAGCTGGTGTTCGCGAATCTTTTCCTGGTATGAGAGTTCTTCGGTCTGCATCTACTCTTTTAATTACTAATCGGCTAAGGTAACCATTCTATGGGATACTCTTGGTCTACCACTTCTTAAAGACAAAGAAAACCGCCAGTACCAACAGGGCAAAACCCACCAAATGGTTCCATGCCAGCTTCTCTGATTTAAACACATACACCGTCACCAGCGTGAAAACAGACAGGGAAATGACTTCCTGCAGGGTCTTGAGCTCAAAGAGGGAATAAGGCCCGCCGTTCTCGCGATACCCTACCTTGTTGGCCGGCACCTGGAAGATGTACTCAAAGAACGCCAATCCCCAGCTGATGAGTATAACGCTCACCAAACCCAGTTTCTGCAGCGCCGTGAATCTTTTGAAGTACAGGTGCCCATACCAGGCGAAAGTCATGAAAAGGTTGGAAAGGCAAAGCAGGAAGATGGTATAGAATGATTTCATGTGGTTTTACTTAAAACAGCTTTAAAACGGCCGGATCGCCAATTCTGATCTGCGGTTAACAGGATACGGCAGCCTGGAAACCATTAGCGCGCCTGGCACAGTACGAATGGTTTAGCGCCTTTTTTCCTAAATACGGACCAAAAACAAAGTTGCTATCCATCTACCTCAATGCAATGCTTATTTAAACAAATTTCCGCTTCCATTTTCAAATGATTGTTACTGGATTAACCATGAATTATACTACAATAAAACAATTCCCTTTACAATATATATTATTATACATATTAAAGCATTACTCTAATTAAATATGATTTTTTCAATCTTATAAAAAGCAACCAATAAACCCACATCCAAATCACTTATTAAACACCCTCTAAAAAGATACAAAAACAACAAGCTAAATCCGCTAAAAAAGCTCAATAAACGTCAATAAGCCCATTCATAACTGATTCAGGATCAATTCATCGGTTAAAACAGGCATTTTATCGAAATCAAAAACAAGCTGGATAAAATTGCATAATTTTGAAGCATAAATTAAAACAAGAAAAGCATAAGCTTATATTAATATTGATTTTGTTAAGTTTTCAGCACTTCAATAGCAGAATAACGCTCTAGACTATTCAATTTAACTCCCCTATATGGCACAAATCTTACGCCTTCTCGTGTTTGCCTTTGTTTTCTTCCCTCTTACATTGTTTGCTGAGGGATCAAAGCAGCTTACCCCCAACAAATCTTCTTCAGCCCTTACCAGCCCCCTCAATGACAAGGTCGGCTATCTGGCGCATGATGCCAACCTGCCTAGCGCATCTGGGGTGGCCATCACCTCGCTCAGCTTCCTTAAACCGGCTGGGTTCAGCCGTAACGGCGCCACCTACTCCAAGGACCATCGGCTGTACATAAGGGTGAAAGCCGGCGAGACGCTTTATTATGGGGTTCACCGTGCCATCCATGACCAGACCTCTGCCAACCAGGCAGACTTAACCATTACCCTGCGCCGCACCAACGCGATCACTGGCGTTGATGATGCAAATTATTCCTCGTCCTCCGTTTTAAGGGCAAACACCAGCTCCACCAGAAGTATGCTCTTAGTGGCAAACCAGAACGGGGTCATAGACAATGCCACTGAGGCCGAGAACGGCCCTAACAGACCTGCCATAGGCGGAAGAACCGCCGTTACCAACGGTTACACACCTTTGTCTATCACCAACGGCACCACAGAAGACTACGACTACTATGTAGAATTCACCCAGGCAGGGGAAACTTCCTGGACCGATGACGGACGGCGTTTTTCAGTTTATGACTTTTGGGATTTCACAGTGATAGATGCTGCCGGCACCGAGAGACAGGGCCGTATGCGCAGCAAGCTATGGTCTTTCTCGGCGGGCGGCACGGCCAACGTTTTCTCCAAGGATTTCAACTTATTCCCTTTGATCCCCAGCGAAGACCAAACCGGGAAATTCTTCGTGAAGAAAATAGAACTGGCGGGTATTGCCCCTCAAAACTTCTTCCGTTTCGTGACCAACAGTTTCGGGTCTAACACTACGGCGGGAGCCACTGCCAGCGAGAGACGGAAAAGCCAGACAAGCCAAACCGATTACCCAGAGTACTTCAACTTTGTGAATGACCCAGACCCTGCTATCTGGCCCAGTGCAACTGCTCCCACCTTCTCTGTGAGCCTGGCCTCTAGCTGTAACACCACCACCGGCGGCGGTAAGACCTTGTTCAACCTCAACACCACAGAGCGCAGCACTTTCCTGGTGCTCATTAACCTGGACGGCACCCCCGGTTACCAAACCAATAGTGCCGACGTACTACTGGAATCTTCCGGCGCCAAAGGTACCCGATCAGTTGAGTGGAATGGTTTGAACGGCTTGGGACAGCCCGTGGCCAAAAACACCACCCTTAACTATTCCTTCCGGAACGGTAGCATGCCGGTGAACTTCCCGGTTTGGGATGCGGAATGGAACGATGGCTTCAGAGTGATGGATGTACGCCCGCTAGCCCCCGGCACTACCGCCGGTGATTATTCATTGCTTTACTGGGATGACACCAACCTCCCCACTAGCTCCTTCCCTTCCCGCTCTGAGCTCTTCGGGGCTGTTTCCAGCACCGGTGTACACACCTGGGGCTCTGCTACCACCACAGCCGGGGACTTGAAAACCGTGAACACCTGGACGTACGGCTTCACTTCCTCCAGCCAGCAGTCCGCCACCTTTACCTATGACTGCAGCGCCGATGTAGCCGTTACTAACTTAGTTTCTGCCGGACCTTACGCTATTGGCAAGGAGTTCACCTATACGGTTACAGTTACCAACAACGGTCCACTGCCTGCTACCAATGTGATAGTTACAGACAAGCTGGATGCTAGCCAACTTCAGTTCGTAAGCTCTTCAGATGCCGCCTATAACAGCAATACCGGTGCTTGGAACGTGGGCACGCTTGCCGTAGGCGCTTCCAAGACCTTAACGATCACAGCTAAACCTGTAGCATTAGGTACGTTCAGCACTACTGCGTCTCAAACCCATACCGAAGCAGATAATGTAACTTCCAACAACAGTGCTTCTGCTTCTATCACCGTGCAGCCTTCGGCCGATATAGCGGTGAGCAACTCGGTTCCTAAAACCAGTTATTACAACGGTGAGCTTGTTACTTTCACTATTACAGCTCAGAACCTGGGGCCAAATGCCGCCACCGGAGTAACCATCACTGATAAACTTCCCGCCGGGCTTGTTTTACAGGGCAGCGCCCCAACTGGGTATGATGCTAACTCTGGCGTCTGGACAGTAGGCAACCTTGCTTTGAATGAGATCAAAACCCTGACTTTAACGGCAAAAGCTACACAGTTAGGTAGCCTAACCACTACCGCCACGTTGGATAGCAGAACGAACAATGAGGTGGACCTGAACGGCAGCAACAATTCTGCTTCCACTACCATCACAGTGGCTCCGGCTGCGGATATTGCGGTTACCAACATGGTCTCAAACTCTTCTCCTGCGCAGGGTGAGACCATTACATACACCATCCAGGCAGTGAACAACGGGCCCAATAACGCCACCAATGTCTCTCTAGCGAACCAAATACCAGCCGGATTGACCATTACAGGGTACAACGCCAGTTCGGGCACCTTTGATGCTGCCTCGGGCACCTGGACCGTGGGAACCATTGTTACCAGCGGCTCACAGACGCTGACCATCACCGCAAAGCCTAACGCAACCGGCGCCTTAACTTTTTCCACCACCCAATCGCACACAGAGTTTGATACCCAGAGCAGCAACAATACCGCTGCCAGCACCATTAACGTTAGCCCAGCCGCCGATGTGGCCGTAACCAACGTCATCTCTTCTCCGGCCAAGACAACCTATGCCAACGGCGACCAGGTAACATATACCGTAACGGTTTCCAACAATGGCCCAAGCGCAGCCACCAACGTAGTCGTAACTGACAAACTTCCGGCTTCCTTGTCACTGGTGAGCGCTAACAGCTCTGTTGGTACCGGCACATACAATGCCGCTACTGGCTCCTGGTCAGTAGGCACTCTGGCGAACGGGGCTTCAGCTACGCTTACTTTGGTGGCAAAAGTGGAAACCAGTGCCGTCATCACGACCACTGCCTCTCAAACCCACACCGAGTTCGACAACACCAACGGAAATAACAGCGCCTCTAACTCCATTACCTCAGGAAGCGGAACCATAACAGCAGATATCAAAATCACCACTGGCATGTCGGCAGGTCCGTATTACACCGGCAAACAACTCACGCTGGGAGTAAGGGTAGACAACATTGGCCCCGATGCCGCTACCGGGGTATCTGTTAATGCGTTGGTACCGGCAGGCTTCACTTTGGTGAGCGCTACGCCCAGAGTAGGAACTTATGACGCCACAACCGGCATTTGGAACCTAGGCAACCTGGCCGCGGGTAGTTTCACCGGCATGAACCTGGTGGTGGTACCAAATGTTGACAATACCGTGACTGGCAACAAAGATTACACCTTTACCGCTGCCAAACGCACAGAGAACGAATTCGACGACAAGCCTGACAACAATACAGCTTCTACCACTTTCACGGTTCAAAAGGCCGCAGATGCCGCCGTCAGTATATCTGTTGCAGGAGATGTGAATGGCGTTTACTACAAAGGCGTAACGGAAGCTACCTTCACCCTGAAAGTCACGAATAATGGCCCGGACAGAATCACCAACTTAAAAGGAATGGACACCCGTTCAGGCACCATCAATTTCACCTATGCCGAGCCCGGCAAAGGCTACAATCCGGCCACTGGCGAATGGATCATTGATGCCTTGGAACCTGGCCAGTCTGTGACGCTGGTAGTGAAGGGCATTCCTAATACCACCGGCCGTATGAACCTGGGCGGAGAAATTATTTCTGCAGACCAGAAGGACCTGAACCCAGAAAACAACAAAGCGGTAGCCCTCATCAACGTGGTGCCTGCGGTGGATTTACAGGTTACCAACATGGTAGCCGCTGGTCCACACTATAATGGACAGAACACCACCTTTACGGTAGCAGTGAAGAACAACAGCACGGATGCCGCTACCGGCGTAAAGATAGAAGATGTACTTCCTTCAGGCCTGGCATTTGTGAGCGCAACGCCATCTGTAGGCACCTATGATGCCACTTCAGGTATCTGGACCTTGGGCACTGACCTATTGGCGGGCTCTACTCAGACCCTGGTTTTAACAGTGAAACCAACCTCCGGCAGTACCTATACCTCTACAGCCTCGGTGAAAGCAGTGAATGAATACGAAAGCAACACTGCCAACAATACCGCCACTGCCCAGATCACAGTTGGCAAAACCGCCGATATTGTACTGGGAAGTTCCATTGCGGCAGGTCCATATTATGTAGGAGGACAATACCAGGTAACCATTACTACTACCAACGCAGGACCTGATCTTGCTACAGGTGTAGCGGTCTCAGCAAGTGGGGGAACCGGCTTAAGGCCAGTAGTAGGCAGCGGAAAAGCAGACATTGGCACAATGTACGCCCAGGGTGTTTGGACCGTTGGTGACCTTGGAGTTGGTGAAACAAAGACGTTTACCTTCCTGGTGGAGCCCCTCACCACAGGTACCCTCAACAGCTTAGGTTACAAATCTGCCCAAAACGAATTTGACCCTAACGGCGGTAATACTCCTAACGGCAACAACAGTACCGTGGTAAGCTTTAATGTAGAAGACCGGCCAGCGATTGCGAAGGTGGTCAACACAGACAAGCACATGTTCCTGTTCCAAACCGGTGACCATATTGTAGAGTTCACCGACCCAGATGGACCAATTGAAAACGCCAGGATAGTGAATGGCACCTTACCGGCCGGAACGCGCCTGGAACAGGACGGAACCCTGGAAGTAGACTATAGATTTCATCTGGTACCAGGCACGTATACCCTCACCATTGAGACAACGGATGCACAAGGTGATATCTCTTTGAACACCATTACCTACAAAATCTCCGGCGACTGGGACAAAGACGGGATAGATGATGTGAACGACCTTGATGACAACAATGACGGTATCATCACTGAACCTGGTGCCGTAAACCCAACCGGTGATCATGACAATGATGGAACCTACAATTACCTGGACAGAGACTTTGTTCACCCAACCTATGGTGCCTTTCAGGACAAAAATGGTGATGACATCCATGATGCCTTTGACCTGGACCTGGATGGCTTGATCAGAGGATATGACATTGACATTGACGGAGACGGTATCCCCAACGCCGTTGAAGCAAACGGTGGAACAGCCCCGGCAGGCTATAACTCTGTCACTGGCACTTTTACAGGTGACGTGAATGCGCAGGGCATTCCGCTGGCTATCTTAGACAAAGACGGAAAGAATAGCCTACCAAATCTGGACACTGACAAAGACGGTTTCGCCGACTTCCTGGATATTGATTCTGATGATGACGGCATTCTGGATATGTACGAAGCTCAGGCGACCCTAACTTTTGTGAACGGCTTAGGCACCGACAGTGACTATGACGGCATGAAAGATGGTTATGATGCTACCACCAGCGGAAAAGCCATTGTCCCGGTAGACACTGACAGAGACGGCAAACCTGATTACCTTGACAGAGACAGTGACGGTGATTTCACCCCAGATTATGTAGAGGCCTTTGATGACAATAACGACGGCGTCTCTATGGATGACTTACTGGAGCGGGCCCGGATCTTTGAAGAAGTAAACCAGAAAGGCTGGTACATAAACTCAGACAAAGACGCCACTGGCACTCCTAAATGGCTGGCTTCTGCTAATGGCTCTCCTGCTTACCTCACAAAAGGAAGCGCTTATTACCATGATACAGACAAGGACGGCTTGGTGGACCTATTTGACACAGAAAACGGAGGGCGCACTGCCTCCCTACAAACCACTAACGGAGAATACACCTATCGTTCCTCCTCTGTGGTAACTCCTCTCCCAGTGACATTGACCAGCTTCACGGCCAAGGCTCAGAAAGACGGAGTTTCCCTAGCTTGGACCACGGCCGCCGAGAAGGACAACGATTACTTCCAGGTGGAGCGCAGCATGGATGGCCGTAACTTCAGCGCCATCGGGCAGGTGAAAGGCAACGGCAACAGCAACGTGCGGGTGGATTACCACTTCCTGGACAGCAAACTGCTAGGCGGCACCGCCTACTACCGCCTCAAGCAGGTGGACTACGATGGCAAGTTCGAGTACAGCAAGACCCTAGCCGTGCAGACCAAAGCAGTAGCTGCCACTGAGGTGACAATGAAAGCTTACCCGAACCCAACCGCCGATATGGTGAACCTGGACCTGACCTCATTGTCAAGTTCAACAGTAACCATTAGTATATATGCTTTGGATGGTCGCCTGGTAAAAACCCAGCAATTGGAAGGCGGAGTTGTGCAAACACTTGACCTGGCGAAGTTCGCAGTGGGCACTTATCTCCTCAAAATCAAAGGAGCAGAAGTAGACGTAGTCACTAGAGTAGTGAAACAGTAAGCAGATTTCTTTAAGCATAGTTGAAAGAAGCGGCTCCTTAGGGGCCGCTTCTTTTATTTAGTAGACCGCCCAATTGATTTCCTCTTCCCGCTTTAAGGCCGTTTTCCAAAATCGAGGCAAAAAGGGAAATTTCTCAGAATGCTGCCCATTTTTAGTTTTTCTCTCAATTCTTATCCTTCCAATTTACAGCCTCTTACTCACCCTTACCGGGTCCATGGGAATTTGCAAGGCGTCCAGGTAGCACTTGTATTGGTAGCTACTCCAATTTTCTTTGTCAGCCGGCAGAAATTCAACATACACAGACGCAGTTGCCTGGAATTGCCCCTACCCTTCTAAGAGACACCCATCTACCAAGTAGTTTAGTGAAGCCGGGTAAGGAGCAACTACAGCTTAGCACCTCTCTGAAGCTAGACTACTTTAATCTTTAATACCCACATCTTAAGTATTTTACACTATATCATAACCAGCTAAAGAGCAAATATTTACAAAAAAAGCCTTTTTATTGCACTTTGCTTGGTATATTTTGATTTATTTATATATAATATCTTAAAAATTATTAGGATAAGTAAAAACAACCTTTTATGTTTACTTAATATTGCTTAAAAGTTATAAAAATTAGCTATATCATTCAATAATAAACAAACTCCGATCCCCCAAGGAGGCGACCCCAAGAGCTTTATATCAAATTTTTATTAACAAATTTATATTATCAGGAAAAGGTATGGGACGAACTCTACACTTTAGCAAAAGCCTTTTGCTAACCACTCTCTTGTTTTTGGCAGCTTTTTACGTTGAAGCACAAGTCAGTATTACAGTCGCAACAGGTGGAACAAACCTCACTGCCGACAATGCTGCTGACGCGACAGGCGGCGGTTCTATAACTACTTTGAGCAATATTGCTATAACAGAAAAAGCTGCCGGAGATTTCGCCTTAGGAAATAATCAAACATTAATCTTAACTGCTCCTACGGGTTGGAGTTTCGTTAACTCCACCAATACTAAAGTAGACAGAGGCAATCCAAATGACTTTTTAAATAATCCCGCAATAAATGTAACATCCACAAAGTTGACTATAACATACTCTATAAATGCGGTTCAAAAAATTGACGTTTTAACCATTTCTGGAGTAAGAGTACAAGCAACTACAGGTGTTAATCTACCATCGGGACAAATATATAGGGCTCCAGGGGCAGCAGGTGGAACAGCAGTTATCAACGGCATAACCACTACTTCAAATACCAATGGGAGTGGTGGTAGTAACTTTGGTTCTCTTACTCAAGTTGCTGGAAATGCAACAAAATTGGCTATAACAACTCAGCCTTCTGCAACAACCTATGGAACCGCAATTAGCGCTCCTGTAGTGAGAGTACAAGATCAATTTAACAATTTCACTTCAGCTAATCTTGGAACTTCAAAAAACGTCACAGCAGCCATTGCTACGGGAACTGGTAGCTTAATTAACAATACCCAAAATATAGGATCAGCAGGAGGTAATGGGACTGTAACTTTCTCGAACCTTCAAGCTACTACTGCGGGCCCAAAGACGATTACTTTTAGCGCAAGTGGGCTTACATCTGCCACAAGCTCATCATTTGATGTACAGCCAAAAACAGTAACAGCATCTATAACAGCCTCCAACAAAGTTTATGATGGTAGTACTACAGCAACAATCTCAGCACAATCAATAATAGGGGTACTACCTGTAGATGCTTCTAACGTAAGCTTATCAGGCGGAACAGTTAATTTTGACACTAAAAATATAGGCATTGGAAAGACAGTAACAGCAACGGGGCTTAGCCTAACTGGGACCGCCAGCGGAAACTATAATTTATCTCCTACCACGGCTTCGACCACGGCTAACATCACACAACTACCAGTCATTATAACAGGAGTCACAGCAGTTAGCAGACCTTACAACGGGACTACTGAGATTTCTGTAACAGGGACCCCTTCTCTAAGCAATTCTATCAATGGAGATGATATAGCTATCAATGCTACTTTGGCGAAAGGCTCCGTTGCTTCCAAAACCCCAGGAATTAATAAAACTGTTACTGTAACCGGATATACGCTCACTGGAGGAGACGCTAATAACTACAACCTAAGCCAACCAGCCAACCTTACGACCACAATTTCACCTTTACAAATTGAAGGGTATATCACAGTCGAAAACAAACAGTATGATGGCAATACCTCGGCCACCATTGCCAGTCGTAATCTCACAGGAATTCTCAGCCTAGATGTAGTGTCATACGTTGGAGGCACAGCCACCTTCAGTGATAAAAACGTGGGTACGGGCAAGACGGTAACCGCCACCGGCCTCAGCCTTACAGGAGCTGACGCTGGCAACTACACCGTCAATACTACTGCCACTGCTACTGCCAACATCACTGCCCGTGCGCTCACTATAACAGCCACGGCTCAGAACAAGGAATACGACGGAAACACAAATGCTACTGTAGAATTGGCTTCAAACAAGCTAAGCGGTGATCAGTTGACGCTTGCATCTGCCCCGGCAGTGTTTGCTGATAAGAATGTAGGAGAAGGAAAAACGGTAACCGTAGATGGCATCACCATCGGCGGAACGGATGCAGCAAATTATACATTATCAAATACCACCACTACCACTACCGCTGGTATTACCGCCAAGGCACTTACTTTAACAGGAGTTACAGCAGAAAATAAGGTGTATGATGCTACTACTACTGCTACTCTCTCGGGCACACCTTCCTTAGCTGGTAAAATTGGCAATGATGAAGTAAGCGTTGACCCAGCCTCCACGGCAAATGCCTCTTTCAATACGAAAGCAGTAGGCAACAACAAACCTGTGGCACCTGGCTATACCCTTACCGGAGCAGATGCAGGCAATTACACCATTGCCTCAAACCTGACTGCCAATATCACACCTCTAGCCATTACAGGCTCCATCAAAGCCGCAGATAAGGTATATGACGGCAATGCCACTGCTTCTATTACTGAGCGTAGCTTAGCCGGCGTTCTGGCTGAAGACAAGGTAACTTACACAGGCGGTACAGCCACCTTCAGTGACAAAAACGCAGGCACAAACAAAACCGTGACCGCCACCGGGCTCACCCTTACCGGAGCTGACGCTGGCAACTACACCGTCAATACCACTGCCACTGCTACTGCCAGCATCACAGGTCGGTCACTAACTGTAACGGCTAGTGCCCAGAACAAGGAATATGACGGAAACACAACCGCATCTGTGACACTGTCTGCCAACCAAATTTCTTCAGACAACCTGACTATTGCATTCACCTCTGCTGCATTCGCAACAAAAAACATAGGGGCTCAAACCGTAACTGTAGAGGGTATCTCTATTACAGGGTCTGATCAAGGCAACTACACACTTTCAAATACAACAGCCACCACTACTGCTACTATCACTGCCAAAGCCCTGACAATTGCCAATGCCATAGCCAGTAATAAAGTCTATGATAAAACCACTACCGCTTCTATTTCTGGAACATTAAATGGAGTTGTTGGCACAGAAGATGTTTCACTTAATCTGAGCGGAACCTTTGCAACACCAAATGTGGGAACTGGAATAGCTGTCACCTCCACCAGCACCCTGGGAGGAAATGACAAAGGCAATTACACCCTTAGCCAACCCTCAGGGCTCAAAGCCAACATAACAGCCAGGGAACTGACCGTAATAGATGCAAGGGCAATTGATAAAGAATACGACGGCTCTAGAAATGCAACCATCACCGGCACCCTGAATGGCGTTATTTTCGGGGATAATGTTACACTAACCAGGAGCGGCACCTTTGCCTCCCGGAACGTAGGCACACATATCGTTACCTCTACAAGTATCCTGGCTGGATCAGACAAAGGCAATTACACCCTTTCTCAACCAACAGGTTTAGCTGCCAGCATCACCCCTAGAATGCTTACAATTTCAGGGGCAAGAGCAAACAGCAAAGTTTATGATGGAACAGATGCTGCCACCATCACAGGTACGCTTGCAAGGGTTACCTCCAATGACATTGACAATGTTACATTTACCAAAACCGGCACATTTGCCACTAAAAATGTAGGCACTGATATTCCAGTAACTTTCACGGGTGCTTTAGAAGGAACAGCAGCTGGCAACTATACCCTCACCCCACCCACTGGACTTAAAGCAAATATTACTGCAAGAGAGTTAACACTTAGTAATATTGCCGCAAATGACAAAGTATACGATGGCAACAGAGAAGCAACTATTAGCGGAACATTAACCGGTATTATTCCCGGAGACATAGTCACCTGGTCAGGCACTGGCACTTTCGCCTCAGCATTGGTGAATCGGCAAAACAAGACGTCTCCAGTTCTACCAATCAGTGTAACTTACATCAGTAGCACCTTAGAAGGAGCAAATGCAGGCAACTACTCGCTTGCCTCATTTACAGCAACGAACCTTTCCGCTAAGATTACCCCTAAGGTACTAGCACCTGTTGTTCAAACTACTTACGAAAAAATATACGACGGAACCACGCTATTTACAACCACAGCGGCTGACCTCATCGGAGTTGTTCCCCCTGATCATGTATCGCTGTATATTAATTCACAAACCAGTGTGGTAACTAGTGGAACTCAAACTCTCACTTTGTCAATAGGGTCTAGGGATCAAAACAATTATGATCTTTTCCCAACCTCCATTACCGTTAATGTTACCATTACTAAACGGCCTTTAACCATTACTGCCCAAGGCCTAAGCAAGGTGTATGACGGAAACGCTATTGCCTCTGTAAACTTGGCAGACAACAGAGTTAGCGGCGATGCCTTAACACTCGCATATACCTCAGCCACATTTGACAATAAGAACGTAGGAACAGGCAAACCAATCACCGTAGATGGTCTGTCAATTGCAGGTGCCGCATCCGGTAACTACACTTTATCAAACCTCACAACTGGTACCGTAGGCAACATCACTGCCAGACCTTTGACCATTACAGGTATTACGCCTGATGATAAAGTCTATGATGGTAGCATCGATGTTCTTGGTTTCTCAGGAACAGCCAGATTAAATAACCACATACCAGGCGATCTCATAAACCTTGGGGGAACGCCTGTTGGTACCTTTGCCAGCAAAAATGTAGGCACCAGAGCGGTAACAGTAACCGGGTTTACCAAAACCGGAACAGATGCCAACAACTACTCCTTATCCCAGCCAACTGGATTATCAGCTAACATTACCCAAAGAGACATCCGCGGTACTTTCAAAGCTGATAACAAGGTATACGACGGTACCAACACCGCTACGGTGACTACAGGCAGCAGGGATGTTGTGGGCAAAATTGATGGAGATGCGGTGGTCTTAGAGGGCGGCACCGCCACCTTTGACAATGAAACTCCAGGAATCAACAAAGTAGTAACCTTGACCGGAGCAGTAATAAATGGGGCTGACCATGCCAATTATCGGTTAACCGAAGTCCTTACCGCTTTAGCTACTATTGAACCTCGGCCATTGCCTGTGACCCTGATCACCTTCACGGCCAAGGCTCAGAAAGACGGAGTTTCCCTAGCTTGGACCACGGCCGCCGAGAAGGACAACGATTACTTCCAGGTGGAGCGCAGCATGGATGGCCGGAACTTCAGCGGCATCGGGCAGGTGAAGGGGAACGGCAACAGCAACGTGCGAGTGGACTATAGCTTCGTGGACAGCAAAGTGCTGGGTGGAACCGCCTACTACCGCCTCAAGCAGGTGGATTACGACGGAAAGTTCGAGTACAGCAAGACCGTGGCCGTGCAGACCAAAACCATAGCCGCCTCTCAGGCAACGGTGAAAGCCTATCCGAACCCAACTACAGATGCAGTGAACTTGGACCTGACCCAGCTAGCCGACTCAGAGGTAAAAGTAGGGGTGTATGCCTTGGATGGTCGTCTGGTGAAAACATTGAGCCTCACCGGAGGTAAAGTGCAGCGTCTGGACCTGACCGATGTAGCAGTAGGCACGTACCTGGTGAAGGTGGCCGGTGATGACATCGAAACCGTTATCCGGGTGGTGAGACAGTAACCTGAACGACCAAAACAAGCAAAAGAAAGGGCGCCCACAAAGCGCCCTTTCTTTTAAAGGCCGTTTTCTGCGAAACAGCCTTAAATCAGACTGAGGCTTTAGAAACATAGCTTCACTTCTCTCAACATAAAAGGCTTGCACACCTCCATTCTAAATAAAAAGAGGAGGCCCCTAACACCAGGAGCCTCCTCTTTTTATTTAGAAACCGCTAAGCAAATGCTTTTACTCCTCGTCATCCAGGTAATAATCGCCGGCGTGGCCCTCGGCGGACTCGTCTGAGAAGCGGGTGATGTCTTTCATGAAGTTGTCGTGGATTTGCTTGATCTTGGGTGACTCGCCCACGTGCTTCTTCAGGATTTTGGCAATGTTGCTGGCCTCTTCCAGGTAGAACATGTCATCGGTGGCGGTGCCCAGTTTATCGGCGTCTACCTGCAGAAGCTCGGTCTGGAGATCCATCAACTTGGGGTCATCCTCGCCGTACATGATGAGTGTACCGTGCAGTTTGCTCAGCATCTCGTTGAAAAGCTCACCCTCATACGGAAGGTTCACTTCCTCGTCATCATCTGCGCCAAAGCCGCCTTTACCGCCTAAAACATCGTCATCGTCATCGTCAAAGGAGAACTCATCATCAAAATGACTGTTGTTGAAGTCATCGTCATCGTAGCCATACTCGTCATCGTAACTGCCGCGTGGTGCCATATCAGTTTGTTTTAAATGCTGTCAAAAATGTTGTTTGCCTGTTTTGGGTTGGTCTCCTTTTTACGAGTGCGTTTTAAAAAGTATCCGCCAATTGGGTAAAACTTTCTTTAATATTTGCGTTTTGGAGCCGCTTCCGCAAAAATAGCCCAAAAACGTATTTATGCTATTCTTTGCCTTCGGCCGGCGGCTTTGGCCTAAATATTTAGTTGCACTTCCTGTACCGTCTGCAGCCATTTTGCGGAGAGCAGAGTATATGCAGGTAATCTCAAGGACTTAAAACTATGACCTCGCCACAGGAACCGGAGACGCTGGTGCAACGCCAGAAGGAATTTTTCAACAGCGGGCAAACCCGTCCGCTCGCTTTCCGGACAAAGATGCTCCGCCGTCTGCAGAAAGCTATTCAGAAAGAAGAAAAAGCCATCATCACGGCACTTTCCGATGATTTCAGGAAGCCGCCTTTTGAGACTTTCGCCACGGAGATTGCCATTCTGGAGGCCGAGATAAAGTTCCTGCTCAAGCACCTTCGCCGCTGGATTCAGCCGTATCGGGTGAAATCCAGCTTCCTGAATTTTCCGTCCAAAGACTACATTTACCCCGAGCCGTACGGCGTATCGCTGGTCATCGGGGCATGGAATTATCCGTTCCAACTCACCCTGTCGCCGGTGCTGGGGGCCATTGCCGCGGGTTGCTGCGCCATCCTGAAACCCTCAGAACTCACGCCCGCCACAAGCCAACTCCTGGCCCGCCTGATCAAAGAGCATTTCCCGCCGGAGTACCTGACCGTGGTGCAAGGCGGCGCAGAGGTAAGCCAGGCTTTGCTAGAGCAGCCTTTTGACAAGATATTCTTCACGGGCAGCGTGCCGGTGGGCAAAATTGTGGCACAGGCGGCGGCCAGACAACTGATTCCGGTAACGCTGGAACTAGGTGGCAAGAGCCCCTGCCTCATAGACGAAACCGCCGATCTGGCGGTGGCGGCCAAACGCATTATCTGGGGCAAATTCATCAATGCGGGCCAGACCTGCGTTGCCCCCGATTACCTCTTGGTGCAGGAGAAAGTCAAAGAACCGCTGCTGAAAGAACTGGCCTCAACCATCCAGGAATTTTACGGTACCAATCCGGCCCAAAGCCCCGATTTCGCCCGCATCATCAACGAACGCCATTTCCAGCGGTTGAAAGGCTTGCTGGATGGTTCTCCCGTTTACGCTGGCGGCCAATGCGATGCCAGTTCCCTGTACATCGCCCCTACCCTGCTCGCGGACGTCACCTGGGACCAGCCCATCATGCAGGAAGAGATCTTTGGGCCGCTGCTGCCGGTACTCACCTACAAAACGCTGCCCGAAGCCATCCGGCAGGTGAACGCGCGCCCTAAACCGTTGGCACTTTACCTTTTTTCCAATAGCAAAAAAGCCAAAGAGATGGTTCTGACGCAGACTTCCTCAGGCGGGGCTTGTGTCAATGACACCGTTTCTCATCTGGCCAACCCGTTCCTGCCCTTCGGCGGCGTGGGTACCAGTGGACAGGGCAATTACCACGGCAAAGCCAGCTTTGAGGCTTTCTCGCACCAGAAAAGCGTGCTCATGAAACCCTCCAAACCCGATGTGCCGCTCAGATATCCGCCGTACCAGAACAAGTTCAGCTGGATGCGGAAAGCATTCAAATGGCTGTAGCGGGTTGCATTAGCGAACCCGTTTCAATCTCCATTTTAGAAAGCAGGCCAAAAACCAGCAGGGCAGTAAGAATCAGGCCAAGGATTAAACTGACGGATGTAAAAAGCCGAAAGCCGTTTTGGGGCTACTTTCTCTAAAGCAGCCTCAAAACGGCTTTCGGTTTAACCACGCGGGGCTTCTTAGGCCACGGCAGGCTTTATCATTTTGATGTGGTCAATGCCGTCCTCGTCATAGACCTCGCTGGACTGCACAAACCCAAACCGCTCATAGAATTTCTTCGCGTACAGCTGCGCCCCGATCTTAATAGGCCCATTACCGAAGAGCCGGTACGTTTCGTCAATGGCTTTCTGCACCAGCTGCTGCCCTACGCCGGAACCGCGCACGGCGGCGCTGGTGATGATCCGGCCAATGGATAGCTCAGGATAAGAGACGCCGGCCGGCAGCAGCCGGGCATAGGCCTCTAGCGTGGTGCCGCGGTAGAAAAGCAGGTGGTGGCATTGGTCATCCAACCCGTCGGGGTCCAGGAAAACGCAGTTCTGCTCCACCACAAACACGGCACTGCGCAGTTGCAGCAGATCGTAAAGTTCTTTTGGAGACAAGTCTGCAAAAGCTTTGGTAACAATAGTAAACTCCATAATGCTGCGAAACTACCTTTTCCCTGCCATAACCACCAATTATTCTTCGCTGGCGCTCTATTTCTGCTTCGGATCAAGACAAAACCTCTTTTTTATGCCAACGTTTGCATAAAAGTCTATATATTTAATTTGCGAACAAGAATCTGAATGGCTAAATTAATTGTTAATTTTACACTTATTATTCGTTAAGACCTTATCGGTAGCCTGCGCTCTCCTTCAGGAACCAGGCTTTTGAAAGCAACAGACTATTAATCTATATGCAAACAGAAGAAAAAGAGACATTACAGCTTGAGGAGCTGGAGCAGGTTGCCAAACAAGTGCGCCGCGATATTGTGAGAATGGTGCATGGTTGCCAGTCGGGGCATCCGGGCGGATCTTTGGGCTGCACCGATTTTCTGGTGGCCCTCTATTTCAAGGTCATGACCCACTCCCCGGAGTTTAACATGGACGGCGAAGGCGAAGACCTGTTCTTCCTTTCCAACGGCCATATCTCACCGGTTTGGTATAGCGTGCTGGCCAGAGCCGGTTATTTTGACGTGAGCGAGCTGAAGACTTTCCGCAAGCTGGATTCGCGTCTGCAGGGGCACCCTACCACCCACGAGGAACTTCCGGGCGTGCGCATCGCCTCCGGTTCTTTGGGCCAGGGCTTGTCAGTGGCCATTGGTGCGGCATTGACCAAGAAACTGAACAATGATCCCGGCCTGGTGTTCACGCTCCACGGCGATGGTGAGTTGCAGGAAGGCCAAATCTGGGAAGCGGCCCTGTTCGCGCCGCACAACAAAGTAGACAACCTCATCTCTACCATTGACGTGAACGGCCAGCAGATTGACGGCCCTACCAATAAAGTCCTGGATTTAGGGAATCTGCGCGCCAAATGGGAAGCCTTCGGTTGGGATGTCATGGAAATGAACGGCAATGACCTGGGCAATGTGATCCAAACCCTGGAACTGGCCAAAGCCAAAGCCTACAAAGGCAAGCCTATCATGATCCTGATGCAGACCAACATGGGCCACGGCGTGGATTTCATGATGGGCTCGCACAAGTGGCACGGCGTGGCACCTAATGATGAGCAGCTTTCCCTGGCACTCAACCAGTTGACCAGCAACATGCAGGATTACTAGCAGCAGGCGGCAAGTCTCCCGGGCTTGCCACTTCTAGTTTAATCTATTTAAAAGCTTGTTTGTTTAGGAGCCGATTTTGAGAAAGCAGGCTATAAACACAGGCAATAACATCCATAACCGTTGAGAATCATTCAAATGAAAAAATATACCTATACAGAATCTAAAGACACCCGCTCTGGTTTCGGGGCGGGGTTGGTAGAGGCCGGCAGAAAAAACAAAGACGTAGTGGCCTTGTGCGCCGACCTGGTGGGCTCCCTGAAAATGGGCGATTTCATCAAGGAATTCCCTGAGCGTTTTGTGCAGGTGGGCATAGCCGAGGCCAACATGATGGGCATTGCAGCGGGTATGACCATAGGCGGCAAGATTCCGTTCACCGGCACGTTCGCCAACTTCTCCACCGGCCGCGTGTATGACCAGATCCGTCAGTCCATTGCCTACTCAGACAAAAACGTGAAGATCTGCGCCTCGCACGCCGGCTTGACCTTGGGTGAGGACGGGGCCACGCACCAGATCTTGGAAGACATTGGCATGATGAAAATGCTGCCCGGCATGACCGTCATCAACCCTTGTGACTACAACCAGACCAAAGCCGCTACTGTGGCCATCGCCGAATATGAGGGTCCGGTGTACTTGCGTTTCGGACGGCCGGTGATTCCGGTGTTCACGCCGGCAGATCAGGAGTTCGTGATCGGGAAAGCCTGGATGGTGAACGAAGGCACCGACGTGAGCATCTTCGCGACGGGTCATTTGGTATGGGAAGCCATCAAAGCCGGCGAGAAACTGGCCGAGTTGGGCATCTCCGCCGAGATCATCAACATCCACACCATTAAACCACTGGACGAAGAGGCCATCCTGAAATCAGTGGCGAAAACCGGTTGCGTGGTAAGTGCCGAGGAGCACAACCGCCTAGGTGGCCTGGGCGACAGCATCGCGCAGTTGCTGGCCAAGAACACGCCGCTGCCTATGGAGTACGTGGCCGTGAACGACTCCTTCGGGGAGAGCGGCACGCCGGAGCAGCTCATGAAAAAGTACGGCTTGGATGATGAGCACATTGTGGCTGCCGTGCAGAAAGTACTGGAGCGCAAGAAGGCCCTGGCCAAATAGTTTGATCAACATCGGCTTTGCCGACAAAAGAAAATAAATAGGATATAGGGAAAGGCGGGCTCTTCTGGAGCCCGTTTTTTTGTTTTCCCCGTATGCCTTTACTTACCTCTAACCCTTACGAGTACATGAATACCCCCAAATACAAAGCCTTTCTGTTTGACATGAACGGCACCATGATTGACGACATGGATTACCACACCACCGCGTGGCAGAAGATTCTGAAGGAGGAACTGCAGACTTCCCTCTCCTGGGACGAGGTGAAGGCCCAGATGTACGGCAAGAACAGCGAGGTGCTGGCCCGGTTCTTCGGGGAGGACCGCTTCACCCAGGAAGAAGCCGACCGGCTCTCCATTGAGAAAGAGAAAATCTACCAGAAGGAATACATTTCGCAGCTGCGGCTCATCAACGGTTTAGACAAGTTCCTGGAAAAAGCGGCCGAAAACAACATCAAGATGGCCATTGCCACCGCGGCCATTATGTTCAACATAGACTTTGTGGTGGATAACCTGGACCTGAGGCACTACTTCCAAGTCCTGATCTCCGCGGATGAAGTATCCAAAAGCAAACCGCACCCCGAGACTTTCCTGAAATCTGCCGAGGAACTGGGCCTAGACTCCAAAGATTGCCTGGTGTTGGAAGACGCACCAAAAGGCGTGGAGGCGGCCCAAAACGCCGGCATGGACTGCCTGGTCATCACCACCATGCACGGTCCCGAAGAGTTCTCCCAGTACAAAAACATCATCGGGTTTGTGAAAGACTACACAAATCCTATGCTGGAACAACTTTTCACCGGACAGAAGTAAAACCTGTTTTGGGCCTGATTTTAGGAAAACAGGCCCAAAACGCAAGCTCGGAATATCTCCTCAGGGTCGCTCCTCCTCCCTTTTTTATCTTGGAATGATCTTGTGGGATAACTAGACAAACATTGGAGAAACGCCACTACCGTCCGCTCCAGAGATCCTTTCAGGATGACAAATGGGAGGTGAATGATTGGCAAATGCATTGGTTGGCGGCCCACTGAAAGCGCATTAGCCTATTGAAAGAATTCTTGAGCAACATTCCTCCGCTGGCGCGAGCGTCCCGCTCGTGTCCGCACGCATGGCTTCCCTTGTTGAGCAAGTATTGCAAAACTCATCAAAGAGGATCAGAAATGCGTGCGGACACGAGCCGGAGGCTCGCCCCAGCGGTGGTTTACAACAATATATAGCCTTTCCTGATTTAGGGCCGTTTTTGTAAACGGCAGGCCTAAAACAGATGACGCTTATTTTACCCAAACAGGTTGTTGGTGAACTGTACTTTAATGCCCAGTTGGAAGTCGCTGATGGTTTTGAAGATTTCCTTGAGGGTGACCTGCTCTATCTTGGTGAGGCTCTGAATATCCAGGTAGTTGTCTGGCTCACTCTTGTCATGCATGATCTGGCTGGCCTGTTTGCGCAACCTGAGGCCCATGAGGTAGTAGTAAGACTGCATGAGTTCCTGGCTTTGCTTCTCACTGAAGACACCCATCTCCGTGAGGGCTTCTATCCGCTCGCCGGTATTGGTCTTGAAGATGCGGTTCTTGAGGGCGTACACCCGCACCAGGTCCACAATGGGCGTCATGGCTTTCTTGATGTCAAACACCTGCTGTGAGCCTACCGTGAATGTTCTGATGTTCTTGAAAAACGTGAGCGGCGGCTCGTACTGCAGGGCGTTGTTGGCCATGTGGAAGAACAGGCGCGGCATGGGTTTCTGCAGTTCCTCGTCCAGGAAAGCCACCAGCTCCTTCATGATGGCGCCGTCTCCGTAGATGAAGCGGCAGTCAAAAAAGGTGGAGAACTGAATGGCGGTCTCGGGCACGATCTCCTGCATCCACTCGTGGTAGTTGCGTTTCCAGTGCGAGAGCGAGTGCGTCCATTTAGGGTTCTTGGCCATGTAGCCGCCCGTGCAGTAACTGAACCCAATATAGTCCAGCTTCTCGGAGACCATATCGGCGAACTTCAGGAAATACTCGCGCACCAGTTCGCGCTGCTCGTTGGCTTTGTCCTCGTAGACGATGGCATTGTCCTGGTCGGTTTTAAGGGTCTGCTCTTTGCGGCCCTCGCTGCCCAGCACCATGAACACAAACTTGGCCGGCGCCGGTCCGCAGATGGCAATCACCTCCTCTATGACTTTCTGGGCGATGGTATCGGCTACGGTGGTAACTACCTGGTTGATGATCTCGGGCTTGGCGCCGCGCAAAAGCAGTTGCATCACAATCTCGGGGACACGTTTCCACTTATCGCGCAGTTCGTGCCCCGAGCGCGCCAGCTTCACCGACTGGATGAACACGAACGGAGACTGGGCCTGGTCGCTCAACAGCTTGCTCCGGCTGATCATGCCTATGTACTGCCCCTGGTCTTCAATGAGCAGGTAGCGGGTCTTGGTGCGGAACATGAGCAGGATGGCCTCATACACGTAGGCGTCTTTCCGGATGGAGACAATGGGGTTGTCCATGATTTCCTTCGCCTGCCCGCGCACGTCTTCCTGGGCCGCTACCACGTTGTCGCGGAGTGTGATATCGGTGATGTAGCCGGAGATCTGTCCTACCTCGTTCTTCACGAAAAGGCAACTGGTCTTGTGCTCGGCCATGATGCGGGCCGCGGTGTAGATGGGCGTACTGCTGCTGCAAGTGACAATGTCGCGGTACTCCACGCTCTCAATGCGGCGGGAATAGAGTTGGTCGGTGGCGATGTAGTTTTCCTCAAAAGAGGTGGGCCGCTTCACAAAGTGGGCGAATTCCTCGTTTAGCATCCGCATGCCAAACTCCTGCGAGAAGTAGTGCAGAAATCCTTCATTGGCTTTGGCCAGGGCCCGGAAATGTCTTCGGTGCAGAAAGTACACCACCGTTCCTTTCTTGGCGATGACCGTGCGCAGCGATTTCTTGCGGTTGAGCAGCATGGAGATACCTCCGTAGCAGTAGCCCGGCCCGTGGCGCTCCAGCACCCGTTTGTTTTGGGCCGAATCATAGAAAAACGACTCATATTCGCCGGCGGCGATGAGGTCCACGCCCCGGAGTTTGGTGGCTTCCTGGTGGTAGATGAGCGTGTCTTTGGAATAGGAAACTTCCTCCAGTAGGTCAATGACCTCCAACAGCACATCGTCTCCTAACAAATGGAACGGCTTTACGCTTTTCAGGAATTGCAGACGGTCGTTCATAGCCAAAAGAAAAGTAAGAAGATTAAAAATAAAGCGCCCAACGCCAGTAACAGCCACATAGGGAGGTGCAGGCGCGTGGGCTTGGGCTGCGGACGCTTCTCGGTGTTATACCTGTTTTCCTGCTGCCGGGATATGGAACTGTCTGTGATCACCCGGCGCTTGCGCAGCTCAAAGTAGCTTAGGGCGGCGGCCAGCGCATCTACCACGGCGTTGTGCTGGTTCTCCAACGATTGGTGGAACAGGTGACTGTAGAGTTCGCCCAGGCGCAGGTATTTCTTGCGAGGCAAATGGGTAAGTCCCGAGGAAGCGATCATGGTGCAGAAAACCGGCAGGTTCTCAAACGGGCTGGGCAGGTTTTCGCGGTAGAAATCGGCGGAGAGCACGTGGAAGTCAAACTGCATGAAATGCCCGATGACCATGGGCGTGTAGCGTTGCAGGTCTTCCTGCAGGTGCAGCAGCACTTCGCGGCGGCTTTCGCCGTGGGCATGCAGGAACTCGGGCGTAAGCCGGTGGACCTCAATGGAAGACGGGCTCACCTCAAACCCCTCGGGCCGGATGTAGTGGTTCGCAGCCTTGACCTCCTGCCCTTCTTTGGTATAGACAAACCAGGCCACCTGCACCGTGTGCGGCCAGTTGGCATCCTCAGAATACGGCAAGTCCCACTCCAGGGGCAGCCCCGAGGCCTCTATGTCTATGAACAACAGGTGGTCTTTCACTTAGTTGGGTATACTTTGGTAAAGGCAGGTCTGTTACGCCTGGCGTTTAAGGGCTGCTTTTAGAAAATCGGCTTTAAAACGAGAAGCGGGTAACTACCAGATCTCCAGGCAGACATCAACAGCAAAGCAAATAAGTACACGGGAAGTCCCGCCAACCGCTTCGGCTTAAAGGCCAAAAGGTACTGCAACGGACGGTAAAAACATAAAAAGCGGACGTTTCAGGCCCGCTTCTTATGTTTTATAAGGTTTTATCTTGTACTACCAGAACCGCACATACAGGGCTGTTACAAGTAAGAGCGTTACCACAATAAGAGCCAAAGTAGAGTTTGACACTCTGAACATGGTAGTATCCAGCTCAAATGCTTTAGGGTTCACTCTAGGCCCGGCAAGGCTCAACAAGATCATCACAATCATGGTGAACATGAAGGCCAGTCCCATACAGATCAGGAACGGAATCTCATAACCGCCTTTGCCGTTAGGGTACGCTGTGTACAGGAAGGTCTCATTCCCGAACCAGGTTGGCGCGTAATTATTGAATACTACAGACAAGATGAAACCGGTGAAAAGACCCGCAATAGCGGCCGTACCGGTGGTGCGCTTCCAGAACATACCCAGGAAGAACATGGCAAACACACCCGGGCTAATAAAACCGGTGTATTTCTGGATGAAGGTAAATCCACCCTCGCCACCTATACCCAGCAAGTCATCCCAGGTAAGGAAGATAGAGAACAACATGGCCGCCACAATGGTGATTTTACCCACCCAGATAAGCTTCTTCTCATCGGCACCTTTGTTGATGTATTTCTGGTAAATATCCAGGGTGAAGATGGTGGAGATACTGTTGGCTTTACCGGCCAAAGAAGCCACAATGGCCGCAGTCAAAGCCGCCAGAGAAAGACCTTTCATACCCGTTGGCAAGAAGCCCAGGATAGCGGAGTAAGCGTTATCAGCGTTGAAATGTCCGCCCGGAGCCATTTCTTCCTGCAAAGCGCCGTTCTTGTACAGTACATACGCGGCAATACCCGGCAACATTACAATGATTGGCATCATCAGTTTCAGGATACCGGCGAACAGGATACCCGTACGGGCCGTGTGCAGGTCGGCACCCAGGGCACGCTGGGTGATGTACTGGTTACAGCCCCAGTAGTTCAGGTTCACAATCCACATACCGCCAAAGTACATGGCAATGCCTGGCACCATGAGGTATTTGTTTATTTCCTGCTGGGTTGCTCCCGGACCCGGTTTGTCAAAGATCAGGTGGAAGTGATCCGGGGAATCCTGCAGCAGTTTGTTGAAACCGGCAATCATGTCGTTGCCCAGGCCAAAGTGGTTACTCACCAGGGTTAACGCGGTGTACGTAGTAGCCAAACCACCCAGAATCAGAACCGTTACCTGGATCACGTCAGTAAACCCGATTACCTTCATACCGCCCAGGGTAATGATTACCGCGAAAATAGCCAGCAACACCATGATCAGGTGGAAGTTCTCGCCTCCGGCCAGGTTACTGATGGCCAGTGCCCCCAGGAACAGGATAGAGGTAAGGTTCACGAACACGTACAAAAATAGCCAGAAGATAGCCATGATCAAACTGGTGGTTTGGTTGTACCGGTTCTGCAGGAACTGCGGCATGGTGAAGATCTTGTTCTTCAGGTACACCGGAATAAACCAGACAGCCACAATAATCAATGCAACGGCGGCAATCCACTCATAGGCTGCCACGGCTACCCCTACCACAAAGCCGTTCCCGCTCATACCTATGAACTGCTCGGCGGAGATGTTAGAGGCGATGAGCGAGGCCCCGATGGCCCACCAGGTAAGGGACCCTTCGGCTAAGAAATAATCTTTACTGTCTGACTCAACGGTTTTCTTTTTGCGGTAAATCCAGTATCCGTACCCAGATACAATGATGAAGTAGACTATAAAGATGGTATAGTCAATGGTGGTAAATTTGTTCATGGAAAGGGGTTAGCCTGAAAGTGAAAGTTTGTCTGTTTGGAAAAGAAAAGGCCCCAATGCCAACGATAGCATTGAGGCCCTTAAAATTAGCAATTCTTCTGATAATACATCTCACTCCAGCGAAGTTCGTTCTTCAGCTGGCTCAGTTTGGTGTCGCGGCCAATGACCACGCACTCAATGCCGGCCATTTCTGCAAAGTCCTGCAGCTGCTCTGCGCTGATGTTCTGGCTGTAGCAGGTATGGTGGGCACCACCGGCCAGAATCCAGGCGGCACAGCCTGTTTTCATATCTGGAAGCGGTTTCCACAGCACGCGGGCTACGGGTAGGTTAGGCAGTTCGTTCTGCGGCTCCACGGCCTCCACTTCGTTCACGATAAGTCTGAAGCGGTTACCCATGTCCACCACTGAGGCGTTCAGGGCCGGACCAGAGCCAGCGTTGAACACCAGACGTACCGGATCGGCTTTGCCTCCGATTCCCAATGGGTGGATCTCGCAGGAAGGTTTGTCTACGGCCAGGGACTCGTCTACCTCCAGCATGTGCGAACCAAGCACCAAGGCGTTGTTCGGGTCAAAGTGGTAAGTGTAGTCTTCCATGAAGGCGTTAGCACCCGGCAGACCGCTGCCCATCACTTTCATGGCGCGCACCAAAGCAGCCGTTTTCCAGTCGCCTTCACCGGCGAAACCGTAACCGTCTGCCATGAGGCGCTGCACCGCAATACCCGGTAACTGCACCATGCCGTGCAGGTCTTCAAACGTATCTGAGAAGCCTTTATAGCCTCCTTTTTCCAAAAAGGTGCGTAAACCAATCTCAATTTTGGCCGCCTCTCTGAGGGAAGCGCGCTGTGCCCCACCTTCGCGCAGGCCTTCGGCTACGTTGTACTTTGTTTCGTACTCCTGCACCAATTGGTCAATGGCTTGCTCAGAAACCTCGTTGATCACCGCCACCAGGTCCCCAATACCATGGGTGTTCACCGCGAAACCGAATTTCAGTTCGGCCTCTACTTTGTCACCCTCGGTTACGGCTACGTAGCGCATGTTATCGCCAAAACGCACGAACTTGGCACCTTGCCAGTCATACCAGCCAGCGGCCACGCGGCACCAGTTGTTGATCTCCTGGATCACCTCCGGGTCTTGCCAGTGGCCTACCACCACCTTGCGCTCAATGCGCATGCGCGACACCATAAACCCGAACTCACGGTCACCGTGAGCGCTTTGGTTCAGGTTCATGAAATCCATGTCAATAGAGTTCCACGGAATATCGCGGTTGAATTGGGTGTGCAGGTGCAGCAAAGGCTTCTGCAATACCTTCAGTCCTCTGATCCACATTTTAGCGGGCGAGAACGTGTGCATCCAGGTGATCACGCCAATACAGTTTTCGGCCACGTTGGCTTCCTGGCAAACCTTGAAGATCTCTTCGGTGGTTTTAACGGTAGGCTTGAACACAATGCGCACCGGAATTTGGTCAGCACCGTCTAAGCCTTTTACAATTTCCTGCGAGTGGGCGGCCACCTGATTTAGGGTTTCCTCGCCGTATAGATGCTGGCTTCCGGTGAGGAACCAGACTTCAAATTGTTTTAAATCAATCATGGATGTGAGGGTTAAGGGCGGAACCCGCTGGTAATACAGCCAAGTCCGTTATTATCTGCTATTGTTTTATTTGTTATTGGCCGTAATAAGAATCAGGTCCGTGCTTTCTTTCAAAGTGTTTCTTGATGAGCGAGTCCTGCAAGCGGGGTACCTGCGGCCTGATCTGCTCGGTAAGGAATGCCATGCGGGCAATCTCCTCAACCACGGCGCTGTTGTACACCGCCTTCTTGGCGTCTTTGCCCCAGGTGAACGGCGCGTGGTTTCCTACCAGCACCATCTCCACCTCCTCGTAGCTCATGCCTTTCTCCTGCAGGTAATTCATGATCTGGAAGCCGGTCTCGTACTCGTAGTTCCCCTGGATCATGGCATCGTCCATGGGCGGGGCGCAAGGCACATCGGTGGTGAGGTGATCGGCGTGGGTAGTACCGTAGATGGGAATATCGCGTTGGGCCTGGGCCCAGGCGGTGGCATAGGTAGAGTGCGTATGCACAATTCCGCCAATGTTTTCCCAATGCTTGTACAGCACCGCGTGCGTTTTGGTGTCTGACGACGGCCGCAGAGAACCCTCCACAGTATTACCGTCAAAATCCACGATCACCATCTTCTCCGGCGACAGGTCCTCGTAAGGCACGCCGCTGGGTTTGATGGCGAAAACGCCCTGCGCTCTGTCCACGGCGCTCACGTTCCCGAAGGTGAATAATACCAGCCCTAACTTGGGCAACTGCATATTGGCCTGGTAGGCCTCTTCTTTGATGTGTTGAAAAGAACTCATGAATGCTTATCTGGTAAGGCCCTGCAGCTCCGTCTGCGCTGAAGTAACAGGTCTGGTTTGGCCTTCCTGGGCCGGGCTGCCGGTTTCGGGCAAGTCAGACAAAGTAGTAAGTTTAGCCGGCGCACTGTGGATTTCCAGGAAACCACCCAGCTCAGTGTATTTCTGGTAACGCTTGGCGTACAAACCTACCCGCTCCTGGTTAGGGAAATACTCCAGGTCAAATCCTTGGCCCATAGCCTCCATAGCATCTTCTACCCTATTGTAAAGGCCGGCCGCAGTGGCCGCGAACATCGCGGCGCCAATGGCGCAGGTCTGCTCTGACTTATGGATCCGGATGGGCATGTTCATCACATCGGCCATCATCTGCATGATGAACGGCGACTTTCTGGCCACGCCGCCCAGACCAATCAGGCCTTTTACCGGAACGCCCTGCTCATTGAAACGGTCCACAATTTTCTTCGCCCCGAAGCAGGTAGCCTCCACCAAGGCCCGGAAAACGCGCGGCGCATCACTGCCCAGGCCTAAGCCGGAGATGGCGCCTTTCAGTACCTGGTTCGCATCTGGCGTACGGCGACCGTTGAACCAGTCAATGGCGAACTCGTTATTCTCTGATAATGGAATCTGGTCTGCGGCTTTGCTCAGCTCAGGGATGATTCTGTTAGACACCTCTTCTACCAGTGCCTCGGCGGTAGCGGCATCAATGACCTGTGAATTGGCCAGCAGGTTCTGCAAAGGCCATAGTAAGATTCTTTTGAACCAGGCGTAGGTATCCCCAAAGGCAGATTGACCGGCCTCCAGACCCATCATGCCCGGGATGATGGACCCAGGCACCTGACCGCAGATTCCGTTCACCAAGGTATCCCCGAATTCCTCAACAGGGGCTACCAGCATGTCGCAGGTAGAGGTACCCATCACTTTACTCAGGTGGTAAGGCTCAATCTGGCCGCCTACGGCGCCCATATGGCAATCGAAGGCACCTACGCCCACCACTACATCGGTAGACAAGCCCAGACGCTCAGCCCATTCGGCGCTTAACTGGCCAGCGGCTTGGTCTGAGGTGTAGGTATCCTGGAACAGGCGGGAAGTGAATCCGTCCAGCACTGGGTCCAGGGAAGCGAAGAAATCATTAGGAGGCAGTCCGCCAAACTCAGCGGCCCAGAGAGATTTATGGCCTGCCGAGCAGACGCTGCGTTTCATCTGGTCTACGTTGTTACCGCCGGTGAGCAGGAACGGAATCCAGTCGCAGTGCTCTACCCAGGAGTAGCAGGCCTCACGCACTTGGGCGTCTTCGCGCAACACGTGCAGCAGCTTGGCCCAGAACCACTCAGAGGAGTAGATGCCGCCCACAAACTGCAGGTAATTGGTCTCGAACTTAGTGGAATGCTCGTTGATTTCGGCGGCTTCCTGCACGCCGGTGTGGTCTTTCCAGAGCACAAACATGGCATTGGGGTTTTCCGCGAACTCAGGCAACAAGGCCAAAGGCGTGCCCTGCTGGTTCACGGCCACCGGCGTAGAACCGGTAGTATCCACGGAGATACCTTTCACCGCGCCCGCAATGGCCGCGCCGCCCGCTTTCTGCAGACAGTCTTTGATGGTTTTCTCCAGACCCTCAATGTAGTCCAGAGGGTGCTGACGGAACTGGTTTTCCGCGGGTACGCAGTAAGCCCCTTTGTTCCAGCGGGGATAGTTGAAAACAGAAGAAGCTACTTCCTCACCGTTTAAGGCATTAACCAGGACAGACCGCACAGAGTCAGAGCCATAGTCCACGCCAATCACATATACATCTTGTGCCATAGTCGACTTATTGTTGTCAAATTAACGTTTATTCCCACTATCACCAAAATTTGGCCTCCAACTTTTACAGATTTAAAAATTAAAGCTTCGTCTCAGCGTATTCTATTACAAGTATAGCAATAAGTTTCTAAAAATGTTGTTTTGACACTTAATTTATTTTGGGAGAATATCGCGCTTTCCTGCCTATGACTGTAAGCGTGCTTCTCCCCTACTCTAAATCACACCTAAAACAAAAGGAGCTCCCGCTTCAAGGCTGGTTTCGTAAAATCAGTCAAGAAACGGGAGCTCCCTTTTACACCTATCAAACTGCAGCTGCAGCGTCACTTACCAACCTGCTTTCTATCTCCGGTTTGGCAGAAAGAACTGGTTTAAACCAGGAACTTCTCGGGCTTGGGGATGAACTTCAGGAAGGCCTCAAAGTTGTCATAGTACTTCTCCCTGTCCAGCTTGAAGTAGAAGGCGCCTTTGCGGGAGCTCTCTTTGTCTTTCTCCTCCTGGCGCACCAACAGGCCCGTGGAAAGAACCTTACGGCTGAAGTTCCGCTTGTCAAAGGTGGTGTCGTAGAGTTTCTCGTAGAGAGTCTGGAGTTTGGGCAGGGTGAACTTCTCGGGCAACAGCTCAAACAGGATGGGGTGCAGGGCGGCTTTGTAGCGCAGGCGCATCTTGGCCATTTCCACCATCTCCTCGTGGTCAAAGATCAGGCTGGGCATCTCGCTTAAGAGGAACCACTCGGCGTGGTACTCAGAGCTCAGCTGGGCCTCATATTTCTGGATATCGATTAGGGCGAAATACGGCACCGCGATGGTCCGCTCCACGGGGTCACGATTGGGTTCACTGAACGCCGGGATCTGCTCCAGGTACACGCCCTCCAGGCCGGTGAGCTGTTTCAGAACGCGTTGGGCACCCGCTTCCAGGCTCTCCTGCGGCTGCACGAAACCGCCCATGAGGCTCCACTTCTGCTTCTGGGGCGCGAAGCCCCGCTGAATCAGCAGCAGCTTGAAGTTCTCTCCGTCAAAACCAAATATGATACAATCCACCGCAACAAGAATTCTTGTCTGGCCCGAATACTTCATCATTCCGCTGATATATTTAGTAATCCTGCTGCCAACGATGGCTTAACAAGAACCAAGATTATTTAGAGTTCAAAGGCGCTCCTTTGGCTTTTGCTTTGACCCGCTTTTAAGTCAACTGTATAAACAGGTCCGAAGAAAAATTTAGACCGGCCTAAAGACAAAGCAAATAAAGGAATACAAATCCATTTTAAAACAATCGGACGGCAGCGCCACAGGAAAAATTTAGACGTTGATATAGCCAATCCCGCGTTTAGGACCTGGTTTAACCAAATCAGCCCCGAAACGCCAAACATAGGAAAAAGCACCCCCGGAAACTGATCTTACCAAACGTTCCCGAAGATGCTTTTTCCCGATGCGGCTAGCGCCTACTTCGCAGAGAATTTGTACACCGTAGTGGTGGCGTACGTCTGCCCTGGCTTCAGGGTAGTGCTAGGGAAAGCAGGTTGGTTAGGAGAATCCGGGAAGTGCTGGGTCTCCAGGCAGAAGGCCGTTCTGTAGGCATCTTTGCTTCCGTTTTTAAGGGTGTGGCCAGATTCCATGAAGTTGCCGCTGTAGAACTGCAGGCCTGGCTCTATGGTGAGCACATCCATGGCAATGCCGCTCTTGTCGCCCACCGCGGTGGCAACTTTTTTCAATTCTTTTCCGCCGCCGCCAGTCAGTACGAAGTTGTGGTCATAGCCGCCGCCATATTTCAGTTGCTGGTGCTCGTCTTTGATTCTGGCGCCGATGGCGGTGGACTGGTTGAAGTCAAAAGGCGTGCCTTTCACTGGCTCAATGCCGGTAGGGATCAAAGTAGAGTCAACCGGGTTGTATCTGTCTGCGCTCACCTGCAGTTGGTGACCCAGGATATCGCCGCTGCCCTCGCCGTTCAGGTTGAAGAACGTGTGGTTTGTGAGGTTCACGATGGTGGTTTTATCTGTGGTGGCCTCGTACCCGATTCTCAACTCATTATCATCGGTGAGGGTGTAGGTCACCTTTACGTTCAGGTTACCCGGATAGCCTTCTTCCATGTCTTTGGACACGTAAGTCAACTCCAGGGTTTTGTCGTCCACCTGTTTGGCATCCCATACCACGCGGGAGAAACCTTTGTTTCCGCCGTGCAGGTGGTTGGCGCCGTTATTGGTGACCAGGGTGTACTCCTTGCCTTCCAACTTGAACTTGCCCTTGGCAATACGGTTGCCGTAACGCCCGATGGTGGCCCCGAAGAAGGTGTCTGATCCTTTGGTATAATCCTCTACGTTCCCAAATCCAACAGAGACATCGGTGAGTTTACCGTTTTTGTCCGGCACCAGCAGGCTCACCAGACGACCGCCGTAGTTGGTGATGGCCGCCTGCACGTTGTTCTTGTTCTTGAGCACGAACAGGTCGGTTTGCTTGCCGTCAATGGTCTTCTGGAAACTGGCGCGAGCCGGTAGCTTCGCCTCAGCAGAAGCGGTGCTGCCCTCAGAGGCGTTCTCGGTTTGGGTGGTGGTGTTTTCCTGGTTACCAGAGTTCTGGCTACAGGAGCTGGCTAACATCATAGAGCTAATCAATAAGGTACAAACAGGCCTAAATACGTATTTCATGGACAGGTTATTGGTTTTTAACTGAATATTTTAGGTTACTAGTTTTCTGCTGCGCAACGCTACTCTTTCTTTCCTGGGTTTACTGGGCCACTGCCACCACCGGCCACTGGTCTTTGTCCCAGGTCAGTTTCTCCAGGCGCAGTTTAGGCCGGCCGTTCTCCGCCGCGTCATAGCCATGGAAAATAATGTAATCAGTTTTGTCAAAGGTGTAGACCGCATTGTGGCCCACACCATTCCATTTTTCATTGCCCTCCAGCAGAATGGTGCCGCCGCCGGCGTCCATGGCGACCCCGTTCTTGTCCAGGTAAGGTCCCTGCACGTTTTTGGCGCGACCCACAATCATCTTGTAATCACTTTTGGCCCCTTTGCAGCAATAATCAATGGAAGCGAACAGGTAATAATAACCGTTTTTTTTGAAAACAAAAGGCGCCTCTATCGCATTTCCTCCCGCCTCGGCCGGATTGCCCGGCAACGGCTCCGGATTGGTCTTGATGGTGAGCCCTTTTCTGCGGCTGGCGATGGTGGAAAGTTTGTTGATGTCCTGGGCTACCGACAGACGGTCTTTGTTCAGTTTCACCAGTTGCAGTCCGCCCCAGAAAGACCCGAAGGCCATCCACGGTGTCCCGTTTTTATCCGTCACCAGGTTGGGGTCAATGGCGTTCCAGTTGGTGACGCCCGGCACCGAGCCGATGATCTTGCCATGGTCTACCCACTTGAAGTCTTTGCTGCTGGGGTCCAGCGTGGCGTTGGTGGCCAGACCAATGGCCGAGGTGTTCTTCCCGAAGGCTGAGATAGAGTAATACAGGTAATACTTCCCATTATAGAAACTGATGTCCGGGGCCCAGATATGGTTGTCTTTGAAGCCGGCTACCTCCTTCACCGCCCACTCCGGCGCAGTGGCGAACACCGGCTTTTCCTTTTTCCAGTTCTGCATGTCCGTGGAAGACCACACCGAGATGCCGTGGCCCGTGCTGAACAGGTAGTATGTATTGCCTTGCTTGACCATCACCGGATCATGCACCGTGATGTTACTCACCGGCCGTACCTCCCCTACCTGTTGCCCCTGCGGTTGCTGCGCCTGCACAGAACCAATACCCGTGAGCAGGAGTATACCTAAGATGAAGCTTCTTACCATCATATCAATCTTTATAGTCTTTCGTTTTGTAGCCGTTTTGGCCAAAATGAACCAGAAACAGACCGGCCCAGCTAAAGGCTAGAACCTGGCTTCAGGGGCCCTAGAATACCATCACAAACCCGCCGTTGGGTTTCAGCTCCACCGTGGTCTTGCCGCCTTTGGCCGGATCAATGGTCTGTTGCTGCATGCCCGCGGCATCGGTGCCGTCAGTGATGTAAGCGCCTTTTTTGCCGTCCAGGAAGGAAAGGTCCAGCTGCAGGGTTTTGGCGGTTTTCTCGCCGTTGATGCCGGCCACGTACCATTTGCCGTTCGCCTTGCGGGCCATCACCACTTCTTTGCCCGGGTAGCCGTGGATGAATTTAACCTCTTCCCACACGCTGGGCACCTCCTTCAGGAAATCCTGCACGTAGGCCGGCATTTTGGCCATGCCCGAAGGAATCTCCACGTAATGCTGCACCCCTGAGGTAAACAGCACTGACAAAGCCAATTCAAACGCTGGCGTGGTTCTCCGGGTGATTCTGGGGATCTTGGTCAGGTTCACGGGCGTGAAATCCATGGGGTCAAACACGTTGCGGGTGAACGGGATCACCGTGGCGTGGGCAGGCTCCTCATCGGCGTTCTGCTGCTCAAAGGTGATGAACTCAAAACCCTTGATAGACTCCATGGTCATGAGGTTGGGATAGGTCCGTTGCCAGCCGCGCGGCAACGTGCAGCCGTGGAAGTTCACCAGCAGTTTGTGCTCGGCGGCGTCTTTCAGGATGTCATTGTAGTACTGCATCACGCTCTGGCCATCGCCCCCGAAGAAATCTATCTTCACGCCTTTGATGCCCATGTCATGCAGGCGCTTGAACTCCTGCATACGGCTTTCGTGGGTAAGCATTTTGTCTCTGGGGGTATACGGCGCGCCGTTCCAGGGACCAGCCGAGTTGTACCACAGCAGCAGCCCTACGTTCCTGGTTTTGGCGTAGTCTGCCAGCTCCTTCACTTTCTCGTACCCGATCTTCTTGTCCCAGTCGGCGTCAATGAGGGTGTAGCTCCATTTCATGCGGGAGGCGTAGTCAATGAACCGCTTCTGCACATCGTACACCGTGGAATCGTCTTTGAGAATAGCCCAGCTCCACGCCGATTTACCCGGCTTTATGAAGCCTTTCTCCATATCAACGGCGGGTTTGGCCAGGTCAATACCCAGCGTTGACTCCGCGATGGTTTTAAGGGAGCCCACCGCCACCAGGCGCCAAGGCGAGTAGAAGGGCAATTCTGAGGTTGGGTTCACGCCGCCGCCGGGATTATGCTCCACGTCCTGCGGAAACGCGAGACTGTATTCTCCGCCCGGCGAGTTCTGCCCCAGGCGCGAGGCGCAGTAATCTCCGTAAGAAGCGGTTTCTGAAAGCAGTACCCAGTTGTCGCCAGTTGTCTGGAACAAAGCCGGGAAGACCCAACCTGCTTTGATGGGCGAAGGCGTACCCACCGGAATACCTTTGAGGTAGTATTCTTCATACGAAGGATTGGTGCGCTCCCAACCGGTTTTGGCATCAGACATGGGCTGCATCCAGCCTTTGGTGCCCTCAGGTAATTTGAAGGAAGTCACTTCCCGGGTAATGGTCTTCTTCCCCGATGCCTGCCCCGGGAAATAGTACCGGAAAGCCACCCCGTCATTGGACACCTGGAAAATAACGTCCAGCTGTTGCCCCTGGGCATTCTTGAGGTGGAAAGTGCGCTTGTTGGCCCGGTAGGTATTCTCCTTGCGCTTGGCTGTCAAGATCTCGTAGTTGTCTTTCACCGACTCCACGCCGGAGACAGACGCCAGCGTTAAACCCTGGGAAAGGTCCGCGTCTTCCATGACCACGCCAAGGCGGGAATCCTGCAATACGGTGGCGCCGCCGCGGGAAACGGCGTACGTGGCGCTTTGCCCCGGTGTGAGGCTGAACCGTACCTTGATACTTTGATCGGGGCTTTCAACGGTATACTCTTTTTCCATAGCAGAACTGCTGCTGACTTTGGTTTTCTGGGCGCAGGCACCCAAACCCAGGATTCCTACCAGAAAGATGAGGGACCGGTAAACCCCAGTCCGCAGATTGCTTTGTTTAGAAAGTGATGGCATGTTGGTTAGTTAAGCGATTTTCTGCGTCTGGCATTTGGGGGCTGTTTTCAGGAAAACGGCTTTGAAATGCGCACCGCAGAAGTTGTATGACATTGATTGAGACCGGATGCGCGCCTGAACGGGGCAACCCGGCAATTTATTCAAACCGACAAACAGGGAAGAACTGCCCCACAAACCAACATATTCTTCCTGGGCAAACTTTCCTCCTGAGGGAAAAAGCAGGAAACGTTTCGGGGCTGTTTCTGTAAAAACAACCCCGAAACGACCTACCCCTTACTATCCTTGGTTATTTTCCTGTGTTGGCAGCGTACTTAGACACCACCGAGCCCAAAGAAGAAGCCTTCACCTTGATAACGTTCACAGAGTAAGGCTCCAAAGACAGTTTCACGCGGTTGTTCTTCACCGAGATAGACTGCTGCACCGGGGTCAACGCCATCGGTTCTTTGAAGGAGTTCATCTGCTCCAGGTTGTTGCTTCTCATTTTCTGCAGGGTGCCTTTGCCTTGCACGCTCTTCACGCCTTCCAGCACAAACTCGCCGTCCTGTGCCTTGCCTGAGGTGTTCACCACTTTCAGGATTAGCTCATTGGTTTTCTGGTTAATGCTGGCCGAGGCGAACAGGTTATCCTGTCCGGTCACCTTGGTATTGTTACGCTCGATCGGCACCAGGTGCGTGCCTACGTTGGTGGAGAACAATTTCTGCACGTAGTAGTTAGGCGTTCCGTAAGACTGCAGGTTGTTTACCCAGATCATGTCCGGGGTCCACTGCCAGCCTTCTTCGTGGGCGAACAAAGGCGCGTAAGAAGCCATGGCTACTACATCGGCGTTGCGCTCCAGACCGGTCATGAAAGCGGCCTCGGAAAGGGCGCCCTTCCAGTTGTTCTTGTTCTCGGGGCTAGCGATGGCCACGGTCTGGGCGGCATACTCGCCGGCGAAGATCTTAGGACCTTTGCGGTCATAGTTGTCATAGCGGGTGGCGTTTTCCTGGAACCACTCCGGCGCGCGGTAGTAGTGCTCGTCAATGATATCGGCATTGAGGCTGCGCATGGTTTTGTTCAGGTAATCGAACTCAGGACCGTCGGGGAAAGGACCGGTGGTGGTGATCAGTTTCAGGTCTGGGTATTTGCTGCGCAGCGCCTTCTCGAAAATCTTGTAGCGCTCCACGTACTGCTCGCCCCACTGCTCGTTGCCCACGCCCAGATACTTGAGGTTGAACGGAGCCGGGTGGCCCATCTCTGCCCTGATTTTACCCCACTCAGAAGTAACCGGACCGTTGGCGAATTCCACCAGGTCCAGCGCGTCCTGGATGTACGGGTCCAGTTGGTCCAGCGGCACTACCTCACCGGTGTTGAACTGGCAGGCCATGCCGCAGTTGAGGATAGGAAGCGGCGCCGCCCCAATGTCCTCGGCCAATTGGAAGTACTCAAAGAAGCCTAATCCGAAGGTCTGGAAGTAATCTGGGGTATGACGATGCTTGAACTCGGTGTTCCAGCGGTTCACCAAGGTGGCGCGGTTCGCCACGTCGCCAATGGTTTTCTTCCACTGGAAACGCTCATCCAGGGTACGGCCCTCCACAATACAGCCGCCCGGGAAACGCAGGAAGCCGGGTTTCATATCAGCGAGCAACTGCACCATATCGGCACGCAGGCCGTTGGGGCGCTGCTTCCAGGTGTTCTTAGGAAACAGGGAAATCATGTCCAGGTCCACTACGCCTTTACCCTGGGCCAGCACCCGCAGGCGGGCTTTGGGATCAGTGGCATTGGCGGTGAGGCTTACTTCGTACTTCTTCCATTCCTGACCAGATGGGGTGAAAGTAGCCGAACCCAGCTTCTCCCCTTTTACGGTTACCAGTTCCACAACCAGCGGCATGGCACTGCCTGCCCCCTGACGGGCCAACACGGAGAAGTTGTACTGCTCGCCTTTCTTGATGCCCATACCACGGAAGCCCTCATTGAGCAAGCCGTAACCCGCATCTACTTTGGAAGTGAGGCGCAGGTACCGGCGGTTGGGGCTGCTGGTCACACTGGATTGGTTTATCACCAGCAGGCTGCCTTGGTCGTTGTTCTGCTTCTGTTCTACCCAGCCCATCATAGGCGTGTCAAACTCAAAAGATCGGTTTTTCACCAGCTCAGCGTAGATTCCGCCATCGGCACCTAGGTTGATGTCCTCAAAAAAGACGCCGTACATGGTGGGGGCAATTTCGCCGTAGATTTTATCTGCTTTTACCGTAAAGGTCTTGCTGGAGGCAGCCGTCTGCCCAGATACGTTCCAGGACAGGAGGCATCCTGCAACCAACGCAGCAAAGGAAAAGGGTTTGTGTGTCATGGGGTCTACAAAAAATCAGGTACTACAAATGGTTATCTCAAAACCGGATTGGTAGGCCGGCTGTTTGTTCTTCTATTTTAAAAGGCGCACGTAATAGATGCCCGCCGTGGAGGAGTTCTCCAGCGCTGTGAAGGTAAGTTTCAGAGTGTTGTCTTTCGCTTTTGCCAGCACCGCCGCGGGTATCTCATAGTCTACCTCCACGAATTTATCTCCCAGACTGCCGTCCAGCCGCACGGTCTGCAGCACGGTGCCGTTCACGGAGATGGTGAAGTTCCGGTCCCGGTCGGCACCGAAGTAAGTGAGGCGCAGTTTGCGCGGGCCTTGGCCTTTGTTTTTGAGGTTATAGCTGAACCAGCCGCGGGCCAGCCGCCAGTGCCGGTCTCTGTGCACGCCGGTCTCGGTTTTCTCACCCGCAAAACCGTGATCAGATTCTGGTTGCTGTTCACCGGGCGCTACCTGGTCCACCGTCTGAGCTTCCAAGGCCAGTTTCGCTTTTTCCTTTTCCTTGAGAGCGGCATTTCGTGCCTCTAGGCCTTCGGGGGTGGTCATAGGCCAGTACACCATGTAGCGCGCATCATGGATCTGGTAAAAAGGCACGAGCTGCACCCCCTTGTATTTCTGCGGGTGGATCAATTCTGATGCCGTAAAGGTAAATGGTTTGCCCGCCACCGGCTGAAGGCCGCTCACCACGTCTTTACTGTTTGACACCAGCACAGGCGCTTCGTCCAAAGAATACAAAGGTCCATTAGCAACGTGGCCCATGCGACTGCCATCAGCCAGAAGTCCGGTCAGATCCGTGGAATCCGTCACAGCGGCCAACACAATGGGGCCCCGCACAAAAGAAACCCAAGGCGAGCCATCGGGCAGGGACTCGGCTTTGGTGGTCATGGGCAATGACACGGTCACTACGTCGCCTGATTTCCATTTCCGGTCAATCCCTACGTAGCCATTGGCAGCGGTGGTTTCTACCTCTTTGCCGTTTACTTGCACCGTGAACTTGCCTTGCTGCACCCACTCGGGTTGGCGGATGTAGAGGGTGAATTTCTGCGCTTTTTTCAATTTCAGGCTTAAAGCGGAGGTTTCCTCAAAAGGGAATTTGGTATTCTGCGTCACCGATAGGCCTTTCTCCTGCCAGTCCAGGGTGGAGGGCAGGAACAGGTTCACGTACAGGTCTCTGTCTGAATGGGCGTACACCAGCTCGCCGTACTTGCCGTGGTTTTCCAGGCCCGATCCCACGCAGCACCAGAAATCTTCCTGGGGCTGGGAGTACACGCGGTAGTGCCGCGGCCGCATGGAGGTGAAATACACAAAACCGCCTTTCTCGGGGTGCTGCGAAGAGAGGATGTGGTTGTACATGGCCCGCTCATAGTAGTTCAGGTAATCTGCCGAGGCGCTGGACAGATATAGCTGCTTTGTGAGTTTGAGCATGTTGTAGGTGTTGCACGTCTCGGGCCCCTCCTTGCTTTCCAGCATGGACGTGAAGTTGTTAGCCGGATGGAAGTGCTCGCTCACGCTGTTGCCCCCAATGGAAACCGTGCGGTTGTCCACCACCGTTTTCCAGAAGAAAGCCGCCGCGTTGTTCCAGGTCTGGTCTTTGGTCAGTTCCGCCACCCGCTGGAAACCTATCACCTTCGGGATCTGGGTATTGGCGTGCATGCCGTTCAACGCATCCTTGCCCTGCAGCAAAGGATTGAGCACCGAGGTCTGGGAGAAGCGTTTGGCCAGCGTCAGGTATTTGTCATTACCGGTGATTTCTGCCACATCCGCGAAGACCTCGTTCATGCCGCCGTGCTCGCTGCGCAGCATGTCCTGGATCTGGGCATCGGAGAGGTTGGCAGTCAGGTCCAGTGCCCAATCAGAAAGCTTGATGAGCATTTGCTTTGCCTTCTCGTTTCCGGCAAACAGGTAAGCATCCCGCAGCCCCGAATAGGTTTTATGGATGTTGTACAGAGGAACCCATTTCTTGTTCAGGGAGAAACTGCCGGCCTCTATCTTGCCGGCCTTGATGTCCTGCCACACCTGCCTGCCGCCGGGCGTGCCGCCCAGGTAACCATCACCGCTTTTTTGTTGGCAGGCCTCCAACGCATCTACCATGTAGTTGAGGCGCTGCAAGACTTCCTGATTACCGGTGGAGGCGTACATGAGCGCCAGCGCCGATAGGTAGTGCCCCCCGATGTGCCCGTCTAGGCCAGTGTTTTCCCAGTTGCCGTAGTTCTGCGCCCTGGGCTGGATTCCGGCCTCTTTTTGAAAAGGAGCCAACAAACGGTCTGGGTTCAGGGACAGCATATACGCCAGATCGGTCTGTTGCGCTTGCCGGAACGGGCTTTCCAGCAGCCGCACAGAAGACAAGGGGAAGCTCTTTAGTTCCTTTTTCTGGCTAAAAACAGAAAAGTGAATTAAAGAAGACAAACAAATACATATGCTTAAAACTTTTGTATTCATTGAAATCTTATTTAGGTCAAAGCAACAAAGTTTGGCAAGCCAGATTGGTGAAAATTAATTATCAGAGCACCCTTTTACCCCAAATCGGTTGCCCAGATGCAGTAAAGCCGGAATAGGAAAGTGTCGTCCTCCTTGGTGAGGCCTCCCAATCCCATGCAGTCTTTACATAAAGTTTATTTCCACTCATGGACAGCACACCTTTGGCAGCATCGTAAGACCATGTTCCACTAACAGCGCCACTGACTTTATTATCAGAGGTCAAAATTACTCTTGCTGACTTCTGGATGGTTTGGAACTGATACTGCATGGCAATATGCTCCCATGTCCCCACCAATGATTCTTCAGTGATAGCAGTCTCAGGGACAGCTGCGTATCTCTCCGGCATTACTGCCGGCCAACCATCTTCAGTCCACTGTATTTCCCTAATCTGCCCCATCATGACTGCGTTTGAGGCATTGATACCTGGTACATTGTTCGGCAAACGGCCTTGAGAAGAGTAAAACCATTTTTTTGTATCTGGATCTTGGAAGATGGCACAGTGGGATATTCCAACCCATCCGGTATGGGTAGCAAACCCGTATGGGTGCGTTATCATGGGCCAGCATTCTGCCCCTGCCGTTACATTGCCACCATCAATTCCTATGTATGGTCCTGTTATATTTCTGGAACGGGCTACCCGTGTGTTATAAGCAACTGAAAGCTCATCATATGCCAAAAAAAGGTAGTAATAACCCGTTTCTTCATTATAGACTACCTCCGGCGCTTCTAAGGCTTGCCACCGATTTGTATTGACATTTCCTCTTCCTGCTATTCGCACCCCATAGTCTTCAATCTTTTCCAGTTTATCTGGTTTACCTGAAGCAGGATTAAGCTTTAAGGCGGCTATTCCGGAATGCCATGACCCATATATGAGCCAATGCTCTCCAGCAGGAGTGACAATAAAGCTTGGGTCTATTGCATTGAATCTATAATAACCGTTCCAATCATTTCCACCTTCCCGAACATAATCCACAACCCCGTCAGGCTCAGAACACACGACCATTCCTTTGTCAACCCAAACATTACTAGCTAAATCTTCAGATTCCGCCAGACCAATAAAGGCGCGTTCGGTCCAGTAAGAATTTCTATCAGCCCCAAAGATGGGGTCATCCACCACCACACTATAATACAGCCGGTATGTATTCCCCACCTTTCTTATGCAGGGAGCCCAAAACCCGTACGTGGGGTTCTCTATGGGTGGCAGGTTAATTCTGGCCCTCTTACTATTTAAGCTATCCTTGATCCACGCCGGAGGACTTTTAAAAGCCATTCCCATGAATTCCCAGTTTACCAGATCTTTGGACCGTCTAAAAGGATAATGTCCCTGGCCTGCATGGGCATTTCCGTAAGAGGCATCTGTTTGGTACATGTAATAAAACTCGCCACTTTTAGCAACGGTAGGATCATGTACATTTGCTAAATTCCATTGAGAGCGACTTGCCCATGCTGCAATTGAAGTGTAGTTATCTGAATAAGTAGGACCATTAAAAGTACTTAGTACAGGGGCAGGCTCTACCACTTCTTCTTCTTTGTCCTTACAGCCTGCTATACTCAGCAAAACACCTATGGCGGCCACTAATAATTTATTCTTCAATTTCAGTTTATTTAAAGCCTCACCTATGAGCCTACTAGGGTTATTATTTGAGCAAACCCCCTCTCCATCCTAAATCATCCTAGTAAACTAAGACACATACTTTCTCTTTGAAGATATAGTCTGCTTAATATATGAAGCTCTACCTGGCAACTGAGGCACTTAATCCAGGTTACTTATCGTCTATGCAAGAGCTTCTATGGCAACATCTTATGTTTTTAGCCTATTCTCCTAAAAACAGGTAAAAGCATTTTTATTTAAGATTCTCTATAAATGAGAATGCTGAAACCTTATAGCCGTCCACTTTTTTCACGGATATACATTGATAAGTTCCCTAGCAACTAGACACGAGGCTTCTATCAACATTACCTTCTCCTCCTCAACTAAGTTAACTCAACCTTTAACTAGACAGTGATTTTGCATATACCAATGATACTGATACACTTACCAGGATAGACTATGCTCCTTGAAGCAAACTTTCTCTCAATAAGAAGAATCTCTCAAATTTAAGTGTTAACAGTACATTTATTTTTTTTCATAAATGTAGCTTCATTTTGAATTTTTCGCAACAAAAAAATAATTATGCGTAAATTTCCCTTACTTTGAGCTCGCAACGTCACCTAAGCAGTCCCCTAAGCAAAGGGCATTAAATATATAAAGCATTGTTTTATAGATATTTAAACCTAACACAACCCTTTAATTGCCATTTTAACACTTACGGCCTCATTGAGAAACAGGCTTCTTAGCCACAAACGTTGCTTCTCTCCCACATCTTGCTTCTCTAAATTGAACAAGAAAGCCCTAGCAGCAAGAAATTTATTTGACAAAATACTGGAAATACTTCTTGAGTATTGATATTATTGCAAAGCATTTGAACCTCAGCGCCCCTGCATTAGTATTATCACAAAGAAGCGTCTTTTTCAAGCATGATTATTCATGCTTTTTTTAGCGCCTACTTATATAAGTGTAAATAATACATTTATATACAAAAATTTAAAGGAACCAATAGATAAAAAGTTCATCAAAGAGATTGATGCTGGGCATTATATAGGGATACATACATCATTCACTTGATGAACACTAGCGATCTTACAGATAAGGTTTGAAAGTTTTCTTAGGCTAAATATTCAGAAAGGAGGGAAAGATTAAGGAGATGCTACAAAATCACCCATTTAACTAGTAGTAGGGCATCTTATCTACTCATGCACAATTACAATCACTATTAAACTAAAAAATCAAACATTTAGAATCATGAGAAATAAACTACAATGTTCTTTAAACAAGATAAGGTACTTGCTTGTATTTTATTTTAGCATTCTTGGAATTTCAGAGGTAGTCGCTCAGAATACCACCAATGTCAGTGGAAAAGTAATAGACAAGGATGGAGGAGCTTTGATCAGTGTAAGTGTATCTGTAAAAGGCACTACCGTTGGAACAAGCACAGACATCAATGGAAACTATTCATTACAGGTTCCTGACAGAAACAGTACACTTGTTTTCTCCTATATAGGATACCTAACCCAAGAAGTCCCCATAGATAATCGCTCTACTATTAATGTAACCCTTGCTACAGATACCAAAACCATAGACGAGGTGGTTGTTGTTGGTTACGGTACACAGTCAAAAGAAACGTTAACAGGCGCGGTTAGCAATATCAAATCTGAAGACATAACTAGAACCACTTCTGTTACAACCTCTGGGGCTCTGGTTGGTAAAGTAGCGGGCCTTAATGCTCGCCAAGCTGATGCAAGACCTGGCTCAGGAACAACGCTGCAAATAAGAAATATGGGCACTCCCCTCTATGTTATTGACGGAATCCCTTCTGATGAAGGAAGCTTTAACAACTTAGGGATCAATGACATTGAAAGCATCTCTTTGCTTAAAGATGCGTCTGCCTCAATCTATGGGTTAAGGGCTGCAAATGGGGTGGTACTTGTTACTACAAAAAAAGGTAGAGCAGATAAAATTAGCATCAACTTATCTGGCTATTACGGTTTACAAAACTTTACCCGCTACCCAAAGCCAGCAAATGCTTATCAATATGTCCGAGGGCTTGCTGAATCTGACCAAAACAGAGGAATCGCAACAACTTGGACCCCTGCACTATTAGAGAAGTGGAGACAAGGTACAGAACCTGGCTTCCAAAGCTTTGACTACTATGACTTTGTTATCAAACCAAATGTTCCACAGTCATATTTAAACGCAAGTGCTTCTGGTGGCTCTGACAAGATGAAGTACTACTTTTCTGTAGGCCATCTTAATCAAGATGCAATGATTGAAGACTTTAACTTTAACCGCTCTAACATTCAAGCCAATTTAGAAGCAGGCTTGGCAAAGGGTCTGAAAGTTGGAACACAAATCAGCGCAAGAATTGAGGATCGTCACCAGACAGGCGTACCAGGCTTAGATGATTATTTCAATCCGTTCTTAAGTATTTTCACTATGTGGCCAACGGAGCGTCCTTATGCAAATGACAATCCTAACTACATTAACGGCGCGGTGCATAATGTAAACGTAAACCCCGCTACCTACAAAGAAGATATAACGGGTTATGTAGATGACACTTGGAAATCATTCAGAGGAAATCTCTTTGCTGAGTATGATTTTGGTTTTGGATTATCCGCAAGAGGAACCTACTCCTACACTTATACAACTAATATCTTCGAAGGATTTGAATATACCTATGATGCTTATAGATATGTCCCAGAAACAAATAGCTTTGAAACCTTTGGAGGTAACCCCAATCCTTGGAGAAACAAACGGAGAACTGATATCAATGAACGTGTAGCTCAATTACAGTTGAACTATACAAAGCAATTTGGCAATCACAACATTGCAGCCTTATTAGGCTATGAGCGCTCTGATAGGGAGGAGACTTTCTTACAGATTGCCACAAACCCACCTAACAACTACATACCACTTCAGCGTTTTGAAAACCAGATTGGATTAGCTGACACCTGGAACATACAGGCAAGAGCGGGCTATATTGGCCGCATCAACTATAATTATAAAGAGAAATATCTGCTTGAGGTTTTGGGGCGTTATGATGGTTCTTTCCTTTTTCCTAAAGACAATCGTTACGGTTTCTTCCCAGGCGTTACTGCTGGCTGGAGAATCTCAGAAGAGCCTTTCTTAAAGGACAAGGCAGGGGATTGGCTGTCAGAGTTAAAACTGAGAGCTTCTTATGGTGAGACAGGTAGCGATGTGATAAATAATGCTTTCATTGTTTCACCCTTCAGCTACCTGGGAGGAACTACCTATGGAAATGGAAGTGCTGTACTTGATGGCGTGTTAATTACAGGGTCACGCCCCAGAGGCATTCCTATCACTAATCTGTCTTGGGTAACCAACAAAGCAAAAAACATTGGTATTGATTTAGGCTTCTTGAATAACAAGATTACAGCTCAATTTGATGTTTTTGAGAGAAAACGCACAGGTTTACCAGCTTCAAGATATGATGTACTACTACCAAGTGAAGTTGGGTACGGCTTACCAGCAGAAAACTTAAACTCTGATGCAATCAGAGGATTAGAAGGGATGGTAATGTACAGGAACTCTATTGGTGAGTTTAGCTACAGCATAGGCGGTAATGCAACTTTTGCCAGGCTGAGAAATCTAGAGACTTATAAGCCCAGATTTGGAAACTCATATGGTGAATACAGGTCGTCTATAGAAGACAGATGGGCTAGCGTGAACTGGGGGTATGAGTACATTGGTCAATTCCAGTCACAAGAGGAAATTGACAATTATACTGTAGATATTGATGGCAGAGGCAATACAACCTTACTACCAGGTGATTTAATCTACAAGGATGTTAACAATGATGGCATCATCAACGATTTGGATGTAAGGCCAATAGGCTATGCCCAGGGTGCTACTCCTTACTTCAGTTATGGCATAAACGGTAGTGTGTCTTGGAGAAACTTCTCCTTAGCATTTGACTTTGCCGGAGCGAGCAACCAAAGTTACACGCGTGAATGGGAGCTTAGATTCCCCTTCCAGAACAATGGTAACTCACCAGCCTTTATGCTTGAAGACCGCTGGCATCGGGAAGATCCATTTGATCCGAATAGTGCCTGGGTAGCTGGAAAATATCCTGCCATCAGAAAAGATGATAATGGCCACTCAAATTATCGTCATAGCACCTTCTGGCTTACAAATGTGAGATATATCAGACTAAGAAACCTTGAGCTCGGATATAACTTCCCTAGTGCATTGATCAATAAACTGGGAATCTCTGCTTTGAGAATCTATGCTAACGGCTCTAATTTGTTCTCAATAGATAATTTAAAAGATTACGAGATAGATCCTGAGATAGGTTCAGGCAATGGTTTGGTGTATCCTCAGCAGCGGGTATATAATTTCGGTTTCAATCTATCCTTCTAATTGCTATTTAAATGAAAAATATACTAAAGTGCTTTTTATTAAGTGCCGTTCTAATCACCTCTTCATCTTGTGAGGAGGATTGGCTGGATCGTGATCCTCAGGAAATTATAACAGACGAACAGACCTGGAATGACCCTGATATCATTCTGTCTGTATTAGCAAACTACTATGACCGCATTCCAGCTCACCAGTCGCTTACGGGTGGTTGGCAAGCATTTGCAGAGTATGATGAGGCTATGTGGTCTGGTTTTGGCAATGACGAGTGGAGAAACAACCAACCCATTTATAATTATGACAGAATGAGGTTGTGGAATTATGACCTTGTTAGAGATCTCAACCTTGCCATAGAAAAGATAGGTGCCTCAACAAGTCTGACCGAGGCTCAAAAGAATTCATTCATAGCAGAGCTAAGGTTCTTAAGAGCACTTAACTATTTTGAATTAGTTAAGAGAATGGGCGGAGTACCTCTGGTAACAACTCAACTGATATATGATTTTAGTGGCGATCCTACCCCTTTGCAGGTCGCAAGAAGCAGAGAAGAAGCCATTTATGATTTTATCTCCAGCGAAGTAGATCAGATAAAGGACCAATTGGGAAATGCAGGCAGCAAGACGAGGGCAAATAAATTCACAGCTCTGGCACTTAAATCCAGAGCCATGCTCTATGCTGGCTCAATAGCCAAATACAACAACCTAATGGCTTCGCCCATCACTACTCCTGGTGGTGAGGTGGGGATACCTGCCTCCAGAGCAAACGAGTACTTCACTGAATCTCTAGAAGCCTCAAGAGAAATCATCACATCAGGGTCATACTCTTTATATCAGGGCAATCCAGATAAAGGGGAAAACTTCTTTGAGGCTGTGACCAAGAAGTCTAGTAACCCAGAGGTGATTTTAGCGCAAGATTTCGCTAAAGGCAAAACCCATTTTTTTACTTATGACAACATCTTTTTCTCAGCAAGAGAGGATAACCTTAGCCCAAGCGCTGTCACTCCTTCCCTTAATTTAGTAGAGAAATTTGAGTACCTAGATGGCTCTGTGGGTACGTTAAAAACCAGAACAGCTGACAATAGCGACTATATCTATTATGATAGCCCTGAAGATATCTTTGCTAATAAAGATGCTCGCTTGTATGGTACGGTTATCTACCCTGGAACGTCATTCAGGGGAGTAGAAGCAGAAATTCAGGCAGGAGTTAAGGTTTGGAATGGTACCACCTACGAGAATGTTGAAGGCAACCTTGGGTCTACCTATACAGATGGAGGCTTGTTAACAGGTGCTGATGGACCACGCCGTTCACAACTGGAAACCACCAATACAGGATTCTATCTAAGAAAATACTTAGATCCTCAGGCGGGGGCTGGTTCACGCAGCCAACTAAGTACTATGTGGTGGGTAAGATTCAGATTTGCTGAAGTGTTATTGAATGGAGCCGAAGCCGCGCTTGAACTGGGCTTCCAGGATGAGGCTGTAGGTTATGCGAATAAAGTACGGGAGAGAGCAGGCTTCGGAGCAAATAGCTTGGCTACACTAACAATGGCCAGGTTAAGAAATGAACGTGCAGTAGAATTAGCCTTTGAAGATCATCGTGTATGGGATGCAAAGCGCTGGAGAATTGCCCATGAAATATGGGATGGCAATACCAATAGCCCGGATGCAGTAATCTATGCATTATACCCTTACAGAGTAGTACGCCCTGGTTCTCCACAACATAATAAGTATGTTTTTGAGAAACTAAGAGCACCTCGCTTTGTTTCTCCGCATACCTTCAGATTAGGTAATTACTACTCATCTATTGATCAAAACGTGATCAATAACAACCCTAAAATTGTAAGAAATCCATTCCATTAATAGAGGAATCATGAGAATTAAAGCAATATTTAATCTGATGTTAGCATTTGGAATAATGCTATCCGGATGCAATGAACATGATAATTTTGAACCACCCAAGTCAACGCTGACAGGTCGTGTTGTTTATAATGGGCAACCGCTTAGTCTTAGAAGTGGAGGCGTACAGCTAGAACTTTGGCAAAAAGGTTATGCCTTTCGTGAAAAGATTCCTGTATTTGTAGCGCAAGATGGCTCCTATTCTGCTACTTTATTTGATGGAGACTACAAACTAGTACTACTAAGAGGTAATGGACCTTGGGTAGACAATAGTGACAGTATAGATGTACAATTAAGAGGCTCAACTAATATAGATGTTCCAGTACAACCCTATTACGTAATTGAAAACGAACAATTTCAGCGCAACGGGAACAACGTTACAGTCTCCCTTAATGTGCGGGAAGTAACTCCGGGGAGACAGATTGAAAGAATCACGTACTACTTAGGAAAGACAACAATTGTAGATGCTGGAGATTGGGCAGCGGTAACTGATATTTGGTGGCCAGCTCCTGAGTCGCTTGCCAATGTACAAACTCTTACACTAGGTATTCCTGCAGCCCTTGCGAACAAAGGTTATGTTTATGCTAGAGTGGGTATAAAGATGGCTGGCATAGAGGAAATGATTTATGCCCCTACTCAAAAGATCCAAATTAATTAAATCTTAACAAGGCATTTCCTTATCCAACAAAGAGGGGCTTAACCTATAAAGGTTAAGCCCCTCTTTGTTGGATAAGGAAATTTAAAAAATATTCAACCTACCAAATACCATCTTATAAACTAGTATAAGAAAGCCAAAATCTATAAAATAAGTTTTATAATTGTAATAAATACACTTATATTTATTGCAAATTTTACGAATAAAAATCAGCTAGCTTTAAAATTTAACAGAGAATCCCTACCAAAACAGCCCTAAAGTATGAAGTACGCAATCCTGAGTTTTCTTCTCCTGCTGAGCTCCTTAGGCTCTTACGGACAAAACACGGCCACTCTTACCGTTCCTGCCAAGCCAGACAGAACCATAAGCCGCCACATCTATGGGCATTTTGCCGAGCACCTGGGCCGATGCATCTACGGCGGGTTTTATGTGGGCGAAAACAACACCAAAATTCCTAACACCGCCGGGGTGCGGAACGATGTGGTGGATGCCCTGAAGAAACTGAAGATTCCTAACCTGCGCTGGCCAGGCGGCTGCTTCGCCGATACCTACCACTGGAAAGACGGCATCGGGCCCAAAGACCAACGCCCTACCATTGTGAATACCTGGTGGGGAGGCGTAACCGAGAACAACAGCTTCGGGACGCATGACTTCCTGAACATGTGCGAACTGCTGGGTACCGAGCCTTACCTGGCCGGCAACATGGGCAGCGGCGCCGTGCAGGAACTGGCCGACTGGGTACAGTACGTGAACTTTGGAGGCGTAAGCCCTATGTCTGCCCTGCGCAAGAAGAACGGCCGTGAGCAACCCTGGAAAGTGAAGTACTGGGGAATCGGGAACGAGGCCTGGGGCTGCGGCGGCAACATGACCGCTGAGTACTACGCCAACGAGTACCGCAAGTACGCCACCTTCGTATCTGACTGGAACAACTCCGGCGGCCTGACCCGCATTGCCTCCGGCGCTAACTCGGCTGACTACAACTGGACAGAGACGTTGATGAAGGTAATCCCTAAAAACCTCATTGAGGGCGTGGCCCTGCACCACTACTCGGTGATCAACTGGGACAAGAAAGGCCCGGCCGTGAATTTTAATGAGCAGCAGTACTTCACCACCATGAAACAGGCGCTGTTCATGGACGAGCTTATCCAGAAGCACTCTGCCATCATGGACAAGTATGACCCAGAGAAAAAAGTAGCCCTGGTAGTAGACGAGTGGGGTGGTTGGTACGAAGTGGAACCAGGTACCAACCCAGGCTTCCTGTACCAGCAGAACACCATGCGTGATGCCATGATCGCGGGTTCTACCCTCAACATCTTCAACAACCACTCTGACCGCGTGCGTATGGCCAACCTAGCGCAGGCCATCAACGTGCTGCAGGCCGTAATCCTCACCGATGAGGAGAAAATGATCCTGACGCCTACTTACCACGTGATGGAGATGTACAACGTGCACCAGGATGCCACTTACCTGCCCCTCACGGTGAAAAGCACTGACTACACCTTGGGTGAACAGAAACTGACTGCGGTGAACGGATCGGCCTCCCGTGACAAGAACGGCGTTACCCACGTGTCTCTGGTGAACATTGACCCTAAAAAGAAGCAGGAAATCTCCATTGATATTGACGGAGCCACCTACAAGTCCGTATCAGGTCGCGTGCTGGCCTCCAAAAGCCTGCAGGACCATAACACCTTTGCCAAACCAGACCTGATCAAACCAACTGCCTTCAAAGGCGCAAAGCTGAAAGGCAAAACCTTGCAGGTAGACCTTCCGCCATTCTCGGTGGTGGTGCTGGAGATGAAGTAATCTTTCCAAAGCGTGGTCAGCAGCAGAATTATCCGCTCTGGCCACGCTTTTTCTTTTGAGTTTCCCAAGATCAGCCAACAGGTATCCGATTTCTGTTTTAAGCCTGATTTTCTAAAAACAACCCCAAAACAAATTCCCCAAGTTTCCGCTTGTGACCTGTTTTCCAGAAAGAAGGCCTGAAACGCATCGGGCACCTGGCTATCTGTTCATCCACTCCTCAATAAGCATGAAAAATATAGTTACAACACTTGGTAAAGCCACTGTTGCGGCAGCGCTCATGGGCTGCTTTACAGGTGCGGCCTCGGCTTCAACTCTTGCAGGCTCAGATACCACTTTCAAAGCTACCAGCAACCCCATTATTACCCACAAATACACCGCAGATCCGGCGGCCCTGGTGTACAAAGACAAGGTGTACCTGTACGCCGGTTTTGATGAGGCCCAGCGCGAGGGGTATTTCATGAACGATTGGCTTGTTTTCTCCTCCCCGGATATGGTGACCTGGACCGAGCACAAGGTGCCGTTGCGGGCCAAAGACTTCAACTGGGCCAAAGGCGAAGCCTGGGCCTCGCACGTAGTGGAGCGGGACGGTAAATTCTACTGGTTCTCCACCGTGGAACACGCCACCATCCCCGGGAAAGCCATCGGCGTAGCCGTTTCAGACAACCCCATCGGACCATTCAAGGATGCCCGCGGCTCTGCCCTCATCACCAATGACATGACCACCGACATCAAGATTGGCTGGGATGACATTGACCCGGCCGTGTTTATTGATGATAACGGCCAGGCCTACATTTTCTGGGGCAACACCACCCTGCATTACGCCAAGCTCAAGAAGAACATGACCGAATTGGACGGCCCTATCAAAACCATCAAGCTCCCGCACTTCACTGAGGCGCCCTGGGTACACAAGAAGAATGGCCTGTATTACCTGTCTTACGCCTACCAGTTCCCCGAGAAAACCGCCTACGCCACGAGCAAAAGCATTGAAGGTCCGTGGGAGTACAAAGGCATCCTGAACGAATTGGCGGGCAACTCCAATACCAACCACCAGGCCATCATAGACTTCAAAGGCAAAAGCTACTTCATTTATCACAACGGTGGCATTCAGCCGGGGGGTGGCAGTTTCCGGCGCTCCGTCTGCATTGACTACCTGAACTACAACAAAGACGGCTCCCTGAAACGAGTGGTCATGACCTCAGAGGGAGTGAAACCAGCCAAGTAAGCACCTGACCACAGCCCTAAAAAGCAACTTCTGTTTAGAGGCTGATTTCGTAAAAACAGCATAGAAAAGCGCCTCGCAAGTCTGGCTTACGAGGCGCTTTTATTATTTACTCCTCAGAGAATTGGCTCATGTCGTAAAACCGGCCGTCTGAATTACTGCGGCTTGCCTGAACTCACCAGCTTGGACAGGGTTTCTTTGTATTTTGTGTGGGTGGTTCCCAGCCATTCGTCCCAGAACCGGAAGTAGAGCCCATAGTTGCCCTTGAAGAACTTGTGGTGCATGTTATGGTTGGTGGAGGTGTTCAGCCATTTGCCCACCGGGCTGTCCACTAGCCAAGCGGGGTAAATCTCATAGCCCAGGTGACCATACACGTTGTACACGGTCATCAGGAGCAGAAACAGGGCAATGGCCAGCGGATGGATGGGAATGAGCAAAGCCACCACAAAGATGATCCCGCCTTCCACCACTGCTTCCAGCGGACTGAACGAGAAAGCCGCCCATGGCGAGGGATTCACCGATTTATGGTGCGTTAGATGGAACAGCTTAAACAGACGGGCATGGTGCATGAGCCGGTGGGTCCAGTAGAAGTAGGTATCATGGATCACCAGCGCCAGCACCACGCTCAAGGCAAAATAAGCCCAGCCATACGCGGAAATATCGGTATAGATCTGCGTGTGCGGCAGGACGTACTTTGAAGACAGCAACACCCCATACAGCGCAAACACCAGAAAAGTAAAGAACGAATACCCCACTTCGCGCGCGTAGTCTTTGCGGCGGGGAAACAGGGCTTGTATCTTACGGCCGGCGAATTTCTTAGGGAAGAAAATATAGAACAACACAAAAGCCAAGCCCGCAATAACCAGGTACCGGGCGGCTAGCACTGCATAGAAAAACCAGAATTGTGCATCCATTTCAGATGGCAGATGAATTTGATTGATTGGCCAACATTGACTCTCTCCCTCGGAACATTTCTAGCGCCTTGATTAGTTTACCCCCAAGTCAGAAAATATGGATTAGGTAGTCTGCAGCTATCATTTTTCCCCACCAGAGATAATATTTTATACAATAAATCTAGAATTTGCGTTGACACTGGGACTATTTTACCAAAACTAAGCCTTAAATTCGCAGAAACATACGCCAACCCTCCCCTTTCCCCGAGATTTGGTTTCTGCTGCAATCAGCCCCGGAAGCCAAATTTACAGACCCACCTTCAAATATTCATTCTATCATATTCCATATTAAATTTCATTACGCTTTCTGGTCATGCATATTCAACGTACCCTGTTTGGTGTTTTCCTGGTAGCTTTCCTGAGCCTGCTGTTCTTCACCGTACTTGCTTATTTCAACCTGAAGGAGAATGATTCCATAGACCGCCAGGAGAAAGTCTCCCTGCGGGTTCTCAAATCAATTGAAAGCCTGTACAACAACCTGCAGGACATAGAAGAAGGTACCACCACCTTTTTGGCATCTGGGCAGCAGAACTCACTTGCGCAGTACCAGGCAGGCGCTTCGCTTTACCCACGGCACCTGCAGGCCCTGCAGCAGGCCGGCGTCACAGACATCCAGGAAACCGCCCAGATCAGGAATATTACCGCACGCGCAGAAGTCTTCACCCGCCAGGCGGCATCCTTGGTTTCCCAGGCCAGGAACCATCCAGTAAAACAAGGAGCCTCTGCCCTGCACCTGAAAAGCCAGTTGGCCCAGATAAAAGCCCTGGTGCACATGGTAGAGGAAAAAGAACGGAGCATGCTCCATTTCGCCGACGCAGATGCCACGGAAAGAACGCAACGTATGTTTGCCACCTTCGCGGCTTTCTCGGCCATCATGTTTTTCTTTTTCATTGCCACTTACTGGCTCATCAACAAGCACCTGGTAAACCGCAGCCGCACCGCCAAGGCGCTCAGGGAAAAAGAGCAGATCTTCTCCAGCCTTTTCTACAAAAGTCCCACCATGCTTTCACTGGTAGATGCCGCCACCGGAAACATCCTGGACACTAACGACAACGCCCTTGGTTTCTTCGGCCATACCCGGGAACAGGTTATTGGCAAAACTGCGGAGAGCGCCGGTATCTTTGTTGACAACTCGGCCAGGAAAGCCCTCATGGAGCGGTTAACCCAGGATCAGAAAGTAAATGGCTTTGAGATGCAGGTAAAGGCCAAAGGCCGCACAAGAGACGTTCTCTACAACATTGAAAAAGTGTTGCTCAACAACCAGGAGTGCCTGCTTCTGGCTTTTGAAGACATCACCGACCGCAAGATAGCCGAGCAGAAACTGAAGGACAGCGAGGCCCTTTTCTCGCAGATCTTCTACAAGAGCCCCATCATGAAATGCATCTCGGAGGCCGAGACGGGTGTTTACCTGGAAGTGAATGACAATTACGCGCAGTTCTTTGGCTACGAAAAGGAAGAATTCATAGGCAAAAACAGCGCTGAGCTGAACATCTGGAAACGGATTGAGGACCGCCCCATGCTGATCAAGGAACTGCGCGAAAAGGGTCCGTTACGATCTCTGGAACTGGAGGCCAGAACCAAAAACGGGGCAATCCGCCACATCTCCGCCCACGCCGACCTGGTGCACCTGGACGGCCGTGAATGCCTGGTGACGGCGTTCGTAGACATCAATGAGCAGAAAGAAGCCGATGAACTCCTGAAAAGCCTCAACGTTTCGCTGGAGAAGAACCTGGCGGCGAGAATCAAAGAGATTTCTGACTACAAGTACGCCCTTGACCAATCTTCCATTGTAGCCATCGCGGACAAGAACAAAAACCTCATCTACGCCAACGACAACTTCTGCGTGCTGTCTGGCTTCAGCAAAGATGAGCTCATAGGCAAGAGCCACCGCATCAATGATGCAGTTTACCACTCAGAGGAGTTTTATGAAAAGATGTGGGAAACGCTCTACAGCGGCAATATCTGGAAGGGCGAAATAAAAAACATGTCTAAAAGCGGGGCCACTTACTGGACAGCCAACACCATTGTCCCCATTAAGGACGACACAGGCGCTCCGCACCAATTCCTGGTCATCAGGTGGGACATTACCGCAGAAAAAGACGCTGAGGCCGCTTTGCTCCAGGCTTTTAAGGAACTGGAGAAAAGCGAATCCCGCCTGAAAGAAGCCCAGGCCTTGTCTCACCTGGGAAGCTGGGAATACAACCTTGTAACCGGGGAAACCATCTGGTCAGAGGAGATTTACCGGATTCTGGACACCACACCTGCCCAGACGGAGCCCACCTTTCTCGCCTTCATGCAGTTCATCCACCCCGAGGATGTAGACCGGGTGAAAGAATTGGTGAGAAACACGCTGGCTTCTACCACGGCCAAATCCTGCCACTTTGATTGCCGCATAGTGCGCAAGAATGGCGACATCAGGTACCTCTTCCATGAGTTTGAGAAGGAAACAAACCAACTGGGCCAGCGGGAAAAGCTGCTGGGCATTGTGCAGGACGTGACCCAGGAAAGACTGACCCAGATTGAGAAAGAGCGCATCACCGCAGATTTGCTGCAGCGGAACAAAGACCTGGAGCAGTTTGCCTACATTGTGTCACATAACCTCAGGGCGCCGGTGGCCAACATCATTGGGCTCTCAAACCTCATCAAGACGCTTGCCCCGGAAAATCCGCTCTTCCATAAATCCATGGAGGGACTGCGGATCTCGGTAGACAAACTGGATGAGGTGATCATTGACTTGAACAACGTGCTGCAGGTGCGCCAAGAGGTGAACGAACGCAAAGAGCAGGTGGACCTGAACCAGTTGGTAGACGATATCCGGTCAATGACCTCCGGCGTCATGACCAAGGAAAAAGTGTCCATTAAAACGGACTTCTCTGATTTGGACAAGATTTACACCATCAAAAGCTATCTGCACAGCATTTTCTCCAACCTTATCTCAAACAGCATCAAGTATCGGCAGGCAAACCAAAAACCGGCCATTGAGATCCAGGGCTCCAGAAAAGACGGCAAAAACATCATCACCTTCCGCGATAATGGATTGGGCATCGACCTGAAGAGCCATCAGCATAAAATCTTTGGTCTCTACAAGCGGTTCCACTTCCACACCGATGGCAAAGGAATGGGCTTGTTCATGGTGAAAACGCAGGTAGAGGCTTTGGGCGGCAAAATTCATGTGCAGAGCGAACTCAACCAAGGCACGGAATTCTCTATTGAATTTGAAGAGGCCTACACGTAAAAGGCTTTCTGAAAGCAGAGAACTCAAGCACCTTCCAGGAAGCCTATCTATGCTAATTTATCAAAAACAGCCCTAAAATACAGACAGCCTGCTTCTAAGCAGAAACCCATTGTTTGGATGGGAATCCATGCTTCTCTATCTACCTGTTATTTAATTGGTCTGTATCTTCTGAATTCCTTTCTACCTTTTGCTGAAGGCTCATTCCTTCTCTCCAAAAATCAGCAGAACAGATAGAACTATAAGCTTAATCCATTAATTTATTGGATTTCAGATTTTATAAATTAACTTACTCTTAAATCTAACGCTTTCTGGGAATCAAAAAGACTTACGTCTTAAAGGCCTTTGTATGCCCTTAAGCCGGCCAGAAACTGTAAACTTACGTCCCCCGCAAGTCTCCTCAATCAAAGTAAACCTTCCTATTCTTACTTTAAAGGGATTCCTATGAAAACATACCTGCTGCTTGACTTTTTCTTTTCTTTGCTGCTGGGGCTATCGGGTTGCAGCAAATTGGAGGATACCACCAAGATTACCCCAGACCAAAACGAGGAACCCACCAAAACCCTGGTTGTTCCCATCATCAATGAGGCCTCTGGCATTGCTGATAGCAAAACCGTACCGGGTCATCTTTGGGTACAGGAAGACAGCGGGAATCCGGCCCAATTGTACTTGCTCAGCCACAAAGGGGCCGTTTTAAAAAAAATACCCCTAAAAGGCGCCAAAAACCGAGACTGGGAAGACATGGCCATCTTTGGAGACCAGATTTACCTGGCAGATATTGGCGACAACAACAAAACCGCCCGGGAATATGCTTTCTACAGTTTTAAAGAACCTTCGGCCTCAACAGACACCATCAGGAACATCTCGGTGGTCAAATTCAAATACCCCGATGGCTCGCATGATGCGGAGGCCTTCCTTATTGACCCAAAGACCAGGAACATTTTAATCATTACCAAAACAGACACGCTTTCCCGGGTCTACAAACTAAATTACCCCTTCTCCTCTACGGCCATGAATACGGCAGAATTGGTGGGGAATCTACCCTACTCCTACGTGGTAAGCGCTGCCCTTTCTGGCAGCGGGAAGGAAGCAATTGTAAAAACCTACTCTGCCTTATACCATTATCAGCAGAAAGGCAGCGAACCGCTGGAAGAGTTCCTACTTAAGGAGTTCAATACTCTGCCTTACACCATTGAGCCCCAAGGAGAGGCTGTCACGTTTGCCGCCGCAGACTCAGGCTACTTCACCTTAAGCGAAAAAGGGTTGGCCTCGGCTGTAAATCTTTACTTTTACAAGAAAAAATAGCAGGTGATACACGCTGTAACTAAGCAAAAAGCTCTTCCGGATTTTCCTAAAACACATTGCAACTTCGCCCAACCCAGTAATAATTGCACTATAATCACCTTTAACTTCCTTTAGCTACTTCACTGTTTTAACCAGAACGGCACCTAGATGATTCATCTGCAAATATAAACACGCTACATACATGCCAGTACTACTATAACTTTTTCTAACATTATTGTATTTTTCATAGCACCTCAATTTTGTTAGTAAGCTTAGTGTATCTCATTTAGATGTTTACAGATAAACTTTTCCAACAACCAAACTTTTAATAATCCTATTACTCAACAATTCTCCTGGGTTTGTTATTTGCAGTTTTGCCTATATAAACACCTAGGAAATAGACATTTACAAAACATATAATTGCATTTTATACGTATAAAATTTAACTTGACCCACTCAATTGTGTTACTTATCATATTAATCACTCCCAAACTTATTAGTATGCGCCTCATCTTGAGCAGTTGAGCCACCCTAAACCTTATTCTCATTTTCGGCCTTCTCTTTTGGACAGGACATGGCTGAAATATTTTAGAATCTTTAAGCAATAGCAATACCGCGCATGGCCCAAGCAGAGCAAATCCGCTCAATACCTGGCCATCCTTACTTGTAAGAATGGCAGCCGGCCCTTGTAGAAATTGAGAATGTTTTAGTTACCACCTGGTATCAGTCTTTAGAAAGACAAAGATTTTCTGATATGTTCTCCCTAAGATTTACCCTGGTGCTTCTGGCTGTTTTGCTAATACCATACTTCCTGAGGTCTAAGTATGGAGTTGCTTTAGAGCCTTATCCGGCAGTGATGCTTCCATCCGGATCGGGCACAGTGGATGTAGACCCAGACAAAACAAAGGTAAAATTCACCTCTTTATATGCCCTCAACACAGAGGGCACCTGGAGCAAGGTTGACAATGCACGCCTGCTTTACCCTATTCCTATTCAATACTTAAACCCTATCCTGGCGAAGGAATTTGGCCTCAAAGAAAATGCTGGTGCCATTAGGCCCGGTATACAATCTGAACTGGCCGGAAACCTAAGCATGGCCTGGGCTAAGCAAATTACGGAGCAGGACAAGAAGGAGGCAAGAGCGTGGCTAGGCAAAAAGCTGAAGCAACAGAATTTCCAGGAGTCCAGCCTCAAGGTGGTTCAAACGGTGGAAACTATCTCTATCCCGGATGGCCGAAAATTAAACAGCAGAGTAGCTTATGAAAACACTTTACGCCTGGACCAATAAAGTAAATACGCTCTTTTGGGAAAGAGTCTGCTTGTCTACCACCCCTGAAAATGTAAAAGCCCTAAGTGCTTTCCGGATTGTGGTAGGCCTTTTTATGTTAGCCATCTACGTCCCTAGTTTTAGTTGGATTGTAGGGGCTCCCCAGGCACTCTTCACTCCTCCTTTGCTCAGCTTGGCCAACCTGTTTGGAGGGTTTCCGGCACCAACCTTTTTCTACCTGCTAGACGGCGTGGTCCTGCTCAGCTTAGTTTGCTTCACCATTGGAGTCAAGGCAAGAATCTCTACCCTGGTTTTTCTTTTTGCCTGCCTTATCGGGTTGAATTTTAACTTCTCCTTCGGGAAAATAGACCATTCCATCCTGATCTATTCCTTACTGCTATGCATGTCTTTCTCCGGTTGGGGAAGACACTTAGCGGTGCTCCCAGACAAAGCATCAAGGTTTGACTCTCCTTCCAAAAGTCTCTCTTTGCTTAGCATCTTACTCTGCTTCGCTATGTTCTCGGCAGGTTTTGAAAAGGCCCTCAGTTGGCTAGACTTTGATCCTACAAAAAACGGGTTTCTGGGATGGTTCAATGACGGATATTATACCCTTGACCGGCGTTATCTATTTGCGGACTATGTCAACTACTTTCCGCCTTTGCTGCTGGAGGTCTTTGACTATACAGCCGTGGTATTTGAATTGTCTCCGCTGTTCTTTCTCCTTCACTCCCGGAAAGCGTGGCGGCTGTGGCTCCTCATTGCCTGCAGCTTTCATGTAACCAACACGTTTTTGCTCAACATCCCTTTCATCGCCAACAGCATGGTGTACCTCGCCTTCACCGACTTTACCTGGCTTTATGAAAAAATGAGCAATTTACTCAAGCAGTCCTATGTAAAAACCCTTGGGACCGGCGCCATTGTACTGCTGCTCATCATGCGAGGAAAGGAAGCTTACTACCTGGACACTTCCGCGGCCCTCTTATCCCCCAGTGACAAGACAGAACTAAAACTGTATCTAGGCCTCCTGCTTTGGATCTTTGCCATCATTTTAATCGCCAGAAGCCTGCTCCACCGACGGCCCACCGCTACCATCAGAGAACCTAACAAGGAGATAGTTCCTGTTTTAGAACCACAATTTTGAAGCTATAGGAGGGCTTTATCAATCTAAGCTTCCATGAACTTAGCTAAAACAAAGAGGCCCCGTAAGCTTGAACTTACGGGGCCTCTTTGTTTTAGTGTTCGTACCAGGAGCGGGAATCGAACCCGCACGACCTAATGGTCACAAGATTTTAAGTCTTGCGTGTCTACCAGTTCCACCATCCCGGCGACCTCATTTCCCAAGAAGGAAACGAAATAGGCAGATAAAGAAAAGACGTTACCGAGGTAACGTCTTTTAACTTTGAGCGAAAGACGGGGTTCGAACCCGCGACCTCGACCTTGGCAAGGTCGCGCTCTACCAACTGAGCTACTTTCGCGTTTTCTAATTCGCTGTTTGAATTAGTGATACAAAGGTAAGCACAAAAATCACGAAGTCAAGCCCTGACCTAAAAAAAATCTTCACAAATAGCTAATCCTACTGAAAATCAGGGAGAAAAATTTTACTCCTTTTATTGCCCTACACCTGTTTTAAGGCTGTTTTCCGGAAAACGGGTCTGAAACAGACTAGCATTTTCCGGGAGTGCAGCAGGAGAGTGCGCAAAAAACTGCTTCAATGATAAGAATCTGTCGTTCCGGTCCTATTAAAGCCCTGCCTTTAGCTCCTACTTTGGCCACATTACTGGGTTAAGCTGCTTCTGAATTGATTAAAATTTTCATAATTAACTTTCCCCATCCGTAAGCCAAAGCTCCCTAGCTGCAAATGGTGAACCCAAGGCAAAGCCATGAAGCACAAAAGCCGTTTCGGGGCTGTTTTGCTTTAAACAGCCCCGAAACGGCTTCCGCCCTCAATCCTTTACTTAGGGCTCAGAACTATAGACTCAGAATTCCTTTAGACCTTTTCTCTTTTGCCATCCACCAACATCTTCAGCTCATTCAGTTTCAAAAGCGCTTCTACCGGGGTGATGGTGTTGATGTCCAGCTTCTCGAAGACCTCTTTGATGCGCAACAGTTGCGGATCGTTGAGTTCAAACATGCTGAGCTGGTAGGGCTGCTTGGGCAGGCTTTTGAGGGTTTCCTGCGGATCCTGGTGTGGGTGCGCGATTTTCTCCTGTTCCAGGTGGTGCATGATCTCGTTGGCCCGGATCACGACGCTGTTGGGCATGCCCGCCATCTGGGCCACCTGAATCCCGAAACTATGGGCGCTGCCGCCTTCCACCAGTTTGCGCATGAACAGGATCTTGCCGTTGCTCTCTTTCACGCTCACGTTGAAGTTGCGCACCCGCGGGAAATCCTCCGTAAGCTGGTTCAATTCATGGTAATGGGTTGCGAACAAGGTTTTGGCGCGGCCTTTGGGCGCGTTGTGCAGGTGTTCCACAATAGCCCAGGCAATGGAAATGCCGTCATAAGTGCTGGTTCCGCGCCCGATCTCGTCCATAAGCACCAGGCTGCGATCCGAGAGGTTGTTCAGGATGCTGGCCGTCTCGGTCATCTCCACCATGAACGTACTCTCGCCCCGGCTCAGGTTGTCTGAGGCGCCTACGCGAGTGAATATCTTGTCAATAACCCCAATCTGCGCAGCCTCAGCGGGCACAAACGATCCTATCTGCGCCATGAGCACAATCAAAGCCGTCTGCCGCAACAAGGCGCTTTTACCGGCCATGTTTGGTCCCGTGATAATGATCACCTGCTGGTCCTCGTTGTCCAGCCGGATATCATTAGGCACATAACGCTCCCCTAAAGGCAGTTGCTTTTCAATTACCGGGTGACGGCCCTGCGTGATGTTCAGGATGGTGCTGTCATTGACCTCGGGCTTCACGTAGTTGTTCTGGGTAGCCAGCTGCGCAAAGTTGGCCAGGCAGTCCAGCATGCCCAGTGCTTTGGCGTTCTGTTGGATCTGGGGCACAAACTCGGCGGCACTCAGTACCAGCTCGTTGAAAATGCGCTGCTCAATCACGTACAGGCGATCCTCGGCGTGCAGAATTTTCTCCTCGTAGGTTTTCAGCTCCTCGGTGATGTAACGCTCAGCGTTCACCAGGGTCTGTTTCCGCATCCACGAGCTGGGTACCTTGTCTTTATGCGCGTGCGTCACCTCCAGGTAATACCCAAACACTTTGTTGAAAGCGATTTTCAGTGAGGAAATACCGGTATTTGCAATCTCGCGCTGCTGGATCTGCAACAGGTAATCCTTACCTGAGAAGGCGATGGCCCGTAATTCATCCAGCTCCTGGTTAATGCCCATCTGCACCATGTTGCCCTGGTTTGTGAGCATGGGCGCATCGGGCTTTAGCGTTTTCTGGATTTCGTCCCGAATGGATTCGCAGGGCAGCAGCTGATCCGATAGTTTCTGCAGGGCGGGAACGCCGCTCACCGCCAACCGTTCTTTGATAGGCAGCGTGGCCTCCAGCGCTCTTGCCAATTGCAGCAGCTCGCGTGGGTTTACCCGGCGCACGGCCACTTTGGAGATGAGGCGCTCCAGGTCATTGATCTGCTTCAGGTAATGGTGAATATCCTGTAACAAATCCGGACGGGCCTGCAGGGCTTCTACCGTGTCTAAGCGGCGGCGGATTTGGACAGCGTCTTTCAGGGGCAACACCAGCCATTTTCTTAGCAAGCGCCCGCCCATGGGCGTAATGGTGTGGTCCAGCACGTCAATCAGGGGCACCCCCTCGGGGTGCTGCGGGTAGATCAGCTCCAGGTTACGCACGGTGAAACGGTCCAGCCACACGTACTTGTCTTCCTCCAATCGGCCCAGGGCCGTGATGTGGCGTAGGTCGTGGTGCTGGGTCTCAGCGAGGTAATGCAGTATGGCGCCGGCGGCGGTGATGCCCTCGGTTAAGTTCTCAACGCCAAAACCTTTGAGCGAAGTGGTATTGAACTGTTTGGTAAGGGCCTCCAGCGCAAAATCATAGCTGTACACCCACTCATCCAAAGCATAATGGCAGAGATCGGACCCGAAGGTTTGGAAAAACGTCTCCTTTTTGCCTTTGCAGAAGAGCACCTCGGCAGGGCTGAAATTCTGGAGCAACTTGGCGGCGTATCCGGCATCGCCCTGGGCCAGCAGGAACTCGCCGGTGGAGGCATCCAGCAGGGCAATGCCCACCATCTGCCCTTTCCCGAAGTGCAGCGAGGCCAGGTAGTTGTTGCGTTTCTGCTCCAGCACTTGGTCGTTGAAAGACACGCCGGGGGTCACTAGCTCGGTCACGCCGCGCTTCACAATGCCTTTCACGGTCTTGGGGTCTTCCAGCTGGTCACAGATGGCCACGCGCTCCCCGGCCCGCACCAGTTTGGGCAGGTAGGTATCCAGCGAATGGTGCGGAAACCCGGCCAGCGCCGTCTCGGACGCCGATCCGTTGCCCCGCTTAGTAAGCATAATGCCTAAGATTTTACTGGCCTTAATAGCATCCTCCCCGAAGGTCTCATAGAAGTCCCCCACCCTGAAGAGCAACAGCGCGCCCGGGTGTTTCGCCTTGATGGCGTTGTATTGTTTCATCAGCGGCGTGGCGCTGAACTCTGCAGTTGTCTTAGCCAAAGCGGTATAATGTGCTAATTATGTAATGTGCTGATGTGCTAATTCTAGATTAGCCTCCACAACTTTCTGTTGTTTGGCGGCCTTGTTTCGGGCCTGATTTTTAAAAACCGCCCTAAAACAGGTCCGCTCTCTTTGCGCCCTCCCCCAGAGCACAGGTTTTCAGCCCGATTTTCCTGACACGGGGCAAAAACGTTCCTATGCCCACAATGTGTTACCTTTGCAGGACATTCCGGCCCACGGCCGATTACCTTTTCAACTATGCGTAAACTAAGCATGGAAGATCTCCAGCGCGATTCAGTGGAGGACTTCAAAAATAAGCAAAAAAATCCGTTGGTGTTGGTTCTGGACAACGTGCGCAGCCTGCATAACGTGGGCTCGGCTTTCCGGACTGCCGATGCCTTTGCCGTGGAGAAGATCTATCTGTGCGGCATTACGGGCACGCCGCCCAACAAAGAAATCCACAAAACGGCGCTGGGGGCCACAGAATCGGTGGAATGGATACATGTACCCTCTACCCTGGAGGCGGTGGAAGGCCTGAAAAGCAGCGGTTACCAGGTGTGGGCCGTGGAACAGGCCGAGGGGAGTACTTCTTTGGCGGATTTCAGCCCGTGGGCCGAGGGCAAATACGCGTTTGTGTTCGGGAACGAGGTGTTTGGCGTGGAGGATGAGGTGATCAAAGCCGCAGATGGCGTGCTGGAGATTCCGCAGTTCGGCACGAAGCACTCTTTGAATATCTCCGTGACCGTAGGTGTAGTGGTGTGGGATGTGCTGAGCAAGACCTTGGCCCAGAAACCGCAGTCTTAAAGGAGAATCTCGGGGTAAATCTTACCCCTACTTACATAAAAAAGAGAGGCCTGCTCCGGGGGAGTAGGCCTCTCTTTTTAATTTGGCTGATAGCTAGTTCTTGCCGGCTTTGCTTACTTCTTTCACCATAGACAGGAAATTGCCTTCTGGCTTGGCTTTGAATTCTGTGTAAGCTTCTACCTGGCGGCTGTTGAGCAGTTTGAACAATTCGGTTTCAAAAGTGGTCTCAATTTCTTTCAGGCGGGCATCGCGCATGTCGGCATCGTTGCTGTACATCTTGGCAACCTCAGCGGCTTTCACCAGGCGCTGCTGGTTCAGAACTCTCAGGTGCAGGTATTCACTCTCGTTCAGGCCGATGGATTGCACCATCAGGCGAGTCACCGAGTTGCAGGTTTTCTCTACGGCTGGGTTAGCAGGGCCAGTCTGGGCCACGGCATTCATCACCAACACGAATAAAAAGCAAAAAGTAAGTAAAGCGTTTTTCATAATTGTAAGTTTTTTGTTTGATTGTTGTTTTACGATATGGTAGAAAGCAGCACCCTCAAAGGTGTCAGGTAAGGATTCTGGTAAGTAAAGTGCCTTTAAACAGCCGCTAAAGGTCAGCGCTTGGCAGTACGCCGCTGCAATTTGCTTGTTGCCACCTGCAGCGCATAGGTAGCCTCCTGGTGGTCTGGATAATGCGTCAGAAAAAGCGTCAAATCCGTGACAGAGTCCTCTAACTGGTTAAGCTCCAACTTCACAATTCCACGGTTGCACAGCGCCTTTGAGTGCTGGGGGGCAACCGCCACTACTTCATCCAGGTCCCTTATTGCTCCAAAGAAATCATCCAGGTAATACTTGCCTACCGCCCGGCCGTACAAAGCATCGGTAGAGTTTCCATTCATCAGAATGGCGTCAAAGTCTCTCAAGGCCTCTTTGTAGGCACCTATCTCCAGATAAGCGTTTCCCCGGCCCAGCAGATATGTCTGGTTATCTTCTTCAGACAGCGTCAGAGCGAAGGTGTAATCTTTGATAGCCCCGTAAACATCCCTGGCTTCCATGCGGGCCGCAGCTCGCTCGCCATAGGCCTGGACATTGCCCGGTTGCTGCTTAATAAGCTGCGTAAGCTCTTTAATTCTGGTTCCAGCCCCGGAAGAAAGCTGAAGATTTAAGGCAGAAGCTTGCAAAGAAGCCATTACCAGAACCAACATGCTCACCACAACCTTTATCCGTTGCATCTTTCCCCTTAAACCTTAATTGAAACCGTAAATTTTTAACCTGATTTCCCGGTAAGGCTGACAGCTATTTCACTGAATTAAAATACTACAATTCCTTACTAGAATGAGACAAATATAGGGGATCAATTATACGCAAAGCAAGAGTTTATATGAAAAAATATATAAAAAAAGAAACTTTTTTACAAAAACAGCCTCTAAATGATTTAAATAAGGTTTTTGAAGGCAAATCTTTTCTGAAGAAATTCCGATTACATACCGGAACTACCCTATACAGCAGTAAAAAAGGCTAAAATGGCAGCGGGAAAATCATATCATTTTTAGGTCCTTATGATTAAACCTTTAAATCTTATGTTTTTCCAATCAAAATTATTTAAACTCAAGCCAAAAACCTTTGACTTAAACTTTTAACAATACCAATATATATTTTCATCACACTGAATAGCAGCATCTTAAACAAACAGCTTCATTCCTAATCATTCAAACCTCACTTTCTCGAAAAATTGGATAAATCCAGAAATAATCTAGCTAAAATCGTCTACAGCACTTTACAGTGAAAAGCACCGGTAAACAACCATGAATTTGAGCAAGAAAAGCTCCACTTTTACCCCCTCCAGAGAGGAAGTTTTCTTTCACATGGTGGCCTTCTGCTTTACCAGTATTACAATTACCTAGCGGCTTGACACTGCTACCGTCAGTTGTTTAGAGCCCCAAAAACGGAAAGGCCCGACTAAACAGCCGGGCCTTTCCAAAAGCATCGTGAAGATTAAGTGGTTATGATTTCACCGTCACCTCTTTGGTGTTGTCATTGGGGTTCCGGTCAATGAGCTTGTTTAGGGGATCCACGCCGGCGCGCTCCGGCTTCTCCTTCACAATGACCTCTATCTTGTTCAGGCCGGCCTTGATGCGCTGCTTTTGCAGGTACAGGGGCACATCTTGCCAGGTGCCGGCAATTTTCTTGCGGGTGATCACCGCCACATCCACGTAGTCGTTCAATGGGGCGGGGCTTTCGTTGCCTAGGCTGTCGGCGCGGAACTTCTTGGCGTCTACGGTAAGCGATACTTTGTAAGAGCCGTCTTTCTGCTTCACCGCCGAGGCCTCGGTGGCTTTGTTCTCGTAGAGCGTGATGTTCTCAAACATATCGTCTACCAAGTACTGCAGGGAATCGGGTGTGGCTTTACGGATGTAGCTCAAAAACTCCACGGAGTTGGTGTACGGCGCTTGCTGGAACGCCACTTTCTGCACGTACTCCTTCAGGGCCGCGTTCAGTTTGTCCTCCCCGATGTAATCGGCCAAGGCGTACATCACAACCGATCCTTTGCGGTAATGGATATACTGCTGGTTTTCCACCAGCGCCAGCGGCAGTTCTTTCTTGCGCTCCCCGGCCCGGCCTAAGAGGTAGTTGTTCATCTCGTACTTGAGGAACTTCTTCATGCGCTCGGCACCGTATTCCTTTTTCATCACCATCAAAGCCGAGTACTGGCTCATGGTCTCGGACATCAATGTGGAGCCCTGCACATCGCCCCCAATGACCTGGTGCGCCCACCACTGATGCGCCACCTCGTGGGCGGTCACATAGAACGGATAGTCAATGTCCTCGGGGTCTTTGTCATCCACATCGGCAATGAACCCGATGGACTCAGAGAACGGGATGGTATTGGGGAACGCCTGCGCAAAGGCACTGTAGCCCGGAAACTCCAGGATACGTACCTGCCGATGCTGATACGGGCTGAAATTGGCGGTGTAGTAGTCCAACGACTTCTTCACGCCTTTGATCATGCGGTCCAGGTTGTACTCATGGCCTTTCTGGTAATAGACCTCAATGGCCACGTCGTTCCACTTGTCCTTTTTCACCTCATAGTCGGCGGAGAGGAAGGAATAGAAGTTCAGGATGGGCGAATCCATCTTGTAGTGGAAGTAGCGGCGGCCGTTCTTGGTCCACTCCTTCTGCAGGTAGCCGGGCGCTAAGGCAATCTGATCGGGCACGGTGCTCACCACGGTTTCAAAGGTGATCCAGTCGGCGTCGTTACTGATGTAGGTGTTCTGGCGGGCTTTCAGGTCGTTGACTTTGGCCATGCGCTCCTTCGGCTTTAAGCTGTTTTCCTTGCGGGTATCGTCATCGCCCAACTCCAACGCCTCCTGGTACCCGATGTGCGGCAGCAGCTGGCTGTTGATGAACGTGCCATTGTACACGATGCCGGTGTTGTAGCTGCGCTGCTTGAAGCCTTTGGTCTGGTACAGCAAATCCATGTTCAGTTTCACCGAATCGCCGGGCTGGAGCGGCTGGGCCAACCGGAAGATGTGGTAGCCCATAGTTTTATCGAACAGCACGGTTTTGGCCGGACGGGCAAATTCCAGTTGTTTGATCACGGCGTTATCGTCCAGCATGAGGTGCACCGAGTCAATGGCCACGCCCGTTTTGTTTTTGAGCCAGTAATGGCCTTTGAAGTGGAACTCGCGCTCTTTGGGGTACAGGTCGGTCTCCAGGTACACGTCCACCACGCGGGGTTGTGGCAGGTGTTGGTATTTCTTGTACGTTTTCTCAAAAGTAGCCTGTAAACGCTCGTTGTCGTCTGAGTCGCGGTACTCATTCAGGATGTTGGTGTTGTAGAAGATGAAGCCGCCGCAGACGATGAACACCATGGCCGCCGCGCCCAACACCATGAGGGTGGATTTATTCAGTTGCAGCGCTGCTAGCTTGAAACGGCCCTTGAGGCGGGCCTCGGTGCCGCGCACCCACAGCAGATTAGACACCAGCGCCAGGATGATGGCAAACGCGCCCCAGTACACCTTGAACAGCAGGAACGGCCCCACAAAGTGCCCGTAGCCGTTCATGGCCGAGTACGGCGCACCCGGATCTGAGCTATACGAGTACAGCAGGTGCTCAAAACCCAGCTGCCCCTTGAAGATGTTGGCCAGGTAATACACCACCATGATGAAGTGCCCCAGGTACTTGTTGTTCACCAGCACCTGCACCAGCATGGCCAGCGCGCACATCAAAAGGTAATCCACCAGTTGCAGCCCGAACAAGGCTTTCACGTACAGCCCCAGCTCAAAGTTGAAATAGCCTTTGGCCGCCTGGATGAGGATGCCGCACACCAGCACCACCGCCATTAGAACCACCTGAATACCCATAAGCGCCACCAGCTTGGACGTGAACGGCACCCAGTTGGGAATAGGCAAAGCATCATACAACTGGTTCATGCGGGCATCGCGCTCGCGCCACACCAGCTCGCCGGAGTAGAACGTGATGATGATGAGCATGAACAGCGCAAACGTACCGCCCAGAATCGCCACCACCTCTGAGGTCACCGGATACGTGTTGGTGTCATAGATCTTCCCGATCTGCGAAGCCGTAGAAAGCAGGAAAATGATACCCGCCACCACAATCGCGATGAAATACACGCTGCGGACAATGCCCTTGAACTCCAGCTTGGCCAGCTTCCAGAACTGCCCGAAACTGCGCCCGAACGAGAATTCCTGGCTAACCTTAGGCAGGGAAATCCGTTGCGCCGTGGCGATGATGCCCGGCGCTTCCTCCCGACGGAGCTTGCGCGCTTTGCCTTCCGACGCGAAGAACGAGAAGCTGAACCGCCAGAAACAGATAATCAGCAGCAAAACGGCAAGTCCGTCCCAGAGCAAACGGTTCCAAAAAATTTGCTGGCTCAGGGGCAGCACCAAGGTATTCTGCTCCGCCGCCGTCCAGTAGCGGGTGGTCTGGTACACCGCCGAGGCCCCGAACGGGTCCACCAAATTCGCTAGCAGGTCATTGTCCAGGTCATTCGTGAGAGCGCTTGAAACGCCGTACAGCACCAGCACCAGCACGCTCCCAATGTACACCGCCAGCATGTTGCGGGTCAGCGTACCTAGCGTGAAGAAGATAGCGCCGGTGAGCAGCAGGTTGGGGATCACGATGAGCAGGAAAGGCTGCACGTAGGACATGACGTTGAACGGCCCGAACCTTGACGCCTCCACCGAGGGGAAAAGCGGCGCTACCGCCGAGGCGAAGATGTAGCCGAACGCAATGCCGGAGAACACCAGCAAGGTCACCAGGAACGATCCCCAGAAACGCCCGCCCAGGTAGCTCCATTTGGAGATGGGTGTGGTAAAGAACAGCGAGTGCGTCTTGTGCTCGAAATCACGGTACACGGGGTTGCCCATCATGGCCGAGGTCACCAGCACGCCAAACCAGCTCAGGATGGTGATGACCCAGTTGATCTGGTACGGCGAGTTGGCCTTCACCGAGACACTGCTGCCCCCGCCAATGATCACCGTGCCCCCAAAGACCCCGCTCACGCCGAACACGCACAGCAAAGCCATCAGGAAGAACAAGAAAAAGTAGATATAGGTAGCCGGCCGCTTCAGGCGGTACTTCAGCTCGAAGAGGAATATATTCAGGAACATAGCTTCGTCGTTTTAGGTCTGTTTTGTAGAAAATAGCCTCAAAACGGCTTAGCCAATTACTTCTGCTTCGGGTCTCTGCTGCGGAGCCTTCCGGGTCACCCCGCTGATGGTCGCGAAGTACACATCCTCCAGATCGGGCTGCACCGGCTCAAACTCCAGACCCGGACGGGCATCGGCGAACACGTGGATGATGGTCTTGCCGGCGAACAGCCTTGACGAGATCACGGCGTGCTCGGCCTGGTGCTGCGCCAGCTCCTCTTTCTTGATGAACTTCCGCCAGATTTGGCCCTGCATCTGCTCAATTGCCTGCAGCGGCTCGCCGGTGGCCAGCACCTCGCCTTTGTTGATGATGGCCATGTTGCGGCACAAGTCGCTCACATCATCCACAATGTGGGTAGACAGAATCACGATGATGTTCTCCCCGATCTCGCTCAGCAGATTGTGGAAACGGTTCCGCTCGGCGGGGTCCAGGCCGGCCGTAGGCTCATCCACGATGATGATCTTGGGGTTGCCCAGCAAGGCCTGCGCAATCCCGAAGCGCTGTTTCATGCCGCCGGAGTAGCCGCCCAGGTTCTTTTTACGCACGTCGTAGAGGTTTGTCTGCTGCAGCAGCGAAGCCACCGTCTCTTTCCGCTCTTTTGCGTTATGGATGCCCTTGAGCACCGCAAAATGGTCCAGCAACTCCTCGGCGCTCACCTTGGGGTACACCCCGAACTCCTGCGGCAGATAACCCAGCACCTTCCGCATCTCGTCCTTCTCCAGGAACACATCCAGATTCCCCAGCCTGATGCTGCCGCTGTCCGCCTCCTGCAGCGTGGCGATGGTGCGCATGAGCGATGATTTCCCCGCCCCGTTGGGCCCCAGCAACCCGAACATGCCGGTAGGGATGGTGAGGTTCACGTTTTTCAGCGCCTGCACGCCGTTGGGGTAAGTTTTGGAAAGGTTCTGGATGATGAGTTCCATGGTGGTTAAAGGGTTTGGTTAGATGGAGCGATTGGTTTCTAGGGGATTAGTAGAAAGAAGTTAAGAAAAGTTACAGAGAACCCACCTTTCCATCCTATTTTCTTTTTCGCTGTTTAGGGCTCTTTTTTACTGAATCACACAGAAAACAGGCATAACTGAGTTTCTAACCTGACCTTCGCCAAAACAAAAAGCCGATGCCCTTTCTCCAGTGAAGAAAGGGCATCGGCTTTTCTAAGTATTTTGAGTTGCGCTATACGTAGCGCACTTGCTCCTGGAAGGCACCTTTCCAGAAAGCGGATCTACTTTTCTCTACGGCTTGCACCTTCTGGATCATGGGCAGCACCTGCGCATCGCCGGTGGCGTAGGTAAAGGTCAAGTCAAAGGCGTAGTGCATCTCAATGCGGTTCAGGGATGCATCGCAAATTGGGAACATGTTCTCCAGGTCAAAAGTCTCCTGCGCCTCAGGCAGCAAGTTATACTTCTCCAGCACCGATTTGATGATAGCGTTGCATCTGGCTGGTTTAGGGGTTTTCACAATGCTTTGGCACATGATGAATTTACCGTGCAGGAAGTGCAGGCACTGCGTCACCTTTGCTGACCCAATGGAAGAGAAGTAGAAAAGAACTTCGTGGCCCACCACATCCAGGTCTTGATGCACGTGGAATTCGGGTTTGCCCAACAGGCGCTTGGCATCCCGCAGAGAGGCCCCTAAAGCCAAGCCTCTGAAAGTCACCTCCCGGTTGGTGTTGGTTTGTACTTGTTTAGGAGCAGACAAAGCATTACGCAGCCCCGCTACTGTGCGCACATAGTTTACCCTATCAAAATAATCCCTTTTAGACAATCCTCCCACATCTAATCTGTTCTTAGATTTTCTCAACGCCAGTGTTTTCCAGACAGAATTAAACATCTTCAATAATTTTTAACAATATAGCCTTAAATGAAGCAAATCAGATTTTACCATTGAATAAGTTCAATTTTGCACCTTAGCTACTTTATTTCACTTATTCTTAAGCTAGTTAAGATGGTTTTCCCAAGCCTCAAAACACTTCTTTAAACATTACAATAAGTTCCTCTTTTATACTAAAACCTTATTCTCAGTTTTAAGTAGTCTTCAATATAAAAAAGGATATATCCTATTCAGTATTTCTCAAGATTTAGGGCTCTTATAAAGCTACTTTTCAGGATCAAACAAGCTTTTTCGGCTTCTCATATTCTCTCATCTGTTTAGCGGCTTTAAACAAAAAAACAGCCCTAAAACGCAGGTGTTTTAGGGCTGTTTCAAAATGTATTTATTAACAAAGCGCTTACCCAGCGCGGCGTTTCTCATCCTCGGCACCACCGGTGCGGCGGCGGGCGGGGACCACTTGGGTACCGCCAAATCTATAGGTGAAACTGAGGGTGGCTACCCGGGTATCTCGGCGCTGATAGAACTTCTCATAATATCCAGTCAAAGCGGTGGTGGCTCTTATCTTGTTTGAGTAGAAGACATCGGTGACGTTCAGTTTCACGTTGGCCTTTTTATCTAGGAACTGTTTCTGCACGCCCAGGGTCAGGAACCGCACGGGCTGAATGTCCAGGAAAGCGTAGATCTCACGGCTCCGGTACACCCCAATCAACTCCGCTGACCAGTTCTTGGGCAGCTGGAAAGAGTTGGTGGAGTTGATGGAGAAAGTAGGCCGGCCGTTTCTGAGTGCGGTATTGGCAAGGTTGCCTTGGTAGAGCCCATAGTACGCCTCAATGTTGTTGGTACTGGTGAACCAGCGCGCCACGGAAACCGGCACCGAGAAACTGGCCCCATAGTAGTGGAACCTGGCAAGGTTACGGTCCTGCTGAATTACCACCGGAATCTGGTTTGGATTGGGGTCTGGCACCGGACGAGGCTCCGGAGACAGCACCGAAATGATATTGTCAGTGGTGCGGCTGTAGCTGAGCTTGGTCACGTACTTCTCTTTCAAGGTGTGGGTAAATTCAAAGGCGTACGTGGTTTGCGGCAACAGAAACGGGTTACCCGCCGATTTGGTGCTGGGGTCAATGAAGTACACAAAAGGGTTCAACTGGTTATAGGTAGGCCGGTCAATGCGGCGGCTTACGGAGAGTCCCAGGTCATGCGTTTTGTTCAGCGTATATCCTAAGAAAGCACTGGGGAAAAGCTGGGTGTAGTTCCGGTCAAACGACCGCTCTCCTTCCACTTCGGCGTACTCCGCTACCTGCTCGCCTTTGGCAATGGTGTTCTCTACCCGCAACCCTAACTGCAGGCTGGCTTTAGACCATTTCTTGTTCACGTTCAGGTACGCCGCGTTGATATTCTCGCGGTAGATGAAGTGGTTGCTCCGGTTGGTGTCCAGGGTATTGCGGCCTCTGGTGCGGTCATAGAAACGCAGGTCATTGTCGGCGTCCACCAAACTGCTTTTGAGCCCGGCTTCCAGGTTTGCGCCCATGGGTTTCAAGGGCTGGGAATAATCTACCTTCACCGATTTGATGGTGAGTTTCCCGTCCAGATCACCGTACAGGAGAGAGTCCGGCATGGGCTTCTCGGTGTCAAAATACCGGGTGGTAAAGTCCTGGATGTCTCCGGATTGGAAGGCTGCGTAGTCTACATCAGCACTGATTTCTTTGCCGGTGGTGTCTATGGTATGCTTCAGGTTGAAGTTAAGGGCCTGTGAATTCCGGTTGGTCCCACTGATGGCGTTGGTAGTGGTGTATTTATCATACTGCCGGTTGCGGTCAAAGAACTGGGAGGTATTGGCGGTGGCTCGGTTTATATCCAAGAAAACCCCGTTGGCTACCAAACCCACAATAGTTTTGGGGGTCACATTCCAGTCAAATCCCACACGCCCGTTGTGCGAGTTAATCTGGTGCGAGAAATGGTTCTTCTGATCATTGATCCCCTGCAGGTTACGGGCTTCATTCAAGGAGAAGAACTCCCGGTAGATATCCAGCTTACTGAAATCCTTGCGGTGCACGTAGTTGTAGGAGCCAAACACGTTTACTTTTCCGGTGCGGTGGTTTAGCTGCAGGCCCTGGTTGGACTTGAAGCGTTGCCCCTGTCCGAAAGACGAGGTGATGCTGCCGTTGGTGCCCACCCGCTCATCTTTCTTCAGTTTGATGTCAATGATCCCGGCGTTTCCGGCCGCATCGTATTTCGCCGAGGGGTTGGTGATGAGGTCAATCTTGGCCACCTCGTTGGCGTTCAAGCCCCGCAGCATGGTAGCCAGCTCCGTGCCGGACATAGGCACCCGCTTGCCGTTGATCATCACCATCACGCCAGAGCGGCCCCGCATGCTGATGTTATCGTTCTGGTCTACCCGCACGCCGGGCGCTTTCTCCAGTACCTCCAGCACGTTACTTCCCGCCGAGGAAATGCTGTTTTCCACGTTGAGCACCGTTTTGTCAAAGTGCTGCTCCACAAAAGGCTTCTGCGCCTCAATTTTCACCTCTTTCAAGGCCACTGCCCGCTCGGCCAAGGAAATTACCCCCAGATCAGTGTTCTTCTGCAGTTGAATAGCCCCCGAGGTGTACAGGGCGTAGTCATAATGCAGCACCATGAGCTTGTATTTGCCCGCCGGAATGCCGCTGAACAGGAAAGACCCGTCCTGACCGCTCACCTCTACCTTCACCAGCACCTGGCTGGAGTCTTTCACCAACTGCAGGTTGGCGGCCAGCAAAGGCTCGCCTTTAGCGCCTTTCACCACACCTTTCAGGTCAAAAGAGTTTTCCTGCGCCCAAGTCAGCGGGGCGAGGCATAAAAGCCAGAAAGTTAAGAGTAGAGTAAATTTCTTGGTGTGCATAAGGTTTGGGTGTGTTTCTCAAAAAATGGCTAGTAATCAGATAGACTGTTTCCGGAAGGAGTCTGCCTTCGCCAACACCTAAGACAAGAGCAATGCCAAATTATTATATTATTGATTTACAATACCTTACAAACCAAACCTAACTCTAGCATTGTCCGATCCCGAACAGTAATATTCGATTTTGGACACTTAGATTTGCCGACGAAAAAGCCTATGAAAAGTTGGTCAAGGATTTTCTCTCCTTCTGAAAAGGGAAAGCGCCTTACTGATTATTGCATTTTTGGTTAAGGGAAGCTTAAAAGAAGACTTGATAGCCTGCCGCCATTTTCCTGGTTAATTCTTGAAAACAGGCCTGAAACGGGTTTCGGCAACTAATGAAACAATCGTTACCTTTGGGGCTTAGTTTCTAAAGAACAGATACAATGCTTCGTTCACACACCTGCGGCGAATTGCGCCTCGAGAATGTTGGTCAGGAAGTGACCCTGACCGGTTGGGTACAGAAATCACGCGACAAAGGCGGCATGCTTTGGGTTGACCTGCGCGACCGCTACGGCATCACGCAGCTGAGCCTGGAGGAAGGTGTTTCTGATGCACATGTTCTCACCACTGCCCGTACCTTGGGTCGTGAGTTCGTGGTGAAAGCCACTGGCACCGTCATAGAGCGCGTGTCTAAAAACGACAAAATCGCCACCGGCGACATTGAGATAAAAGTAACCGCGCTGGAGGTCCTGAACCCCGCCAAACTGCCTCCGTTCCTGATTGAGGACGAGACCGACGGCGGCGATGACCTGCGCATGAAGTACCGCTACCTGGACTTGCGCCGCTCGCCGGTACGCAAGAGCCTGGAACTGCGTCACCGCATGGCGCAACAGGTTCGCTCCTACTTGGATAGCCAAGACTTCATTGAGGTAGAGACCCCAGTGCTCATCAAGTCCACACCCGAAGGAGCCCGTGACTTTGTAGTTCCCAGCCGCATGAACCCCGGTGAGTTCTACGCCTTGCCGCAGAGCCCGCAGACGTTCAAGCAGCTTTTAATGGTATCTGGTTTTGATAAGTATTTCCAGATTGTGAAATGCTTTAGAGACGAAGACCTGCGCGCCGACCGTCAGCCCGAGTTCACCCAGATTGACTGCGAACTTTCCTTCGTGACCCAGGAAGACATCCTGAACACCTTTGAAGGTTTGGTAAAGCACCTGTTCCGTACCGTGAAGGGAATAGAACTGGCAGACTTCCCGCGCATGACCTACGCTGATGCCATGCGTCTGTACGGTTCAGACAAACCAGACACCCGTTTCGGGATGCAGTTTGTGGAGCTAAGCGATGTGGTGAAAAACAAAGGCTTCAAAGTATTTGACGACGCTGAGTTGGTAGTAGGTATCAACGCCAGCGGCAGTGCTTTCTACACCCGCAAGCAAATTGATGAACTGACTGATTTTGTTAAGCGTCCGCAGGTAGGTGCTACTGGTCTGGTGTACGCCCGCGTGCAGGAAGACGGTAGCGTGAAATCTAGCGTGGATAAATTCTACTCACCCGAGGATTTACAGCAATGGGCCCAAGCCTTCAACGCCCAACCCGGCGACTTGCTCTTAATCTTAGCTGGCGGAGCTGATAAAACCCGCAAAGCCTTGAACGAGCTGCGTTTGGAGATGGGTACCCGCATGGGCATGCGCGACAAAGACACGTTCTCCACGCTATGGGTGCTGGATTTCCCGCTGCTGGAGTGGGACGAGGAAAGCAACCGTTACCACGCCATGCACCACCCGTTCACCTCACCCAAGCCAGAGGACATGGACCTGATTGACACCAACCCGGGTGCCGTACGCGCCAATGCCTATGACATGGTCATCAATGGCGTGGAAGTGGGCGGCGGCTCTATCCGTATCCATGACCGTGCCGTGCAATCCCGCATGTTTGATTTGCTAGGTTTCACCACTGAGGAAGCGCAGGCTCAGTTCGGGTTCCTGTTAGATGCTTTTGAGTACGGCGCACCTCCGCATGGTGGTATCGCCTTCGGGTTTGACCGTCTGTGCTCTCTGTTCGGTGGTGCTGATTCTATTCGGGATTTCATCGCGTTCCCTAAAAACAACTCTGGCCGTGATGTGATGATTGACGCTCCTTCGCCTATTGCGCAAGCGCAGCTGGATGAGTTACAGATTGACACCCGCGTGAAGTAATTGCTGATTGTTTATTGTTGATTGCTATAGAAAGCCGGTGAGGTCTCCATGACCTCACCGGCTTTTTCGTTTTAGGGCTGTTTTTCGGAAAAGAGGTCAGAAATGTAGCGTCGTTACCCTGTAACGACGTGGTTCTACGAAGCGAGAACGTCTCAACTGAAGAGAACCTTTCTTTTCAGGTATTCCTTGGATGGAGGTATTTCTCTTGATAAGGCTGCCTTTGTTTCATAGAGACACGTCGTTACAGGGTAACGACGCTACATTTCTGTTTTTGGTCTTTTTTCAGCAAAACAGCCCTAAAGCGCTTTTCTAATCTTTTCCGCCGTTCACCCCGGCCTTTTACCGCTCATCATTTTTCACTTCGCACACAAGCTTTCATGCTGCACCTTTGTTTCAATCAAACACGGAAACAACTAAACCTCATAAAGCCATGAAAGCAAAAATTACTTCTATTCTCGTTCTATTCTTGTTCCTTGCCATTCAGGTGCAGGCCAAAGCGCCATCGTTCAAAGTTGTGAAATCCGGTAAAGGACCTGCTATGATTTTGATTCCGGGTTTGAACTCGGCGGGGGAAGTGTGGGACGAGACGGTGGCGCACTACCAGAAAAACTACACCTGCTATGTCTTGACCTTGCCAGGTTTCGCGGGGCAGCCGGCCGTGAAAACAGAACATTTTCTGAACAGTGTACGTGACGAGATTATCGCATATGTGCAGGAAAACAAGCTGAAAAAGCCGGTACTGGTGGGGCATAGCTTGGGCGGTTACATGGCCCTGGCCCTGAACGTGAAAGCCCCTGAGTTATTCGGGAAGACGGTGGTGGTAGACGGCTTGCCTTTCATTGGGGCTGTTCAGAATCCTACCGCCACGGTAGAAACCATCAAACCAATGGCCGACCAGTTCCGCAAGGCGATGGCGAAGCCGAACCCCGCTGCGCAACAGCAGCAGGAAGCCAGCTACGGCATTTCCATGGCCACCGACTCGGCGCACATCAAGAAGATTATTGAATGGGGCAGAAAATCTGATTACAACACTACTGGCCAGGCCATGTACGAAATGTACCTCTCTGACCTGCGCCAAGACGTTGCCGCCATCAAAGCACCGGTGTTGGTGTTGGGTGCCTGGGCCGGATACAAAAATTACGGCGTCACCAAAGACATCACCACCAATATGTATAAGGCACAATTTGCTAAATTGCCTAGCGCCCAAGTGAAAGTAGCCGATACCGCCAAGCACTTCATCATGTATGATGAGCCCACCTGGATGTTCGCGCAGATGGACGCTTTCCTGAAGAACTAAAGAACACCTCGTTAATGACCGCCTCACGTCAGCAAAAATGGTATTGGGTCTGCCAAGCAATTGGTTGGACCTGCTACCTGTTTATAGGGCTCCTGATGAGCTTCCTGTTCTTTAAAAAGCAAGCGGGCATGTACGCCGTGCAGTTTGTGGGCACCGCCATGTTCTTCGGCACCACGCACCTGCAACGGCACTTACATCGCAAGCATCGCTGGTTGGAGCTTCCTCTAGGCAAAATGGTCTTGCTGGTGTTGGCCTACAATGCGGTGGCGTCAATTACGTGCCAGTTGCTGGTCTGCCTTTTCATGCTGAGCATTGGCATGTTCACACTAAAGGAATTCAGCTTTGGGTATCTGGTCATGTACTCGGCGAACGGTCTTGTGATTCTTAGTTTCTGGTCTACCATTTACTTTGCGTTCCAGGCCATTCAGCGCTGGAAGGAGAAGGAAGTGGAAGCTTGGAAACTGCAACTGTCTTTGAAGGAGGCTGAATTACAAGCCATCCGGTCGCAGCTGAATCCGCACTTCCTGTTTAACAGCCTTAACAACATCCGGTCCCTAGTGCTGGTGGACCAGACCAAGGCGCGGGAGATGATTACCCGCCTTTCGGCCATGATGCGCTACGTAATTGGCTACAACCGGAATAATCTGGTGAGCGTGGCCGAGGAGTTGGGTTTTCTGGACCATTACGTAGCGCTGGAGAAGATTCACTTTGAAGACAAGCTCCATTTCTCCTCGCAAGTGGAGGCATCGGTTAAGAACGCGGCTATTCCGCCGTTGGGCATCCAATTGCTGGTGGAGAACGCCATTAAACACGGCATCGGGACCCAAGCCAAAGGCGGAAAGATTCAGCTTTCCCTTCACCGAAAGAATGGCCATTTACGGGTACAGGTAGAGAATACCGGCATCCTGGACGCGTCCTCGGCTTCTACAGGCATTGGCCTGCAGCGTCTTTTGGAGCGCGTGGCGCATTCCTTAGACCAACCGGGCACCTTTAACCTTTCTCAAACAAGCGACAACAGCGTGACTGCCACGCTTACCCTTCCCTGGAAAGACTATGAAAATCTGCATCGTTGAAGACTCCCGGCTGGCGCGCCTGGAACTGAAGCACCTCTTAGCCAAATTCCCTGCCCTGGAACTAGTGGGTGAAGCCGAAAACACCGAAGAAGGCATTGAATTGATTGAGGCCCTTCGGCCCGATTTACTGTTCCTGGATATTCACTTACCCCATAAAAACGGCTTTGAACTGCTGGAAGCATTGGAGTACACGCCGCAGGTTATCTTCACCACCGCCTATGACCAATACGCCCTCAAAGCATTCGAGCGGAATGCGCTGGATTACCTCATGAAACCCATTGAGGAAAGCCGCCTGCGCCAGGCCGTGGAGAAAGCCATGGCAAAGTTCGAGTCATCCAAACCCGCCGCCCCTACTTCCCTGCTGAGGGAAGAAGACCGGGTGTTTGTCAAAGACGGAGAGCGCTGCTGGTTTGTAGCCCTGAAACAGGTACGCATGATGGAGTCTAACGGCAATTACGCCTTTCTGTACTTCGAGAACGAGCGCCCCTGCATTCTCAAGACCCTTAACTACCTGGAAAGCCGTCTGGACCCTAAGGTCTTCTTCCGGGCGAACCGCCAGCAGATTATCAACGTCAATTTCATTGAGCAGATTAATCCATGGTTCAGCGGCAGCATTAAGATTCAGTTAAAAGGCGGCGAGGAAGTGGAAGTGTCGCGCCGGCAGACGCAGGTGTTCAAGGAGCTGATGAGTTTGTAAGTGTGTTTTAGGTCTGATTTCTGGTAAACAGACCTAAAACACACTTTTTTGGTACCTTCCCTTCTCAGCTCTTAATGCCATGAAATATTCTCTCCTAGTCCTATTATCTGTTATTTGTTTTCAAGGCATGAGCCAAACAACTCCTAAACGCTCTCTGCAAGAACTCATCAACACCAAAGAACCAGGCTGGGAATTAATCACTACCTGGATGAAGGATGCGAAGAACAAAATAGAGATTCTCCCCAAGACGCAATCTAATGCCGATGCCGCTTTGTTGCAGGCACAAGTGACTACCCGTTCTCCCATGGGTGCGGTGATCTATGAAACGGGCGGTATCTTGATAGACAACGGTTGGATTAGAATTTTGGGCTCTGGCTCGCCTCGTCTGTCCCGTAGCCTCATGGCTTGGAACAAAGGAAAATCTTACTTGCAGGACGGTGAACAACCCTCGTTCTTACTGGTGGCAGACGATGCGTTGGGTGGATTCTTTGCCATCAATGCAGGTGCAATCAACGAAACGCAAATAGGAAAGATTTTTTACTTTTCCCCAGACAACCTGCAATGGGAACCCACGGAACTGGGCTATTCAGAATTCCTTCAATTTTGCTTCTCCGCCAACTTAGAAGGCTTTTACGAGGGCATGCGTTGGAAAGGCTGGGAAGCAGATGTAAAGCAGCTTGCTGGAGACCGAGGCATACATTGCTTTCCGTACCTCTGGACCTCAGAAGGAAAAGACATTAACAGGTAAGCAGAAAGGATGTGCCAATAGAAGAGCTGTGGTCTCTGTACTTTGAAAAAGATTAACAGCAACTTTGCCGCCTACTGTTTTCATAAAACTATTATGCTCCAGGGGAATGGTATAGAATCAATTATATCATTGCTCAGGTACTCTATTGCAGCTGGCCACCTAGAGAACTACACCTCTCTGTTTTTGACCTGTTACTAAGAATAAACCCCCAAAACAGCTATCCCATTGCTGAAGGAGTCCAGGATCTGCAACTCTAAGTGCTTTCCAAAAATCCAGAAGAGTTTTCCAACTCACAATCAGTTGGCCCGCAGCAAATGAACAAGCCTGAAAGCTTCAACAAAGCTTAGAACTGTATTGCTATTGTTCCTTCCTAATCTGATATTTGAAGGTTTTTCTTCCCTTAAGAGAAGTATCCGGCCTCATTCCTTCCCCCTCAGGCCTTACGGTTTTCCATTTAGTCTTAATCGTTTTCTGTTCAACTTTATAACCTTCATTACTACATGAAACACTTTTCCGTACTCTTTCTTTTACTTTTTGCCTCTCTGCAATATTCCTTTGCCCAAGAGGGAGAACAGCTCAAACTGCCTTACCAACCTGTCCGGCTTTTGCTAGGCGGCGCCTTTGAATTTGGCGGTGATAAAGTAGCCCAAGTCTATTTCACAAACGGAGATGATCAATCTGTGCATGCAGGCCAGGGTATTTCGGTGGCCGTTGGAGGTGAGTTCCAGGTTCCTAAAGTAGAAAGGCTGCTTCTGAGGACCACTGTGGGCTTCAAGTACGTTACCACCCAAGCAGACAATGCGCACATCAGGCTAACCAGATTCCCCATTCATGTAACAGCTAATTGGATGGCTACAAACAAAATTCGTTTAGGCGCAGGTTTAGCAACTCACCAAGGCATCAACTTCAAGGCCGATGGCATTGGTGAAGACATTGAATTCAAAGGTGCCACTGGTCCTACATTTGAAGTAGCCTATGGCCCCGTGGGCATCACCTATACGGCGATGACGTACAAAAACAATTCAAACCAATCCTACTCAGCAAATGCCGTAGGTATTGCGTTTTCTTTTGTGATACCTAGAAGGTAAACTATAATACATTGTACTAGCCATCTTGAAGCTGGGCTACATCAAAACCGGCTATAAAACAGAAGAGGCACCCAAGGGTGCCTCTTCTGTTTTACACGAAAACCTTAAATCTCTTAAAGCAGGTTATTGAACAAGCCGGGTACAACGCCCATCAGCACGGTCAACACCACTAGAGAAATCAAGGTGAAGGTAGCCAAAGGGTCAACGGCAATGCGCGTTCCTTCTGCGTCTCTCATGTACATGGCGATAATGACTCTGAAGTAGTAGTAGATACCTACCGCAGACATCAGCACGGCTACGATAATCAGCCAAACCATGTCTTGCTCCAAAGCAGCCGAGAACAGGAACAGCTTTCCGAAGAAACCACCGGTTAACGGAATACCTGCTAAGGATAACATGGCAACGGTCATCACAAACGCAAGCAGCGGATTCGTTTTGCCTAAACCATTGAAAGCAGAATACTCATCTGAACCACGCTCATCAGACACGTACTTCAACACGCCAAAGGCAGCGATGGTGGCCACAGCATACGCAAGCGAATAGAACAGAATGGCGTTCTCTGAGCGGTCGTTGAAAGAAGTCAAGGCAATCATCAGGTAACCGGCGTGCGAGATACTGGAGTAGGCCAGCATCCGTTTCATGCTGTTCTGCGCAACTGCCCCTATGTTTCCGATGAGCAAGGTCAGAACGGTGATGGCTACTACGGTCGGGAACCACTGGTCGTACACCCCTCCGAAGGCCGCCGACATCAGTTTGTAGAAAGCGGCAATACCCGCCGTCTTTACCACGGTAGACATGTAGCTGGTGAAAACGGTTGGTGTTCCTTCGTACACGTCTGGGGTCCAGAAGTGGAAAGGCGCGGCTCCTATTTTGAAGGTTACACCTATCAACACCAGCAATAAGCCCATCAGCAGCAAAGGCGACGTGGCGGGGTCCATGTTGGTAGCAGCAGCGGCAATGTCCGTCAGGTAGAAAGCACCAGTAGCGCCGTACAACAAAGCAATCCCGAATAAGATGATGCCGGTAAAGAACGAGCCCATCAGGAAGTACTTCATGGAAGCCTCATTGGACAGAATGTTGCGTTTGTCAGAACCGGCAATGATGTACATGCTGATAGACATAATCTCGATGCCCACAAACAGAATCAGCAGGTTTTCATATGACACCATCATGATGCCGCCCACCAGAGAGAACAGCAACAGCGAGTAATATTCCGCTAGGTTAGAGTTCTCAGCAACCACGTAGCTGCGGGAGAACGGCAGAATGAATAAGGTAGACACCACCATCACCGCGGTAAAGCCCACCGAGAAGTTGTCGGTGGAGAGCATGTTGCTGAAATAGCTTTGCGGCTGGTTCCAGTCAAACATGGTCGCGCCCAGAGTCACTGCCAAAAACAGCAGCACCACAGGCATAAGCGCCTTTTTAGATTTCATGAACCCTACAAAGAGGTTCAGGATACCGAATATGGAGAGTAGAATGATTGAGGTCATGAGCAGGTAATTTCTCCTGGTTTTTTAAAAAGCGTCAGGGTTAGCGTTTAATCACGTCCAGTAGTTTCAGAACGGCAGGCTCAGAAATCATTAAGAACGTGTTCGGGTGCAAGCCAATCCAGAACACCATCACTACCAACGGCACCAACACGGCTTTCTCGTTGAAGGTCAAATCGATGAAGCCTTGGGTGATTTCGTTTTTCTCGCCAAACATCACGCGTTGGAACATCCGCAGCATATATACGGCTCCTAAAATGATGGTCAATCCGGCAACAGCGCCCATCCAAGCATTGTATTGGTACACGCCCATCAGCAACAAGAACTCGCCCACAAACCCGTTGGTCAACGGAAGCGCTACGGTACCTAACAATAGCACCAGGAACGTCACCGACAAGAACGGCGTGTTCTGCGTGATACCTCCCATAGCGGCAATCTCGCGGGTACCGGTGCGGCTCTGGATAATGTCAATGATGAAGAACATACCCACCACGTTCACGCCGTGGCTCAGCATCTGAATCATGGCACCCTGTAAACCGTGGTGGTTCAGGGTGAACAAACCAGCGGCAATCAAACCAACGTGCGAGATAGAGGAGAACGCCACCAGACGTTTCATGTCCTGCTGACGGATGGCGATGATGGCGCCGTAGATAATCCCGATGATGGCTAACACCAATACTACGTTCGCCCATTGGCTAACACCTAATGGAACCACTGGCAGTAACCAGCGCAAGGCACCGTAGATACCCATTTTCAGCATGATACCAGATAAAAGCATGGTACCGGCGGCCGGAGCCGTGGTGTAAGTATCGGGCTGCCAGGTATGGAACGGGAACACCGGCATCTTAATGGCGAAGGCGATGAACAGGAACCAGAACAACCAGCTTTGGGTACCAGCATCCAGCACTAATTGGTAGAAAGCTACTTCCTCAGAGCTGTGCGTGCCCGGCGTCTGGAAATACAGATACACAAACGCAGCCAGCATGAACAAAGAACCGAAAACGGTGTAGATAAAGAACTTGAAGGTAACCCGCACGCGATTCTCCCCGCCCCACATACCAGCGATGAAGTAAATAGGAATAAGCGCTACCTCCCAGAAGAAGTAGAACACAAACGCATCCAGCGCGGTGAAAACGCCCAATAAACCCGTTTGCATGAACAGGATGAGCGCGTAGAAAGAAGAAGGCTTCTCGTAGGTGTGCTTGGCCGTAGACAAAATAATCAACGGAATCAGGAACACGGTCAAAAGCACCATGAGTAAGCTGATGCCGTCAATGCCAACTTTGAACATGATGCCGGCATTGGCAATCCAGGGTTCATTGAGCAGGAATTGGGTACTTCCGTTAGGCACGAAGTTAATCCAGGCCCATACACCCAGCACCAGTTCCACCAAAGCAGCCCCGAAAGCGATTTTCCGGGCGCCGTCTCCTTTTACCAACAGTACCAGCAGTGCGGCCAACGCAGGCCATAAGATTATTAAAGCGGTTAACATGTTTGGCAGTATCAGATAATAAAGTTCAGCAATAAGATTAACGCGATGCCCAGCACCATCAGGAGCAGGTAAGACCCGGTGGCGCCGCTCTGCACAAAGCGCAGCGAACGACCTCCGCCTAACGTGGCTTTCCCGAACCCGTTCACAATCGGGTCAATGATGCCTTTCTCCACGAAGCGGTACAGCCCGGTAGACAAGCCCATCACTGGTTTCACAAACAGACCGTTGTAGAGTTCATCCACGTAGTATTTGTTGTACACCAGTTTGTGCAGCGGCGACAAGGCAGCACCTTCCTCGGCGGGAACGGTTCTTTTCTTACCGTAGATGAAGTACGCTAGGATGATAGCAACCACAGCCACGGCTACAGATACGGCCATCAAGGTGTATTCTAGCTCATGCGACAGGTGATTCTCAGCAAAAGCACTAGGAACGGCTCTTCTGGCCAGCTCATACACCGGCGACAGGAAGTTACCCAATGAGTGATTTTCGCTGAAAACAGGCGGTAAACCCATGAACCCACCAATGGTAGAAAGAATGGCCAGAATAATCAACGGAATGGTCATCACGGCAGGGGACTCGTGCAGGTGGTGGCGCTGCTCCTCGGTGCCCCGGAAGTTTCCGTAGAACGCCAGGTACAGCAAACGGAACATGTAGAAAGCCGTCATGAACGAGGTCAACAGACCGAACGCCCACATCACTTTGCTGTGCACAAACACGTGCGCCAGCAGCTCGTCTTTAGAGAAGAAACCGGCAAACGGCGGAATACCGGAAATGGCCAGTGTTCCGATTAAGAAGGTGATAAACGTAATTGGTAAAGCTTTTTTCAGACCACCCATTTTACGTAAATCCTGCTCGCCGCTCATGGCGTGAATCACGCTACCCGCACCCAAGAAAAGAAGGGCTTTGAAGAACGCGTGCGTTAATACGTGGAACAGCGAAGATGAGTACGCCATCACGCCCAAGGCCAGGAACATATAGCCTAACTGGCTCACCGTAGAGTAAGCCAATACTTTTTTGATGTCGTTTTGGAAAAGACCGATGGTAGCGGCGAACAACGCGGTAGCCAAACCAATGATGGCCACAATCTCCAAAGTATCTGGAGCCAGCGTGTACAACACGTTGGAACGGATGACCATGTAAATACCAGCGGTCACCATGGTAGCGGCGTGGATAAGGGCAGATACTGGAGTTGGACCGGCCATCGCGTCTGGCAGCCAGGTGTAGAGCGGCAACTGCGCTGATTTACCCATCGCGCCCACAAACAGCAACAGGGTAATGGCAACCACCACGCCGTCGTTCACCTCGCTCAGTTGAGAAGCTTGGTTGAATACTTCGCCATACACTACGCTGCCGTAGGTCTGGAAAATAAGGAAGATACCTAGTAAGAAACCTAAGTCCCCGATGCGGTTGATGATGAATGCTTTCTTCGCGGCATTGTTGTACGGAGTGACCTTGTTCCAGAACCCGATGAGCAGGTACGAGCAAAGCCCTACGCCTTCCCAACCCACGAACATCATCACGTAGTTAGACCCCATCACCAGCAGGAGCATGGAGAACACGAACAGGTTCAGGAAAGAGAAGAATTTACCGAAGTTCTCGTCATGGCTCATGTAGCCCGCCGAGTAAATGTGAATCACTGAACCCACGCCCGTTACCAACAGCAGCATGATGAGCGATAACTGGTCAATCTGGAAGGAAAATGGAATGCGCAGGGCACCCACGTGAATCCAGTTGAAGATGTCTGTGGTGTACGGACGGTTGCCGTAGCCTTCAAACCCGAAAAACAGGTAAAGTGACAGCAGGAATGAACCTATGACGGTGGCACAACCCACCAGTCCCGCCAGCCCTTTCGGCAATTTCCGGTTACCCAAACCGTTAATCAGGAACCCGATTAGCGGCAGGAGCGGAATCAGCAAACACACCCAGGTCATCTCAGCGTTGTTTGCCGGCAAAATAAATTCTTGCATTTGTTAAAACGTAAATGGAACGGTATTCTTTAGAGATTCAGCAGAGCGGCAAACCGCTTTACCATTTCAGCTTGTTCAGGATGTTGATGTCGGTGGAGCGCACGTTCCGGTAAATCATCACAATAATGGCCAAACCCACGGCCACCTCGGCGGCAGCCACCGCCATGATGAAAAACACGAAAATCTGCCCGTTGGGGTCTGAGCGATAAGACGAGAAAGCCGTCAGCAACAGGTTCACTGAATTGAGCATCAACTCAATGCACATAAAGATAATGATGGCGTTGCGGCGGGTGAGTACCCCAATAATCCCGATACAGAAAAGAGCGGTGCTGAAATACAGGTAATAGTTCAGCGGAATGGTCCTTATGACCTCAGGAATTTCGTTCATGCTTTATAATCGTTCTTGAAAACGGCTTTGGCTTTGCTGTGACAACAGCGGCCAAAGTTATTCCCATTTTTTGGTAATACCATATAAAATGCCACCCTCTGCAGTGTAGCCCGTGTTCTTATCTTAGTGTTTTGAGGCCGTTTTTAGAAAAGCGGCCTTAAAACAGATGCCTATTTGCCAGCACTGCATTTCTATTTTAAGCCTGTTTTCTAAAAAGGAGGCTCTAAACGAAATTCAGGAGCAGCGACAATAAAAAAGGACAACGTGGATAGCTGTCCTTTTTCAGCCTCTTGAAAGAGACTTAGAATCTATTTTGCTCGCCCGGCTCACGCTTGCCCAGCATCACCGCGCCGGCCATAGCCGCCAGGAACAGAACTGATGCCAACTCAAACGGCAACAGGTAATCTCTGAAAAGCACTTTCCCCAGGTTCTCCACCATGCCAATCTGCGAATCAAACACAGCGGTAGCTTTCATTTGGGTATTCACGTCCTTCAAGGCGGCAATCATCACCACAAACAGGATACCCCCGGCAATGGCCGCGGCAATCTTGCTCAGCAAAGGCTTGTGCTGCTCGGTGTCTTCGCGCATGTTCAGGAACATAATCACGAAGAGGAACAACACCATGATGGCGCCCATGTACACAATAAAGTTTACCGCCGCCAGGAACTGGGCATTCAAAAGAATGTAGTGCCCAGTTAAGGCGAAGAACGTCAGAATCATGAACAAAACGCTGTACACCGGGTTTTTAGAGGCAACTACCCCAATGGCCGCGAACAGCGTTAAGAAAGTGAGAAAGTAAAAGAAATTACCCGTCATAGTTAGGAATGATAAATAGCGCGTGGCTGCGGATTATTGGTTTTGAATAGGCATGGGCTCTACCAGACGGTCTTTGCCGTAGATGAACTCATCGCGCTCGTAGCGGGCCGGAGCCACTTTGTCGTTCTGCAGGAAGATGGCCGCTTTAGGGCAGGCTTCTTCGCACAGGCCGCAGAAAATGCAACGCAACATGTTAATCTCGTAGCTAATCGCATATTTCTCCTCGCGGTACAGATGCTCCTCGCCCCGCTTGCGCTCACCGGCTACCATGGTAATGGCCTCAGCCGGACAAGCCACTGCGCACAGACCGCAGGCCGTGCAACGCTCTCTGCCTTTCTCGTCACGCTTTAACACGTGCAAACCACGCCACACCGCACTCATCGGGCGGGTTTCTTCTGGGTATTTAATGGTCGCCTTCTTCTTGAAGAAGTGACGCATGGTGATAGACAAACCCTGGAAAATTGCCGGGAGATACATTCTCTCGGAAAAATTCATGGGTTTCTTCTCCAGCTTTTTCGCTCTATTACTAAGTGATTGCATGTCTCTTATACTCTTTAAAAGATGGGCAGAGGAGCGTAAACTCCTCTCCTACTCATAGGGTGCTTAGAACAACTCTGCTTTTAACAGAATGGCTCCGCCGGTGATAATCACGTTGGCGATGGACAACGGAATCAAGATTTTCCAGCCTAGGTTCATCAACTGGTCATAGCGGAAACGCGGCAAGGTCCAGCGTACCCACATGAAGAAGAAGATGAAGAAGAAGATTTTAGCGAACAACACTACCGTTCCCAGGATGGTCACCACGTTGTGCGGCAAACCTAACTGGTTCATGAACGGGAAGTTGTACCCGCCAAAATAAAGGGTAGCCATTACCGCCGAGGCCACGAAGATGTTCACGTACTCTGCGAACAGGTACAAGCCCATGCCCATGGAGCTATACTCGGTGTGGTACCCACCTACCAGTTCGGTCTCGCACTCCGGTAAGTCAAAAGGCACGCGGTTGGTCTCGGCGAAGGCACAGATAATGAAAATCAGGAAGCCTACCGGCTGATAGAAGATGTTCCAGTTCAACCCAGATACCCCAAACAGCTCTTGTCCTTGCTGCGCCGCGATGTCACGCATTGAAAGCGTACCGGTTACCAGCAACAAGGCAATGATAGACATACCCATGGCCAGTTCGTAGCTGATGTTCTGTGAAGCCGCCCGGATAGCGCCTAACAAGGAAAACTTGTTATTGGAAGCCCAACCGCCAATCATGATGCCGTACACTCCCAAAGCCACAATCCCGAACACGTATAGAATCCCGATGTTCACCTCAATAGCCTGTAAGTGAATAGCCTCACCGCCAATGATTAAGGTACCGCCAAACGGAATCACCGCGCTGGACATACAGGCCGTTAACATAGCCAGCGAAGGACCGGCAATGAACAGGAACTTGTTCGCGTTAGCCGGCACAAACTCTTCTTTGAAGAACAGTTTCACCGCATCTGCCAACGGCTGCGCCAGACCAAACGGACCGGCACGGTTAGGGCCTACACGGTCCTGAATGAAGGCTGCCACTTTTCGCTCAGCGTAGGTGGAGTAAGTGGCAATCAGCAACGTAATACCGAAAACGGCAAAGATGATGAGCCCTTTGATTAATAATAAGGATAGCTCCATTATACTTGTCTTCCTAGGTTAAAAGGAGTGGATTGTAAGTCTTCTTCGGTGGATCCTGGTAAGTTCGGAATCACGTCTACGTTCAGCACCGGTAACTCGTAATGGTTAGCAGAAATCACCGAAGTACGGGCAATCTTGCGCGGTCCTTCAATGGTCCAGTCGTTCGGGTCTTTCTTGTCAAAGCGGCAGGTATTACAGATGAACTCCTGTACCTCGTTGTACTCGTCCTTGCGGGCCGTCACGCGCAGCACGTCGTTACCGCGCATCCACAACACCACTTTACCGGAGCAAGTAGGGCAATCGCGGTGCGCATCTACCGGTTTGGTGAACCACACGCGGTTTTTGAAGCGGAAGGTCTTGTCCGTCAAAGCACCTACCGGGCACACGTCAATGACGTTTCCGGAGAATTCGTTATCGATGATGTTTTCAACGTAGGTTCCAATCTCAGCGGCATCGCCGCGGCCTAACACGCCGTGCACACGCTTCTCGGTTAACTGGTCGGCGGTGTACACGCAACGGTAGCAAAGGATGCAACGCGTCATGTGCAATTGCACCAACGGCCCGATGTCGATTTTATCAAAGGTGCGGCGCTCTTCTTCGTAACGGGTGCCGGACGTGCCGTGCTCGTACGCGAAGTTCTGCAAATCACACTCTCCGGCCTGGTCGCAGATAGGGCAATCCAGTGGGTGATTAATTAACAGCATCTCTACCACGCCTTTGCGGGCGGCCAATACATCTGGGTTGGTCGTGTTTTCCACCACCATGCCGTCTTGTACCGGAGTAATGCAGCTCGCTACCAGTTTAGGCATCGGGCGCGGGTCTTTCGCGGAACCGGCCGCCACCTTCACCATACAGGCGCGGCATTTTCCGCCGGTTCCTTTTAAAGGGGTATAGTAGCACATGGCTGGGGGCACCACCTCGCCGCCGATTTTACGGGCTGCGTTGAGGATGGTAGTTCCTTCCTCTACCTCCACCTCTATGCCATCAAACGTTATTTTTACCATGTTAAATTTATTGTTGATTGCTGGTTGTCAATTGTTTTAACACCCAGCAACAGGCTATTTATATGTATTTCTGTTTGGAGCCGATTTTAAAGAAAACGGCCTCTAAACGGCAATTAATTATTCACTTTTAATTGAAGATCTTCTTCACATTCTCTGCAAAGGCAATCTTTTCAGTTTTAGCGCTGCTTCCCATAAGCTTTTGCCAGAGTGTTCTTGCAGGTTTCTTTTCCGTTATAACTTGGAACAACTTCTGTCCCTTCATATCCTTCGGAAATAAAACCTTTGAATCCCATTGCGTTGAGGCAAACAAGCTTGGAGCAACTTTAAAGTTTAGCTTTTCGCTCAAGATTTCCCAAAAATCATGGTTCTTCACGGCTTCATTTGGAGCTTCATACCATTCATCCTCTTTTTCTGCGAAGACAAAAAAATAATCATCCAGCCAAGGTCCATCTGCCGTGGTGTATTCACCAATGAGTCTAATCTTGTCAATCTCAACCGCCCACTTGTTTGTAGAGGAATGTTCAAATACAAGCTGATTGTCATTGATGAAAAGCTCCATGTGGCACAAGGGCTAACCCTCTTAAAAAGAACTTAGAAGCGACTCCTCTAATGATGTGTTTCAGGCCTGCTTTCTGTAAAACAGGCCTGAAACGGATATTTATGCTAATACAGATTCAGCTTTGTTGAACACCGCACCTGGCGCCGTAGCGGCCTGAGGGTGTTTCACGTGCCACTCAAACTCCTCGCGGAAGTGACGAACCGCTGCCGCAACTGGCCAGGCAGCCGCATCACCCAACGGACAGATGGTATTTCCTTCTATCTGCTTGGCAACACTTACCAATAGGTCGATGTCGTGCATGTGGCCGTGGCCGTGCTCGATGCGGTGCAATACTTTCTCCATCCAACCGGTTCCTTCACGGCACGGGCTGCATTGTCCGCACGACTCGTGGTGGTAGAAACGGGCAAGGGTCCAGGTGTGGCGCACGATACAGGTCTGGTCATCCATCACGAAGAATCCGCCGGAACCCAACATGGTACCTGTGGCGAAACCTCCATCAGACAGCGACTCGTAGGTCATCAATCTATCTTCACCGGCTGCGGTTTTCAGAATCAATTCTTTCGGCAGAATCGGAACGGAAGAACCTCCGGCAATGACTGCTTTCATGTCACGGCCTTTCCAGATACCGCCGCAGTACTCGTCTGAGTAGATGAATTCCTCTACGGGAACACCCAACTCAATCTCGTACACGCCTGGCTTGTTGATGTTACCACCCGCAGAAATCAGTTTGGTACCGGCGCTACGGCCAATCCCGAACTTAGCGTATTCAGCAGCGGTGTTGGTGATAATCCACGGAACAGTAGCAATAGACTCCACGTTGTTCACCACGGTTGGGCAGCCGTAAAGACCCCAAACCGCCGGGAACGGAGGCTTGTTACGCGGGTTCCCGCGCTTACCTTCCAGAGATTCCAGCAACGCTGTTTCTTCACCGCAGATGTACGCCCCCCCGCCTGGGTGCACGTGCAAGTCAAGTGAGTAACCGCTTCCTAAGATGTTCTCGCCCAAGAAGCCATTGGCATATGCTTCAGCAATGGCTTTCTCCAGAATGCGAAGCACATACAATAACTCTCCGCGGATGTAGATATAAGAGGTACGGGCACCCAACGCGTAGCTGGAGGTAATCATTCCCTCAATCAACAGGTGCGGCAGTTTCTCCATCAGATACCGGTCTTTGAAAGTACCAGGCTCTGATTCATCGGCGTTGCAAACTAAATAGCGCGGCTTGCCTTCTGGCTTGGCTAAAAAGCTCCACTTCATCCCGGTAGGGAATCCGGCACCACCCCGTCCTCTCAAGCCCGAGGCTTTCACTTCTTCCACCACTTCCTCAGGGGTCATGGTTTTCAAAGCCTTCTCTACCGAGGCGTAGCCGCCGTGCTTGCGGTACACGTCAAAGGTTTGGATGCCTTCAACGTTGATATGTTCAGTTAATAATTTTCTTCCCATGGTTTCCTTACGGTTAAGGCTTTCAGGTCTTCCAGCATCTGGTCGGCGCTGGCGGCATCCAGGTTTTCGTAGAATTGTTCTCTCACCTGCAACATGGGGCCCGTGCCGCAAGAGGCCAGGCATTCCACAGTCTTCAGGGTGAAGTTTCCGTCGGCAGAGGTCTCGCCCACTTTGCAGCCCAGACGGTTCTCCAGGTGCTCAATGAGTTGGTCAGAACCCCGCAGCATGCAAGGACCCGTGCGGCATACTTCCAGCACGTGCTTGCCTACCGGCTTCAGGTTGAACATGGTATAGAAGGTGGCTACCTCGTATACTTCTATGGGTTGGATGTTCAGGATCTCGGCCACTTTGTCCATTACCTCGGGGCTTACCCAGCCGCCAAACTCCGCTTGCGCGATGTGCAGGATAGGCAAAATGGCTGATTTCTGACGGTCAGCGGGATAATGGGAAAGATAGCGCCGGATTTCGGCCATAGCCCCTTCCGAGAACTGTACTTGATTTACGCTTGCTGTTTGATCCATTTGGTCAATGGTCGGTATATAAAGCTGCCTTGTGGCAGGCTTGGAATAATCTGTTTCTAATAAGAATGGCTTAAGCGTCCAGCTCGCCGGCGATCACGTTCATAGAAGAAAGGATCACGATGGCATCTGACAACTGCGTGCCCACCACCATCTCCGGATAGGCCTGGTAATAGATGAAGCAAGGTCTTCTGAAGTGCAAACGGTACGGCGTGCGGCCTCCGTCAGACACCAGGTAGAAACCAAGTTCGCCGTTTCCGCCTTCCACCGAGTGGTAGACCTCACCAGCCGGAGCGTCAATCTCACCCATTACAATCTTGAAGTGATAGATAAGCGCTTCCATGTTGCGGTACACCTCCTGCTTTGGCGGCAGGTAGAACTCCGGCGCATCAGCGTGGAACGGACCTTCAGGCAGGTTGTCCATGGCTTGCTGAATTATGCGCAAGCTCTGCCAGATTTCCTCGTTACGGACCATGAAACGGTCATAAGTATCTCCCTTGGTACCTACCGGAATCTCAAAATCGAAGTCCTGGTAAGAAGAGTAAGGATTCATGACGCGCACATCGTAATCCACACCCGCAGCACGCAGGTTAGGACCCGTGAAGCCGTAGTTCAAGGCACGCTCAGCAGTGATGGGGCCCACGTTCTCCACCCGGTCAATGAAGATCCGGTTACGGTTGAACATGGTTTCAAACTCACGCATCACTTTCGGGAAATCACGCAGGAAATCTCTGATTTTCTGGATGGCTACCGGAGATAAATCACGCTCCATACCGCCTACTCTACCCATGTTGGTGGTCAAGCGGGCACCGCAGATTTCCTCGTAGATTTCGTAGATTTTCTCTCTTTCCTGGAAAACGTACAAGAAGCCGGTGAAGGCTCCGGTATCCACCCCTAGAATCGAGTTACAAATCAAGTGGTCAGCAATACGGGCCAGTTCCATTACGATTACCCGGATGTACTCGGCACGCTTGGGAACGGTCACGCCCAACAGCTTCTCCACTGTCATCCACCAGCCCATGTTGTTGATGGGCGAGGAGCAGTAGTTCATGCGGTCGGTGAGCGGGGTAATCTGGTAGAAGTTACGGCGCTCCGCGATTTTCTCGAAGGCGCGGTGAATGTACCCAATTGTCGGCACGCCAGACACAATCTTCTCGCCATCCATTTGCAGGATATTCTGGAAGATGCCGTGCGTGGCGGGGTGCGTAGGTCCTAAATTCAGGGTGGTGAGCTCCTGCATGTAGGAATCTGGGGTAACTATCTGTGTATTCTGTTTGGCTAACTCCATGTGGGAACTTAGTAGTAAGCAGAAACGCCGGCGGCCTTGTCTTGTAAACAAAGCCGTTGGCATTTATAAGGTTTATCTTCCGAAGAAGGTATTAATCTTGTCTTCGCGGGTCTGGTCTTCCAGCGGAAACTCTTTGCGCATAGGAAACGCCTCCATCTCCTCCACATTGAGAATGCGGATAAGGTTGGGGTGCCCTTCAAAGCGGATGCCGTAGAAGTCAAAGGTTTCACGCTCCATCCAGTTGGCGGTGGCGTACAGGTTGGTAGCGGTAGGCACCACGGCATCATCTTCAGGGAAGAAGATTTTGATGCGCAACCGCACGTTGTGCACCAGGCTGTGCAGGTGGTAAATCACGCCTAATTCCTGGCCCTTATTATCTGGGTAATGGATACCGCACATAGTAGTCAGGAACTGGAATTGCAGGAAGGCATCATCATACAAGGCCTGTAGCATAGGGATGATGTTTTCCCGGGTAGTGGTCACGGTCACAAGCCCGTAAGGCTCATGGATATCAAACAACTGGTCGCCAAATTTCTCTTGCAGCGATTGCACCAGCAGTTCGTTGGTTAGTTCGGCCATGCCTTATTTAATGTTGTAAGAAGCCAGTAATGCTTGATATTCCGGGGAGTTCCGGCGGCGGAGCGACTCGTTCTCGGCTAAATCCTGGATACGCATCAAACCATCCAGAATCTGCTCAGGGCGCGGCGGGCAACCGGGCACGTACACGTCTACCGGTACAATGCGGTCAATGCCTTGCAACACGCTGTATGAGTCAAAGATACCACCGCTAGTAGCGCAGGCGCCTACGGCAATCACCCAACGCGGCTCAGCCATCTGCTCATACACCTGTTTCACCACCGGACCCATTTTCTTGGCAATGGTCCCCATCACCATCAGCAAATCGGCCTGGCGGGGCGAGAAGCTTGGGCGCTCAGACCCGAAACGGGAAATATCATAGTGCGAGCCCATGGTAGCCATGTACTCAATACCGCAGCAGGAGGTAGCAAACGGCAACGGCCACAACGAGTGCTTACGGGCCAAGCCTACTACTTTCTCCAGGGAAGTGGCGAAAAAGCCGGTTCCTTCTACCCCTTCTGGGGCGTCTACCATGGTTAAATTGCTATTGTTATCGCTCATGAGTCGTTTTCGCTTGGTTTTCAGAAAATCAGGCCAGAAACCGGCCTCTCTCTGAACACGTTATCGCTTGTAAAAGTTTGCCGCCTTTGCGACGATTATTGACGCTATTCCCACTTGAGAACGCCTTTCCGGATCACGTAGTAGAATCCGGTCAAGAGCAGTCCCATGAACATGAGCATCCAGACGAAGCCATCCAGACCCAAGGCTCTGAAGTTCACGGCCCAAGGATAGAGGAAGATTACTTCCACGTCAAAAAGTACAAACAGGATGGCAATCAGGAAATACTTGATGGAAATTGGGGCACGAGCATCGCCTTTAGATTCAATACCACACTCCCAGGAGGCGTTTTTCACTGCGCTTTTACGTTTTGGGCCAATCAGGTGGGTCACCACCATTGAGAACACCACAAAACCAAGAGCCGCCAAAAATTGAATAACTATTGGAAGATAATCTCCCGGTAAATATTGAGCAGGGGCAGTTGTTTCCATATTATAAAGCTATTTGGTGCAAAAGTAGGCACTTAAACCTAAGATTCAAACTAAAAAGACGTTTGCCTTCTGGTTTGGATTTCTGTTTAAACAAACGAACAATTGTTCTAGTTATTTTGCAAAATCAACGGAACGAAATCGATGTATTTTAAAAAAAACAGAAATAATTAGGGATTCTTGTAATATTTCTTAAAATTCATACACCAATAAGAATGAGTGTTCAGAAGACACTCCCGCAAGCGGAGAAATGCCCCTCCATTTCCCCACTTGCTAAATTTTAAGTAAGTTTTCTTCAACCGATAAATGCCCAGCTACTTTAGTTGGGCTTTTTCCGTTTAGGCGTCACCATAAAAATTGCTTTCTGCCTACCTTTGCGCTCTGCCGGAACTTAACGGCCCAATATTTGCATTCGGCTGTTAGCCATAACCTAGATGCCTTTACCCAGAATATGAATAAAAAATACCTGCTTACGCTGGCCTTACCCCTTTTGCTGCTGCTGGCATTCGCCCCGAAACTCAAAAAAGTGACAGTGGCCAAGAACGTGACGCTGTCTATTCCGCAGAACTTTGAGGTAATGCCAGACGATGGCATTGCGCGCGAGTACCCGGCGGCCCGCAAGCCTCTGGGCGTGTACACCAGCCCGGACGGTAACGTGGACATCAGCGTGAACCAGCGCCCCAGCACTTTCCCTGCCGACGACATCAATATCCTGCTGCCTTTCTACAAGGCCTCCATCCAGCGCATGTTCACCGAGGTGCAGTTTCTGCGCCAGGAGAAACAAACCATTAACGGCCGCGATTTCCTGGTGTATGAGTTTGTCTCCACCATGCGCGATGAGCGCCGGAGCCGCAACATGGCGCCCGTGCGCAAGTACACGCTCATTCAGTACACGTTCCAGAAAGACCAGATGCTCATCTTCAGTTTCAACGCGCCGGTGCAACTGCAGCAGGAATGGCAGGAAACCGCCCGTGCCGTCATGGCCAGCGCCACTGTGAAATAAGATTTCCTGCCTTTAACCGCCGGAAAGCGGATAACTTTATTTCGGGCCTGTTTTGCAGAAAACAGGCCCGAAATGCTTTCTATACAACTAAAGAATCTGGCAGGCAGTAGAAATAGGTTGATTTTTCCTTTAACTTCATCTTGTGTTAAGCATCCATTCAGACGAACATTTCATGCGCGAGGCCTATAAGCAAGCGCAATACGCCCTGGAAGAGGGCGAGATTCCCATTGGCGCGGTAGTGGTGTGCCAGAACAAGATCATCGCGCGCGCCTACAACCAGACCGAGAAACTCAACGACGTAACCGCCCATGCTGAGATGCTGGCTTTCACTGCCGCCGCCAATCACCTGGGCAACAAATATTTGCACGACTGCACCCTCTACGTCACCGTGGAACCCTGCGTCATGTGCGCCGGTGCCAGCTACTGGTCACAGCTCAAACGCATTGTCTACGCCACCGCCGATGAGAAGCGCGGTTATCGCCGCACTGGCGTGAACCTGCTGCACCCCAAGACCGAATTGGTGGCCGGCATCATGGCCCACGAGTGCGCCCAATTGATGACGGACTTTTTCAGGGCGAAAAGAATTTAATCTTAACTTTGGCGCGTTCCGCACAGTATGTATGTAGGAACAACTATTGTAATCTATAACTAAAAACACATAAAACTATGGCATTTGAACTTCCGCAACTTCCGTATGCGTACGATGCGCTAGAGCCGCACATCGACCGTCAGACCATGGAAATCCACCATACCAAGCACCATCAGGCGTACACCACTAACCTGAACAATGCGATCCAGGGCACTGAGAAAGAAAATCAGTCTATTGAGGAGATCCTGCGCGATGCGGCCAAGACACCAGCCGTACGCAACAACGGCGGCGGTTTCTACAACCACAACCTGTTCTGGACCATCCTGGCGCCTAATGGCGGCGGAAACCCAACCGGCCCGGTAGCCGAGGCCATTGACAGAGCCTTCGGTTCTTACGATGCCTTCAAAGAAGAATTCACCAAAGCTGCTACTACCCGTTTCGGGTCTGGCTGGGCCTGGCTTTGCGCCGTGGAAGGCGGTTCTGTTGCCATCTGCTCTACCGCTAACCAAGACAACCCGCTTATGGAAGGTGTTGACTCTTGCGGCGGCGTTCCAATCCTGGGTCTTGACGTGTGGGAGCACGCTTACTACCTGAAATACCAGAACCGCAGACCTGAGTATATCACAGCGTTCTTCAACCTTATCAACTGGGACGAAGTAAACCGTCGTTACGCCCAAGCCAACGGCTAAGCAACTAGATTTTAAATCTGCCGAAAGGGCCTCACTGTTACAGGTGAGGCCTTTTTTGTTTGGAGCAGGATTTTCAAGATTTAAAGGATTTTTCAGGATTGCGTGATTGTTGATTGCGTGATTGTTGATTGCGTGATTGTTGATAGGTGTACAAAATTTAAAATGCTGGCGCGAGTTTTCGAATCGAAGCTACCGCTGGTGGGGCCATGGCTGGAGCGGCCAATAACAAAGAGCTGGTTGAAGAGTGATTCTAAGTCAATTTCAGGAAAACAGGCTCAAAACAAGTTTCTGTGACTTATTTCACTTGGCACCGGTGACTATACTGCTCTTTGTTTCTCAGGATTATATTGTAATATAGAGTCTAGACTATAAGGGGCTTCTATGGAGATATTTCTGCTTTTGGTGTTGGTAGTTCTGGCGCTTTGGTTCGGTTCCAGGGTCTCCAATCATTTGCTGCAACACCGCCGCGACATGCAGGAAGTACGCGAGGAGTTGGCCCGTTTGCGGGAACAGCTCAGCCGCTCCACAGTTCGTCCGTCCATTGATGCCGCCGCCCGCCGCGATGCTGCTATCAAGGCTGCTCCTTCGCCTGAAGAAATTCCAGCGCCTCCCAAGCTTGTACCTCCATCGCCGGTGGTGCCACCTGCGCCAGCACCTGTTGTCTCTCCATCAGAAATCCCAACTTCTGTCCCCAGACCAGAACCGGTGCCGGTGGCGGCCTTCACCGCGGCATCAGAAACTGTCACTTTTCAGGAAAATACCCTTAAAACGCCTTCTTTCTTCTCCCGCAAACTGGACTGGGAGAAGTTCATCGGGGAGAACCTTATCAACAAACTGGGGATTGCAATCCTAGTGCTGGGCATAGGGTTCTTTGTGAAGTATGCAATTGACCAGAATTGGATAAATGAAGTAGGCCGGGTAGCCATTGGGTTGCTGGCCGGTGGAGCGTTGCTGGGCGTGGCGCACCGATTACGGAAAGAGTACAAGGCCTTCAGCTCCGTGCTGATTGGCGGTGGCATGGCCGTGCTGTACTTCACCATTGCCATCGCCTTCCATGAATATCAGATTTTCAGCCAGACGGTGGCCTTTATCTTGATGATGGCCATTACGGGCTTTACCATCTTCCTGTCTATTGCCTATGACCGGATGGAGTTGGCGGTGCTGGCCTTGATTGGCGGGTTCGGGAGTCCGTTTATGGTAAGTACCGGCGAGGGCAATTACATCGTGCTGTTCGTCTTTATCCTGCTGTTGAACGTGGGCATTCTGGTGCTGGCGTATTTCAAGAAGTGGAACCTGCTCAATCTGATTGCCTACGTCTTCACCATCATTCTGTACGGCGGATGGTTCAGCACCAGGGTAGTGGGTGTATCCAACGCTCCGTATGCGGGTGCCCTGGTCTTTGCCACGCTCTTTTACCTGGTATTCTTTTTGATGAACATCATTTACAACGTGAAGGAGCGCCGCCGTTTCACCGGCCCCGAGATTATGATGCTGCTGAGCAACACGTTTTTGTACTACGGGGTAGGCATGTACGTCATGTCACAGGTGGCCGGAGGCAGTTACCGTGGGTTGTTCACTATTCTGCTAGGGCTTTTCAACTTCGTGTTTGCCTATGGGCTCTACCGCAGCAACCGGGTAGACCGCAATTTGGTGTACCTGCTCATTGGCCTTGTATTGACGTTCCTGAGTTTATCGGCGCCTATTCAGCTGGAGGGGAATTACATCACCCTGTTCTGGGCGCTGGAGGCAGTCTTGTTGCTGTGGCTCTCGCAGCGCTCGGGGATTCAGTTGATGAAACATGCCTCGGTGCTGGTGCTGGCCCTGATGCTGGGCAGCCTGAGCATGGATTGGCTGGATTATTCCATCTCCCGCGAAGGTTTGCCCCTGCTACTGAACAAGCTTTTTATTACCGGTTTGGTGGTCATCGCCTCCCTGACCGCAACCTGGCTGCTGCTGGCGCGGGAACAAGCCACAACCACTCCTCTCAGCAGGTTCTACACAATTTACCGAACCCTGGTAGGCCTGGCGCTGGTGCTCTTCCTGTACCTTGTGCTTCTACTGGAACTGCAACACCAACTCACCCATTCTACCCTGAGCGTTGATGTACAGATACAGTTGCTGGGCTTCTTCCATTACCTGTTCCTCTTAGGATTGTTGGGCTGGAGCCAACGTCTGGCCAATCCCGTTTACGGCAGAATCATCATGGGTCTATCCGTAGTTGGTTTGCTGGCGTACCTGACCAATCTGCAGCCATCGGCCAGTTACATTCGCAATGGGTACCTGTTCAACCAAACCGAGACGTTATCAGCGTTCCTTAGTCATTATCTGCCCCTGCTCACGCTGATTGTCTTGTTGGCGGCGGTGCTCAGAAAGGTGCAGCAGCAGTTCGGGTTTGGCAGCAGGCTGGGGAAAATCAGTTTGTGGCTGGCCAGTGCGGCGAGCGTGTTCCTTCTCAGCTTTGAGTTGGTGCATTTGTGGCTGTTGAAGTCGCACCCTACTTCTGCCGAGCTACACAACTCCATGGGCCACATCCGCAAGATTGGTTTTCCCATTTTGTGGGGCGTGATTTCGTTTGTCTTGATGATGGTGGGCATGTCCAGGAAAATCAAGACGCTGCGCATCATCTCGCTTACCTTATTCTTCCTGACCCTGCTCAAGCTCTTCCTGTTTGATGTGCGGGACATGACCGAAGGCGGCAAAATCGCAGCCTTTATCTGCCTGGGCGTGCTGCTGCTGGTCATCTCGTTTATGTACCAGAAGCTCAAAAACCTTATTTTAGAAGGAGAAACCAAGCCTCTGGATTCAAGCCCTGTTCCCCATGAAGAGTAAGCTGCTATACCTTCTTGCCGGATTGTTGCTTTGCTTTCTGCCCGCAGATGCGCAGGATTTTGCCTGGCAGGCTCAGTTGGCGCCTGTCTCCCAACAAGGTTATCACCGCATCCTGCTTTCTCCGCAGGTAACGGGGTATTCTCAACCTAACTTAGAGGACCTGAGGTTGTTCAACCCCGAGGGGCAGGCTGTGCCGTATCTGGTACGCACTGAGGTTCCCCTGCAATACCGCACCTTGTTCAAACCATACCAGATTCTGGCCTATACCCGTCGGCCGGGCGGAGTTTCGGAGCTTTTGGTGCATAATCCGGGAAAACGCAGCATCAACAACATCAGCCTGCAGATTGGCAATGCCGAGGTCCGGAAGCAGGTCTCTTTAAGCGGGAGCGATGACCAGCAGAATTGGTACGTGCTCAAGGAACAGGACCTGTTATACGCCATCCAAAACTCCAAAAACACCGCCGAGGTCAAGTTGCTGGATTTTCCTTTGAGCAATTACCGCTACTTCCGGCTCCAACTCAACGACTCCGTCAGCGCACCGCTCAACATCCTGCAGGCAGGCTACTATGACACCTACTCCGAGGCCGGAAAATACACCCGCATTCCCATCCAATCGTTTACCCGCAGAGACAGCGCCGAAAATCACACCACGTATCTACGCTTGAAGTTCGGGCAGCCGGTGTACCCAGAGCAGGTGGCTTTTTATATCTCGGCACCACAGCTGTACCACCGATCCGGCCAAGTAGTGCTGGGGGACCAGAACGTACACCGGGGGAATCGCCGGAAAAGACGCCGCGCCCTCCGGAATCAAATCTCAGTGCCGCTGTTACTTAGCTCCAATGCACCGGCCGTGCAAGACCTGCCGCGCCAAAAAGTAGAGGAACTGACCATCCAGATTGAGAACGCCGACAATCCGCCTTTGACCATTGACTCGGTGCGGGTGCTGCAACTGAACCGTTACCTGATTGCCGCGCTGAAACCCAGCCAAGTTTATACCCTGAAGTTCGGGAACGAGAAATTGATGCCCCCGGAGTACGACCTGCAGTTTTTCCAGGACAGCATTCCGATGGATATTCCTGCTATTCAGGTACAGAACGTTAAATCCCTTTTACCGGCGAAATCCCAAAAACAGCCCCAAAGCTCCAAGATCCTGATTTGGGCGGCTATCGCTGCGTTGGCTCTTGGCCTGGGTTACATGACGGTACGATTGCTGCGCGATATGGAGAAGAAGTAAATCTGCTTATTTCTGTTTAGGGGCTGATTTTCAAAAAACAGACCCTAAACGTTATCTCACTTTCAATACTAGCCTAAGCAAAAGCTATTTTCTGCTTTATAGCAAGGGCCAGCCCGTTTCAAGGCTGTTTTCAGGAAAACAGCCTTGAAACGGCTTACACCACCAATCCGGCTACCGACTCTTCCTGGCGGATGGGTAATAGGGTGATCTGGAGGGCCAGCGTTTCTTTCTTGAGCTGGAAGCATTTCTCCCAGGCCGTGTTTACGAAGATATCCAGTGTCTCGGTGAGGGAAGAGATGGCCGTGTTGTCAAAGCCTTCCTCTGTGAAGTAGGCATAATCGCTGGCGTTGTAATTCTCCAGTTTGCTTTGCTGGTCTGGAGTAAGGCAGCGGGCAAAGGTGGGGTCCTGGAGCAGGTTCCGCAGCCGTTCCTTCAAAGGTTCTTCCTGCTGTTTCACCTCGCCCATGATGACTTTCGCCTTTTCCACCGACATGTCTGCCTCAAAGACCGGGCGCAGGGTTTCATAGATGCGCTGATAGGATTTAGTGTCTTCTTCGGCTTCCACAGTGGCGACAAACAGATGGCGGTAAGCGGCAGTAAGAGCGACTTTCTTCTCTTCTGTGGGCGCCTGCTGCACAAAGAACTGGTAGACTTGCTTATCCAGGGTGTCAAGCTGCGCCTGCGCTTCCTCCAGTTCTTTCTCCAGGATAGACTGCACGGTTGAGGCCTCCTTGATGCTGAACTTCTGGCCATCGAAGTCAAAGGTCTTGATGTCATGCTCGCCCTGGAGAAGCTGTTTGGAGGTGTGCAGGTCTCTTTCCAGTTGGCTTATTTTCTCCGGAAGCTTGCAGTTGGCCTCGGTGAAAAGGTCCTCGAACCGGAAACTGGGGAGCACGCCGGCCAGGGACTCCGCTACTTCCAGCTCGAAGGCTTTGAGGGTGCGGTCGTCATAGAAACCCTGGTACGCTTTGTCCAGGCTCCGCTCGTTCACCTGCGTAGCTATTTTCTGGGTGAAAGCGGCCAGGTTCAGGGTTTGGGGCGCTTGCTCAAACTTGGCGCGGTCGTAGATTTTATCGGTCATCTGCTGCTGCACCTGCTCCACCCCCCGGAACAGAACCCAGGCTGAATCATGCAAGAGCACGGTGGGGATGTTCAGGGCCAGCAGGTGCGCCTCGCGATCATCAGTGCTGGGGTGCGAGGCCCACTGGTCTTTGATCACCAGCCGGCTCTGGCTGAATCGGGCCAGCGATTGGGCGGTCACCTGCAACAGGCCGTGCGCCATGGGAATATTAAAATCCATAGCGAAGCGGTGCATGAGCTCCCGGTGCTGCGGATACATGTTATCGGCTTTGAGGTTCTCCTGGAGCCAGGCGTTGTACTGGTTGAAGAGCTGCGAGTAACAGATATCAGCGGCTTCAATGCGGCGCAGGCTGGTGATGAGCGGCTCTGACCCCGTCACAAACGCCGCCACCGAATCGGCGTGGAATTCCATCTGCCGCGACAGGCTCATATAGGGTTTGTTCACTACCACGTAGGCTTTCTGCAAGATCCACTGGATGCCCTGCACAATCTTGACGGTGAGCGTGGCAAACAGCGCAAAGTACCAACTGAGCTCAGACCATTTCCGGAGGGTGTTGCCGTAGCCTTCGTTGTCAAAGAGCATGTTGTGGATGGCTTTGTTCACGTTGTACACGTAAGAACCCAGCTTCATGCTGCGTTGGGAAAAGTGCCCGAACTCGTGCGCCAGAATGGCCTTGAACTCCGTGACGTTTACTGAATTCACCAGCCCCAGCCCAATCACCAGGTTCTTCTTCACGGGCAGAAACATGCTCCAGAAGCTGGAATCATAGAATACGGCCGCGTTGACATCATCAGAGAGGTAAATCTTCTTGGGGAACGGCGTCTGGGTTTCCTGGGTAATCTTCCGGACAAAAGAGAACAACTCCGGCTGATCCGCCTCGGTGATTTCCAGCATACCGGACCGGTCCGTCTTGCTGCGTTTGAAGATGAACTTCAGCAGGAAGAACAGCACCATCAGCCCCAGGCCCACTAATCCCAAACCTATCATGAGCGTGAAGAAGGCCGGCTTCAAGAGCACCAGCGCTACCCCCGCGTACCCGCACAGGACCGCCAGCCCTACGGCCGCCGCCATTAGTGCCACATACACCAGCCCAAAAAAGGCAATGGCGCCGGCTACTTTGACAACTTCTTTTTTAAACTCCGCCGAGGGGGCAATCACGCGCTCATCTACGCCCTGGGGCATAGGAGGATAAGGGAAAGAGGGGTTCATGGGGTTAGGTTTCTTTTAGAGACTTAATATAAGAAGAAGCTATTATTCCAGAGTAATCCTCCCTTGATTTCAATATAAAAATTTAAAGAACCCCTGCCCGGCAGGCACATGGCCTAAGTTAGATTGACACCCAAAATGTGGACTGCTGTTTTAGAGCCATTTTCCAGAAAACGGGGTCGAAACGGGATTTAACCTTTCCGTCTTCAAGCGAAACTCTCTGAAGATTAGGCCAACACCGCAACTGAATCTTGTTTTGGGCCCGTTTTACAGAAAAGAGCTTAAAAACTCCTGCTGGCTGTTCCGCCCGTTCCCGATTTTCAGTAGCTTACAGGTTCTATTCCAATTCATACGACGCAAACAGAACAAACATGCACAACCCTTTACCCCCTCGGCTTTTCCGACAGTGTCTTCCGCTGTTGTTGGGCGGCCTCACCCTTTTGGCGCCGCTGTCCTCAGAGGCTCAGAAAGCACCCAAATCCAGTACTTCCAAAAGCAAGAAATCGGCACAGGATCCTTTTCCAGAGAAACTGTACAGCGGCCTTACCTGGCGCTCCATCGGGCCGTACCGCGGCGGACGCTCTGCTACCGTCACAGGCGTGCCGGGCAAGCCGAACCTCTATTATTTCGGGGCTACGGGCGGCGGCGTGTGGCGCACCAAAGACGGCGGCTCCAGCTGGGAGAACATCTCTGACAAGTACTTCGGGGGTTCTATTGGCGCCGTGGCCGTGAGTGAGGCCGACCCCAACGTGATCTACGTGGGCGAAGGCGAGAAAACGGTGCGCGGCAACGTGTCCAGCGGGTTCGGGATGTGGAAGTCTGAGGATGCGGGTTTGACCTGGAAACACATCGGGCTGAAAGACTCCAAGCATATCTCGCGCGTGCGTATCCACCCCAAGAACCCTGATCTGGTGTACGCGGCGGCCATGGGCAACATCTATGCGCCCAATGACATGCGCGGCGTGTACCGCTCCAAAGACGGCGGCAAGAACTGGGAGCGCGTGCTGTTCGTGAACAACGAGGTAGGCGTGGTAGACCTCACCATTGACCCGGTGAACCCCAGAAACCTGTACGCCACCTCCTGGCGGGTGCAGCGCACGCCCTATAGCTTTTCCTCGGGCGGCCCCGGCTCCGGCATCTGGAAAAGCACCGATGGCGGCGACACCTGGAAGGAAATCTCCCGCGCTTCCGGCTTACCCAAAGGCACCTTGGGCATCATCGGGGTAACCGTCTCACCGGTAAACAACCAGCGCGTATGGGCCCTGGTGGAAGCCGAAGACGGCGGTTTGTTCCGCTCTGAGAACGGCGGTGAAACCTGGACGAAGGTGAACGAAGACCGTAACCTGCGCCAGCGGGCCTGGTACTACACCCGCCTTACCGCCGATCCGCAGAACGAGGACGGCGTGTACGTGATGAACGTGAGCTACCACCACTCTACGGATGGCGGCCGCACCTTCAAGTCCCACAACGCGCCGCACGGCGACCACCATGACCTTTGGATTGCCCCCGAAGACCCCAAACGCATGATCATCGCCGATGACGGAGGCGCCCAGGTGAGCTTTGACGGCGGCGTGAACTGGAGTACCCCAGACAATCAGCCTACCGGTCAGTTTTACCGCGTGGTGACGGATAACGCCTTCCCGTACCGCATCTACGGCGCCCAGCAGGACAACAGCGCCGTCCGGATCGCCAGCCGCACCTCGGGCCGCAGCATCGGGCTGCATGACTGGGAAGAAACCGCCGGTTCAGAGAGCGCGCACATCGCGGTGAACCCCAAAGACCCCGAGATTGTGTACGGCGGAAACTACGGCGGCTTCATTGGCAGTCTGGACCACAAGACCGGCTTTGAACGCACCATCAACGTGTGGCCGGACAATCCCATGGGCCATGGCGCTGAGGGTATGAAGTACCGTTTCCAGTGGAACTTCCCTATCTTCTTCTCGCCGCACAACGCCAATCGGTTGTACACCACGTCTAACCACGTGCACGTGACCACCAACGAAGGCCAGAGTTGGGAAGTCATCAGCCCTGATCTCACGCGCAACGACAAGTCAAAACTGGGACCATCGGGCGGACCCATCACCAAAGACAACACCAGCGTTGAGTATTACGGCACCATCTTCGCGGCCATGGAATCTCCGGCGGAGGAAGGCGTGATCTGGACGGGATCGGATGACGGCCTGGTGCACGTGACCCGCGATGCCGGCAAGACCTGGAAGAACGTAACGCCCAAGGCCCTGCCCGAGTGGAGCATGATCAACAGCGTGGAACCGCACCCCACCCAGAAAGGCGTCATGTATTTAGCGGCTACTTTATACAAAACCGGCGATTTCCAGCCGCTGCTCTTCAAGACCTCGGATTATGGCAAGACCTGGACCAAGATCACCAACGGTATTCCGGCCACGCATTTTACCCGCGTGGTGCGCGTAGATCCCAAAAGAGCCGGTTTGCTGTACGCCGGCACTGAGTACGGCATGTACGTGTCGTTCAACGATGGTGCTTCCTGGAAGCCATTCCGCCTGAACCTGCCGCTGGTACCTATCACAGACCTCACCATCAAGGAAGACAACCTCATTGCCGCTACCCAGGGCCGGGGTTTCTGGATCATTGACGACCTCACGCTGCTGCACCAACTCACCCCGCAGATTGCCGAGGAGAAATTCCACCTCTACAAGCCCATGCCTACTTACCGGACCTTGGGCAGCAACGGTGCCAACCTCAAGTTTGAAGGCCAGAATCACCCCGGTGGCGTGATGGTGCATTTCTACCTTCCCACCGCTCCGGATTCCACCTCCAAAATTTCCCTGGAGATTCTGGAGAAAGACGGCAAGCTGATCCGGAAATACGATACCAAAGCCAAGGAGCCTGCGAACAAACTAGACGCGAAAACCGGCCTGAACCGTTTCGTGTGGAACATGGTGTACCCCGAGGCCTCCAGGTTTGAGGGCATGATTCTGTGGGGCGGCGGTACGCAGGGACCCAAAGCCACTCCCGGCACCTACAAAGCCCGCCTCACCGTGAACGGCCAGCCGCAGGAAACCGAGTTCGTGATCCTCCAGGACCCACGTAGCCAGACGCCGCTGGCGGATCTGCAGGCCCAGCATGCCTTCCTGCTCTCGGTGCGTGACAAACTCACCGAGACGCACGACGCCATCAGCAAAATACGAGAGGCCCGCACCCAGATCAACAGCGTGACTTCCCGCTTCCAAGGCCGCGAGGACATGAAAGACGTGCTGGATGCCGCCAAGGCGATGAACAAGAAGATGACCGAAGTGGAGGAAACGCTGTACCAGACCAAGAACCGCAGCGGCCAGGACCCTCTGAACTTCCCCATCAGGCTGAACAACAAACTTTCTAACCTGGCATCCCAGGCCTCGGTGGGTGATTTCCGCCCTACCGACCAGATGTATGCCTTCCAGAAGGAAGTGACGGCCCAGATAGACGAACAGTTGAAGAAGCTGAACCAGGTCTTCGCCACGGATTTGCCGGCCCTGAACCAGCTTATCCGGAGCAAGAACGTGGACGCCATCATGCTCAAGGAGAAAAAAGAGGCTCTCTAAGCCTTCTCCGTTTTTAAGGAAAGTCCCGCTCCCCAAAAGGCAGCGGGACTTTTTCTTTTCATCGTTTTAGGTCTGTTTTAAGAAAATTCTGCCCAGAACAACTTTGCTCAACCCAACAGTCAGCCACCTGTAGAACTCAGAAAAACATCAGGATCAAGCCGTTGCCTTAAGTAGAATTTATCCTATATTTAGACACACTAACCTAAACACCAACCCATCATTTATGGAAAACACCACTACCCAAGACTCTTTTTTCTCTGACATTTATGAAACTTCAGAGCCGGTAGCGTACGCCGGCTTCTGGATTCGGTTTGTCGCCGTGATTATTGACAGCTTCGTGCTGATGATCCCGAACTGGATCCTTCAATTTATGTTTTTTGGCAACTTTACCCCAAGCGACTTTAGACCAGACAACCCAGCTGCGATTCTTTCCTTCATGTCTGGCTCCATGACTATTACCCTTGCACTTTGGACTATTTACAAATCTGTTATGGAAAGCTCATCCTGGCAGGCCACCCTTGGCAAAAGAGCCCTGAACCTGAAAGTAACCGATGAGCAAGGAAACCGCATTTCTTATGGAAGGTCTCTGGGCCGGTCACTGGCAAACATCTTATCTTATATCATCTTACTGATTGGCTATATCATGGCGGCTTTCACCTCTCGTAAGCAGGCTCTTCATGACAAGCTAGCCGGAACGTTGGTGGTGAAAACCCGTTAATTACGGCTAAGCTGCTGCTTCCTTTTCTTTTTTCTAACCTATAATCAATCTTTTATGTCAATTTCATCTGAGTTCAAAGAATTTGCCATGCGTGGCAACGTAGTTGATTTAGCGGTTGGGGTTGTGATTGGCGCCGCATTTGGGAGAGTGGTCACCTCGTTGGTAGAAGACATCCTGATGCCGCCGCTGGGAATATTGATAGGAGGTGTGGATTTCAAAGACCTTAAACTGTTGCTTCGGCAAGGAGTCATGGGCCCGGACGGGAAGTTAACAGATGTCACCCTGAACTACGGAAACTTCATCCAAAGCATCATTGACTTTCTCATCATTGCCCTGGCCATTTTCATGGTGGTAAAACTGATGAACCGGCTAAAGCGCCGGAAAGCAGCTTCGCCTGATGTTCCGCCTGCACCCACCAAAGAAGAAGTGCTGCTCACCGAGATCAGGGATGCGCTGCGTACCTCGCCACGGCAACTCTAGACATGTTTTAGACGGATTTTCCTGAAAACAGGCCTGAAACAGAAAGCGCCACCTCAAGGGGTGGCGCTTTCTGTTTTATTCTATCTGGAAAATTACTCTCCTGCTTTCTTGTCTTTGATGGCCAACTGACCGCAGGCGGCGTCAATGTCCTTGCCCCGGCTGCGGCGCACGTTCACCTGTACGCCTCTGTCTGCCAGGTAGCGCATGAACGGCTCCAGGCGGTCATCTTCTGATTTCTGGAATAGCCCGCCTTCAATGGGGTTGTACTCAATGATGTTCACCTTGCAGGGGATGATCTTGGAGAACTGCAGCAGTTCCTGCGCATCCTCAGGGTTATCGTTGAAGTGGCTGAGCAGAATGTATTCATACGTCACCTTCCGGCCGGTTTTCTGGTGGTAATACACCAGGGCCTCCTTCAATGCCGCCAGAGAGTTGGTCTCGTTGATGGGCATGATCTCGTTGCGTTTCACGTCATTGGCGGCGTGCAGGCTCAGGGCCAGGTTGGCTTTGATACCGTCATCGGCCATCTTCTTGATCATCTTGGCAATACCGGCGGTACTTACCGTGATGCGGCGGGCCGCCATGTTCAGGCCATCGGGCGCGGTGATGCGCTCAATAGACTTCATCACATTGGCGTAGTTCAAAAGCGGCTCGCCCATGCCCATGTACACGATGTTGGTCAAGGCGCGGTCATAGTGCTGCTCGGCCTGTTCCTTGATGCGTACTACCTGGTCATAGATCTCATCGGCGTTGAGGTTGCGGATGCGGTCCATCTTGCCGGTGGCGCAAAAAGAGCACGTCAATGAGCAACCTACCTGGCTGGAAACACATGCCGTCATACGCTTAGGGTGCGGAATGAGCACGCCTTCCACGATGTTGCCGTCAAACAGCCGGAACGTTGATTTTATGGTATAGTCGTCGCTGCGTTGGCTGGTGTTCACTTCCACGCTGTTGATGGTAAAGGAACGCTCCAGTTTCTCGCGCAGTGGCAGACTGATGTTGTTCATCTCTGAAAATGAGGTAGCCGTCAGTTTCCAGATCCACTCGTAAACCTGTTTGGCGCGAAACGGCTTCTCCCCGTTTTCCGTCATCCAGGCCTTTAGTTGGTCCAAAGACAGTTTCCGGATGTCCTGCCGGTTCAGAATCTCTATATCTGGGATCAATGTGGTACTCATACTACAAAGGTACAAAATATCTTACGCTTTAGTTTCCAGCCGCTCCAGTGCTTCCTGCGGAATTGTCTGGAGTTTGCGGGCACTGTAGTCAAAGCAGAGCATACCGGTTTTGGCGTGGGCTATTTCCTTGCCGTTTTGGTTAGAAAGGCGATAAACCAGGTCAAACCCGTACTTGCTGAACTCGGTAGGTTGCACCTGCACGGTGAGCACATCGCCGTAGAACCCCTCGCCTTTGTAGACAATGCCCACATCAGACATGATCAGTCCGGCTCCGGCAAAGTCCATTTCTGAGTAGCCGTGCGCTTTCAGGAACCGTACCCGTGCCTCGTGCAGGAGACTCAACAAGGCATCGTTGCCAAGGTGATTGCCATAGTTAAGATCGGTGATCCGGATGGGCAGCTCGGTCTGGAAAGAAAAATGCGCGGGAAGGTCTATTTTGATGCGGGCCACTTTATTAATTGTGAATTAAGAATTAGGAATTAAGTCCTTTATCGCCTACTAGTTTCTCTGTCTGGCGTGTCTTCTTTTAAAGAACGTCACAAGTGCTATTAAAATCATTAGGGATATGAAGGTCAGATGAACTTTACTTGTTGTTTCCGATGGAATATTGTGGCCAGACGCCATGGCCATCATCAAGAAAAGCACATCAACTATGGCCAAAAGCACAAGGACAACCAATATGATGTTAAGTAGAGTTCTCATATAAGGGGCTTTAGCTAAAAGAGGCTCTAAAGGTACGCTTCATTGGAGCACAAAAAAGATTCTGACCTTGGTTTTCAGAAAAGGTGCAAAAAACAGGCCCGGCTCTTTGGGGAACCGGGCCTGTTCTGGTCAGGGGTGAAGTACTTACCGTTTCACGATCTTCTGGGTGCTAACCCCAGACCTGGATTGGATTTGCAGAATATACGTACCGGCTGGTAAGGCAGAAATGTTGATTTCCTCCCCGCCCAAAGCCTTGGTTAGGTTGGAGGTAAGCAACGTCTGGCCCGATAGGCTCAACACCTTCACTGTGGCGGCGGTGGTTTTCTCCAATTTCACGGTAAATTTGCTTGCTACAGGGTTAGGGTATACCAAGGCCGCCAACGAACTCAACTCTTCTTTAGAGGAAAGCACATTCTGGAAGTTGGTATATACCATTCGGAATTCATTTTTATAGCTTCCGGTAGTAGCGCTGCCTGGCTCTGCCGACCATTCCTGGTAAATGACCTCGGTAAGATCATCGGTGGCGTTGTAGGTGTTAACAGCCTTAAACCCGTAGGTAATCACCCACTTGTCTACCTGCCATTCTTCCTCCTGATCTAACGTGAAATTGCCTTTGGCGTCATTGGTGTAGGTAGTGCGGCTATCATTCACCCAAGCCCCGTTTTCCCAGTTCTGGTCAATAAGCACGTAGCTGCCGTTGGCCTGGTAGGTGGTTGTCTCCTTTTCTACATTCACCCAAGCATTGTTTGCCCATTCCTGGTAGGTATAGCTAGACAAATTATACTCCTCAAAGTCGGTCATGTCTACGTTGTCAAAGTCGTGCCACACCAGGTCTATATCACGTTCTGTGTTCACCCAGGCGTTGCTCTCCCACTCCTGGTAAGTGAAAGAAATTGGTCTGTTGCTTCCTTGATTGTACCCTACTATGGTTTTCTCCTCTGCTACCCAAGCATTATTTTCTCTGTCATATTCTGTGACTTCGGCAAGGTAGCCTAAGGTATTGTAGGTGTACACTTCTCTATGGGTCTGTTCCCAAACCCCAGTATAGTAGCTTTGGAACACTATTTCCGTGATCTTCTCATTGGCATAGGTGTAGGTTGTTCTGTAGCCGCTATACAACAACCAGGCATTGTTCTCCCAGTAATACTGGAGGTCTTCTGTGATGCGGTTGTGGCTGTCATATTTGGTCACATATTTGGAGAAATTGCTGTTGTTCGCCTCCGTCACTAATTCCTCCACAACCAGGCCAGCCGAGTTGTAGGTATAGGCGTGGTTATAGCCCAAACGCCAGGTGTTGTTGCTCTCTTCCCAGAAGTACTCCTGGCCATTACGCGGCTGTCTGCTTCTGGTACCGGTGCGGAGGGAGCTTTGCTGGGTCTTGGTGCGTAATCCCGAACCGGAGACTTGGGCTTCTGACCGGGCTTTTCTGTAGCTCTTGAAAGCAGGAGAGCTTTTCTTGCTTTGGGCTAAGCTAGTTAAGGTAAGAGCCAGGAGCAGAAATCCCAGCACCAAGGCTTTGCGCCAATTCTCGTGTGTCATGTTTTTGTTGTAAAAGTTTGTCATAGAAAAATATTTAAAGGCGGAGGAAAACTGCAATTCTTCTACTTGTTCTGTCATCTTGCTTCAGTGGCAGAACACCAAAAATACTTCTCTCAAAAGGTATTACTCAATACTTACTTCTAAGTATATAGCATTTTCAATATTTAAATAACCCTAATCTCTTATCAAATACAATATGAAAAAAAGGAATAATTAAAAGAAACTTAGGTTCAAACACGTAAGCAATGCGCCGGATCATAATGGCTGGGCCACGCAAAAAGAAGGGGTGGCAGCCATCTTGCCCAAAGATTTACTTATTTTGGAGACCTGTATTTTAACCAGAATTTACCCGTGACCATACCTGCCCTACAGAAAGGAGATGCCGTTGGCATAGTTTGTTTAGCCCGAAAAGTGAGCTTAGAGGATATCCAGGACGGCATCAGGCTGCTGGAGGCTTGGGGGTTGCGTGTGGTTTTAGGCCAGAGCGTAGGCGCGGAGGACGGGTACCTGGGTGGCCCGGATGAGCTGCGGAGAACCGATTTCCAGCAGATGCTGGACAACCCACAGATCAAGGCCATCTTCTCGGCGAGGGGCGGCTATGGCACCACCCGTATCCTGGACCAAGTGGACTTCTCCCGGTTAACCCAAAACCCGAAATGGATCATTGGGTTCAGTGACGTAACCGCTCTGCTCTGCCACCTGCAAACACTTGGTTTAGAAAGCATCCACGGCACCATGCCCCTGCTCATGGGCAAACCAGACACTGTTGAGGCTGACGAGAGCCTGCGCCACCTCTTGTTCCAGGAGCCGCTTTCCTATGCCGTTCCGGCCAATTTTCATAACCGATCAGGCACCGCCACAGGTCAATTGGTAGGCGGCAACCTCATTCTACTGAATAACATCATCGGGACGGCCTCTGACGTGGATTATACCGGCAAAATTCTCTTTCTGGAGGATGTGGGCGAGTACTACTACAACGTAGACCGCGTGCTGGTGCATCTGCGCCGGCTGGGCCATCTGCAGAGATTGGCCGGCCTGGTAGTAGGTCAGTTCTCAGACATGAATGACACGGCTGTGCCCTTCGGGAAAGATGTGCCGCAGATTGTCCTGGAGCATTGCGCTGGCTATGGGTACCCTATCTGCTTTGATTTCCCAGTTGGGCACGTGCCCCGCAACCTGGCGCTGGTAGTTGGCCGCGAAGCTACGCTGCAGGTGACGCAGGAAAGTGTGACGCTGGCTTATACGCAACCCACTTTTTAGGCTAATTTCAAGAAATCGGCTTTAAAACGCGATTTGGAATAAGCGTTACAATAGGCATACGCAACTTTCATTAACTCAAGGCTTATAAACATATATCTCCTTTTTGTCCTCCTGAAAAGGACCTTGTAGACCAATAGAAATGGTGGTAAATCCCTGCTTTTCTAGTTCGCTCACAAGATCTTTCCAAGATGACAAATGGATGGTTCGAATTTGTTCTGCTGCTTAAGCAAACCCTTCTAAAAGTGAGGGAACTTAGCTATTACTACCGCCCAAAAACAAAAGCCGTTTCCCGGGTATTTTCCGGAAAACGGCTTTGAAACAGCTGGTGGTTGGCTGTTACTGTTCGGTCATGACTACGTGCAATACGGTCTGGCCTACGGCTTTGAGGGTATTGCGGTCAATGATGTTCATGTTATCGGTGTGGCGGTGGTGGTACGGTCCGAAGAACCCATCGGGGCTGCTGGGATCGTAGGCGATGATATCAGCCATGCGGATGTTGGCGTGCTGGATGACGTAGCTGTGGTCATCCGTGATGCCGGGGCTATCTTGGAACGGGAAGTAGTCTGAGTAGCCAATCTGGTTGGCCGTGCGCCAAACTTTCTCCACCACATCGCCGGCATAGGCGCGGCTAGTTTCCTCCCGCGCGAAACGGGAACCCTTCGCCCCTACCATGTCCAGAAGAATGCCGTAACTGGCCGTGTAGCCTTTGGGCAGGAGGTTCTTGGCCCAGTATTGCGAGCCCAGGCACCAGGTGTCTTCTTTGTAAGGACCGGTGTTGTCTGGCTGCCCGTAATCCTCGCCGTCAAACAGCATAATGTCTACGCCCACATTGCCGGTAAGCGGATTGGCCTGCAGTTGGCGGGCAATCTCCAGGAGAATGCCCACGCCGCTGGCACCGTCATTGGCCCCGTCCATGGGTTTTTTGGGGTTCAGTGAATCTTTATCGGCTACGTGCCGGGTATCCCAGTGGGCGGCGAGTAAAATGCGGTTGCTGGCTTTGGGATTGAACTGCCCCATGATGTTGCGCAAATCCAGTGATGTTCCGTCATAAGCCTTGCCCGTGAAAGGCTGCACCAATACATTGGCGCCGTAACCCTTCAACTTACTGATGAGGTAATCGCCGCAGGCGCGGTGCGCGGGCGTATTAGGCACCCGCGGCCCGAAGGAAACCTGCCTGGCCACAAACTGGTACGCCGAGTCTGCGTTGAAAGCGGGTACGTTCTCCTTCGCCGCTGCGGCAGGTGCCTCAACGGTGGCCGTGTCCGTGTTTCCTTTTTTGTCGCAGGCCGGCAGAGCGGCGGCAAGCAGCAGGCCCAGAGCCAGAACTTTCATGTTATTCTTCATATGCCCAGTCAATCCCGGTTTTCATGTCTTTGACCACAATGCCCTGCCCTTTGAGTTGCGCCCTAATAGCATCTACCTTGGCGTAATCTTTGGTTTCTTTCGCCTCTTTGTAAAAGCCCAGCACCACTTCAAGCAGAGACTGCGCATCGGCGGTTTGCTCTACCTTCAGGCCCAGAACATCCAGCACCAGGGCACGGTATTGAGCACGCATCTGTTCAAACGTTTCCTCAGAGATGGTCTCCAGTTTGAAGCCGCCGGTGTGCATGCTGTTCACTTTCTTAAGCAGGTTGAACAGCGCTGCAATAGATTTGGCGGTGTTCAGGTCATCGTTTAGGGGCAGGAACAGCTCAGCGGTCAGTTTCTTGATTTCCTCATCGGCTTTGGCGTCCACGGCATCGGTACTGGCGGGGTACTGCAACTGGTCCAGGATACGCAGGCCGTTCATCACTTTAAGGTAGCCTTTGCGGGCCGCCTGCAAGCCTTCGTTGCTGAAATCAAGGGTGCTGCGGTAGTGCGCCTGCAGAATAAAGAAACGGATGGTCATGGGCGAGTACGCCTGCTCCAACACTTCATGCGTGCCTGTAAATAACTCACCCAGGGTGATAAAATTGCCCAGCGATTTACCCATCTTCTTGCCGTTGATGGTGATAAGGTTATTGTGCACCCAGAAGCGGGCCGAATCTGAATGGCTGTTGCTGGCCTGGCTCTGCGCGATCTCGCACTCGTGGTGCGGGAACATGAGGTCCAGTCCGCCCCCGTGAATATCGAACTGCGAGCCCAGGTACTTCCGGCTCATGGCCGAGCACTCCAGGTGCCAGCCCGGGAACCCTTCTGACCAGGGCGAGGACCAACGCATGATGTGGCTGGCCGATGCTTTTTTCCACAGCGCAAAATCCAGCGGAGAACGCTTCTCCTCCTGCCCTTCCAGGTTATCGCGGGTGTTGGCCAGCAGGTCTTCCACCACTCGCCCGGAGAGTTTTCCGTAGTTGTGTTCCTTGTTATAGGCCGGCACATCAAAGTACACCGATCCGTTCGACTCGTACGCCAAGCCGTTGTCCAGGATCTCCTGGATCATCTCAATCTGCTCTATGATGTGGCCCGAGGCACGGGGCTCAATATCAGGAGGCAGCACGTTCAGGCTGCCCATGTCGCGGTGGAAGCTATTGGTATACTGCTGCACCACCTCCATAGGCTCCAGCTGCGCAGCTTTGGCCAGCTTCTGGATCTTGTCCTCGCCAAAATCGGCATCGTTCTGCAGGTGGCCCACATCGGTGATGTTGCGCACGTAGCGCACCTTGTAGCCCAGGTACTGCATGTAGCGGCGCATCACGTCAAAGGTGATGTAAGGCCGGGCATGGCCCAGGTGCGCATCGCCGTAGACGGTAGGTCCGCAGACGTACAATCCCACAAACGGGCTGTGCAAGGGTACAAACGCTTCTTTGGTGCGGGTGAGGGTATTATATAAAGATAACGGGTGGTTCATGCGGCAAAATTATAAAACTAAATGGTACTTGTGGTAACGGTACGATGTTCGCGCGTATTCGTCGGTTTTTTCTTTGCCATTTAGCAAGAGGGCTGTGGCGTTTAGAGCTTGTTTTAGGAGAAATGGGCAGAAAGATGGTTTCTTTTGGGTGGATGGTTTTGTGGGAGGTAAATTGGCTTTTGCTTGTGGAGAGCTGCTTGCCCTAGATATGTTTGTGAACTCGTAGTCTGTTTGTGCTGGCGAAGGACTGGTATTTGCGTGGATGCATAAGCTTGGTTGTTTCATGGCTGGGCTCCGAGCGCTCACGGCCGCGAGGCCCCGCCTTCCGGCCTCGAGCTGCTGTTTTGGCCTTGGCCGGTTGGCCTGCCTGCGGCACCAGGTCTAAAACAAAGGCGCTCCACCGAAAGGCTGGAAAAAGGTTCCTTCAACAGCTACAGTGTTTAGCAGTATGTCCGTTTTCTAAGCGGAGATTCTCCCCTTGAGGGGAGCGCAGAGGGGTGTTTACACCTGCTGGTAATGGCGTCTGCTCTCCAGTTCCATGGTTCAAGTCTGTGACTTGGACCTACCATGACCGGCAGTTTGCAACTGCCGTGAGGCGCAAGCCTCAAAACGGTTTAGCGCTTGATTTCCACAAAACAGCCCCTAAATGGGAAGTCCCATGCTAATCCTAATCCCCAGAAGCTTCAGTAGATGTAGCTAACAAGTAAGTGGATTCCAACGGGAAATGGTCAGTAAAGCGGATCTGGTCCAGGACATCGAAGCGGAGGAGTTCCAGGGGACGGCTGAAGAATTGGTTGTCTATCCGGATGGGGAGTTTGCCGTTGTAGGTGAACCCGAAACCGCTGCCGCCTTCCTCGAAGCCGTTGCTCAGGTGCTTGCGCAACTTCTGGTAGGTGTAGGAACTGGGCAGGTCGTTCAGGTCGCCGCAGAGCAGCACCGGGTGTTGGCTGGACAGGATGTGGTCTACCAGGCGCTCTACCTGGTGGCTGCGGGCAATGAAGCCGCCTTTGAGCCGGCGGGCAATGCCGCGGCCTTTGGTCTTGAGGCCAATCTCGCTTTGCACGGCAGCTTCTACGTCTTTCTCCTCAATGGCCATAGACTCCAGGTGCATGTTGTAGACCCGCAACGTGTCTTTTGAGGGCAGCTGCACATCTATGTAGATGACCTGGTTCTTGGTGGGCCGGTCAAAAGAAACGCTTCCTTTGTCAACGATGGGAAATTTGGAGAAAATGGCCAGACCAAACTCCGCCCCGATCTTGTTGGTGAGGGCTTTGCCTATGTAGCTCTCGCGCTTCTGCTGTTTGCCAATCCGCTTGCGGCTGTCATAGGTGGCGTCCCCCTTCTCATTATAATATTCCTGGAGACAGAGGATATCAGCGGGGTGCTCAGACACCCATTTCATTTCCTTCTCGGGCAAATTCGGGTCTGCGGCGTGCAGGTGCTTGTACACGTTGAACACGCGCACGTTGTAGCTTAGCACGGTGATGCGCTGCTCCTGGGGCTCGGGCTGGGCATCGGGGGTGTTGAGGGTGAAATAGCGGGTGTGCTGGCCGTAGAACAGGAAAATGAGCAAGGCCGGCCACAGGGCCCAGAGCGGGCGCTGCCACAGCCACAGCAGCAGCAGAACTCCGTTCAGAACCAAAGCACCCGGCAAAGACATGGCTATGAAACCTGCCGGCCAGAACAGATGCGGTGGCACGTATTGGCACGCTACCCCTACCAAAAGCCACAGCGTAGACAAAGAGGTCAGAAAAGAAAGAATCTTCCGGAGCACAGGGAAAAATTTAAACGCAGAAGTAAACCTACGCAAAAATCCGGAAGCAGAGGTAAAAACGTAGGTTCTGGCTCCTTTACGGGTGTTTTCTGGAAAACAGGCTAAAAATGGATTATAAATATATAAGGGCTTTTAAAATACCCTATAGGCCACTCCGTTTTAAACTTGACCTGAAGTACTTAGTAATTGGAAATTATACCCTAATTTTACATCCTTAACACCTTATTAGTACAGCTATGTTGTTATCCTCTTTATTATTTATCGGAAATCTGGGCACCGGCGAGATGATTGTTCTCGTTCTGATCGTCCTGTTGCTGTTTGGCGCCAAAAGGATTCCAGACCTGGCCCGTGGCCTTGGAAAAGGTATCCGGGAGTTCAAAGATGCTACCAAGGAAATCAAGAACGATATTGAGAACGCTGGCACCAATGACCAGCATGCCAACAACCAGAACAGAAGCAACTATAACAACGCTCCGGGCTATACCAACCCCAACCCTGGTTACAACAACCCTAATTACAACAACGCACCTTACAACAACGGTGCTCCATACAACCAAGACAATGCGCCTTACACCAACGCGCCTGTCAACCCAAACCCAACTACTCCTAACAACCCGAACGTTTAATACATGCGTTATACATCCCTTGACGCTATCCGCGAGGAGATAGGCAGAGGTACACTCTCTTGCCGTCAACTAGTAGAGCGTTACCTACAGAACATCAACACCAAGCGTCATCTGAACGCATTTCTGGAGGTGTTTGAAGAGGAAGCCCTTCGGCGCGCCGAAGAAGTGGATGCCAAATTGCAAGCCGGCACCGCCGGCAAACTGGCCGGAATGGTGATTGGCATCAAAGACGTGCTGGCCTACGAAGGGCACGCGCTACAGGCCTCCAGCCAAATCCTGAACGGTTTCAAATCCCTTTACACCGCCACCGCCGTGCAGCGCCTGCTGGCCGAGGATGCTATCATTATTGGCCGCCAGAACTGCGACGAGTTCGCGATGGGCGGTTCCAACGAAAACTCCTCTTTTGGTCCTGCCCTCAACGAAGTAGACAACTCCCGGGTGCCGGGTGGTTCCTCCGGAGGGTCTGCCGTGGCCGTACAAGCCGATCTTTGTTTAGCTTCCATCGGGTCTGATACCGGGGGATCGGTGCGCCAGCCGGCAGCCTATTGCGGCGTGGTGGGCATGAAACCGACCTATTCGCGCATCTCCCGCTACGGCCTCATCGCGTACGCTTCTTCTTTTGACCAGATTGGCGTGATCACGCAGAGCGTGGAAGACGCTGCGCTTCTCCTGGAAGTAATGGCCGGCCCGGATGAGTTCGATGCCACCGTAAGCCAGCGCCCTGTTCCTGCCTATAGCCAAAACCTGACCTTTGACCGTCCGGCCCGCATCGGGTTCATCCGCGATTCCTTTGAGAGCCCGGGCCTGAACCCCGAGGTAAAGGCCGCTGTGCAAGGCGTGCTGAATGGCTTACAGGCTGACGGTCATACGGTTGAGCCGGTGGAATTCCATTTTTTAGACTATATTGTGCCAACCTATTATATCCTCACCACCGCCGAGGCCAGTTCAAACCTGGGCCGGTACGATGGGGTGAAGTACGGTTTCCGGAGCCAAAACGCCACGGATCTGGCCTCTATGTACAAAAAGACCCGTTCCGAAGGCTTCGGGAAGGAAGTACAGCGCCGCATCATCCTGGGCACCTTCGTGCTCTCCGCTGATTATTACGACGCTTACTACACCAAGGCGCAACAGGTACGCCGCCTGATCAAAGAGAAAACCGATGAGCTCCTGAGCCAATACGATTTTCTGATTTTACCAACCACCCCTACCACCGCTTTCAAGATAGGGGAAAATACCAAGGACCCGCTGGCCATGTACCTGGAGGATATCTATACGGTACAGGCAAACCTGGCAGGCATTCCGGCTATTTCGTTACCAATTGGCACAGACGCCGCAGGGCTGCCAATTGGGGTACAGCTGATGACCAAAGCTTTTGGAGAAGAACAGTTACTGGCCTTCTCTAAACAACTGATGAACCATCAACCACAAGTAACCGCCTAATGCGCAAAACTACCCTTCTTACAGGCCTTATACTTACACTAGGCCTGGGCGCTGCCGTGCAGGCCCAGGAAATACCGACACTGGATGCTCCAGCGGTGCAAGTAAAAGACACTACCAAGGTACTTTCTGATTCCGTAGAGTTCATTCCGGTGGAAACCGATGAACTCATCCAGGACCGCCTCAGCTGTCTGGAACAGGAAATTCCCCTGGAGTTCAACAAGCAGGTAAGAGGGTTGATTGACTACTTCACCATCCGGAACCGCAAATACACGCGCCGCGTGCTGGAGCGGAAACCTATGTACTTCCCTATGTTTGAGAAGTACCTGGCCAAGCACAACATGCCCGATGAGTTGAAATACCTGGCGGTGGTAGAATCGGCGTTGCTGCCCAAGGCAGTATCATCAGCGAAAGCCGTTGGTCTGTGGCAGTTCATGGACTTCACCGGCCGCGACTTCCGGTTGGTGCAGAACCATTACCTGGACGAGCGCATGGACCCGGAGAAATCTACCGAGGCCGCCTGTAAATTCCTGAAGCAGCTGTACCGCATGTTCGGGAGTTGGGAGATGGCCTTGGCGGCGTATAACTGCGGTCCGGGTAACGTGAGAAAAGCGATCACCCGCTCCGGCGGAAAGACTACGTTTTGGGGCATTTATCCGTATCTGCCCAAAGAAACGCGCGCATATGTTCCGTCTTTCACCGCTCTGGTGTACGCCTTGAACCACGCCGAGGACCACAACCTGCACCCAGCCAACCTACAGACACCTATTGCGGTGGATACGTTGCTCATCAGTCAGCCGCTGGACCTGAAACTCCTGGCCAAGCAGCTGAACCTGCCCGAAAACCAGATTGTGGACCTGAACCCGGCATTGAAGCTGAAGCACATCCCGGAGAACGTGTCTAATTTCCCGCTGCGTATTCCGGCGGATGTTCGTCCTTTCCTGGCGGAGAATCGTCTGGCTATCCTGGACTCGGCCCGTTACCGTGCGCCGTACAAGGCCCCGGCCAAGATCAAACTGCCAGCCTTAACCGAGGAACCCACCACCATTCTGGCCAAAGCGGATCCTGTTTCCACAGACAGCGCCACTAAGACCTTCTACACCGTACGCCGCAACGACAATCTGTCTAAGATTGCCAAGGAGCAGAACGTAACGGTAGAGCAACTCAAAGCCTGGAACAAGATCTCGGGTAATGGGTTGATGGCGAACCAGAAACTGGTGATGTACAAACCAGAAAGCAAAGCCGCGCAGGACGTGAAGGAAGCTCCGGCCGCGGAGAATACGCTGCTGGCCTCGGCAGAGGACATGCCGGTTTCCACGGGTAAGAACGCGGGCCCTAACGCCAACGACGTGCCCAAGGAGAACGCCGCCATCGTGATGGTGTCCTCCAAGCAGCAGGCCTCGGCTAAGAAGAAAGCAACCGTGGAGAAACCGCAGACTGTACACCACGTGCAGCCCGGTGATACCCTCTGGAATATTTCCAGACGGTACAACAACGTGAGCGTGGAGAAACTGAGAAAAGCAAACAAACTGAAAGGCGACGAGTTAAAACCCGGCATGAAGCTGATTGTAGGCTGATTCCGTTAGATTCAGATAATTAGCATCTCTGGCTCAGGCTTGGGATGCTTTTTGTTTTTTGAGTGATTTTGCAAAAACAGGCCCAAAACGGAAACGGCATAATCGCGGCTGCGCTTTGGTGAATTAGAAAAATCTTAACAATTTGTAATGAATACCCGCACAACAAACGTTGGTTCTGCGGCAAGTACCCATAGCATACAACACTACCAAGAAGGACATGATTAAAATCAACAAGGAAGACGCGCTGAATTATCACAGCCAGGGGCAACCCGGCAAGATAGAGGTGGTGCCTACCAAAATGGTAAGCACGCAGATGGACTTGGCCCTGGCTTACTCCCCGGGCGTAGCGGAGCCTTGTAAAGCCATTGCCGCCAACCAGGAAGATGTGTACAAATATACCGCCAAGGGAAACCTGGTGGGCGTGATCTCCAACGGAACCGCCGTGCTGGGTCTGGGCAACATCGGCCCGGATGCCTCCAAGCCCGTGATGGAAGGAAAAGGCGTACTCTTCAAGAAATTTGCCGGTATTGACGTCTTTGACATAGAGATAAACGAAACCGACCCTGAGAAATTCATCCAGATCGTGAAGTCTCTGGAGCCAACCTTCGGGGGTATCAACCTGGAGGACATCAAGGCGCCGGAGAGCTTCAAGATAGAGAATGCGCTGCGCGAGCAGATGAACATTCCGCTCATGCACGATGACCAGCACGGTACGGCCATCATTTCCAGCGCCGCCCTTTTGAACGGGTTGGAGATTGTGGGCAAAGACATTGACAAGATCAAGATGGTCATCAACGGTGCCGGGGCTGCCGCCATTGCCTGCGCCAAGCTGTACCTGGAACTAGGCGTGAAGATTGACAACATCGTCATGTTTGACAAGGACGGCATCATCAACCCGCACCGCAACGACCTGGACATCTACCGCGCCCAGTTTGTGACCACCCGCAACATCAGCACCCTTGCCGAGGCCATGGAAGGCGCCGATGTGTTTGTGGGCCTGAGCGCCGGCAACGTTTTAGCGCCCGAATTGGTGAAACTGATGGCAAAAGACCCCATCATCTTCGCGCTGGCCAACCCTGACCCGGAGATTGCCTACGAGACCGCCATGGCCACCCGAGATGACCTGATTATGGCCACCGGCCGCTCAGACCATCCTAACCAGGTGAACAACGTGCTGGGCTTCCCTTACATCTTCCGGGGGGCTTTGGACGTGCGCGCCACCGAGATCAACGAGGCCATGAAACTGGCTGCCGTGTATGCCTTGGCAGAGCTAGCCAAAGAGGGCGTGCCGGACATCGTGCACAAAGCCTACGGCGACAACACCATCGCTTTCGGTCGCACGTACCTCATCCCAAAACCGTTGGATCCGCGTTTGATTACCACTGTGAGTCCGGCCGTGGCCAAAGCCGCTATGGAATCCGGGGTGGCGCGTTATCCTATCACCAACTGGGAGCGCTATCACCAGGAACTGCAGGCCCGCATAGGTATTGACCAGAAACTGATGAACCGCGTGCTCACGCAGGCCCGCCAGAACCCTAAAACCGTAGTCTTCGCCGAAGCAGACAATTACAAGATCCTGAAGGCGGCCCAAACGGTTCTGGAGCAGAAACTGGCGTACCCTGTATTGCTGGGCGAGCGCGTGCACATCCAGGAGATGATTGAGGAGTTCAACATGGAGCTGGACGGCGCCGTGATCATTGACCCACGCGAGGAAGACGCCAAATGCGAGAAATTCGCGCACCTACTCTACGAGAAGCGCAAGCGCAAAGGCCTTACCCTCTTTGATTGCCGCAAACTGGTGCGCGACCGCAACTACTTTGGGTGTATGATGGTGGAGACCGGCGAGGCCGATGCCCTGATCTCTGGTCTTACCCGCGAGTACTCCTCTACCATTAAACCGGCCTTGCACGTGATTGGCGTGGAAGAAGGCGTGAACAAGGTGGCGGGCATGTACATCATCCAGAACAAAAAGGAGCCTTACTTCTTCGCAGATACCACCGTGAACCTCCAGCCTTCTGCTGAGGAACTGGTGGACATCATCGGGCTGACGGCGCGTTATGTGCGGTTCTTTGACCGCGAGCCTAGAATGGCGGTGCTTTCGTACTCCAACTTCGGGTCCAGCGCCGGGCAGGTGCCTACCAAAACCCGCGAGGCTACCCGCCTGGCCAAACTGCGCTATCCAGACCTGATCATTGACGGCGAGATGCAAGCCAACACCGCTCTGAACAAGGACCTGCTGCGCGAGCACTATCCGTTTAGCGAACTGGCCAACGAAGGCGCCAACACGCTTATTTTCCCAGGTTTGGCCGCTGGTAACATCGCCTACAAACTTTTGCAGGAAATCGGCGGTGCCGAAGCCATTGGCCCTATCCTGATGGGAATGCGCAAACCAGTGCATATCTTGCAGTTAGGGTCATCTGTGCGGGAGATCATCAACATGGTGGCCATTGCCGTGGTAGATGCCCAAACGTGCAAGGCAAAACTCTAAATAGTACCACTACGTAGGGGTTCTATCGCCGTCTATGTTGTGGTTTATACCAATTATCAATTTACTAACTTCTGTTTTCAGGCTGTTTTCGTGAAAAAGGCCCGAAAACAGAAGTTGTTATTATTAATCATCTGTTTTAACTTCATACAACGCTGGTCAAATGATCGCATATTTAGATGGCCGTCTGGCACAGAAAGACCCCACCTTCGTCATTATTGATGTAGGAGGCGTGGGGTACGAACTCCGTATTTCCCTGAACACGTACGGGCAACTGCCCGAGGGAGAACGCTGCCGACTCTACACGCACCAGCATATAAAGGAAGACGCCCATACGCTGTATGGCTTTGCCACCCCCGCAGAGAAAAGCGCCTTTCTGCATTTGATTTCTATTTCAGGCGTGGGGCCTAATACGGGCCTTATGATTCTCTCCTCGCTAACCGTGCAGGAAGTGCAGCAGGCTATTGTGCGCGAAGACGTCCGCACCATTCAGCAGGTGAAAGGGATAGGCGCCAAAACCGCCCAACGCATTATTCTGGAATTGCGCGATAAATTCAGGAAAGGTCTGGGCCCGGATGCGGTAAATGTCTCATTTGGGGCGCACAATACGTCAAGGGAGGAGGCGTTATCAGCATTAGTAACCTTAGGCTTCGCGAAGAACATAGCCGAGAAAACCCTTGATGCCATTATTAAGCGGGAGGGCGCAAACCTGACCGTGGAAGAAATGATCAAGTTCGCTTTGAAGTCGTCATAAGAAACTTCCCCATTATTTGTGTTTTATACAAAGAAGCCTCACATTCTTGCAGCCGCGGTAGGGTTGGTGTCGTTGATGGCTTGGCTTACCCAAGCCGAGCCAAGCAGAGTATCTATGGCAGGTGCAGGTGCAGCGCTCATGGCGTTGTCAGATGTAGAAGAAGAACTCCAAGACACAACCAAAAACCAGGGATATATCCCGTCACGGCGCCCTAAACTTATTTTTGAGGACCGCCGCGGAGACCCGTTCTCCAACCGCACCACTTTGTCGCCGCTGATTCTGCCGCTACCTAAAAACGTAGAGTTACAGGTGTTGCCAGATGACAGCCTGAAACGCTATGAGATTACGGAGCAGATTGGCGGTTATGACTACCGCAATCCCAGCACCATGACCTTTGAGGAGTACTCGCGCTATCAGCAGCAGAAAGCCATCAAAGATTACTGGCGCACCAAGTCTGCTAGTCTGGACGAGCAGAACCCCGCCGCGCCCAGCCGCCGCCTGGTGCCTACGCTTAACCTGGGCGGCCGCACCTTTGACCGTCTGTTTGGAGGCAATACCGTAGACATCCGGCCCAACGGTCTGGCTACGCTTAAATTTGGGGCGCTTTTCAACAAGAACGAGAACCCGGCCATCCCTTTGCGTCAGCAGCGCATTGGTGACTTTGAGTTTGACCAGAGCATCGCCCTGAACATTGACGGCCGCATTGGCGAGAAAATGCGCATCACGGCCAACTGGGACACCAAAGCCAACTTTGACTTCGAGAACAACCTCAAGCTGGAATACACCGGCTACCCAGAGGAGATCATTCAGAAAATTGAGGCAGGAAACGTAAGTCTGCCGCTCAACAACTCCCTTATCTCCGGCGGGCAGAACCTCTTCGGTCTGAAAGCCCAACTACAGTTAGGTAAACTATCCGTCACGGCCATTGCCGCAAACCAGCGGGGTAGCATAGATGCGGTAGATATCCAAAACGGAGCCCAAAACAGACGCTTTGAGTTGCGTGCCGATGACTATGACCGCGACCGCCACTTCTTCCTGGCCCAGTTCTTCCGGAACCGCTATGACCAGGCCCTGCGCAGTCTGCCGTTGGTGAACTCCGGCATTGTGATCCGCCGCCTGGAGGTCTATATTACCAATGACAACCGCGCCACTCAGAACCTACGCAACGTAGTTGCCCTCATGGATTTGGGCGAGCCGCAGCCGTTTCAGAGCCGTTTTAGCACGGGCCAACCCGCCGGTGCCGGGGCCGGGAACAACCAGAACAACCTTTACGCCAGCCTTACCAACCGCAACAACACCCAGGTAGACAATTTCCTGGAAGGCTTCGGACTGCGCAAGACCACCGATTTTGAGCACGTGCGCGCCCGCCGCCTAGACCAGACGGAATACAAATTCAACCCGCAGCTGGGGTACATCTCCCTGAACGCCGCCCTGTTGCCCGAGCAGGTGCTTGGTGTTGCGTTTGAGTACACGCTCAACGGCCGTACCTACAAAGTGGGGGAACTGCAGGAAGACTACCAGAACGTACCAGAAGACCAGGTGATTTTCCTGAAGTTGCTACGCGGCACCAACCCAGGCCTCAACACCCCTACCTGGGACCTGATGATGAAAAACGTGTATGCCCTCAACGCCAATCAGATTGAGCGGAATAACTTCCAACTGAACATCGTTTATAAAGACGATGCCACCGGCGGGGACCTGACCAGCTTACAGGATGAATCGCGCCTCAAGGGTATTCCGTTGATCCAGGTGTTCAACCTGGATAACGTGAACACGAACAATGACCCGCCGCGCGATGGTAACTTCGACTTTTTGTCCGGCATCACCATTGACCCCGAGAGCGGCCGTATTTTCTTCCCGCAGGTAGAGCCATTCGGGTCTTATCTCCGCTCCCGCTTCACGCCGGGCCAGGAAGACCAGTACATTAACAAATACGTTTTCCAGGAACTCTACGACTCCATCCAGACCGATGCGCAGCAGTTCGCCCAGAAAAATAAGTTCTTCATTCAGGGCCGTTACCAGGCCTCCAGCACCGATGAGATCACTCTACCCGGCATCCGGATTGCCGAAGGCTCCGTGGCCGTTTACTCTGGTGGTACGCGCCTGGTAGAGGGCCAGGATTACCAGGTGTTCTATGATCTTGGCCGGGTGAAGATTCTCAACCCCAGCTATCTCAACAGCGCCAGTAACCTGCGGGTGACCTATGAGAAGGCTGACATTCTGAGTGTGCAACCCAGAACCTTATTAGGCGCCCGCTTTGACTACAAGGTGGACAACGACCTTATTTTAGGTGCTACCGTTCTGCACCAAGGCGAAAGGCCGTTTATCCAGCGCGTGAACATAGGCGATGAGCCCAGCAACAACACTATCTACGGGTTTGACGTCAATTACCGCCGTGAATCCCGCCTGCTCACCCGCCTCACCGATAAACTGCCTTTCCTGGAGACCAAGGAACCTTCTTCCGTTACCCTGGGGGCCGAGGTAGCGCAGTTGGTACCCCAGAAAACAGCTTTCAGAGGCGAAGACGGTGTTTCTTACATTGACGATTTTGAGAACGCCAAAACACCTTATTCCCTGGGCGGCTTCAACACCACCGCCTGGCGTTTATCGGCTACCCCTGCCCCGCTCATCAACGGGACTTCTGGCTTAGCCTATGCGTATAACCGGGCCAAGCTGGCATGGTATACCATTGACCAGATTTACTACACCTCCAATGGCCTGCGACCCAACAACATCACCCGCGAAGAGTTGGAGAACCACTACGTGCGCGGCGTGCAGCGGAGAGAGATCTTCCCTAACCGCGACCCGGAGACGAACAACACGTTTGAGTACACCTTTGACCTGGCTTACTACCCAAGAGAACGCGGGCAGTACAACTACAACCCTTTGGTGAGCAATGACGGCCGTTTCCTGCAAAATGATCCCCGCAACAACTGGGGTGGTATCAGCCGGGAGATCTCCTTTGACAACAACTTTGATAACGCCAACATTGAGTACCTGGAGTTCTGGATGCTGGATCCGTTCATCAAAGGAGATAAGGGTCGGAGAATCATCACCGGTCTGGATGATGCACAGAACAGCCTTGATGAGAACGGTAAACTGGTCTTCAACTTAGGTAACATCTCAGAAGACCTGCTCAAAGACCAACGCTACCAGTTTGAGAACGGTCTGCCTACGGACGGAAATCCACAGGCTACCGAGCCTACTGCCTGGGGCCGCGTGACCCGTAACCAGTTCCTCACCGATGCCTTTGACAACGAGCCCGGCTCCCGCCAGTTCCAGGACATTGGTCTGGATGGTTTGAACGACAGCGACGAACGCGCCTTCTTCCAGGGTATCTACGGCTCCATTGATGACCCGTCGGCTGATAACTTCCGCCACCACTTGGATGGCGCCTATGACGCCGCTAACACCGGGGTGCTGGGCCGCTACAAGAACTGGAACGGAATGGAAGGCAACTCACCGGTAAACAGCGAACTTTCTTCCAACGCCTTCCCAGACAAGGAAGACCTGAACAAAGACAACGTCATCAGTGACGTGGAGCAGTACTACGAGTACAACATTGACCTGAGACCCACCCGCCTGGCCGTAGGTAACAACTATATTGTAGACAAAGTAGACTCTACTGACGCCAACGGCAACCGGATCAGCTGGTACCAGTTCCGGATTCCGGTAAGGAAACCAACCGGCAACGTGAACAACATGCAGGGCTTCAAATCTATCCGGTTCATGCGGATGTACACCACGCAGTTTGCCCAGCCGGTGGTGCTGCGCTTTGCCCAGATGCAGTTTGTCTCCAATCAGTGGCGTACCTACAACTCTATTCTCTCCAACGGCGCGCCTTGCGTGGGTGACTGTGACTCTGATGCCTCAGCTTTTGAGGTGTCATCGGTGAGCATTGAGGAAAACGGTGAGGTAGACGCGGGTACCATTCCGTATGTGGTGCCGCCGGGCGTAGAGCGTCAGCGCGACTACTCCTCAGCCAACAACCGCCGCCAGAACGAGCAGTCTTTGCAGTTAACCGTAGAGAACCTGCGCGATTCTTTCAGCAAAGCGGTTTACAAGAACGTGACCCAGGACATGCTTATTTACAAGCGCCTGAAAATGTACGTGCATGCCCAATCACCAAGCGGTACCCAGGACAACGAAGTCAATGCCTTTATCAGAATTGGTACCGACTTTACCCAGAACTACTACGAGTTCTCCATCCCGCTGAAAATGACGCCGCAAGGCAGCCGTGATCCATACCAGATCTGGAACGAGCAGAACTTCATTGACGTGGCATTTGACGAGTTTGTGAAGCTGAAATCAAGACGTAACCAGGCCAGTTTCCCGCTGAACCAGGTGTTTGCTGAAACCCGGGAAGACGGCAAGGTATTCAGAGTAGTAGGAAACCCAGATTTCAGTGATGTCCAGAGTCTGATGATTGGTCTGGAGAACCCGGCCACGCCAGACAAAGCCGCCCACTCCCTTACCCTGTGGGTGAACGAACTGCGCGTGTCTGACTTTGACCGTACCGCCGGGTGGGCCGCTACCGCCCGTGCCAACGTGAAACTCGCCGATTTCGCCAACATCTCCGCCACTGGCTCCTATACCACCGTGGGCTTTGGCGGTATCCAGCAACGGGCGGCCCAGAGAGCGCGCGAAACCACGGGCCAGTTTGACATCACCGCCAACGTGGCCGCTGAGAAACTGCTGCCGTCTAAATTGGGACTGGTAGTACCGCTTTCTGTGCAGTACGGAACCACCATTGCAGAGCCCCGCTATGACCCGCTGGACCGCGACACCGAGCTAGACCTCTCCCTGCAGAAGTTTGAGGACAGCAACGAGCGGGAAAACTACCGGAAAGAGGTTGTGAGCCAGACCACCACCAAGAGCATTAACTTACTCAACGTCCGGAAAGAGAAGACCGATCCGGAGGCCAAAACACACCTCTATGACATAGAGAACCTGTCGTTCTCCTATGCCTACACAGAGGTGCTACACACGGATATCTCCACGGACCGGAACTTCACCAAGACCTACACCGGCGGCATTGCCTATAACTACAACAACACGCCTAAGAGCTACACGCCGTTTGCGAACATCAAGGCCTTCCAGTCGCCGTATCTGCGCTGGCTCAAGGAGTTCAACTTCTCATTGGCGCCTAGCAGAATCTCCATCAGGGGTGACCTGGACCGCCGGTACAATGAAACGTTTATGCAGGGCCGTACCTCGCCGTACAGCTTGCCAGACACGGCTGGTTTCCTGCCTACTTTCCAAAAATCGTTCTTCTTTAACCGGATCTACGACGTGAAGTGGGATATCACCAAGAGCCTTACCCTGGACTACACCGCCACGAACCGGGCGGTGGTAGACGAGCCAAACGGACGGATTAATGAAGAGATAGATACTTTGCGCTGGAAGAACGAGGAAATCTGGCACAACCTGAGACGCTTCGGGCGGAATACCAACTTCAACCAGGTAGTAGCCTTTACCTACCGCCTGCCGCTGGATAAATTCCCGCTCACAGACTGGATCTCGGGGGATGCGCGCTACCAGGCCGGCTTCACCTGGACCTCGGCCTCCACGGCCCTCAGCAGAAATGACACGTTGCAACTGGGGAACACCATTGAGAACAGCACCGAAACCAGCCTGAGTGGTAAACTGGACTTAGTGCGTCTGTACAACAAAGTGAAGTTCCTGAAAGCCGCCAACGAGGCCTCTGCCAAACCAAGCGTGCGTCAGCAACCGAACACGGTGAATGGCCAGACCGCCGCGGCAGACACCACCCAAGGGGGAGGCGGCATGAGAGTGGTGAACGGTATCCTGCGGGCCTTGATGTCGGCCAGGTCTGTTAACTTTACCTATGCGCGTACCCAGGGCACCCTGCTGCCGGGCTTCCTGCCTACGGCCCAGAACTTCGGGTTAGCCGATGGCTTTGGGGCGCCGGGTCTGGACTTTGTGCTGGGCAAGCAGTTTGAGCTGGATGAGCTCTATCAGCGGGCCAACCGCGAGGGCTGGTACACAGACAGCAGCCAATACCTGAACACGCCGCTCAGCTCGCTCAACTCCGTGAACCTCACCGCCCGGGCTACCATTGAACCGTTCAAGAACTTCCTTATTACGGTAGATGGAGTCATGAACAAGTCTGAGATTGATGAGGTGTACTACCGCCGCGATTCAGCTTTGGTGGTGCAGCGCCAGACGCCATTCACCACCGGGTCTTACCGCGTGTCCTTTATCTCTCTGCAGACCATGTTTGAGGGAGGTTCCGGCAACAGCTCAGCGGCCTTTGAGAACTTTATCCGGTACCGGGCCGAGGTGGCCAGCAGGCTCAATGCGGCTAAATCTGGGCCAGGCTTGTACGGGGTAAACTCGCAGGATGTGTTGATACCGGCGTTCCTGAACGCGTACCAGGGCAAGGACATCAATGGCTTCAAGGCGAAACCAACTGGTCCTTTCGATGCCATTCCGCTGCCTAACTGGAACGTGGTCTACAACGGGCTGTCCACGCTGCCGTTCTTCCAGCAGTACTTCAGTTCCTTCACCCTGAACCACGCCTACCAGTCTACGTACACGGTGGCCAACTTCAGCACGGCGCTGGACTACAGCTTCAAACCGGCCGGCTTCCCAGACAAAGCGAACGACAAAGGCGAAGTGATTCCGTACTACATCGTGAGCCAGGTGGCCATCACCGAGAGCATGAACCCGCTCATCGGGATCAACTTCCGGACCAAGGGTGCCTTGACCGGTCGTCTGGAATACAAGACCCAGCGGAACCTGTTATTGAACATGACCAACGCGCAGGTAACCGAGAACGGCATCAAAGACGTGGTGGTGGGCTTTGGCTATAGCGCCACCAACTTCAGATTGCCGTTCAAAATCGGGGGCAAGCGCACGCTGGAGAACGAATTGACCATGCGCCTGGATTTCACCATCAGAGACAATGAAACCATTCAGCGCACCATTGCCGTAGACGCCAACGGAGCCGAGTACCAGAACAACCTGACCACCGCCGGGGCCAAGCAGGTGCAGATACGGCCCACCATTGACTATGTGGTAAGCCAGCGCCTGAACCTGCAGTTCTACTACACGCAGAACATCAATGAACCCAAAGTGGCCAACGCTTTCCGCAACACCGTCACGGAGGGTGGTATCCAGCTCCGGTTCAGTTTATCTGACTAAGAGCAGGTTTAAGGCTCGTTTTCCAAAAACGGACCTTAAACCTCAGAGGGGCTTGCGGCAGGTGCCAAAAAGAATGTATTTTTGAATCAAACTTAACTTAATTACTTATGAACTTCCCTGAGGAGCTGAAATACACCAAAGACCACGAGTGGATCCGGATTGAAGGCGACGTAGCGTACGTAGGCATCACTGACTTCGCGCAGCGCGAACTGGGTGATATTGTGTATGTAGACATTGACACCTTAGACAAAGACGTAGCCAAAGAAGAAGTATTTGGTACCGTTGAAGCCGTTAAAACCGTTTCTGACTTGTTCAGCCCGCTTTCTGGCCAGGTTTTGGAAATCAACGATAAACTGGATGGCAGCCCTGAGCTGGTGAACTCTGATCCTTACGGCGATGGCTGGATGATCAAGATGTCTGTTGGTGACCAATCTGAGGTAGCCGAGCTTCTTTCTGCCGGAGCGTACCGCGAGCTGGTAGGCGCTTAATAAACTCATAACAGTGCGTTCTATCTATTATGCACTGGCGCTGGGGTGGGCAGTAGTCATTCTTGTATTGACCTTACTGCCCGCCCAGGCGTTACCTCCTGATCCCCACTGGGACATTATCTCCGTTGATTCCCTGGTGCACGCCATTCTATTCGGGGTGCAATTGCTTCTCCTCCTCTACGGGTTCCTCCGTGACCCTGCCGTGCTGCTCAGCAGACGTCTTGTTACCATTGCATTCTTCTCGGTTGTTTTCTTTGGCATCTTTGTAGAGGTCCTGCAAGGCTCTATGGGCCTGGGCCGCCAAGCCGATCCTTTTGATGCCCTTTGCAATACCATTGGCTGTTTCTTCGGGCTGGGGATCTGGGCTTTGGTTCCTCGCCGTTTATAGGCTATTTTCAGGAAATCAGACCTAAAATGCATTCTATGTTGCGGCACCGCTGGCTCTATCTTCCGTTTGCGCTTCTCTTATTTTGTTTCCAGGCCCAAGCCCAAGACATGGCGCGGGTTCGGCAGACCATCCAAGACCTTTCCTCCCCTAACCTGCACGGCCGGGGCTACGCCTTCAAAGGAGACAGCCTGGCCGCCGATTACCTGCAGAAACAGTTTACCGCCATAGGGCTGCGCTCTTTTCCAACTGGCTACCAACAACCGTTTACCCTTCCCGTCAATATTCTGGATAATCGTCTGCGCCTGGAGGTAGACGGCAAAACCCTGGTGCCCGGTGTTGATTTCATAGCGCACGGCGCCACAGGCAGCGGAGCCGGCGAAGGCAGAGTCTACGAGATAGATACCCTGGTGCTACAGGATGTGGACGTGGCCCAGCAGTTCCTGACCAACAACCTGCGCAACAAAGTGCTGGTGGTACAACAGCGGCATTTCCAGGGCTTGCTAGAGTTGCCCGAGCCGTTCCAACCCCAGCTCAAAAGTGTGGCCGCTATCATCGTGCGCCAACCCGGTCCAAAGCTCATGGGCACCGTACGCGGCGAACAACTGCCCTTCCCGGTGCTGGAAGTGCTGGAGAAAGCTTGGTCCCGGAAAGCCAAGAAAGTAACCTTCGCTGTGGATGCCCGCCTGGAACCGAATTACCGAAGCCAGAATGTGATTGGGTTTGTGCCGGGCAAAGTGAAGCCAGATTCTTTTGTGGTGGTGACGGCGCACTATGACCACCTGGGCCACCAGGGTAAGGACCTGTATTTCCCCGGTGCCCATGACAACGCCAGCGGCACCGCCATGCTTTTGGAACTGGCCCGCTACTACGCCCAGCCGCAAAATACCCCGGACTTTTCTATCGCTTTCATGGCTTTCGCCGGAGAAGAAGCCGGCCTGGTAGGCTCCCGCTTTTACACCGAGCACCCGCTCTTCCCGCTACCCCAGATAAAATTCCTGCTGAACCTGGATCTCATGAGTACCGGTGAGGATGGGCTGATGGTAGTCAACGGCAGCGTTTTCCCTAAACAATTCTCGCTTTTGCAGCGCCTGAACCAACAACTTGGTTACCTGACCCAGATCAAGAGCCGGGGCAAAGCCGCCAACTCAGACCACTACTTCTTCTCGGAGAAAGGCGTTCCCTCCTTCTTCTTCTACACGCTGGGCGGCACCACCACCGAGTACCATCACCCCAACGACAAACCCGAGACGCTCCCACTCACCAAGTTCAAAGAAGTCATGGCGCTGATACAGGACTTTGTCAGAGCGCTATAATCTTTTTCTTACACTTCGTTTCAGGCCTCTTCTTCAGAAATCAGCGTGGAAACGGGTTTATCAAAGGCCCTTCTCTCGCAACACATCTTTCCCAATATAAAAGCCCCGGCAGCTTCCTTTTCATCAGGAAACCGCTGGGGCTTCTTACTTGTAACTTTTCCTATGGGCTATTGCAGGAGCATCACCCTACGCACTACCAGGCCTTTGTCGGTGTGGAGTTTGAGGAAGTAGATACCGTTTGCCTGGTACTGCAGAGAGAGTTGCAAAGGCTGGCTGCGCACGTGTCTGGGCGAGGTTACTTCTTGGATTACTTTGCCTACCGCATCGCACACCTGGATGCGTGAAATGGTGGCTTCCGGCGAGGTGATGGACACGGCTCCGGCGGTTGGGTTGGGCGCTACCTGTATGGCCGCCTGCGCCCGCTCTTCCTCGGCACCTAACGGTACCCCATCTACCTTGACATCGTCTAAATACAGGTTGTTCTCAAAATCAGTGATGTGCCGGAACTTGAGGAGCACCGTTTTAGACGCCGCAAAGGCTGCCAGGTCCAAGGTCTCCAAGCGCCACTGCGAGGCAGTAGGGATGAATTCCTCATTGGTGAAAAAAGGCACGGCAGTGGTCAAGTCCTGGCCAGCCTTCTGGTAAATGCGCTGGTAAGTGCTTCCGCAGTCAGTAGAGGCCCATACTTCCAGGGTATCGGAGAAATCGGCCTCTGACAAGAGCGAGTACGCCACCTGGAAAGTCATTTTAGGGGCGCTGCGCGAAGAAAGATCCAGCGGCGGTAACACCAGTTCATCTACCAGGCCATTGGCTTCATAGGCAATGTTTTGCATGTAGGCAGAGGCGGTGCCACTCTTGGCGGCTTTAGTGGTACGTTGCCAGGTAAGGTCTGCGTTAGGGTTGTTGATGGTCCAGCCGGTTGGGGCGAAGTTGGTGTTCTCAAAGCTTTCCTGCAGCGGTAAGGCGTTACCCAGCACCTGGAAGGAAGCCGTGATGGTATTGTTGGCGGCATCGGCATCGGTGGCCGCGTTGTTCCGCGAGGTAATGCTGTAGGTGATGGTGTGTGTGCCTTTCGCGGCTGTGATGGCCGGAATGGTCACCGTGGCATTCTGGAACGAGGCCACGGAACCGGTCCAATTATAGGTTTGGGCCGGGCCGTTGTCAATGGTGTACTGAATCTGGGCCGAGGTGAGCGCTTGGTTGCCTTTGTTGCGCAGCACCACCGTGGGCGAGAATGAATTAGCGCACAGAACTTTCCCCGGCGAGGTCACTTCTATCAAGGCGGCGTCCAAGTCCGGCACCTGCACTGCGGTACAGCCTGCGGAGCTAAGAATACCTGGCCGGTAAGCAGACAGCGCCTGCTGCATCACGTTCTTCTGCCCGGCGGTGAACAGGTTCATGCAGGCGTCATTGGTATAGTCCATGTAGTTCATGAACATGTCACTGGTGTTGTTGCAGGTGGCGTGAGGGTAGGTAGGGCAGCCAGTGTTTTCCTCCTCCTGGGTAGGCGTATCGGCTATCTGGTCATCACCGCATTCTTCGTCGCCCCAGATATGGAACAGATTGAGCCAGTGGCCCACCTCGTGGGTAGTGGTGCGTCCCAGATTGAAAGGCTTTGACACCGTGCCCGTAGTCCCGAAGTACCGGTAATCAATGACCACACCATCGGTAGAGGGTGAGCCTGCGTTAGGGAATTGGCCATATCCCAGCACCGATTGGTCGGCGGCAAACCGCACAATCCAGATGTTGAGGTATTGGCTCGTGTTCCAGGCATCCTTTCCGCCGGTGGCGGCGAACTTCATGGCATCGTCTACCTTGAAGGTGGTAGTGCTGGTTTTGGTGCGGGTAATGCCGGTGGTGGGCTCGCCGTCTGGGGTGCGCTGGGCCAGGCAGAACTCAATCTCGGCATCGGCGGCCACGGCTTTGAACGCAGTGGGCGTTTTGTCGGCATCGGTGTTCAGTCGCCGGAAATCTTTGTTCAATACCGCAAGCTGGGTCTTGATCTGGGTATCTGAGATGTTCTGTACATCGGTGTTATAAACCACGTGCACTACTACCGGAATGGTAATGACGCCGCCCTTCACATTCTTCTCGTAAGCGTTCCGTACCCCAGTGCCCGCGGTTTTGGCCTGCTGCTGCAGTTGCGCCCGCAGATTGGGTTTGTTCCGCTCCAGCAGTTTCACATGCTCCATGGTACCGCAGGTGCGAACCTGGCCCATTGCGTTACCTATGCCCAGAAGGAGCAGAAAGAAGGCAGCCAGTAGTTTTTGGAGCATGTGAAGCTACGGTTTAGGGTTGGGTTTGCGGAAAACGGCCGTAAAACAGAATCCTTACAGGATGTTGTTCAGTTGCTCTTTGATCTTCTCCAGTTCCTCTTTCATCTCCACTACCAGGTGCTGGATAGTGGCGTCATTGGCTTTGGACCCGATGGTGTTGATCTCACGGCCTATCTCCTGTGAAATGAACGCCAGCTTCTTACCGGTTGGTTCAGGCAGGTAGACGGTTTCGGTGAAATAATGAAGGTGGTTCACCAGGCGCACTTTCTCCTCAGCAATATCCAGTTTCTCAATGTAGTAGATCATCTCCTGCTCAAACCGGTTCTGGTTGAAAGATTCAGACGAGCTGATCTCAGTGAGGTGCCCCTGGATGCGCTGCCTGATGTTCTCCACGCGCGTTGGGTCATGCTTGTCTACCTCGGCCAACAGAATTCTGATGCGGTCTATGTAGGAAACAATCTCGGTGGTGAGGGCCTTGCCTTCATCGGCCCGGAAGGTGTTGAACTTGTCAATGGCTTCCTGCAGAAGCGGCAACACCTGCTCCCAGGCAATCTCCTCGGTTTTGGTGTCTTCTGCTGATTCTGCCTGCAAAACGTCGGGCATGTGCAAGGCCAGCCGGAACAGGTCCGGCGACTGCGCGCCCAGAGACTGGGCGGCCTGCTCTATTTCCTGGTAGTATTGTTTAAGAAGATCGGTGTTGATTCTGCTGCGGGTAGTGTTGGCTTTGTTTCTGCTCACCTCAATGCTGAGGTTGATTTTGCCGCGCACCAGGCTCTTGCCAATAAGATTTCTGATTTCCAGTTCTTTGTCTGACAAGCTCCGCGGGATGCGCAGACTCAGGTCCAGGGATTTTGAGTTAAGTGATTTCAGCTCAATGCTGACCATAGAACCCTCTGTCTCTAGGTGGGCAGCCCCAAACCCGGTCATGGATAAAAGCATAGTACGTAAGTAAAAGTTGAAAAGTAAATTTATGAAAAAAGGAGCATTCTCTCTCTATCTGGTTATCTGCGGTTTCTGACGCCTTATAACTTATGAAGCTCACGTATTTTCTTTATCTTTGCGCCATGAAATTTGGAGTTGTCGTTTTCCCGGGGTCCAACTGCGACCAGGATGTCATTGATGCCTTGCAACACACTACCCAGAAGGAAGTTGTTAGGTTATGGCACAAAGACCATGATTTGCAGAACTGTGATTTCATAGTACTGCCAGGAGGTTTCTCCTATGGTGATTATTTGCGTTCCGGCGCTATTGCCCGTTTCTCCCCTATCATGCAGGAAGTGGTGAAGTTCGCCAATTCCGGCGGGTACGTGTGGGGAATCTGCAATGGTTTCCAGATCCTGACCGAGGCAGGCCTGCTGCCCGGTGCCCTGTTGCGCAACACCAGCCAGCAGTTCATCTGCCAGAACGTGTACATAACGCCAGAGAACAACGAGGCCCTGCCTACGGCTCTGTTAGAGCCAGGTAAAGCCTATAAAATTCCGATTGCCCACGGAGAAGGCCGGTTCCACGCCGATGCCGACACCCTGAAGGCACTGGAAGACAATGGTCAGATTATGTTCCGCTACTGCGATGCCAACGGCGAAGTGAATGAGTACTGCAACTGCAACGGCAGTCTGCTCAACATTGCCGGTGTGAGCAACAAAAACAAAAACGTGTTCGGGATGATGCCGCACCCAGAGCGCGCCGTTGACCCAGAACTGAACAACACCGATGGCCGTCTCTTGTTTGAGTCTCTCCTGCAAGCAGTGCAAGCCTAAGCTCCTTTATTGAAGAAAGCTGATTAGTCAGATAACAGATATAATGCCTCTCTGGAAACAGGGAGGCATTTCTGTTTTAGGCCTATTTTACAGAAAATGGGTGCTAAATAGTAACCTAAACCAAGGAACCCTTACGCATATCGTCCCCCTTTGAAGGCTCGGGAGGATTACTCTTGCAGATCATGGCGTTCCCTGTAGGGGCAATCCCTTGTGGTTGCCCTTGCTCATAGTGAAGCTTTTCGGTTCTCCAACTTACTTTGTCATCCCCCTACCCCCTTCAAAGGGGGACGATACGTGTGCAAAGCAAAGTAGAGAGACAATCCAATGAATTAGATTGAGTTGTCCATATTGTTTTTATTACCGGGAGCATATTACTATCCGTTTTGTCTTTAAACCACTTGAATAGACAACTACCCATAAAACAGAAGGCCTCCTTTGCTTAAAAGGAGGCCTTCTGTTTTTGAAGTATTTTCAGGAAATCAGCCTCAAAAAGGCTTTTGGTCTTTTTGATTATCAACGGAAGAGACTAGAAGTCATAGCCCATGGAGAAGTAGAACTTAGGTCCTTCGCGGCGGAGGTTCCGCTCACCCCAGGCCATGTCAAAGCGGCCGTAGACGCCCAGTAAGGTAGTGCGTGCGCCAAAGCCGTAGCCGTACATAAACGGATTCCGGAAGTTGCGCACTATGACCTCAAACGGCGGCCTTGGCACCGGTTGGGTATTCACCGAGTTGTCTTCGCTGAACGGGTTGCCACGGTTGTAGGCGGTACCGGCGTCAAAGAAACCAACCATCTGCAGGTTCCGGAAGAAGCCCGAGTTGATAGGCCCCTCAAACAGATACTGGAAAATAGGCAGGCGCAGTTCTGAGTTCCAGAGCACGTACCGGGTACCGTTGCGGGCATAGTAGTTGAACCCGCGCATCGGCATGGCAAAATCAAGGTAGAAGTAATCGGCCGGCGTAAAGGTATTGTCAAAAACGTCTGCGATGGCACTGTCTTCAGAGGCGTTGATCCAGTTATCCACCCCGCCCATCACGTATTTCTTAGGCGCTGGCCCAAAAGAGTGACCGTAGCTTAAGCGGTTGGCCCAGATAAACTCCTTGTGTAATTTCTGATAGTGCCGGAAATCAACGTAGAACTTCCCGAAGCCGTTCTGGCTTTCCCCAATGCCGTACATGCGGGTGATGCCCACTTTCATGCGGGTTCCTTCGCGCATGTTCATGCCGGTCACTACTGAGTTATCAAACACCAGTTCACCGCCTATGCCCACGAAGTCCATCACCACGTCCGGCTCAGAGAAGTTCTCAATGATGGTGTACCTGATGTTAGAGTAACGAGGCAGCACTTTCACGCTCAGGGCATTGGTCAACGGATAGCTCAATGCCGGAAGGATCTCGTGCTTGCCCAGGCGGCGGACAAATGCTCCGGAGGCTTGGTACACGCTCTGTTTCTGGTAGCCCACCCTATAATCATAGCGGTTCTTCAGGTTGGAATACTCGGCGTAGAAGTTCGTGGTCTGCAGGTCTGTGAGAGCGAAAACCCCACCCCTGATGCGGTAGTCTTCAAACAGATCGGCCATGCCCACTTCCATCACAAACCCGAAGCCCAGCAAAGGATCGGCGTGGATGGACGTGATCAGGTTATTCACCCCGAAGCGCAGGTCATAGGGTCTGGGGTAATTCAGCACCAGGGAATCGGGCGTATTCATGGCCATAATGGTCCGGGACTTGGGCTTCACCGGAGGCTTGGCCTGGGTAGCGGCAGAATCTACCACGGTGGTGTCTATGACTCCGGCCGCGATCTGGGCGGCCCGCTGTGCTGCCAAAGAATCAGCGGCGGCTTTGGCGGCCAAGGCAGCGGCCACGCGGGCATTTTCCTGCTGAATGCGGCGCTGCAGGTGACCTTCCAGGACTTCCTGGCGCTTGGTCTTGAAGCTCTGCTGCGCTACCGCGGTCAAGGCTGAATTAGGGTAATGGTACAGGAATTCCTTGGCCCGATCATTGGCCACAAACGTGAGGTTACCGGTTTTCACGTTGTAGTCATAGGTTTTGATGTTCTGCCGGAAATTGGAAACCCGCTCAATTACCCCGGTTTTGATGTTGTGCCGGTAAAGCGACCGGATACCGGTTTCCTCACCCAGGTACATGATCTCGTCCTCGGAAAGCCCGATGGGCATTACCTCGTTAGATGGCGTATAGGTCAGCTGCCAGAAGCGGCTTTGCGTGTTGTTGGGGTCAAAGAGGTAAATGTCATAGTTATTGGCCACTGACACGAATTTTCCCCGGCTGGACTGGAGCGAGTCGGCGTACCGGTTAGACGTGAACACAATGCGGTTGCTGGTGCCGGGCAGGAAAGCCGGGTCCAGGTCATCGAAAATGTCATCGGTGAGTTGGCGCACTATGCGGCCGTTGCGGTACAGGAAGAGATCGCTCTGGCCGTTTTTCACCGCGCTGAGCACCATAAACTGCCCGTCCTCGGAGAAATCCACGCCGGCCACCTGGCTATAGGCGTTGAGCGGCAATACGTTGTTGGTTTTGCCCAGCAGGTTTTTCACAGTGGCTACCCCGGGCACGTACCGCTTCTCGGCATCCTGCAACTTAAGCTGCAGTTTGCCGCGCCGCACATCTGAAATCCCCAGCTGCGACTCTGACCGCCAGGACAACAACGGCACCGTACGGTCTATGGCTTGGTTAGGCATTTTGTAGCCGCCCCGGTACACCATGCGTTGGCCTTTGGCCCCTAGATTGCGCACGTACACTTTGTAAGCGCCCCGGTCATAGATCACGTAGGCCAATTTCCGTCCGCTGGGACTGATAGCGGGCTCTGAGTACAGGAATTGCCGGGCGTTTGATTTCTTAAGCTTGTTCTCTTTGCTGGGAGAAGGCAGCGCCGCATCGGCATAGTTGTTCATCTGGGTATAGTAAGCGAACCAGTCCCGGGTGAACCGCTTGTAGGGCATGTTCAGGCTGCTGGCAATGCCTACCTCAATGTCTCGGGTGATGCGGGTAAGGTTCAGGATGTTCTGGATGGCTGCGGTGCCGTGGCGCTCGGTGATATAGTTCCAGATGGCCTGGCCGGTCACGCGCTGGTTTTTGGCGAACAAAGGATCTGGGCGCTTGCCGCCGGTTTTCTGGATCATGTCGCGCATGTAGTCATCCATCTCCACACTCCAGCCCTCGGCCAGGTAAGCCGCAGCGCCGGAGACAAACCACTCAGGCAGGCGCAAAAGGTAATTGCTCTGGATGACTTCCTTCAGGCTGCCGCCGTACATCATGTCTGAGAGCAGCAGTTCGGAGATACGGTACGTCATCTGGCGCTTCAGCTCGGTCTGCGATCCTTCAAAGGCCACCTCAATCTTGCTTTTCACAAACAAGGCATCGTTGCCGCCTTTGTAGGGGTCATCAATCAGGCCTATGTTGCTCTGCTTCATGTCTGAGACAGAGTTGTACATGATGATGGTGATCTTGGAGTAAGGATAGTACCCGATGAGGGAGGTAATCCTTTTCAGTTCCCGCTCGGCGTGTTCGGCGGCATGGCGGGCCAGTTCGCGGCCGTCCTGCGAGAAGTAGATGTTGAAGTTCTGGGTGCTGTAGTACTGCCAGTTGAAGCGTTTGTACTGGATACGGTTCTGCCCGAAGTCATCTGGGGCGGTAGCCTGGCCATACGTAAACGCGGGTGCCCCCATGCCCAGGAGCAGCACTAGTAACCGGCAAACATGTAAGAAGCGGGTAGAGGTTTGACTCATGTGTTTGGCGTAGATGCTAAATATAACGATAAATACCGGGCAATATTCACCTCTGGCCATAAGGGCGTTTTCTGCTCCAATGCAGAGATAAACTGCTGGGCCAGCAAAGGCGCCATTAATACTCCCTTAGAGCCCATGCCGTTGAAAATACCTACCTGCGGGTGGTCCGGGTGTTGCCCCACCAGGGGTTTCCGGTCCCGTACCGCCGGCCTTATCCCAACATACTGCTTTTCCACGGTGAATGGTTTTTTCAGGATGTCCTGCGCCTTAGTGGAAAGTTCTTCCCTTGCCTCAGGGGTAAGCTGCTCCTCCAGGTTGCGCCAATTGTAAGTGGCACCTACCCGGTAATGATATTGTCCTAAAGGCACAACGTAAACGGCTTTATTATAGATATATGAAGCCTCAAAATCTGGCACATTTATGTCTAAAATTTCGCCTTTGTTCAGGGAAAACGGCAGCCAGCTGAAAAACGGATTCTGGGCTCCCTGCGCACCCTCGCAGAAGATGATTCTTCGGGCCTGCACATCGGCGTAGCGCACGCTTTCCGACAACAGTTCCAACCGGGTGAAGTCAAATGATTCTGCCCTGAACAAACCCCGGCTCTGCAGGTCCTGCTGGCGCGCATCCAGGAACGTACGCAAGGCCACGTACCCGCCCTGTTGGATAAGCAAACCGCCCAACTCCTGGTGAACGGAATCAGAGGGCGGGAGTTGCAGGTGCGTGGTCTCTATGTAGCCGTCCCAGGCGGCATCGGTGCTCTTGCCCATCCAGTTGTTCTGCTCCTCGGGGCTGGAGAACAGTTTTAAAATGGGTTTGCGGAAGAAAAGATTGGTTTGGTAGCGGTCTTCCATCTCCTGGTAAAACGCGGCGGCAGCAGGCAGAAAGGCGTCTACCTGCCAGCTTTTGGCAAAGCGTTTCCCGGCCACGGGGTTAATGAGCCCAGCCGCCACGCGGGAGGCCGAGCTCGCTTTGGGGGCATCTATCACCAGAACCGTTTTACCGCTCTTTTCCAGAAAACAGGTCAGAATCGCGCCGGCCAGACCGTGGCCTATTACCAGATAATCATAATTCATGCCCCAAGGTACGGCATGTGCCGCTGAAATCTGTAACTTAGAGCCTGCAATTAAGACGTAATCCATGGCTGCCACTGGTCTGCAAGTAAAATTCTTCACGTTCAACCCTTTCCAGGAAAACACCTACGTACTGTATGATAACACCAAAGAGTGCGTGATCATTGACCCAGGCTGCGCCGATAAACAGGAACAGCAGGAATTGCAGCAGTTCATCCAGACCCAAGGCCTCAAAGTAGTGCGCCTGCTGAACACCCATTGCCACATTGACCATGTGCTGGGAAACAAATTCGTGGCTGATACCTACGGCGTGCCGCTGGAAATCCATGAAGAAGACCTGTCTGTGCTGAGGGCGGTGCCCACATATTCGGCGGCTTACGGCTTTCCGCAGTACCAGGAGGTTTTACCCGAGAAATTCCTGAAAGAGGGCGAAAACGTGCGCTTCGGGGAGACCGAGCTGGAGGTGCTGTTCACGCCCGGCCACGCACCCGGCCACGTGGTGTTCTACCACCCGGAAAGTAAAAACCTGATTGGCGGCGACGTCTTGTTCAACCGCAGCATAGGCCGCACTGACTTACCCGGCGGTGATTACAACACGCTCATTCAAAGCATCCGCACCAAATTATTCTCCCTGCCAGACGAGGTTACCGTATACCCTGGCCATGGCCCCTCTACCACCATTGGAGAGGAAAAAGCCGGCAATCCGTTTTTGAGCTAATTTCAGAAAACCAGGCTCAGAACAGACCCTTACAAAAACATGAAGAAACACATTCCTAACTTTATCACCTGCCTCAACCTGTTCTGCGGTTGTCTGGCGCTGGTATCTGTTTTTCAGCAGGAACTTACCACGGCCGCGGCTTGGGTAGTTGCCGCCGCCGCCCTTGACTTTATGGACGGCATGGTGGCGCGCGTGCTGCACACCTATTCTGAGATTGGAAAGCAACTGGACTCCCTGGCCGACATGGTTTCTTTTGGCGTGGTGCCCGGCGCCGCCATGGTACAGATGATCGCGATAGCCATTGAAAAGGGCGGCTATGACTTGCCCAGCTTTCTGCCCCTGGCCGGCTTCCTAATCACCGTTTTTTCCTGCATCAGGCTGGCCAAGTTCAACATTGATACCCGCCAGATCTCTTCTTTTATTGGGGTACCCACGCCGGCCTGTACTTTGTTCATCATGTCTTTGCCGCTTATCCTGGCCAATGATGACTTCGGGTTGTCGTTCCTGATCATGAACCCCTTCGTGCTGCTAGGCATTACGGTGCTGTTTTCTTACCTACTCATTGCCGAGCTGCCCTTGTTTGCGCTTAAATTCAAGAATATGGCCTGGAAAGGAAACCAAATCAGGTTTATTTTCATGGGGCTTTCCATTCTTTTCCTGGCAATCCTTAACTTTACCGCGGTTCCCCTGAACCTTGCGATGTACATTATTTTATCATTTTTCCATAAATCATCTTCTTTATGAAATTCACCGCCGAAATAGATATCATGCCCCACACAGAACTGTTAGACCCGCAGGGAAAAGCGGTGATGTTGGGTTTGGAACATTTAGGCCTGGAGCAGGTTTCTGATGTAAGAATTGGCAAACATATTCGTTTACAGTTAGAGGCGGAAAACGAAACCGCCGCTGCCCAGAAAGTAGAGGAGGCCTGTAAGAAATTACTGGCCAACATGATTATGGAATCATTCTCTTACCGTCTCACAGCCAACTAAAGAACACCCCCATTCTGGTTCTTCTCTCCGTTTCCTGAGCTGAACCTATGAAAGAAGGACTGTGTTGCGGAGTAATTATTTTACCCGCGTACATGCATCTTGTAAGAAAGTTCCTTTTTGCCGCAGGCTTCTGGATGGCTGCCGTTTCTGCCTGGGCCCAAACCCAGGACACGCGGACCATTTCCTGGCGCACGGCTCCGGCTGGTCCTCCGCCCGTGGGGACTACGGCTTCTGATGCCCTGCCGGTTTTTGAAGAAGCGGCTTTCCTGAACCGCGAAGAGATTCCTTTCTATCTGCTGTCTATCCCCAACGCCAAGGTCACCTCCTTTGAGTTCACCTCGCTGGAGTTTGGCCCGCTGACCGAGGCAGAATCACGCGCTTTTTCCAAAAAGAGCCTCAAAACTGAAATACAGACTTCCATTAGTGCGGGAACGGCCAACCGGGTCCCGCACTCAGTGGTCTCCTTTCAGCCATTCCGGCTGAATCCGCAGACCGGTGTGGTGGAGAAACTGCTCAAGTTCAGTTATCGCTACACTTCAAGCAACAACCTCAGAAAAGCTCCCGGTCAAACCCCAGTCCGCCGTACGTATGCCTCTCGCTCCGTTTTGGCCTCCGGCGATTGGTTTAAAATCGGGGTGCCCGCCAGCGGCATGTACAAGCTGGACAGGGCCGCGCTGCAGGCCATGGGCGTGAACCTCCAGAACCTGAACCCGCGCAATCTGCGCCTGTATGGGAATGGCGGGGGAATGCTGCCTCAGGCCAACTCCGCCCCCCGCCATGATGATTTAGTGGAGAACGCTATCTGGGTGGAAGGCGAGCAGGACGGCTCCTTTGACAACAACGACTATCTTCTTTTCTACGGGCAGGGCCCGCACACCTGGTCAGAGAACCTTGTTACCGGCCAGACGCCGTTTGTGCACTCCCTCAACCTGTACACAGATACCACTTACTATTACCTAACCGTTGGTTCTTCCGCCGGACTCAGGGTAAGCCAGCAGGCCTCGGTGCCCGGTTCTTTCCCCGAAGTCAATGCCTATGACGAGCACTGGTTTCATGAAGTGGACCTCCGCAACATGGTCAACTCGGGCCGCGAGTGGTACGGCGAGGAGTTCAATTCCTTTACCACCCAGCAGAACTTCGCTATTCCGGCCTCTGATCTGGTGTCCAACAGCACCGTTTGGCTTACCTCGGCGGTGATGGCCAACTCCCCTGAGAGCAGTTCTTTCTCCGTAAGGTTGAATAACACTAGTCTGGGCACCCACTCTATCTTCGGCCGCGGCTCTTACAATTACCACCCCGAGGGCGTAAACCATGTGCTGTATTTCTCGCCCCCGCTCAGTTCTCTCTCTTACACCAATGAGTTGAACGTGGCATATACCTACCAACCGGGCAGCAGCTCGTCGGCGGCAGGCTATCTCAATTATTTTACTTTATCAGCGCTGCGGCAGTTGAAGCTTTACGGGAACCAGACCAATTTCCGGTCTTTGGCCAGCAAGCAGAACGCCGTGACCACTTTCCTGGTTGGCGGCATGACAGCTGCCGATGCGCAGGTGTGGGATGTGACAGATCCGCTGAAACCGGTAAAACAAGCGCTTTCCATAGGCAACGGAACAGCCCGCTTCTCGGCCAACAGCCAGCAAATCCGTGAGTACATCGCCTTTCAGGGCTCTGCCTTCCCCACCCCCAATTTCTTGGGCAAAGTAGCCAACCAAAACCTGCACAGCCTTAATCTGGATGGTAAGGTAGATTTGGTTATCATCACACCTGGTGGTTTCATAGCCCAGGCACAGCGACTGGCAAATCACCGGCGCACCCAGACAGGACTGCAGGTAGAGGTTATTGAACTGCCAAGAATCTACGAAGAATTCTCCTCGGGCAAACAGGACATCACCGCGCTCCGCGACTTTCTGAAGATGCTGTATGAGCGCAGCACCAAACAGGGAGATGACCTTATCCAGGTGGCCTTGCTGGGGGATGCCTCCTTTGACCCTAAGAAAAGAATCCAGCAGAACACCAACTTTATTCCCATTTACGAATCACGCCAGTCGCTGGACCCCATCACCTCCTACTCCTCAGATGACTACATCGGGTTTCTGGATGACGAGGAAGGCGAATGGTCTGAGACTGATTTCTCTTTTGCCCACCTGCTGGATGTAGGGATTGGCCGCTTGCCGGTAAAAACCTCTATTGAGGCCGATCTGATGATTGACAAGATCATCCGGTATGAAAGCGACCAGACATTAGGCAACTGGCGGAAACGCCTTATTTTCCTGGCAGATGACGGGGACTCCAACGAGCACTTAAACGATGCTGATTATCTGGCTGAGTTTGTGGAGCGCAAATATCCTGGGTACCTGCCCCAAAAGATTTACCTTGACCTGTATCCGCAGATCTCAGTGCCTAATGGCCAGCGCTCCCCGGAGACAAATCAGGCCCTGCGTGAGGCCATTGAGAAAGGCGCATTGGTCACCAATTACACGGGCCACGGCAACGCCATAAGCCTCGCCGATGAGCAGATCCTGACCATCAATGAGATTCAGACCTGGAAGAACGCCAACAAGCTCACATTCTTTTTGACCGCTACCTGCGAGATTGGCCGCTATGATGACCCAAGACGGAATTCGGGCGCAGAGACTGCTTTATTCCACCCAGAAGGCGGCGCCATTGGCTTGCTGACTACTACGCGCCCCGTGTACTCAGACGGCAACCGGGCCCTGAACACCAACTTCTTCAACTTCCTGTTTACGCCGCTTTCCAATGGTTCCTTGCCTACTTTGGGGGTACTCACAAATAAGACTAAGAACGCGAGTCTCTTTGGCGTGAACAACCGAAATTTTGCCTTACTGGGAGACCCTGCCATGCGGCTGGCTTACCCTAAGATGGAAGTGGTGCTTTCCAAGTTAAATGGTAAACCCTTCAACGCGGCTGCCTCAGATACGCTTAAGGCCCTGTCTAAAGTAGTACTGGAAGGTTTCGTGCGGAACAGCCAGCAACAAGTCGCCGCTGATTTTCAGGGTCAGGTCCATATTACTGTCTATGACAAACGGGCCACGCTTACCACACTTGGTGATCAGAACGCCAAACGCCAGGTAATGAATCGCAGCAACGTTTTGTATGACGGTTTAGCCACGGTGAAAAACGGCATTTTTGAGGTTTCCCTGGTCATCCCTAAAGACATCAACTACCAGTTTGGCGAGGGCAGTATTCACCTGTATGCCTCCTCTTCTTCCATAGACGGATTGGGTGCCACCATCGTGCCCGTGGGAGGTGCCAACTCAGATGTTTCGGCAGACAATACCCCGCCTCAGCTGGAGCTGTTCATGAACGATGAATCCTTTGTCTCTGGAGGAATCACTGGGAAGGATGCCACCCTGCTGGCGCATTTATTTGATGAGAACGGGATTAACACGGCGGGTGCCGGCATTGGGCACGAAATCACCGCCATTCTGGATGAGAAATCATCTGAGCCTATTATCTTGAATGAGTTCTATACCGCTGATGTTGATTCCTACCAATCGGGGAAAGTGCGTTATTCCCTGAAGGATGTTTCTGTTGGTCCGCATACGCTTTCCCTCAAAGCCTGGGACACGCACAACAACTCCAGCACTACCAAAATAGAGTTTATTGTGGCTTCTTCAGAGAAACTGGCTTTGGACCACGTGTACAATATCCCTAACCCTTTCCTGAGTAAAACCACTTTCCATTTTGACCATAACCGTCCGGGTGAGGAGTTGGATATACTTATTCAGGTTTTTACCGTATCAGGAAAACTGGTTAAATCTCTGCACGGTTTTGGAGACGGGAATGCCCATTTCTCTGACCTTACCTGGGATGGCCGCGATGACAGCAATGATGTTTTAGCCAAGGGCGTATACATATACAAGGTAAATGTACGTTCTCGTCAGGATGGAGCTAGTACATCTCGCTATGAAAAGCTAGTTTTACTTAAATAATACTACCAGATACCACAACCTCTACCGCATGAACTGCACCCTATTCAGATCCACCATCTTTGGTCTCTTTTTAGTCACTTTGTCTGGCCTCACGGCCTCAGCCCAAACCACCATTGGCCAGAGCACCGAGTACAGACCTATCACCACAGCGGTGCCTTTCCTTTCTGTAACTCCAGATGCCCGCTCGGCTGGTATGGGTGATGCCGGGGTGGCCATTTCCCCGGATGCTAACTCCATCTACTGGAACTCCGCTAAACTTGGCTTTATTGAGGATGATTTAGGCGTGTCACTCTCATATACCCCGTGGCTTTCCAAGATTGTCAATGACATGTCTTTGAGCAACCTATCGGTGCATAAAAAGGTAACGGCAAACTCTTCGCTGGCAGCCTCCCTCCTTTACTTTGACTTAGGGGAGCTCAACTTCACTGATGCATCAGGTAATGCCATCCAGAACTTCAACCCCAAGGAATATGCTATTAGCTTGGCCTATGGCCAGAAATTAAGTGAGAACCTGAGCTTAGGCGTTGGGGCCCGTTATATCCACTCTAACCTTTCTGGTAACGTGAATGTGGGCGGCGGCGGAAACGTGATTGGAGAATCTCAGCCGGGCAACTCGGTAGCCGTTGATTTGGGTATGTATTACACCAAAGACCTGGCTTTGGGCGGCAAAAACTACAATTTGGCCTTAGGTGCTAATGTCTCCAACATCGGGGCGAAAATATCTTACACCACAGCTGGTAGAAAAGACTTTTTGCCTACTAACCTGAGACTGGGTACAGCTTTCACCATGGAACTTGACCCCTACAACAAACTTACTTTGGCGGTAGACGGTAACAAGCTTCTGGTGCCTTACACTCAGTCTGATGATCCTGGGGCCAATGACCAAACCAACGTCTTCTCTGGTATCTTCAAGTCCTTCACCGATGCTCCAGGGGGCGGAAGTGAGGAATTAAAGGAAATCACCCTTTCTACCGGTCTTGAGTACTGGTACGACAACATGTTTGCGGCCCGTGCTGGTTATTTCTTCGAGAATGAGTTAAAAGGCGGTCGCCAGTACTTTACCATGGGTTTGGGTATCCGTTACCAGAAATTTGGCTTTGATGGGGCTTACATGATCCCTAATGAGCAGAATAACCCATTAGCCCAAACTTTCCGTTTCTCGTTGCATTTCAGATTAGACGAGCCAGCAGAACAATAAATTATGCTTATAAACCGTACAGTAGCACCAGCTATTGCTGAGCTTACTACAGATCTTTCTATTGCTCCCGAAGTTCAAATCACCCCTTCAGGAGCCCGACTTCATATCTTTGAAAACAACATTCAACCTGTAGTACGGGTTGAATTTGTTTTTAAGGCGGGTAAGTGGTTCCAATCCAAACCAGGTGTAGCGTCGCTCACCGCCAAAATGCTGAAAGAAGGCACCCAGTTCCACACAGCCAAAGAGATTGCGGATATGGTGGATTATTATGGAGCCTCCTTAGAAGTTAACCATGGCTTTGACAGATCTACCGTGACTTTGTATTGTTTGTCAAAGTTCCTTCCCTTTCTGCTGCCGCTTACCTTTGAGATTATCCTGCAGCCCTCGTTCCCGGAGAATGAATTCGCGCTCATGAAGCAAAGAATCATTCAGACTCTTTCTGTGGATAAGCAGAAGAACAGTTACCTGGCAACCGAGGCATTTACCGTAGCCGTTTACGGCCAGGACCATCCTTATGCCTCCTCCATCTCAGAAGAAGAAATCACAGCTTTAACTATCCAGGACCTAATGGGTTTCCACCGGGCAGCTTATACGCTTTCTAATTCAGAGATATTCATAACCGGAGACATAAACAAAGCCGGAATTGAAGCCATCTCCACTAATTTAAAGGGAGCACCAAGCGCTGAAATCATTAATCCAACATTAAAGGCCAATTCTCCTCAGACTGGTTTACTGGTAAATAAAACTGCAAACCAGATGCAAGCCTCCATTAGGGTAGGTAATTCCACTATTAGGCCCACTCACTCTGATTATCCTGCCTTATACCTGACCAATCATATCCTTGGCGGATACTTTGGCTCCAGGCTGATGAAGAACATCAGAGAGGATAAGGGCTTTACCTATGGCATCTATTCCTCTCTCTCCCACAAGGAGCATGATTCTTTGTTCTTTATAGGAACAGATATTAAGGGAGATAAAATCAAAGAAACCCTTGAAGAGGTTTCAAAGGAAATCAACCTTCTCATGCAGGAAGAAGTCTCTGAAGAGGAATTCTTAACTGCTAAGAAACATTTGAACGGGAAGTTCTTGTCTGATCATGCAACCCTGTTTGATAAGATGGATAAATACAGATCAAACATCTTATTGGGCCTGTCGCCTGATTTCTATTCACAACTACTCCAATCCATCCAAGCGCTATCTCCTAAGGATTTGATAGAGGCATCTAGAAAGCACCTCCAGGAAGAAACCTTATTAAAGGTAGTCACTGGCGGAAGCCCTGAATGACCAAAATTATACTGTATCAAAAGCAAAGAGGCGCATCAAATTTGATGCGCCTCTTTGCTTTTGTGTTATCAATCTATTCAGAAGGAAACTCTTATAGAGTATTAAAGGGTAATGTAGGTTCCGTTAAATACTCTATAAAGCCATCTTAGTTTAACATCAGTTTGGCCAAAACAGGTCGTAAACGAGGCTTAACAGTTACCTGCATAAACATAAATAAACGCTAACAAAGAAAGCCCTGCTCTTCTGATTAGAAGAGCAGGGCTTTCTGTTCCTTATATAACTTTCTATTCTTAATATTTATTTAACAATGAGAGCTAAAGATTGACCTTACTATCAAGCCATATGCTGCCCACCTATAATAAAGAGTTCCTCCCAGCGGGAAGCCTGTGGGCCGCAGGGCATAAGGCACAGCCAAAGGACATTGACTTCCCCTCCCCCTGTGATCCCTGTAAACGCAGAACGCCCCCCTCCATTGCTGAAGGGGGGCGCCTTAGGTGGGGTTGGCGGCTACCTACTCTCCCGCGTGTGACCGCAGTACCATCGGCTCGGCGGGGCTTAACTTCTCTGTTCGGAATGGGAAGAGGTGGACACCCGCGACATAGCCACCATTGTCTTGAGGCATCTCTGCCTGCCGCACGGTATCGCTACACGTGCTTAATGGGGTCGGGGGGTGCTTTGAGATACTGGGGAAGAGAGGGGGCTAGGGTACGCGCCTTGGGGGGCGCCTTGTTTGGAAAGTTCTCGGGCAATTAGTACGGCTCGGCTATGGTATCTCTACCTTTACACCTGCCGCCTATCGACGTGGTCGTCTCCCACGGCCCTTAAAGGGATGTCTCATCTTGGGGTGAGTTTCGCACTTAGATGC